>CAWGDY010000013.1:0-230940 GCA_963821395.1 Vicinamibacterales bacterium | reverse complement strand
GGAAGGTCGCCTGCCACTACCGACCATACAACTAGCGAGTGCGTTGGGCGTGTGCGAATTTGTGCGAATAAGGTCGTCGCTGGCGTGCGGTGCAGCACGCTCCTGCGCAACATCCCTCCGGTGAATACGCGTGAGTTCGCATCAGCACGCAATTTCGACCAGCTTGAGAGGCTGGCGGTAGCAATACCATAGGAGTTCAAATCTCCTCTTCCGCACCACCACTAAGCAACTGAATTTGAAACGCTTGGAAGGCTCTCTTCGGCGGGAGCTTGCTCCGTTTCGACTTTCGCTTTTTCCCTACCTCGCAAACTTTGCAAACTGATCCGAACTTTCGAGCTTCGCCACTGCGCGGCGCAACGCATCGTCAGTGACGTTCAAGTAACGCGTCGTCGTCAGGTTCGTGTGCCCATGCCCCCCGAAGGAGATTCAGGAAGTGGAATTTCAGATCTTACTTAAGGCTCTCCCATCTTCCTGAACGTTTGGGCGTCGAGACACGCGGTCAGCGTTACGGCGCGCTTCAAATCAAACGACGGAAGCGTCCAACTCTCAATCCGACCGCCTGCGTTAGAAAGGAAGACCTCGGGCTGTGACCGACACGCGTTGGCCCGGGAGATATCCTCGGACCCGGCCTCGACGATTTCCCTCATCAGACACGCAATGGAGAGCGGCCGATCGTCGCTCGACGGCGTCAGTTTCGGCGCGCGCACGGCGAACAGTGTGGCATAGCTATCCAGGAAGTCCGATCTCGACAGCGTCGATTCATGTGCGGGCAACGGATCGGGGTCGGAAATGGTAATTCGCGCGCCGTGATCGCCTTGAACGACGATGATGGCGTCCCTTGCGAGATCTGGCGGGATGGCGTCCAGCAAACGATCGAGATGCCTGTAGACGCAGCGCAACTGCTCGGCGTAACGCGAGTAACGCAGGGTCCGACTCTCGGGAGTGTTCATCGCGCCGTAGGGCGCTTCCGCCGCCATCCTGGTGAGCCACTGCGAAGGGGGCAGCGCATGGCAGGCGGCGTCGAACACGTACGGGCTGTGCGGCAGGAGCACGTGCGCCATGATGAAGTCGCCGCGCTTTGCGGTAGCAACCTCACCCGTGAGGTGCTGCAGTTCCTCCAGTGCGACGAGCGGACCCATCGTGTTCGCCCGGTACTGCCAGCTCGGCAGCGTGACTCCAGCGTTCAGGAGAGCGGAGCGGACCTTCCTATATTGGAACGATGCCTCACGGTACAACTGTGTGCGCACGAAATAGATGCTGAGCAGTGCCTCGGTCTTCTCGACTGCGCTCAGCGGCGTCGAATCGAGCGCGCCGATCCCCGTGTGGTCGTACGTGTGGCAGGTCGTGCGCGGCAGATCGCCGCAGACATCGAGAAACGTAGATTGATGAACCCTAATCGTGTAGCCGTCGCTCAGAAGCTCTTCAAAGTACGCGTTGCGCGTCAGCCTCCACGTGTATCCGACTCCGGGCCCGGACCACAGACCGGGTTCGAATCGGCCAGGCGAGAGATTGAACGCGTGGCCGATCGATCGGTGCGTATCGAAGTGCTCCGCGTAGGCCGATCTAAACAGCCGGAACCCGTAGCGGAAATAGAACGCCTCGATGTCATCGGCGAGCTGCCCGCCGCCGATCTCCTTCAGCCACGTGAGACCAATGTGGGCATCGAGCACAATATGCACGATCAGCGGACCGCTTGCGGAGTCAGAGGATCTTGGCGCAACGGGCGGCCCGCGATTCTCTGCTGGAATCGGCTTCAGCACGGTCGCGACAAACACGACGGCGCCCGCGACCGACAGCACCCGCGTGGCGTGCGTGATGGCAGGAACGAGCGCAGCGCCCAACAGGGCAAATACTGCAGCGAGACGATAGCCGTCGCGCAGCACGCCGAATTGGCTGTCGATGAAGAGCGTAAGGAGCAGCGCGAGCACTGCTGGCGCCACAAGCCACCAGCGCCGCGCCACGATGGCAAGCGTGAACGCGACCGCTGCCAGCGCGCCGAAGCACAACAGAATCTCGACGCGCAGCAACGGATAGTGGTAGTGCTTCAGAAACGCCAGGAACGGCGCGGCCAGGACGAAGAATGAGGCTGCGGCAAGTTCAATCGTGCTGATTGGTAGCAGGACTCGCATGCGATCGAATCAAAAACAGAACTCTAAGTCTCTGTGTCAGTACGTCGGCCGCAACCGGAGGGAACTGCAATGAATTAGCGTGCAAGCAGAAATTCACAGAATTTCGCAAACGAGTCTGAGGCGCATTGGTGGAGGAGAACGATTGATCCCGATTGAAAGAAATTGGGACGTGAGTTGAGAACAGATGAGAACCGGCATCGCGATCGGCGCGATGCTACGCCTTGGCCGTCCACTATTCGACGTGCTTCGCTCGAATGTCAGGATCGCGGTACTTCACCAGGTACCACACGCCGGTCATCGCCTGGGCGGCAAGACGTGCTGGTGGCTGTCGCGCCGGAAGCGGCGCAGCCGTGTAGGCGAACCACTCACTGCGAAAGTCCGGCTAAAGCCGGACACTACGTGCTGCACCGCAACATACTGCACTCCTGAAGACTGACGACTGAGAACTGAAGACTGCGTTAGACAACGCGCTTCGTTCTGGCGTGCTTGGCGTCGTAGAGCGCCGCGTCGGCCGATTCGACCATCGCCAGCACATCGACTGGCCGCGACAAGCGGGGATCGTAAGTGGAGATGCCGATCGAGGCGGTCACCGGGTACTTCTGACGCCGCGCGTCCTGCGCGATCGCGAATCTGACGCGCGCGGCCAGCAACGCGGCGTCGGCGCTGTTGGTGTTGGGAGAAACAATCGCGAACTCGTCACCGCCAAGACGGACCGCGTAGTCGGTCTTCCGCAGCGTGCGCGCGATCGCCCGGCCGGTGCCACGCAGCAACGCGTCGCCCGCAAGATGGCCCCACCGATCGTTCACCTGCTTGAACTTGTCCAGATCGATCAGCAGCAGCGACAAGCTCTGTCCGTAGCGCGCCGAGCGCGACAGCTCTTCGTCGATCCGCTGCCGCAGCGATCGTCTGTTGTGGAGGCCCGTCAGCGGATCGATCGTGGTCTCGGTCAGCAGCCGGTCGGTCTGAGAGCCCAGCGCCGCGCCGAGTCCGACGAAGAGCGCCATGACCACGATCCCGAGGTAGAGATAGGTCGCGGGATCGCGAAGCACTTCCGCGCGCACGGCATCCAGGCTGAAACCCGCGGGGCTCAACCGAATCAGCAGCAGGCCGGCCGCGACGGCGAGCGCGGCAGACGCACCCATGATCGGGTACGCCACCCGGCGCGGGACTTCCGTGTGCCACCACGCACGTCCCGGGTGTTCGATCGGGGTGCGAGTCCCCAGCGCCTCGTCATGGGCGCGCGCAAATTCGTGAAGGGCCTGCCGGTCGAGGAATCCGCTGTCGGCTGGCAGGCCGCTGACGAGAGTCGTCACGGTCATTTGCATAGGCAATCGACGTGCCGTCTCGCGCGTGTACAACGCTGCGCGTGGGTATACATCGATGCGCCACTCAATGTCGTGGATGGGTGACGAAAATCCTGCAATTTGAACGTATCTATTCAGCGCTGCAGTTTTGAGCGCGACCATCTCGCGGCAGCGGCGAGTGGGCGAACGCGGGGCCGCCGCCGGCGTCGAAGCGTGAGGCCGCCCGATACGAACCACGGGTCGTCTCGATGGTGGAAGCTGTGTCCGGCCGACACATCCCACTGCACGTTGGGGCTCGTCACCCACGCCCAGCCGGCGTCCACGGTCCACACATCCGGTTTGTCGGCCAGCAGCACCATCACACCCTCGCCGAATAGGCTGAAGCCAGGTGTCAGTGCGCGCGCGACGCCGAGCATCACGCCGTTGTCCCAGTAGCGGCCCAGGTCGTCTGTCGTCCGGTTGAACAGCACGTTGCCCGACACGGACCAGTCATGTGGGAGAGTCCTCGCCCACATGACGCGGAGCGACCAGTCCTCGGAGCCCGAGCTGAACCGTTCGTCTCCCATCGGGAACGACCACGCCGGAGACAGCGTAAGCGTCAGGCCGTGGCGATCCTCGTCGAGCAAGGCCAGCTTGACACCGATTCGCAGGTCGTTGCCGCCGGCTTCGATGTGAGATTCGCCATTGGTCTTAAAGCGATCCAGTGAAAGCCCGTCCCAGCCGGCGAACACTTCCACGCGTGGCGTCACCCCTGCGCGCACCGCAAGCTCGCCCCAGGTGATTTCCAGTTTCTCCTCGGCACCGAGCGGAGACTCCGACGCCTGCACACCGGCTTCGACCTGGAGTGTGCCCGGTCCCACCAGCGCTTCGGATTCGGCAATGCCCGGCCGATTCGACGTGAGGGCCGACGGGTTCGCCTGCTCCGCCTGAAGTGGCGCCGTGGCAGAGACGATGGCCAGCGACATGACGGCCGGCCATGCCGCCGGTCGGAAGGATCGACGCATGCGGTCAGCCTAACGCCGCAGCCTGAAGCGCACGATCGTCTCGCGCCAGCGGCGCGCGAACGCACGGTCGAAATCCGCGCGCTCCATCTTGAAGGCATCGGTAAAGGCGCGCTGGTGATCCCTGGTCGTCTTGAAACGCTCGAAGTAGCCGATGACGGCAGGCACGCCGCGCATCTCGATGAGCAGCTCCGCGGCGATGAAGGCTTGCGCGTACAGCGGCGCCTGCGATCGCCGCTGCGCATCGACCCACTGCGGAAACGTCACGAGGTTGTCGAACGGCGCGGGAAGGAGCCCGAACGGCGCCCGGATCAGCGGCCTCAGGAGCTCGTCGCGCTGCGCGTCGAAGGACGTGAGGCCCAGCTCGGCCGTGACTCGATAAGACACCCATTCGGCGAACCCCTCTCGCAACCACTGCTCCGAGTTGCCACGTGTGCCGCCGCTGAAGCGATATTCCAGCGAGTGGACGAGCTCGTGGGCGACAAGCGTGACGCGGTGGGTCCGATCGAATCTGTCGACGAGGCCGGCATTCACGAGCACGGCCCTGGCCCCGCCGATCGCGGCAAACGCCGAAGCCGAGCGGGCCAGCTCGGGGGGATAGCCGACGTTCAACAGCTCCTGCTCGAAGCTGTGGCGATCGCGAAGGAGCACGAGCTCGACGTCGACGCGCGGAAATCCGAGCGGTTGCTGCAGGACATCCAGAATGGCCGCGAGGGCGTCGTGATAGCCGTCCAGCTGTCGCTCGCTGGCGGACGAAGCGGCCGATGGCGGGACAACCTCGACAGGTGTGCGGGCCTTCCCGCAGCCAGCCGCGAGAATCGCCATGACGATGACGCCCAGGCAGAACGGCGCGTGCATCGATCGAACAATAGCATGATGTCAAACGTATTGGCCTGTGCTGAGACATAATCAGCCGGCCCTGGAAGGGGGCACATACTGGAGGCGGGATGAAGGGATTGAAGATCGTCGGATGGGTTCTTGTGGTGCTCGTGATTCTGCTGGCCATTGGCATTACCGCGACGATTGGGTGGAAGCCGTTCTTCGGCCCCAGCGCTCGTGCGCTCACCGACCGCCGTTTCGAATCGACGCCCGAACGTCTGGAGCGCGGCAAATATCTCACCGAGAACGTCACGCCGTGTTTCGGTTGTCACAGTACGCGTGACTGGTCGAAAAACGAGTCGCCGGAAGCACAGGGCATGCACGGTGCCGGGATGGCGAACTTTCCGTTCGAGGGGCTGCCGGGCACTGTGCACGCGCCCAACATCACACCCGACAAAGAGACGGGCGCGGGGAACTGGACCGACGATCAGATGGCGCGTGCCATTCGCGAGGGCATCGGCTTCGACGGTCGCGCGCTGTTCCCGATGATGCCCTACGAAAATTTCCGGCGCATGTCGGACGAGGATCTGGCGTCTATCATCGTGTACTTGCGAACGATCCCGCCGGTGAAACAGCAGGTTCCGAGGACAGAGTTGATCTTCCCCGTGAAGTACCTGATCAAGAATGCGCCCGCGCCGATCACGGAGCCGGTGCCGGAACCCAATCTGTCCACGCCCGAGAAGCGCGGCGAGTACCTGGTGACGCTCGCGGTGTGCCGCGACTGCCACACGCTGATGGAAAACGGACAGCGCCTGACTCAGCTCGATCTCGCTGGCGGCGACCTTCTGCGCGGGCCGTGGGGAGCCGTCACGAGCGCCAACATCACGCAGTCGCCGTCTGGGATCCCGTATTACGACGAAGCCCTCTTCCTCGATGTCATGCGCACCGGAATGGTCAAGGCACGGCCGCTCAAGCAGACCATGCCGTGGTGGTATTCCCGCGGCATGACCGACGATGATCTGAAGGCCATGTTTGCGTATCTCAAGACCGTGCCCCAGATCCAGCACCGCGTGGACAACAGCAAGCCGCCGTCGATGTGCAAGGTCTGCGGTCGCGAGCACAACGGCGGCGACTTGAACTGATGCTCAGTACAGGAACTCGCGTCCGGTCGTGTCTCCGTCGGCATACCAGGCGGTGATGCGGCGGGGCTCCGATCGATTCGCTTCGCCAAGCACGATCGTCGGATCGAGTTTGTGCGAACGTTCCCGAGTCACCGAACGCGTCAGCGCCAGCAGGTACAGCTTCGACCGTACCTTGTTCCTGACCATGACGACGTCAGCACCGCCGTTCGGGTTGGCGATCTCGAAGACGTAGTCGCCGGCCGGCAGAATGGTGCCGGGCAGTGAAACGGGTGTGCGAAACGAAAAGTAGGTGGCTCGATTGAAGGGCGACGCAGTGGCCGTCAGCGTGGCGGCCAGGATACCCACGGCGGTCAAAACGCATGCGGCGGAGATAGTTCGTCGAAACATTGTCTGCCTCCTGTCGGGAGAACTCCGGGGGAGGGTGGATTACCCTCTGCTGTAGATAACGCTCCGACAGCGAGATTCAAACAGGCTCGCAACGCCGCTGGCGCGGCTTACTGTTCCGGGGGATTCTGGAAGCTGACTTGCCGGGCCCAGACGCCGACGGCCGACTCGTTCTGATCGGACAAGAGCGGCAGCTCGGCAAGCTCGTTTCCGGTCGACGGCGCTGCAGAACTCACGGCGCTGAGACCGCCCACGCCGCGCAGTACTCCGATCGCTGATGTCGACAAGGGGAGGCTGTCGACGGTTCGGCCCAGCTCGGCGCGGGGCAGGGAGGCCAGCAACTGCTCGAATTCGACCAGCCGCTGCGGAGTGACATACAGGAAGAAGTGTTCCTGCCCGCCCACGCTCGTCACTTTCCAGAAAAGCTGTTGGCCGTCCTTGGTGCCCGGCAATCGCACCATCTGAGCGTGAGAAATCGGCTTGCCTTCTGAAAATTCCGAGAGGGGAAAGAGCAGGAACGTCTTACCGGCTTCATCGCGGTTGACGATGTAGACGAACACTGGCTGGGAGGTGTTGATGACGGCGAACAGCTCGTCGCCAAGTCTCACGCGGCTGCCTTGCGTGAGCCGTACGTCTGATCCATTTCTCGAGGCATAGAAGGAGACAGCGACATCGTAGGACGCGGTGGTCGGGCTGGAGGTGATGCCGGGCGAGCTCTGCGCAATCGGCTGATCGACGCCGGCCTCGCGTGTCCCTCCGACTTCGGGTCGCGATGCCATCCAGCGTTGAGACGCGCTGAAACCGACGACCAATACGGCAACAGCCGCGGCAGCGACACCTAACCGCTTCCACGGGCGCCACCCGTCCAATGCCTTGGGCACATCCGGCTTGAAGGTCACGCCCGCGGCCGACGCGAGAGCGTTGCCAAATTCGCCAGCCGACCTGTAGCGTTCCGCTGGATTGCGTGCGAGCGCTCGCTCGAGAACGTTGATAAAGACCGGCGAGAGATCGGGCCTCACGTCTCTCAGCGGCTGCCGTTTGCCTGTCCGATGCGCCGACTCCAGATCGACATGACTCTTACCCTGCACCGGGTAGTCGCCCGTAACCAGGTGATAAAGCAGCACGCCGAGGCCGTAGATGTCTGACTGCGCGGAGGGTTTCTCGTGCTGGAACAGCTCTGGCGCCAGATAGAGCGGCGTTCCCGCAAGGGTGTCTGCCGTTTCGGGTTCCTGTATGTCGCCGCCCGTGCCGAAGTCCATCAGGACGATACGGCCGCCTTCTTCGCGCAACACGTTGTGAGCCTTGACGTCCCGATGGATGAGGCCCGCGCTGTGGACCGCGGCGAGCGCGTGGCAGAGGTCGACGCCGATGGGAATGGCTTCGCTCACGCCCATGGGACCTTGCATCGTGAGCTGTTGCTCCAGGGTGCGGCCGGGAATCAGCTCCATCCACAAACCGAAGTTCCCGTCGTGAGAATCCGCGCCAAACACCCGGACGACGTTCCGGTGGCGCAGGCGCGCCAGCAGCCGTGCCTCTTTGATCACCCGTGACAGATCGAAGGCCGGGGAGACGCCCGAGGGCTTGATCACCTTGAGCGCCACTTCGCACGCGAGCCGCGTATCCCACGCGCGGTAGACGCTGCCGAAGGACCCTGCGGCCAGCGCTTCTGAAATGCGGAGATGACCCCACAGTTGACCGACCTGCAGTTCGGCTGGGGCACCCGGCGCGCGGACGACGTCGGCCATTTTTGACAGCACCTGCAGCTCTCGCACGAGGGCGCGCTCGGAGTCATCGCGAGCGCTCTGCTCTGCGACGCCCCAGTCAATTCGTGATCCTTCGGCGACGGCCGACGCGAGGTCGTCCAGGTGCGATTGGTCAGCCATGGGCCATCTCCTCAGCCAGTCTCACGAGTGCACGTCCCACGGCGACGCGCGCCGCAGAGGGTGTGGGCTTGTCAAAGAGCGCAGCTATTTCCTCGTTGGAGAAGTCGAGCTCGAAGCGGGCCACGATCAGTTCGCGCTCGTGCGGCTTCACGCGTTCGAGAGCGGCCTCGTAGCGTTCGAGCGCCTCTCGCCCAATCGCCAGCTCCATTGGCGAGGGATCGTCTGCGGCATGTTCGTCTTCCAGCACTTCGCCGGCAGGCTTGCGGCGGGCGCTGCGCACTTCGTCGCGCACGCGATTGAGCATGATCTGCCGGAGAAACCCCTGGAAGGCCCCTTCGTGGCGCGGATCGAACTTCTCGAGTGATACGAAGGCCCGGCACATGACTTCCTGCGCGAGGTCGTCGGTGTTCAGCAGGCTGCGGGAATGGCTTGGCAGGCGGCCATGCGCCCAGCGGCGGACCCGGGGCAGATAGCGGGCGAACAGCATGTCCCGTGCGTTGTTGTCGCCGGCCTTGGCGCGGAGGAGCAGGCTGAACGAAGCCTCAGCCGAACCAGTGGCACCGTCGCCACGGGAGTTCGGAGGCGCCGTTTTGGGGAGGTCGGCCATGCTCGCCAGCGTTGGCAGAGAGGGTGGCCGATTATATCCCGATGCCTGAGGATGACTTCCGCCGTTGCCGAGGGGGTGATGGCCATAACCATTCGTTTGGATTTGTCGCCTGTTGCTGGTATCAACGCCCACCGCCCCACCTGCGTACAGTTACCAGCCGTTGTTCGCTTTTGGCGCCCCTGTCGTTGTACTCAAACGTCAAGGGAATTTCCGCCATTTGTTGCAGCACAAATCGACTTCGGCTAGGCTTGGCGATCTCTCACCGCATCACAGGCGTTCCGTCCGGCCGCGTCGGCGATCACCGTGCTGCCTCGCGCACTGCGTCAGCGTATCGGCGGCATTTCCGTTTCGCGTTTCAATCCAGGGTGCACGCTTCGAACACCGGATGGCGTCAAGGCTGCCAGACGCAGGAGTGGAACATGGCTGCCAAGAAACGCGCGTTACCAGCGCGAAAGGAGCTCCCCATGCGGACAGAACCCCAGCGAAAACAAGGACAGGCTTGGACGGTCATGCTTTACATGGCTGCCTCGCTGAACGAGCGGACCGAGCAGGCCGCGATTCTCGACCTCGAGGAATTGCAACGGGTTAGCCGAGAAAACTCAGAATTGACGGAGCACGTGAACCTGCTCGTGCAAATTGATCGCAGGTGGCCCGGTTACGCCGAGCGTTACTGCATAGAGCGAGGTCAAAGCACATTTTGTGAGGCTCGTTATAACGAGCGAAATGTAAGAGACCCTGACAAGAACAGCGGCGGCAATCGGAAGGTACTGAAGGAATTTGTTCAATGGGCCCGCGAGCATCACCCGGCGGATCACTATATGCTCGTCTTGTGGGGACACCAATACGGCCTGGGATTCGGCCGAGACCATGGGAATCCCCTGACGTTGCCCGAAATTGAAGGTGCTCTAAGTGACGCTCTGAAAGGAGAAAAGATCGACATACTTGGTGCTAACGCGTGTGCGATGAGCTACGTCGAAGCCGCGTATCAGTTGCAGAATGTGGCCGATTTCCTTTTGGCACCTGAGATTGCCATGCCGCTGGCGGGATGGCCTTACGACAAAATCCTGGGAGAAATCGTCAACAATCCCGGTATAGATGCGCAAGAGCTCGGCAAGAAGATTGTGCAACGGTTCATGGCCTCGTTTACGGATGCACTTGAGCCGCGAAGTGTTTCACTGACCCTCCTGAACCTGACGCTAGCCGGCGGAATCAAGGATTGTCTGAGCGGACTTACCAAAGAAGTCACCGCTGCCATCAAGCGTAATGATGCGCTCAAACAACACATTGCCGATGCGTTTCTAGATACGGCACATGGAGACGAGCGTCCGTTGATCGATCTCGTTGACTTGTGCGAGCGGCTCTCGGCTATCTCGAAGCGGGAAGGGAGTGGTCAGCAAGCCACCAATGGTGTCGTCCGAGTGGCAAACGAGTTTCGCAAGTTCCTCAAGCCTGGAGAGAACAAATTCATCGAACACAGTGAAGCCTCGCCGGAACTCGATGGGATTCATGGAGTGGGAATCTTTGCTCCCTCCGTAACCGGCGCGGCGGCTTTGATGAGGCTGGAGGAGAGTGAGAAACAGTACCGGAAGCTAAAACTCGTTACGGATACTGGTTGGGCCTCGCTCGCGTACGATTGTCTTAAAGACCTTCTGGATCCAGTGAACCAGACCGTCGCAGAGTTTGTGAGTGGAACGAGTGCCTCCACACGCGAAGACCGTTTTGGCGTCGCTCAGTTACTCGTGGGCATCCACCGCTCTTTCGTCAGATTGGAGCAGACGGTAGGGGAGACTGAGAAGGAAGTGGTCAAGGGCTTGAATGGAAATGGATCTACGAGGGTAGGAATGCGGAAGAGCAAGAAGTCGGCGCCAGCAGCTACCGTGTTCGGTTGGCCGTTCCTGCGTCTGGTTGCGGACCCTGGCTCTTCGTACTCAGGGGGTGGCCTGTCTCCCGAGGGTAAGTCGCCATTCGCCAGACGGTCTCAGGCCGCCGCTAATGGGGATCGACTTCTCGAATTTGTTCGGCCCTTCGCAAGGCTTGAGGAAGCGCTCGCAAACGTGGAGAGAACCGTCAAGAGGGTGACGACGCACGCCAGATTGGGCCTGGGCGAGCCGAAAGCCGATCTGGGCGAGCCGAAAGCCGACCTGGGCGAGCCCAAAGCCGATCTGGGCGAGCCCAAAGCCGACTTGGGCGAGCCCAAAGCCGACTTGGGCCTCTTTTCCTCGGTCTTTGAAGGCGACGGTGGTTTCACTTCGGGAAATGGAGCAGCCAGCGCCGTGACTGCGTTCTACGGGCGGGTCGCTCGGTCGCTGAGACTGGTGGAAGAGGGCGTAGCCAGGGCCGAGGATGACGTCAGGGCCGCCATAAAGGGCCAACCTAAAGGGTCAAATGGCCAGTACAAGCGTCTCACGACAGCTGCGATGAATCAGTCGTTCCGTGATCTGCACGAGGTGGTGTCAAGCGCCAAACGCACGATCATTACGGTGCTGGTGGACCCGAGCGACGGCCTGGGTCCGGCTCCATTACAACGTGAACGTAGGATCAGCAGGCAGCAGCTAGCGATAGCAGGAGGGCTGAGCTCGCGAGAATTGCGCTTGTTGGCGGTCCCCGCGAGCGACAGTTAGCATGTGAGAAATCAGGCGGCTGCTCGGCGAACACGACGTGCGCTCACAGCGTTGTTCCTCAGCGCCCTCGTCGGCGTGTGTCCGATCGCCGAGAGTCAGTCTCAAAGCCCCGAGTCGAATCCTCAGGCGATTCGCGTGCTGATCGATTCGGGGCTCTACGCGGAGGCCGAATTAGAAGCGGTTGCCCAGTTCTCCGCCACCGGAGCGGCGCTTGGCTACTCGTCGTCTGATTCTCTCCAGATGCTCGATCTGCTTGTAGAGGCGCTCGTGAGAAACGGCAAGGGCGCCGAAGCGCGGACGCGGAAGTTGGCCGAACAGGCGATTCGCGTCGGGGAAGCGCTTTTTGGGCCCGTTCATGCCAGCCTTGCGTCAAGCCTAAGCAATCTCGGAGATGTGTTGATCCAGGCTGGGGAGTACCGGGATGCGACAGCGACCTACGAACGCGTTCTCACCCTCCGAAATTTGACGGGCAGCGCGGACTCCCAGGACGCGGTGGATGACCTCGATCGCCTGGTACGCTCCCTGACCTTGGTCGAACAGTACGACGAAGCCTTGAGGGTGAGCGATGAAGCGCTTCGATTGAGAGAAACCGATCCGCGTCAAGCGGGTGTTCGAACGGCGCGCACGCTCGAAGGCCGAGGATCGCTGCTTCAACGCAGAGGCGACTTTTCCAGCGCGCGTCCCGCCCTCGAGAAAGCGCTTGCACTGCGCGAATCGACGAACTGGAATCACCCGGAGATTGCTGAAACCCTCAGCCTGCTGGGAGAACAGTACCGACTCGAAGGAGATCTCGGCCGCGCAAGAGAATTTGGCGAGAAAGCACTCGCAGTCGCGAGAAAGACTCTCAGACCAGATCATCCAGATATCGCCTCGTACCTAAGGGGCCTGGCTCATGCGGTAACCGACCTCGGCGATTCTGCTGCCGGCCGTGCGCTCCGCGAGGCTGGTCTGGCAATCGCGGAGACGGCGCTCGGACCTGACCACGTGCTGGTCGGCGTCCAGCTGAACGATCTGGCGATTAGCTTCTTTATCGAAGGCGAGTACCTGCGTGCCCGGTCGCTGTGGGGGCGAGCGCTCGAGATATTCGAGCGTCGGCTGGGGCCGGACCATTCGAGGGTGACTACCGCGGTCTATAACCTGGCGCTTGTCAGCCACGAATTGGGCGATTTCGCGGAGGCCCGCCGTCAGTTCACTCGGGCCATTTCAACCTGGGAGCGAGTCGTCGGTCGCAACCACATCTTCGTCGCTCGCGCCGTTGCCGCGCTCGCGGAGATGGTCAGCGAGCAAAGACGTTATGCGGAAGCCCATGTCTTGTACGGGCGGGCTCTGACGATTCGCGAACGAGTCCTTGGGGCAAACCATCCGGAAGTGGCTGCGATTCTGAGCCTTATGGCGGCCAATGTCGCCAAGCTGGGTCAAATCCAGCTGGCGTACGAACTCTCCACGCGAGCGTTGAGAATTCATGAGCAGTCGCCCGCCGGCGGTACCCAGCGCAGGGCTAGAGCTCTTACGACACATGGAACGCTTCAGGCGAATCAGAGAGATTACTCGGGCGCCCAGGAGTCCTATGACCGCGCACTCCTTCTACTCCGTCCAATTGTCGGAGCCTCCCATCCGCAGGTCGCGGAGGTTCTGATTCCGCTTGGGACGACGCTGGCCAATTTGGGACGAAGCGTCGATTCGCTCCAAGTCGGACTCGAGGCCGAAGAAATCGGCAGATCGCATCTGCGCCTGATGCTGCGTCATCTACCCGAGCGACAGGGATTGGAGTATGCACGGAAGCGGCCCATTGGCCTCGACCTCGCGCTTTCGTTGGCGGCCGCTGCTCGGAATCCACCGACCGCTCCGATTCTCGACCAGTTGATTCGCAGTCGCGGACTGGTGCTCGATGAGATCGCTGAGCGTCGTCATCTAAGCGCGAACGTTGTAAGTGCCGATCTCGCGCCTCTGTGGCGCGCGCTCCTGTCGGCGCGGCAGCGATATGCCAACCTGGTCATCAGAGGTTCGGCGGGATTCCCTGGGGATCAGTACCCGGCGCTTCTGGATACCGCGCGACGCGAAAAGGAGGAAGCCGAGCGCGCACTTGCGGAGAAAAGTGCGCTCTTTCGAGACGGTCTCCTGCGCGCGGAGATCGGGCTCGATCGGATACGTGCAAGTCTTCCTGCCTCAAGTGCCCTTGTGGCCTTCGCTCGCTACAGTCGGACATCCTTTGAGCGCCCGGAGACTGCCACCAGTCGAGGTTCCAAGCCGATAACGCCAAGCGCGGTCTCTAGGCCTAGACCAGCGTACATCGCGTTTGTACTCCTCGGTGATGGCACGCAGCCGGCTGCTGTCTCCCTTGGGTCTGCGAGCGACATCGATCGATTGGTCGCGCGCTGGCGCGAGGAGGCCACTGGCGTCTTGCGTGTCGCGTCGCCGGTCGAAGCCGAGAAAAGCTATCGAGCCGCTGGCGCAGCGCTTCGACAGCGCGTGTGGGATCCGCTGCGCGCTCACGTGAGTGGCGTTGACACCGTGTTCGTTGTTCCGGACGGAGCGCTCAACCTCGTGTCATTTGCAACGCTCCCCGCCGGCGAGACGGGTTACTTGATCGACCGGGGTCCGGTTGTCCACTACCTGTCCGCGGAGCGGGACCTGGTGTCGAGCGAAACGCCAAAGACCAATAACGGCGGGCTGCTGGCCGTTGGCGCCCCTGCTTTCGACGATGCGACTCTGTTCACACAAACACAACCTCCGAACCGCGAATCCACGCCCAGCGTCGCACGGTCGACGAGCGGATCGCTCATCGCCGACACGCGCCGGGCCGGGTGCGGCACGTTGCAGGAGATGCAGTTCGGGCCGCTGGCCGGAGCGGGCCGCGAAGCGCGTGAGGTGGCAGCTCTCTGGACCGACTCGCGAGCGGAGGTTTTAGAAGGCCGCGCCGCTAACGAGCAGACATTCAAACGCGACGCGCCGGGCCACCGCGTCCTACATATGGCCACTCACGGTTTCTTCCTCGGCAACGACTGCGTTCCCGTGTCGAGGGGAACGCGATCGGTCGGCGGGCTCGCGGTTGTCCCAAAGAATCAGCCCGCCCAGCCGAAGCGACCGGGGGTTGCGCTCAGCGCGTTGACCGAGAACCCGCTGTTGATGTCCGGGCTGGCGCTCGCTGGCGCCAATCGCCGCGCCGCCGCCGCCACCGACGATGAAGATGGCATCCTGACGGCCGAAGAAGTCAGCGCCATGAATCTCGACGGTGTCGAATGGGCCGTCCTGTCTGCGTGCGATACCGGGCTCGGAGAAGTGAGGGCGGGGGAGGGCGTCTTCGGTTTGCGCCGCGCCTTTCAAATCGCGGGTGTCCGAACGGTCATCATGAGCGTCTGGTCGGTCGATGATGAGGCGACGCGCGTTTGGATGCGGGCGCTCTATCAGAATCGATTGCAGAAGCGCCTTAACACCGCGGAGGCGATGCGCGCCGCGAGCCTCGACGTACTCCGCGACCGTCGCAACCGCGGCCAGAGCACCCATCCGTTCTATTGGGGTGCGTTTGTGGCGGCAGGGGACTGGCGCTAGCGGGCGGGAGAAGCGTCAACCGCCGACTACCCCGCTCGTGGCACAATCGGACCGCCATGAAGCCTCTTCCTCTCTTCGTCGCGCTCGCGGGTGTCGCAATCCTTGCGCTCACAGCAGCCGCGCAATCGCCAAACCCGTTCGGCATCCCTTCCGCCGATCAGCCGAACCCCGCATCGGCCATCGACACCGTTCCCGGTTCGCGCGCGCAGGGCTGGTTGTTCCAGGGACGCTCCGAGGTGCTCGCCCGCAACGGCATCGTCGCGACGAGCGATCCGCTGGCGGCCCAGGCGGGCCTCGAGATACTGCAGAAGGGCGGCAACGCGATCGACGCGGCCGTCGCGACCGGCGCCGTGCTCGACGTCACGTCGCAGAACGACACCGGTATCGGCGGCGATCTCTTCGCGCTGGTGTGGTCGGCCCGCGACAAGAAGCTCTACGCGCTGAACTCCGGCGGCTGGGCGCCGGCCGCGTGGACGCCGCAGTTCTTCACCGGCAAGCTCGGCGTGAAAAGCGTGCCCGGGTCGGGCGTGAATTCGGCCACGGTGCCCGGCGCGATCTCCGGCTACGACGCGCTGCTGAAGCGCTTCGGTACGCTCACCTTCAAAGAGACGTTCGAGCGCGCGGCGAAGATCGCCGAAGAAGGCTGGGGACAGGCCGAGCGCCGCCACTCCGATTTGCGCGGTGCGACCAAGGCCCTTCTAGCCGATGCTGATTCGCGGCAGATCTTCCTCGACGGCGATCGCGCGCCCGATCTGTACAGCATCATCCGCAACCCCGCGCTGGCGAAGGCGCTGCGCCTGCTGCAGAAGGACGGGCGCAACGCGTTCTATCGCGGCGACATCGCTGCGGCCATCGTCCGCAAAGTGCAGGCGGGCGGCGGGGTGATGACACGGAACGATCTCGAAGAGTTCCAGTCCGAGTGGGTCGAGCCGATCTCGACCAGCTATCACGGCTACAACGTGTTCGAGCTGCCGCCACCCGGGCAGGGATTTGCCGCCCTCGAGATGCTGAACATCCTCGAGGTGTGCGTGCCGAAGCTCGGCATGAACCTCACGAAGCTGGGGCCGGCCGATCCGATGTACTGGCACCTGATGGTGGAGGCCAAGAAGCTGGCGTACTCGGATCTTCACGCCTACAACGGCGATCCGAAGTTCGCGTCCGTGCCGCTGAACGATCTGCTCTCGAAGTCGTACGCCGCCACGTTGTGCGACAAGATCAATCCGAACGCCGCCTCGAAGCCTCGCGTGGGCGGCGGCCTCGACGGAGGGACGATCTATCTGACGACGGCCGATCGCTGGGGCAACATGGTGTCGCTGATTCACAGCGTGTTCAGCGTCTATGGCAGCCGCGCGAGCGTCGGCGAATTCGGGTTCGTGCTGCACAACCGCGGAAGCGCCTTTTCACTCGAGCCGCGCAGCCCGAACGTCGTGGCGCCCCGGAAGCGCCCGTTCCACACGATCATCGCCGGCTTCGTCATGAAGGACGGCCAGCCGCTGATGACCTTCGGCAACATGGGCGGCAGCGTGCAGCCGGAAACGCACGCGCAGCACATGGTGAATCTCATCGACCTGGGCATGAACGTCCAGATGACCACCGACGCCGCGCGCTTCACGCACAGTCAGAACGTCAAACATGCTGTCGCTCGAAGCGAATCTGTTCAATCGCGTGGGCGCCGCCTTGAAGGCCAAGGGGCACGAAGTGCGGGCGGTCACCGGCGGATCGGTCGGTGGCTACCAGGGAATTCTCTTCACCCGCGATCCGCGATTGCCGGAACCGAGCTTCGATCGCGCGGATGCGCCGGTGAATGGGGTGTATCGCGCCGGCTCGGACCATCGCAAGGACGGTCAGGCGGTCGGTTGGTGAGCGGAGTGGGAATTGGCAGATTGGATTCGCAGATTGGTAGATTGATGAGGGATTGATTGAGGGATTGGTGGAGTGGCGGATTACTTGGTCAGCGAGGGTGTCGGAGCTGGCGTTGACGGAGCCGGTGTTGACGGGGCTGGTGTGCTGGCGGCGGGTGAGGCCAACGGCTTCGATGCGGGCGTGGCGGGCCGCGCGGGAGCCGCCGTGCCGCTGACGACCGAGCTGCCACCGCGTTGTCCGATGATCGACAACGTCAGCGCGAGGACCATGAAGAGCACCGCCGCGACCGTCGTCGCCTTGGTCAGGAGCGTCGCGCCCGCGCGCGCCCCGAACGCCGCCTGACTGCTGCTGCCGCCAAACGCGCTGGCGATATCACCGCCGCGGCCCTGCTGCAGAAGAATCACCAGCGAGAGCATCAGGCAAACGAGAACGTAAAGACCTACGAGCAGGTAGTACATAGTTCGGTCTGTCAGTCGATCGGCTGATCAGTCGTCAGTCCCAAACCACCTATTATACCGCCTGACGCCGGCTCCTGACGATGATGTCGTAAAAGGCGCGGACGTCGAGGCTGGCGCCGCCAACCAGGGCGCCGTCGACGTCGGGCTGGGCCATCAAATCGCGGATATTGTCGGGTTTGACGCTGCCGCCATACAGCACCAGGCATTGATCCGCCGCCGGGGCGCCGAACCACTGCCGCAGGCGTGACCGGATGTGCGCGTGCGCTTCGCCGGCCTG
Source organism: Vicinamibacterales bacterium (assembly GCA_963821395.1). GTDB lineage: Bacteria > Acidobacteriota > Vicinamibacteria > Vicinamibacterales > JAMQPK01 > JAMQPK01. The sequence goes on along the minus strand of CAWGDY010000013.1, from coordinate 212,903 downwards.
GGCCGGCGTGGCCGTGCGCCCCGTTCCGATCGCCCAGACGGGCTCGTAGGCCACGACGAGCGCGCCCACCTGATCGCCGTTGAGGCTGTCGAGGCCCCCTTTGATCTGCCGATCCAGCACGTCCATCGTTTCGTTGCGCTCGCGCTGGTCGAGCGTTTCGCCGATGCAGACGATCGGCGTCAGGTCCGCGGCGATGGCCGCCATCGTCTTGCGATTCACCGTGACATCGGTTTCGCCGAACAGCGTGCGGCGCTCGGAGTGGCCGATGATGACGTATTCGGCGCCCGCTTCCTTGATCATGCCGGCGCTCGTTTCGCCGGTGAACGCCCCTTCTTTCTCCCAGTACATGTTCTGCGCCGAGACCGCGACGTTGCTGTTGCGCGCCGCTTCGGCAGCGGCGTGCACGGCCGTGAACGGCGGCGCCACGACGACGGTGACGTCGTTGACGTCCTTGATCAGCCCTCGCAGTTCCTTCACGTACACGGTGGTTTCGTGCACGGTCTTGAACATCTTCCAGTTGCCGGCAATGAAGGGAGTGCGCATATGCCCTACCTGTCAGAAAGTGCTTCGACACCGGGCAACTTCCGCCCGCCGAGAAATTCCAGCGACGCGCCGCCGCCGGTGGAGATGTGCGTAATGCGATCGGCGACGCCGGCCTGATTGATGGCGGCGATCGAATCGCCGCCGCCGACGATCGTCGTGCCCTTGACCTCTGATACGGCGCGCGCGATCGCGTTCGTGCCGTTGGCGAACGCCGGCAATCTCGAACACGCCCATCGGCCCATTCCAGACGACGGTCTTTGCATCCTTGATCATGCCTGCGTAGAGCGCGATCGTCTTCGGCCCGATGTCGACGCCCATCCGATCCGCGATCGTCGCATCGCCGACGTCAAGCGTCTCGCTGGGTGCACCCGCCTCGAGCTTTGGCGTCACGACATGATCGACGGGCAGGCCGAACTGCAAGCCACGCGCTCGCACCGTGCCTTCGATCTCGCGGGCCGCCTCCATCTTGTCGTCCTCGACGAGCGATCGGCCCACGGGAACGCCTCGCGCCTTGAGAAAGGTGTAGGCCATCGCCCCGCCGATGACGAGCCGATCGACGCGTCCGATAAAGTTCTGAATCACGTCGAGCTTGTCCGACACCTTCGCGCCCCCGAGAATCGCCACGAGCGGGCGGTCGGGCGACGCGAGCACGCGGCCCAGGTATTCGAGCTCCTTTTCCATCAGGAGTCCGGCGGCGGCTTTCGGCACGAGATGCGTGATGCCCTCGACCGATGCGTGGGCGCGATGGGCAGAGCCGAACGCATCGTTGACGTACAGCTCGGTCAGGGAGGCCAGCTGCTTCGCGAACTGCGGGTCGTTCTTTTCTTCCTCCGGATGAAACCGGAGATTCTCGAGCAGCACCACACCGCCGCCGCCGTTGTGGACGGCATCGACCGCGGTTTTCGCGGCCTCCCCGACGCAGTCGGATGCAAACGACACCGTCCGGCCCAGGAGCGCCGTGGCGCGTGCGGCCACCGGTTTCAAGCTGTACTTCGGATTCACCTGCCCCTTCGGGCGTCCCAGGTGCGAGGCGAGCATCACCGTCGCCCCGTGATCGAGCGCGTAGCGAATCGTCGGGAGCGACGCGCGGATACGCGTGTCGTCGGTCACCTCGCCATTCTCGAGCGGCACGTTGAAGTCGACGCGCACGAACACGCGCCGGCCCTTCAGATCGAGATCTCGGATGGAAAGCTTCATAAGCCGATTGTCGACTGCCGACTGCGACCGTCGACTGTCGACTGTCGACTACAACCCCTTCTTCGCCATGTAGGCGAGCAGATCGATGCAGCGGCTCGAGTAGCCCCACTCGTTGTCGTACCACGAGAGGATCTTGACGAAATCGCCCTCCATCACCTTCGTGTAGGCCGAATCGAGCATCGACGAGTTCGGGTTGCCCCGGAAATCGATCGACACGAGCGGCTCGGTCACGTACTGAAGGATGCCCTTGAGCGGACCGTCCGCGGCGGCCTTGAACGCGGCGTTCACCTCGTCGCTCGTGGTCTTCTTGTCGACGAGCACCGCGAGATCGACCACCGACACGTTCGGCACCGGCACGCGCATGGCGATGCCGTCGAGCCGTCCCTTCAGCTCGGGCAGCACCTCGCCGACGGCCGTCGCCGCGCCGGTCGTGGTCGGAATGATCGACAGCGCCGCGGCGCGCGCACGCCGGAGATCCTTGTGCGGCAGGTCGAGCAGCTGCTGATCGTTCGTGTAGGCGTGCACCGTCGTCATCCAGCCCTTCTTGATGCCGAACGTTTCGTGCAGCACCTTGGCGACCGGCGCCAGACAGTTGGTCGTGCACGACGCATTCGAAATGATCTGGTGCTTCGCCGGATCGTACTTGTCGTTGTTGACCCCCATCACGACCGTGATGTCGGGCCCCTTGGCGGGCGCGGTAATGACGACCCGCTTGGCCCCGGCGGCGATGTGCTTGGCGGCCGCATCGCGGTCCGTAAAGAGGCCGGTCGACTCGAAGACGACGTCGACGCCCAGATCTTTCCAGGGCAGCTGGGCGGGATCGCGGAACGACAGGACCTTGAACTGATCCCCATCGACGGCAATGCCGTCGCCCTTCACTTCGACATTGGCTTTCAGGTTACCGAGCACGGAGTCGTACTTCAGCAGGTGCGCGAGCGTGGCCGCGTTGGTGAGGTCGTTCACCGCGACAAAATCGATCGCCTTGTTGCCCATGGCCGCGCGCATGATGTTGCGGCCAATTCGCCCGAATCCGTTGATGCCGACCTTCACAGCCATTCGGTCCTCCGCATTGCCGAAGATGCCAAAAAATGACGCCGAGCCAAAAGGGGATTCTAATGTACGATCAGCCCTGCACGAAATCCCACATACATGTACGTCGTCTATAGCTTTCTCATTCTCCTGTTCGGCGCGCTGGCCTCGCCGTACCTGGTGTATCAGGCGCTCCGCTACAGGAAGTACATCGGCAGCCTGCAGCAGCGGATGGGATATCTCCCGGTGTCGTTCAACTTCGACGGCGACGAATCGATCTGGATTCACGCCGTGTCGGTGGGCGAGGCGCTCACGGTGCGCTCGCTCGTGGGCGATTTGAAGCGCCGTTACCCGAAGCTCAAGATCTTTCTTTCCACCACCACGATGACCGGCCAGCAGGTGGCGCGCCGGAACCTGCAGGACGTGGACGAGGTGTTTTACTTTCCGTTCGACCTCACGTTTGCCGTGCGGCGCACGCTGCGGCTGGTGAAGCCGCGGCTGTTCGTGATGATGGAGACCGAGATCTGGCCGAACGTCTTGCGGCAGTGTCACCGCAGCGGCGTGGCGACCGTGATGGTGAACGGCCGCATTTCGTCGCGCTCCTATCCGCGCTACAAGCTGGCGCGGCCGTTCTTCCGGCGGGTGCTCGCCGACGTCGACAAATTCTGCATGCAGAGCGAGGAGTCGGCGCGCCGCATCATCGACATCGGCGCCGAGCCGTCCCGCGTCGTCGTGACCGGCAGCCTGAAGTTCGATTCGCTCGGCGGTCCCGTGGCGCCCGCGCTCGAAGCGCGCGGGCAGAACCGCGTGCTCCGGTACTTCCGGATGACGTCGGGACGGCCGGTGGTGGTGGCCGGCAGCACGATGCCCAACGAAGAGCCGTTCGTGCTCGAGGCCTTCAGAAAAATCAAGGCGAGCGTCGCGAACCCGTTGCTCATCATCGCGCCGCGCCATCCCGAGCGGTTCTCCGAGGTGGTGCAGATGGCGCGCGACCTGGCGTTTGTCACGGTCAGACGCACGGATCTGCCGATCGACGCCGAACCTCGCGGCGACGTGGTCATCCTCGACACCATCGGCGAACTGCCGCAGGTGTACCAGATTGCCACGGCGGTGTTCGTCGGCGGCAGCCTCGTCGATACCGGCGGGCACAACGTGCTCGAGCCCGCGGCCTTCGGCAAGCCGATCGTCGTCGGGCAGTACGTGCAGAACTTCAGGGAAATCACAGAGGCCTTCATCGCGCATGACGCGGCCATCCAGGTCACGAGCGCGCGTGGTCTCGAGGACGCGCTGCTGGCGCTGCTGACGGATCCGGTTCGCCGGGCCCGGCTCGGCGCGGCGGCACGCGCGCTGGTCGATTCGAATCGCGGGGCCAAGGACAAGAGCCTCGCCATCATCGCGCAGCTGCTCCCGCTGCGTGACGGCTCGATGGGAGTCGTGCGGCCGTTCCGCGTGGTGAACTGACGCCGGGTCTGCAAGGCAGGACCCGGCGACAACCAAACTTGCTGACTATTCTGTACAGCCAAATTGCACGCGCACGCCGGCGCTACTACGAGCGCCGGCCGCATCTCAGGCGCCGTCTGGCGGCGCCCGTCATCAGCGTCGGCAATCTCACCGTGGGCGGAAGCAGCAAGACACCGCTCGCGGCCGGAATCGCCAGGATGCTGCTCGACATGGGCGAGCGCCCGTCGATTCTGAGCCGGGGATACGCGAGAGAAATCGTCGAAGACGGGACCGTCATCGTGAGCGATGGGAAGACCGTGCTTGCCGATGTCGCGCGCTCGGGAGACGAGCCGCTGATGCTGGCGCGCCAGGTACCCGCGCGCGGCCGTCCTCGTGTCGTCGAGCCGTTACGTGTCGGGCCGCATCGCCGAATCGAAGCTCGGTTGCACGGTGCACGTGCTGGACGACGGGTTTCAGCATTTCGATCTCGTGCGTGACGTCGATCTGCTCGTGGCGCCGGCGACGCTGGACGACACGCGCACGCTGCCGTTCGGGCGGTTTCGAGAGCCGCTCGATGCGGCGGCGGCGGCGGATGCGCTGTTGGTAGAGGTCGAGGTGGCTGCAAGGCAGGGTCGGAAGCCCTGCGCATACGAAAACGGCGCCCGACCCCGATTAGCCCTGTCGCACAGGACTCCGTGGCACAACCGGCGGCGCGATTGAAGGTGCCGATCGCGTTCGAATTTTCCCGGCGCATCGCCGGTCCGCCCGCCGACCGGCCCGCGTTTGCGTTTGCCGGCATCGCGCGTCCAGAACGTTTCTTCGACGATCTGGAAAAGGCCGGCTGGAGGCTGACCGGACGGCGAGCGTTCGCCGACCATCATCGATACTCGGATCGCGAGATCGACGACATCGCGGCCGCGGCCGCCGCATCTGGTGCGCAGGTGATTCTGACGACCGAAAAAGATCTCGTCCGAATACGGCCCGGCGCCAACATCGTTCCTGTTCCGCTCGAAGTGTCCATCGCCCCTTCGTTCGGTCCCTGGCTCGCCGAACGTCTGCGCACCGCGCGCGCCTCGGGTAGCGTCGCATGAGGCAGTGGCTCGAGTACGTCGCCGTCAGGTCGGTGGCCACGGCCGTCCGGCCGTTCCCGCTCTCGGCCGTGCGGCGCGCCGGAGAGATCTTCGGGCTGCTGTTCTATCTGGCCGATCGGGTACATCGCCGGATTGCCATCGCGAACCTGCAGGTCGCATTTCCCAAGCGATCGGAGAAACAGTGCCGCGCCATTGCGAAAGCGATGTTCCAGCATTTCGGGCGCCTGCTGCTCGAACTGCTGAAGTACGCGTCGCTGCCGGGCGAAACGCAGCTGGCGCTCGTGGAATGGGAAGGCGAGGAGCGCGTGCGGCTGGCGCTCGCGCAGGGCAAGGGCATTCTGTTCTGCACCGGCCATTTCGGATTCTGGGAGCAGCAGGCACTGGCGCATGCGCTGAAGTTCGAGCCGATGGCCGTCATGGCGCGGCCGCTCGACAACCCGAAGCTGCACGACCTGCTCGAGAGCATCCGGACGTCGAACGGCAACCCGGTCATCTATCGCCGGGGCGCCGTGCGAAAGGCGCTGCGCCTGCTGGCCGAGGGCAAGGGCGTCGGCGTCCTCATCGATCAGCACATGACCAGCCCCGACGCGATCTACGTCGATTTCTTCGGCCGGCCGGCGGCGACGACGTCGACGCTCGCGGCGCTGGCCATGCGAACCGGCGCGCCGGTGATTCCGCTGTTCGCGTTTCCGCTGCCGGGCGGCCGCTACCGGATGATCTACGAACATCCCGTCGAGCCCCCGCCGGCAGATACGGCCGATGCGGTTCGCGAGTTCACGCAGCGTTGCACCGACGTCCTCGAGATGCACGTGCGGCGTCATCCTGAGCTATGGTTGTGGATGCATCGCCGGTGGCGCGACGCGCCTGGCCCCGCGCTCGACGCCGCACCCGGCATGTTTCCTGCTGCCAAAGCCGATCTGGAACCCGACACGTGAGCATCGTCATCCTCTCTCCGAACTGGCTGGGCGACGCCATGTTCGCGCTCCCCGCGATACGGGACGTGCGGCGGCATTTCGCCGGACGTCCGCTGACGATCGCGGCGCGCCCGTCTATTGCGCCGGTCTTCCGGGCTGTGCCGGGCGTCGATCACATCAAGGTGCTCGAGCCGGGAAAGGAGGCCACGCAGATTGAGGCGGACATCGGCATCCTCTTTCCCAACTCTTTCCGATCGGCGTGGATCCTGAAGCGGGCCGGCGTCAGAGAGCGCTGGGGATACGGAAGCGACTTCCGGCGTCTGCTGCTCACCAGGGCCGTGCGCCGGCCGAAGCGCCGAGTCGCGTTTCCGGAGTACTACTCGAATCTCGTGCGAGGTCTCGGCATCGAGACGGGACCCCTGGCGGCGGAGCTGAAGCCGGCGCCGGTGACACGGGCGGCGGCGTTGAAGCTTCTGCAGGACCGCGGATGGAACGCGGATCGCCCGCTCGTCGGCATCGCACCCGGCGCCGCGTTCGGTCACGCCAAGCGGTGGCTGCCAGGCCGGTTCGTGGAACTGTCGAAATCCCTTGCCGACGACGGTGGCGTCACCTGCGTGCTGCTCGGCCGCAGCGAAGATCGTGATGCCGTGCTGGAAGGGGTCCCGGTGCTTGCACCGCCCGGCGCGACCACAAAAGGACCTGCGCGGCTGATCGATCTCATCGGGGTGACGGATCTGACGATGCTCATGGGCGTCATCTCGTACTGCAGTGTGGTCGTGGCGAACGACTCGGGTGCGCTGCATCTCGCGGGAGCGCTGGGCGTGAAGGCCGTCGGTATCTACGGGCCGACCGACGAGCGCTACAGCGCGCCGATTACGCCCTACGAGGATGCGCACAGCATCTCGACCCTTTCCGAAGATGTGTTCTGCCGGCCCTGCTTTCTGGCCGACTGTCCGATCGATCACCGCTGCATGAAGCGCATTCCGACCGAGCGGGTCTACGACGCGGTCCGCCGGTTTCTCCAGGAGAGTCCCTCGTGACCCAGCACCGAGCCGTGTTCCTCGACCGCGACGGCACGATGATCGAGGATGTCGGCTATCTCGATCGCCTCGAACGGTTGAGGCTGTTCCCGTACACCATCGACGCCGTCCGTCTGCTGAACGCCGCCGGCTTCAAGATCATCGTCGTGACGAGCCAGAACGGTATCGCCAACGGTGTGCTCACCGAGGAATTCCTGGGCGTGGCCCATGCGCACATGTCGGAGCTGTTTGCGGCCGCCGGCGGGAAGGTCGACGGGTACTACTATTGTCCGCACTCGCCGCACGCGCCGGTCGAGCGCTACCGCACCGACTGCGACTGCCGCAAGCCGAAGCCCGGTATGATACTGGCGGCCGCGCGCGATCATGCGATCGACCTGGCGAGCTCGATCGTCATCGGCGATCGCTGGCGCGACATCGAGATGGGGCTTGCGGCGGGCACCAAGGCGATGCTGGTCGAGACCGGCTATGGCAGAACCGAAGCGGCGCGCCGTCCGCCGGCGATTCCACCGGTGCCCGTATTTGGAACGTTGATCGAGGCTGTCAGCGTGGTGATACGAGGGGCCTGACCCCTTTTGTCTGTATGGCGATTCCGAAGTCGATACATCCCTTGCCCGGTGAAAGCGAGCGCGAGTCGCGGCTGCTGACGCTCGTCGACGCGTTTGGCGGGAAGCGCGTCGCCATCATCGGCGATCTCATTGCCGACGAGTTCATCTACGGCCGGGTCGCGCGCGTGTCGCGCGAGGCGCCGGTGTTGATCCTTCAGTACGATTCGACCGAAATTCTGCCCGGCGGCGCGGGCAACGCGGCGAACAACGTGTCGGCGCTCGGCGGCCGCGCCCGGATTGTCGGGCTCGTCGGTAACGACGAGTCGGGCAGGCGTCTTCGCGCGAGCCTGCGTCGCGTCGACACCCGCGGCCTCTTGCGGCCGCTCGGATTTGCCACGCCGGTGAAAACGCGGATTCTCGCCGGCGGCATTCACACCGCCAAGCAGCAGATCGTCCGCATCGATCGCGTCGTGTCAACCGACTACGGCGACAAGACCCGCGCCGCGTTCGCCAGGGCCGCGTTGAGCGCCGCCGCAGACTGCGATGCGATTCTGTTGTCCGACTACGGAACAGGACTCGTGACGCCGGAGCTGGCGGCCGCGATCAGCAGGAAAGTGCAGAGCCGGGCACGCCGGCGGCTGGTGCCCGTGCTCGTCGACTCACGCTACGACCTGATGAAGTATCGCGGGCTGACCGCGTGCACGCCCAACGAGTCCGAGGTCGAGCTGGTGCTCGAGACGAAGATCGGCGACAACGTGAGAGCGCTCGAGCGCGCCGGACGGGAGTTGTTGAAGCGCACGCGCATGAGCGCGGTGCTGATTACGCGAGGCAGCCGCGGCATGGCGGTATTCGAAGCCGGCAAGCCGACCGTGCACGTGCCCATCTTCGGATCCGATGAGGTGGCCGACGTGACGGGGGCGGGCGATACGGTCATCGCCACGATGACGCTGGCGATTGCGGCGGGCGGGTCGTTTTACGAAGCCGCGAGGCTGGCCAACTATGCCGCCGGTCTCGTCGTGATGAAGCGCGGCACGGCGACGGTCGGACCTGATGAACTGCGTGAGGCGATAGCGAAAGACCATGGCGATCAGGGCTGAGGGCTGAGGGCTGAGGGCTGAGGAGGGATGAGAGCGAATGGGGCGTTGGTTGGGGCGAGTGCTCAGCGAAGACGCGCTTGCGGCGGCGGTGACCGCCGATCGGGAAGGCGGACGGACGATTGCGTTTCGCAAACGGGTGCTTCGACGTGATGCACGTCGGCCACGTGCGCTATCTGGCCGGCGCCGCGGCGCAGGCCGACCGGCTGGTGGTCGCCATCAACGACGATGAGTCGGTGAAGGGATTGAAGGGACCAGGCCGCCCGATTCTGAGCGGCGCCGATCGCGCGGAAATGGTGGCGGCGCTCGAAGACGTGGACTACGTCGTGCTGTTTCCCGACCCGGATGTTCACCGCCTGCTCAGGCTGCTCAAGCCCGACGTGCATTGCAAGGGCACCGACTACACGCCGGACACGGTGCCCGAGCGCGAGACCGTCATTGGCTACGGCGGCCGCGTCGCCATCGTCGGCGATCCCAAGGATCATTCCACCCGCGATCTGCTCGCTCGCATCAAGTCGAGCGGGGCGGGGGATTCGCGCGATTGAGCCGCCTTCGCGCATCGCGCTTCGGCGCCCAGGGCCACCCCCGCGCTTCGAAGATTCTCATCGTCAAGCTGGGATCGCTGGGCGACATCATCCACGCCATTCCCGCCGCCGCCGCGATTCGCCGCGCGTTTCCGCACACCGAGATCGACTGGCTGGCCGACGCGCGTCATCGCGAGCTCGATCGATCTCGTACCGATCATCGGCCGCAGGATTCTGATCGATACGAGCGCCATGCGCTCGATCGCGCGCACCGTTGGCGAGTTGCGATCGAGGCGCTACGATGTGACGCTCGATCTGCAGGGCCTTCTGAAGTCTGCCGTGCTCGCACGGCTGTCGGGAGCATTGCGCGTGATTGGCTTCCCTTCCGATCTTTTGCGGGAACGCGCGGCGCGTGCGTTCTACACCGAGACGGCGGGCGACGCACAGCCTCACGTCATCGACAAGAACATGTCGATGTTGAAGGCCATCGGGATCCGGACGCCCGATCTCGAGTTTCCTCTCGACGAAGGCAACCCGCGCGCGGCCGCGGATGCGCGGTCGCGGCTGGGTGTGCCAGACGGGACGCGCTTCGCGATCATCAATCCAGGCGCGGCGTGGCCGAACAAGCGCTGGCCGCCGGTGTATTTCGCGGAGGTGGCGCGTGCGCTCTGTGGCGCGCTACGGCCTGCGATCGCTCGTGCTGTGGGGCCCGGGCGAAGAGCAGCTGGCACACGACATCGTCGCCGCGTCCGATGGCGCCGCGGCCGTGTCGGCGCGGACCAGCGTCGCGGATCTTTTGGCGCTCGCGAGAGCGTCGGCGCTGATGATCTCCGGCGACACCGGTCCGATGCACATTGCCGGGGCCGTCGGCACGCCGCTGGTGGGCATCTTCGGCCCGACCGATCCGCAACGGAACGGACCGTGGGGAGAAGACGACCTCACCGTCTCACGCTATCGCAGCTGTGACTGCCACTATCAGCGCCGCTGCCACATCTCGGGCTGGTGCCTGCTCGACATCGCGCCACGCGAAGTGATGGATCTGGTCGAGCGGCGCCTGGCCAAACATGCTTGACGGCATCGCCGCGGTGTTCGCGCGGATGCGGGTGCCGCTCGGGTTTATCGTGGCGGCCGCGGTGCTCTGGCTGTCGCAGCCGACTCCGAGATCCCTCGCGATTGGCGCCGTCGTTGCCGCGATTGGCGAAGCGCTGCGCATCTGGGCGGCGGGCCATCTCGACAAGGGTCGCGAAGTGACGCAATCCGGTCCGTACCGGATGACGCGGCATCCTCTTTATGCCGGCTCCGCGATCATCGCCGTGGGCCTGGCCATCGCCTCGGCGCGTGGGGTGGTGGCGGCGTTGATTGCCGCCTACGTCGCGATCGCGATCGGGTCTGCCGTTCGGCACGAAGAAGCGAGCATGCGCGCGGCGTTCGGAGACGAGTACGAGGCCTATGCCGAGTCGCGGGCGACGCCGGTCGAGCGTCCGTTCAGCTTCGCGCGGGCGATGAAGATCAACAAGGAGTACAAAGCCGTCGCGGGCCTTGCTGCGGTCGCCGCGATTCTTGCGGCGAAGGCTGCCTTCGCGCGGTAGGTTGGTCGCGGGCCGTCATGTATAATATGGTGTTTGGGCGCGACGGTGACAGCGCGCGAAACGAGCCAGCCCGCGCCGAAGTGCGAGAGTAACTAGTGCGCGAATGCGGGCTTGCCCGCCGTAGCGCTCGGGAAGCAAGCGCGCGAAGGCGGGCGGTTAGCTCAGCGGTAGAGCACCGGCTTTACACGCCGGCTGTCGGGGGTTCGAAACCCTCACCGCCCACCAACCTTCGCTCGTGATGCACGCGAAGGTTGCCCGCCGTAGCTTTAGCGGAGGCGGGCAGCAATGCGCGCCGAACGAGCTACGGTTGGCAAGCCATTACGGATTCGGGAATCTAGAAGCTAGAAGCTAGAAACTAGAATCTGAAAGATCATTTGGCCCATGCGGGGCTGTAGTTCAGTTGGTTAGAACGCCGGCCTGTCACGCCGGAGGTCGCGGGTTCGAGCCCCGTCGGCCCCGCCAATTAGAAGTGACCGAAACGCCCGATTCATCGGGCGTTTTCTTTTTGGGCCTCTCATTCCTCGAGGTCACCGCCGCGATTTAGGATGGCCTTGTCGTCCGCTGGCTCAGCATCTTCCAGAATTTCTCGGAGGCCGGCGAGACGGTGCACGACCTCGAGCTTCGCTCTCGCGCGCGGCCGACCCCATGTGTCGACGCGAGAGAATGCGCCCGCCAGGAATAGCTCGAGGCATGGGGCTCTCGTGTTGATGTGTGTGGCTATTGCAGAGATCTTATTGCCCCTGCGACGAAGGCGGCACCATCCCCTTGATCCGGAAATAGGTCACCAAGTTGCCGTAGTGCTCCTGGACGTGACCCGCGTTCAGGATCAGCGGGAGCGACCGCGCGCCTTTGCCCATCCCGAACGGCAACGCGACGGTCTCGCCGGCGCGCTTGTCGTCGAGCGCGGTATACGCGGCGTCGCAATACGCAATCGACTCGTTGAGCGCCTTGATGATCTGCGCCCGCGTCGTCGCGGTCTTCTCGAATGCGGCTTCCGCGTGCGGCGATGTCTCACCCTTCGCCGCCGAGCAGAACACGTAATTGGCGCCCGCCACGTGAGCCAGGATCTGGCCGAACGTCCGGACCGTGTCCACCGGGCGGAAGCCGTAGTCTGTTTCGGGCATCATCTCGGCCGACCGCGTCAGATTCCGCTTGGCGCCGTCCCACGCCGCGCGAACGCCCGTGGCGATTGGATTGGCGGTCGGCAGCGATTGGGCCGACGCCGGAACGTCGCAGACGACGAGTGCGCAGAGGGTTGTCACGAACATCAACAAGACATGCATGGACTCGGATTATATCTGGCGGCCCGGCCGGTGGAGTACAGCTGCAAATCCTTCACGCGCGAGCACCTTGCGCCACTGACCTGTGAGGGAGCACTGTTCACCTCCGTGTCCAGCGCGCTCAACGACAGGGCAGGCCGGCGTCGCCCGCCGATCTGCCAGATCTCTTGGTGCTGAATCGGCCGGGTATGTTGGTTGCCCCGCTGGAGTAGACTGACTTGGATGCGGTTCCCGAAGTCGGCGTTCGTCCTCGCTGGCGCGCTGCTTGCCGCCATGAGTCTTGTCTCCGCAGAAGAAGTCTTCGAGGGTCGCCGATCGATCATCCTGCAAGGCGCCGATGCGCGATTGGTCGTCGACATCCTGGGCGGCTCCATCGTCTCGTTCGAGCTGAATGATCAGAAGCTGAATCCGTTGCGTTGGGCCAATGCGGGACCGGCGGACAAGCCCAGGCAGATGAGCCACTTCTTGTGTCTCGACCGGTGGGGGCCGCCCTCGGACGCTGAGCGGGCCAACGGCATGCCGTTCCATGGAGAGGCCGGGCTGGTCGAGTGGCAGGTCGTCGACCAGAAGGCGACGACTGGGAGGATGAAGGCGACACTGCCTCTCGCCGGTCTCGAAGTCGAGCGCAGCGTCTGGTTGGCGCCCGAGGGCTCGTGGTTCCAGGTGCAAGAGACCGTGACCAATAGGAACAAGCTGGGACGCATCTACAACATAGTCCAGCATGCCAGCATAGGCCCGCCATTTCTCGATACGAGCGTCGTGGTGGATTCGAATGCGCTACGCGGATATCCGCGCGGGGGCTCGATGCCCAATCCCGAAGAGCCCAACGCGCTTTGGCCGAAGGCGCCGCGCCCGGATGGGACGGAAGCGGACGTCCGCCGCTTGATCGACGACAGCACGCCCGATGTCGTCTCCTACGTCATCAACGGGGAGATCGGTTGGGTCACCGCGTCGAACGCCGCGAAAGGCTTGCTCATTGGCTACATCTGGAGCAGCGAAGAGTACCCGTGGCTCAATGTTTGGCGGCGTCTCGAACACGGCGTTCCGCTGGCGCGCGGGCTGGAGTTCGGCACGACGGGCCTGCACGAGCCGCCGCCGACGCTGGTGAAGAAGGGGACGATCTTCGGGCGCCCAGTCTATCGTTACATCGACGCCGCTGAAGGCCAAACGCGTTCGTACATCGGCTTCTTGGCGAAGATTCCGGCAGGCTTCCAAGGAGTCGATAACGTCATGTTGCAGAACGCCAAGCTGACGCTTACTGAACGCGGCGGCGGCTCGCAGATCTCGATTGCCGCACCGCCGTCGATTCGTCCCTCGAACCCCTAGGGAAGTGCGATCCTGGCCGCTGTCCGGCTTGACGTCATCTGGCTGTTGGGCCGGGAACGACCAGAACAAGCGCAACCTGCGGATCATCGACCTGCCCGACGGGGCGCAGCGGCGACTGACGTTCGACGCCGACGACGTGAGTCTCACGTGGTCACCGGACCGCGCCAGCATCGCCTTTTCCTTCGAACCGGCGGGGATTCTACGAGATCTTCGCCAAGCAGGCCGACGGCGCCGGCGACAATCAGCTGCTGCTGCTGAAAGTGACGGACCAGGGCTGCTAGCCGACCGCCTTCCAGAGATCGGCCGCTTTCAGCGTGTTGAGTGGACGCTATTCGGACGGCCCGCGATCGATCGAAAGATTGCGAGATGTGGGCGCGAATTCGCGAAAGTCTGAGGGTAGGTTTCGAGAGGGGCCTGTCACGCCGGAGGTCGCGGGTTCGAGCCCCGTCGGCCCCGCCAGTCTTCGCCAAATCGCTCGCTTCGCTCGCTGGCTACGGCTGGCGGGCCAGCGAGTCGTGTGAGTGTCCCGCGAAGGCTGTCCACCGGAGCCGCGAGCGAAGCGAGCGCTTGGCGAAGGTGGACCTCTATTCTCCTTGCTCTCCAGTTTGTGACTGTAGTCCCTCTGGTCCAAGCTTTGCTCGGCCGTCGTTATGGCCTATCCACCAAAGCGATTCGTCTACATCATCCGGAGTTTGAATCATCCACAGCGCCGCTACATTGGCGTGACTTCTGATTTGGCGGCACGACTGAACGCGCACAATGCGGGGCAGAACCGGTCGACGGCTCTGTGGAAACCGTGGGGTACCGAGGTCACCATCGAGTTCTGCAATGAGCGGATGGCCCTACGCTGGCCGCGCATTCGCGGGCAGCCACTTCGTGGACGACCGGCCAGGAGTGAATTGCTGACGGTGTCTGTCCGCCAATTTCCACTTTCGTTCCCCTGAGACAGCAGGTCGAACGGCCTCGTGTAAGTGGGACAAAGAGTTCCACGATCAAAGGGGCAGTTCGATAGCCGCGTATCGAGCAAACGGCGCTGTTCAGCCGGCGACTGCGTTCTGTAAAGAGATCCGGCCTGTTTCGCGAGTTCCAAAATCTCTTCACCCTCGACTTGGTAAGCGCGTATCGGCTGACGCAGGAGCGCCGCTTCGATCGACGCCAGGTCCGATTCCCAGTCCCCGCGACTTTCGTAGCCAGAGCGCCTCGGGGATCTTGCCCTCGACGTAATCCTCATAGCCGCGATCGAACTTTGGCTGGACATCCTGCTGGCGCTTCTGGGCCTGAGGAGGGGATGCTGAGACGCACTTGCTCGGCCGTCATTGCGCTCTCGCCTAGCCCGCGGAGAGAGCACCATGAGGCCGGCAGCCAACTATTAGCATTTCCTTAAAATACTGACTACAGAGTAGTTCGTACACTAGTAGACAAATAAGCAGATATCTGCTTATAATCTCGCCCGTGCGCAGGAAGCCAGGCGGGCTGGTCCCACTCGAATTGGCCATTTGTCTCTGCGCTCTCACGCTCCGACGCGACGGCGTTGAGGCATTTCACGGCTACGAGGTCGCGAAGCGTCTGAGCGATGTCGCCAATCACAAGCTGCTTACGGCGTATGGCACGCTCTATCGGGCACTCGGCCGCCTCGAGGCGATGGGCTTCCTCCAGAGTCAGTGGGAGGATCCCAATACCGCCGCGCGCGAAAATCGGCCGCGCCGTCGTTTGTACACGCTCACTGGTGCTGGCGAAGCCGTCGCACAGGAAGCGAAGAAGGCTCCACGAAGAGTGCCGAGACATCTTCGACGGCGTCCTGCTTCAGCATGAAATCGCGTCTACTCGATGTCTCTATCGCCGTCGTCCGTGCATGGACGCGGGTTTACACCTGGCAACTGCCGTCGGCTTTGCGTGAATCGCGACGAGCTGAAATTGAGTCTGACCTCTGGGAGTCTCGGCTCGACACGGGCCGGTCCGTGAGCACAGCCATGCAAGTGACCATGCGGCTACTGCTCGGCATTCCGGATGACCTTCAGTGGCGTGTGGAACACGCATCGTTCGGCCGCCACTTCAAGCTGACCATCGCCGTGTTGACCACGATCGTGTTTCTACTCGCAGGGTTGTGGGTGGACTTGGCCAGAGCGCGGAAACTTCCGGTCCCGTTCCCTCCCGCGCCTCCGTTACTGCTCCCGGTTCCATCGCCAACTCCGCGTCCCTTCCCGTGAGGAATAACTGGCACTGAAGAGGAGTGTTGTATGAGAAGTGCACGATGCGTACTCCGCGGCGTATTCGTGATCCTCTTGTTCGGGCCTGTGGCGGGCGCGAACTCTTTCCAACAGACGGCTTTGTCCTCACCAGCGGTCCCGATCGAGCCGATTACAGCGATTCTTGATGCGTTCAAGTCGCATGACGTCGTCGCACTCGGCGAGGGCGCTCACGGCAACGAGCAGGGTCACCGATTCCGGCTGTCACTGATTCGCGATCCCAGGTTTCGTGCGACCGTCAATGACATTGTTGTGGAATTCGGCAACGCTCGATATCAAGACGTCATGGATCGGTTCGTTGGGGGTGAGCAAGTGTCTGACGACACTCTTCGTCAAGTGTGGCAGAACACGACCCAGGTAACGCCGGTATGGGATACGCCCATCTACGAGGAGTTTTTTCGGGCAGTAAGGGCAGTGAACATGTCGCTCCCAGCGGAACGACGGCTTCGCGTGCTTCTCGGGGATCCTCCGATCGATTGGGACCAGGTCCACACGTTCGAGGATTTCAACAAGTGGATGACCAATGGAAATCGGAACCGTCATCCAGCTGAAGTAATCCGTCGTGAGGTGTTGGCCAAGCAGCGACGCGCGCTGGTCATCTACGGTGAAGCTCACCTTGCCCGGGGACCGGCAGGCCAGAGCATGGTCCAACTCCTTGAGAGTACCGCATCGTTGAAGGTCTTCACGATCGCCTCGCCGATCTCGATGCCGACGGCTACAGCCTTACAGACGTTCCAGGCTGACGCCGCGTCATGGCGCGTGCCCAGCATCGCCATATTGCGTGGCACCGTACTTGGCAAGACGAACTTGGCGTCCTACTTCTCGCCTTCAGTCATGAGTCAGGACGGCAAGTCGTCACCGTCCTCTGGTCAAGACCAGCGACGAGTGCCCCTCCTCGAAGACCAGTTCGATGCGCTCCTTTATCTCGGGCATCCTTCGACGATTACGATGAGTCGCGTGTCTCCCGAGCATTGCGCTGACGCCGCTTATGTGGAGATGCGACGGCGGCGGATTGCTCTGATGCCGCCACCACTTTCCCAGACTCAAGAAGATCGCCTGAAACAAGAGTGCGCCGCGCAGGGGCTGAGGTGAACTTCTGCACAAAGTCAACCTCCGTCGCCTGTACTGGGTGGGCCCCGCGACGGTTGCGGCTTCAGTGGTGGCTGTGTGGATTGTTCAGCAGATCAGTCTGGCGATCTTGCCTCCCCTTCCACGCTTCTCCGGGTCAGTCTTGAACTCGAGTGAGCCAACGCTTTTGACAGCGGTCTTGGTGGCGGCCGCCGTACTCACGTTCCCGATGATCGTCGATTCGTCTGTAGATCCGCTGCGGTCATTCCGTCGGCTTGCCCTGGTCGTGCTGCTCGTCTCCTTTATTCCTAATCTGGTCGAGCTCCTGAAAGGCAGCGGCGGCGTGGACTTGGGAATGCTCGCACTGATGGTTTTGCACGTGGTGGCGTGGGCCGTCACCGTCACCATGTTGACACGTCTCACCGCAACCAAAGATGAGGGCCACCGGGATGGCGCATCATAAGGAGGGCCGCGCCTGCGAGTCCGACCGCGAGCCCTCCCCTCACTCGGCTTCGTGCACTTCTTTCGCCGCGCGAATCCCGCTCTCCAGCGCCCCCTGAATCCAGGCGTGATACAAGCTGCAGTGCTCGCCGGCGAAGTGCACGCGCCCTTCCGGCGCCACGATGGCGGCCTGCAGGTCGGTTTGCTGATCAGGCGCGAAGAGCGCGAACGCGCCACGTGCCCAGCGATCCGCGTACCAGGCGTAGCTGACCCCGACCTCGTATTCCTCACGAATACGCGGATGGATTCGCGCCACGTCGTCCAGCGCTTCTTCCAGCCGTGTTTCCGGATCCATCGCGCCCCATTGCAGAGCGTCCTGGCCCCACGTATACGACGCGAGCAGCACGCCGCGCGTCGTGTCCGTGCGACGAGGCCGGATAATTCATGCGCCGGATCGGCAAGTCGGTTACGGTCGCCCCGCCGACGATCCCGTCCTCGTCCTCCCAGAACCGATGGCGGACCTGGAAGAGGATCTTCGTCGAGGCGTGGTAGTTCAGCTGGCGGATGGCGCGCATCTTCGCGCGCGAGAACGGTCGCCCGAGCTCGATCGTACGAAGGCACGGAAACGGCAGCGCGCACACGCAGTAGTCGGCGGTGACCGAAAAGCGGCCCGCTTCGGTCTTGTAGTGGACCGTCACGTCGGCGTCGGTCTGGTCGATGGCGCGCACCTCCGCACCGAACCGCACCTCCTGCTGCAGCTCCGCGTAGAACGCGCGGGGCAGGCGATCCATCCCGCCGTCGATCGTCTGCATGTCCACATAGGCGCCTTCGAGGTCTTCGCGCAGCACCTCCATGACGGCGTTGTTCATGTCGGCCTCGACGAAGTTCATCACGGCGTAGTACTCGATGGCGCCTCGGGAGAAGTTCCGGTGCTTGAGGAACTCGTAGAGCGAGAACTGGTCGAACTCGGCACGGATCTGCTCCCATGCCGACGGACCATCGCGGTCGAGCAGCGCCTTGATGTCGGCGATTGCCGCCGTCCACAACTGGTCGGCCGTCTTGCCGCGCTCGTGCGGCGCGAGATCGAACGGCAGCCGTTCCGGCGATCGCTGCGCATCCTCGAGGGTCATGCGCTGCCCGCAAATGTGGACGAGCCCCTTCGGGTTCCCCATCACGAACGGCGTCAGCGCCAGGTTGAACTTGGCGCAGTACTTCAATGTGAGATCGTGCGAGCGGGGGATGCGCATCGCGCCGAATTCCGCGTAGAGGCCCGGCGCGAACTCACGGCAGGTGAGCACGCGGCCGCCGACGCGGTTCTGCGCTTCGAGCACGACGATCTCGTGCCCCTGGTGCTTCAACTCGTAGGCGGCGACGAGCCCGGCGAGGCCGGCGCCGAGCACGACGATCCGCTTGCGCGCCCCGGGACGGCCGTCCAGCCCGTCGCGGACGACCCGAAGGGTCTCCTCAGTCATGCGCGAATGATAGAGGATCGATGCCGCATTCATTCGAATCTCATGGCCCGCTCATGATTCGGTGAGGACTTCGCGGCTGGTTTTCGGTCACAGTGGTGGATATGACATCCACTGTGACGAACAACGTTAAGGCGGCCGCCCTCATCGCCCTCGCCCTGGCAATCGGGGCCATGGGCATCTACGTCGCGGATGCGGACGACGCGCCCGGCGCCGCCGTCATCGGGCTGCTGCTGATGATCGGCGCGGTCGTGCTCGGCGTGAAGGCCGCGCGGAACCGGCTGCCGGCCTGGGCCGCGCGCACCGCGCTGGCCGTCGGCGTCCTCATGGCGGCGTTCGCGGCATTTCTGACTCATGCGGTCGCTGTGACCGCGCCTCTTTTCGCGCAGCCGCAGGACGTGCCATCGGTCATCGATTCGGCGCCGTCGCCGCAATATGCGGCGGCCGTCGAGCGCGCGCGGGAGCTCGTGCGCGCGGCCGTCCTGGAGCAGAACCTGCCAGGGGTCTCGGTGGCGGTCGGTGCCGGCGTCGGCCGGGCGGCACGATCGTCTGGGCGGAAGGATTCGGCTGGAGGGACGTTGAAACGCGGACGCCGGTCACGCCGAATACCCGATTCAACATCGGCACGGCGGCGTCCGCGGTCACTGCCGCCGCTGTTGCGCCGCTCGGGCTGACCAACACCGGCGCTGACTCGGCGGCGGAGTGGAGTCCGGAGCACATCGGCGAGCCGGAAGAGGACTTCCCGCTCTTCACGATCATCCGCCACGTCATCTTCAGGCCGATCGGCTCTGGCCCCCGCGCAGCCATTGCCGGGCGATCGCGCGACGTTCTACGTCCCGCGATCTGATGACAATCCACTGCGTGGAAGGCGGCTGATGTACATGCGCGACCTGGCGTGCTGCGCGGGGACGATGGCGTCCTATTCCACGCCGTCTGATCTGGTGCGCGTCGGCCTGGCGAACGGCGGCAGCATCAACGGCGAGCTGGCGGGCGGGATGGTGATGTCGCTGATGACGCTGCGCGACAGCGGCATCGTCGTCGCCGTGCTGTCCAACATCGCGCACGCGAACACGTCTGCGCTCGGCCTGAAGATCGGAGACGCGTTCGCGAAACAGGCGCGATGCGGGGCACTTATGAAAATCTCACCGTTCACGCGAAACCTCACCGTGGGTGTCCTACTCGGATGCACACTTGGCGCGGCAGACTGGACTGCGGACAGTGCCAGCGCCGAAGACAAGAAAGTCAAGCTGTCGGGATGTCTGATTCGCGGCGAGGGCGATTCCGGATACCTGCTGATCAATCCTCCGGCGGAGCCGTCGTTGAACTCGCCCGATCGGCAAGTCAGGCCAAGCGTCCTGGGAACGAGCGGGGATTACGCAACCATCTTCTACTGGCTCGACGGGGACGGCGACCTGAAACAACACATCGGCCACCGGGTCGAAGTGGAAGGCGACCTGAAAGACAACGTAAAAGACGGCGAAATCAAGACAGAGCGGAAAGACAACTGGACCGAGGTGACGGTGAAGGCGGACGGCCGGACCATGAAGGCGAACGTTCCCAACACGTCGATGTTTCCCGTCTCGACACGAGACAAGGAACGCAAAAGCGATATCCTGGTTCGCCGGGTCGACGTCGAGCACGTGCGTATGGTCGGCGCGTCGTGCAGCGAGCCGTGAGGACTGTGGAAAGTAGAAAGTGAAAAGTAGGTACCCACGCTTCACGTCCATTTCCAGCCTCAACCGCCTCCCGGAGACCCAGCCGATAGGGTGTATACTGTAAAACGTTAGACCGGTACTGAGCCCGCCAGCGTTCGTCGAGTGCCCCCTCCTTTGGGTGCGCGCCGAC
Source organism: Vicinamibacterales bacterium (assembly GCA_963821395.1). Taxonomy (GTDB): domain Bacteria; phylum Acidobacteriota; class Vicinamibacteria; order Vicinamibacterales; family JAMQPK01; genus JAMQPK01. Next base: position 192,222 of record CAWGDY010000013.1, on the reverse strand, counting down.
AGGCCCACTTCGGCCACCGATCGGAGCGCACATAAGCAGCCGTCACGTCTGTATTCCAGCTCTACGTGTATATCCTTCAATTCAAGACGGGTTCAAAGGGGGACTGTATGTTCGACAACATTTCCATTTCCAACATCAACTTCAAAGTGGCTGCTCGGCGCGGGGCTCAGCGTCACGGCCGTCCTCTGGTCGCGTTCAGCGTGGGCATGTACGCACGCGGTGTCGACAAGTGTGTTCCTGCGCTTGGCATGGCGCCACCTGATCGTCTTCAATGCCATGCGCGCCGTGCGCCTGTGTCGACGGTTGCGGAGAATTCCTTCATGCCGCAACGACGAAGGATGGCCGCTCATGAAGCCGGCCGTTCCGTGCCCTGCTGGGCTCTTCAGGAAGACAGCCTTGTCGGCCCGGTGATGCCGAGTCTGTTCGTCGAGCCCGATGCACCAACAGCCCCCGTGACTCCAGGGCGCGGTTGATCGTGCCTTACGGCGACTTTCTCGAGCGTCGCAAGGAGCGATACGGAGCCGCGTCTGAATTCGTGCCAGGACGTCGAAGGGAGCAGAAAGAAACGTAACGAACTCAAAAACTACTGGGCTCCATTCCAGAAGAACCGAAAAACGCAAGCCGCTGTATCGAGAGCGAGTGTGATTGCTCGTGGCGAGACTCTCGGAAAAAGACGGACGAGGCCTCGGCCCATGCGCCTACACGCACGGTCGCGCCATCGACTGATCTGGTCTGGATCTCTGCCGCCGCGGCCGCGTTCGACGTTCTGGGCTGTACCGCCATTGGCCGGTTCGTGCGAAGGATCCTTGGCAGGATCAGCCCGGCAATGGCTCCAGGAGCATCGCAATGAGACTCGGGAGCGGTGAGAAACTAGAAACGAGAAAGTAAGTAGAAGAAAATCAGAAAGAAAATCGAACCTTCTGACCTTTGCATCCCCGCCGGACGTTCTGGGATCGGGCGCGTTCAGGGCATACCGTGGACCAGCATATGTCTCTGGCCGATGCGTTCAATTCTCCTTCGCGTGCCCGGTGTGCGCACGTCTTCTGCGTGGCCGTCGTCACGGTGGCGGCGCAAGGCGTGACGAAAGCAGATCGCGGCATCTCAACCTCTCCCCGCTCGATTGCCACCATTGCGTGCAGAGGCGCGACCAGCGTCGAACACCGTTCAAGCTGAAGAAGATCGGTACCGATCGATCGTCGACGTCCGCATCGCAGCAAAAGCTCACGCCACTCTCAAGGCCGAGGTCTCACCACCGTGCCGCAGATCATTCTCGTTCACCCTGCGACTTCGATCCGCGAATCGCCGTTCCCATGCTGATCGACGACTTCGTCGCACGGTCGCCGCCGCAGCGACCAGCGCCTGCGTCCGTTGCGCCACCGCCCGGCCGCCCGCACGCTGTCGATCATCAAGCGTTCGAAGCCGATGGCTACGACGAACAGCGCACGCTCGACAAGCAGTCACACTCGGTAGACGGATAGGCTGGAGCCCGTTCACGCTCAGACCATCCGCACGCACGCGAATTAGTTTTAAGTTCTCAGTTTCTCCGTAAGTAGTTTCAGTCGCAGAGCCACTGATTACTGACTACTGAAGCTGAAAACTCATAACTGAAGCTGATAACTGAAGACTGATAACTGAAGCTGATAACTGTGAAACTACTAACAATCACTCCGTTGGGATTTCCATGATAGACGAAGCACAGCCGCCGCCTTACCAGAGAGCAGTCACAAGGAACACGGCAGGACGGCAGAGCGACACGATGCCCGCGCCGAGCGCGGCGAATACCAAGACCTCCGCGTAGAGCTGGGCAGAAGAACGGATCGCCGCGCCGAACAGGCCGAAGGCAGGCCGAGCACGGGACGACCGCCACGCCGCAGAAACGCCCTGGCGCCCATGCTGAACACGTCGCCCTGCGCCGCTCCAGCGCCATCCGGATGCCGATCATTCGTCGTTGCCGCGACGCTGTACCGTCGCTCCGTCCGCCCGATCGCCGCGAGCACCAGGCGACGAATCCGAACAATCCAGCAAGGCTGGCGACGGCGCGCTGCTCAATTCGAAGGCCATCTCGAAGTCTGCCGCTGAGCGTACCCGGACCGAAGCGCCACGGTGGAGTTCGGATGCGCCTGGCGAGCGCGCGCTTGATCTGTGGCTCGAGTGTTTCGGTCGGCACGTCGGTCACCGGCGCGCCCGGTGGTGGAGGTTCAACTATTTGTCGATGGTTCGTAGATCGGTTCTTCGTAGTCGACGGCCTGTGCCAACAGCACGTAGAACGTCGGGTTCACAACGATTCAGCGCGACCCGGCGAACCGCATCGCGCACGGACCACGATGCGGAAGGTGCACATCTTTGGCACTGTTCGAGCCGAAATTGCTGATGGCGTCCCTCGCCGTTCTTGAAGAGGCGCTCGACGACGCCTCGTTCACCACGGCGACCGTTTCTGCGTTCTCGTCATCGGCCGGGCGTGAAGTCGACGGCCTTTGACGATGCCGACGCCGATGTGTGTAGATAGTTCGCGCTGACCCTGTCCCAGGAGGAGCCCGTCGAATCGCCAAAGCCGGCGGCGGGTGACCCGCGATGAGCACTCCCTCGCCCCAGTTATCTGTCAGCGGGTTGTAGAGGGCAAGACCGGTTCCGCGTGCACGCCCGGAACTGATGATTAGCTGCTCTTCGACGTTGCGATAGAGCGCGGTGAGCCTCTCAGGGAGTGTAGGTCGCGGGCGGCCGGTTCATCGACACCAGGACGCGGCCGGCAATCTCGTACCCGAAATTCTGCGTTTCAAGGTCGTCGAGGCTGCGGGCCAGCATCATCGATCCGGCGACGAGCACGACCGAGATGGTCGCCTGGACCACGAGGAGGGCCCTGCGTGCGACCGACGATCGATCGCCCCTGATGCGGCCGGCTCCGCGGAGCGCATCGATGGGATCGGTGCGCGTCGCAAACGACGCCGGTGCGGCGCCGAAGATGAGACCGGTCGCGAGCGCGAGCGTGAAGGCGAATGCCAGGACGAGCGGCGCTGGATTGGTCTCGATCGGCAGGAACGTGGCGCCCGCGAATGCGAGCGCCACGAGCAGCCGCGCCGTGCCGATCGCCACCACAAGGCCCGCGATTCCACCGGCCACGGCGAGCACGAGGCTCTCGACGAGCGCCTGCGACACGATCGTGCGTCGTGACGCGCCGAGCGCAAGCCTACGGCTGTCTGACCGCGTCGCGCCACGGCGCGCGCGAGCAACAGGTTGGCGACGTTGGCGCAGGCAATCAGCAACACCAGCCCGCACACCCCCAGGAGGATTTGCAGACTCCGTCCGTACTGCTCCTTCATGGTGGCGACGCCGGCGCCGGTGGGCACCACGTTGATGACCTGCTGCGAGAGGCTCTTCATGACGCCGGGCATCCAATTGGCGGGTAGCCCGACTCGTGCTGAATCCACTGATGAAGAATCCCGGTGAGCCGCGCATCGACGCCGTTGGTCGTCGCACCAGGGCGCAGCCGGCCAATCACGCGCAGCCACGCGCCGACGGACTGGCGAAGCAGGGAGGTCTCGCCGCTGATCACCGGCTCTTTCTGGAGTGGAATCCAGAGATCCGGCGGATCGGCGCGAAGGGTCTCGCCGAAGAAGCCCGGCGGCGTCACGCCGACGACGGTGAACGGATGACCCTCGACGACAAGCGTCGCGCCCAGGATGGACGGATCGCCGCCGTACGTGCCCTGCCACGCGTGATGACTCAATACGAGGACGGGCGGCGAGGCCGGCGAATCGTCTTCCGGCGCGATGCCGCGTCCGATGAGCGTGGGCACGCCGAGCGTCGAGAAGTAGTTGCCGGCGATGAAACTTGACCGGAGAGGTCGTGCGGCCGTCTCCACGTCCTGCCGTCTTACCCCGTAGCGCGACCCGCCTGCCTGAAATGCCGTCACCTGCTCGAATTCGGGCAGCTCGGTCTTCAAGCGCTCGAACAGCGGAAACGAAAACATGCCCCACCGATCTTGCGTGCCGCCCTGCACGCAGCAGTTGGCGCCGTCACCGATGCGGTACAAGCGAGCCGGATCGCTCACCGGCAGGGAGCGCAGCATCACCGCGTGAATGAGCGTGAAGATGGCCGTGGTGCCGCCAATGCCGAGCGCGAGCGTCAGGACCGGCAGTGATCGTAAACACGCGCGCGGTCCAGAACTGTCGCAGCGCGTAGCGGACTTCACCAATGAGTGTGCGCAAGCAGGACTCCGTTCGATGCCATGTCGGCGTGTCTCTATGACTGGCATTAGACGGGTGAGGGGGCCGATTAGTTGCAGGAAGGGTCGTAAGGTCGTCGGTTCGTAAAGTTCGTCGGTTCGTAAAGTTTGCGAGCTTCGTAAAGTTCGGTTCGTAAAGTTCGTAGGGTTCCGAACCCCACGAACCGACGAACCCCACGAACCAACGAACCCCACGAACTAACGTCTTTAGGCCGAGCTCAGGGCTTCCCGAGCAGCGGAAGCGTGTACTGAATGTTGAAGTCCACCAGCGCAACCGCCTCGGTGGTGAGCGCCTTGCCGGATTGTGCCGCGACATCGGTGCGCAGCCCCCGCAGGATGCTGCCAGCCTGCTCCGGCTGGCGCCGTGAGATCGCGCCGCGTGCCGCCTGCAGCTTGTCGGTGATGTCGCGCGCGATGGCGTCGGTCGAGATCCAACGCAGCGTGCGAGCCTGCGCCACCTGACCCGCGAGTGCCGCCAGCAAGGCATCGGCCGTTCGTGTCACCGGGGCGGCGGGTGCGAGCGTCATCCCCGTCACGCTTCGCGACTCGATGTACTGCTCGAGCTCCTGCCGGAATCGGTCCGCTTCCCCGGGATCGTCGCCGGCCTCCGTGACGGGCGCAGTGTCGGGGTCGACATGGGGAGCCAGAGTAAATCTCCTGAGCGCCGGCGGACCATGACTGGCCAGCGAAAATCCGGCAAGCCGCTGCTTCGGCAGCACCAGACTCTTCTCGTCGATCGACACCCAACGCGCGGTCGCATCCGTACCGACCGTTGTCCCCCATCCTGGCTGCGGCGCCGACAAGCCGACGGGAACCGGCGCGCCCGTCTTCAGACTTTTGATCGCGCCGGGAGACGTGACGAAGTATCCCGGGCCGTTCTTGAGGCCCGCGGCAGACGGCGCCGGAGCCCCGGCCGGCATCGAGATGTCGATGGCCATCCTGGCAATGCCGGCATTGCTTCCGGCCGCGTTCTCGAGGGTGTATCGATATACGAACACGTCCCCCGCATCCCTCGCGACGGACACGTGTAGGCGCGCCGCCGACAATGACGGCGGCTGAGCCTGCCCGCGGCCTGCCGTGGGGATACCGAGAGCAATTAAGGCAATCACCAATCGCTTCATGCGGCCCAGTGCCATGTTAACGGGTGGGCGGCAAACCTTTCGGGTCCGATGGCGTCTAATCCGGCATACACGAAGCTTCGCGTTCGGTCCGGAAGGTGCCACAATAGTCAATTCGCGCAAAATGGGCCGTAAATATCTGATTCTGGCGCTCGTTCTCGTGGCAGCCGTGGGCGGCATGGCGCTGCTGCAGGGGTCTGGTGGCGAGGACGACACCCCGGCGAGCGCGACCGGGTCGATCCATGCCGCCAAAGGCTCGTTCGTCCGGACGCTCCGCATGACCGGAATTATCGAGTCGATCGGCTATCACAACGTCACGGCGCCGCGGCTCGTCGGCGTGTCGGGCCCTACCGGTAATGCGCTGATCATCACGAAGCTGGCGCCGAGCGGCTCCCAGGTCGCTGCCGGGGCACTCCTCGTGGAGTTCGACCGCCAGAACCAGCTCAAGGCCGCGCTCGACCGCCGCGCCGAGTACCCTCGACCTCGAGGAGCAGATTAAGAAGAAACGCGCCGAGCACCAGCAGACCCGCGCCACCGACGATGCGGACGTCGCGCTGGCGAAGCATGCGGCCGAGATGTCGGCGCTGGAGATGAGGAAGAACCCGCTCCTTCCACGCATCAACGTCGAGAAGAACGAGCTCCGCCTCGAGGAGTCGGAAGCCAAGTTGAAGCAGTTGCAGACGACCTTCGACCTCAAGCGGCAGGCGGAGCAGGCGGAAGTGCGAATCCTCGAAATCCAGCGCGACCGCGCCCAGACCGCGATGAAGAACGCCGAGGGGAATGCCGACCGGATGCTGGTACGGTCGCCGATTCCCGGCATCGTCGTGTTGAGGATGAACTGGCGCGCGGGGCAGATGGTCGAGATTCAGGAGGGCGAGGAAGCGCGCCCCGGCATGCCGATCATGCTGGTGGTCGATCCGTCGGCGATGCTCGTCCGCGTCAAGGTGAATCAGGCCGACGTGCACCTGATGCGCGTGGGGCAACCCGCGCGCATTTCGCTCGATGCGTATCCCGAGCTCGAGTTCAAGGGCCGCGTCGAGCAGGTCGCCCCGGCGGGCGCTCCGAGCCGGCTGACCGAGAAGGTGCGCAACTTCGTTGCGATCGTCAGCATTCAGGGGAATCACCCGAAGCTGATGCCCGACCTTTCCGCGGCGGTCGACGTCGAGCTGGAGCGAAAGGACAACGTGATTGTCGTGCCGCGAGACGCGGTTACCGGGGAGAAGGATCACTTTTCGGTCGTCGTGATGGATGGGGATCGGACGCGGACCCGCGACGTCACACTCGGGCCGATGAGCGACCACGAAGTGGTGGTGGCGTCCGGTCTCGAACCGGGCATGGTCGTCCAGCGGCATGTCTCGCACTAACGCGCGAAAAATCGCCGGATTGGTCGTGGGCGTGGTGGGCCTTGTCGCCATCGCGCGTGCGAGCGGCATCTTCGGACGTGGCGACGCGATCGACGTGCCGACGACACCCGTCATACGCGGCGAGTTCATCGACTACCTCCAGGTGCGGGGCGAGGTGAAAGCGGTTCGATCGGTGCCGCTGACCGCTCCGACCTCGGCCGGAGATCTTCAGATTCTGGCACTTACCAAGAACGGCGAGAGCGTCAAGAAGGGCGACGTCGTCGTCCGCTTCGATCCGGTGCCCGTCGAGCGCACGCACGCCGAAAAGCTCTCGGAGCTCAAGCAGGCCGAGGAAGAGATCGGCAAGACGGAAGCCCAGTACCGCATTCAGGAGCAGCAGTCGGAAACCGACCTGGTGAAGGCCGGCTACGACGTGCAGCGCGCCGAGCTCGACGCCGTGGACCACAAGTTCCTGGCCGCGCTCGACGTCGAGCAGAGGAAGCTCGCGCTTGCGAGCGCCAGGGAGAAGCTCAAGCAGGCCGAACGGAAACGCGAGGCGCTCGGCGACATCGCGAATGCCGAAATCGGGAGCAAGCGGCAGAAGCGCGACAAGGCGAAACTGGACGTGCAGCAGGCCGAGCGGCAACTGGGCGCGCTGGAGCTGGTGACGCCGGTCGACGGCGTCGTCACGATCATGCCGAACTGGCGGGCCTGTTGTCCGCCGCCCGAATTCAAGGCCGGCGATCGCGCGTTTCCGGGTCAGGTGATCGCAGACGTGCCGGATCTGGCGACGCTGCGGATCAACGCGCGGCTCGAGGAAGCCGAGCGCGGCCGCATGCAGCCCGGCCAGCAGGTGATCGTGCGCGCCGACGCGCTCCCCGATCGCGAGCTGTCTGGCAAGATCGGCGAGATCAGCACGCTCGCCCGTATCGATTTCTCGAACTGGCCGCCACAGCGCAACTTCGATCTCAGCGTGCAGCTCGACCAGACGGATCAGCGGCTGCGCCCGGGCATGAATACGTCGGTGCGTGTCGCCATCGATCGCGTGCGCGATGTCGTGCTCATTCCGGTGCGTGCGGTGTTCGAAAAGAACGGCCGCACGGTGGCGTACGTCGCGAGCTCTGGCGGCGGGTGGGAAGAGCGCCTGCTGCAGATCGCACGCCGCGGACAGGAGCAGCTCGTCGTCGGCGACGGTGTGCGGGCGGGCGAACGAGTGGCGTTGAAGGATCCGATTCCGCCGGTGAAATGATGAAAATCAGCTGGTCAATCCTCGGCACGCTGGCGGCGGTGCTGGTCATCGTCGCCCTGGTGGCCATTCCGACCCAGGGCGTGCAGACCGGCGGCGCCGTGATTCCGACCGCGCATGTGATGGAGGGCGACGTGCCGGTGGTGGTTCATGCCACCGGCGAGCTGCGGCCTGTCCGTTCGGCTGGATTGGTGGCACCTGCGATTGGCGGTCCGCTTCAAATCCTTCACATCATGGGCACCGGCACCCCTGTCAAGGCGGGTGATGTGGTGGTCGAGTTCGATCTGAGCGAGCAGACCGAACGGCTCGCGCAGGCGCGATCGGAGCTCGAGCAGGCGGAGCAGGAGATTACCAAGCTGCGCGCCGACATCGTGGTGCAGCAGGCGCAGGACCAGGTGACGCTGCTGACGGCGCGGTTCGATGTGCGGCGCGCCGAGCTCGATGCGCAGGCCAACGAGATGCTCAGCGCGGTCGATGCCAAGAAGAATCTGCTGACGCTCGAGGAAGCGAAGCGGCGGCTCGCACAATTCGAGACCGATCTCCCGTCGCGCGACGCGACCAATCACGCCTCGATCGCGGTCGCCGAGGAAAAGCGGAACAAGGCGCGGCTCATGATGGAAACCGCGCAGCGGAACATCGACAACATGCGCATTCGCGCGCCCTTCGACGGGCTCGTGGCCGTGAAAGACAACGACAGCGTCGGCGCCGCCTGGACCGGCGTGGTTGTTCCCGAGTATCGCGCCGGCGACACCGTCTATCCCGGCCGGCCGGTGGCCGAGGTGCTCCACGAGTCGGGACTCGAGCTGCTGGCCAGGGTCACCGAATACGATCGCGCGCATCTTGTTGCAGGACAGAAGGCCGAGGTCGCCATCCACGCCGTGCGGGGCGATGCTCTTCCGGCGACGATCAAGTCCGTCGCGGGCGCCAGCCGCCGCAGCGACTTCTTCGGATGGGACTCGACGCGGATGTTCGACGTCAACCTTCAGGTTTCCGGCAATGCCGCGTACCTGCGTCCCGGGTTGACGACGGAGGTGCAGGTCAAGGGTGATCCGATCAAAGGCGCCCGGTATCTCCCGCGTCAGGCGCTTTTCGAGCAGGACGGCAAGCCGGTGGTCTTCGTCCGGCGCGGACGCTCGTTCGAGCCGCGGGAGGTCAAGGTGTCGGACCGCACCGAAAGCCACGTCGTCGTGGATCTCCCTGTCGGTACCGAAGTCGCACTCCGGAACCCGCTCTCGGAAGACAGAAGGAGCGGTTCGAGCTCCGGACCGGTGAAGCCGGGCTCGGGAAGCTGACCGTGAAGCGGTTCCTGCCGGATCCGAATTCCGAATTCGGGACGTGGCTGCAGGACCTGCAGTTTGGCCTCGACAATCTCCGCGTCCACAAGCTGCGCTCGCTCCTGACGATGCTCGGGATGATCTTCGGCGTCGCGGCCGTGGTCGCGATGCTGTCGATCGGTGCCGGTGCGCAGCAGCAGGTGATGGCCTTCATCGAGCAGCTCGGCGTCAGGAACGTCATCGTGGAGGCGCGCGAGACGATCGATCCCCAGGCATTCCAGAAGATCAGGCAGACCTCCCCCGGGTTGACCTTCCAGGATTTCCGCGTCGTGCGAGCCACGCTCGAAGGAGTGACGGCCGGGACGCCGCGCAAGCGCTTCGTGCCCTCGAAGATGCTGCCCAGGCCGCAGCGCGACATGCCGACGGTGTACGGCGTGATGCCCTCGTATATCCCGATCGGCAACCTGCGCATCGCCGCGGGCCGCTTCTTCGACGAAGGAGAGAACGAACGTGCGATACCGGTGGCGGTGCTTGGCGAGGGAGCCAAGGCGGCGCTGTTCGGTCCCGACGAAGCCGTCGGGCGTTACATCAAGGTCAACGAGCAGTGGCTGCGCGTCGTCGGAGTCGCGGGTCCGCAGCTCAGTGTCCGGAACGAAACGGTCGGCGTCCCTGAGCAGGACCGAAACAACCTGATTTACGTGCCGCTCTGGACGGCCATCCTCCGGCTCGAAGACAACTACAGCCGGTTCCGTGACGAGATCGACGGCATCTATCTGCAACTCGAGCCGGGCGTCGACAGCGTGTCGAGCGCCGAGGTCATCCGCGGCATCCTGAACGCGTCGCACCGGAATACGCCCGACTTTTCGGTGATTGTTCCGGCCGAGCTGCTGGCCGAACAGCGGCGCACGCAGCGCATCTTCGAGATCGTCATGGTCGCGCTGGCGTCGATTTCGCTCCTGGTCGGCGGCATCGGGATCATGAACATCATGCTCGCCAGCATCCTGGAACGGACGCGCGAGATCGGTGTCCGCCGCGCGCTCGGAGCGCGCCGCCGTGACATCGTGCGGCAGTTCCTGATCGAGACCGTCCTGATCTCGTTCGTCGGAGGCACCATCGGGGTCATCGTCGGCGTGGGGATGTCGCGCCTTATCGGTCTTCTGGCCGGCTGGTCGACCATCGTGACCGCGAGCTCGATTCTTCTCGCGTTCCTCGTGTCGGTGACCATTGGCCTTATCTTCGGTCTTTACCCGGCCCGTCGCGCGTCACGCCTCGACCCGATCGAAGCGCTCAGATACGAGTAGGAGTTGCCACGCGTCATGGCACAATGGCAGATGGCAGAAATTCGTTTGCCATTTGCCATGTGCCATGAACAGGCTTCCAGCCGGCGGCAGGGCATGGTACCCTGCCGATATGACCCGGCGTGCCTTCGTGTTCGGCATACTGGCGACTGCCGCGGCAGCGTGCGCGGTAAAGGTTCGGCCTGCGAGCGTGCGCGCGGGACTCGTACAGCGCGGGCTCGCAAGCTGGTATGGCGATGGGGACGGGTACGACGGAAAACTGACCGCCAGCGGCCAACGCTTCGACAAGAACGCCATGACCGCCGCGCATTTCGACCTGCCGTTCGGAACACGGATCAGAGTGCGGAACCTCAGGAACGATCGTCACGTCGATCTGACGGTCACCGACCGCTTCCCGGCCGGGACGCTGAACAAAGGGCGGATTCTGGACGTGTCCTACGGAGCGGCGAAGAAGCTCCACATGGTCGAAGATGGCGTCGTGCCGGTGGAGATTACTGTGCGAGCTTGATTGAGGCCGACTCGTCGCGTCCCAGGTATTTCGGCAGATTGGCGTGATTCACCCTTACGGTCGCTATCTTGCCGGCGCGCCCGAGCGATCGGGTGACGACCTCGTTGAGCGTCATCATGATCGCTCCGCCGTCGCCCGCCGTCACGACCAGCTCGCGCGCGGCTTCGAGCGTTTCCTGCTCGCCGACGTCCAACAGCCTGTTGATGGTTTTTTTGCCGTCGACCCACGCAATCACCCAACTCGCGGAGCTCGCCAGCAAGGTCATCTTCAGCGGCTCGTTCGCGATCGCCGCGGTGTCGACGGGAGCCACCTGCTCGCTCTTCGATTCGCTCTTCGACACATTCTTCGACACATTCTTCGACTCACTCTTCGACGCGGTTGCGACCGGTACAGGACTGGTGGTCACTGCGACGATTGTTGGAGGCAGAGAGCGTCTGGAAGGCAGCGACCGTGGTCCGGACGACTGCAACGGCTTGATCGGCCGCGCGTCCAGCGTTTCGAGCGGCGTTTCGGCTGACATGAAATCGCCGAGTGAGTTTCCCGGCACACTCTTCGCCCAGCTTCGAAGCGCGTCCCATCCCCATCTCTCGGCGCCGCAAACGTCATGACGCCCGCGAGGACGATGGCGAGGACCACAACCGGGGCGACGCGCGTCCAATTGCCGGATCCGTTCAGATGAATCTTGGTTGAATGGCCCACCGTGCCGGTGTCGGCGACCTTTTCCGCAGCCTCCCGCTCCGCGGGCGGATAGCCGTGAGTGACCGGGCTATCGGGAAACTGTGCGACAAACTCCGTCACGATGACCTCGGGATCGAGCTTTACCGAAGTAGCAAACGATCGTACGTACCCCCGACCGAGCACGCCGCCCGGCATGTTCGCAATCTCGTCGCGCTCGAGCCCTTGAAGGACGGAAAGAGAGATCTTCGTGGAATCCGCGATCTGTCGCAGTGACAGCCCGCAGCGTTCACGTGCCTTCTTGAGCTTTGCGCCTACCGTTGCTGGCGTTCGTTTTCGGCTCATCGAAAATCCGAGCAGGTCCAGGTGGGGGATGGCGACCGCCGCCACATTACATATCGGCACCGGCGCTGCCCGAGAACAGTCGCCATCTCCTTCGGGAGAACAGTCGCTATCTCCTTCACCAAATTTGAGATCGCGCGCGCAAACTTGTCAGCCGCGTGCGCCCGCAGCGGACACACTGTTCGGGATTTCATACAGTTGCACGGGCGCATCGATTGCAGCACGGCGGCCGGTCCCCATGCCCACATCCATTCGACTGTCATCGATGAAAAAGACCCACGCCCTGGCGATCGCCGTGCTGGCGATCGCGGGCGCGGCCACGACCGGAAGCGCGGTCACGCGCCGCGCAAACGTGCCGTCCGCCCCGGCTGCGTACGACCCCGTCAGGCGCGCGGCAGAATTCACCGCGGCACGCAGGCGCGACGACTTCGCCGCGATGCAGACTTACAGACCGGGATACGCATTCTGGCAGCACGTCTTCATCATGCCCGACCACTCGATCGCGTACGGCAGCGCTGTGGATGGACGGCTGCTCGCGTTCTTCCCCACGAAGGGAGATTGGGTACGCGATGCGGTGTGGGGAGATCCCGCGCTCGCCGAAATCCTCGAGGGTGAGCCTCTCTCCCGGAAGCTCGGTGAACGGCGCGAACAGGTCGCGACACTCATGGAGCAGCAGACCGGGCCGGTGATGTACAACTCGACGCGCGGCGATGCCTTGCTGCCGAACGCGCGCACGTACGGACGGTTTGTCGGAGAGTGGGCGGCGATCTACGAGCGGTTCGGCGTGCCCGCCGACATCGGCCTGGCGCAGGCGATTCTCGAATCGGGCCTGAGCCCGTCGCGGCGCTCGGAGGCGAACGCCGTCGGCCTCTGCCAGTGGCTGCGAAAGAACTGGATGCGGCTGAACCGCCTCTCCGATGCCGTGATCGACGGCAACAACCAGACGACCCAGGCGCCTTACTGCGCGGCGTACCTATCGGTGCTCGCGACCAAGTACGGGTCGTTCATTCCCGCGCTGTCGGAGCACAACGCCGGCGGGACGAATGTCGGGCGGGCGCTCATCAACGGCGAGCGGCTCGGCCAGACCGACGTGCGCGCTCGATACCTTCTGGGTGCGCAGCTCGCCCGCGACCTTCGCGCGCTGCCCGGTGCGGATTACGCGGACGTCGTGCGCACGTACGGGCCCCGCTCGTACCTCTACGCGGAGATGATCTTCGGCAACTCGTTCAACGTCAGGAACCTGTTGGAGTCGGAACCCCAGGTTCCGATCCACGCGATGCGCACGACGCGAGCGATCTCGCTGGACGAAGTCCTCAGCCGGACGAATCTCTCCGCGGAGGAGGTACGTCGATTCAATCCGTCGCTCGTCAAGCAGGTCCCGGCGCAGTCCACGCTCTACCTCCCGTTTCACGTCAGCGAGTTTGGCGAGGACGTGGCGTTCTGGCGCGCCCCTCCGAGCGTGCTGTATGCCACCGTCCTGGACGACTTCGTGCGCCTGCCGTCCGGCGTGGAACGCTGGGACAATCCCACCTTCCAGCCGGTCCTGAAGGAATTTCGGCGACGGTTCAAGGCGACGCAGACGGAAGAAGGGGACGTGATGGCGGCCGTGTTGACGTATGCCATGGACCAGGCCTACACGAGCCCCCGGCGCGCCCTGTTGGATGAGTTCCGGGACAGCGAAAAGGTGCGGCAACTCTTCAACAGGGGAGTGCTCGAGCTCGACGCCGTGCAAGGTGCCGAGAGCAAGGAGCACCCGCAAGGCGCTGAACGGCGCTCGAGTTCCATGCGGCAGCTGCAAATGTGGGATGGGTTCGCACGCTCGTATCAGCCCGTCTTGTACGCCTCACCAAGCCAGCAACTGATACGCATGTTTGAGCCGTAACAGAATCCAGAAACTAAAATCTAGAAACTAGAATCTAGAATCTACTTCCGAATCCACAATCGAAACGCGCTTGGTCAATTTCCGGAAAGCCCGCGGCTCAAAAACAGAGGAATTCCCCTTACTGGAGTCGGGCGACCCTTTGATTCGATTGTCGCTATCAGCGCGCGGGCCCGTACGAGCGCGTTCCGCAACTCGAGCAGCCCCTGCCGTTCCTCGGGGGGAAGCGGCAGGTACTGCGCCACCATGTTGACCAGCCCCTCGTCGGTGGCCTCCGGCGGGACCTTCGAATCCCCGCCCTTCGTGATGAGCTCTTCCAGCCGCTGACGCTCTGTGCGAAGGGAGGCTCTCTCATCCTCGTTCAAGACCTCGGGTACGACGTCGACGCGTGCGAGCCGGTAGAGCCGGCTGTCGTCTTCGCCCGAGACGCGAAACTTCACGAGTCCCCGGAGGGTAATCCTGAATCGTCCGCCCGGCAGCTCTTCGGCTTCGTCGATGACCCCCGCGCAGCCAACTCTCGTAAATCGGCGGACGTCCCGCGTAGTTCGCTTCGAATCCCGGCTTCAGCGTCGTCATGCCGATGATGCGGTCGCCCTTCAGCGCGTCGGTCACCATCGCTCGATACCGCGGCTCGAAGATGTAGAGCGGACGCGACACCCCCGGAAAGAGCGTTGGGACTTCGAGCGGAAAGATGGGAATGACCGACGGAAGCGCGGATTGCGCGGGAACAATCCCGCCAGCGGCGAGGACGATCGCCATCGCGCACGCGAGTCTCTTGAACGGCATATATCTCCAGGAGACTATTTCATAACCGCTCAGAGCGGCACAGGACTTTAGTGAGGTGACACAGGGCTGAAGCCCTGGCCACCTCCGGCGGGTGTGTGCCCTTCGGCGGCTGGCGATTGGGCCGGTTATGACAACCGCTCTAGGCGCGACGAATCAACGGGCGGACCGAGGCCATCACGATGAGGACGAGACCGAACGTGCAGACGATGGTCGCGCCGGTCGGCAGGTCGAAGAGCACCGAGAAGTACATCCCCAGGATCGAGACCAGGATGCCCATCACCCAGCCGATCGCGAGACGTGCGCCGATGGTGCGCCCGTACAGCATCGCGCCGACCGACGGCACGATCAGGTAGCAGAACACGAGCAGCACTCCGGCAATCGCCACCGAGCGGGTCACCACGAAGCCGAACGACGCGTAGAACAGGAAATCCCAGAAGCGCACCGGAATGCCGCGCGCCGCGACGCCCTTGGGATCGATCGAGATCTCCAGAAAGCGCTGGCGGAACACCCAGTGAAAAATCCCGATCGCGACGTAGATGGCGGCGGTGAGCCAGACCTCGGGCCACTGCACCGACAGGATGTTGCCGACCAGCATGTCCTTCAGGTGCTCGGCCTCGCCCGTGGCCTTGCTCATCGCCAGAATCACGGCCGCCGACGCCACCGCGTAGGAGATGCCGATGATGGCTTCCTGCGGAATGTTCGCTTCGTGCCCCTTGATCACCGCGAAGATGAGCGCGCCGATCAGCGTGAAGGCCAGGCTCATCCAGTAGATCGCGGGTTCGTGCGGATCGTAGCCCTGCCAGACGGCGATCGCCGCGCCGAGCGACGCGATCTGCGCGAGCGAGAGGTCCACGAAGATGACGCCGCGCTCGACGACGTGCAGGCCGAGGTAGGCGTGGATGCCCGCGATGATGAGCGTGGCGGCAATCGCCGGCAGCAGAAACTGAAAGATCGTCCAGTCCATTCGCTACCTACTTTCCCGTCGTCTTCTTGAGGGCCGCGACCACGGTGTTCACGTCGTAGTCGAAGAGCGCGATGTAGTCGGTGGCTTCCTTGGTGCCGCCGACCGACGGCGCCAGCACCAGCACCTCGCCGCCGACCTGCTTGCCGATCGCACTGCGGCGTCTTCGAGATCGAAGTACGGCTCGACGACGATCAGCTTCACGCCCTGCCTCTTCATCTCGTCGATGAGCTCGACCGTGTGCGAGGTCGTCGGCGGAATGCCGGGCTTCGGCTCGACGTAGCCGATCACGTTCAGCCCGAAGCGCTCCATGAAGTTCGGCCACGAGCGATGGTACGTGACGATCTTCGTGCCCTTGTAGGGCGCCATCGTGGCGTCCCAGCGGCTTTCGGCCGCGGCCAGCCGCTTGTCGAAGTCCGCGTAGCGCTGGTCGAAGTAGGCGCGATCGGCCGGCGAGAGCTGACCGAGCTTGTCCTTGATCGTCTGCGCGATGCGGCGGCCGTTGGCCGGGTCGAGCCAGTAGTGCGGGTTGCCCTGCGGGTGCACGTCGCCCATCGCGCGCGTGATCTGCCCGGTCGGAATCTCGAGAATCTTGACGTTGGCCGACGCATCGAGGTAGCCGTTGCCGCCGGGCTGAATCTTCGCGTTGCGGCTGCTGGTGATGAGCGGCGGCAGCCAGCCGATCTCCAGCTCGCGGCCGACGACGATCAGCAGATCCGCGCGGCTGACCTCGAGGATGAAGCTCGGCTTGGGATCGACGAAGTGCGGGTCCTGGTAGCCCTTGGCGAGCGCGACGACCGTGACTTTGTCGCCGCCGACCTCGCGCGCGAGCGACGCCAGATCTTCGGTCGTGGCGACCACGCGCAGCGCCGCGGCAGACGGGCCGCGCGGCCATGGCCGCGAGCGCCGCGGTGAAGAGCATGAAGTCGAATGAACACTCGCATATCGGATCACCTCTCTAGAACGGATGCGCGCCGTGCGCGCCAATCGCGAAGTTGATCTGAAACAGGAACTCGTTCGCGTCGGTGCCGTCCGCGTAGTTCGTGCGCCGATACTGTCCGCGAACGAGGCTGAACTCGCTGGGCCTGAACGTCAGGTGGATGCGACCCCCGAATCGTGCAGGTCGCTGTCGAGCGCGCGGCCCGATCGATCGCCGCGAGCGCCGACGAACCAGCGCCGGGCGAACTGGTAATCCCCGCTGGCATAGAACCCCGAGGCGTTCTCCTGGCCACCCGCCGGCGAGCTCCTGCCGGCTCCACATGATCTCCGTGCGGCCGATGAACTGACGGTAGATGGCGCGTCGCAGCGGACGATAGCGGAACGTGGCGTCGATGCCGATGCGCTGCGTGTTGAAATCCGGCACCGTCGCGCTCGGCCCGATCGCGTACGATCACGCCGAGATCGAGGTTGGTGCCCTCGGTCAGGTCGCGGTAGCCGCGAAGCCGGCCGAGGTAGTTCAGGTCCGAGCGTGAGCTCGCCGCGAAAGACGTCGGAATCGCCCCGGTAGACCTCGCCGATGGCGTCGACGAACATGAAGCCATTCGGAATCAGCTTCGACACCGACAACCCCGAGTCCGCGACGCCCTCGTCGCCGCCGAACAGGTTGCGCGACACGAGCGGCCGATCGACCCACGGCAGGATGTGCGTGTGCATCGTGTTGACCTTGCCGAACTGCGCGCGCATCTTGCCGGCCTTCAGCAGCACGCCGGCCGGCAGCGCCGTGAACGTGATGTAGCCTTCCTCGACTTCCAGTCCTTCCGGCCCGGCCGACAGAAAGAAATCCGCGCGCGCGTACGGATCGACCACGGCCTGGAAGGCCGTCTCGACCTCGGTCAGCGACAGCGACGGCTCTTCGCTGAACGGATTCTTCCCGGCGGCACCGGCGAAATTGCCGAGGACCGAGATGTCGGGATTGAACACTTTCGAGCTGCCGGCCGCGGCTGCAGACGCCTGCAGCGCCGGCGCTGCCGCCGAGGTGTCCGGTGCCGGCGCCGGTACGGCGGAAGCGGGCGGCTCCTTCGCTTCGGCGAGGCGCACCTCGAGTGCCGACAACCTGTCCTCGTACTGCTTGCGCAGTGTCTCGAGGTCGGCCTTCAGTTGATCGATCTCCTGTCGCAGTGCCTGATCGGCGGTCTGGGCGAACGAGGTCGCCGGGATCGCCAGCAGACAAACCGAAGCCAGGCACGCCTGCGCGAGACGGAACGGCTTCACGTGAAACCTCCCAAGCCCCGCGCATTTGCCCCGCGGGCGGCTTGAATTTACTGATGACGGACGCGAACTCGCACCGCAGGCCACAGGCCATGCGTGTGTGAGTCGACCGGATGAGCTGGAGGTCAGGCGAGAGGAGGCGCGCGGGCGGGACGGCTGGTCGATGCAATCTGCTGCAGCTCGACAACCGGCGCCTTCGAGACGAGTCCGACGTAGCTGCGTGGAGTGTGCGGAACAGGGAGACTTGGACTCTTGAACCGGCCGCTCGACACCCACCAATGACAAATTGCGCAGTGAGGTGAACCGACGGGCACGGCACGTGCGCTTATGTGGTGTTCCGAAGGGTCGTGACGGGCGATGGCCGGACTGCACTCGTCATCGTTCTCCACGCCGTGCAGCAGCAGCGCCGACATCGGCACGGCTGTGAGCAGCGCAACCGTCAGGGCGACGATCACGAGGCGGACGCCTCGAACGAACAAGCGCATCACTTCCAGAGTACGTACGACAGGCCGGTGAAGTCAACAGCAACAACAAAAGTCAGCTCAGCGGCAGACAAATCAATGGGTGCTCAATTTTGCGAACCGGGCATCGGTGAAATCTCCCAATGAAAACGAGCGTTTTCGAGCGCGACCGCAATCCGTGACGCGGGCACCGTCTTTGCCTTCTGTGGGACTCCAGACAACCTATGGAAGGGACGAATCAAAGCTCTCGGCCTCCCCGTGACGAGTACTCGAACCTCATCGCAAACGGTTTGGTGCTCTGGCGAATCCGGATGGAGGGGCGCGCCGATCGACTGGGGATGGTGTTCGAACTTCCAGAAGGATTGTTCTTCGTCGTGGACGACGATCCCGAGGGCTCAACGCCGTATACCGTCCACGAAGAGCATCCCGACGTCATCAGTCTGGTCGATCGCTCCGAAGACCTCAAGCAGTCGCTCTGCAAGTGCGGTTGGGTTGAAGTCGAAGAGGACTAGACGCCCACAGGTTCCTGTTCCCGTTCCAGTTCCTGTTCGGGTTCCTTGTTCCGGTTCGCGGAGGGCGATGGATTCAGTACGCCATCATTTCTAAAAACGACGCGCCTCCGGATCAAGTTTTCTAGAACGACGCGCTTCCGGATCAAAGCGCCACCGCGAACCCAGAACCTAGAACGAAGAACCCAGAACCGCAGGATGCTATTCGGTCGCCGCCGGTTCGAGCTCGACCGACACTGTCACCCTCCGACGTTGCGCCGAGATCGTCGCGCGACGTGTGACGCCAGGCAGCCCCGGATGAATCACTCTGATCGTGTACGCGCCGGCGGGCAGATATCGCACCGTCACGGGCGTGACGCCGCGGTTGATGCCGTTGACGAGCACGCGCGCGCCGGACGGCGTGGACGCGATCGTCAGTTCTCCATCGATCTCACCCGCACCGGACGTCGACGTCGCCGTCGTTTCGGGCATCGGTTGTGCGGGCAGCTCGATCGACGAGCGTGCGGCCGGGGAAGGTGCGGACTCAGAGGTCTCGACGAAGGACGGTTGTCCCGCGTCGATCGCCAAGGGAGCTGATCGAGTCTCAGGGATGACGCGTGCCGGCGCTGGTGCGACCGGCGCCAGCCAGCGCGCGATCGTGTACGTCACGGCAAACGTCACGGCCAGGATGATGGGAATCGTGACCGGCGTCAGGCGCCGCGGCCTGGGCGAAGGAAGGGCAGTGCTGGATCCGCCGGCAGTCTGAAACTCGCGACGGAAGTGCTCGATCACCTCGCGCGGATCCAATCCGATCGCCACGGCGTACGCGCGGAGATAACTCTCCCGGTAGAACTGGTTCGCCGGCCACTTCGACAGGTCGTTGCGCTCGAGATCCTGCAGAAAGGCGACGTTGATTTTTGTATGCGCCGCGACCGCCTTGAGCGAGATGTCTCTGCGCAGGCGGGCTGCCCGGAGCGACGCGCCGAAGGTCGGCGGGACCACCGCGTCGGGCGAGTGTTCGATCAGTTCCACCGGAGCTACTCCGTACGTCGATCGTATACCCAATTCGCAGCTATCGTGAACCATTCCTGCCACTTACGGACCCTCCTGCAAGAATTTCCCGCGACTCCGTTCTAAGACCAGGAGGATTCATGACGCACAGCTTCGCTCGACTGGTCATCGGCGGTCTCGCGCTCTTCGCCGGTTCGGGAACCCTCATGACTGCTTCAACGGTCCACCAGCCGGTTTCGAACGTCGACATCCTTGTTGGCGGGACTCCCCAGCGCAGGTATCTGCACGACGGGCGTTGGTACGTCGAGGCGTTCAAGGGGCGGGAATACGCCATCCGGCTTCGCAATCCCTATGGAGTCCGCGTGGCCGTGGCGTTATCGGTTGACGGTCTCAACACCATCGATGCGCGCCATACGACCGCGTCCGACGCACGCAAGTGGGTGCTCGGTCCTTACGAGACCGTCACTATCAGCGGATGGCAGACGAGCCGGACCGAGGCTCGCCGCTTCGAATTCACAACCGAGGAGCAGTCCTACGCGCAGGCGCTGGGACGCGGCGGCAATCTCGGCGTCATCTCCGCGGTGTTTTTCCGGGAGCGCGTGCAGACGACCAGGTCGGAGACCTCAAATGAGGCGCGTCTTGAAGCGCCGGCACCACCAGCACCACCTGCCGCACAAGCGCCGGCTGCCGAGGGGAAGAGTGCGCCGAACGCGAGGGCGCGCAGCCGAGACTCGGAATACGCCGCGACCGGCATGGGCCGCCAGACCGACCACGCGGTGACGCAGGTGTGGCTCGACCTGGAAGAAACACCGGCCCAGACCGTGAACATCCGCTACGAGTACCGGCAGCAGCTGGTGAAGCTCGGCATCGTGCCGCCAGGTGTGCCGGTCGACCCGCTTCAGCGCCGCGAGCAGGCGCGCGGGTTCGAACCGGGCTTCAGCCCGGAACCGCCGCGTCGATAGGCGCCGGTACGTCAGGGGCGGAACTAAAGTGTCCGGCCTTAGCCGGACTTTCACGCGGTCCGCTCTGAAGGCGGACGCTAAATCTGATTCCCCCAGATTCTAGATTCCAGCGCTTAGATTCAGATTCCGTCCACCGTGGGAGGCTGCATGCGAGTGTCGCGCCCGGCGTTGGCGTCGCTTATCGGTGTCGTCCTGATGGCCGGTACGCAAAAGGGCTCTGCGCAGGCGCCCCAGCCCGAGCCGCGCCCCTTCCAGACCGAAGTCAACTACGTGCGCGTCGACATGTACCCGACGCTCAACGGCAAGCCGCTCGCCGGGCTGGCCGCTGAGGACGTCGAGCTGCTCGAAGACGGTGTGCCCCAGAAGATCGAGCAGTTCGAGCACGTCTCCATCACGGGCCCGCGGCCCCAGACCACAAGGCCCGACCCGTCATCGATGAACGAGCAACGGCGCGCGGCTCAGGATCCGCGGGCTCGCGTGTTCGTACTGTTCCTCGATCCACGGCATGTGGATGTCCAGGGATCGTTGAGAGTCAGGCGTCCGATGATCGACGCGTTGAATGCGCTCATCGGCGACGACGATCTGATTGCGGTGATGACACCCGACATGGCGGCGCGGGGCCTCACGTTTTCGCGCCGCACCGGCAGCATCGAGCAGATGCTCACTCCGCATTGGGGCCAGGAAAACTGGATAGGCACGAAGGATCCGGTGGAGGCGCGCTACGACGCCTGCTACGGACCGCCGATCATCGATGGCGAATGGATGGCGCAGCAGATGATCTTGCGCCGGCGCGAGGGGCTGGTCCTCGATGCGCTGGAAGACCTGGTCAAGTTCCTCCGTGGGCTTCGCGAGGAGCGAAAGGCGGTCATCACGATCTCCGATGGGTGGCCGTTGTACGGCCCGGATCCCAAACTCAGAAAGCCCCTTCTGACCCCGACGGACGATCCGAACTCGTTCGGACAGGTGCCGATCCCTGTTCCCGTCCTGGGTACCGATCCGAAGACGGGAAGGCCGACGACGAAGGATCCAAAGGGTTCTGGGGTGACGGTGTCCAGCGATGGCCGGAACGTGACCGAAGGCACCATCGATCGGGCCTCGTGCGAGGTCGATCGCTATTCGCTGTCCGATATCAAGAACGACTCGCGGTTCACGAACATCATGCAGGCGGCGAACCGCTCGAACGTGTCGTTCTATCCCATTGGACCGAGCGGATTCTCCGCTTCGGCTTCACCCCTTACTCCCGCGGCGGCAATCGCTCCAGACGATGGCGGACATGACCGATGGCCTGGCCGTTCTGGAGCCGTCGTTTCTCGATTCCGGCATCCAGAGGATGGTCGACGATCTCAGTTCGTACTACCTCGCCGGCTACTATTCGGCGGCCAAGGCGGATGGCCGCTTCCACAAGATCACCGTTCGCGTGAAGCGGCCGGGCGTGCAGGTTCGCGCGCGCGCCGGTTATCTTGCGGCATCGGCGGCCGAAGCCAATTCGCGCGTCGCGACCACCGTGTCGTCGCCCGATGCAGCGGAAGCGCAGCTCGTGACGCGGGCGCTGAATCCCCTCGCAGGGCTCGGCCGCGAGCGGCCGCTCTATGTTCAGGCTGCCGTCGCCAGGAACTCCTCCGGTGCCGCGGTCGTGAAGGTTGTCGCCGAAGTTCCTCGCGGCAACGCGCGCGGCGACGACTGGAGTCAGGGCGGGCAGATCGATGCGACGATGCGAACAGCCTCTGGTGAACTCGTGACGACGGAGCGCTTCTCGCTGACGGCGGGCACGTTTGTCGCCGAATTTCCATTCACGCCCGGCGCTCCGCTCGCGCCCGGCGACTACGATGTCCAACTGCGCGCAAAGGGTGTGGCGGTGCTCTCGCCGGCCATCGACACGGTCCGTCTGACCATCACGTCGGATTCGGCCGGCGGCGCCCTGTTCCTGCGCAGGGGGCCCGGCACCGGCAACCGGGACGTGCCGACGGCCGATGCGCGGTTTCGACGCTCCGAGCGGTTGATTCTGGAAACACCGACGACCGCATCGGCAAGTGGCGCGACCGGGCGTCTCCTCGATCGCACGGGTAAGCCGTTGAACGTACCCGTGACGGCCACCATTCGCGACGGCGCTGATGGATCGCGGTGGCGGCGCGTCGAAATTACCCTGGCGCCTCTGGCTCCAGCCGACTACATCGTCGAATCGACGTCGGGCAGCGAGCGCACATTGACCGGCTTCAAGGTCGTGCCGTGACGCGCGCACACAGTCGGCTTGCGCTGCTGATTCTTCTCGTGGCCGTCGCTCGCCCGGCGGCCGCTCAACGGTTTCCACAGTTCGTTCCCGCGCAGGGCGACTTCGTCGTCAAGAACTTCAAGTTCACCTCGGGCGAAGTCCTGCCCGAGTTGCGTCTCCACTACCGGACGCTCGGAAAGCCTCAGCGTGACGCATCGGGGATGGTCCGCAACGCGGTCCTGATTCTGCACGGTACCGGTGGCAACGGTTCGGTGTTTGCGGCCAACCCGTTTTTCGCCCCGCAGTTGTTCGCGCCCGGCGCCGTGCTCGACGCCGACCGTTATTTCCTCATCATGCCCGACGTGCTGGGGCACGGTCAGACGGCCAAGCCGAGCGACGGCTTGCGCGCGAAATTTCCGCGCTATGGCTACGCCGACATCGTCGAGGCGAACTATCGCCTCCTCACCGAAGGACTGCGCGTCAACCATCTGCGGCTCGTGATGGGCACGTCGTTGGGTGGGATGCTCACCTGGGTCTGGGGCGAGCGCTATCCCGACTTCATGGATGCGCTCCTGCCGCTCGGCAGCCTGCCGACGCAGGTCAGCGGACGAAACCGCCTCTGGCGGCGCGTGATTGCCGACGCGATCCGCAACGATCCCGAATGGAAAGGCGGAAACTACGTCACGCAGCCGCAGAGCCTGAAGACGGCGCAGCAGATGCTGTTTCTGGTCAGCAGCAATTCCGTCCTTCGGCAGCGGATGATGCCCACGCTCGAGGAAAGCGACGCCGTCATCGACGCCGTCGTTCAGAGCGGTATCAAGACCTACGACGCGAACGACTTGCTGTATGCGATCGAGGCGTCATGGGACTACGATCCGGGACCGTCGCTCGAGAAAATCCGCGCGCCGCTCTTTGCGATCAACTCTGGCGACGATCTCATCAATCCGCCTGAACTCGGAATTCTGGAGCGCGAAATCAAGCGCGTGCCCAAGGGGCGCGCGATCATGATTCCGTACGGCCCGCAGACGCAGGGGCACGGCACGCATTCGGTCCCCGCGCTGTGGAAACAATATCTGGAAGAGTTGTTGAAGATTTCGGAACGGTGAGGCGGTCAGGCTTCGAGCACCTCGATGCCCATGTCGTCGGCTTCGACGCGAAAGAAGAATCCGTCGGTGAGGCCGTGCTGGGCGACCCAGCTGTGGATTTTCAGCGCCACCGCCTCGACTTTTTCTCGGTCGTTCCTGCCCGGCATCCGCTCGTGGGCGGCGGCCGTAAACCGCAAAGCGCCGGTGATGGGGTTGGTCCCGGCGCGATCGACGCGCAGTCGAACGACAAAGGCCTGGCGGCTGCTGGACGTCTTCTCGCGCTCCAGGCTTTCCTGGTAGATCGTGCCATCCGATCCATCCGGCCACCGCAATATGCATCCACTGATGTCGAAGGTCATAGGTTGTAGGTTGTAGTCTAAACGCAGACTGAATTCTAAATGATGATGCACGCCGCGCGCTCCCTGAGAAAGAGTCCCGGCTTCACCGTCGTGGCGGTGCTGACGCTCGCCCTCGGCATTGGCGGCGCCACGGCCATCTTCAGCGTGGCCGATGCCGTCGTGCTCCGGCCGCTGCCCTATGGCGACCCGGAGCGGCTGGTCGCCATCTGGATGAGCGATCGCGACCGGAACCAGCCGTTCGTCGAATTCTCGTATCCCGCATACCGTGAATGGCGCAACCGGAGCCGGCAGTTCGACGCGGTTGCGGCGATGTCGTCGGTGAACGACGAAACGATTCTGACGGGACGAGGCGATCCGATGTCGGTCGAGGGCCGATGGGTCACCGGGGATTTCTTTTCGGTGCTGGGCGTCGCTCCCGCGTTCGGCCGTGGGCTCGCGCCGGATGACGACCGGCCCGGTGCGCCCGCAGTCGTCGTCATCAGCGATCGGTTCTGGCGCGATCGGCTGTCGGCCGGGCGCGACATCGTGGGCCAGTCGCTGACGCTCGACGGCAAACCCCACACGATCGTCGGCGTCATGCCACCCGGATTTGCGTATCCAAAGGGCGCGCTGTATTGGACCGCGGTCGCGCCTGCCGGTGGAGATCAGCTCATCGAGAATCGCAACATTTTCTGGATGGTCGGCCTCGGCCGGCTGCGTCCCGGCGTCGATGACGAAGGCGCGCGAAACGAGCTGACCGGCATCTGGCAGCAGGCGCACCGTCCGTTCTTCCCACCCGATGCCTATCGTTCGGCGCTCACGCCGCTGTCTGACACGATCTTTGGTCCGACACGTGCGGCGATGCTCGGCCTTCTCGGCGCGGTCCTGCTCGTGCTGGTGATGGCCTGCGCGAACGTGGCCGGGCTGCTGCTCGTGCGGGCCACCAGACGCCAGTCGGACGTCGCCGTTCGGCAGGCCCTGGGCGCGAGCCGCAAGCATCTGGCGCTCGAGGCCCTTGCCGAAACGTCCTGGCTCGCACTCGCCGGGGGCGTCGGCGGTCTCGTCATTGCCGTCGCGGCCACACCATTGATTGTCGCGTTGTCCCCGGCCGATGTTCCGCGGCTCGAGTTCGTGGCCGTGAATACGCGTGCCTTCCTGTTTGCGGCCGGCGTTTCGGTGCTTGTCGCGCTCGTGTCGGCTCTTGCACCCATCACGCTCGCCGGACGACGGTCGCTGGGCGACGTCCCGCGGCGGGCGAGTCAACGTGTGATCGCGGGTGGCACGCGCACCGGTGCCGCGCTGGTCGTGGCCGAGATCGCGATTGCGGTCGTCGTCGTGGTCGCGGCGGGGCTCGTCGGGCGCAGCTTCGTGAAGCTGCGGCCAGGTGCCGCTGGGATTCTCCTCGGATCGGCTGCTCACGGTCCGCATGACGCCGAAAGGCGAGCGATACAACGAGACGCCGCGCGTCAGCGCGTTCTACCAGCAGGTCCTGGAGCGCGTGCGCGCCGAGCCTGGAGTGGCGTCGGCGGGCGCGATCACGATTCGGCCGCTGTGGAGCACCGTGGGCTACGACTCGCCCTTCACCGTAGAAGGGCAATCCGAACTGGATGCACGACGCAATCCCCACCTCAATTTCATGGCGGTGAGCGCCGACTATTTCCGCACGATGGGCATTCCCCTCAGGCGGGGGCGCGTGTTCACCGACCGCGATGCGACCGGCCAGCCGGGTGTCGTGGTTGTCGGCGAATCGCTGGCGGCTCGTGTGTGGCCGGGGCAGAACGCACTTGGGAAGCGGCTGAAGGTGCCGATGACGGGGACGCGAATACCAGAATAGCTGGTTCACGGTGGTCGGCGTCGTGGCCGACGGCCGGTATCGCGAGCTCCAAGCCACTCGACTGGACATCTATTTGTCGCATCTGCAGGCGGACACGCCGCTCGGCTATCTCGTCGTTCGTGCGACTGGAGAGCCGACGGCGCTCGCCTCGAGCATCCGCGCCATCGTGCGGTCGCTCGACGATACCGTCGCCATCACGGAGATCGCGTCGATGGATCAGATCGTGTCGCAGGCGCTGGGGAACCCGCGATTCGCGGCGATCGTGTTCGGCATGTTCGGGCTGGTGGCGCTGGCGCTGGCGGCCCTTGGTGTGTATGGCCTGCTGGCCTACGCGGTGACGTGCCGCACGCAGGAAATCGGCGTCCGCATGGCGCTCGGTGCGCGCGTGGCCGACGTGCTCGGCGCCGTGCTTGGCAGCACGATCCGCTTGACGCTCGCCGGCATCGCGATCGGTCTCGTGTCGGCGGCGCTCGCTGGCGCGGCTCGTCGAAGGACTGCTGTTTGGCGTCCGGCCGTCAGACCCGATCACGTTTGCGATGGCGCCCGTCGTGCTCGCGCTCGCCGCGCTCGTCGCATGCCTCGCCCCGGCGCTGCGCGCGGTGCGCGTCGATCCGCTGGTGGCGCTCAGGTACGAGTAAATAGAATCTAGAAACTAAAATCTAAAAACTAAAACACACACCTAAGAACTGGATTTTTCCGAACCGGAGATCCCAGATTGAAGATTCTAGTTTCTAGTTTTTACGATTCTAGATTCGGGAAGCCGTCACGTCCTGTGCTTGACGATGAGCGGGTGGCCGAAGCTGCGTTCGAACCGCTTGTCGAGATCCTTCGCCAGCCAGGACGGCAGGAGCGGTACCGTCAGGGTCGTCCGCCGGCCGGTCTTGCAATCAACGGTGATCCCCCGGCCGTGCGGGCACCGCGCTTCGATCTCGTCGGCCAGCGCGAGCACAATCGCGGCGCGCTCGAGCCAGCCCTCGTCAACGAGCTCGCTGGGAAACGTAATCGACGGGATCACGGCATTGCGGTGCCCTGCTCGTTGCACGACGGCGGCGATGAGGCCCAGCTCCTCGTGCGAAAAGCCGGTGAGGTCGGTCGTCAGCAGGATTTCCGCGACGTGCTCGTGCCGATCGAGGACGTCGAAACTGCGGCCGATGTCGAGGACGTGGGCCGCACGGTCGAGGGCGAGGCTGATGCTTTTCGGGGCTCTTGCGCAGCAGCGCCCGCTGCAGCACCGCCGCCACGCTGCGGCGTCGCGACGCGGCGTCGGATCTCCAGCCGCTGAAGCGCGAGATCAGCGAGAGCAGCGACGCTTCCTTCACCGCATCGGGCGAGCGCGATGGGCATGTTCAGCATTCCGAGCGCGACGCCCTCGCGGACGCCCTGGCCCGACACGAGGATCGTCTCCGCGCGCACGAACTCGGCCAGCGTCTGAATCGCGATTGCGCCGCCGACGATGGAATCGGCGCGCTCGGCGCTCAAGCCGGGAATTTCATCGCGTCGCTTTTCGCGGACCGCGGCGAGCCGATCGACGACATCCGCGAGGCGATCGACGGAGAGCTCGTATCCGTGGAGGCTCGTAATGGGGTATTTACGCGTTTGACGATCGATCTTGGCCAGGTTGCGCACGGTCCCACCGGTGCCAACGAGGCGGGTACGTCGATGTGACCGGACGAATGCGCTCCCTGGCCAGCCGCCTTCGCACGTGATCGCGCAGGCGCCGCAATTGTTTGTGGCTGGGGGGATCCGAGGTCAGAAATTTTTCACTCAGGCGAAGCGCCCCAAAGGGCAGGCTCGTGGCGTGAACGAGCTTGCGGCGCTCGAACCGGGTAATCTGCACGCTGCCGCCGCCAAGATCGAAGAGCAGCCCGTTCGACACCATCAGCCCTCGCACGGCGCCGGTGAAGCCGTAGCGCGCTTCCGTCAGGCCCTCGATGATTTCGACGTGGATGCCGAGCTCGCGCCGCACGCGCCTGGTCAGGATGCCGCCGTTTCGCGCATCGCGCATGGCGGCCGTCGCCACCGCGACGATGCGCGTGGCTCCCGCGCTGACGGCGATGGCGCGAAAGTCGCGGAGCGCCTCCATCGTGCGCGCCATGGTCGCTTCGCTCAGCGCGGCGTCCTCGTCCACATCGTGGACGAGGCGAAGCGGGGCCCGCGACCCGGCAAGCAGCCGAAGGTGTCCGGCCGTGTCGCGCTCGAACACCATCACGCGGCCCGAGTTCGAGCCGATGTCGACGACGGCGATGGGGTCTCCGCTTCTCACGCGCCTGGCCGGCATTCTATCTCGGGATCCGGGCAGCCGGCTCTTCGATGTGTGTATCATCAGTCCCACATGACCACCGCTCCGGCGCCCGCACACGCGGGCCGGGTCACGGGCGAACAATCGCCGCCTGCCACGGTCCCGTTTTCGCAGGAGACGCTCGACGAGGGAGCGCGGCGCACGGTCTGGCTCGCCGCGGTTGTTGCCATCGGGATCGTGGCGTGGCATGTGGCTCAACGTTTCGCGCAGCCGCAGATTGCGCCGATTCTCGACGATGCCGTCAACCGCCTGGCCGCGCTGCTGGTGGTGCTGACGGCTGTTGGCTTGATCGCCCTGCAGCGTTATGGCGTCGTCACGTCGCTGACGCTCGTCGGCCTCGGCATGGGGTTCGAGATTGCGGCTGCCTTGTCGATCGGGCTGCTCGAGACATCGCTCCCGTTCGATGCCACGACTCGACTGCTGGGGCTCTCGGCGATCGGGCCTCTCATTGTTTTTGCCGGTGCCCAGATTCCCACCAGGCCCGGCGTCCGGCTGACGCTCGCGCTCGGGGCCGCGACGATGTGGCCGCTCGCCCTTTGGATCAACTCCAGCCGCTTTGCGTTCGTGAACGAGTCGTCGCGTGCCGCATGGGTCTGGGCGGCGATGAACTATCTGTTTGCGATCCCCGCGTTCCTCCTCGCCCGGCGCTCGTACCAGAGCCACTCAGGTGGTGCCGATGGTGCAGGAATTGGGAAGCTATCAATTGATATCGCCGATCGGTGAAGGCGGCATGGGTGAGGTGTGGCGTGCCAGGCACAAGATGCTCGCGCGTCCCGCGGCCATCAAGCTCGTGAAACTCGATGCCGGGCAGGCCCACCTGCTGGCTCTGCGCTTTCATCGCGAGGCCAATGCCATCGCGGCGCTCCAGTCACCGCATACGGTGTACTTGTACGACTTCGGCACGACCCAGCAGGGACGGCTGTACTACGTGATGGAACTGCTCGACGGCATCAGTCTGCAGACGCTCGTCACCACATTCGGTCCGCAGCCAGCCTCGCGCGTCGTGGCGATTCTCCGGCAGACGTGCCGATCGCTGGAGGAAGCGCATCAGAAGAAGCTCGTGCACCGCGATCTCAAACCATCGAATGTGATGCTCTGTCAGGTCGCTACGACCCGCGATTTTGTGAAGGTGCTCGACTTCGGTCTTGCAAAGCCCTTTGGTACCGCCGAGACCGCCAACCTGACGGTCGACGGTGTGACCGTGGGGACGCCTGAATACATGGCGCCCGAAGTCGCGGGCGGCAACAGACGGATCGATGCCCGCGTGGATCTGTACGCGCTCGGATGCGTCGCCTACTTCCTGATCACCGGAACGCTCGTCTTTACCGATTCGAGCTCTATCGCCATCGCCCTCAAACACATGAAGACTCCGCCTGAACCTCCATCCCGGCGCAGCGGCCGGTCCGTCCCCGCCGATCTCGAGCGCCTCATTCTGAAATGCCTCGAGAAAGATCCAGGTGCGCGCCCCGCCTCGGCGGGGGACGTGGAGCGGATGCTCGCCGCGTGCAACGTGCCCCCATGGACCGATGAGGACGCCTCCGCCTGGTGGACGCGTCATTTGCCTCCGACCTCTCCTCTGCGCACCTCGTCACAGGCACAGCCCCTCGCGCCTCTGGCTGCGCGGAAAGCGTAAAGATGAAAACA
This sequence comes from Vicinamibacterales bacterium, assembly GCA_963821395.1. Classification (GTDB taxonomy): domain Bacteria; phylum Acidobacteriota; class Vicinamibacteria; order Vicinamibacterales; family JAMQPK01; genus JAMQPK01. Next base: position 162,031 of record CAWGDY010000013.1, on the reverse strand, counting down.
TCCGAACCACGAACCCTCGCTACGCATCCAGAACTGCGCTCGCACCAGTCGCTGCCGTACTTCAAGGCACTGGGTGAGCAGCCGAAGAACCTGCTCGAGCGGCTGCTGTCGGTTTTTGCGGACGTTCGTGCCGGCGAAGGAGTGGGCACGCTGCTCCTCGCGCTGAACATCTTTCTGCTGCTGGCCGGGTATTCGGTGATGAGGCCGGCGAGGGACGGGCTCATCCTCTCTGAAGGCGGCGCGGTGGCCGCCTCGTATTCCGCCGCCGCCCAGGCGGTGCTGTTGACGCTCGTCGTGCCGTTTTATGGATGGCTTGGCACACGTGTCGATCGCATCCGGTTGATCTCCATCACGATGACGTTCTTTTCATTGACGCTCGTCGGTTTCTGGGCGGGTGGGAGCGCCGGGCTCCGGGAAGGCATTGCGTTCTATATCTGGATCGGCCTTATCAACGTCTTCATCGTGTCGCAGTTCTGGGCGTTCGCGAACGACCTGTACACAGAAGGTCAGGGGCGCCGGCTGTTTCCGTTCATCGGCGTCGGGCAGTCGCTCGGCGCATGGGTGGGCGCCGCGGCGGTCACGCCGCTCGTCCGGGGACTCAACTACACGCCCTACACGCTGATGCTCATGGGGGCGGGCTTCTTGATGGTGGCGCTGGTCGTCACGCTCATCGTCAACCGGCACGAGTCCAGGCACGCCGAGCCGGACGCCGCCGCGGCGAGCGTGGCGACGCTCGGTGCTCAGGGCGGGTTCGAGCTCGTGTTGAAGGATCGTTACCTCTTCTGGATCGCGATCCTGATCGTCCTCCTCAACGTCGTGAACACGACGGGCAACTACGTGCTGAACACACTCCTCGTGGACGAATCGGTCCGTCGATTCGGTTCGGGCGAGAGCGCGCTGGTCGCCAGCCGGCAGTTCATCACGGCGTTTTCGGGCTCGATCAGCGCGACCGTCAATCTCGTGGGCTTCCTCGTTCAGCTCTTCGTCACATCACGCGTGATTCGGTTTATGGGCGTGCGCGGAGCGCTGTTCATTCTCCCGGTGCTGGCCTTCATCAACTACGCGATTATCGCGGTGGCCCCGATCCTGGCGGTCGTGCGCATCGGAAAGATCCTCGAAAACAGCACCGACTACTCCATTCAGAACACGCTCCGTCAAGCGCTGTTTCTGCCGACGTCGCGCGAGGCCAAGTACAAGGCCAAGGCGGCGATCGACACGTTCTTTACGAGGGCCGGGGATGTGGTCTCAGCCGGGTTCGTCGCGGTCGGCCAGGTCACCGGGCTGCCGACGGCGGCCTTCGCCGGCATCAACGTCGCCCTGACCGGTGTGTGGTTGTGGGTCGCCGGTCAAATCGCCAGGGAACACCGCAAGAGAACGGTGTAATCACGCGGTGGCGCGTGAGCCCTGTCCTCGCCTCGTGAGGGACTTGGGAGTGATAGGATGGCCCTTGGATCGGCCCCGCCGTGACAACGCCATCACGATCGGACTCCTCGTCGGCAGTCGTGACCGCGATCATCTGTGCGGCTCTGGTCACCGCGCAGTTCGTGGGGGCTAAAGCTGCGCGCGACGCGCTGTTTCTCGCCAAGCTCGACGTGACCGCGCTTCCAGCGATGGTCATCGCCACATCCATCTTTTCCATACTGTTGGTGGCCGTGAACGCGAAGGGCGTCTCCCGGCTCTCGCCGGCAGGATTTGTCCCGTGGGCGTTTGCCGTCAGCGCGGTTCTGCTCGTCTTCGAGTGGACGCTTCTGAGGGTCCTGCCCACGATCATCCCCGTGGTGGTCTACCTGCACATCTCGGGGATTGGTCCGATTCTGGGATCGGGGTTCTGGCTCGTCGTCTCGGAGTGTTTCGATCCGCGGACGGCCAAACGAAGCTACGGGCAGATCGTCGCAGCCGGAACGATCGGCGGGCTGCTGGGCGGGTTGCTGGCCGAACGTGTCGCGGTGTTGTTCGACATCGGCGCGATGCTCCCGGTGCTGGCCCTGTTGAATCTCGCCTGCGCCTGGCAGGTCAGTCGCCTCGCGCCCGCCCGGTCTTCGTCCCGGCACTCGAGCGAGTTCTCTCCCGAGCTCACGCCCGAGCCGGCATGGTCCGGTGTTCGCGTGCTCGCCGAAAGGCCCTACTTGCGGCAGCTCGCACTGCTCGTTCTCCTCGGCACCTCGAGCGCCGCCCTCATCGACTACCTGTTCAAGGCGCAAGCGGTCTCGACATTTGGAACCGGGGAAAACCTGCTCAGATTTTTCGCCATGTACTATGCGGCCACGAGCCTGGTGACGGTGGTCGTGCAAGCCGCGTTGAACAATCTGGCGCTCGAGCACATGGGACTGGCGCTGACAACCGCCACGCCGTCCCTCGCGCTCGTGGCCGGCAGTCTGGGCGCACTGGCGGCCCCGGGACTCGAGAGCGCGATTGTCGCGCGCGGCGCGGAGACGGTGTTCCGCAACTCGCTGTTCCGCTCGGCCTATGAGGTGTTCTACACACCGATACCGTCCGGCGAAAAGCGCGCGGCGAAATCGATTATCGACGTCGGCTTCGACCGTGTCGGCGATGCCGTCGGCGGCACCGCCATCCGATTCATCCTCCTGCTGGCACCCGCCGTACAGCACACGGCGATCATGGCCGCGACGATCCTTACCGCGGCTACCGGGGCGTTCGTGGCCAGCCGGCTCAATCGCGGCTACATCCAGACGCTGGAGCGGAGCCTGCGCGACCGCGCTGATGAGGTCGATCTTTCCGACGTCCGCGATTTGACGACGCGGACGGCGATATTGAACTCGACGTGGCGATCGCAGACCCTCGCTGCATCTCTGAACCCGGTGGAGCCCGCTCCCGCCGAAGCCGTCAGACCCGGAACCCAGAGAGCCTTTGGTCCTCTCGAGCCCGAGGTGCTGGACATCATCAGGCTGCGATCGCGCGACCGCGACCGGGTTCGCTCCGTGCTTCGGCGCAGCGACGAGTTGATGCCCGCGCTGATTCCGCACGTCCTGCCGCTGCTGGCATGGGATCCGGTCGCCGACGATGCCATCGCGTCGCTGCGCCAGATCGCTCCGCGCCACATCGGCAAACTCGCCGATGCGCTGCTCGACCCATACGAGGAGTTTGCCGTAAGGCGCCGGATCCCTCGAGTGTTGAGCGTCTGTGTTTCGCAGCGTGCCGTAGACAGCCTGTTGCTGGGACTCGACGACATTCGGTTCGAAGTCCGTTTCCAGTGCGGACGCTCACTGGCGACGATCGTCGCCAAACAGCCGGACCTGCGCGTCGATTCCGCTCGCGTGTTCGAGGTTGTGCAGAAGGAGGTGGCGGTCGGTCGCCCTGTGTGGGAAGGACGGCACCTGCTCGACGGTCTCGACGAGGGCGATTCGGACACGTTCGTCGTCGACGAATTCATCAGGAACCGTGCGACGCGGAGCCTGGCGCACGTGTTCACGCTGCTCTCGCTCGTGCTCCCGGCCGAGCCGCTGCAAATCGCTCTTCGCGGCCTGTACGTGGACGATCAGAATCTCCGCGGGACCGCGCTCGAATATCTCGAGAGCGTGCTGCCACCAGTCGTTCGCGAGCCGCTGTGGCCGTTCCTTGAAGATCGCCGGAGTGCCAGATCCTCTCGCGGGCGCGATGACATCGTGGCCGACCTGGTGCGATCGAACCACTCGATCATGCTGAACCTCAAGGAGCTCAAGCGACGGGCCGAAGAAGCCGGGGGCAAAAAGCGTGAGGGACAACCGACCTAGGATGACGTAAGTGGGGAACGCCATGGGACACAAGCACAAGCAGCGCATCGCACCGCGCGAACATACTCCCGCGCCTGGCGGGACGCCGACGACGCATGCCGGTGGCGGCCTCCCAGACGACATGTTGAACGAGCAGGTCCAGCGGCTCGCTCTGTTCAGTCTCCTTGGTGTGGTGCTCTGGACGACTGGTCTGGCGATGGACTACGTGCTGCAGCTGACGACGCCGACAGTCTATTCGCTGGTGCAGACCTGGAAGTTCCGGGTCGTCGAAGTGGTCGGCATCATCACGTCGGGGCTGACCTTCTTGTATTTGAAATACGCCCGCCATTCTCCATACGTCAAGACGAACGCGAGCCTGGGCTACATGCTGCTTTGTGCCGCGCTGATCGCGGCGATGAATACGTGGATTTCACCACCGCCGCTCAAAGGGCAGATCATCCAGGTATCGTGGGTGGCGATTCTGGTGCTCGTGTATTCGATGATTGCGCCGGTGAGTCCTGGCAGAATGCTGGCCGTGTCGCTCGTGGCGGCGTCCATGGATCCGCTTGGCGTCTGGTTCGCGCATCTGCGTGGTGTGCCCGTTCCGTCGCCCCTTCAGACGTTCGTACTGTTCTGGCCGAACTATGCCTGCGCGGGATTGTCGATGGTCCCGTCGCGTTTGATGCGTCACTTCGGCCGAAAGCTGAGCAAGGCGCGAGAAATGGGGAGTTACGAGCTCCTGGAGCTGCTCGGGCACGGAGGCATGGGTGAGGTCTGGGAAGCTCAGCATCGCCTGCTCGCGAGACGAGCGGCCGTCAAGCTGGTGCGTCCAGAGCTGCTGGGCGCGGCGAGCGATGCAGAGGCCAGGCTGGTGATCAAGCGGTTCGAGCGCGAGGCCCAGGCGACAGCCGCATTGAGCTCGCCGCACACCATCAATCTCTTCGACTACGGCGTCACCGATCAAGGCGTCTTCTACTACGTCATGGAGTTGCTGATGGGCCGCGATCTCGAATCGCTGGTGCGGACGTTCGGGCCGCTCCCGGCAGAACGCACGGCCTACCTGTTGCGCCAGGTCTGCCATTCCCTCGCCGACGCGCATGCGCGTGGTCTGGTCCACCGCGACATCAAGCCCGCCAACATCTACGTCTGCCGGATGGGGCTCGAGTATGACTTCGTCAAGGTGCTGGATTTCGGTCTCGTGAAGGTGAACAGCGATCGCGCGCAACTGGGGCAGACCCTGCTGACGGCCGAGCAGAAGACGACGGGAACGCCCGCCTACATGGCGCCGGAGATCATCCTTGGTGAAGCGAAGGTCGATCGACGGGCCGATGTGTATGCGCTGGGCTGCGTGGCCTATTACCTGCTGACCGGCCAGCTTGTGTTCGAGGCCGACACTCCGATGAAGATGCTGCTTCAGCACGTGCAAGCGGAGCCGATACCACCATCACAGCGGACGGAATTGCCGATCCCGCACGACCTGGAAGCGCTCGTGCTGGCGTGCCTCCAGAAGAACCCGGACAAGCGGCCGCAGAATGCGGAGATGCTGCTCGGCATGGCCTGCAACTGCAAGAGCGGCGACCGGTGGACGTCCGAGTCTGCGAAGGCCTGGTGGCGGACGCACCTGCCTGAATTCACACGGCCGCTGTCGCTGGGCGAGTCCGTGTCCGACGGCGCGGGGCGCGCCGTAATGCTGCAATAACCCAACCTAGTACGTCGTGTCGATGAAGCTACGGCGGACCATCTGAAAGTCCGGCTAAAGCCGGACACTACGTACTTCACGTACCTTTTCTAGAGATAACTCAGCCACACAGATCGGTTGCGGGCTTTGACGCCCGCAAACCATCGGCAGAGCGGATAGAGCGCCGTGACGATCGCGAGCCAGATGACATACACGATCCACAAGTCGTACCCGTAGCCGGATGGATAGTCGGTTGGCGGCCCCAGCAGCGACGGCGGAAAATCGAACATGAAATCGAATCGGCCGTAGCGCATCCATGCGAGCCCGATGGCGGTGAGGTGGATCGCGTACCAATGGATGACGTAGTAGAAGAAAGGGACCCGTCCGAAGATGAGAAACAAATTGCGGTCGCTCACCGTCACGCGCTCGAGCGCGCTCAAGGCGACGAGCGCCGGTCCGAGCGTGACCAGCAGGAACATCAGCGACGGTGGATATTTCGAGACGCGCAGGAACGACAGAAGGGTCATCTCCGGGCTCGATTGCGGCGCCCATGGACTGGGATCGCCGTACATGTTCACCAATCGGAGCACCACGAACGCGGCGGTCAGCGCAAGCCCGGTCACCATCAGAAAACGCCGGCGGTCGTCCGACTCGAGATCGAACACGCGGCCGAAGCAGTAACCCGCCGACATCACACCAATCCATGGGATGAGCGGGTAGACGGCGAACGCAATCCGTCCACCGGGCAGCTGTACGATGCTTGGACCTTCGTGGAGGATTTTCCAGGCCCAGCCGAGCGAAGACAGATGCTCTGACCGGATGCCGTCGAGAAGGTTGTGCCCGGCGATCATCGCGAGGCTGAAGACGACGAGCGTACGCCACGGCAGGAAGATCAGCACTGAGAGCGCCACCATCGACCAGCCAATCGCCCAGATGACCTGCCAGACGACCACGCGATAGGAAAGATTGAACGACCCGCCCAGGAGGACCAACGTCATCTCGACCACGACGAGCCACAGTCCGCGCGTCCAGAGGAACCGTGACAGGGCGGCCTTGCTCATGCCACGCCGCATCGCGAGCGAGGATCCGGTGCCGGCCAGGAACACGAACACCGGCGCGCAGAAGTGGGTGATCCAGCGCGTCAGGAAGATCGCCACGCTCGTGTGCGTCAGATCCTCCGGCGAATAAAGCTGGGCGCCGTTGTGGAAGAAATCGCGGACGTGGTCCAGCGCCATGATGACCATGACGATGCCGCGCACGAGGTCGAGCGATTGGATCCGGGGCCGTACGCGGGGCGCGGGGGCGGCCGATGGGGCGGCCGCCGGGTGAGGGACCGTGACTGCCACGCGCGCACTATAGTCCAGCGCACGCGATTGTCAGAAATCGGGCGGTTGCCCGACATCTTCGTACCGCGTCGTTTTTTGCGTTGTGCTGGCGCAAGCGTGGCACTACGCTCGACCGTGGAGGCCCTTCAATGGTGCGAGTTCTCGTCTGTCTGTTCGCTGCCTGCCTTGCCGTTTCGACCTCGGCCGAGGCCCAGTTTCAGATTACGACCGGCGTCATTCAGGGATCGGTCCTGGACTCGACCGGAGGCGTGCTTCCCGGCGTGGACATCACCGTCGTCAACGCCCAGACCAATCTGTCGCAGAGCCAGGTGACCGATTCGTCGGGGCGATTCGCATTCCTGCAGTTGCCGCCCGGCCGCTACAAGGCGACGTTCCGGTTGGCGGGTTTCTCGAGCATCGAGCAGGACGAGATCGACCTCACCGTCGGTCAGTCCCTCAACCTCACCCTGCGCCTCGCGGTCGGGAACGTCTCCGAAACGGTCACCGTCAGCGGGACGCCCGTCGTCGAGTCGACGCGTGCCGCGGTTGCGTCGACGCTGAATGAGAAGACGATCGAGACGACGCCCATTCTCGGACGGAAGTTCGAGGACCTGCTGACGCTGACGCCCGGTGTCAGCATCGTGCAGGGGCCCGACGGCGACGAGATTACCTTCGCCGGGCAGCGCGGCATCTTCAACAACATCAGCCTCGACGGCGGCGACTACAACAACGGGTTCTTCGGCGAGCAGGCTGGAGGCCAGCGTGCGCCGATCGACATCACGATGGACGCGGTGAAAGAGTTTCAGGTGATCGCCAGCGGCGCGCCGGCCGAATTCGGCCGCACGGCGGGCGGTGTCGTGAACGTGATCACCAAATCGGGCGGCAACGACGTCACCGGATCGCTCTTCTACTTCCAGCGATTGGAAGGGCTCACCGGCGACTTGTCCGACGGCACGAAACTCGAGGACTTTCATCGCGAGCAGTTCGGCGGCACGATTGGCGGGCCGATCAAGCGCGACAAGACTTTCTTCTTCGGGGCGATCGAGGGCATCACCGGCGATTTCCAGCGTCCGAATCTCGGAAGCCCCCTCGGCACGCCGTGCCCCGTCTCTGCGCCGACCATTCCGGCCAACGCGGCGCTCATCAACTCGCAGCCAGACTGTCAGCGCGTGGCGCTCCTCAATTTCTTCCAGTCGCGCCTGGGCATGGACGAGAGCGTGCCGATCAATCACCCGCTCAACACGATAGCGATACTCCTGAAGGGTGACCAGACCGTCGGCGCGGCGAGCCGGCTGTCGACCTCGTACAACTTCACCCATTCGCGCAAGGAGAACGAAACGTTCGACGTGGGCACCTACGGTCCTTCGGCAAACGGCACTGAAGGCGACCCGGCGCACATCAATGTGCTGAACGCGAACTACTTTACGACGTTCGCCAACAACAAGCTCAACGAGTTTCACTTCACGTACTCGCACGAGACGCGGCCGCGCACGTCGAACGAGTCCCCACTGGCCGCCGATACCGGCATCGGAGTCGGCCGCGCCGAGCTTTCGATTCGGCGATCCGTTCTTCCTGCAGCCGAACGTCGACGAGACGGTCTGGCGCACGCAGCTGAAGAACAACCTCTCGATCGTGCGCGGCGGCCATACGTGGAAGATGGGCGGCGAGTGGATGCACACGATGAACGACCAGGTCTTCCGCGGATTCTTCACGGGCCGGTATCTCTTCGACAGCGTCGAAGGATTCCTCCGGTACTCCTCACCTGCGGCGGCCGGTGGCTTCGGGCCGCGCACGATGGGCTGCAGCGGTGGCGTGTACGTGACGCTTCCCACGCTGTGTCCGGCGGGCACGTCGCCGACAGCGGGTCCGCTGCTGTTCTATTTGCAGGGGGCGGGCCGCTCCGGGCTGGCCACCGATGCGACCGGCGCGTCGAGAATTACCAACGACGAATTCTCGCTGTTCATACAGGACCAGTGGCACGTGCGTTCAAACGTGACACTGCAGTACGGCCTGCGGTGGGACGCCCAGTTCATGCCCGAAACCGTGGATCCGCAAACAACGGCGTTCGCGCCGTTCCTGAACAACCCCAAGTTCCCGTCCGACGGGACGATCCCCGATCAGGCCGCCATGTGGCAGCCGCGGGGCGGTGCGACCTGGGATCTGCGTGGCGACGGCAAATCGGTCGTGCGCACCAGCGCCGGCATCTATTTCGCCCGACAGAACATGCTGAGCCAGGTCGGCTCCGTCACGACCAACGGCCTGCAGCAGCAGACGATTTTCGTCAGTACCGATAACGTGAGGCAGTTCGGCGCCACCCCGCCTGCGTGGCCCAACGTCATCACGCCGACGCCTGTTGCGTCAGGGCAGTTTCCGCTCTTCACCGGCGTGCGCGTATTCCACCGCGACTACGCGAATCCCCGCACGACGTCGTTCAACGCCGGTTACGAGCAGGAGATCGCGCCCGATGTGGCCGGCTACGTGGACTACATGTACGCCCGCGGCCGTCATCTCACGCGGTTCATCAATTACAACCGTGCCGATGCCGGCAATCCATTCGGCCCGCAGCTCGACGAAACGATGGTGACGACGAGCCTCGGCCAGTCGGATTACCACGGCCTGACCCTCGGCGTGCGCAAGCGCTTCTCACGCAGCTATCAGCTCGAGGCGAACTACGTGCTGTCGCGCGACAAAGACGACGATTCGAACGAGCGCGATCCGTTTACCGACCGGGCCTTCAACTTCAACGATCTGTCGCTCGACTACGGCTACTCGGATCGCGACATCCGGCACAGGTTCAACCTCTTCACCTACGTCGTGGCGCCGCATAGCATCCAGGCGAGCGCGCGCGTGCAGGCCCGCGGGGCCCAGCCGATTACGCCGAACCCGCGCGTGCAGAACGGCGTGGATCTCGGACGCAACACGCAGCGGAAGGACAACGAGTACTTCAGCTTCGACTGGCGGGTCTCGCGGCCGTTCCAGCTCAGAGGCGATATGATGTTGATTCCGACGATCGAGATGTTCAACACCTTCAACAACGCCAACAACATCAACCCGCTGTCGACACCGGCGCTGTTCAACTTCGACGGGTTCCTGCGAACCGGAGTGGGAGACCCGCGCCAGGTGCAGCTGGCGATCAAGATGACGTTCTGACGTGGGCGTGATGGCGTCGCTGGCGAGGGAGTTCGAGCGCGAAGCGCGGACGACCCGCCGGCTGCTCGAACGCATACCGGCGGACAAGTTGGGCTGGCGGCCGCATGAGAAGTCCTATACCGCCGGGGCGCTCGCGTCGCACATCGTCGATTGCGTCAGATGGGCCGACGAGATTTTCGCGAAGCACGAGTTCGATCTCGACCCGGCCGACTTCAAGTCGTACCGGGCCGAGTCGCTGGACGATCTCCTGCGAACCTTCGACGAAAAAGTCGCGAAGGCCCGACAGACACTGAACACGGCCACGGATGCTGCGATGCTCCACCCGTGGCGCTTCAAGGTGCGGGGGAAGTTGCGGTTCGAGCGGCCGAAGCCCGACGTGTTCCGCGACTTCACGCTCAGCCACCTGATCCACCATCGAGGTCAGCTGTCGGTCTATCTGCGGCTGCTGAACGTGCCGGTGCCCGGGGCCTACGGTCCGAGCGCGGACGAACAATTCTGAGCTGCGCGAAGGCGTTCCTCCGTGAAGCCGCGTCAGTGCCGTAGCCGCTGTCGTCCGCGGACACGCAAGCGGTGGTCAACGCAAAGACGACTCTTTCGGCGAGTGCGGGGCGTGATGTAGGACTTGATCAGCTTGTCGAGCGTCGTAACCGTCCCGGTCGAGATGTGGTTAGCCGCTGCCTACATGGCGAACGGGGGCCAGCTTTTATCGCGCTCGGAGATCGTCGGTGACTGAATCGGCCAGTCGATGGCGAGCGCCGGATCGTTCCACACGATGCCAGACTCATTGGCAGGCGAGTATTCGGTCGTCGTCTTGTAGACGACTTCCGCTGTTTCGCTGACGACGCAGAAGCCGTGGGCGCACCAAGGCGGCACATACAACATGCGCCGGTTCTCCGATGACAGGACTGCGCCCACCCAGCGCCCCCGTGTGGGGGAATGAGGGCGGATGTCCACTGCCACGTCGAAGATCTCGCCGGTGATGGCGCGCACCAGCTTTCCCTGCGCGTAGGGCCCGACCTGGAAGTGCAGTCCCCGCAGCGTGCCGCGCTGCGACTTCGAGTGGTTCTCCTGAACGAACGCGCCGTCCACAAACGGCGCGAAATCGGTCTGCTTATAGGTTTCCATGAAGAACCCGCGGGCGTCGCTGAACACCTTGGGTTCGATCAGGATGACTTCCGGGATCGCTTGTCTCTCGAATGTGAACGGCATGGTCGCTCAACGTCAGGCCTGCGAACCCTTACTGGGTGGGAACGATCACGGCTCGACCTCCAAGGAGGTAGGTGAAACCGCCGGTCAGCGAGATGGGCAGTAACTGCCGGACGTATTGATCGACGAAGCGGTCGACTTTGGCGATGCGCGAAACCGGAACGTACAGCACGTCAAACGGCTGGAGTGCGACGTCGGCGCCGCCTTTGCTCAGCAGTTCCTTGAAGTTCAGCTTCTGCGTCAGAGGCCGGTCATTGCCGTCGTTCCGGAGCAGAATCACGCTGTCCATGCGGGCCGACGGCCTGAACCCTCCGACCTGGAGGATCGCTTCGAGCGCCGTCACGTCGCCTTTAAGCGACACTGGCCCCGGTTGTCCCACCTCGCCACCGACGTAGACACGGAGGTTGGAAAACGATCGCACGATGACGCTGACCTGAGGATCGCGGAAGAACTTTCCGTATCCGGCCGTGAGCCTCGCATCGAGATCGGACGTGGTGTTTCCGGCGGCATCGACGTCGTCGAGAAGCAGCACAGTGATCTTGCCATCCGGCCGCACAGTCACCGTGTCGAGGAGATCAGGACTGTTGAAGACCTTGATGGTGATCTCGTCGCCGCGTTGAATCAAGTACGGCTTGGCCGCGGGAGCCGGGGCCGGCTGCGCGGGCGCCTGTCCATGAGTCACGGCAAGAGGAGTGGCAACGGCGAGCGCAACGATCAAACTGGTGATTCGTCGGTTCTTCATATTCTTGGATTGCTCTCTGTGTGCGATTCTGATACTCGGCCCGCCGTATCGTATAGCCTCCCGCCGTGCAAGGAGAGTGCCTGCAGGAACGTCGGGGAGACGCACACATTTCTCCGTGAAGGCGGAAAACAGTCTTCCCGAAACAGCCTTTCGTGACAATCAAAGCCTAGGGTTCGCCGGGCGTGGCCGGCCCCGAGGGCCTGGCCGTGGCCCGCCCCGGTGGCACTCTCTTCGCACTCGCCTGGAACCCGAGGAACGCTCTTGAGATTGTCGATTTCCAGATCTACTCGTGACTACCGCATCTTGGCCGCCGTTCTTGGCGGAACCCTGTTTGCCGTGATGCTATTCCCGCTCTGGAACCTTTCCACGCGGTGGTTCGTGGTCGTTCTCGCGGGAATCACCATGGCGTCGGCCTCGCTCGTCCTTGTGCGCAGGCTCGACGATTTCATGCTCTTCTCGCACCTGATGCTGTTGCCTTTGGCGAGCTTCCAGAAGTGGCTGTTCCTGGATGGCTACTCAACAGACGTGCGAAACGTCGCGGTGATCAGCGGCGCGGTCAGTGTTGGTATCACCGAGCTGTTGCTCGTGGGCATATACGTCGCCTGGTTCGTGCAGATCTTCGTCGCCCGGACGTTGCCCCTGCCACGGCTCGGCAAGCTGGACTTCCTCATCTTATTGTTCGTGCTGGCAAACCTTCTTTCGATTCCGAACACGGCTGACCTTCCCCTGAGCGTGTTCGCGGTGATCCATCTGCTGAGGCATTTCCTGTTTTACTTCTACTTTTCTCGACGGCTTCAGGCGCGGCATCTTCCCTGGGTCCTGGCCGCGTTTACGTTCGCGATCGCCGCAGAGAGCGCGCTCGGCCTGTTCCAGTACCAAACCGGCATGCTCAAGGGTTTGATCCTCGACAAGGGGGCAGGTAGCGACGCGCTGAACTATCAATATGAGGTGCCCGGCATCGAGGATCTGACCCGTGCGACCGGCACAAGCTACGATTCGCACACCTACGGGCTCTTCCTCACGATGCTGCTTCCCTTTCCGCTCATCACCCTGCTGTCGGGCCGCGCCTTCAGCGCGCGCGCACGGCTGGAATCCCTGGCGCTCGTCGCCATAGGCAGTGTCGCGGTGTTTGTCAGCTTCTCCCGATCGGCATGGCTGACCCTGGCCCTCACGTGCGTGTTTGTCTGGCTCGTCTTCGTTCTCTGGCGAGAAAAAGGGATCTTCATGAAGACCGGGGTTCTAGCACTGCTGGCGTTGATACCGGCGCCGCAGGCGATCCGGTTCATTGTGATGCGGTTCGACTACGAGGGCCATCAGAACCTCACGGCGCGATTTGATCAGTACCCCGCGGCCTGGGCGATGTGGAAGGAGCACTTCCTTACCGGACAGGGGATCGGCAGCTACAAAGTGATTCTGGACGATTACCTCGTGCCCGGGACCCTGGACCTGCCAGTCCACAATGTGTTCCTGTGGCTCGCCGCCGACACGGGGTTGTTCGGCGCCGTGACGTTCTTCGTCGTCATCTTTGCCGCCATGTGGCAGCTGGGCCGTCTCGCGTTCGAGCGTCGCGGGCCGATCGACTTGATTGCGCTGGCCGCCCTGGCGGCGCTGGGCGCGTACGTCATCGACGGGCTCACCAACCCCCTGTTCCGGGAAAGTCTGGTCTACATGCTGTTCTGGTTCATGCTCGCACTCGCCGTGGCCCTACCGCGAATTCAACGGGAGATCGACGGGCGGGCACCTGATGCGCGGATGGTATGACTGCCTCTCCCATCCTGAGCGTCGTCCTTCCAACGTATGCGCGAGCGGAAGTCCTTCGCACGAACCTGCGGCATTTGGCGGATCAGACGCTGGATGCGCGATCGTATGAAGTGATCGTCGTCGACGACGGATCGCCCGATCATACCGAGGACGTCGTCCGGCAGGCCATCAGTCACGCGCCCTGTCGGATGCGATATCTCGGGCACGAAAACCGGGGACCCGGCTACACGCAGAACCGCGGCATTCGTGAGGCATCGGCCCCGATCATCCTGCTGCTGGCCGACGACATCATTCTGACGCGTGAGGCCCTCGCGGCGCACGTCGCCGCCCATACACGTCATGACGATCCCGCCACGGCCATTCTCGGCAACGTGCGTCAGTCGCCGGACCTTCAGCAGACCGTGTTCCAGCGCAACTGGGATCCGTTCGAGCTCCGCAGGCTCGAGCAGGACCAGGAACTGCCGTACACGCTGTTCTGGGCCTGCAATATTTCGCTGAAGCGCGAATTCATGCTCGCCCACGGCATGTTCCTCGATTCTCGGGGCAGCGCCGGCGCCGCCGCGCACGAGGATGTTGAGGTCGGGCATCGTCTTTCACAGTACGGACTGCGGATCTTCCACGACAAAGCCGCCTTGGGATATCACCACCACCCCGAGACGTTGGAGACGGCTATCGCGCGCAGCTACCAGCGGGGGCTCAACTGGAAGGAAGCGTTCGAGCGCATGCCGAATCCCGAGCTCCTGATCCGGCAGCGACTCTACGGTATCGGCACCTTGATCGCGCAGCGCAAGGTCATCACCGGCGAGCGCCGCCGTTACATCCTCCCGGGCGAACGAAGCGTGATCCGTCTGGCGACCGACGCCGTCCTTCGCTCGGTCCTGTTCAACAAGCTCACAGTGCCGTCTTTCTGGATGCCGCTCATGCGTCGGGCCGAGGCCAACCGCTTCCTGGCGGCATTCATGCTTCCGCGGTTGTATCGCGGCGTCGTCGTGTATTACTTTCGCCGCGCGTGCCGCGATGCCCGGAACGGCGCCACGTCTGCATCGGGACGCACGAGACCCGCTGAAAACTGAAGCTTTCCTCAACGCTGCGGTTCGGGCGGCCGAGCGCCCGGGCGGCCAACGAATGGGACGAGCCCTCGCAGCATGTTTCTGTCGCGTCGGTCGAGTCCGATTGTCCAGAGCATCGAGACATAAAACGCGGCCATCACGGCGATCCGTGCCGCAATGGAACCTGCATCCCGGCCTTGCAGGACTCCCAGTTGTTGCATCGCCACAAATGATCCTAAGGGTGCCCCGGCGCTGACCGCGACCACGCGCACGAAGTAGCGCCGGAACGTGCGCAATCCCACGAGGTAGCGGACCTCCCAGATCCGTAGAACGTTCAGGACGGCAAAGGAAAACGCAGTGGCCGATGCCGCCCCGGCCAGCCCGAACCGCGGGACCAACACGCTGGCCAGGATGAGGTTCAGGATAGTAGCGAACGCCGCGTTCCGGGTCTCCACAGACTTCCGGCCGCTCAGCATGAGGAGGTAGGCCACGGTCCCGAAACCATAGAAGGCGGAATAGCCGATCGCAAGGATCATTACGGCAGTCGATCCCGCCATGAATTCGGGGCCCACCAGGGCGAGCAGATCATCGCGGTTCCAGGCCAGCACGATGCCGATCGGAAGCAGCAGCATGGCCATCCAGCGGATAGCCGTTCCGTAGGACTCCTCGAGCTCGGCGAGACGGTTCTCCCTCGCCAGCACGGGATAGATCGGGCCCATAGCGGCATGAAAGGCGAGCATGATCATGTCGAATGGCACGACCAGCTGGAGGCAGACTCGGTAGATGCCGACGCTCTCGCTACCCAGGAACACCGCGGTCGCGAGGATGCCCGTCATGGCGAAGATCATGTAGAAGAACGAGTTCAACATGATCCCCGATGAGTACCCGTAGAGCTCGGCAACTCTGAAAACGGGCCGGACGCGCCAGACGTCTGCATCCGCCGCGCGAACAACCGCGAAAACGCCGGCCGTCGAGGCCAGGAGGCTTGCCGATGCCACAGCGCCCGTTATCCACAGCGGCTGCGCGTCAAACCGCACCATGAGCGAGAGAAAAGTGAGGAACACCACCGGAGGAGTGAGGTTCTTGACGATGACGTAGTACTTCGCGTAACCGAATCCCCGTGTGATCGCCCCGAGTACCTCCGAGGACGCCATGAACGGTACAGCCAGAGCGAGGAGCCGAATGTAGATGACGACGTCCGCGCTGTTGAACACATAGCGCGCCAGCCACGGCGCCATCAACCACACAGCGGCGGCAAACACGCTGCCGAGGGCGAGCGGCAGTGCAGCCGCTGCATAAACCGTCCCCGCGACCCTGCCGGTTTGCGCCTTCTGCCGGTAAGCGGGGATGTAGTGAAAGATGGCCACCGGCAGGCCGAATACACACAGCGCCTCGCCGATTCGCGCGATCGTGATGCCGGAGGCGTACAGGCCGTACGCCTGGCTCTTCAGCAGCCGCGCCGCGAGCATCTCGCCGGCAATGACCAGCACACCGCCGATGGCGCTGCCAATCAGCGTGATGCCGACGCTCCGGATGACAGGTGCGCGCGGCTCTGTATCGGTCATGGGGCGTCGCCACCGGCCTTGGTGTAGCGGCCGCGGAAACGCATCTGCAACAGCCGTTCGAGCAACCCCGGCAGCAGCTTGTCGAACAGAACGAGGACCTTTCCGCGAACGCCGATGATGAGGTCGCGCTGGTTACGCCGTGTGGCGTTCAGCAGCAACCGAGCGACCTCGTCAGGGCTTCTGCCCGGGCGTGCGGGCTTCCCGTGTCCGCCGGTCTGCAACAGATTGTCGAAGAAGGCAGTGTCGGTGAGGTCGGGGCAGACCTGAATGACGTGTATGCCGTGGTGGCGAACCTCCGTGCGCAGAGATTCCGCGAAGCCTTCGAGCGCGAACTTGCTGGAGCAATACGCGGCATTGCCGGGGTACGCCCGCTTGCCGATCATGGACGAGACGTTGACGATTTTGCCCGACCGCTGACGGATCATGTGCGGCAGCACGGCAGCTGTGCAACAGGCGACGCCGAACACATTGACGCGGATGATGCGCTCGAAATCCTCGTAAGGTGTCCAAAGAAACGGTCCATGGGCGCCGATGCCGGCGTTATTGACCAGGATGTCGATGCGTCCCCAGCGTTCGACAAGAGCGGACGCCATTTGCGCAACCTGACGCTCGTCGGTGACATCGGCCGGCAAGGCCACGGCATGCTGGCCTTGCTGCCGCATCTCTTCCGCCAGCGCTTCGATCGCCTCGGCGGAACGGGCAACCAGCCCCACGCGTGCTCCCGCCTCCCCAAAAGCCAGGGCAACCGACCTGCCGATGCCGCTCGAGGCACCGGTCACGACGACGACCTGATCCTGAAAATGTCTCGTGTGGCGCAAGAGGGCTATTCCGGCCGCCGGCCTACAACTGTTTCCCGAGCTTGGCTTCGTAACGGTTCGCGATCAGCACGTCGACGAGCGACGGCGCGCACCGGTTGGCCCAGTCCAGCAGCCGTTCGCGTGGCGTCGCGAGCACCTCGCGTTTGCGCCGCCATGCTGCTGAAACGATCCCGTTGGCCACGGTCTCGGGCGTGGCGCCTGCGCGCGCGGGCTTGATTCGCCCAACGGTATGGAGGACGTTGTCGAAGAATTTCGATTCCGTGTACGGAGGACAGTAGGTCAGGACGTCGATGCCGTGTTGCGCGAGCTCCACGCGCAAGACATCAGAAAGGCCCCGCAGCGCGTACTTGCTCGCTGAGTAGGCAGCGTATCGCGGGTGCGCCCGCCGGCTGTGCGCGGACGCAATGTTGATGATCTGCCCGCGACGCTGCGCGATCATGACGGGGACCACTGCGTAGAGACAGCGCACGGCACCGAGGAGGTTGATCTGCAGGACCTTCTCGAAGTCCTGCAGGGACATCGTCTCGAACGGGCCGTGATACCCCACACCCGCGTTGTTGACGAGCACGTCGATGCGTTCCCACTTCCCCACCACTTGTTCGGCCAGCGCCGCAACCTGATCACCGTTGGTAACATCAACGGCGACGACCAGACAGGTGTGCCCTTGCGCCCGCAACCGGCCGGCCAAGGCCTCGAGAGCCGGTCTCTCTCTCTCCGGCGCCGTCAGCGCAACGCGGGCCCCTTCTGCGGCAAACGCAGCTGCAGTAGCCGCGCCGATGCCGCTCGAGGCACCCGTGACGATCACGACCTGGTCAACGTATCTGGAATGGATCATCGGGCGAAAAGCGCGTCGAAGCCGCCGCACGGCGAACATGGTAGCACTCAGGGCGCTCCAGGATAACGCCGAGCAACGTAGACAATCCTGGCGTCCGGACCAGATCCGGTGCCAGGCCAGAATTGAGGATGGTTATGCACGTAGCCGCGAGGTAACGGCACCATGCGCCGGTCGCCGCCATCGGGTTTCATGCTGTACACGCCCATCTCGTGCATTTTCTCGAGGTCGATATGACGGAAGAGGAGCCGCTCTCCGTCGCTCGACCATTCCGGCAGGCCTTCGATACGGCCCGCTCCGGTCAGATCGCGTTCCTCGCCTGTCCCCAGTTCCGTCACGAAAATCCTCCAACCACGCTCGCCGAACAGCCGCATGAAAGCCACTTTGCTTCCATCAGGTGACAATTTGGGATCGTAGTCTCCGAGCGTGAACCTGCCTGCCTCCATGTCGTCCGGGAAGGTCGGGTTGCTGACCTGTCTGAAGTTCGTCCCATCCATATTCATGGTGTAGATCGCATCGAACTTGCCCGGTTTCTTGACGGGGAACACGATCTTATCGCCCACGTGGTTTGGGTCGCTTGTCGCAAGGCCTGCCGGGGTTGGAATCCTGGTGCGGTGACGAGTACCGAGGTCGATCTTCCAGATTTGCGGACTCCCGTCGGGCGTGTCCGTGGTCACCCACATCAGGCTCTTCCCCTCGTCGGTCCAACTCGGGTTGGAGTTGACGGTCCTCTTTTTCGGAGGAACGATGATCTCCATTCCCGAACCATCCAGCCGGGAAACCACGACCTCGGTATTTCCGTACCCTTGTTCTTCCGTTGCCAATCCATCCCACCCGCGATCGTTGTATCGCGTGAACGCGATCCAATTGCGATCGGGAGAGACGCGTGCGTGGGTCATCTCCTGCGACTCATTGGCGACGAGGAGCACGACGTTTTCCCCGGCTAACGTCGCCGCGTAGATACCGAAGAGATTCGGATCGCGGGACCCCGACGTGCCGCAACTGATGAGCTGCAGCACGGCAGTCAGGCCGATCCAATACCGCGCGTACATCGTGATGCGGGTCGGCGGGTTGATCATGGGTTCCAACGGACTGCCTGTCTATCGACGTGGCGGTGTTCAGTCCCCGTACATCCGGTGGCCGGCTCGCACACCCCGGAGGAAGTGGTAATAGAGGTATGCGCGGTACATCTTGGCTGTCATGAGCGAC
This sequence comes from Vicinamibacterales bacterium, assembly GCA_963821395.1. Lineage (GTDB taxonomy): Bacteria > Acidobacteriota > Vicinamibacteria > Vicinamibacterales > JAMQPK01 > JAMQPK01. The sequence goes on along the minus strand of CAWGDY010000013.1, from coordinate 142,986 downwards.
TCCACCCATGTGGATCTTTCCGCGAGGTTGAACACCGGTTGCCAGAACAACCGCTCGGTTACACGGTTCAACGTCAGCATCCGGCCGAAATGCCGGACGAAATGCCAGACGAGGCTGCGCTCCGAACCGCGAAACGAATTCGGACCCCGCAGCACCCGGACGTATTCGCCGAGCGTGCGGAAGTTGAGCACGTGAAAGTACACACTGAGCTCCGGGTTCGGCGCGTGCTTTCGGAACTCGCCGTAATTAATGCCCCTCTCGTACCATCTGAGCACCGCGACATCGAGCGTCGTCAGGTGGTAGTGGAAAGCCAGCGCCTCCTTGGAATAGCACAGACGCAGTCCGTGTGGCTCCAGCCGATAGCCAAGCTCGAGATCCTCCATGCAGGCCGGCCCCCCCCGTCCCCGGTGTTCGAGGAACCCGCCGCGTTGCATGACGAAGTCGCGCTTGAATGAAAGGTTCATCGCGCCGAATCGCCAAGGCGGCAACACCTCGAGATCGGCCAGTTCGTCAAACCGGAACGGATCCCACTTGCGCAGGAAGGCGCTCTGGTTAAGGTCGGGTGACTGCACGGTTCTGCCCAGGTACTGCAACGGTGGCCTCGGGATGCGCCTGGTGGAACTCGAGATGCTTGCGCAGCCCCGGAGGTGTGAGGAAGATGTCGTCCGCAAGCAAAAGCACGATCGGCGCGCTCGCGGCTTCGATGCCGCGGTTTTCCGTGTATCCGATACTTGTGTTTTTGTGGCGCACGTGGCGCACCGAAAACGGAACGCGCGCGGCGAACCCGGCGACCACCGCTTCGGTGTCGTCTGGCGAGCCGTCGTCGGCCACCACGACTTCGTACTGGTGTGGCGGCAGATCCTGACGCTCGAGATGGTCGAGAACCATGCGCAGGATATCGGCGCGCTTGTAGGTGGATACGACGGCACTGATGAGTGGTTCGTTGCTGGCAGCGGTCCCCAAAGCCGACCATTGTATACTTTTCGAGGGATCATGCGACGGCTCCACGTAAGAACACTTTTGATTACTGCTGCTATCGCAACGGGTAGTGTCATTGGCGCCTTGGGGTCTGGCCCGCCGCCCGGGAAGCTCTCATCAAAGATCGGCACGGTCGTCACGCCTCGAAATTTTCCCAAACACTCGGCAGAAGATCTGATCGACATGTTCCGGCTGAACGCGGAGCTTGGCAGTTTGGCCGTGGTTCGGCTCAACTGGAACGATGCCAACCGCTTCGAGGCGGCCAGGGTACTGGTGGGGATGGGAGACCAGCGGTCCCTTTCCATGGTTGTGGAGCTGAGCGCATTCAAGGCAGATGGACTTAAAGGAGCGTCGCTCGATCCTGGAAAATCGGTGACTGGGGCGGGTCGTCAGCCTTCCTTTACCAATCCGGCGGTGTCCGAGGCATTTACCAAAGCCGTGCTGGAGCTCGCCGAACTCAGGCCGCCGTATCTCGCCGTCGCCACCGATGTGAATCTGTTCGCGCTGACGGACCCGAAAGGGTTCAGGCAGTTTGCGAATCTGTACCGGGACATCTATCAGAGGATCAAGCAGACGTCGCCGAACACGAAGGTGTTTGTCACGTTCCAGTGGGACGCGATGCAGGATCGGAGTCCCGGCGACAACCGTGCGCTCGTCGACGAGTTCGGTTCGAGTCTGGATCTGCTGGCGGTTACGTCCGAGCCCCGAAAAGTGTTCGAGCAAGCGGGGCCGCGCGGTGTGCCTGCCGACTACTACGCCCGCATCAAGCAGTATCAGTCGGGCAATCGTCCCGTCTTCCTCGAAGTCAACTGGCCCTCCGAAGGGCGCAATGGAGAAGCCGACCAGGCCTCTTTCATTCGGGCACTTCCCGACCTGCTCGGCAGCCTCGACCCCTCGATGCTCGCGTGGACGTTCCTTCACGACGTGAGGATCCTGATTTTCAACGTCCGGGCTGGCCTCATCGACGTGGACGGAAAACCAAAGTCCGCGTTCGCTGCCTTTAGAGAGATCAGCGACGACCGATCGCCGTTGTTGCGCGCGGACGCTGCCTCGCCCACGAGCGCCGCCCGATCGGCGGCGTCTACTGCGAGCCGGGCACCGGCACACTTCGGAATCTATACCGCGAGGCTGGACGGAAGCGATGTTCAGACGGTCATGACGAGCCCGGACCGCGAGATGACGCACCCACGCCTGTCACCGGACGGCAGGCGGCTCGTTCTCACCCGCTACAACAATCGCGGGAAAGACGGGAAGGCAACTGAAGAGCAGGGCTACGCCAACACGGAAATCATGGTGGTCAACCTCGACGGTACAGGACTCGAAACCATTGTCCCCCCGAAGCCCGGCGTGATGGCCGCCAACGGGGGCTGGACGCCCGACGGCAAATCGCTCATTTTTATCTCGAGCGACAACCCACAGCGGCAGCCGGAGATCCGGCAGATCGATCTCGCCACACGAAGGATCACTCGTGTTCCAACGCCCCCAGGGCTGGCTGCGACCGACCCGCACTGGGAAGGAAGCGAGCTGGTGTTTCCCGCGAAGGGTGAGGGCGCCGATGTTCTGTGGACGATGAAAGCGGACGGGAGCGACGCGCGGCAGATCACCCGGCCAACGCAATTACGGAAGCGCGGCTCGATGGAACTCTACGGCGACTTCGATCCAAAACTTTCGCCTGACGGATCGAGGGTCGCGTTCATGCGCATTGCCGGCGGTGACGGCTGGAGGGTAATGGTACTCGACCGCAAGACCGGCCAGGAACGCAATCTCACCCCCGACGGCGTCATCGAAGGACTGCCCACTTGGTCGAGCGACGGTAAGTTGCTGCTTTACAGGCACATCGATCGGAAGAAGCCACGAGAGATTGGGCTCTACACGATGACGCCGGAGGGAAACGACCGGAAGATGGTGCCGATTCCCCGGGGCTTCCTCTACAACCACGGGACGTTCTTTCCGCGAGACGGCTCGGCCAGCAGGGCACGAATCATCTACACGGGCACAGTCGCGCCTGGGCTATAGGTATCGCCGGCGAGCGGTCACAACGGTTGATCCATCTGGAGACTGAACGGCCGGAATCGTGCCAAGGACGGGGACGTTCAGGATCCGCTCAACCTGGTCGATGCTGCGGATTGAGTTATCGAAGAAATCGAACAGGAACGTCAAACCGATAGCCAGCAGCAGGCTCAAAATCGCTGAAACGCCGACGTGCAGGATCTTGATCGGCCGCGCCGGCGCCGTTGGCACCAGAGCCTTGTGAAGGATCGACACTTCGCTCGCAGCTCTGGACTCTGCGATACGCGCTTCCTCGTAGGCCTCGCCGATGAGCACGTACGAGCGTTCCGCACTCGCCAGCTGCAGCGTCAGGCTCGCGAGCTGCTGCTCCTTGGACGCGAGGTTGCGCGCATGGCTGCTCTCCTGGCCGATCGAGTTGTCGTAGGCTCGAACGCGCGCCGTCAACGACTCAATCTCGGCCTCCGTCGCCAGCCGATTGCCCAGCAGCTTCTGGTAGATGTCGCTCGTGCGAACCGATTCAGAGCGGACGACCGTGTTGACCTCTGTCTCGAGCTTCCTGCGAACCTGCGCCATCTTGGCGTCGAGCGCTTTCACTTCCTGATGTTGTTCGGTGTATTTCCCGAGCAGACCCGACCGTTCCACCTCGAGCTTCGCCAGCTCGAGCTTCATTTCGTCGACGACGGGGTTCTGCGTGCTGGTCGAATCGTATTTGACCGACGGTGCCTGGCGATCGAGTTGTTGCTGCTCTTCGGCGCGCTTCTTATAGAGGGCCTCGAGCTCGTTGCGCGCCCTCGCATGCTCCTCACGGAAGCTTGCGAGCGTCTTCAGCCTCAATGAGAGCTCTTGAGAGAGGGAGGACACGTCGGTGTCTTTCTGGAAACCCTCGAGCTGCCGTCGAAGATTGGCGATCTCGCTCTCGTTCTGGCGGAGCCGTACGACCACACCCTCGCGGGTTTCCCTGACCTGTCGAAGCCGCTCGTCTTCCAGAAACTTCGCCAGCGTGACGGCCACCTGGTCGACGATCGCCGCGGCCATCGCCGGATCGTTGTCCACGACCTCCAGTTGAAACGTGTAGGCTTTGGCGGTCCGTTCGGTTGTGAGATTCTTCCGAAGGTCCGCCATCGCTTCAGCGAACGGGTGTCTCTCGAGCACGCGGCCGTAGCGCATCAGCTGCCAGGCGTTCCGCGCATACTCCTTCGCCGTGTCCTTGACGGTGTGGAATGTGTTGACGAAGAAGTTTGATGGCGGTCTCGGCCGCTTGACGTCGAGGTGCAACGTGCGAACGACCGCTTCGATCGCCCCATCGCTCTTGGCCAGCTCGTCCAGTGTATTGCCGATGGACTCGAGCGAGACCATCGGCGTTGGAAACCCGAGAGCCTCCCGATCCTTGGGACGAAATGTGCCCGCCTCGTTCGGCTGATAGAGAACCGTGGTGTACGCGACGTATTTCTCGGAAAACACATAGGTCAGCCCCAGCGATGCGAGCGCGGCCGACAGACAGAACGTCAGAATCAGATGCTTCTGTCGCAGCAGCACTGCCAGATGCGGACGAAGGTCGATTGCCTCCGACGTATTCGTGGTCATCGCAGTTTCAGAAACCAAGCCGATTCAGCAGGTACGACACGACCAACGCAAGTACGACCGCGAGCATCGCGACGATGGTGTAACGGGCGCGTCCGGCTAGCATTTGAGCCCCTTGAAACATCCTCGGCCTGGCGCTACTCGGGCTTGACGTAGTCGCTGGCGTACGAGTGAAACATATCGTCGGTCTCGGACACCTGGCTCAGCACGCACCCAATCACCTTGCCGCGCGCGGCGCTTATGCGATCGAGCGCACGAGAGGCGTCCGTTTCCGACACGTGCGCGTATTTCAGGACCAGCACCACTCCGTCGACATGCCGCAACATGAGGGCGGTGTCTGCCACCGCCAGGAGGGGCGGCGAATCGACCAGCACCACGTCGAACTGACGCCGGACATCGTTCATCAACCGGGCGAACTGTTCAGATTGAAAGAGCGTCTGCGGGTCCCCCAGCACGGGGCCACTTGTCAGCACGGTCGGGCCCCGCTTGATCTCCTGCCACACCTGCTCCGGCGTCGCCGCGCCCTTCAGGACATCGACGAGCCCCCTGGCATTCGAGATCCCGAAGAACCGGTGTACCGCCGGGCGGCGCAGGTCGGCGTCTATCAGCAGCACGCGCTTGCCTATGCCAGTGAGCGACCGGGCCAGGTTTGCGGAAATCGTGGTTTTGCCCTCGCCCGGCCTCGCGCTGGTCAGCACGATCGTCTGATCATGCTCCCCGCAGCGAAGCAGTAGATTCGTCCGAAGCGTGCGAAGCGACTCCTGGGCCAGGCTTGGAAGCGGCGACTTCTTGCCAGCAAGGACGACCGCGGGAAGGGTCTCGACCTTGGCCGGTACCGCGTCGGGCACTGCAACCAGCGAATCCGCGATGCCAGGAATGCTTGACCGAATCATGCCCTGTCCTGCAACGGCTCTTCCGCCTCGGGCCGTTTGGACGGATGGAGTACCCAGCTGCTCAGATAGTCGTCCAACGCGACTCGCCAGTCGCGCATCTGGTTGATTTGCAGCAAGTCGAGCTTGTAGTTGCGCGCGGCCTCGGATCGGGACCGCGGTGCCGACGCCGGGAAGAGCGCTGAGTTCACCGGCTTAATCCTGATCGGGCTGTCGAGGAACTTCGCCACTTCGACGGCCACATCGTAGCGCGTGCACGATCCGGTGCCAACGACATGATACAGGCCGTAGAGCCCCGTCGTGCTGAGTGACTTGATGGTGCCAAGCAGGTCTCTGGCGTAGGTGGGATTGCCCACCTTGTCGGTGACCGCGAGAATCTCGGGCTGCGTTTGGCACAGCTGGACGATCCGTCCCACGAACTTCTTGTCGCGGGCGCGGCCGCCGAACATCCATCCGGCGCGGCAGATGTAGTAGCGCTTCAGGAGGGATGCCACCGCCTTCTCGCCCTCATATTTCGACTTCGCATAGACAGTCAGCGGGTTTGCCGCGTCGAATTCCGTATACGGCTCAGCGTTCGCGCCGTCGAACACGCCGGTGGTGCTGACATAGACGAGCTCGATATCGAAGGCCTGGCACGCGAGCGCGATGTTGAGGGTGCCGATCATGTTGCTGCGGTACGCGTGGTCTGGTTCGCGTTCGCAGCGATCGACGTCGGTCTCGGCAGCCAGATGCAGCACCATCTTGGGGCGGACGCGCTCGATCATCTTCATCACCTGATCGCGGTCGCGAACGTCGAGCTGGATCGCCGACGCTGACCCGATCATGTCCGTGCGGACGATCTCATCGTCGCGATAGACATCGCCCAGGTGGCTGCCCACCATGCCTTCGGTTCCTGTGACTAGGATCATCTGTCCTCCTGCTCGTCCCGCCGTTACAACACTGCCAGCTTTATCGAGTGGACAGGAGCCTCGAGGTCGCCCTCGGTCCGATCGGGTTTGGCGACCCGCATCTTGATCTTGTAGTCGACAAATTCCGTCCGGTTCACCGTGAGCCAGGCGAGCTGGCGAATATGTTCGAGCGTGTCCGCCGGCACGGCCAGGCCCTTGAGAATCGACTTCGTCCATTTCATTTGATCGGTATTGAAGCTCGGATCGAGCTGGCCCGCGGCGACCACCTGGTCGTAGAGCATCGTCCCGGGAAACGGCACGACGGCGAACATCTGCGCGTGGTTCATGCCTTGATGGACGTGCCGCTTCGCCATCATGATCGTGCTGAAAATCTCTTCGAGCGTTTCGTCGGGGTACCCGATCATGTAGTTGCCCGCCGTCTTGATGCCGGCCGCCAGGCAGGCGCGGATCATCTGCTCGATGTCGGTCTTGTCGGGGTTCCACTTCGAGGTCGAGTACTTCTTCAGCATCCGCTGGCTGGCGGACTCGAACGGCAGATGGAGCATGTGGAAGCCCGCCGCGGCGAGGACTTCCAGGAACTCCATGTCGATGTCGAGCCGATCGCCGACGTTCTTCTGCAGATGGCAGACGTTGATGCCGTTGACGTCCGACAGGTCGAGCCCCATGGCGGCGACCCCCTTGAACAGCGTGTAGGCGCGCTTCTTCTTGGCGAAAAGGCTGTCGTCCTCGAAGTACACGTACTTCACGCCCAGATCCTTCAGCGTCTGCAACTCGAGCATCACGCGATCGATGGACTTGAGGCGGAGCTCGCCGAGAGGGCCCGCCACGTGATCGTCGTCTTCTTTCGAGATATGGCAGTAGTGGCACTTGAACGGGCATCCGCGCGACGTTTGCAGCGCGGCGTACTGAATCCGCTCGCCCGGGGGAAACTCTCCGCCGTGCGGCCGCGACAACGTCCAGTATTTGTCGAGCGGCAGAAGATCCCACGCCGGCAGCGGGAGATCGTCGAGGTTCATCGTGACTGGCCCGGTCTTGTTGACGATTTCGCGATCGTTTCCGTCCCTGAATGCGATGCCGGCAACGTCGGAGAGCCGCCCCTTGCCGCGCACGGCTTCGGCGATGTCAATAATGATGTTCTCCGCTTCGGAGAGCACGATCACGTCGACGCCGGCGTTGAAGAACCGATCGCGCAGATTTCTGGCGTTGACGCCTCCCGCAATGATCAGCTTGGTCGGATCGACTGTGCGGATGAACTTGACGAGGTCGAGCACCATCGTCGTCTGGGTCGTGAAGATCGACGAGATGCCGATGACGTCGAAGCCGGCGATCTTTTCAGCGATGCGCTCGGGAGATGCGCCGCAGCGGATCAAACCGCTCGGCAGAAACGTCGTTCGGAGGAAGGTGTCTTCCAAACGGTCGCCCTCATCACCGACCGAGACGTCGTAAATTTGAACGTCGTACGACGCGCGCCGCAGCGCGCCTGCGATATACGGAAGACTGAGCGAACCGTCCGGCTTGGCCTGCTCCTCAGGCCCGAACTGAAGCGCCGAGTACATGAGCAGAAAATTCGGGTTCTCAAACCGGAAAGCATCAACTGATGGTGCCATGAACCCCCTCAACGCACCGAATTTTCTGGGTCACGAAACGACGCGGATAAGGCATCCCGATGAGACGTTTGTCGAGCGCGGTCGGCGATCAGATACGAACGTGTTCACAGTTACCCTGCGTTCGTTCGCTGCGGCTCGATCGGCACGTAGCTTTTCAAAAACGTCATTCCTCTTAGCGCTCGGGCACACCATGCGGCACACGCCCAGTGTTCTGCCCAGAGGAACGACAGCGCGTTTGTGCAAGACGTGAGCCAGTGGGCGCCTGTTCTTGATCGCGATGAACGCACCGATTCGCGATGCGCCAGGTACGCCATTGCTGAGCCGTCGAGGATCTTTTCTCCGCTACGCAGGACTTTTGGCTTCTTATCCGAGGTTGGAGGGCTGTCGCTTAGTCGAGATGTGAGCGCCAGCGGAGGCACATGAGAGCGCATGAGCGGCGTCAGTGTTGCATTCGTGTGCCTTGTCGAATCGACACTTTGCGCCGGAGTCATACTTTCTCGAGTCGCGGGGGGCAGCGTGTGACGAAAGGTATTATTCTCGCCGGAGGATCTGGCACCAGGCTCTACCCGTTGACGCTCGCGGTCAGCAAACAGCTCGTACCGGTCTACGACAAACCGATGATCTATTACCCGCTGTCGACACTGATGATGGCGGGCATTCGCGATATCCTGATCATCACGACACCCCACGATCAACCGAGCTTCGTCCGATTGCTCGGCGATGGCGCCGCGTTCGGCATCAACCTGTCCTATGCCGTGCAGCAACGGCCCGAAGGACTGGCACACGCGTTCATTCTGGGCCGCTCGTTCATCAACTGTGTACCGTGCGCGCTGGCGCTCGGCGACAATATTTTCTTCGGCCACGGTCTTTCAACCTACTTGCAGGGAGCGTCCACTCAGCGATCGGGGGCGACCGTGTTCGCGTATCGCGTTCGCGATCCCCAGCGGTACGGCGTCGTCGAGTTCGATGCAGCCGGCCGCGCGATTAGTCTCGAAGAGAAGCCCGCGAATCCACGTTCGTCGTATGCGGTGCCTGGCTTGTACTTCTACGACGAGAACGTCTGCGATATCGCGGCGGGGCTGCAGCCGTCCGCGCGCGGCGAGCTCGAGATTACTGATGTGAACATGACCTATCTCCTCGCTGGCGGGCTGCGCGTCGAGGTGATGGGGCGAGGCATCGCGTGGCTCGATACCGGCAGTCATGAGGCGCTGCTTCAGGCGTCGACCTTCATTCAGGCGATCGAGGAACGCCAGGGACTGAAGGTCGCGTGCCCGGAAGAAGTCGCCTATCGCGCCGGCTTCATTGCGGCCGAAGACGTGCTCCGGAGAGCGCGGACGATGGCCTCGAACGACTATGGGGCCTACCTCTGTCAGCTGATCGAGGATGACGCAGCGAGCGGCAGAACACCCGTCCGGGCGACTGAATATGCGTGATCACGAAGTCGTCGTTCTTGGCGGCGGACTGGCGGGAATCGCCGCGTCCTACTACAGCGGCGCACCGGTGTATGAGGCAGAGTCGCGCGTTGGCGGCGTTGCTGCGTCCGACAAAGCGGATGGGTTTACCTTCGATCGCGGCATCCACGTGCTGCAGACCCAGAATCAGAAGGTGCTCTCGCTGTTCGACACGATCGGCGTGTCGATGAAGAGCCACACCCGCAAGGCCTCGATCTATTACCAAGGAAATTACACAGAGTATCCGTTTCAGGTGAACACCGCGGCGCTGCCGGTCGGTCTGCGGGCGCGATGTGTGTGGGGCTTCCTGCGGCGCGGCCAGGAGCCCGAGCCCACCAACTACGAGGAATGGATCGTTCGTTCCGTCGGCAAGGGGTTCGCGGAAACCTTCCTGATCCCGTACAGCGAAAAGTTCTGGACAGTCCACCCCCGCGAGATGACATTCGAGTGGACCGGCAACCGTGTCCCCCAGCCGACCACACGGCAGGTGCTGCGCGGGGCGATCTGGGAGAGGCACACAAACATCGGAACCAATGCGATCTTCCGGTACCCGGCGGAAGACGGTGGATACGGCACCATCGCCGAAGCGCTGGCTGCTCGAGTGAGCGAGGTTCACCTCAACCATCGCGCGGCCCGCATCGATACGACGGAGCGGCGCATCAGGTTCGAGAACGGCACGAGCGTCGGCTACGAAATGCTGGTGAGCTCGATTCCGTTGCCCGACCTGATCGCGCTCTGCGCCGAGGCTCCCGAACCGGTGCGGCAGGCGGCGCGCAAGCTGCGCACCAACAGCATTCTGGTGGTCAATCTCGGCATCGATCGTGCGGATGTCTCCGATCGCCACTGGGTGCACTTTCCAGAGGCCGACACCAGCTTCTTCCGCATCAGCTTTCCCCACAATTTCAGCAGCGGCGTCGCGCCCGGCGGCACGTCGTCTATCTCGGCCGAGGTCGCATACTCCGACCACAAGCCGATCGACAGAAACACGATCGTGCAGCGTGTCGTCGACGATCTCGTGGGCGTCGGCATTCTGAGGAAATCAGATGTCATCCGCACCGCGGTCACGAGGAACATCAAGTACGCCTACTGTATTTATGACCATCAGCGGACCCCGGCGCTGCGGGTGATTCACGACTGGCTGGGCACGCGCGGCATCGTGCCGTGCGGCCGCTACGGACTGTGGACATACTTCTGGAGCGACGAAGCGATCCTGAGCGGCCGTAAGGCAGCCGAGTCGATCCGCAGCCGGCGCGAGCGCGCAGGTATCGGCGCCGCATCGCTTCCTGCCGCACAGACATGATCCGCCCACGGCTCACCGTGCTCATCATCACATGGAATGGATGGGGCGACACGCGGCGCTGCCTCGAGTCGATCTCTGCGAGCGCGCTACAGGACGCCGAAATTCTGGTGTTCGACAACGCCTCGAGCGACGGAACGCCGGACCACGTCGATCGCGAGTTTCCCGAAACACGTCTGGTCCGTAGTCCGCGCAACGTGGGGCACACGCGCGGCGTCAACCGTGCCATGGCGCTCGCGCGCGGCGAGTACGTGCTGGTACTCGACAATGACACGGAGCTCGTCGGCGACGCCATCGCACACATTCTCGATTTTCTCGCCGGCCGCACCAACGTCGGGATGGTCGCGCCCCGCACGCTGAACAGCGACGGTTCGGTGCAGGAGAGCGCGCGCCGCTTTCCTCGACCGCTCAACGGTCTCTTCGGCCGGCAGAGCGTGTTGACGCGGCTGTTCCCGGGCAATCCGCTGTCGCGCCGGTATCTGCTGAGCGACCGGCTCGCAGACGCCGAACCATACGCGGTCGAGCAGATCTCCAGCGCGTGCATGCTGTTCAGGCGCGAGTTGTTCGACACGGTCGGTCCGTGGGACGAAGGGTATCCCGGATATTGGGTCGATTCCGACTGGTGCTTCCGCGTTGGCAAGGCGGGCTGGAAGATCTACTGCGTGCCCCAAGCGCGGGTCATCCATCACGAGCAGAATCGTCGCGGCAAACGGAAGTCGTTGCGACGCATCTGGATGTTTCACTACGGCGCGTATCGGTTCTACAGGAAGAACATGACGTGGGGAACGTTCGATCCGCGGGCCGTTGTCGCCGCCGTGGCACTTGCTGTGCACGGACTGGTTCAGCTCGCCCAGAATGTGCTGCTTACCAGCCGGCAGCCGACAGCGGCACCTAAGGCGGAATAACCGGGAACCGATCATGGATGCAGAAGCTCTGCGAACCCACAGGGTCACCAGCGGCGACAACATCCCCTTCGCCGTTTCTGCGGCGACGCCGCCGTATCAGATGCGCGCCATTCCGGCACCGGCCGATCTGTGGCACGGCCACACCCTGCTGCGCGTGATGTATCGCGCCGTCGAGTGCCTGATGGCTGCTTTCATGCTTCTCGTCGCCTCACCAGTTATCCTCATTGAAGCCATCCTGATTAAGCTCGACTCTCCGGGACCTGCGCTGTTCTGGCAACGTCGCCTGGGACGGAGCATCGCGCGCCGCGGACGGGACATCATGCAGCGTCAGGATCTGATTCCTCCTGAGGGTGGGTTCCAGCCCGACGCGCTGTATTTGGTTCCCGAGACCATCACGTTCGTGAAGTTCCGAACGATGTACGTCGACGCCCGTCAACGGTTCCCGGAGTTGTATCAGGTCGAATTTCCGAGCCATGCGGCGTTTCTCGCCAGTTACTACAAAGCCGAGGATGATCCGCGCGTGACGCGAGTGGGGCGCTTCCTGCGGCGTACTACGCTCGATGAGCTGCCGAATCTCTGGCTCGTGGTGACAGGCGAGATGAGGCTGGTCGGTCCGAGACCTGAAGGGCCATGGTTCTTGCCGTATTACTCGACGGAGCAGATGCTGAAGTTTGCTGTGGCGCCGGGCGTGACGGGATTGGCTCAGTGCAGCGGTCGAGGGCAGCTAACGATCGGGGAGCAGCTTGCGTATGACCTTGAATATGTGCGGAGTCGTTCGGTCTGGCTCGATCTGCGGATCCTGATCATGACGCTGCTCAGCGTGTCGAAGAGGAAGGGCGCTTTCTAGGACCTCGCATTGTGCCGCTTCCGTTGAGCGGCAGCCGACGCCGGTGTGCTCTGTCTCTGCTCGAAGGGCCTCCAGTTCCGCTTCGGTTGCCACCATTGAATCCATGATGACTGAGGCAGACGCGGGCTTCGCGAAAGCAGCCACCGTGGCCTGCCCGGTTTTGCTCTTTCTCGCCGGAAGTTTCGTACTCATCTCTATCTCTATCGAGTTGAACTGCCTGCTGGAACAGAGCCCGTGCTTGATTCGTGCCTGCTCGCACGCAGTGTGCTTTGGGCGATGTTGACCCAGTTAAGTGATTGATGTAAAAGCCAATAGGTCAAATGACTGCCACGGGGTGCTTCGCCGACGTGATTTCCTGGAAGACTTTCGCCGCTTCATGCAGGCGATCGGCCTGATCCGACTGTCCGCGGGCAGGTGCCGCGAAGGCAAGGGCGACGAGGGCGAGTAGAACGGGCCTGATAACGCCATTCTACCCGAACGACGACCACCTTCCGGGATTCAGGATGTGCTTACGCGGCCGGCACCTCGGTCTCGTCGGAAATTTCCGACACCAGTGCCTCCGTCGTCAGTAGCAGCGACGCGATGGACGCCGCGTTCTGCAGCGCCGATCGCACGACCTTGGTCGGATCGATCACGCCCGCGTTCACGAGGTTCTCGTATTTACCGCTCAAGGCGTTGAAACCACTCTCCGGTTCCATCGTCTTCACGTGCGCGACCACGACCGAGCCTTCCTCGCCCGCGTTGTTGGCAATCCACTTCAACGGCTCTTCGACGGCACGTGCGATGATGTTGACGCCGACCTGCTGATCGCCTGCAAGCTTCAACCCGGCAAGCGCCTTCGCCGCCCGGAGGAGTGCGACTCCGCCGCCTGGCACGATGCCCTCTTCCACGGCCGCCTTCGTTGCGTGCATGGCGTCCTCGATGCGGGCCTTCTTTTCCTTCATCTCGGTTTCCGTCGCCGCGCCAACCTTGATCACCGCGACGCCGCCGACAAGCTTGGCGAGCCGCTCCTGCAGCTTCTCACGGTCGTAATCGGACGTGACCTCCTCGATCTGCGTCCGAAGCTGCTTGACCCGGCCTTCGAGGGCCTTCCGCTCTCCTGCGCCTTCGATGATCGTCGTGTTGTCCTTGTCGATCGTGATCTTCTTCGCCGCGCCCAGATCCTCGAGAGCGATGCTCTCGAGCTTGATGCCCAGGTCCTCGGTAATCGCGCGTCCGCCCGTCAGGATGGCGATGTCTTCGAGCATCGCCTTTCGCCGGTCGCCGTAGCCGGGCGCCTTCACCGCCGCGACCTGCAACGTGCCACGCAGCTTGTTGACGACGAGCGTGGCCAGCGCTTCGCTTTCGACATCCTCGGCGACGATCAGCAGCGACGAGCCGCTCTGCGCGACTTTCTCGAGCACCGGCAGCAGATCCTTCAGGTTCGACAGCTTCTTTTCGTAGATGAGAATGCGCGGATTCTCGAGCACGACTTCCATTCGCTCGGGGGAGGTCACGAAATAGGGCGACAGGTACCCGCGATCGAACTGCATCCCCTCGACGATCTCGAGCGTGGTGTCGATCGTCTGGGCTTCTTCGACGGTGATGACGCCGTCCTTACCGACTTTTTCCATGGCCTCGGCGATGACCCGGCCAATCGGTTCGTCGTTGTTGGCCGAGATGGTTCCGACCTGCGCCACCATGTTGCCGCTCACCGTCTTCGACATCTTCTTCAGCTCGGCGGTGACGACGTCCACGGCGCGATCGATGCCGCGCTTGATGTCCATCGGATTGGCGCCGCTGACGACGTGCTTGACCCCCTCGCGAAAGATGGCCTGTGCGAGCACGGTCGCCGTCGTCGTGCCGTCGCCGGCGAGATCGGATGTCTTGCTCGCCACCTCGCGCGCCATCTGCGCACCCATGTTCTCGAGGCGATCTTTCAGATCGATTTCCTTCGCGACCGTGACGCCGTCCTTGGTAATCGTCGGCGATCCGTATGCCTTGCCGAGAATCACGTTGCGCCCTCTGGGTCCGAGCGTGACTTTCACCGTGTCCGCCATCTGGTTGATGCCGCGAAGGACCGTCTGGCGCGCCTGCTCGCCGTACACGATTTGTTTGGCCATTAACGCTTCTTCTCCGTCTTCCTGGTGGCGTCGTCGATGACGGCCAGCACTTCGTCTTCTTTGACGATGAGGTACTCCTCACCGTCGAGCTTGATGTCCTGGCCGGAATACTTTCCAAACAGGATGAGGTCGCCCGACCGTACATCCAGCGGGATGCGCGTGCCGTCCTCGGTTATCCTCCCGTCGCCGACCGCAAGTACCTTTCCCTGCTGCGGTTTTTCCTTGGCGGAGTCGGGGATGATGATCCCGCCGATTTGCTGTTCGCCTTCATCGAGGCGCTGAACGATGATTCGGTCGTGAAGCGGTCTGACATTCATAGACTCAAGTCTCTCGCGTCCGCCGGTTGGCCGCTGTACCCGATTGCACAACCGGGGACGCGCAGCCGGTCTAGAGTGGATCCATGTTCAGGCTGATTCCGACCATGAGGCGCGGCTCCGCGACCGCGTTGCCACAGGCAGCGACGGACTATCCCTCGGTTGAGGCGGCGCGCCTCGGCGCCGCCGAGCTGCTGCGCGAGGATCGCATCCTCAAGGTCATGATCGTGCGTGCGGGCGGCTACGTGGAATACGTCGATCGCTAGGGAACGGCCGTGATGCGTACCATCGCCGAGCCGAGCTCGTAGAAGTCGGGGACCCCGCAGCTCGTGCACATGACGCGCCAGCCGCGTATGGAGCGCTCGCCGGGCCTCGACCCATTGTTCGACTGGTGCACCGCCAGCGGCGCGCCGCATCCCTTGCAGATGAAACCGACCCACGCCTGGTCGCTGGCCGCGGCGCTCGTGCCACTGCTTTCGTGCACCTTCTTCACCGTCTGTGTCCTGTCAAGCATCGGCCCGCCTCCTGCGTCCAATCGTTCGAGCATGGCGATCGTGATGGTCCTCGATGATGCCCCTGATCGATCGTGCCTGCTGTTGTCTCTGCTCGATGCCCGGCGGCAAGTCTCGATCGGCGATCCACGAGGCGAATCCGTCGGACGATTCGCCGAGGAACTGCGGCCGCGGCCAGAGCGAAAAGGATGGTCGAAATTCAAGCATGGGGCAAGTGTCCCGTACTCGGCAACCCGGGGGCTGTTTCAGATTGAACACCTGTCCATGCGCTGAATAGCACAGACGTGACCGAGGCACCCGACTAGAGTTGCGACGAGGTGCACCTTGTTACGTGTGATTGCCAGGATCGTCGCCGCCGCGTCCGGGGTGGCCATGGTGCTGGCACTCTCCGAATGCCAGCACGTCTACTTCAGCCGCCAAAACCTGCCCGACCTGGGGCCCTTCACGCGTTTTGAGTTTCCGACGATCGGCCACGTCTACGACGCCGCCGGCAAGCCGCTCATCGAACTGGCCCGCGAGTACCGCGAGATTGCGCGCTACGAGGACATTCCGCCAATCGTCCGTGACGCGATTCTGTCCGCCGAAGACAAACGCTTCTTTTCTCACAACGGGATCGACTACGTCAGTCTGCCTCGCGTGTTCGCGAAGGTCAGAGTCGGCATGCTCGTGGGCCGTTTTGTAAGGGGGGGACGGTACGACGAGGTGAAGGGAGCGGCGCTTTTTCCGCAAGGAGGATCGACGATTACCCAGCAGGTGGTGCGCGGTAATTTTCTCCGTGGCGCGACAGCGCTGGAGAACAGCTATGAGCTTCGCCACACCGGGCGCCTGGCCCGACTGCTGTCGTCGGTCATGGGCGCGCGAAGCGTCAACATGGTGGCTCGCAAGCGCGAGGAGATTCGGCTCTCGCTGTGGCTCGAACAGGAGATGCGCAGGCAGTTCGGGTCGAAGCGCCGCGCGAAGGAAGAGATTCTCGCCCGCTACGCGAGCGCCGTATACATGGGCAACGGTCAGTACGGGTTCGCGAGGGCGGCAGAATACTATTTCGGTCGGCGCCTCTCGACTTTCACACCCGCGGACGCCGACAAAGCCGCGCTGCTCGCCGGCATTGCCAAATCGCCCCGCGACTACGCGCCGAGCGTCGCGCACGCGGTCATCGTCTTACGCCGGCGAGACCAGACGCTGACCTTGATGCGCGCCAATGGGTTCATCACGCTGGAGGCAACCGCCGAAGCCCTGGGACGCGGCCTTCAGATTGTGCCCCGCAACCGGCGCGAGGCGCAGCAGGCGCCTGCCGTTGTCGAACATGTCCTTCAGGAATTCAAAGCTCTTCGCCCTGATCTCAGCGTGGAAGATCTTCTTCAGGGACGAATCCAGTTGCATACAACGGCGGACGGTCGCGTGCAGCTCATTGTGAACGAAGCGCTGGAGCACGGTCTCGAGCGGTACGAAGAGCGACACCCGAACGCCCTGGGAATCATCCAGGGCTCGGTCGTCGTGCTGGCAAATCGTGATGGAGGCATTCTGGCCGAGTCGGGCGGCAGGCGGCTCTTCAACGGTCGTTCGGCCACCTACAGCGACTACAACCGCGTCACGCGGTCTCTGCGCCAGCCCGGATCGGCGATGAAGCCGTTCCTCTACCTCGCGGCGTTCCGGAGTGGCGGCTTCACGCTCGAGACGCTGGTGCCGGACGAGCCCATCAGCGTGCCGAATGGCGAGTCGGGTCCGCCGAAATGGATCTCGAACTACGACGGCACATTCAAAGGCCTTATCCCGCTGCGTCAAGCGCTCGCCGAGTCCAGAAATGCGGTGGCCATATGGATCGCCCAGCAAATCGGGATCGACAGCGTTCTGCAAACCGCGCTAAGTCTTGGCGTCCGCACACCTCTTGCGCGTTACGCCACGACGGCTCTGGGTGCGTCCGAAGTGAGCCTTCTGGAGCTGGCCAATGCGTACCGGACCATCGCGTCGGGCATCGTTGCCGAGCCGTATGTGATCCGCGCTGTCGTGGAGGATTCGGGAGAGGCCGTGGCCGTTCGTCGGCGTGGACCATCGCCCACTTCAATCGATGGCGCTGCGCTGTCGCTCATTCAGGAAGGCTTGCGCGGTGTGGTGCGGCTTCCCACGGGCACGGCTCATGCCCTGGCCTCGCATGGATTCCCGATTGCCGTCATGGGAAAAACGGGAACGACGAACGAGTTCAGAGACGCGATCTTCGTGGGCTCGACATTTGGTCCCGGCGGCATCACCGTCGCGGTCCGGATCGGCTTCGACGACAACCGTTCTCTTGGATCGAGAGAGACCGGGGGGAGATTGGCGCTGCCGGTGTTTCAGGAATTGATGCTGGCCGTGTACAACGCAAAGATCCTCGGCGCCGCGCCGGCGTTTCCGGCCCGGATGGAAGAACGCATTACGGCCTCACTGCTGCCGCCCGATCCTCTTGCGACGACAGACGTCGTTGCCGATGGCGTCGCAATACCTGTTCAGCGAGCCGGGGATCAGACCCTGGCACCCGGTGAAACCGAGTGGCTCTTGCAGAATGGAATGAAGGTGCAGACGCCAATCGCACTGACGATCCCGCCACTCCTGCCCAGGTAGCGGTCGACTGTTCTTTCAGGGATCGATGCTTGGCGCCGTCTCGAGGAATCTCGCGAGCTTGGGATTGTCAGGGAATTCGCGCGCCAGCCCTCGTGCAATCGTCGTGGCCTCGCGCAGTTGCCGGTCGCGCACCAGCATTTCCCACAGCGCGAATTCGGCTTCGACGCGGACGAAGAACTCCGATTCGGCGGCCGCGGCTTCGCGCGCGCCGAGAAATGCCCGTTTCTTGCTGCCGCCCCCGAGCACCCAGCGCGTGCCCCTCGCCATCTTGGTGTCGACGATGTAGTCGATCCAGGCTCTTGCCACGCGAGCGCGCATGTGGCGTGGATTGTTCTTGAGCGCCGCGTCGAGCGACCTTCTTGCTTCCCAGTACTCGCTCCAGCCGGTCTTGCGGCCGAGGGTCTCCAGGTGCAGCCAGACATAGTTCAGGTTCAGTTTCCCAAGAAAAAACAGCGCATCGGCGTCGCCAGGGTCTTGTTGCAGTCGCGCACGAGCAAGCGCCTGGCCCTTTGCGGTGTCGTGGAGAAACACTTTCAGCAGTTCCGGGCAGGCCACGCACAGCTTGAAGGCTTTCCCTTTGTCGGCGTCAGGGCCGAGCGCGTCTCTCAGCTGGAAGTGCAGCGCAGAGGTGCGGACCTCATACGCTGCCAGCGCGTCGACGTCAGACCCTTGCAGGTCGAGAGCCAGGTCAGCGGCCGCCGGGTAGCGCGCGTTGAAAAACGCGCGCTGCGCGTCGGCCAGTGTGGCCCCACCGGCGTGGACAGGGACCGACGTGGCCACCGTGAGGATGGCCGCCAGCAGGACGTACGAAATCGTACAGGTCAAGCGATCTGGAAGTGTAGGCTGCGAGGTGCGCCCGACGCTGTCTCGAACTGAACAGTGTCCGGATTTGAACAGCCCCGGAGCAGGATTCCTGTCACGCTGACGGCCAGCGAATTTCCCCCCAGCACGCGATGGAGACCCGCCCAGGATGCAGTCGGTCCACGGAGGACAACGGACACGCACAGTTGGAGGCAGTTGCAACAGGGAGGAGCAGATGCTGCACGAATTCATTGCCACACACCGCGACGAGATCATCACACGCTGTCGCGCGAAGGTGGCCACGAGGTCGATTGCATTGTCGGCCGACGCGGACGCGGATCACGGGGTCCCCGTGTTTTTGGAGCAGCTCGTCAAGGCACTCCGCCGGGGTATCAGGTCCAATCCCGAAATTGCCAACAGCGCGGTTCAACACGGGCATGACCTGCTGGCCCAGGGGTTCACGGTCTCGCAGGTCGTGCACGACTATGGCGACGTCTGTCAGTCCATCACGGAGCTCGCGGTGGAGATGAACGCGCCCATCCCGACGGATGACTTTCGCATGCTGAACTACTGTCTCGACGACGCCATCGCGGGCGCCGTCTCCGAGTATGGGCGCGAGCGAAATCAGTCCATCAGGGATGAGGAGATCGCGCGCGGGAGCGAACGCCTTGGATACCTGGCGCATGAATTGCGGAACCTGGTGAATACCGCGATCATGGCATTCGAGGTGCTCAAGTCGGGGAATGTGGGAGTCGCGGGAAGTACGGGGAGCGTGCTCAATCGAAGCCTTCTCGGGTTGCGCGCGCTCGTCGGCCGGTCGCTCGCAGAGATCCGTCTGACGCACGGCGTCCAGAATCGGGAGCGATTCCTTGTTGCCCCATTCATCGAAGAACTTGCGCCGCAGACACGCATGGAGGCCGAGTTGCGAGGCATCACGCTTGCCATCCTGCCGATCGACAGCGGAGTCACGATCGAGGGAGACCGCCAGGTGCTCGGAGCGGTCGTGACAAACCTCCTGCAGAACGCCTTGAAGTTCACGCGGCCTGGGACCACCGTGACGCTGCGGGTCGGGGCCGGCGCCCAGCGCGTGCTCATCGAAGTTCAGGATGAATGCGGCGGCCTCGTGGCTGGAAAGGTCGATGATCTGTTCCGCCCGTTCGAGCAGCGTGGGACCGATCGAACCGGCCTGGGCCTGGGCCTCGCGTTCAGCCGATGGGGCGCCGACGCGAACCACGGCCGGATCTACGCGCGCAGCCTTGCCGATCGTGGATGCGTCTTCACGCTCGACCTGCCGCGCATGCAGGGTTCATCCGTCGTCACCGTCAGTCACTAGGAGGATCTCATGGCACCTGCAAGAGGCGATTCGAAACCCTGCACCCACGTCGAGTGCATCGGACGAATGCAATTCAGACGGGAAGCGGAGAGCGAACTTCGCTGGGTGTGCGACAAGAACCCGCAACATTAGACTGGCGGGAACCCGCGTCCGTGGTGTCTGCCGGGGCGGGCTTCTAGTTGGAGTTGATCTTGCTCGCGTCCCGCATATCGCGGAGATCGCGCCGCATCTCCTCGACGCTCTTCATGCTCTCCAGCGTCGCCTTGAGCGTCTCGGCGGTTGCGTGCACAGCGTCTACCGCGGCATGACGAGCCGCATCGGCGGCGTGCCTTGCGTCCTCCGAGGCTGATCGGGCCGCCTCACGCGCTTCGCGCAGGTGCTCCCGCTCCTGCCGCACGGTTTCGAGCGCCTCACGATGCTGGTCGCGGATCTCCCGCGCTTCTTCCGCCAGTTGCCTGAAGCGTTCCGCCTCATTCCTGGCAGACTCCGCTTGTTCCGCGGGAATGCGATCAGCGGCCATGACAATGCCCTTTCAAGGTCACCCTCGAAGCGGATCCCGGCCCCCGATGACGCGAATCAACACGACCATAATCGCGATGACCAGGAGAACATGGATAAACCCCCCAAGCGTGTAGGACGAGACCATTCCGAGCGCCCACACGACGAGGAGGACGATGAGGAGTGTTGAAAGCATGAAGATGTTCCATCCCGCCGTCGATCGTAGAGCCCTCTATGAGTGACGTCTGTGCTCTTGTGCACACGCCCTGCTGTGCAATCAAGCACAGACCGCTCTCGCACCCCTGACCTACGATCGTTCCAGTCGGCAGTCGTCCCGCAAAGAACTCCGCGTCGGTCACTTCAGCGTGTCAATACAGAAGGAAAGGTACAACGTGAAAAGAATCGTCATCGCAACGGCGATGGTTATGTGCATGGTGTCGCTGGCGGCACTCTCGTCAGCGGACACACTGGTCATGAGAGATGGCACGCGGGTCGAAGGCACTGTCGTCGGCATCGAGTCACGAACCATCACGTTCCGGCACGCAGACGGCGTGACGCGCCGCTACACGACGAGTCAGGTCGAAGCACTGGAATTCCTGTCGGCTGAACGAGCGAACCCGCGCGCTGTCAACGGTCGCAGGCTCGACGCGCCGGCTGGAACCAATCTAATCGTCAGAACAGTGGAAATGATCGACTCCCAAAAAGGAGGGGCGGATCAGCACTTCTCGGCGATTGTCGAAGAGGACGTCACCAACGCCGGCCGCGTGATTGTTCCGGTGGGGTCGAGCGTCCAGCTCGTCATCCGGCAGGTGTCGTCCGGCGGCAAGACCGGCAGTCCCGAGATGGTGCTCGACGTGCACTCGATCACGATCGACGGGCGGCGATACCTGGTCAGCACGACCGACATGGCGATCGAGAGCGGCACCGGCGTCGGCAAGAACAGGCGCACGGCCGAAACGGTGGGTGCCGGCGCTGTGCTTGGCACGATCATCGGGGCGATTGCCGGCGGCGGCGAGGGTGCGGCGATCGGCGTCCTGGTGGGCGCAGCCGGAGGCGCGGGCGTCCAGGTCCTCACCAGGGGACGCGATGTTCGCGTCCCGGCAGAGACGGTTCTCACGTTCCGGCTGGACAAGGCCGTCACGCTGCAGGCCGAACCATGACGAACGTTTCAAAAAGAGATAACACACATGACAAAAAACGCCGCATTTGGCAGAGGTATGAGCCGGATGCGTCGTCATGCACCCCGTGCCGCCAGCGTGTTTCTGGCGGCCGGCTTGCTCGCTCTGGGATACGTCGCGTATGTCGTCGCCGACACGAAGATCTATCAGGCGATTGAGCAGAAGCGATTTGAGAACTTGCGGGGAAGCGCTGCGGTCTCGCCCGAGCTCGCCGCCGTGCCTAGTGGACGGCCGTGAGGGCGCGTTCCGCGCGAAAGGTTTCGAGGTACTCGAGCGTCGTGGCCTGGTCCGACGTGTACCAGAGGTCGCCGCCCTTTCCAGCCGCCAGCCGCGCACCCCTGGCCACGGCATACTGAACATTCCAGCCGTCGCCTCGATACACCAGCGACATCTCTTCGTCCGGCTTCGCGGTCACGACCAACAAGTGGTGTCCATCTTCGACTTGCGACACCACGATGTCGTTCAGTTTCAGAACGCTTCGATTTACCAGGCGCAGCCTCCCCACACGTCCACGGGCTCTCGGTCTCACGCGAGCTTGACGTTCTCGCCTCTCGGCCCCTTCGCTCCATGGCCGATATCGAACGTCACCGACTGACCCTCGCGGAGCTGGTCGAACGCGATCTGCGTGCACGCCGACTGATGGAAGAAATATTCGGTCCCGTCGCCCGCGGCGATGAATCCGAAACCCTTGTCGCTTACAAGACGTTTGATGGTGCCAGTCGTTGCCATTTGCGGAATTCCTTGTCGTGTGTCGTTTATTAGCCGGGTGAAACGTCAA
Source organism: Vicinamibacterales bacterium (assembly GCA_963821395.1). Classification (GTDB taxonomy): domain Bacteria; phylum Acidobacteriota; class Vicinamibacteria; order Vicinamibacterales; family JAMQPK01; genus JAMQPK01. Next base: position 120,401 of record CAWGDY010000013.1, on the reverse strand, counting down.
CTGTCATGCGCGCCGCGAAATGAGCTTGTGGTGTTCGCCGGGCGCGTGCCCGTCGCCGCGAAGCACCTCCTGGATGCAGGCCCGTCGCGCCCCGAGCACCCACTTCAAGTTTTCGATAGCCTCGAGTACGTTGACCTGAGTCGAGCAGGCGAGGATGTCGACATACGAAGAGCTCCGCGATCTCGCTTTCTGAGATCTCTGAAATGGCCGCGCACTCTTTGAGATCGGCGGAGTAGAGCACCGGCGGTATGTGACCGGTCATTCCACCACCATACCCGCGCATGTGGCGCCAGGCTGTTCAATATGGAACAAACCTGCTCAGAAGAGATTCGCGACAACGTGCGGACTAAAAGAGTTTCACGCTCACCAGCACTGCCGACGAGAGCACAACGATGGCAGCGAAGACGAGCAATTTTCGTCTGGTCGCACGGTCGTGTGCCGCGCCGCGCGCCTGCCATGCCGCCCAGCGCTCTGCGAAACCGTCGTCGACGAATGGTTCTGATGACATGCTCCGACATTAGCGGATCGCCGCACTGCCGGCTGTGCTGTTCAGGACAGCGGTGCTGCGCCTTGCCGCGTATTGTCAATACGTGCTCTGGTTCATCGTCGGCATGGTCGTCACGGCGGTCGTCGTCACGATGTGGTTGTCGCGCTGGATGGGCCGCGAGGAAGGGTTGGGATGGGTCAGCGGGCGGTGGCTCGCGGAGTATCGGCGGGATCGTGAAATGTGAGTGAACTGACGACTCTCTCAGCAGCGGCGTTCGTGTACATGGCGCTCATGATGTGGGCGACGCAGCCGTCACGCCAGTGCGTGCTGGCCGAAGAGCCACGTCGGCACCTGTATCTGGGCCGTCAGTTGGACCGGGAACATCTGCAGCGGGATGGCTTGAAGATACGCGCGATCGCCCGGCGCTACGCGTCAGGCCTGTCGTCGCAGTCCGTTGACGGAGAAATAGCTAAATGCGAGGAGATCCTCGCTCGCCACCTGGCCGCCGCGCATGACGTGCCCGTCGAAGAGGTATACGGGGCGATGTCCGTCGAGCCCTGATCGTTTGAAGGCTCGAGGGTCGGCCCACTACGCGGGTTTGACGTTTTCGCCTCTCGGCCCCTTCGTGCCCTGCCCCACGTCGAATGTCACAGCCTGACGCTCGCGCAGCTGCTCGAACGGGGTGTCCGTGCAGGCCGATTGGTGAAAGAAATACTCAGTGCCGTCAGGTGCTGCGATGAATCCGAAGCCTTTTTCCGTGACCAGTCGTTTGATTGTGCCGTTCATCGATGTGCCGAGCCTTTCGTTACGATTCTTGACGCTGTTCGAGCTGCGCGATTCTCGCGACGGCTCGTTCCCTGAGCTCCGCAGACTCGGAGGCAATCTCTCGCTCGCCGGATCGCTCTGGCTGCGGCCGGCGGCGATCGAGCGCCGCGATGAGCTCGTGGAGACGGGTGATAGTCAACATCGACGAATGTTACTCGGTTAAGGCCCGGATCCGGTGTGTTTTGTTTGGTGCGGCGTAATCTAGGGCCGGAATCCCGCCTTGTTTTCGGCCTTGGCCTTTTCCCGCGCCGCGACCGAGTCCTCGGCTTCCTTCTTCTGCCGCGCGACCTCGCGCTGCGGCGCCTCGGCGGCGTCCATCTGGACGGCGGTGGCGCTGGCCTTCCGAGCGAGATTGTCGAGAGGTATGGACGTGACCACGAGCCGGAACGCATCAGGCTGCGCGCCGCGTAGCAGCGTCACGGAGTACTCCGCGTCTCCCCAGATGGCGATTGGCGTTTCGAAGAGGCCGTACCCGCTTGTCTGCGTGCCGATCGGCCTGGATGCCAGCCGGGAGGTCGGTCCGTAGGTCTCGCTGACCGCGGCGATCATGTCCGCTGTCGCCATGCCTTCGGTGCGGCGACGGTCGTAATCGACGATGATCGTGTACAGCTGGTCGTCGTAAAACCTGAACAGCATCGTGTCGACCGGATCCGTCTGGGGCGATTCGCCGCGGGAGGAGTATCGCGGTCGCCATTCCAGCTCCACGATGGCGGCGGGACGTGAGTGAAGGATCTTTGCCGCCGTGGCCATGGAGCCCGTCAGCTTTCCGACCGAGGCGACATCGCTGCCCAACTGGAACTCGCGGTAGCTGAAGGGTTGCTGCGCAGCGATCGTCGACGCGAGCAGCAGGACCATACCGGTGCAGGACGCAATGGCGCGATTGTTCATGAACATGTTCCGACAGTACCTGAAACCCGAGCCCCTAGCTGTGCCGAACAGCACAGACCAGATCATGGCGGGCCGTTTATAGTCCGGGCATGTCACGGGGGATGCGTGCCCGTCCTTCACAGTCTGGCGTCAAGCCAGCGCCCAAGCCCGGTACGACACGACGTCAGCTGCGGCTGCCAGCGGTTGTGCAACGCGAGATCGAGCACATTTATGTTCAGCTGGATGCCCAGTTGACGCGCCTTGCGGAAATTCAACTTCAGTTCGACGATCTGCGTTCAAAAATCAGGCATTTATAGCTGCGGCACCCTGGATCTGCGGTAACATTTCGGTCGATGCCACGGCCCTCGAAGAAGCTCGCCGCGAGCGCGAACCCGGCCGCATTCGATGCCGAGCGGTTTCTTACCTCCTCGAGTGTGTCCAAGAAGGTCGTCGAATACCGTCCGCGTGCCGTGATGTTCTCGCAAGGCGATCCCTCCGACAACGTCATGTACATCCAGAAGGGGACCGTCAGGCTCTCGATCTTGTCGCGTGCGGGAAAGGAAGCCATTGTCGCCATGCTCGGGCGCGGCGATTTCCTCGGGGAAGGTGCGCTCGCCGGGCAGCGCGTGCGCATGGCGACCGCGACCGCCGTGTCGTCCACGACCGTCCTCGTCGTGCCGAAGAAGCAGATGACACAGTTGCTCCACGAGCAGGCGGGGTTCTCGCAACTGTTCATCACGTTCATGCTGTCGCGCAACATCCGCATCGAAGAGGATCTCGTCGACCAGTTGTTCAACTCCAGCGAGAAACGGCTGGCCCGGACGCTGATGCTGCTGGCTCGCTACGGCATGGAGGACAGGCCGCAGGGTGTGCTGCCTCACCTTTCGCAGGAGACGCTCGCGGAAATGGTCGGCACGACCCGGTCGCGCGTAAATTTCTTCATGAACAAATTCAGGAAACTGGGATTCATCGAATACAACGGCGGCCTCAAAATCCACTCGGCGCTCCTCAGCGTTGTCCTGCACGACTAGCCGTTCCGGGGATCCGCAGGTATGTCATTAGTCGAGCCCGGAAAGAAAGCGCCGGCATTCACGCTGAACGACCAGGACGGCAAGGCGCACAAGCTCGCCGATTACGCCGGCCGGCCGGTCGTGCTGTACTTCTATCCGAAAGACGACACGCCCGGCTGTACCAAGGAGACGTGCGACTTTCGAGACCATCTGCCCCGCTTCAAGACGGCGAAGGCGGCGGTCTTTGGCGTCAGCATTCTCGACGAAGCGAGCAAGGCGCGCTTCGCGAGCAAGTACGACGTCAATTTCCCTCTACTGGCCGACACCGATCACGCCGTCGCGGAGAAGTACGGCGTCTGGCAGCAGAAATCCCTGTACGGCCGCAAGTTCATGGGCAACGTCCGCACGACCTATCTCATCGACGCCGACGGCAAGGTCGCGCGCCGGTGGGACAACGTGAAGGTCGATGGCCACGCCGAGGACGTGCTCCAGGCCGTCAAGGAGCTGTAACAGTTCTCAGTTAACAGTTCTCAGTTTTCAGTCAGAAACTGACGACTGAAGACTGACGACAGACTAGCGACTTAAGACTGACGACTTGCGCCTAACGACTATTTAGGTAGCCGCTCCCTGGGTATGCCCACCGCGACGGCGATGTTCCGCAGCGCCTGCTGCACGACTTGAGCGTTGGCCGGTCCGAAGCGCAGAAGATGCTTCTGCGCCGGCGACAGCGCCTCCAGCCGCGAATCCTCAAACGCATACCCGATGCCGTGCGGCACGACGCGCACCGGATCCTTCAGCGTCGGCGTCGAGAGCAGCTTGACGATGGCGCTCTCGAACGTCGCGTCGAACGAGTTGTTGTATCCGAGATCGCGATGCGCTTTTTCCATCAGCGGCTTCAGCGTCGCGTACAGGCGCGCACAGCCTTCCGGGTCGAGGGCGCCCACCGCCGAGGCGATCGGCGTGTATCGCTGGTAGCTGCGCGGGTCGATCGTCATCTGTCCGTTCCGTTCGATGATCTGGAAGCGGGCCTTCGGGCGCATCTGACTGACGTGCACGCCAGGCGATTCCTCCGCGGTAATGTTGGACACGACGACGGTGAAGTTGCGGATGAGGTCGTCGGTCGCGAGCCACGTCGCCACCGTCGGGTTCTTCGACAGTTCGGAGACGAGCTTGCGCACCAGGCCGTCGCTCTGCTCGATGGGCGGAAGCGTCACCGCGCTCGGGTTGCGGGCGGCTACCGTGTCGGCCGCCGCCGGTTTCGGCGTGGTCGTCTCGGTGTCCGGAACGGTTGGCGATCGGTTGAACACGTAGTAGGCGAGGCCGGCGGCAACGAGCAGCAGGGCCGCCACAATCCACAGCCGCTTCGATTTGAACGATTGCAGCGGTGGCGGCTGGTCTGGAGACTGGCGCAGTTCGTAGTCGGAAAGGTTCTGAGCCATTCACCATTGTGTCACGCCTGCGCTACACTCGCGAGGAGGAAAGCCCATGTCCTCCGCGCTGAAGATGTTGGTTGTCGGGCTCGTGATGTGTTGCCTCGTGCGCCCCGCGCGCCTCGAGGGGCAGGCGGCGTTCCCCCCGCGCCTGGAGGAATACCTCACCAGTGTCGTAAAGCTGACCGTGGAGGAGCGGCGCGCGCTTCAGAGCGGGGCGCCGTTCGCGAGGCAGCTCGAGGGCGATCCAGCCAAAGAGGTCGGTGTGTTCGGCGCAATCTGGATCGCGGCGCCGATCGCGCGCTACGTGGCGGCGATGCACGACATCGAGCGCTTCGAGTCGGGCGGCGGCTTCCGCGTCACCAAGAAAGTGAGCGATCCGGCCCGGCTCGAGGATTTCGCCGCGCTCGTGCTGCCCGACGATGATGTGCAGGATCTCCGATTGTGTAAGGTGGGCGACTGCGAGTTGAAAGCGAGCGCGGAGGCTCTCGCCCGCTTGAAGAAAGAAGTGAACTGGTCGGCGCCGGATACGAAAGCGCAGCTGGAACGGCTCGTTCGGCAGATGGCGCTCGACTACGTCAACGCCTACCGCCAGGGCGGCAACGCGCGCCTCGCCGTGTACCGGGACGGAGCCAATCCGACATTTGTCGCCAACGAGTTCCGCGAGCTGTTGAAGGGGATGCCCGAGCTCGCCGCGTACGTGCCGGACATGCGTCAATACCTCCTCGACTACCCGAAGCCCTCAGCCCGGCCCATCACGTCATTCATCTACTGGCAGGAGGCCGAATTTGGTCTCAAGCCCACTATCAGACTCAATCACGTCGCGATTCAAGAAGAGAAAGACGCGACGGTCGTGGCGTCCAAGCAGCTCTATTCGAGTCACTATTTCTGGACCGCGCTCGAGCTGCGGGTGCTCGTACCCCAGGCGTCTCGCGGTACCGGCTTCTGGCTGGTGATGGTCAATCGCAGCCGTTCGGACGGCTTGAGCGGGTTCGTCGGCCGGATCATCAGAGGGAAAGTCCGCGAGGGCGTGCGCAGCGGGCTCGAGTCGGGGCTCACCGCCACCAAGAAGTACCTCGAAGCGCGCTGACGCCGAACGCTACGCGAAAATTCACCACCTCGGGGAAAAATTCCCACCGGCCGGCCGAACGTGCGCGCGATCAGGCGCAATCGGGCAGATTCCGCGGGTACGCCCCTTGCTCATGCTGGTGCGGAGGCACTTACATGAACGCGCACCTGGCTGTTGCCGATGACCGGGATCACCTGACGCTCCTCAAGCTGATGAACACGATCGTGGCGTTCATGGGGGGCGCCATCGCCGCCATGTTTGCGCTCGCGATTCTTGTGATGGCCGCCGGGCTCGTGTTGACCGCGGCGTTCGAGGTCGTCCAGTGGTTAGCCCATCTGATGTAGGGCGGAACTTCAGTTCCGCCTTGATACGTTGACAGGCCAGCTCAGAACAGCTCGTTGCCGCTCCGCTCGCCGCGCTCGAAGGCCGTCACGTTCCGCAGGGTGGTCTCGCTGATCACGGTAAGCGCCTCGCTCGTGAAGAACGCCTGGTGTGCCGTCACCAGGACGTTTGGAAAGGTCAGCAGGCGCGCGAACACGTCGTCTGTAATGACGTGGGATGACAGGTCCTTGAAGAAGAGGTGCTCTTCTTCCTCGTAGACATCGAGCCCGACAAAGCCGACGTGCCTGCTCTTCAGCCCTTCGATCAAGGCCGCGGTGTCGACCAGTGCTCCGCGGCTCGTGTTGATGATCATCACGCCGGGTTTCATCTTCGCAATCGCCGCCGCATCGATCATGTGCCTCGTCGTCGACGTCAGCGGCGCATGCAGCGTGACGATGTCGGACTGCGCCCACAGCTCGTCGAGCGTGACGTATCGTGCGCCAAGCGCGACACACTCGGGATTCTGCGCGACGTCGTACGCGAGAATCCGGCAGCCGAACCCGCTCAAAATCTTCGCGACGATCGCGCCGATCTTGCCGGTTCCGACCACGCCGGCGGTCCGCGTGTGCATGTCGAATCCCAGCAATCCATCGAGGGAGAAATTTCCGTCGCGGACACGTATGTAGGCCCGGTGGATTTTCCGGTTCAACGTGAGGATGAGCGCCACGGCGTGTTCGGCCACCGAATGTGGTGAGTACGCCGGCACGCGGGCCACGGTCAGGCCGAGCGTCCGCGCCGCGGCGAGATCGACGTTGTTGAAGCCGGCCGATCGCAGCGCAATCATCTTCGTTCCGCCGGACGCCAGGTGCCGCAGCGTGACTTCGTCGAGCGTGTCGTTCACGAACGCGCACACGGCCGGCGCCCCGGCGGCCAGCGACGCCGTTGCCGACACGAGCCGCGGCTCCAGGTAGTCGATGTCATGGTGTGTCACTCGATTGGCGGCATCGAAGAACTGCCGATCGAAGCGGTGCGTGCTGAAGAAGGCGATGCGCATAATCAACGATTATTCACGAGAGTGCTAGGATTCCGGCATGCTTCCGCTCGAGCGCATGGGGTGGAGTGATTTCTTCGCGCAGCAGCTCGCGGAAGAGTCGACGAGACCCTCTGTCGCCCGCGTGGTGGAAGAACAGCGAGGCGCCTATCGGGTCGCCGGTGACTTCGACGGATGGGCCGAGGTGAGCGGCCGATTCCGTCACGACACCCGGATGACGGCAGACTTTCCCGCGGTGGGCGACTGGGTCTGCCTGACGGCCCCGGCGGCGACCGAGCGCGCCATCATCATTCGTCGTCTCGACCGCCGCAGCACCATCTCCAGGAAAGCCGCCGGTCGTGCGGTCGAAGAGCAGGTGGTGGCCGCCAACGTCGACACCATCTTCCTGGTCACGGCGCTGGCCGAGGATCTCAATCCCCGGCGCATCGAGCGCTATCTCACCGTGGTGCGCGACGCCGGGGCGGTGCCGGTCGTCGTGCTCAACAAGACCGACTTGAGCGCCGACCCGGTCTCCGACGCTGCAGACATTTCCCGCCGCCTGCCGTTTGTCGATGTGCTGGCCGTCAGCGCCAGGCAGGGCGACGGTCTCGACGCGCTGACCGCGTATCTCACACCAGGCCAGACGGTTGCCCTGATCGGCTCCTCCGGTGTCGGCAAGTCCACGCTCGTCAACCGGCTGCTCGGGGAGGATCGCCTGAAGACAGCGAGTATCCGCGAAGCCGACGGGAGGGGGCGTCACACCACGACGGCGCGCCACCTGGTGGAGCTGCCGGGCGGGGCGCTTCTCATCGACACGCCGGGCATGCGCGAGCTGCAGCCGTGGGTGGACGAGTCGGCGGTCGGGGAAACCTTCGAGGACATCGCCGCGCTGGCGGCCGGGTGCCGTTTCGGCGACTGCGCGCACCAGACCGAACCGGGATGCGAGGTGATGGCAGCCGTCGCGCGCGGCGATCTCGACCCCGAGCGTCTCGAGCACTACCGCCACCTCGGACGTGAGGTCGCCTTCGAAGAGCGCAAGCGCGACAAGGCCGCGGCAGCCGCCGAGAAAAAGCGCTGGAAGAAACTCCATCAGGCGGCCAAAGAGATCTACAGGAACAAGGAGCGAGGCGGGTTCTGACGGCGGGTCCAAAGTGCAGGATGGAGCTCGGCAGACAAGCTTGTGACCAAATCTCGTCAACCCAACAAGTTTGTGGGTCCGGACGCTCACTCTCCACAAAATCCGCCATGCGTCGCAACCTTTCGCACGACGCGAGTTCTCCATCGTTTACGGGAAATGAGGAAGCGACACGAATGTCGCTCATTTCCCTTAAGACCTACGCTGTCGTCGCCTCGGACATGCGAGCGCGCCGCCCGGTCAAGCGCCATCGGCGGCGGGAATTCTTAACAAAAACGTCGAGATTGGGTGGTCGGGACGTGGTGAGCGTTGGTTGGCGCTGATCTTGATAAGTATGTCAATTGGAAATCGTGTCCTTCCCCGCAATTGTGATTCAGGAAGTCTCGCCGGCTGCTAGAATGCACGGCCACCTGCGTTCGAAGGACACACGAACGACGACGACGTCATCATACAAAGCGGCAGGAAGCGGCGGCCGGCGGCCCCGCGACGAAGGAGGACGACAGCATGGGCTCAGCGGTATTGGGTGAAGCGATCAGCGCCATACGCGACTGGTCTGAGACGAAACGGAAGGAAATGCCGAACGGCAAAGGTACGTTCGGCAGTCTCGTGTTCAACGACGCCGAGCAGCAGAAGCGGCTGCCGAAGCCCGTTTACGACGCGCTGCGACGCACGGTGACGCACGGGGAGGCTCTTGATGCGTCGGTGGCCGACGCGGTGGCCGCCGCGTTGAAGGACTGGGCCACCGAGCACGGCGCGACGCACTACACGCACTGGTTCCAGCCGCTCACCGGCATCACCGCCGAGAAGCACGACTCGTTTCTCGCGCCCGTGACCGACGGCAAAGCGGTGTACGAGTTCTCGGGTAAAGAGCTCGTCAAGGGCGAGCCCGATGCGTCGAGCTTTCCGTCGGGCGGCATGCGCTCTACCTTCGAGGCGCGCGGCTACACCGCATGGGACCCGACCAGCCCGCCCTGGCTGCTGAAGAGCGGATCGGCGACCACCCTCGTCATCCCGACGGCGTTCGTCAGCTGGACGGGAGAGGCGCTCGACAAGAAGACGCCGCTGCTGCGCTCGATGGAAGCGCTTTCGAAACAGGCCGTGCGCGTGCTGAAGCTCTTCGGCTCGAAGGCCAATCGCGTCGTGACGACGTGCGGTCCCGAGCAGGAGTACTTCCTCATCGATCTCAACTTCTATCTTTCGCGTCCCGACCTGATTAACGCCGGCCGCACGTTGTTCGGCGCAAAGCCGCCCAAGGGACAGGAGCTCGAAGATCAGTACTTCGGCTCGATCGCCGAGCGGGCGATGGACTTCATGTCGGAGGTCGAGACCGAGCTGTACAAGGTGGGCGTGCCGGTGAAGACCCGGCACAACGAGGTCGCGCCGAGCCAGTACGAGATCGCGCCGATCTTCGAGAACGCCAACCTGGCCACCGATCATCAAATGATGACGATGGAAACGATGAAGCGGATGGCGCCGAAGTTCGGCCTGGCGTGCCTGCTGCACGAGAAGCCGTTTGCCGGCGTCAACGGATCGGGCAAGCACCTCAACTGGTCGATGAGCGACAACCTGGGCAACAACCTCCTGGGCCCGGGCAAGAGCCCGCACGACAACGTCCAGTTCCTGGTGTTCTGCACGGCGGTGTTGCGCGCGGTGAACAAGTGGCAGGGTCTGCTGCGGGCGAGCATCGCCAGCGCGGGCAACGACCACCGGCTGGGCGCGAACGAAGCGCCGCCGGCGATCATCTCGGTGTTCCTCGGCGACATGCTCACCGACATCTTCGAGCAGATCGAAAAGGGCGGGGCGAAGAGCTCGAAGAGCGGTGGCGAGCTCGACACCGGCGTGATGGTGCTGCCGAAGCTGCCGCGCGACTCAGGCGATCGCAATCGCACGAGCCCGTTCGCGTTCACGGGCAACAAGTTCGAGTTCCGTGCCGTCTCGTCGGGCCAGAGCATCGCCTACCCGAACATCGCGCTCAACGTGGCGGTGACCGAATCGCTCGACTACATCGCGACCGAGCTCGAGAAGCTGACCAAGGGCGGCAAGTCGGTCGAGCTGGCCGCGGGCGAGCTGCTGCCGAAGATCATCAAGGAAAACAAGCGCATCATCTTCAACGGCAACAACTACTCGAAAGAGTGGGAGAAGGAAGCGGGCAAGCGCGGGCTGCTGAACCTGAAGAACACGGTGGATGCGCTGCCCCAGCTCACCGCGAAAGAGGTCGTGGCGGCGTTCGAGAAGTACAAGGTCCTCAACGAGCGCGAGCTGCACGCGCGCTACGACATCATGGTCGAGACCTACAACAAGACCGTGAACGTCGAAGGGCAGTTGATGGTGTTGATGGCCAACCGGTACGTGCTGCCGGCGGCGCTCGAATACCAGAAGCAGGTGGCGCAGAGCGTGTTCGCCGTCAAGCAGGCCGGCGGCAAGTCGGTCGAGGGGAAGAAACTGCTCGACAAGGTAACGAAGCTGGCCGACAAGCTGAAGGCCGGCACCGACAAGCTCGAGAAAACCCTGGCGCACGAGGGGGACGGATTGGCCGAGAAACACGCCAAGCACTACCGCGACACCGTGATTCCGGCGATGGCCGCGGTGCGCGAGGCCGGCGATGAGCTCGAATCGTTGGTGCCGCACTCGATGTGGCCGCTGGCGACCTATCGCGAGATGTTGTTCATCAAGTAGGTGTGTTCGACGCAGAGACGCAAAGTCGCAGAGTAAAGAATGTCCAAAAACTCTGCGCCTCGGCGGCTCTGCGTCGTTCTTTTCCGCTACCGGGGATCGAGATCAATCGTATAAATCAGCTCGCCCGCAAGATTCCTCAACTCCACTGTCATCACGCGCGACTTCCCTGAAATTCTGAGGAGGCCGAAGAACTGCAGGCCGTCGCTGGGCGGGCGGTTCGGCCGGCTGCCGGCCGGCACCGCCGAGAAGCGGAGCTCCGGCCCGAACGTGCCGTCGAGTTCGTTAGGGCCGAACGTGCCTGCGTTCAGCGGTCCCGCCACGAATTCCCAGAACGGATCGAAATCCTTGAATCGCGCGCGCTCGGGGTCGTAATGGTGCGCGGAGGCATAGTGGACGTCTCCGGTGATCCACACGACGTTCGGAATCCGCTGCTGCCGCATGAATCGAAGCAGGTCGGCGATCTCGTGCTCGCGGCCGAGCGGGCCGCCGGCATCGGCGTTGGCGATGGCTTCGAACCGCGTGTCACCGTCTCGAACAACGAGGCCGATCGGAAGATCGCACGCAATGACCTTCCAGACCGCGCTCGACGAACGCAGCGCGTGCTTGAGCCAGACAATCTGGTGCGCGCCCGCGTGAACGGTCCCGGCCCCAGGCACGGGCTGGTTGTTGGCGGAGTTCGGTGCCCGGTACGTGCGCAGGTCGAGCGCGAACACGTCGACGAGCGGGCCGTACGGGATCGAGCGGTAGATCGGCGGGATGGGGCCCGACGTGAGTCGGATCGGTGAGTACTCGAGGAACGCGCGCCTCGCGTTCCTCGCGAGCACGTGGACGTCCTTCTCGGTGTATCGATCGTCGTCGGCGAGGCTCATGCCCGGGTACCAGTTGTTCTTCACCTCGTGGTCGTCCCACAGCCACACCTGTGAGATCTCGGCGTTGAACCGGCGGACGTTGTCGTCGAGCAGGTTGTACACGTAGTTGCCGCGGAACTCGTCCAGCGTCTCCGCGACCTTCGACTTCTCCGGCGTCGTCAGGTTCTTCCACACGGTTCCGTCCGGGAGCGGAATCTGGTCGGGGACCGGCGAATCCGCGTAGATCGTGTCGCCGCAGTGAATGAACACGTCGGGCTGCGCGCGGCGGATCGTTTCGTACATCCGCATGCCGCCGAATTCCGGGTTGATACCCCAGCCCTGACCGACGGTGTCTGCCGACCATGCCAGCGTGACGTCGCGAGCGGTTGCCCGCGCGGAGAGAAAACTGCCGCTGTGAGGCACACTGAGACCGCGCGGCTCGGCGAGATCTTCGAACTGCACGCGATAGAAGATGCGCTGATCGGGCGGCAACCCGCCGAGATCGACACGCGCGGTGTACCCCGACGGCTCGCCGGTGGCCGGGCCCCGGACGCGATGCGCGTTCTGAAAGGATTCGGTCGTCGACCACTCGACCAGCATCCGCGCCGGACGATCGGTGCGGCTCCAGATGATGGCGCGATCGCGCGTGACGTCGCCGCTGGACACGCCATAGGGAATGCCCGGTCTTGCGGCCGCCTGCCGCAAGAAGGCGGGAGACCATGCGAACCCGCCCGCCGCTTTCAGCGTCGTCGCGAGAAATGCCCGGCGTCCTCGATAGCCACGATTCATGCTGGCACTTAGGGTATAGTCCTTTGCCATCATAGCCGCGAAAGCGGAACGGGAGGCTGGACGATGGATACCCACGTGAAGGTCCTCGCGGTCCTGTACATCGTCTTTGGCGCGCTCGGCACCTTGACCGGGCTTGGTCTGATGGCACTTCTCAGCGTCATCGGGGCGGCGGGCGCTGCCTCCGATCCCGATGCATGGCTCGCGCTGCCTGTCCTCGGCCTGACAGGCGCGGCGCTCGGCATGTTTATCTTGATCCTCTCACTGCCCGGCATCGTTGCGGGGGTCGGCTTGCTCAAATTCCGGCCATGGGCGCGCATTCTGACGATCGTGCTGTCGGCGCTCAATCTGATGAACATTCCTTTCGGAACGATCCTCGGCGTGTACGGGCTGTGGGTCATGTTGTCCGATGCAGGCGCGCGACTGTTCGCACCGCCGAGCGTCAGTACGTAAGTTCATAACAGGAGATCACGTCCTGTTTTTCGTAAGGAGGGCATTCATGTCTGCTCCTTTCAGCCGCCGCGATCTGCTGCGCGGAGGACGCGACGTCGCGGCGGTGTTGAGCCTGTCGACGCTCGCCGGAATCGAGACGCCACTGGTCGTGGCGCCGGTCGAGGCTGCACAGAACACGGCGCGCACGGGCGCCGATGTGTACCGATCGATCGGCGTCAAGCCTGTCATCAACGCACGCGGTACGTTCACCATCATCAGCGGCTCGCTGATGCTGCCCGAAGTCCGCGCCGCGATGGACGCCGCGTCGCGCCACTACGTGCACCTCGATGAGCTCGCCGAGTCGGTCGGCGCTCGCCTGGCCACGTTGACCGGCGCCGAATGGGGTCTTGTGACGGCGGGCTGTTCCGCGGCGATCACGCACGCGACCGCCGCGTGTTTGACCGGCGGCAATCCCGATCTGCAGGTCCGCCTCCCGAACCTCAGCGGCTTCGCCAAAGACGAGGTCATCATCCCGAAGCACTCGCGCAATGTGTACGACGCGGCCGTCCGCGCGGTCGGGACGCGCATCATCGAAGTGAGCTCGGTCGACGAGCTGCAGGCCGCGCTCGGTCCGCGCACCGCGATGATCTACGTGCTGGCCGGCACGAGCGCAGACCAGAGCGTGCTCCACACGAAGGCGATTGCGCAGGTGGCCAATCCGAGGGGTGTGCCGATTCTCGTGGACGCCGCCGCCGAGATTCTCACGATCCCGAACGTCCACCTGCAGAACGGCGCCACGCTGGTTACCTATAGCGGAGGCAAATGCCTGCGTGGACCGCAGACCGCAGGGCTGCTGCTCGGCCGAAAGGATCTGGTGCGTGCGGCGTGGGTGCACAGCGCGCCGCATCATGGGCCCGGCCGCGCGCTGAAAGTCGGGAAGGAAGAAGCCATGGGGATGCTGGCGGCCGTCGAGGCGTGGGTCAAGCGCGATCATGATGCCGAGTGGAAGAGCTGGACGTCGTGGCTCGATCACATCTCGCGCCGCGTGTCGGCGGTTTCCGGCGTGACGACCAATGTGACCGAACCCTCCGGGCTGTCCAATCGCACGCCTTCGCTGCGCATCTGGTGGGATCCTCAGCGCTTCGGGTTTTCCGGTGAGACCGTCGCGCGTGCGCTCTTCGAAACGGAGCCGAGAATCTATCTCACGCCGGGACGCCGGCCGGGCCCGCCCGTCGAGACGGGCGTCAACGTGACGCCGTACATGATGTCGCCGGGTGATGAAACCGTCATCGCCGATCGGCTTCATGCCGTCCTGACGTCGCGGACGCTTCGCGAGCCCGCCGCCGAGACGCGAGCGCCGGCAGCCGATTTGACCGGCCGCTGGGACGTCCGCATCGAGTACGCAGCCGGTTCGTCCACGCACACGTTGCACCTGAGGCAGAAGGGTAACGAGGTTGACGGCACGCATCAGGGCGACTTCGTGGCCCGCGATCTGAGCGGGACGATCAACGGAAGCGACGTCAGCCTTCGCAGCAACTACGGCGGTCAGACCGGAGACGCGCTGTCGTTCACGTTCACGGGGAAGGTTTCAGGGAGTGAGATGTCGGGGGATCTCGACATGGGCGAGTATCTGGGCGCGAAGTGGACGGCTCGTCGCAGGTAAGGAAACTCGTTGCAGGTAAGGAAAAAGGAAGGAAAAAGGAAGAAGGAAGAACGGATAGAGATCTCCGTGAAGTACGTAGTGTCCGGCTTTAGCCGGACCCAAGGAGATGCGATGAAAAACGTCGTCTCGCTGTTGATCGCGCTTGCGTTGCCAACGCTCGTCGCTTCCGGTCAAGGGCAGCGCACTCCCGACCCACGCTCGAGGGGCGGCGCCGACTGCCGCGACAACGTGTACAACTGCGTCGACACGCCGAATCCGATCCGCACTCCGGACACGGTCTGGATCGAAGAGATGACGTGGATGGATGTGCGAGACGCGTTGAGCGCAGGAAAGCGAACGGTGATTGTCCCGACTGGCGGCATCGAACCGAACGGCCCGTGGCTCGCGCTGGGCAAGCATAACTACGTGCTTCACGCGAATTGCGACGCGATTGCACGTAAGCTGGGCGACGCACTTTGCGCGCCGATCGTGAAGTTCGTGCCAGAAGGCGACTACACGACCAAGAGCGGCCATATGGGGAGCCCCGGCACGATCACAATGAGGGAAGGTACCTACCGCGCCATTCTTGAAGACATCGCACGGAGTCTGCAGGCGCATGGGTTCAAGAGCATCATTTTCATCGGCGATAGCGGCGGCAACCAGGCTGGCCAGAAGGCTGTTGCCGATAAGCTCGGCGCTGAATGGGGTCGCGGGTCAGTTGCCCACATTCCTGAATACTACGACTATGCCGGTGTTGAGAAGTACATGGCCGGCGAGGGACTGGTGAGCAAACCGAGGGGTGACGACCTGCATGATGATCCGATCATCACGCTCAACATGTTCATCGACGACGCAAGTGCGGTTCGCTTCGACGAACGCGTAAAAATCGGTAAGGCGACGATCAACGGCGCGGATGTCTCGAATCGCTCGAAAAATATCGAGCTTGCGAGAAAGATTGTCGAATTCCGCTCGAAGGTGACGGTCGACGCCATCAAGAAGGCGATCGCCAGGTGAATCGGATATCGCTGGCGCTGCTGCTCGTCCTTGTTGTTGACGCGCCCACCGCAGCGCAGAAGTACGACGTACTGCTGCAGGGCGGTCATCTGATAGATCCCCGCAATGGCGTGAGTGCAGTTCGAGACATTGCTATATCGGCAGGGAAGGTCGCCGCGATCGCGCCGAAGATCGATCCCGCTGATGCCGTCAAAACGGTCGACGTCAGTGGGCTCTTCGTCAGTCCAGGGATCGTGGACATTCACACGCACGTCTATGCCGGTACCGGCGAGGCGCGTTCGTATGCCGGCGACAACAGCGTCTATCCCGACCTCGTGGCGCCCCGCTCGGGCGTGACGACGGTTGTCGACACGGGCAGCTCCGGGTGGCGCAACTTCGAAGACTTCAAGCAGCGCATCATCGATCGCGCGTCGACTCGTGTCCTCGCGTTTCTGAACATCGTCGGCCACGGGATGCGCGGCGGGAAGTTCGAGCAGGATCTGAACGACATGGCGGCGCAGCCGACAGCGGACATGGCGCGCCGCTACCCCGGGCTCGTCGTCGGCATCAAGACGGCGCACTATTCAGGACCCGAATGGGCGCCGGTCGAGCGGGCGGTCGAGGCGGGCACGCTCGCCAATCTGCCGGTGATGGTGGACTTCGGCGCGCGTCGGAACGAGCGGCCGCTGTCGGAACTGGTGATGGTGAAGCTGCGGCCGAACGACATCTACACGCACGTGTACTCCGGGATTCGCGGAGAACAGGATCCGTCAGGCAAGGTGAATCCGGCGCTCTGGGAAGCCAGGAAGCGGGGTGTCCTCTTCGACGTCGGCCACGGAGCCACCAGCTTTGCGTGGCGCATCGCGGTGCCTGCGATCAAGGAAGGATTTCTGCCCGATACGATTTCGACCGACATTCACATGGCGAGCCTGAGCGGCGGGATGAAGGACATGCCCAACGTGATGAGCAAATTTCTCTCGCTCGGCCTTTCGCTGGACGAGGTGATCCGCCGGACGACGTGGAATGCCGCTCGTACGATCCGCCAGGAAGCGCTCGGACACCTCTCGCCCGGCGCGAATGCGGACGTGGCCGTGTGGCGCGTGGAGAAAGGCCACTTCGGGTACGTTGACGGTCCTGGCGTGCGCCTCGATGGCACACAACGAATCACGTGCGAGCTCACGTTGCGCGACGGCAAGGTTGTTTACGATTTGAACGGTCTCACGGCGACAACACCGTAGGGCGACAACACGGTAACGGCGACAACACGTAGCGCGGCTTAGCGTAGGGCGCGGCTTTAGCCGCGCCAGGAGGATCCCTATGACATCGAACCGCCGCAAGTTCCTCACCCAAACCACGGCCGTTGCCGCCGCCGTTGCGCTTCCCGCGGCTGCCGGCGCGCAGACGACTGCCGGGCAAAAGCCCGTGAAGCGCGTGATCTGGCCCAATGGCAAGCCACCCGAGAAGCCGCCCCTCTTCAGCGGCATCGTCACGTTCGGCAACATGGTGTTCATCGCCGGCATCGGGGCGCACTTCAAGGGAGACATCGGCGAGCACACCAAGCACGTGCTCGACGAAATCGAGAAGCGTCTCCTGTCAGTCGGCTCGTCGATGGACAAGGTGCTGAAGGTGAACGTGTACCTGAACGACCTGAAGGACTACGCGGGAATGAACGGCGCGTTCCAGGGGCGTTTCGGCCTCGAGCCGCCCGTGCGGACGACGATCGCCGCGGCCGGTGGTATTCCTGGCGATTCGCTCGTCGAGATCGACTGCATCGCGGCGATCTGAGTCACGGACACAGAAGATCAGAAGGTCAGAAGATCAAAAGATCTGAAACAACGAAAAGAATCAGCGCCATTTCAAATCGCGCGTCATGACGCCGAGTCGGCGACGGTCAGTGCGGGGGCGCCACATTGGCTCGACTTTCAGGACGACCCACTCGGCGTCGGGTTTCGCCTCTTTGGGTTTGGGACCGATCTGATAGGTGAGTGTGTTCCACTCGTTATCGCTCAGCGTGCGCGTGTCCACCACCTTGCCGCGAATCTCCACGGTGAGCGTCTGCGGGGTTGTTGCCGCCGATCGCACGGCCAGTTCGAACCCTTTAGCATCAGGCGGCGCGTGCAAATAGGCGGTTGGGCCAATCCATCGGAACGTGACGCCGGTGCCGCCGCGTTCGGGAGGATAGAACCCCCGCGAGCGATCGCCGACGGCGACATCCGGCGGGTAGGCTGGATCCTCCGTCTGCCATGCGGCCCCATCGATGACCGGGCCGTTAATCGTGAACACATCCATGTAGGGAAAGTGGTCGGCGGCCCAATCCGCGCTGCTCCACGGATACACCGCGAAGGTGCGCGGGCGCGGCGCATGTTCGTCCACTTTCATCGCGGGCGTGCCGGGAAACGGATTCTTCAGGCCCATCGTGTCGACGATGGTTGCAGGAATGTCGCTGATCATCGTCGGCGCCTGCGAGATACGGATCGGGCCGGTGCTGTGCGGCGGCTTTACGACGAGCAGCGCGAGCGCACTGCCCGACAGGTTCGACAGCGGGCCGCCAACTGTGTCGCGCTCGCCGGTGAACCCATCCGGCGTGATCGCAATACCGTGGTCCGACGTGATGAGCACCATGCTGCTGTCGTAGATGTCAAGCTCGCGCAACCGGTCGAGAAACTCGGCGACCAGCCTGACCGCACACCGGGCCTGGCCGGTGTAGAGTTCGCGCGACGCGCGATTGATGCCGATGTAGCGGCAGTCTGCGTCGAGCGTCATCGGCCAGTGAGGAATGCCCACGTGCACATATTTGTAGAGCGGCCGATCGTGGGCCACGTGCAGTCGCGGCGTGAAATCCCTCATGAACGCTTCGGCGTTCACGGGGAAATGACGGCGTCCAGCGGTGTCGGCGTTGTCCTGCCCGAAGGCGTTCTGCAGCCGCCACGACTGGTTGTTGTAAATGGTCGGTTTCAGCAGATGCAGTGAATGCCGGAAGAGCGAGAGGTCGGCGAGCTGCCACGCCGTGAACCTCACATACGCATCGTAGGTGACATATGGCGTCGGCAGACGGTAGTAGTTGGTGGCGGATGCCTTGTCGAAGATCAGACCCGAGATCGCGTCCACCTGATAGCCCTGCGAGCGCATGACGTTGAAGATCGATCCCTTCTTGAACGCCTGGTTCATGAACCGGCGAATCGGCTCCTGGTTCCGGTACGCCTGTCCCGTCAGCATGGTCGGGATGCTGACGATCGTCGTCGGGAACGCTCCGGCGTGATTGGCGAAGAACGTGAATCCCGAGAAGCTTCGGTCCATCTCGGCGCGTTCCGCTTCGATGATGTCGAGGAAGACATCGGACTGAAAACCGTCGAGCACGAAATGGAAGACGTTCTGCGTCGACGAGGCTTCGAAGATCGCGTCGGGAGGACCCTCCCACTTCGCGCGCACCTCGGGGTCGGCCTTGGCGGCGGTCACCGCCATGAGCACGGCCTGCAGCACCACGAGGGTGCGGCTCACGAACACCGACACGGTTAACAGCCGGCTCGCGAAGATCGTGAACACGAGCGGAAGTCCAATCCACAGCAGTGGCTCGTACCGATTGCGCCATGCCTGGCCGCTCCAGTCGACCTCCTCACCGTTCAGTACCCCGTAATCGCCCACGATCAGGTTGCCCTGTATCCAGAGGACAAGACCAACACCCACCAATCCGACGAGGTAGTGGCGATAGAACCGCTCGGGCAGCGCCAGGCCAATAAGGATGAGCACGCCGGTGACCCCGAGGATCATCGGCGCGAGGTGCACGATGATGCTCGAGAACGGCGCGCTGAACTCTTCGGGGTTTCCGGCATACAGGGTATGCGGGCCGAATAGAAACAGTTGCAGGGACGGGAGCAGCGCGGGAAACAGCAGAGCGAGTGCGCGGCGCCAGCGTGAATCGGGCATTCTCGGCGCAAATTATAGCGTGCAGGGCAAATCCACCCTGCTCCCCCCAAGGGGTGAGGTCAAAGATCAGAGGCGAATTCGACGCAAAAAACCCGATAATGGAGAGACAGAACGTGACAACGATGCGAATGGTGTGGCTCGCGGCCGGCAGCATGCTCCTGTGGGCACCCATGTACACCCGGCAGGCTTCGTCGCAGGTGCAGAAACCCGCGGCAACCGACGTGTCCTCGCACGCGGCGCTGGTGAACCGGTCGTGCGTCAACTGTCACAGCGACAAGCTGAAGACGGGCGGTCTCTCGCTGCAGCAGGTCGACGTGACCAGCGTGAGCGCCGATGCCGGCGTGTGGGAGAAGGTCCTTCGAAAGGTGCGGTCGGGCGAAATGCCGCCGCCGACCGTGCGAACGCGGCCCGCACCCGAGGCGTCTGCGGCATTTGCGGCTTTCCTCGAACGCACGCTGGACCGGGCGGCCGTCGCACGGCCCAATCCGGGTCGCGCGCCCGTCCACCGCCTGAACCGCGCCGAATACAGCAACGTCATCCGCGACCTGCTGGCGGTCGACGTCAAGCCGGGCGCATGGCTGCCGGTCGACGATTCCGGCTACGGATTCGACAACATCGCGGCCGTGCTGTCGACGTCGCCGGCGCTGCTCGAGCGCTACATGACCGCGGCGCGGCGCATCAGCCGGCTCGCCGTCGGCGACATCTCGCTGAAGCCGGTCGAAGACATCTACGACGCCAAGCGCGATCCGATCAAGGGCACGCGCAACGAGCGCATCAGCGACGATCTGCCGTTCGACTCGCGCGCCGGCATCTCGATACAGCACTACTTCCCCGTGGATGGCGAATACGTCTTCAAGATTCGCATCCCGGGTCCGCCGATCGGCGAGAACGATCCGGAGATCGATCCGTATCAGGTGCGCGTCCCCGTGAAAGCGGGACTTCATTGGGTGGGCGTCACGTCGCCGCGCGAAAATCTCAAGGTCGAGAGCGAAGGTCCGGGCCGTGGCGGCGGCGCCGGCGCGGAGCGGCGTTCCGCAGGTGCCGTATCCGGTCGATCTCCGGCTGGACGGCGCGCGCGTCAAACGATTCGATGTGCCCGGCGGAACACCCGACGTCAGGCAATTGGTGATCGGCGGCCCGTATGAGACGTCTGGACGCGGCGTGACCGCCAGCCGCTCGAAGATTTTCACGTGCGAGCCGAGGACCGCGAAGGAAGAAGCCGCCTGCGCGCGGACGATTCTCGACCACGCTCGCGCGCCGCGCGTTTCGGCGCCCGGTGACGCCGGCCGACGTGCAGCCGCTGCTCGCGTTTTACGAGAAGGGCCGGGCTTGCCCGCCGAAGCTTCAGCGAAGGCGGGGACTTCGACACCGGCATTCAGCGCGCGCTCGAAGCGCTTGCTCGTCTCGCCCGACTTCCTCTTCCGCATCGAACGAGATCCGGCGCGCGATGCCGGGCAAGGCCTATCCGGTTTCGCGATCTCGAGCTTGCGTCGCGCCTGTCGTTCTTCCTCTGGAGCAGCATGCCGGACGATCAGCTGCTCGATCTGGCCGAGAAGGGCCGGCTGAAGAATCCTGTCGTGCTGCAGCAGCAGGTGCAGCGCATGCTCGCCGACGAGCGCTCCGAGGCGCTCATCTCGAACTTTGCCGGGCAGTGGCTGCATCTGCGCAACGTCGAGACGGTCGACGCCCGACCCGGTCATCTTCCCGTTCGACGAGGCGCTGCGCGACGGCGTTCATGAAAGAAACGGAGCTCTTCGTCGGCAGCATCGTCCGCGAAGATCGCAGTCTGCTCGACCTGCTGACGGCCGACCACACGTTCGTCAACGAGCGCCTCGCAGAGCACTACGGCATCCCGCAGCGTCTACGGCTCGCAGTTCCGCCGCGTGACGCTGACCGATCCGAACCGGCGCGGCCTGCTCGGGCAAGGGCAGCATCCTGACCGTGACGTCGTATCCCAATCGCACCTCGGTCGTGCTGCGCGGCAAGTGGATGCTCGAGAACCTGCTGGGAACGCCGCCGCCACCGCCGCCGGCCGACGTGCCGGAGCTGGTGGCGAAGAAGGACGGCAAGGCGCTGTCGCTGCGCGCGCAGATGGAGCAGCACCGTGCCGAACGCCGTGTGTGCGGCGTGCCACGCGCGCATGGATCCGATCGGGTTCGCGCTCGAGAACTACGACGGCGTCGGAAAATGGCGTGACGAGGATGCCGGCGGGCACATCGACGCGAGCGGCCGGCTGCCGGACGGTACCGAGTTCAACGGCCCCGCCGGGCTCACGCAGTTGATGGTGACGAAGTACCGCGAGGACTTCGTGCGGACCGTCACCGAGAAGTTGATGACGTATGCGCTGGGGCGCGGCGTCGAGTACTACGACAATCCAACCGTGCGGGCGATCGCGCGGCAGGCGGCTGCCGACAACTATCGGATGTCGTCGCTGATTGTCTCGATCGTGAAGAGCACACCATTCACGATGCGGCAAACGGCGCGGGGCGAAGCGCGAAACATAATTAGGAGCTAGTCATGATCATCACCAACAAGACCCTGCCGCGGCGGACGTTCCTGAGAGGCGTAGGCGCCGCGATGGCCCTGCCCGTGCTCGATTCGATGTTCGCGCCGCTGACCGCGCTCGCGCAGACCGCGCAGGAAGGCGCCCGTGCGGCTCGGGTACGTCTATACGCCGAACGGCATCATCGGGTGCAACGACAAGAGCCCGAAGCAATTCATGTGGACGCCGCGGCAGGCCGGCGCCAACTTCGAGTTCAGCCCGACGATGAAGTCGCTCGAGCCGTTCCGCGAGAACGTCGTCGTGCTGAGCGGTCTGGCGCAGGTGACGGGACGCGCGCTCGGTGACGGTCCCGGCGACCACGCGCGCGCGACCGCCACGTGGCTGACCGGCGTGCACCCGTACAAGACCGGCGGCGCCGACTTCAAGCTCGGCATCTCGGCCGACCAAATCGCCGCGCAGGAGTTCGGCAAGCAGACGCAGCTGGCGTCGCTCGAGCTCGCGCTCGAACAGCCGCCGCTCGCCGGCAACTGCGACTCGGGTTACACGTGCGCGTACATGTCGATGTCGTGGCGGGGCGAGACCAGCCCGCTGCCCGGCGAGATCAACCCGCGCGCGGTGTTCGAGCGCCTGTTCGGCGACGGCGAAAGCACCTCGGCGGCCGACCGGATGGCGCGGCTCGAAAGCCAGAAGAGCGTGCTCGATTACGTCACGTCCAGCCTGACGCGCCTCGAGGGTCGCTCGGCGCAGGCGACAAGCGGAAGCTCGACGAGTACCTCGAGGCGGTCCGCGACATCGAGCGCCGCATTCAGCGCGCCGAGGAACAGAACATCACCGATGAAGCTGCCGCACATGGAGCGGCCGAGCGCGATTCCGGACGACTACGAGCAGTACTGCAAGCTCATGATGGATCTGCAGGTCATCGCCTGGCAGACCGACATGACGCGCGTCACGTCGTTCACCATGGGCCGCGACGGCAGCAACCGCGCCTATCGCGAAATCGGTATCTCCGACGGCCACCACTCGATCTCGCACCACCAGCAGGACCCGGAGCGCGTCGAGAAGCTGATCAAGATCGACGAGCTGCACACGGCGATGTTCGGCTATCTGCTGCAGAAGCTGCAGGAGACCCCCGACGGCGACGGCACGCTGCTCGATCACTCGCTCGTGGTGTTCGGCAGCAGCCTGAGCGAGTCGAACATTCACACGCACGACGATCTGCCGATCGTGCTGGCCGGCAACGCGAACGGCCAGGTGAAGGGCAATCGCCACATCGTGTACCCGAAGGAAACGCCGCTGAACAACCTGTTCCTCAACATGTTCGATCTCGCCGGGCGTGCCGCCGTCGCCGGCTTCGGAGACAGCACGGGACGGCTGACGGATCTCTAAATGGTTCGTGGGTTCGTAGGTTCGTGGGTTCGTCGGGTTCGTGAGGTTCGTGGGGTTCGCGGGTTCGGCCCTGCCGGGCGGCAGTGGCACAGGGCTTTAGCGAGGAGTGCGAGGGGTGCGTTGGGTGCGATAGGTGCGTCGGGCTGCCGTACGTAGTGTCCGGCTGTTAGCCGGCCGTGATCGTCGCGTTGGTCCTGACTCTCGTCCAGTCGCGCAGTATCCGCCCAGCAAAAGATCTCCGCGTGCTCGACGCGGTGAAGCGGCGCGATGCGAAAGCGCTTCCCGTCGCTGCTCCGCGCCAAAGCCGACGTCAACGCGGCACAGCCCGATGGCGCGACCGCGCTGGCGTGGGCCGTCCACCTCGGCGAGCGGTCGATGGCCGAAGCGCTCCTCGCGGCCGGCGCCAGGTCGAATACCGTCGACGAGTACGGCGAGACGCCGCTGACGCTCGCCGCCGCGAACGGCGACGCGGCGCTCGTCCAGCGGCTGATGGCCGCCGGCGCCAATGCGAACACCACGCGATGGAACGGCGAGACCGCCCTGATGATCGCGGCCGGTGCGGGCAGCGTCGATGCCGTGCGCCAGCTCGTGCTGCATGGCGCCGACGTGAACGTCGCCGACCCTCGCCGCGGCCAGACCGCGCTCATGTGGGCGGCCGCCGAAGGGCACGCCGACGTCGTCGAGAGTGCTCGTCGAGATCGGAGCCAACCCGAAAGCCGTTTCGAAGAACGGGTTCACGCCGCTGGTCTTTGCGACGACGAAGAACGACGTCGAGACGATCGCGGTCCTCCTGAAGGCCGGTGCCGATCCGAACTACACGCTGCCGTCGGGAAGCAACCCGCTGATGGTGGCGATGGCGTACCGTCACACCGCGGCGGCGATTGCGCTGCTCGACGCCGGCGCCGACGTCAACAGCCGCGATCGCTCGGGCAACACGCCGCTCCATCTGGCCGCTCAGGTCGGCGATCTCGCGCTCGTCAAGAAGCTGCTCGAGAAAGGCGCCGATCCGAACGTCCGCACGCCGCGGTCGCAGCTGCCCGCGGGCGGGGGCGGTGGTGGCGGCGGCTTCCGAACCGCCGCCGGCGAGCAGACGCCGCTGATGATGGCCGCGCGCGGCGATTACGAAGAGATCATGCGCGCGCTCGTGGCTGGCGGCGCCGATCCGAAGCTGAGGGCGCAGGACGGGTCGAGTGTCTTGATGGCCGCTGCCGGAGGCGCACGGCTGAAGACCTTCACATACGCCTACGAGCTCGATCCGGATGTCGATGTGGTCACGACGCCCACGCAGAACTCGATCATGCACGTCGCGGTCGGCATGAACGGGCGAACGCAGCCCGAGGTCGTCGAAGTGATGCAGTTCCTGGCCGATCGTGGCGCGAAGCTCGACGAGATGAACGCGGCGGGGCGGACGCCGATCGCGTTGGCCGACGGTCTGCCGGTCGACCTGGCCGTCGATCTGCTGACGAAGCTCATCACCGAAAGCGGCACGACGCCCAAGATTCCCTCGAAACGCTGAATGCGCCCCGACAACGTTCGCGCTTTCGTGCCTGGCCATCACAGTCGTTCTCGCGACAGGCATCGTCGACTGGACCGTTCGCGCACAGGAGCAGGTCAAAACTGTTGCGGACGGCGTGTACACCGAGGAACAGGCCGATCGCGGCGCGGCCGCCTACGACAACGCCTGCAGCGGCTGTCATCGTCCGGATCTCGGCGGTGCAAACGGTCCAGCGCTGCGAGGCGATCGGTTCGCCAGAATCTTCGCCGGCAAGGATTTGAAAACGTTCTACACCAAGATTGCGACCACCATGCCGCGCGGCGCGCCGGCGAGCATGGGCGACACGGTGTATCTCGACATCGTCGCGCACGTGCTCAGGGAGAACGGATTTCCGGCAGGGACACAGGATCTGACGGCCGAGGGGCTCTCGAGCATCAACGTGTTGCCGGGCCGGCCGAAGCCCCCACCGCCCGTGGGCGACTTCTCGTACGTCGAGGTCGTGGGGTGTCTCGTGCCGGGGCCCGAGAACACATGGCTGCTGTCGAAGGCCAGCGAACCCGTGGGTCTGCGGCCGACAGGATCGCCCGCGCCGGACAAGAGCGCCGCAGCCGCGACGCCACTCGGCACGCAGGAATTCCGCCTGCTCGATGCGATGGCGTACGACCCGCAATCGCACAAGGGCGAAAAAATGTACGTCAGGGGCCTCCTGATCAGATTGCCGGGTGAACAGCGGATGACAATCAGCTCGATCGACTCGATCGCGCCAAGCTGCCAATGATGCAGCGCGATCACGGTCCGGCTTCCGCCGTCGCTCGCGGGAAACAGGCGAGCTTTGGCGCGACCCGCCATAGCCTTGGCGAAGGCGGAAGCCGGACATCGTACTCATCGCGAGTTGTCCTTGCGGCGACCATCGGCGCGGCTGCGCAGTCGACGGAATCGACCGCGAAGACCGTGTGGGACGGCGTGTATTCCGAGGATCAGGCGGCGCGGGGTCAGCATCAGTACGCCACGCACTGTGCGAACTGTCACAGAGAGGACCTGAGCGGTTACAGCGGGCTGCTCCGAGGAAGCCGCTTCATGGAGAAGTTCCGCGAGGCGAGCCTGCATCTGCTCTTCGACAAAACCAGGACGACGATGCCGCGCGGCGCGGCAGGGAGCCTCAGCGACGAGGCCTACGTCGACATCGTGAGCTACCTGTTGAAGATGAACGAATTTCCCGCCGGGTCCGAAGAGCTTCAGGCCGCGCAGCTCGCGAACGTTCAGGTCGTGTCGAAAACCGGACCCGAGCCGGTGCCGAACTTTTCGCTCGTTCGCGTCGTGGGTTGTCTGACGCAATCGGACCGGGCATGGCTGCTGACGAATACAACCGAGCCGGCCCGCTCGGGAAACCCGCAGCCGAGCGCCGAGGAAAAGAGCGCCGCCGCGAACATGCCGCTGGGCTCGGAGACATTCGACCTGATGGTCTCGGCGGCCTACTCGCCCGAACGCGCGATCGGCCAGAAGGTGGAAGTCCGCGGGTTTCTGATTCGGCGCCCGACGCTGAGCCGGATTAACATCACGTCGCTCGAAACGCTGCAACCCACTTGCGGCGGCTGATCCTCCTTCTCATCGTCTTCCTCGTCACCGGGCCACTGGCGGCCCAGCCGGCTCGACGGCTGCTGTTCGTCGTCGTACCCGGTTCGACCAGCCAGGTGGAATACCAGGGCGTCGGCATCCTCGTGTTCGATATCGATGCCGGCCACAAGTTCCTCAAGCGCATTCCCACGTGGCCCGTGCCGGCGGGGCAGCAGCCCGAAAACGTGCGTGGCGTGGCGGCCAACGCGCGAACCGGGCGTTTGTATGTCGGCACGGTGAAGCGCCTCGCGGCATTCGATCTGGCCAGCGGGAAGATCGTCTGGGAAAAAACCTACGATGGCCGCTGCTGCGATCGCATTGCGCTGTCTCCCGACGGCGCGACGATCTACGCACCCTCGTTCGGAACCCCGAAGTGGTACGTCGTCGATGCCGAACGGGGCGATCTGGTCACGACGATCGACGTTCCCGGGTATCCGCGGCAGACCCTTTTCTCACGTGACGGTGCGCACGCATTTCTTGCAGCATGGGAATCATCCGTCCTGACCGTCGTCGAGACGAAGACGCACAAGCCGATCAGGGAAATCGGGCCGTTCTCGAGCTTCGTGTGCCCGTTCACGATCGACGGCAAGGCCTCGCGGGCGTTTGCGAACGTCGACGGCCTGGTCGGCTTCGAGGTGGCGGATCTGCAGACCGGACTGATTCTCGATCGCGTGGTCATCGAGGGCTACCAGATGGAGGCGGCAGGCAAGTTCGAATGCCCCAGCCACGGCATCGCCCTTACGCCGGATGAACGCGAACTGTGGGTGGCCGACGGCGTCGACAACCGCATTCACGTGTTCGATGCGACGACCTATCCGCCCGTTCCCACCACCACGATCGAGGTTCGCGCGCAGCCTCGCTGGATCACGTTCGGGATCGATGGCCGGTTCGCTTACCCCTCCACGGGTGACGTCATCGACACCCGATCGAAGAAGGTCGTGGCCACGCTCGAAGACGAGCGCGGGGCGTTCGTGCACAGCGAGACGATGATCGAGATGGCGGTTACGGCAGGACGCTTCGATTGAGCAGATCCATCCGGGTGAACTCGCGCGCTTCGGCAAACGCGATGTTCTGCAGCGCGCGCTCGGCCATGCGATCGTTGGCTTCGACGGTGTTGCTGCCGACGTGCGGCGTCAGGATGACATTCGGCAACGAACGCAGGTCGCCGCTGCCCGCCGCCGGAACGTAGGGCTCGCGTTCGAACACGTCGAGCGCGGCTCCGGCCAGGCGGCCGCCAGCCAGCGCGTCGAAGAGAGCGGCTTCGTCGACAACCGCCCCGCGGGCCGTGTTGACGAGCCAGGCCCGTTTGTCGAACGACGCCAGACGCTCGCGATTGATGAACCCCGCGTTATCGGCGTTGGCCGGGATATGGATGCTGACGAAGTCGGCGCCGCGAACAGCGGCTGAAAAGTCGTTCGTCACGGCGTGAAAGTGCTCGAGGGTGGCCGGCGGAGCCGAGCGAGGGCTGGTGCAGCCGACGACCTGCATGAGGTAGCCGAGCGCGGCGATACGCGCGGCCGCGCGTCCGATCTCGCCACACCCCACGATCGCCAGCCGCTTTCCCCGCAGTTCTATCCCCGTGGCCGGATTCCAGACGCTGGTCACCATGGCTGCCGCCGCCGGGACGAGCCCTTTGGCCGCCGCCGCGACGAGCAGCATGGTGTGTTCGGCCACCGACTGGTCCAGCACGCCCGGTGTGTTGGTGCACAGCAGGCCGGCCTCCGTCGCTCGCTTCAAATCGAGGCCGTCGTAGCCGACGCCGAAGCGCGCGATGACGCCACCACGGGGCAATGCCTCGTAAAGGGCTCCCGCGAACCTGCGGCCGCCCACGATGACGTATCGGGCCTGAAACTTCCTGACGGCTGCCGCCAGATCTTCTTCGTTTCCGGGCGTGCTGAGGCATTCGAACCCCCGCGCCTTCGTGAAGCGAGGTTCCGCTTTGCCATATTCCGTGTCGGTGACGAGGATTTTCGGAATCGTACCCGGCATGCTCGGGAGAAGTTATCATTAATCCCCTTAGTGGCCCTGCCTATCGCCTCCACCGCGGCGGATCCGGGTGATACCCGCGTCCGGCGGAAAGTGCTCGCCATGACGGTGACGCTGGCGGCCATTACCTATCTCGATCGAGTTGCTATCGGCGTGGCGCGGCCGCACATCGCGCGCGATCTCAATCTCGATTCGACGCAGATGGGCTACGTCTTCAGCGCGTTCTATCTGTCCTACGCGCTCTTCGAGATCCCGACGGGCTGGTGGGGCGACCGGGTGGGCACGCGGCGCGTGCTGACGCGCATCGTCTGCTGGTGGTCGTCGTTTACCGTGCTGACGGGCTTCGCGTTCAGCTATCCGTCGCTCTTGGCCGTGCGTTTTCTCTTCGGTGCGGGAGAAGCCGGCGCGTGGCCGAACGTCGCGCGCACGTTCTCGCGCTGGTTTCCGCGGCGCGAGCGCGGTACCGTGCAAGGCATTTTCTTCATGGGCGCGCACCTCATGGGCGGACTCACTCCGCTGCTGGCGACCGCGCTGCTCGGGATCATGGACTGGCGGACGCTGTTCGTCCTGTTCGGATCGGTCGGTTTCATCTGGGCAGTCGTTTGGTTTCGCTGGTTTCGCGACGGGCCGGCCGAGCATCCCGATGTCAGCGCGGCGGAGCGCGCCTACATCGAAGATGGCGCAGCGGCCGACACCGGTCACGTGCTGGAGGCCACCCAGTGGAAGAGGTTGCTGGCCAATCGCACGGTGGTCTGCCTCTGCCTGATGTACTTCACGCAGACGTTCGGCAATGCGTTCTACGTCACCTGGCTGCCGACCTACCTCGCTTCGAGAGGCCTGACGGGGGTCACGGGCAGCATCCTCGCGGGCTGTCCGCTGATGTTCAGCGTCGCTGCCGATTTTTTCGGTGGCGTTACGACCGATCGTGCGGTGAAGCGACTCGGTCTCCGGCTCGGCCGCATCATCGCCGGCGGTGGTGCGCTGGCCGCGGCGGGCCTTTTCACGATTTCCGGCACGTTCACGTCATCGCCGGTTGCGTCGGCGTTGCTGATTGCGCTTGGAGGCGCCTCGTCGAATTTTCTTCTCGGTTCGGCCTGGGCCACGTGTCTCGACATCGGCGGCCGGCGGGCGGGTTCGGTGAGCGCGGCCATGAACACGTCGGGCCAGGTTGGCGCGATTTTCAGTCCCATTCTCGTGGCGTTCGTGGTTCAACGATTCTCGAACTGGAGTGCGCCGCTGTATCTGACCGGAGGTCTCTTCCTGCTGGGTGCGACGTGCTGGCTGTGGGTCGATCCCACGAAACCGGTTTCCGATTGATCGGTAGGGCCCGGCTTCAGCCGGGCTAAGGTAGGGCCCGGCTTTAGCCGGAGCGAAGGAGCGCAACGATGAAAAGCCATCTGAAAAACAGGCGGGAATTCCTGCAATCGGCGCTTGCCGTCGCCGCGGCCTCGCGGCTCTCTGCCCAGACTCCCGCTGCAAACGAGTGGGGCGGGCCCGTGCTGGATATCCACTTGCATCTCAGGCAGACCGCGGATGGAAACGCGATACACCTCGATGGGGCTGGCGTCACGAAGGCCGTGCTGCTGACGAACGTGAACGCCGAGGATCGTGCGAAAGCCGTGGTGTCTGCCTATCCCGGCCGGTTCGTGCGATTCGCGAGCATCGACGTCAGGCAACCCGACGCGATTGACCAGTTGCGGAAGGCCGTGCAGAACGGCGCGATCGGCTTCGGAGAAATCAAGTCGCAGGTCGAGGCCGCGGGGCCCGAGATGCAGCGCCTCTATGCGCTTGCCGCCGAGCTGAATGTTCCCATCACGATTCACTTCCAGGAAGTCACCCAGCCTGGAAGCCAGGGTGTGTTCAACACCGGGCTGAAAAAATTCGACGCCATGCTCAAGGCGTTTCCCAGGACGACGTTCATCGGTCATGCCGATGCGTTCTGGGCGAACGTCAGTGCCGACTATGCCGAGGACACGTCCTATCCGAAGGGGCCGATCAAACCAGGCGGTGTGACCGATAAGTTTCTCGGCGATTACGCAAACCTGTATGCCGACATGTCGGCGAACTCGGCCAACAACTTCCTCACACGCGATCCCGAGTTTGCCGCCAGGTTTCTCGAACGGCATCAGAACAAGCTGATGTTTGGCAGCGATTGCCCGTGCCCCGACGGCCGTGGCGGAACCACGGGCCGGTGCGTCGCGCGCGCCACGCTGACCGCGCTGAAGAAACTGGCTTCACCGAACGTGTTCAGGAAGATCACGTGGGAAAACAGCACAAGGCTGCTGAAAATTCCAGCCTGAGGAGTACGTAGTGTCCGGCTTCCGCCTTCGCTGAAGCTACGGCGGACCACCGTAGCCTTGGCGGAGGTGGTCAGCCGGACCTTCACGAGGACAAGAGATGAAGCGCATGGTCCAGGGAATCGGCGGCGTTGTAGTGGTGCTCGTCGCGTCCACGGCGTCGGCCCAGACTCCTTCTCCGGCGGTCGCCACCTATCAGAGCCGCTGCGGCAGCTGTCATGGAGCCGCCATGACCGGTGCGAGCGCGCCGCCGATTCTGACGTACGTGAGATATCACACCGACGCGGAAATGACGGCGGCGATTGGTGGACGGCACACGCCGCCTCTTCGGCTGGATGATGCCGAACTTCGCCAGGTGCTGGCGGGCGTTCGCGAGCTGGCGGGGACAAATCCCGCGATGGCGACCGGCGGCTTCACGGGCCGGCGTGGAGGAGGTGCGGGTCTCGAGGGCGCTGCGGCTTCGGCGCGCGGTGCCGGTCCCGCCCGCGAAGGCGGTCCGGCGCGCGGCGCT
Source organism: Vicinamibacterales bacterium (assembly GCA_963821395.1). Lineage (GTDB taxonomy): Bacteria > Acidobacteriota > Vicinamibacteria > Vicinamibacterales > JAMQPK01 > JAMQPK01. The sequence continues at coordinate 89,134 of CAWGDY010000013.1, read as the reverse complement.
GGCTCGTCGCCAGGGCCTGCCGCGAGCGAGCCTGCGCGCGGATCGACGGCCGTCACTCGAGCCGAGACGGTCACCATCAAGATGGCAGACGGGCGCTCGCGGACCGGCATGCTGTTCGCGCAGTCAGAGGTGTCGGCCGTGCTCCTGGAGAACGGCAGGTACGTGCCGCTCTCGAAAGACGGCGACGTCTACCGGGAGAAACCGATTGCACCCAAAGCGGATTGGACGCACTACGACGGCAGTCTGACCAGCAATCGCTACAGCCCGCTCGAGCTCGATCAACGCATCCAACGTGCAACGGCTGGGCGCCGCCTGGATTTTTCCGATTGCCGGCAATCCTCGAGCGGTGCAGTCGACGCCCGTCGTGCAGGACGGCATCATGTACGTCACGGGTGGAACGAAATCTTCGCGCTCGACGCGACGACCGGCCGCCAGATCTGGACCTACAGCGCAGCCCCGCACGAAGGCATTCTCAGCGAAGGCGGCATCGGCACCAATCGCGGCGTCACGATCGGCGGCGACAGGGCGTTCATGGTGACCGACCACGCGCATCTTCTGGCGTTCAACCGGTTCACGGGAGAGAAGCTGTGGGACGCGGAAATGGGATCGCACGCCGACTCTTACAGTTCCACGTCGCCACCGCTTGCCCGTCGGCGATCTGCTCGTCGTGGGCGTCGCGGGCGGCGAGGAAGGCGCGCGCGGCTTTCTCGATGCCTATCGCGCGTCGACCGGCGAACGCGTGTGGCGGTGGTATTCGATTCCGAAGCGCGGTGAAAAAGGCTCGGAGACCTGGGTCGGCCAGGCGCTCGAGCACGGCTGCGGCGCGACCTGGATGCCCGGCTCGTACGATCCGCAGCTCGACTTGATCTACTGGGCGATCGGCAATCCGTGTCCCGACATCGCGGGAGAAGAGCGCATTGGCGACAACCTCTACACCTCGAGCGTCGTCGCGCTGAGCGCGAAGACCGGCGAGCTGAAGTGGTACTACCAGTTCTCACCCCACGACACGCACGACTGGGACGCCGTGCAGCCGATGCTGCTCGTCGACGAGATGTGGAGGGGCAAGCCGCGCAAGCTGCTGATGCACGGCGACCGCAACGGCATGTTCTACGTTCTCGATCGCACGAACGGCGAAGTCCTGCTGACGGCGAACCTCTCGACGAAGGTGACCTGGCACAAAGGGTTCACGAGCGACGGCAAGCCGATTGTCGATCCGGCGTCGATATGCGACCAAAGAGGGCGTGGCCGCGTGCCCGGCGGGCGGTGGCGGCGCGAACTTCCAGGCGCACGTCGTACAACCCGATGACGAAGCTCTTCTACGCGCGTGTCAGCGACAGTTGCGCCATCTACACGTCGCACGACGATCCGCTGGCGCACGGCCGACAACCGGTGGTTCGGCCGCGGCACGCCCAGCGACAAGGCGCGCGAGCAACTGGCGGCGCTGACTGAAGGACTACGGACGGGCGTGTTCATCCGCGCGATCGATCCGTTCACCGGCAAGAAGGTGTGGGATCTGCCCGCTCCTGCGGGACGGTCGGGCGTGCTGTCGACGGCGGGCGGACTGATCTTTCTCGGCGGCGGCGGAGGACTGCTGGTCGTCGACGCGAAGACGGGCAAGCCGCTCTGGAACGTCAACATCTCGCAGACGACACAAGGGTCGCCGATGACGTTCATGGTCGGCGGAAAGCAGTACATCGCCCTGCCCGGGACGAACTCGATTACGGCGTACGTCTTGTACTGATGCCTGTCATGGCAGATGGCAGATGGCAAATGGCAAATGGCAAATGGCAAAGATACCTTTTTGCCATCTGCCATGACAGAAGCCACGGGAGACGCATGCGAACCAAATCCGCAGGCATTTCTATCGCACTTCTGGCGTCGATCGTCGTGGCCGCTCGACAGGCTCCCCCTGCCTATCAGCTGACCGACCAGGATCGTCGGACCATCGGCGTGAAACTCAGTGAGCTCGATCCGCTCGCGCGATCGCTCAAGGAAACGCGTGGAGAAGACGATCTTGTTGCCGACGTCGAGATTCACGCGAAGGCCGGCACTGGATTCTCGAATTCCCGCAGGACGTCACCGTCCAGGACGATGTGACGTTTGCGCTGAAGATGGTAGACCGCGGCATCGAACGGGCAAAGCAGCTGCAGCAACGGGCAGTCGCCATGGACTGCGGCAAAAGGCAAAGATCGCGCTCGGCTTCTATTCTCCGCTGGACGGATCCGTTCAGCCGCTGCTGCTCACGATTCCATCCAGCTATGACGGAACCCGGGCGACGCGCCTCGACATGGTCCTGCACGGCCGATCGCAGCGGCTGATCGAAGAGCAACTGGATCTGCTACGACGCCGTCCCCGCGAACGCCCAGACGGCGAACGGCTGTTTACGCACGCCGCCGGATCGTGTCTGAGCCGGCGCCAAATCCCCGCAACACCGGCGCGTGGAATGCCGGCCAGTTTCAGCTCGAGGTCTTTGCCCGCGGCAACAACGCCAACCATTGGGCAGGCGAGGTCGATGTGTTCGAAGTCACGACGCCGTGAAGCGGCGTTTCAAGATCGACGACTCGCGGCATCGTGCTGCGCGGGATTCTCGCTTGGCGGAGCGGGCGCGTGGCACCTCGCGCTGCACCATCCCGACCGGTGGGTGGCCGCAGAAATCGGTGCAGGCACGTGGCCGCGTCGCTACGTGATGATGGACGAATTTCCGCCGTACCAGCGCCGACGCTCCGCATCTGGGAAAACATGACCGAATGGGCGCTGAATGCGTTCAACATGCCGATTGCCGGCACGACGGCGACAGCGACACGCAGGTGGCGTCGATTCCTCGCCCGCCCGAAGGCGAGCCCACGCGCGGCCAGCTCGAATCGTCCATCAGAATCCGCGAACAGCTGGCCAGGGAAGGCTTCCCTTCGAAGGCGAGCCGACAAGCTACGTCGCGAAGGGCACGCCCGCATCTTCCTGATTTCCGAGAATACCGGGCACAGCACGAGCCCGAAAGTCCGCCAGCGGCTCGACGCGTTCTCTGAAGGAGTGGACCGACCGCGGATCTTCAGTCGCCCGATCACATTCGATTTCTCACCTACACGACCCGCTACAACAAGAGCTTCTGGGTGACGATTGACGGGCTCAGAAGCACTACGAGCGCGCCGAAATCGATGCGAGCGGCTGTCGGGTGGAACGTCATATCGAATCAAGACGACGAACGTGTCGCGGATCGTGCTGCGTGAAACGGCAAAGGGCCTCAGAGATGTCGGATCGACGGTCAGGCGATGCGCGTGAAGCCGGGTCGCGAGCTCGCCTTCGAGAAGACCGCGCTCGGGCTGGCAGTCGGCGCCCGCCGGAAAGCGGGCGGGTCTGCACAAGACGCATGGGCTTCAGGGCCCGATTGACGATGCGTTCCTCGATCCATTCCTGCTCGTGCGTCCCACCGGCACGCCGTGGAACGAGGCTGCGCACAACCGCGATGAAGCGGTTCGAGCGATTCGATCAGGCGTACGCGCGCTTCTACCGCGCGCACCCGCGCGTGAAGAATGACACGGACGTGACCGAGGCCGATTTCGCCAGCTACAACGTCGTGCTCTTTGGCGATCCTGGCAGCAATCGCTGGATTGGCCGATTGTCGGCGCGCCTGCCGGTGGATTGGAGCCGGGTGACGATCCGCGTTGGCGGTCGCGAGTCTTGCGGCGGCCAGCCATCTGCCGGTGCTGGTCTACCCGAATCCCATTGCTGCGTCCCGGTACGTCGTGCTCAACAGCGGTCTGACGATTGCCGAGAACGCCTACACGTCCGACTACAGCATGCCGACGCTCGGCGACATCGCCGTGCTGCAGATGCAGCCCGCCAGCGACGGATTCTCGATCGCGTTTGCGGGCTTCTTCGATGAGTCCTGGGATCTGCGGTGAGAAACGTAGTGTCCGGCCCGAGGTCCGGCTGATGCCTGCTAGGACAAATGGCAGATGGCAAATGGCAGAGATACTTTTCGCCATCTGCCATCTGCCATCTGCCATGACAGAAGGTCTTACTTCCCCGGGTGCGCCGCGTACGGCCCCACCTCGACCTTGCCCTGCGTGTCCTTGTCTTTCCCCAGCTCGGCGGTGACGCCGTTTGCGATGGCGGCCGTCTCACTTGCGTTCTGGAAGCAGGTGAAGTCGGGACGATCGCGCCAGGCCCAGGGACCGCAGAGCCGCTTGCCGGCGGCGAGCGCCGCGTCGTGCACCACGTTGATCAGACGTTCGTAGTCGGGCGTGCCCTGGGCGTAGCCCGAGAAGTTGCCCAGGTCGCCGCTCGCGGCGAAGACCGCGTCGACGCCCGGGATCTTGGCGATCTCGTGCGCGTTCTTGACGCCTTCGAGCGTTTCAATCATCAGGACGAGCACGATGTTGTCGTTGACGGTCTGCCGGTAGCCGCCCGGCACGCCACCCCACATGGACGCATCGAACCCCTGTCCGCCTCCCTGGCTGCGCCTGCCGAGCGGCGGGAAGTACGTCCAGTCGCGCGCGGCGATCGCTTCCGGCACCGTATCGATCGTCGGGACGACGATGACCAGCGCGCCCGCATCTGTTGCGTGCTGAATCTCGCGCTCGTCGGCGTACGCGACGCGCGCGCCGGGCACCGCCTTGGCGTGCGGGCAGGTGCGCCACATGCGCGCGGCCTGTCCCCAGTCGCGATCGTTGTGCTGCTGCTCGGTCCAGATGAAGTCGTATCCGGCATTCGCCATCGCGCAATAGGTGAGCGGATCGGTGGAACTGAACACGGTGCCGCCGGTCACGCGGCCGCCCGCCTTCAGCTTCGCCTTGACCGGGTTCCACAGCTTCGAGCCCGCTGGCGCTGCGGTGTTCGGGCCGTATTTCCAGGTCGCCGGATCGATCGACCCGGTATTGACCGCACCGGGCAGCGGTTTCTCCTTGGCTCCGCTGTTCGTGCCTGCCGGCGCCGCCAGCGGGAACTTGGTCTTGCCCGCGTCGGCGTTGTTCGCGTACGGGTCGGCCGAGGCCGGTTTCTGCCCGCCCGCCTGAGCGTAGAACGTGACGATCCCGAGAGCTGTGCACAGGGCCACAGCGAAAAGCATGCGTTTCACGTCGATCCTCCTTCGTTCGTCCAGCCTTCGCCCGCTTGGGCGGGCTACAGCTGGCAAGTTATGGCGCGCTCACGCTGATGCGCGTGCCGTCCCTCAGGGCGGTGTGCCCCTGGGTCACGATCAACTCGCCGGATTTGAGCCCCGATAGTATCTCGATATTTTCCGCATCGACAAGGCCAATCACCACGGGGCGGCGCTCGGCGACATCGCCCGACGCCACGACCACGACCGGCTGTTTGGGATCGTCCTTCAGGACGGCAATGGCCGGGACGAGCGGGACGTTCGATCGCTGCTCGGCGTCGATTTCGACGCCGACCTGTATGCCGGGCTGCAGGTCGGTCGGCGTTTCGAATGCCAGGGTGATTTCGATACTCCTGGCGCCGACCTCCGGCGTGGGGCGCGTCAGCACTCTGAGCAGCACCGGCGTCGCCGTGGCGCGTGATTGGGACACCGGTACGCCACCTACTGCCGCCGCTCCTTCAGCGACGGCCCTGGCGCTGGCGCCGACCACGAAGCGCCCCGCATCGGCGACCGAGACGTTCGCGGTCACCTGCACCTGTTTCGGATCGATCAGCCGGAGAATCGCATCGCCATCTTCGGGCCGCACGGCGTCGCCCACGTCGTGCAACCGTTCGGTAACCGTGCCGTCGAAGGGCGCCCGGACTGCCGTGTTCTGACTTTGCGTCTCGGTCGCCGTCGCGGCCGCCTTCGCCGTCAGTAGCTCGCCCTCGGCGGTGGCGAGCTCCCGCTCCGCGTCGTCCATCTCGCTGCGCGATGCGGCGCCCTGGGCCATCAGCGCTTTCAGTCGGGTCTGTGCCAGCCTCGCCTGCTGCACGCGAAGCTCCGCTGCTTTCACACCCGCGGCGTCGACGACGGTCTGCGCGCGAAGCGAGGGGAACTCGAAGCGCACGAGCACCTCGCCGCTTTTGACAGGGTCGCCGACGTTCTTGGTGATTTCGGCGATACGTGCGGGTTGAGGTGACACAACCGCAAAGGACGCGCCCGGAAGGGTGGAGACCATACCGGTCGCACTGACCGTGCCGCGGATGTTGCCAAGACGTACGCGTTCGACGATCACTGGAACGGCAGGCTCTGCTTCGGTTTCGCGCTGGCTCGCGCGCCGGCATGAGGGAAGCGCGGCTAGAGAGCAGAAGGACAGGAACGACTGACGCCCGCATTGCGAGATTCGCAGATTGGGAGATTCGCAGATTGATTGGCAGACGGTCAGATTAGAGCATTCTTTGAATCAATCTTCCAATCTACCAATCTACGAATGGTGTGTCAGGCGCCCAGAGTTCGGGGGCGCGCTGTCGGAAGCCTGGCTCGGCCGGCGAGGGGGGCGACGATCTCGGCCAGACGGTTGAAGACCCGTTCGTAGCCTTCCTTCTTGTGCAGCAGGTGTGCCTGATTGCGTCGAATGCAGTCCTCCTCCTCCTTCGTGAGGCTGAGGCCAGTCAGCACGACGACCGGGAGACTGACGAAACGATCGTCGAGACGCATCAGCTCGAGCACTTCGATGCCCGAGCGGTTGTCGTCGAGGCCGATGTCGAGAATCATCGCGTCGAGCGAGGCGGACGACTGCTTCAACCGTTTGAATGCGGTATCCGGATGCGAGGCCACGAGCACGTCATATCCGTACAGGCTCAAGAAATCCTCGAGCATGTTTCGGACGGCGATGGCGTCCTCGACCACCAGAACTGTCCGTCGAGTCCGCTGCGGGGTCACGCAGGCTACCTCTCCAAATCGGATGCCAGTGGGTAAATTTTTCACTGGTGCAAATCACCCCACTTTTGCTCATGTTCGCGCGCTCTTCGCGCCTGCGGGTGTTCTGCGGCGGCACACGGGCCGTCGAGATCTGTTATGACCGTTACGGTAATGATACGATTCGGCGAAACCATGGCCTTCCGGGAGGTTACGGGGCATCGGCGCTTGCTGAGCCTGCTCGCGCGCGCCATCGCCCGCGGGTCGCTGACGCCAAGCCTGTTGTTGTCGGGACCCGAAGGCGTCGGCAAACGGCTGACAGCCGTGTCGATTGCGCAAGCGCTGAACTGCACATCGGTGGCGCAGGGCTTCCCACCTCCGCGAAGCGCTTCGGCGGGTCGCCATAGCCTTGGCGAAGGCGACAGCCCTGCCATTCCGCTTGACGCGTGCGGCACGTGCCCCGCCTGCCGCCGCATCGCGCGCAGGGCGTTTCCCGACGTGGAAATCATCGAGCCCGGCGAGAACGGCTCGATCAAGATTGACCAGGTGAGGGCGGCGATCGAGAGCGCCGTGTTTCGTCCGTTCGAAGGACGCCGGCGGGTCACCATCATCGATCAGGCCGACGCGCTGATGGAAGGCGCTCAGAACGCGCTCCTGAAAACCCTCGAAGAGCCGCTGCCCGCGTCGGTGTTCATCCTCGTCACCTCGCGTCCTGACGTGCTGCTGCCAACCGTGCGCTCGCGGTGCGCGCACCTGCGCTTCGGCCGGTTGCAGGTGGCCGAAGTCGCAGCGGTGCTCGAGCGCTCGCACAAGTACTCGCATGCCGATGCGCTGACGGCCTCCGCTGTGTCCGATGGCAGCGTCGGCCGCGCCCTGGATCTCGATTCCGGCGAGTTTGCGGAGGCCCGCTCCGACGCCGAGCGCCTGCTCGAGGTGGCTGCGCGCGATCCGCGCACCCGTCTGGAGCGGGGCAAGGATCTCTTGAAGGGGGGGCCGACACCCGCAGTCGAGCGCGAGCACCTGACCGCGAGACTGCAGGCGATGACGTCGGTGCTGCGTGATATCGGCTTGCTGACGAGCGGTGCCGATGAGCGCCTGCTGGCCAACCTCGATCGCCGCCCCGCGCTGGAAGCGTTGTCGCGCTCGCTCGGTGTCGATCGCGTCGACCGCGCGTTTACGGCCGTCGCCCGCGCGCAGGACGCGCTCGACGCCAACGTCGGTCCCAAGGTCGTCGCTGACTGGTTGGCTATTAATGTCCATTAACGCGCCAGTCCGCTACGTTTCGGTCAAGTTTTCGCCCATCGGGCGGCCCCAGACATTTCTTCTGAACGATCTGGCGTTTGCCGACGCGCCCCTCACGGCCGGCGAGAAGGTCGTGGTGCAGTCGGGCGACGGCAGTGCCGTTGGCGCCGTGGTTCCCACGCCATCGACGGTCATGGAGCGGCGTCAGCTGCCCGAGGACTCGCCCAACCGCGTCGTCCGGAAGGCGACGGCCGACGACGTGATGGTGCGGCTCAAGCGGCAGCAGCGCGAGCAGGAAGCGCACCGGGTTGCGCTCCTGAAAATCCGCGAGCGCGGCCTGGAGATGAAGCTCACGCGCGTCGAGCAGTTGTTCGACGGGTCGCGGCTGATTTTCTATTTCACGGCCGAAGGCCGCATCGACTTCCGCGAGCTGGTGCGCGAGCTGGCGTCCGAGTTCCACACGCGAATCGAGATGCGCCAGATCGGCGCGCGCGACGAAGCGAAGATGCTGGGCGGCTACGGATCCTGCGGCCGGCCGCTCTGCTGCACCACCTGGCTGAACGCCTTCGAGCCGGTGTCGATCAAGATGGCCAAGCAGCAGGACCTCAGCCTGAACCCGTCGCGGCTCTCCGGCCTCTGCGGCCGGTTGAAGTGCTGTCTCCGCTACGAGCTGCCGAACGCGAAGGGTGTGAAGGGGGGCGGCTGCGGCGACGAGGGCGGGTGCGGCAACCCGACCGGGTGCGGCACGGGCGGCTGCGGATCGTGCGGCGACGGCGGCTGCGGATCCTGCGGCGCATGAATTGAGGCGTCCTCGACTCTACCGACTCCGAGACTCTTCCGCCCGGCGCCATCGACCGGCAGCACCGGCGCGGCAAACAAGGGAAGTCGGCGTGGCAAACCACGGCGCCAGCGTCTGTTGTTCACTGTCATGGCGCTCAGGCCAGGGATGGCCTTCGCGGAGGTGGCCGGCTTCGTGGTTTGTCCACTTCGCCATCACGCCGCCTTCATTGTTTGCCGTCCCGGCGCTGCCGGCCGCTGCCGCCAGTACGGACTCGTATGACTCTTCCGAAGATCCTCCTGATCTCTTAATCTCCTGTTGAAAATGTCGTTGCCGCGAATCGGAATAACCGCCGGCGATCCGGCCGGCATCGGTCCCGAGATCGCTCGCAAGGCCATGAGCGACCCGCGCGTCGTCGCGGCGTGTGTCCCGCTTTTCTATGGTCCCGAACACGAGTTTCCGCCAGGCGTGCTTTCGGCTGAGGCTGGATATGCGGCGTACGAGACCATCGTGCGCGCGGTGCGCGACGCAGAGGCGGGCGGCATTGCCGGGATCGCCACCGCGCCTATCAACAAGGAGGCGCTGGCGCTGGCCGGCCTGCCCTGGCGCGGGCATACGGAGATGCTGGCCGACCTCACCCACACAAAGCGCGTGGCGATGATGTTCTGGTCGGAGAAGCTGCGCGTGGTGCTGGCGACCATTCACATTCCGCTCGCGCGGGTTCCGTCGGCGCTGACGATCGAATCGGTGATGGACATCATCGACCTCACCTGGCGCGAGCTGCCGCGCTTTGGCATCGCGCGCCCGCGTATCGCACTGGCGGGCCTCAACCCGCACGCGGGCGAGCACGGTGTCCTCGGGATCGAAGAATCGCATGTGCTCGAACCCGCGGTTGCCCGCAGCGCGAGGGCGGGCATCGACGTCGCCGGCCCGTTCCCCGGCGATACGATCTTTCTGCGTGCGATGCGAGGCGAGTTCGACGCCGTGATTGCGTGCTACCACGATCAGGGCCTGATCCCGATCAAGATGGTGGCGTTCGGCCAGGCGGTGAACGTCACGCTCGGTCTGCCGATCATCCGTACGTCGGTCGATCACGGGACGGCATTCGACATCGCGGGGAAGGGGATTGCGGATCCCGAGAGCATGGTGCAGGCGGTGCTGTTAGCGGCCAGACTGGCGAAGCGTGACGACGGGCGTGGGTGACTATTTCGGGATCGCGCGATGATCTTGATCGTTGCGCCGCTCCCTCCAGATATCGTAAAACCCGACGATCGCCACGATGGCGCCCAACGAGACAACAGGCAGTATCGCCAGAAGAGCCTGATCGGTGACCAGCCGATTCAAGTGTTCGATCATTTTCTCATCCTCTCGAGCGACATGCCTGCCGCGAGCAATCCACCTGCAATCCCGAGTATGGCCGTCCACCAACCCACTGTCAACGATTCGCCCATCATCACCAGATCGAGCGGAATGAAGACTGCGGTCAGCACGGCTGCTTCGCGAAGAAACACGCCACCCATTTCTGCGGTTGTCTTCCGGTCGCTCATGCCGCTTTCCGGTGCAAGCACCGGACCGAACAATATCCGGTATGATTCACGACGGTGATGCTCCGCGTACGCATTTCTTTCAATCCGTCACAGGGTGCGCCGGCGCAGAATTGTCAACGGTAGCGCAGGGCTTCCGCCCTGCCATGACCCATGGCTGAAAAAACGGCGCGCGAGGCAGCGCAGAAAAACATCGCCGAGAACCGTAAGGCGTTTCATGACTACCACGTCATCGAGACGTTCGAGGCTGGCGTGGCGCTGCTCGGCACCGAAGTGAAATCCATCCGTGAAGGACGCGTGAATCTCCGCGACAGCTACGCGCAGGTGAAGGACGGCGAGGTGTTCGTCCACAACGTGCACATCCAGCCCTACTCGCACCGCGGATACGCCGACCATCCTCCGCTGCGCGCGCGAAAGCTGCTGCTGCACAGCCACGAAATCCGGAAGCTCATCGGAAAAACAATCGAGCGGGGCATGACGCTCGTGCCGCTGCGCCTGTATTTCAAGAACGGGCGCGTCAAGGTGGCGCTCGCGCTGGCCAAAGGCAAGCAGGCGCACGACAAGCGCGACGCGATCAAGCAGCGCGAGGTGGACAGAGAGACACGGGCAGCGGTGAAAGACAGAAGACGCTAATGCGAGTGCTCATCACCGGATCGCGCGGACAACTCGCCGGCGCCATCATCAACGCGTACAAGGAGACGGCCCAGGTCTTCGCATACTCACACGACGAGCTCGACGTCGCCTACTTCGAGGCGGTCATGACGCGCGTCACCGCCGACAGGCCCGATCTCATCGTCAATTGCGCGTCGTACAACAACGTCGATCGGGCCGAGGAGGAGCCCGAGCAGGCGTTGACGGTCAACGCCTTTGCGCGTGCGCGTCCTGGCGCGAGCGGCGGCAGAGGTCGGGGCGACCCTCGTACACTACAGCTCCGACTTCGTGTTCGACGGTGCCGCGAGCGCGCCCTATCGTGAGGAGGACCAGCCCAATCCGCAAGAGCGTGTACGCACAATCCAAGCTGCTCGGCGAGTGGTTTGCCCTCGAGGCGCCCCGTGCCTTCGTTCTGCGCGTCGAGAGTCTGTTTGGCGGCGCCAACGCGAAGAGCTCGGTCGATCGTATCGCCCATGCGATCGCTCGGGGCGAGGAGGCGAAGGTGTTCCGGGATCGGAGCGTCTCGCCGAGCTATGTCGTCGATGTGGCGGCGTCGACGAAGGCGCTGGTCGAGCGTGGCGATCCGGGACTCTACCACTGCGTCGGAACGGGTTACGGCACGTGGCTCGACGTGGGACGCGAAATCGCGTGCATCATGGGCAAGGACGGCGAAGCCCGCCTGGTTGCGATGTCGGTGGCCGACGTCCCGCTGCCCGCACCACGGCCGCAGTTTGCTGCGTTGTCGAACGAAAAACTAGGCCGGATTGTTCCGATCCCGACCTGGCAGGACGCCCTGCGGCGGTACCTGTCGCGCCCGGGCGCCTGATCACCGCGGAGATTCTGGGGTAAAATTCCACCTCGAATGGCCACACGCGCGCTCATCACCGGCATTACCGGGCAAGATGGTTCCTACCTCGCGGAGCTTCTGCTCGAGAAGGGCTACGAGGTCTTCGGTGTCGTCCGGCGATTGAGTGCGCCGAACGACTGGCGCATCGATCATCTGCGCGATCGCGTCACGTTGTGTCCCGGCGATCTCCTCGATCAGCTTTCGATCATCCGCGTGCTCGAGCAGCACAAGCCCGACGAGTTCTACAACCTGGCGGCGATGTCGTTCGTGCCCGGCGTCATGGGACACACCGCTGCTGACAGGCGAGTTCAACTCTCAGGGGGTGACGCGCGTGCTCGACGCCATCCGCACGGTCAATCCCCGGATCAAGTTCTATCAGGCGTCGTCGAGCGAGATGTTCGGCAAGGTGCGCGAGATTCCGCAGACCGAAGAGACCCCGTTCTACCCGCGGAGTCCGTACGGCGTGTCGAAGGTGTTCGGCCACTACATCACCGTGAACTACCGCGAGAGCTACGATCTGTTCGCGGTGTCGGGCATTCTGTTCAATCACGAATCGCCCCGGCGCGGCCTCGAGTTCGTGACGCGGAAGGTGACCGACGGCGTGGCGCGCATCAAGCTCGGCCTGGCCGATTCGCTGGCGCTGGGCAATCTCGACGCGCAGCGCGACTGGGGATTTGCGGGCGACTACGTGCGAGCGATGTGGCTGATGCTGCAGCAGCCTGACGGCCGACGACTACGTGATTGCGACCGGCATCAGCCACTCGGTGCGAGAGCTCGTCGAAATCGCCTTCGCCCGCGTCGGAGCTCGACTGGCAGAAGTACGTGAAAACCGATCCGAAATTCCTACGTCCGGCCGAAGTCGATCACCTCATCGGCAATCCTGCCAAGGCCAAGAAGGTGCTCGGCTGGGAGCCGAAGGTGCATTTCAAGCAGCTGGTCGAGATGATGGTGGATGCCGACCTCGAGAGGCTGTCGACATTACGGTCAGTCACACCCGCACAAGTATAGACCGGCTGGACTTGTGGCGGCGGCGGGACCGGCTCTTCGGCTACGCGGCGGGAGGCTGAGCGGCAGGATGGAACGTGGGCGCCGATTCATTGCGGCGAGAGCCGCAGCCACGCAGCACACCGTGAGTAAAGGCGCAACCCCGTGGTGGACGCCGACACGCGCATCCAGGGAACGGACAGACCGGCTGCCGCAAACGATGCCAAGGAGACTCCCGCCAATGCTGCGAAGAGCGGGGCACCATCCCGGAGACCGCGAACGAGCCACCATCCGATCCACGTGGTGATCAGGCAGGCACCCAGCGGCTTCCCCACATCGTCGACGTACCAGACGCCAGCTTCGCCGGGGAGCAGCCTGCGATGCATCATCGGAATGTGCACGAACACGTAAGCAGCTGTCAGCGCGACCCAGATCAGCGCTGCGCCCAGCGCCTCCCAATGAGCGGTCGCGACGAAGATTCCCGGCACGAGCACCGCGACTCCAGTCAGGTTCGAGAGAAATGCCAGTCGGGTCCAGCCGTGCGCCAACTGAAGCGCGTAGGGAAGATAGAGAAGGGCGTGAAGGGCATTGCCAATGACGAGGATTGTAACCAGGCGTGGGGTATTGGCGACGAGGTCAGGGTTCCTGGTCCAAAGCCGTACGATTTCCGGTGCAAAGGTCGCCAGAACTACTGCGACAGGCAAGACAGCGACGGAAACGACCTGGCAAGCCCGATGGTAAATCCTTGTGAGCTCTGAGCTGCGGCCATGACTGACGAGTTCCGTGAAGCGTGGGAAGAATGTCGTATGGATGGGTCCGACGATGCGGGCAAGCGATCCCGCCACGACAGCAGCGAACGTGTAGTAACCGAATGAAGTGAGACTTAACAGGTTACTGAGGATCAACTTGTCCGTCTGCTGGAGCAACAGCGCCAGCAAGGTGATGCCGACGACGCCGGTGGCAAACCTGCGAACGGCGGTCAGCCTGGCCAGGCTGAACCTCGCCGCGCGTACGCCGCGCGGGAGACCGCTCCACAACAGACACGCGAGACCCGCGGTGTGAAGCAGACTCACAACAATTTGCCAGATAAAGAAAGCGTCGAGCGTTGGACTCACCAGGAGGAGAACCGCGGCGGCACCCAGTATCCGGAGAGTGCCGAGAATTGACGTCAGAATATTGAGTCGAACCTGCAACTGCAAACCTACCAGTCCGCCCTGGTACACGGTGGAAGGCCAGATGAAGGCGAAGTTGACCCCCATTAACATCAAGGCGCGCGAGACTTCACCTGGCGACAGACGCTCGGGTTGTACCCACTGCCGAGCCGCGGCAGGTGCGATGAGTACGGAGACGGCAGCAGCCAACACGGCGAGGGTCCAGTACACGATTTCGAGCGTCCGGACCAAATCGCGCATTGTTTTGGCGTTGTGGCGATCGATTGAGAGACGCGCCAGTTCGCGGTTGAGTGTTGTGCTAAGGCCCGCATCGACCAATACGGAGAACGATTGAATTGCGGTGAACGCCCCGATGAGGCCGTACGCCTCGATACCGAGGTGCTTGATGTAGACGGGCACGAATGCGATGCCGAGCAGCGCCAACCAGGCGGCGCCCGCAACATTCGCGAGGAGGTTTCTATTGACCTGAGTCACTGGACGATTCGACGAAGCGACACCCCAGGCGAGTAGGCCAGGGGGCCATACACCTTTTCAGCGCCCGGCCAAGCGTTGCACCAACTTTACTGCCGCAGTCCGTCCAGGAAACGGGCGACGCAAAGCCCAGATAGCGACCGCCCGGCAATGTCCAGTCCACGAGCCGTGCAGGATGTCCTGCACAGGATCGCGCCTCATCCGGATCGCCGGCGTCCGACCCGCAAGCCGCAGATTCTCATCGAACGCCTCGATAAACCGTTGATAGGTGTAACGTCCCGAAGCGATCAGGTCGACATAGGCGCGTTCGGTCAACCTGTATCGCAAAGACGCATCTGAAAAGAGCGCAACTACTTCATTCCAGTTCGAGAAATCTTTCTTCAGCGGAATGTAATGCTCCATGGGACGCATGATGCCCGAATAGCGTCCCTCGAACAGAATCTGGCACACGCGAAAGGCCGCCGCATCGAAGTGGCGTGGGCTGATGGTTCGGTAGGGAATGTTGTTCTCCCAGGGCGCCAATACTGCTGCATTCACTTCTTCGAAGCTTGCACTCCGATGTTCGGCGAGATATTGATCGCACGCCGGTCTCACCACATCGTCGATATCGAAAATAGACACGCCAGATTCGACCCCCAGTGTTCCACGGGCGTTCGCCATGAACCGATACCAGGCATCTCCGTAGAGTCGAGCACTCTCCGATGAATCGATGTCCACCTTCAGGCCTGCCGCGCCGGCCCGGTTCAGAACTTCCAGTCCGATGATGTACTTCTCCTGCCCACCTCGACCCATGTAGTAAGCGAGTTGTCGCCCGCGGTAACCGATGTCGAATGGTCGTTGATCGTCCGGAATCGTCAGTCGCTCGGCCTGCGCAATGAGGTCATCACTAACGTAACCTGGAATGGTGTTGTGCAGGTGTCTGACCTTGGTGCGGGCCCCGTACACCTTGTGTGCATCTCCGAGTTCGAGGCAGGAGTAAACGGCATCGACGCGATGCTCGTTCAGAAACTCGAATCGCTTGGCGCAGAACCGGTGCTCGTCTTGGAAGAAGGCTACCTTGTAGGCGGCTGATGCGGATACCCAGTGGACGAAATCATCCAGAACATATGGCCAGATACCGAAAAGCGAATAATGAAGGACAATCGTGTCGCACGGCACTCCACTCAGCGCCGCAGGAAATCCAAGTGCCGTGTTAATGCTCCATACTCGGTACCGCGAATACCTGGCGAACGACCCGACGTGCTCCTCGATCGTTGCCGCGCCTCGGCCCAGGGGACGATGATAAAGGAGGACAATGCCGCCCCGCTCTTGAGCACGATGATTTGTGGCGCTCATCACTTGACCGCCCGGACGTACAGATCTAAACCCGCAGTTCTGCCGAGAGTTGTCAGCAGCGCCCGTCGCGGGATAATCCGAAGCAGATTCGAATTGTTTTCCCTTGTTACTTCTACCGACTGAAACGCCGCAAAGATCCGCTTGACCTGCCGGATCCCCAGGAACACTGTCTCAGGAGCTGCATCGCCGTTCACATTGGCATCATACCTGTGACGCTGATCAACAGTTCCACCTGCAATCGCAGTCTCAGGTCCGGCCTGCCACAACGCCCATGCTGTGTTGAGAGGCCAGCGGAGCCACTGGCGGTACGAAAACCGGTTGTAGAGCATGACGATGGCGACGCCACCGGGCTTGAGCGCTCGGTGCGTTTCGCGGATGCATTGTTCGACTGATCCGGTGTGATGGAAGCAGCCGATAGAAATCAGACAGTCGACGCTCTCATTGGACACAGGCAGGTCGCTCGCGCTTCCGCGGATCCCGCACACCGGCAGCCCGATCAGCCGCGCGCGATGGTTGATCATCGCGATCGGACCAGAAGCGACATCAATCCCTGTATAGGTTGCGCCCGCCTCGAGTAACCGCTGCCCGACCGTGCCATAGCCGAGTCCGACCTCGACTACGCGTCTGTTTCGTAACGCCAACGGCTCGATGTGACGGAGGAGATACGGGTAGAAATGGAGATAGGCGCGATCGAACCTGGCGAGTGAAGGCGCCGAGGCGTCGGTGATGTTGAGCGAGCGAGCCAAGGTGCTGCCACACAACTCCTCCCAGAACCTGATGTTCCGCGCCGTGACATCACGGGGCGCCGACAGCGACGTCTGGATCATTTGACGCTCGCGTCAAGATCGAGGAGCGGGTCTTCGGCGGCTGCAAGGACCGACGTGAATTGCTTCGGACCAGACGTGCCGCCGGGCCTTCTGACGATGTTCGACAAGGCCCCGTACCCAAGATGGAGAACGGCATTTCCCAGAGGTAGGCCAACGATGCCGCGGCGCACCGTCATCTTCAAACGTCTCCACCCGTGAGCCCTTATGTGTCGGCGAAGAGAACGCTGGAGCTCTTCGGACGGCACCAACGCATCCGCGTAGTTGCGCAACAGAGTCCGTTGTTCGAGTCTCAGCGCGGCGTCGGTCCATCCGACATCCTCCAAGTCCTCAGCGGCACGTACAACCAAGTTGGCCATATCGAGGCGGACTCCGGGAAATGCATCATCGAGCCGCCGTCGCATGGCTTGATAATCGTAGCCGACGAGATTGTGGACTGAAGTGTAGAGTCCAGGGATCGGCAGCGCCTCGATGATGGCGCCACTCGGATCGGTCTCCTCAATGAAAGTGCGCGCGTGCTCTGGACTGTGCGCCATACTCCATCCATTGGAAACGTGGCTGATGCTCTGCACGAGGCCGGGACGTCCGGCATTCACGGGCCTCCTCGAAAGAGCCAGAGCAGACAACATGGATGTGTAGTCAGGTGCCAGGGGAAAAAAGAGACGACCTACGGAAGACACGATCCTGTCGATCAGATCGCGCCGGTACGCCCCGAAACAGATCTTGCCCAGGAAATAGTTCTCGCCCTCGTTGCCGCGACGCACGTCCATACGGAATCGCCGCGCGAGCTCGTCACGAGAATCGAACACCTGGGGCGCTCGAACTGGCCGGGGCCACGGATGGCATACGCCCTGTGAATTGCCGCCGCTTCCAGGATCGTTCGACGTGTAGGCGTCTGCCCACCAGCTGACGAGGTCCGCGGACAGCCGCAGCGCGATGCCGTTCAGAAGCTCCAAGGTTTGTGAACGGAGCACTGTTTTGTCGATCAGGACCGCGACATACGTCCCGACGGTATGGCGGACGCCGAGCTCCCAGTTGTCATGCATTGGGAGAGGATGCGAAGGAACAATGTAACGAAAACGGGCGTCCGCGATCTCCTCGAAGACAGCCCGGCAGGGTTTCCCCGTGTGATTGTCGACGACGATGACCTCGAAATCCTCGAAAGTCTGGTTCCGTAGACTCTTCAGAGCCGAACGGACGAATTCCGGCCTATTGCGAGTTGGTACCACGACGGAGACGAATGGCATTCGGAAGAACCAAACCGGACGATGGACTACCGCAGCTGAGTCACTAGGCGATTCGATGAAGCCACGCCCCGGGCCAGTGCGTGATCGGATGGTTGAGGTCGCTTTCGTTGAACACCCAGGCGGGAGGCTCAATCCGGAACTCAGGATGATGACGGGCGAACTCGGCGGCCGCCTCCGTCGGGTTGTCCCGGGTCCACTCGGCCTTCCCCCTGGGAACATCCGCGAGATCCTTCATCACTCCGTCGGTCGCCACGATGTACGAACCTGCCGTGACGAGCGGCGAATACGCGGACAGCTCATTCAGGACATGCTCGCGATTGTGTGCCGAATCGAGGAGCACCAGGACTGTCTCGTGCGGACGTACCAGGCTTCTGACGCGATCGATGACGGCCGGCGACGTCGAATCCCCCTCGATAAGCGTGATCGAGCCTGACAGTTCGTGCCGTTCGATGGCATCCCGGTTCGTCGGTTTGATATGCACATCGACGCCGATGATCCGGCCCTTGCCGATGAGACGGCACAGGCTCGCATAGAAGATCAGCGAACCCCCGTGCGCAACGCCTGTCTCCACGATGACATCTGGCTTGAGCGCGTAAATCACCTCCTGCACGCGGAGGAGATCTTCCGGCAACTGAATGATCGGACGGCCCAGCCACGTGAAGGTGTACGTATACTTCCGCTCCCACGCCATGCGGAGCCACTCACGCGAAATGATTTCAAACGCCTCTTTCGAATACAGTGGCAGATCGCGACTCTGCTGAGCGTCCTCGCACGTCAACAACCGCGTCTCTGTGTCAATCGTCAGTCGCATGGTCACCCATCTACAAGGTTCACATCGAGACCGGCTTCGCGAATCAGCTGAACGTTCTCGTCTCGATAGTTCGGGTTCATGAGTAGCGCGTGCCGGATGCTCCGCGCATTGAGATCTCGAGGGCTGACGATCGGGTGCCCTGTGCCGGGCAGGAAACGCCCCTGCTTGCGGGGATTCAGATCGACGATGCAATCTAGGCTCTCTCCAACGGGATCGACGAGGTTCGTAAACGTCACGCCTTTCGCGCCCGCTCCCCAGACGGCGACCGAACCCAGACGCCGCAGATTGTCGATCCGGGCCTTCCAGGCTTCACACAGGCGCGCTTCGTGTTCGCCATACACCAGGGCAAGTTGAAGGACCCGCACGCCGTGTTCCGGATCGTGTAAGAGATCCGAATCGCCGACTGACGCCTCGAGCCAGAGATACTGTCCCGAGAAGACGTGCACCAGCTTGTCTGCGTGGAAGCCCGAGCGCCGAAACGCTTCCGCCAATGAGCCCACCGTGAAGTAGGAACAATGCTCGTAGAAGAGGTCCCAGATCACGTGATTGCGCAGGATCCACTCGAGGCACGGCGTCTCAAAGAAGACCCGGGCTCCGGGAGAGTGCCGCAGCGCGGCGCGAATCGAGCGAAGCAACGCGAGCGGATCGGGAACGTGCTCGATGACATGCCGGCATATCACCACATCAGCCTCGATCTGCGCACAGTCGCGATCGTAGAAGCGTTTCTGAAACGCGATCCGCTCTCCGCTGTCTCCTTCGGGTCCTTGATAGCTCGGGTCGAATCCGTAGCCGGAGTTGCCCGGATCGGCGGCGACCAGCGCGCGCAGAAAGTTGCCCTGGCCGCAGCCGACCTCGACGATCCTGGAGTTCACGATCCCCCGTTCTTCAATCAGGTACCTGACGAGATCTCGCGTGTATTCCTTGAATGCCGTGGAATGTTCCTGGCTGTTGTCGTAGAGATCGCCGTACTGAAGCCTGGAGCCGTCGAACGTTTCGTTGAACACGAAGCCGCATGCTTTGCAGCAGGCCAGTCGCAGATCCCCCTTGACGACGCCTCTGGCAGCCTCGATGGAATCGCACAACTGGTGCTGGTGGGCAGGTACCTGCAGCCGCGAAAGAAACACCACTGGCTCGTCCGCCGAACAGACCGGACACGGCCGTGACCCGCTCATCGGGGTTCGAGGCGCCGCTGGTCGATCCACCAGTCGATCGTGAGCTTCAAGCCATCCTTCAGAGAATGGCGTGGCGACCAGCCGAGCGAACGCAGCCGCGTGATGTCGGCGGTCAGTATCTCGGGCTCGTCGCGCGGTGGCAGCGCGCCGAGTCGCACCAGTTCAGGCCGACCCAGCTGCGACGCGAGCTGGTGGATGGCATCGGCAAGTCTGACCGGCCGACCGGAACCAATGTTGAAGGCGCCCGGTGCGTCGCTGTCGAGAAGCGTCACGAACGCCTCGGCTGCATCAGCCACGTACAGGAGGTCGCGAATCTGGTTTCCATGCGTGCAGAGCGCAGGTTCGTCGGCCAAAAGGGAACGCGTGACTGACGAGATCAATCGCTTCGGATGCTCATCGGGGCCGTAAAGCAGAAACAGACGGCCCCACGCGCAGCTGACGCTGGTTTGCGCCATGTAGCGTTCGAGAATGACGTGGAGGCCGTGTTTGCTGGTGCCGTAAAGCGTGGACGGAACACAGCTGGTCTGATTCTCGATGCAGGTGCCCGATTGCCAGGCGTACTCGGCGCACGTGCCGGCAGCCACCAGTCGCTCCGCAGCCCCCGCCTCGCAGAACTCTCTCACCAGAGACAGGCTGGCCCCGACCCATTCCAGGTTCCTGGGAGAGGTCCAAAAGGCGCCGTGCTCGGTGCACCATGCAAGATGGAGCAGATGCGTCGGCCGAACCGTCCGAATGAGCCTGTGGGCAGACCCGTTTTCCAGGAGATCTGCGACGTGCCACTCGACGCCGGCCGCCGCCGGGTGGTCTGCAGCCCTCGAAACCGCATGTACGTCGTAGCCGCCCTCGACAAGTCTAGTCAGACAGTGCCTTCCGATGAACCCGGCGCCACCCGTCACGAGCACGGTTTTCACAGGGCGAAATCAGCGTAAGAGCGGTCTGCGTTCGACATCACCGACACCGGTAACGGCCAGTCGATCCCAAACGCCGGGTCGTTCCACCGGACGCCTCGAGCCGACTCCGGGTGATAGGACTCCGAAATGAGATACGTCACCTCCGACGTGTCCTCCAGCGTTTGAAAGCCATGCGCGCAGCCGCGAGGCACGAACAGCATACGGCCGTTGTCGGCGGTCAGCTCGACGGAGTGCCATTTGCCGTATGTCGCCGAGTCGCGCCGGAGATCGAGCAACACGTCGTAAATGCTTCCTCTCGAACAGCGAACGACCTTGGCTTCTTCGTGGGGAGCCACCTGCAGATGCATGCCACGCAGCGTGCCTGTCTGCCGGTTCATGGAGATGCTCGACTGCGCGAGATCCACGGGCAGTCCATGCACGCCGAATTCCTCGCGGCACCACGTTCTGACGAAGAAGCCGCGTTCGTCTGCGACACGATTCACTTCGATGAGGTACACCCCGGCGAGAGGCAGCTCGCTGAAGGTCACGGTCGCGTCATAGAATCGTCGGTTCCGGGATAGGCAGGACGAACTGGCCGCCGCTGTCTCGAAACGTCTTCTGCTGCTCGAGAATCTCCTCAGCAAAGTTCCACGTCAGCAACAGGACGTAGTCAGGTTTGTCCGCCATCAGTTTATCGGGAGGGAAGATCGGGAGATGAACGCCCGGCATGTAGCGCCCCTGCTTGTAGACGCTTCGATCGACCACGAAGTCGATCAGGCCGGGCTTCAGCGGCAGGCTGTTCAACAGCGTGCTGCCCTTGGCCGCCGCGCCATACGCCGCCAGCCTCTTTCCCGCCGCTTTGAGGCTCGCCAGCATATTCGAGAGCCGGCCCTGAATCTCACGAACCCGCTCTGCAAAACGAACGTAGGGCTCGGTCGTCGTGGCGCCCCATGCCGCTTCCTCTTCCAGCAGGCGCATCACGGATTGGTCGACGACAGCTCCGGCTGAATGGGCCGCCTGAATCCGGAGCGACCCTCCGTGGATCGAGACCCGTTCGGCGCGGACGATCGTCAGTTGATGGTCCCTGAACAGTCGATCGAGCGCGCTCAGCGAAAAGTAGCAAAGGTGCTCGTGATAAATCGTGTCGAACTCGCACTTGTCGAGCATGTCCTTCACGTACGGTACTTCGAGCACGGCGATGCCTTGCTCATTCAGCAGCAGGCGAATCCCATCGACGAAGCCATTGAGATCTGGCACGTGCGCCAGAACGTTGTGGCCGTGAAAGACATCCGCACGAGTGCCGTCGCGCCTGAGACTCATCGCGAGATCCCGCGAGAAGAACGCGCACATCGTCCTGATTCCGCGCTCCTCAGCCACCCGCGCCACGTTGGCGGCCGGTTCTATGCCGAGAACCGGTACTCCCGCGCGGTGATAGTGCCGAAGAAGATAGCCGTCGTTGCTGGCCGCTTCGACGACCAGGCTCCTGGCATTGAGCCGACGCTCGCCGATCAACGCTTCTGAGAGCGCGGTCGCGTGACGCAGCATCGTGTCCGAGAAGGACGAAAAGTACAAATACTCGCTGAACAACTGTGCCGGGGGCACGGTTTCCGTGATTTGCACGAGACCGCAGCGGCGGCACATGCCGAGATCGAGTGGATAGACAGGTTCGGGTCGCTGCAATTCTTCCCGCGTGAGCAACGCATTCGCGAGAGGCGTCTTCCCAAGGGTGAGCACGATCTGGATGTCGGCCGCTCCACACAAGCGGCACGCCAGAGATGCCGCACTCATCGCGACTCCGTCAGAAACCCGCGATACCAATCAATCGTTCGGCGGAGGCCATCCTCAAGCGAGAAGAGCGGCTTCCAGCCGAGATGCCGGCGTGCCTTCGCGGCGTTCAGACGCTGTTCGCGTATCTCGTGCGAGACCTCGTTCCGGATCTCCGGCGCGAGCGACGATCCCGTCAGTTGCTGAATCTGCTGGACCATCTCCAGCACGGTGACGCTCGTCTCGTTCGAAAAATTGAACGCCTCGCCGCGAATGCCCACGTCGGCAGCCAGTCGCTCTGCCAGGAGCATGTATGCCGCCGCCCCGTCCTCAACGTAGAAGTAGTCCCTGACGAACATTCCGTCCGATCGGATAATCGGCCGCTCGCCTCTGAGGACCGACCGAATCGTTCCTGGCACGATGCGGTTGAAATTCAGATCTCCACCGCCATAGAAATTTCCGCAGCGGGTCACGGCCACCGGACTGCCAAACGTCGTCGCGTAACTGAGCGCGATCAGATCCGCGCACGACTTGCTGACATCGTATGGGTGCCTGCCTTGGAGGGGCGTCGCCTCGTCATAAGGCAGTTGGTTCTGATCGCCGTAAGCCTTGTCCGATGACGCGACCACGATTTGGCGGACTGTTGGACTTCGACGGCAGGCTTCGAGCACCGACCAGGTTCCGCGGATGTTGGACTCGAACGTGGAGACCGGATTGCGGTTCGCGATGCCGACGATCGTCTGGGCCGCAAGGTGGATGACGGTGTCGATCTCGTACTCGCCGAGGATTCGTTCGAGCAATGGTTGATCCGTGACATCGCCCCGAACCGTCGTCACACTGTTGACGTCGCCGGACCTGAAGAAAGATGACGCCGGGACAACGTCCCGCACCAGGCAGACGGGCACCGCTCCCGCCTCGACCAGACGGCGAACGAGCCACCCTCCCACGAGACCAGTCGCTCCCGTGACGAATGTCGGGCGCTCCCGCCAGAACGGCGTCATGCCCAGAGCCTCCAGGGCGCCGCGCCATCCTGCCATTGGCGATCGAGTTGGCGCTTGTCTCGAAGGGTGTCCATGCACTGCCAGAATCCGGCATGGCGGTACGCGGAAAGCTGTCCCTCCGACGCCAGCCGCTCGAGCACGTCAATCTCGAGCACCGATGCGTCTCCGTCGAGATAGGTGAAGACCTCCGGTTCGAGCACCATGAAGCCTCCGTTGATCCACCCTTCACCGATCTGGGGCTTTTCCGTAAATTCGGTCACTCGGTCCCCGTCGAGCACGATCCCTCCGAAACGCGCGGGTGGCCGCACCGCGGTGACGGTTGCGATCCTCCCCTGGGCCCGGTGAAAGGCAAGCAGCGCTCGAAGATCGAGATCGCAGACACCGTCGCCGTAGGTGAGCATGAACGTCGAGGATTCGAGCTTTGGCCGCAAGCGGGCCACCCGCCCTCCGGTCATCGTGCTCAGGCCCGTATCCGCCAGGTGAATCGTCCAGTTTTCAATCTGTTGCTCGTGCTTTTCGAGCTCCCCGGCCGGCAGTCTGAGCGTCATGTCCGACATCAGGCTGCAATAGTCGAGAAAGTAGCGTTTGATCATCTCGCCTTTGTAGCCCAGCGCGACGAGGAAATCCGTGAAGCCGAAGTGCCCGTAGTGCTTCATGATGTGCCAGAGAATGGGCCGCCCCCCGATCTCCACCATGGGCTTCGGCCGCACCTCCGTCTCCTCGGCCAGCCGCGTGCCGAGCCCGCCACACAAGATGATCACTTTCATAGGCAGTGTCGAAGGTCGCTTGTTATGAAGCCGCAACGAGACCCGAAACCGATCGAAATCGACGCGACCACGCAACGAGCATGAACGCCTGCCACAACAGGTCCGGACGAACTGGACGTCGGTCGACGAAACTGCGCCAGGCGTTGCGGATCGGTGTCGGATCCAGTCCGATGTCCTCGAGATCGGGCCCCGCACAGTAGCTGTTCATGCGCTCGCGCAGCGGTCCGCGAAACCAGTCGGCGAGCGGGACGCCGAATCCCATCTTCGGGCGATCGACGAGCTCTCGGGGGACGCGTTTATAGAGCAGCCGGCGGAGCAGCCACTTGGTGGCGCCTTCACGCCGCTTGAGCGAATGGGGAAGTCCGAGAGCGAGCTCAACGACCCGATGGTCGAGCAACGGAGCCCGAACCTCCAGACCGACGGCCATTGATGCCCGATCGACCTTGGCAAGGATGTCATCGGGCAAATACGCGACGAGGTCCAGCAGCGGGGGAAGGTCCGCCGTGGGCAGCTGAGCGCCGCGACGAAGAGCCTCGTCATAGAACGGTGCGACGGCCGGGCAGGCTCCCGTCATTCCCTCAATCTCGGTGGGCGTCCACAATGCGACGAACCGTCCGTACAGATCCGGCTCATCGTTCTGAAGAACGTCCGCGATACGACGGAGCCTTCGCGTCGGCAGATGCCGTGCGACGCCCGCCGCCGCTCTTCTAATTGGCGCCGGTAGTCCCAATGCCCAGGCACTGTCGGTGTAGTGCACGTAGCGTGGATAGCCGAAGAAGAGCTCATCCCCACCATCGCCAGACAAGGCAACTGTCACATGAGCGCGCGTCATTTCCGACAGGAGATACGTCGGTATGGCTGACGAATCGGCAAAAGGCTCGCCGTACATCTCCGGCAGACGGTCGACGACGCCGAGCATCTGCCGGTCGTCGCACAGCTGTTCGTGGTGTTCCGTGCCCAGATGTCGAGCGACCGCCGCCGCGTGGTCCGCCTCGCAGAACTCAGGTTGACTAAAGCGAATCGTGAATGTGCGAACCGGTGTCCCGCTCTGCTCCTTCATCATCGCGACAATCAGGGATGAATCGACGCCGCCAGAGAGAAATGCACCGAGCGGAACGTCCGAGATGAGCCGCTGACGGACAGCTTCCGATAGACGGCTCTCGAGCGCTGCTTCGGCCGATTCCGGCGTCAGTTGCGACGTCGCGATATGCTCGACGGGATCCCAATAGCGATGAACCGACAAAGCCCCTTCTTCGCAGAGGAGATAGTGCGCAGGCGGCAGCTTTCGCACGCGAGCAAGGATGGTGTACGGCGCGGGAACGTATCCATACCGGAGATACAGACCCAGCGCGGTCGAGTCGATGTCGCGCGGGAGTTCGTCGCAGAACAGCGCCTGAATCTCAGACGCAAACGTCAGTCGCCCACCGAAGTCGGCGTAATAGAGAGGTTTCTTTCCGAGCCGGTCGCGCACCAGCCAGAGGCGTCGGCGCGACCCGTCCCACAGCGCGAACGCGAACATGCCGACCAGCCGGGACACGCACTCGATCCCCCACTGATCGTAGGCGGCCAGGATCACTTCGGTGTCCGTCGACGTGCGAAACCGGTGCCCAGTGCTCTCGAGCTCGCGCCGGAGATCGCGGAAGTTATAGATCTCGCCGTTGAAGACGATCGACAGACGGCCGCCGTCCCACAACATCGGATTTCTTCCCTGGGACGAGAGGTCGATAATCGAAAGCCGGCGGTGCGCCAGCGCAACCGGCGCGTCAGGCGCCGCCCAGTCCCCGGCGTCGTCGGGTCCGCGATGTGCGAGCGCAGCGGCTATTGCGCGCGCGAGGGTCTGAGCCGGCTGCCGCCGGCTGCTTCCCGGCTCGCGATCGACTACGCCTGCGATGCCGCACATGGGGTCAATTCAGTGAATACAGCGGGGACGCGGACGAACCCTGAACAACGTCGATGAGATGGCTCACGCGATGGGCGTACGTGTGGCCGCTCATCACATGCCGATATGCAGTCTCAGCGATCGTCGTTCGGTAGTCGTCGTCTTTCAGACGGCGTATCGCGTCGTCGATATTCGACAGATCGCGTTTGACCGATATGTAGTGCACGTCGGGCTGGAGAATTCCGTTGTAACCGCCCTCGACCAGCAACTGGCAGGTCTTCGTGCCAATCGGTTCGAAGTGCCTGGATGAAATAGCTTTTCCGTTGATGTGATCGCCGCCATTGTGGAAGCACTCGCGATGAACGACCTCGAAAGATGCGTCCGGCTGCCGCCCAATCAGGCGCTTCGCGCACTTCAGCGCCGCGCCGTCGCGCTGGAGGTAGTACGTTCCAGATTCCGCGCCAATGATCGCCTTGCAGGAATTCAGGAAGGCCGCCCACGCGTCTCTGGGCATTCTCTGTGAACGGATGTCACAACGAAGGCCGTAGTCTCGCCCATGGTCGCGAAAAAAGCAGACGATATCGGTGCGTTCACGGTCGCCAATCAGGCGCTCGTAGAGATCGCCAATGAACCCGACGTCTATTGAACGATCGAGAGACTCGGTCGCATACACGGCGGGGTTCAACCCGTGGGGCATCGCTACGATCGTTGACGGCGTCTCGCGATACAGCAATCGCGCGGCATCCAGCGGAAGTTGGGTGCAGAGATAGTCGGCGCCAGCCTTCTTGGCAAAACCAATCTTTTCGTCCAGCAGGTCGTATTCGTTGCCGATGAACATCGCGAGCTTGCCGCGGCGCTCCTGAAACCAGCCTGCGGCGTTCGCCAGCACCGACATTCTGTCGCCGGCTGCCGAATGCAGGATCACGATGAGATCGAACTCCCGGATCTTCCGGCGGCTCCGGGCGAACTCGATCAGGTTGGTGATGTTGCAGGTCTCGACGGCGAGGCGTGGTTCGGCGAGAAACGCGTCGCACCAGTCGGTCATGTAGGAGGCGTCGGCGTAACGATCGCCGAACAGCTTTCTCAACGAGCGCGGGCCACTGATCCAGCCGCCGGCGCGTCTCGATGTAAGCATCCCGTTGCCGAGCGTGTCGATACAAACGGCAGCCCAATGGGTGCCGTTCGCCTCAAGCAAGAGCGTTCTGATGCGATCGCTCATAGGCGGCAAGGGCACCGCGGTGGCGGGCCATGCAGGATTCAATGTGCGGCAGATGGGCCTTGGTCCAGGCTACGGTTCGCTCGAGTCCGTCTCTGATGGCGACCGACGTCGCGAACCCGAGCGCGCGCCTCGCCTTGTCCGTACTGCCAAAGCGGCGTCCCGAGCGGTCCCACGGACGACCAGACGTCGCGAGCGGAGGCGTTGGATTGGCCGTGATTGAGTCGATCATCTCTGCAAGATCGCGAATGGAAGTCTCGACGCCGCTCGCAAGGTTATAGACCTCGCCGGCAATGCCTCGAACAGCGCAGGCCATCAAGCCTCTCGCGATGTCTTCGACGAACACGAAGTCTCTCGTTGCATGCCCACCAGCCTCGAGCGGCAGGGCTTGGCGCTTGAGCGACTTGAAAATGAATGTCGGCGTGACGTTTCGCCACACCGTGGCTGGCGTCCCACGCCATCGACCCGCGCCGAGTATCTCTCCGGGACCGTAGACGTTCTGGAAACGCGCACGCACAATCGGAGTGCGATGCTGCCTCGCATAGTAAACGGCGTACATCTCGCCGACGAGCTTCGAGATCGAGTACGGGCTGTCCATCTCGAGCGAGACCGGCGCTTCCTCGTCGGTCGCCTCCGCTTCGCCAAACGTCTTCTTGGCCACCGCGCACCCCGCGCCTGAATAGACGAGGGTGCGCAGGCGCCGGAAGGATTTGACGCGTTCGAACAGCTTCAAGGTCGTCAGTTGATTGTGTTCGTGATCGGCGATCGGATCGTGAATCGAACTCTGGTTGCCGTGATAGGTGCACAGGTGAAAGATGTAGTCGTACGAGTCTCCCACCTTGCCAACCACTGCATCGTCGGCGACAGATCCTTCGACAAACCGGACGCGGGCATCCTGCGGGACATTCCAGCGCTCGGCAGACAGGAGGTTGTCGATCACCTCGACGTCACGAGCGCCTTCATCCACGAGCAGTCGGACGAGATTGCTGCCGACGAAGCCGGCGCCACCGGTGACGAGAATTGATGCGTCAGTCAGCGGCCGCATGCTACGTGTCGGCATGGACTGTGAGATGCGTGAAGGTCTCCGTAATGCCCCTCGTCGAGTAGTAGTCAATCGCGCGCTGCACGCCCTCTCTCAAC
Organism: Vicinamibacterales bacterium; assembly: GCA_963821395.1. Classification (GTDB taxonomy): domain Bacteria; phylum Acidobacteriota; class Vicinamibacteria; order Vicinamibacterales; family JAMQPK01; genus JAMQPK01. The sequence continues at coordinate 60,624 of CAWGDY010000013.1, read as the reverse complement.
GGCGTGGTCGTCTTCCAGTCGAAGTCGTCGCAGGTTTTCGACGGATCGAGAAGTATCGAAAACACATCGTCCGGATTTCGCGGTCGCACTTCGACCGGTCGCTCGAGGCGGACGTCCAGTGCACGGACGGTCTCGTCGAACAGCTCTTTGATCGAATAGTCGCTGCCGGACGAGACGTGGTATACGCCCTTCCGTCCGGCGCCATCGATCGCCTTGACGACGACCTGAACCAGATCATCGACAAACACGAAATCGCGCCGGGTATCCATCACGAAGCACGGCTTCTCGGTTGTCAGCCGCTGGAAGAATGTCGGGAGCGGACCGCTGATGTTCCGCGGGCCATAGGCATTGGCGAGACGAAACGAGAGATACTCCAGCCCGCTCAACATCACGTACTGTTCACCGCTCGTCTTGCTGATGGCGTAGCTGCTTCCCTCCGGCCTGACGGGATGACTCAGCGTAATCGGCTGTTCACTTGGGTGCAGCCCGTAGCAGAGCGCGGTTTGGAAATAGATGAAGCGCTTGACGTGCGCCCGCTCTGCGGCCTGGACGACGAGCGCCGTTCCCAGGACGTTGGTTCTGGCATCTTCCGCCCAGTTCGCCGGATCCTTGTACGACGCGGCCGCGTGCACGACAACATCGGGCCGGGCGATCTCGAATGCCTCGGTCACGCTCGTGGGGTCGGCAATGCTGGCTTCAATGAGCGTCAGACCAGACCGCGGCGCGAGGTTGTCTCGCCGGCCGGTCGCAAAATTGTCGACGACGGTCACCTCGTCGCCGCGATCCAGCAGGCGATCCGCCGTGTGCGAACCGATGAAACCGGCGCCGCCGGTAATCAGTACCTTCATAGTGTGCTGCTGATCCTCTCTGTTTGTGGTTGCGCCTGAGGCACCTCAAGCAGTCGGCGATACGAGGTGCGTCGATCGTGGAACTCCTGCTGCCAGATCTCCAACGACAACAAGCCCCAGACCTGCCGCCCGAATTGCGGTTCCGCGTCGAGCTTGTCGAGCACGCGGGCGTTGTTGATGACCGCGCGCGATCGGGCATTGGCCGAGCCGAAGATGTCGCGCACGTAGTCGCGGGCCGGACCTCGCGTGAACTCGGTCAGCGGTGTCGGAAATCCCATCTTGTCGGTCCTGGCGAGAATCTCGCCAGGAATGAACGATCCGAATGCGCTCTTCATGACGTGCTTCAACTGTCCGCCCTGGAACTTGATGTCGGCTGGAATAGTCGCCGCCAATTCGACCAGCGGGTGATCGAGAAGCGGGACGCGCGATTCGACACCGTGCGCCATGCTGACGCGATCTTCGACCTGCAGCAGCGCCGGCAGCAAGGTCTTGAAATCGAAGTGCGTCATGAGATCGAAATAGGATTCCTTCCGGACGTTGTCGCCATTGAAGATGTCGCGGAAGGCCTCGAACGGCGAATAGTCGCCGAGGACCTGCCAGTCGATCTCGTCGCCGAGGGTGGGCGAGCGATTGATCAACCGGAAGTAACGCTGGTCCATCGGCGCGAAGAGGCCATCGCGCCAGAACTCCTGCAGAAGCGGCTTGTAGCGCCGGAGCGCCGTGAGGTTCGGAATGATCGACTCATAAGTCACAACGAAATTGCCGTTGTGCATCGTGCCATTGATCGCCGCCTTGATGCACTGCTCGAAGTACGCGATCAAATACCGCGTGTAGCCGCCGAAAATCTCGTCTCCACCCTGTCCGCCCAGCACGACTTTCCGGTGCTGCTTGACCAGGCCCGCAATCATGTACTGCGGAAATGAGCCCGGTCCCGCCACCGGGTAGTCGAGGTGATAGATGACCCTGCGGATGTTCTCGACGAAGTCCGTCGCATCGATTGTGAGCGTCGACTGCCCGAAGGCGCATCGCTCCGCCACGATCGCGGCGTACTGACTCTCGTCGTACTCAGGCCCGTAATCGAAACGGCCGGTAAAGCCGATGAGATTCCCGGCGCCTGCGTGATGGGCGTACGCGGCCACGACGCTCGAATCCAGACCGCCACTGAGGTACGCGCCTATCGGGACATCGCTGCGCAGGTGAATGCGCACAGAGTCCTGCAGCGTCTGGTGGAGGCGATCTTCGAAGTATCTCGCCGTGTGGTGGTAGTCGATGTCGAAGTAGACCTCCCAGTACTTGCGGATCGTGACGGTGTCTCGCTCGACCGTCAGCGTATGTCCGGCAGGCAGTTGTGAAATCCCCTTGAACAACGTGCGTCCGCCGAGGCAGAACTGGAACGCGAGATATTCCTTCAGCGCTTCCAGGTCGGTGGCGATGTCGGGAAGAAACGGCAGGAGCGCCTTGGCTTCGGAGGCGAAGTAGAGAGCGTCCCCAACCTTGCGTAGTAGAACGGCTTGATCCCGAACCGATCCCGCGCGCAAAAGAGACGGCCACCGGCCTCGTCCCAAAGGGCGAACGCAAACATGCCGCGGAAGTGATTGACGCAGTCGGCGCCCCAGCGGCGGTATGCCGCAAGAATCACTTCGGTATCCGATGTCGTGCGGAAGCTGCTCTGTCCGAGCTCCTCGCGCAGTTCCAGGTAGTTGTAGATTTCTCCGTTGAATGTGATCCAGTTCCCGGCCTCGTCGCGCATCGGCTGTGCGCCCGAGTCGAGGTCGATGATGCTCAGCCGCCGGTGACCGAAGCCGACCGTCATCGTCGGATGCGTCCAGAAGCCCCGCCCGTCCGGACCGCGATGGCGCTGCAGATGGTCCATGACGTCGAGCGCCACTGCCAGATTCTGGAGCGGGTCAGCGCCGAGACGACAGATTCCGGAGATGCCACACATAGTTGTTGTTGCCGTCAGGCCGGTTTGATGCCCTTGGCGTACAGGAACCAGCCCCATTGACGTTCGAGTGACGCCTTCATCGGGGTGGGGACGATTCGACCGAGCCAGGGCAGCTTGTGCCATGGCAAGACGCCCGCATACAACTCGAGATTGGCGAACCCGTCGAGAAGCCGGGCGAGCTCGGCCCGCGAATAGACATCGCCTTTCGGATTGCCAATGCCATCGACCCTGTTGACCGATTCCTGCATCGAGATTCCCCTGAACCACTTCATGATGGGAAACTTCAATCGGTACTGCAGGGAATCACGGTGGTAAAACATCACAATCAACCGGCCTCCAGGACGGAGCACACGAAAGAGCTCGCGCACGGCCGCTTCCGTCTCAGGCGTGTGGTGGAGCACGCCCATGGAGCAGACGCAATCGAACGATCCGCTCTCCAGCGGCAGGCGTTCCGCGTTTCCCACGAGAAAGTGCCCAGGCAGACGCATTAGACGGAAGCGACGCCCGCACAGATCGATGGCCGTTTGCGTCAGATCCACGCCAACCGTGCGAGCGCCGGCGGCGGCATATCGGCTCAAGACGTAGCCGCTGCCGCTGCCCACATCGAGTACTCGTTTGCCAGCAAAGTCCGCGTACTCATGAAGCGAGGCGGAAAACGAGAGACTCTCGTTCGCTTCGCGCAGTGAGTCGTAGTACGCGAAGTACTCAGGGCTGCCGAGCTCGTGTGGGACCGCACGCGCTGCAACCGGGTTCCGTTCCCAGTAGTTCCGTACTTGTCGCAAGTCGGGCTGAATGCCGTCCATTTCAGGCGACCATCAGCGCAGATTGTGATTCAAGGATCTCGACGCAACGAGCGGCGACACCAGGACCACCATAGAGATCCGGATGGTCGGCGGGCGGCGCAAACGTTCGTGCGGCTTCGGTGATCCGGTCCCGATCGGACCCGACAACGACATTCCACCCGGCTGCGACGGTCTCGACCCATTCGGTCTCGCCCCGAAGGGTGATACACGGCACCCCTCCCCAGTACGCTTCTTTCTGGAGACCTCCCGAGTCGGTCAGGACGAGCCGGGCGGATGTGACGAGGCGCACCATGTCCAGATAACCGGCTGGCGCGATGAGACGGACATTCGGCGCCGGCGCGTAGTTCAGCGCATCCAGGGCTTTGCGCGTTCGTGGATGAACGGGAAACACAACGATGTCATCGAGCGCATCCAGCGCGATGAGTATCGACCGCAGTCGCTGCCGATCGTCGGTATTTTCCGCGCGATGCACTGTCGCGAGCACATAGCGGTGCGGCTCAATGCCAATCTGTTCCAGGATTCGCGATCTGTTGCTGGACGCCTTCGCGGCGAAAGCGAACGCTTCGGCCATGACGTCGCCGACCAGATGCACGCCGTCACGCACCCCCTCATTGGCCAGATTCTCGACGGCCACTCGGCTCGGGCAGAACAGCGCGGATGAGATTCGGTCGACCAGGACCCGATTGATTTCCTCCGGCATCGCCCGATTGAAGCTGCGCAGCCCCGCTTCGACATGCGCTACCGGGATGCCGAGCTTCACGGCCGCCAGACCTCCCGCCAGCGTCGAATTCGTGTCTCCGAAGGTGACGACCCAATCGGGTCGCCGCTCGACCAACGCCCTCTCGATGCCGACGAGCATTGCCGCGGTCTGCTGCGCGTGCGAGCCCGATCCCGTTTCCAGATGGATGGCCGGCGTGGGAATGCCCATCTCTTCGAAGAAGATCGCCGACATTTCCGCGTCGTAGTGCTGGCCTGTATGCAGGAGCAGCTCGTCGTGACCCCGGCGGATGGCGCGGCTCATCACGGCCGCCTTCACGAACTGGGGCCGGGCGCCGACGATGGAAACGATCGAGAGACGTCTGGTCACAATGTCAGTCTGACGCTCGGACGACTCCGCCGTTGATGGCCCGATACGTCGAGTCCACAGCTGGAACATCGCACCGGCGATTCGATCGCGGTCTTCCTGGTGAGACGCACTCCACACTCGCACACCCAGCCAGCAAGTCGCGCGGGATTGCCCAGGACCAGTGCGTAGTCGGGCACATCCCGTGTGACGACGGCGCCCGCGCCGACGAACGCATAACGTCCCACCGTGTGCCCGCACACGATCGTGCAGTTTGCCCCGAGCGTGGCACCTCGACGAATCAGGGTGTGCTGATACTCGTGTTTCCGGGAGACATGACTTCGCGGGTTGACGACGTTCGTGAACACCATCGACGGACCACAGAAAACGTCGTCCTCGAGGGTCACGCCCGTGTAGATCGACACGTTGTTCTGGATCTTGACGTTGTCTCCGACGACGCAATCGGACGAGATGACCACGTTCTGACCGATGTTGCATCGCGATCCGACGCGGGCGCCCTTCATCACGTGCGTGAAGTGCCAGATCGTCGTCCCGCTGCCGATGACGCATCCCTCATCGATGTACGCGGACTCGTGGGCGATGTAGGCGGATGAATCAGCCGTCATCGGAGTGCCAGCATCGGGTGGGGTGGAATCTGCGGCGAGGTGACAGCTGCGGTCCGGATCCGATGCGCTAGTTCGATCGAACTCCTGGCATCCGCGATCCGGAATCCAGTGCCGGCCATGGTCAGCTCGTAGACGCGCGTGTGCAGGTCATTGAAGCCGTCCGTGAATTCGACGTCCTGCCCGTCGATGGTCATCGAGCGGAAAGTCGGGCTCGATCTGCCTTCGCGCGGGCCTGGGAGATCGCGACTGTCGGTAGAGAGAAACCATTGGACTGTCGCCTGTCCGAGCTCGAGATGCCCGGCCATCCGAGATGGCTCTGAGAGGTGCACGTGGGACTCGCGGACGTCTCCGAAGAGCCACACCAGCAGATCGAAGAAATGAATACCGATATTGGTGGCGACTCCTCCGGAACGCTCGAGCGAGCCTTTCCACGACACATCGTACCAGCGGCCTCGGGAAGTCACGTAAGTGAGGGAAACGTTGTGGTGCCGCGGGTTGGCCGCGAGGTGCTTTCTGAGCGCGACGATTGAAGGATGCAGACGCAATTGCAGAATGGTGAAGACGCTTCGACCGGTTTCGCGCTCGAGCCCTTCGAGCGCATCGAGATTCCAGGGGTTGATGACGAGCGGCTTTTCGCAAATCGCGTCCGCGCCCACTCGCAGAGCGAAGCGAACGTGCGCGTCATGGAGATAGTTGGGCGAGCAAATAGAGACGACGTGAACGCGATCGCCCTCGGAGCCACGCCGCACCTTTTCGATATGGCGATCGAATCGTTCGAACTCCGTGAAGAACCGGATGTCGAATGAATAGCGGTCCAGTAGACCGACGGCGTCGTGCGGGATCGAGGGCCGCAACGACGCGATTGCCGGTGTCGACGATGGCTTGCAGATGCCTCGGTGCAACGAATCCTGCGACGCCGATGATGGCGAAGTTCTTCATGCGTGGTCCCGGCTATGGCTCTCTGAGCAGCACAAGCTTCTCGCGTATGACGCCTTTCGCCTCGAGCTCCGAAACCAGCGCTGCGGGGCGGTCGAATGTTGCCACGATCAGCACGTCGAATGGAATGCTCGCGTGCTCCTCAATCGAGAGAACTGGCATATTCAGGAACGTCGATCCTCCCTCGACGTGGAAAATCGCGGCCGGCTGTACATGCAGCTCCTTCAGGCACAAGTAGGTGACTTCCGCCGCCTCTCCCGTTCCGTAGATCGCGACGCGGAGGCTGTGCTGGCGTGAAAACGGTTCGAGAAGAACGCGTACTCGACTTCGCGCCCCGCGATAGAGACTCAGCGAGTAATCCATGAATTCGTAAGTCAGCCGGGTTTTCTCGGCCATCCCACTCGGCGTGATCACGTACAGCAGCCTGTTGGCCTGTCCGTTCACGCATTTGACGTACCCCTTGTGGACCATGCGTTTCAGGTAGAGATTCGTCAGGCCGAGAGCGATGCCCAACTTTCCCGCTAGTCGGCGCTGGGTGAGTTGGGCGTCGCTGGCCAACGACTCCAGCAGGTCGAGTTCTCGTCGTGCTTCCGGATTCATTTGCCAAGGGCGCCCACGCCTCCGCCCTCTGACTTACAGCGGCACTGACTTTCCCAAGGCCGCTCGAGTCGGGCTGACCGCGAGTCGTTCAAGGATTGAACACGCAGCCGATGTCGGCTGTCAACCAGTATTTGTACGTACAACTTGCGTGGTTATCTGCGGTGCGCCAGGCGTGGGCCGCCGGCAGCAGCTGGGGGGCGAAGTTCCACATGCGGAACGCCCATGTCGGGTCGGGGCAGACTGGGCCGATTCGCCTCAAAACCCCACTGCTGGGCCGCCTCTGCCGTACCTCGATAGCAGGTGGCGAGCGGTAGCATCCAAAGAGGTGCCGCCATAAGCAGTCTGAGCCGGAACAACGTGCCGAAGTTCGTCACGACAAAGGAGAGCAATACACCAGTGACCACCGCGAGGGCGAGAACGAACCAGACGTACGCCGCGTTGGGCCGTATCGATTCACGGCGAATGAAGAGCAGGGCCACACAGGCAACAATCGATAAATCGAGCAGCATGGTGTCTACGTCGGTCACCAGAAGCAGACCGCGGCCTCCGGGGAAATCCGCCCACCCCAGCGCCTTGACGATCGAGACCGGCACGAGCATGAGCGCCAGACCGACCAGCATCGATCGGAGGATGGGTGCCTGGCCTCCCGGCTCGCGCACAACGTTCGACGCGCCCCCGCTCTTCACGAAACGATGTCGCGCACTGTGGAGCTGCGCGAGCGCCCAACGCAACACGTCGCTCGGGGAGAGGTTCGGCATCATTCCCGCAGAGGGCTCTGATGGAACCGCCGAGGGCAAAGATGCAGAACTCTGCGTCTTGGCAACCCAGACAGGACCGGCCGCTGCCACGGTCAGGCATGCGGCGGCGACCGCCACCGCTCGAAGGAGATTCGTCGCCCTGGCACGCCACACGTAAACGATCGTGGCAGGCGCCAGGCACATCAACACGAGCGCCGCATAGTACAGGCGAATCCCCGCGATGGCGTACGTTGCGATGCCCACACCGGCCAGAGAAGCGACCACGACCGGCAACCGTCCGGCACGGGAAACGGCGGCGGCTGGTGTCCCCAGCAGTCTCAACACGCTGAGACACGTGATCGCGATGAGAAATACGAAGACCTCGTCTTTCAGCGGCTGGGTGCCATGGACGAGCAGGGCGGGCGCGATGCTCAAGGGAACCAGACACGTGGCGCAGGCAAGCTGCGCCTGCCGATTCGCAGCGGGTCTGCAGGTCCTGACGACGAGCACGCACAAGAAAACGTAAAGGCTCAGGTTCAGGAAGAGTCCACTGGCTGGACTGAGTCCCACCAGACGCATCCATCCCGCAAGCGTCTGCACGAATGCGGGCGAGGGCGTGCCAGTCGGAATAGCCGAGATGCCGTCGAAGTACGCCAGGACTGCCGCGTTGTAGTAGCTGCGGGCGTCCGGAGCGAGCTGCCAGAACCCATCGCCCAGGTGCAGATCCCGCAGGACCGGAAGATCGAGATATGAGATCCAGAAGAGCGCAACCCCGATCGCGGCGCGCGTAACGATTCCGACCGCCATCACGGCCGCGACCATCCCGGACTGAAAGCGTACCCACCGATAGGCTGTCAGGATCAGAATCGCCAGGACGCCGCTGACCAGGAGATGGCCAGCCTGGACGATTAGTTCAGATGTCACCTGTTGTACTCTACCGTCCGCAGTCCCGTGGCGCTGGGTGGATCGCCCATGACGATCTTAGCAGCACCAGCGCAGCAAGTACACGACATAGTCGAGCCTCTCGAGAGGCCGTCGAAGAGGAGGGACACCACGGCAGCGTCAACGGAGCAGATATCTGGCGCTCGTGGGGGGCACTCGCCCGCACTCTTCGCGCGCGAATTGCTGACGGCGTGGATCGGGCCTGCGTTCGCAGCCCAGGCGGCGCTTCCACTCCAGATTCTGGCGGTGGCGTTCTATCTGAGCGGCTTCTCTCACATTCTGCGCGTTGCCGTGCAGGGGCTCGGTCGGCCGATCTCAAGGCCAAGCAGGACCTGGCGAACGCCGGGCTGCTTCTCGGGTTGATCGTGCTGCTGACGCCGCAGTTCGGCCTCGCCGGTGCGGCGGGCGCAAAGCTGATTGTGTCGTGCGCCGAGCTCGCCGGGCTTTTTCTGCTGGCCGCACGCGTGGCTCCCCAGGCGCTCCAGGCGGTTCCCTTGCTTCATGTGCTCCGCCCCGGCGTCGCGGTCAGCGTCGCGTTCGTGCTCCCCGACTCGCCGCAGCTCCCGTATCGATTTCAGCGGTTTGCGGAGGCGCTCCCGTAGTGCCCATGCACGCGGCGCTCGCTGGATCTACCGTCGAAAGCTGTATATCCTTGCGTATCGCTCGATCGCTTTGCCCTTGTTACGTGTCGTGACGAAAAACAATCTTGATTCGAGAACGATCGAAGGGTTCGGGGTCGAGTGGGCGCGATTCGATCAGTCGAAGCTGCCCGACGGCGAGTTCGACGATCTGTTCGAAAACTATTTTGGCATTTTCGACTTTGGCCGGCTCGGCCCAGAGGCGGTAGGGTTCGACGCAGGGTGCGGCAGCGGGCGATGGGCTCGCGGTGTCGCGCCGCGCGTCGGGGTCCTTCACTGTGTCGACGCCAGTCCTCGTGCGCTCGATGTGGCGCGCACGGCGCTCAGCCATTTCTCGAACTGCCGCTTCCATTTAGCGCCAATCGACAACATGCCCTTCGCCGATGCGTCAATGGACTTCGGTTATTCCCTCGGCGTGCTTCATCATCTTCCCGATCCCCAAGAAGGTTTGAAATCGTGCACGGCAAAGCTGAAACGCGGAGCCCCTTTTCTGCTCTATTTGTACTACGCCTTCGACAATAAGCCGGCCTGGTACCGGCTTCTTTGGCGCGCCAGCAACGCGTGCCGGCTGGTTATCGCGCGCCTGCCTTCCCGGCTCCGTACGCTCGTTGCCGATGTCACGGCATTTCTCTGCTACTGGCCGCTCGCCCGCTCGGCGCGTGTTCTCGAACGCTGCGGCTACGACGTATCGTCCTTCCCGCTGGCCTTCTATCGCCGCCTCTCGTTCTATACGATGCGTACCGACGCACTCGACCGGTTCGGCACGCGCGTCGAACACCGCTTTACCCGGCGGCAAATCGGGCAGATCATGAAAACGGCCGGCCTCGTGGACGTTCAATTCAGCGATCGTGCCCCGTATTGGTGTGCCATCGGCAGGCGTGCGTAAGGTCACGCTGTGATTCGAGTCGCACGAATCATTACCCGGCTGAACATCGGCGGGCCTTCAATCCAGGCGATTAATCTCTCTCGCGAGCTGACGGCCGACGGATTCGAAACCTGCCTGATCCACGGACATCTTGCCGAAGGGGAGGGCGACATGACGCAGTTGCTGCCCCTCGGCCCCACGCAAACGGTGTACATAGACGAGCTCGTCAGACCGGTTTCGCCGCTTCGCGACCTTCGGGCGCTGTGGTCGATCTACAAAGCTCTGCTGCGATGGAAGCCGGATATCGTCCATACGCACATGGCGAAGGCTGGAACCCTGGGGCGGCTGGCGAGCATCGCCTACAACTGGACTCCCGGACGTCGCCGGCGAGCTCGCCTGATCCACACGTATCACGGGCACGTGTTCGAAGGGTATTTCAACGCAGTCAGCACACGTGTGTTCCTTGTCATCGAGCGCTGGCTCGCAAAGCGGACGGATGTCCTGATTACGATTTCGCCGCTGGTCGTCAACGATTTGTTGCACACATATCGAATCGGCGATGTTCGGCGTGTCCGGATTATTCCGTTGGGCCTTAGCCTCGACCGATTGCTTGCCTTGTCGCCGTCCGATCGCCTGGCCGCGCGGAGAACCCTGGCGATTCCTGATGATGTCATCGTCGTGGCGACCGTTGGGCGCCTTACAGCGATAAAGCAGCAGAGCCTCTTTCTCCAGATGGCACAGCGGTTGGTCCGGCAATCACACCGGTTTGTTTTCCTGGTTGTCGGTGATGGAGAGCTGCGCGCCGATCTCGAGATGCAGGCGAGGGAACTCGGCGTCGACGAGCATATGCGGTTTCTCGGGTGGCGACGCGATCTCGAGATAGTTTACGGGGCAACCGACGTGTTCGTGCTGACCTCGCGCAACGAGGGAACGCCAGTGGCGCTGATTGAGGCGATGGCCGCCGGCGTGGCGTCGGTCAGCACAGACGTCGGCGGCGTTCGCGACGTGATTCATGGCCCTCACCTCGGTTCGCTGGTGCCATTTGGGGCGCCTGAGGCCCTTGCGGCCGCGGTGGCGGAATTGGCCGGCGATCTGGCCACGCGGCAGAAGCTGGGCTCTGAAGCACGAGCGTCTGTGCGGGACCGCTTTCAAGGCCGACGCCTGATTGGCGATATCCGTCAACTGTATTGTCAGCTTCTCAGTGCGGAAAACGGCGTTCGGTGAGCCAGAATGCCGTGTTGTACGCTCGTTTACGCGCGCGAACAGACTGTACTTTGTCAGCTGGACCGTGTACATTATCCTAGCTCCAGCCGGACCCCGATTGTCGCCTGTTTAACCTCCATGCCAGTTCTGTATGCATCGGCGCTTCTTTCGTTCTTCGCGGCGATTCTCCTCGTTCCGGTCTGTCGCATCGTAGGGATACGTGTCGGCTACCTCGCGCCGCCGAGGCTGGATCGGTGGCATCGACAACCTACACCGGTGCTCGGCGGCGTTGCGATTGCCACCACGGTGCTGCTGGTTGCTGCGACTCGGGCCGACTTGAGCCAGTTGTGGGTGCTGTTGTTCGGCGGCGGAATCATCTTCCTCGTTGGATTTGTTGACGATCTGATTTCGCTGAAACCGTACAGCAAGCTGGTCGCCGAAATCGCGGTAGCGTCGTTATTCGTCTTTTTCGGACTGCGACTCAACTGGAGCGATTCGCTCACTATTGACGCACTCCTGACCGTGCTCTGGATAGTGGGCCTTACCAATGCGTTCAACCTGCTCGACAACATGGACGGATTGTGCGCAGGTATCAGTCTCATTGCGGGCACGACCGTGCTGGTTACCCTCGTCCTAAGCGCCGGTGTCACGCCGGAAGCGCAGTACCTCGCGATTCTGCTGGGCGCAACGGCTGGATTTCTTGTCTACAACCTGCACCCGGCGAAAATCTTCATGGGAGACAGCGGTAGTCTGTTCATCGGACTCAATCTCGCTGTGTTGACGCTGGCGCATCAGGGAGACGGGTTCGGCACGTCGAACGTCCTGTCGATCGTCGCGGGGCCATTATTGATCTTGCTTGTGCCGATTTTCGATACCAGTCTCGTGACGGTCTCGCGGATTTTCTCAGGGCGTAGTGCGGCCGTCGGCGGGCGCGATCATTCATCACATCGGTTGGTCGCGATCGGCCTGTCCGAACGTGCGGCTGTCGCCGTTTTGTGGGTGCTGGCGGCACTTGGCGGCGGGCTGGCCGTCGCCATCCGTGGATTCAACAACGAATGGTCGAGTCTGGCAGCCGCGCTTTTCATGCTGGCGATGATCATCTTCGCCGTGTATCTCGCCCAGGTTCGGGTGTACGAAGACATCGAACCGGCGATGCTTCAGAACGGTCGCATCACACCCTTTGCCCTCGAGTTCATGCACAAGCGCCGAGTTGCGGAGGTGCTGCTCGACGTGTGCCTTGTCAGTATTTCCTACTACACGGCTTACCGGCTCCGATTCGAGGGCGGCAATTGGACGATGGCATTTCCGCGGTTCATCGCCTCCCTACCTATCGTTCTGGGTGTGCAGATGATGGCGTTGTTCGTCGTTGGCACCTATCGAGGTGTATGGCGTCACTTCAGTCTCATGGATGGCGTCGTGCTGGCCAAGGGGGTCGTTCTGGGCACCCTGACGAGCGTGGCCATCATCGTGTACCTCTATCGATTCGCCGACTACTCGCGCGCTGTGTTCGTGATCTATGCCGCGCTGCTCATGTTACTGCTCACCGGCACTCGCGCATCGTTCCGCCTGATTGGCGAATTCATCCGCCGGCGCCGGCACGAAGGCCGGCGACTCGTGATCTACGGAGCAGGCGATGGCGGCGCCATGGCCATTCGCGAGCTGCTGAACACACAGCCGTGCGGCTTCAGAATGATTGGGTTCGTGGACGATGATTCAAGAAAGGCGCGGCAACGGATACAAGGGTATCCGGTTCTAGGCGGGTACAATGCTCTCGAGGCGCTGGTGACAGGTGGGGCAGTGGACCTGGTTGTGGTGAGCACCCGCCTGATGGACGTGACGCGCCTGCAAATGCTCCACAAAATCTGTTCGGAGAACAACGTGGAGTTGTCCAGGATGCACTTCGAATTGCACGAGCTCGTAGCGGTGTCGTAGGATCGATGCGCCCCGCTAAATCTGGACAGCCATGCGCCGCTGCTCGTGCGCGATGACCGATTCGAGGATCTCTTTCAGCTGAATCATCGGCTGGTATCCCACGAGAGCCTGGATCTTGCTCAGGTCCGGCACTCGCCTCGGCATGTCTTCGAATCCGGCCTCATAGGCTTCGTCGTAGGGAATCGTGACGATCGGTGAAGCGCTGTCGATCATCCGCTTGATGGTCTCGGCGAGCTCGCGGATGCTGATCTCCACGTTGTTGCCGATGTTGAAGACCTCGCCCACCGCGCGCGGCTCCTGCACGAGCGCGATCAGGCCCCGCACTACATCACCCACATACGTAAAGCTTCTCGACTGCGTGCCGTCGCCGTAGACCGTGATCGGCTCGCCCAGCAGGGCCTGCCGTACGAAAGTCGGAATCACCATCCCGTAGCGCCCGGTCTGACGCGGCCCCACGGTGTTGAAGAAGCGCACCACGATGACCGGCTGCCGTTTTTCCTTCCAGTAGGCCAGCGCCAGAAATTCGTCGATGGCCTTGCTGCACGCATACGCCCACCGGTGTTTGGTGGACGGCCCCATCACGAGATCGGCGTCCTCCCTGAACGGCAGATCGGTGCTCTTGCCGTAAACCTCGGAGGTCGACGCGATCACCACCAGCTTCTTCTTCTTGCTCGCGTGCTTCAGCACGACCTCGGTGCCGTGCACGTTCGTCTCAATCGTGTGAACCGGCTGCTCGACGATGAGCTTCACACCCACCGCCGCCGCGAGGTGAAAGACCACGTCAGAGCGATCGATCAACTCGGCCAGCACCCACTCGTTCATGACCGTGTCGATGGTGTACTGAAAGCCTGGCGTGCGCTTGAGATGCTCGATGTTGTCAATCGATCCGGTCGACAGATTGTCGAGCACGTGAACGTGGTGGCCCTGCTGGAGAAGGGTTTCCGCCAGGTGTGATCCGATGAAACCGGCGCCGCCGGTAATCAGTGCATTCATCGTCCAGGCATTGTATCAGGCGCGGGATTCCAAGTACAGCGCGACATGCAGACCGCGCCTCGATCAATGATAGTGTTCACTCGCTGACATGCCGCGAATCGCATGGTTCACGCCGCTGCCACCCGTCAGGTCCGGCATCGCACGGTACAACCGCGAACTTCTGCCGTCGCTCGCACACGTTCATCAGATCGATCTCTTCGTCGATGGACGGCCGGAAGACGTCAGCGCCCCTGACGCCGGGATGCGCGTGTTCAGCGCCTACGATTTCGCCTGGCGCGAACGCGAACGTCCGTACGATCTCGTCGTCTATCAGCTCGGCAACGCCCCCTGCCACGACTACATGTGGGCCTATCTCGTGAGGTATCCCGGTCTCACCGTCCTGCACGACGGACAATTGCACCACGCGCGCGGGCGGATGCTGTTGCAGCGTTGGCAGCCGCGGCAGGATGACTATCGGAATGAGTTCTGGTTCAACCATCCCGACGCGCGAAAGGGCATCGCCGATCTCGGCGCCGCTGGTCTGCTGGGTTCGCTGACCTATCTCTGGCCCATGCTGCGCGTCGCCGTCGAGTCGAGCCGCCATCTGCTCGTCCACAACGAATGGCTTGCCGGCGACATTCGCGAGAGTTATCCGGGCGCAGCCGTGACGGTTGTGGAGATGGGCGTGCCCGCACCGGCGCCACGCGCCGATGCCCGGCAGCGGATTCGAACGCGGCATGGCATTCCGGACGACGTGATCCTCTTCACGGCGTTCGGCAAGATCACGCCGGAAAAGCGCGTGCGAGAAGCCCTCCGGGCGATTGCCGAGATCGTCGAGCACGCTCCAAACGTTCACCTGCTGCTTGCCGGAGAGGCCGTCGAGTATTACGACATGGCGCGTGAAGCATCACGTGCCGGCATCGACGAGCGGCTCACCATCGCGGGCTATGTCGACGATGACGAGATGGACGACTATCTCACCGCGTCTGACGTGTGCGTGTGCACGCGGTGGCCGACGTCGCGCGAGACGTCCGCGTCGTGGCTTCGTTGCCTGGCGGCGGGCAAACCGACGATATTCACGGACCTCGTCCATACAGCCGACATCCCGGCATTCGATCCCCGCAGCTGGAAGATCCAGGCCGGCACCGCGCCGGTGGGCGTGAGCATCGATATTCTCGATGAAGCCCATTCCTTGAAGCTCGCCATGCGGCGGCTCGTTACGGATGAGAAGCTGCGAAGCGCGCTCGGCGCCAACGCGGGCCGACTGTGGGCCGAACGATTCCAGCTCGAAGGGATGGCGGCGGGTTACCAGGAGGCGATCGAGCGAGCTCTGCAGGCGCAGCGTCCCGGGGTCCGCGGGAACCTGCCGTCGCATCTCCGGTCGGACGGGACCGAACACGCCGGATCGCTGGTGAAGGAAATCACCGGCTCGGAGTACTATCTGCACGATGCCGATTGAGGAAAAAGGGAGCGCCGACGAGCTCGCCCGGCTGAAGACGGAGCGTGACGAGGCCGATCGCCGCTACAACGACGCCCTCACGAAGCTCGACGCCGCCATTCAGAAGCCGCGCGACCTTCCGCATCCGCCGCCTCGCTACGATGAGTTCCAGATTACCCCCCTGAATGAACGGTGGCAGCTCCTCTCGCTGAAGCCCGAAGAGGGAAGCGGGTGGCTGCGCCGGGTCCGGACGCACGCGTGGGCGATGGTTGCGCCCCTGTTCGAACGTCAGGAGGCCTTCAACTCGGCGCTGGTCGATCACATCAATCGCAACGTCGCCATGCATCGCGAGACGACGCGGGCGATGGAGACCACGATCGCCTTCCTCCGCGAGGATCATCGCCTCATCATCGAGTACCAGAATCTCCTCGTCCTGTTCTTTCAACAGATCACCCCGTATGTCGACACCAAGGATCGGCAGGTCGCCGGGCTGATGCACGGCCTGGCCGCCGGTCTCAGCGCGCTCGGTGACGAACTGCAGAAGCGCTGGGAGTCGATGGTCGCCCGCGAACGTCGGTACGACGCGCAGGTCGCCGATTTGCGGACAACGCTCGGCGTGATGCATCGGGCCATGCAGACCCTGAAACGCGAGCTCGAGAAACTGGGTGCGATGGGTGCGATGGGTGCGATAGGTGCGGTAGGTGCGACAGGTGCGGTAGGTGCGACGGGTGCGTCAGGTGCGACGGGCTTGCCGCGCCGAAGCGATGAGGAGGGCGGCGCGAAGGCGGGTGCGGCGACGTCGTCGCTTGACTCCTATAAGTACGTCGGCTTCGAAGATCAGTTTCGCGGCGCCGAGCAGGACATTCGCGAGCGCCTGGCGGCGTACGTGCCGCTGTTCGAAGGGGCATCCGACGTGCTGGACGTCGGCTGTGGCCGTGGCGAATTTCTGGATCTGCTCCGCGCGCATCGTGTGACGGCCCGCGGCGTCGATCTGAACGACGAAATGGTGGCGGTGTGCCGCGAACGTGGGTTGGAGGCGACCTCCGGCGACGCGCTCGGTTACCTGCTCGCACAACCCGATGCATCGCTTGGCGGGCTGTTTGCTGCACAGGTGGTCGAGCATCTCGAGCCGGACTACCTCATGCGCTTCCTGGATGCGGCGTATCACAAGCTTCGGCCAGGTTCGAAGATCGTCCTCGAGACGATCAATGCGGCGTGCTGGTACGCCTTCTTTTCGAGCTACATCCGCGACATCACGCACGTCAGGCCGCTTCATCCCGAGACGCTCCAGTATCTGGTGAGCGCGAATGGATTCCAGAAAGTGATGGTCCGATACAGCGCGCCTGTCCTCGATCAGGAGAAACTGCAGACAGTTCCTGCTTCGCCCGATCGGCCGAACAGTGTGGAAACCGCATTCAACGAGAATGTGCAGAAGTTGAACGAATTGCTGTTCACCTATCTCGACTACGCGGTGATCGGCGAGCGGCTCTAGACCACCGGACATGGAGTTGCCGGCACATCTTCCGGGCTTCTCTTACGGGCTTGCCGCGGGTGTGTTCTCGCTGGCGGTGTTCTATGTCGCCGGTCTGCTTCTCACGCCCCCACGCTGGCAAGGGTCGATGCGCTGGCCCGACAGCCTCATCGTCGGTCTGGTCTTCTACGTTGTCCTGTGCTGGGCCGCCGTCAGCGCGCGCAACCTTCCGCTCAAGTACATCGCTCTGGCAGCCGCGGCAATCATGTGGCTGCTCGCGTCGACGAGATCGCGGTGGCTGCAGAACGTGGTGGCTGTGCGGGGTCGCAGTCCCCGGGCGCGCGCGTGGATGGGCGAGTTCGTGTTCTTCTATACGTTTGCGTATGTCCTGACCCCGCCGGCCGCGGGTGCAGCGGTCCTGCCGCTCGGGCCCGGCGACAACATCAATCTCGTCACCTATGCGAGATACGCACGGCAGTTGCTCGACTTCGGCACGGCGAACATCGATCTCGCCGCGTTTCAGTATCTGCACAGCCCAGCCGGCATGTATCTGCTTGCCGGGCAATCGCTGATCTACGGACGCGATCCGCTCCAGGCGGCCATGCCGACACTGTTCCTTTACACGGCGATCTTCGGAATGATCGCGGCCGAAACCGCGCGCACGGCGTTCGGCCTCTCCCGCCCGGCTTCGATTGCGATCGCGTGTATCGCCGTCTGCGGCCCTCTCTTTCGATGGGTGCTCGGAACGTACGGGCTTGCCGAGATCGTGTCCGCTTCGGTATTGCTCTACGTCCTGCGAGTGCTCGTCGGCATGGCCGTGAACCGCACGGTTACCGCAATCAGCGTGTCGACCGCGGTCGCGGGTGCGACGCTGTTCGCTTTCTCTGCGCCGGGGTGGGCGGGCTGGGGCAGTCAGATGCTGAGCGGCATCGCAGGCGTTCTTGCCGGCGTCCCGTTGGTATCGCTGGTTGGTGTGCCAGGCACCAGGTCCATTTCAGCGGATCTCTTCGCCTCCAGCCGCTCTGCGGTCGTGGTGCTTGCCACCGTCCCTCTTCTCTGGGCTGGCGGTGCGTACGCCGTTCGACGCTGGCGGCTGCTCGATCGTTTGCATCCGTCAGACACGGATCGGCGGCTCGCCTCGGCTCTCGTGGTGTACGCCGCACTTGCGCTGATTCTCGGCAACGTGACCGTGCAGGCTGTTACGCGGAAAGAAGCGCCTCGCAGACCCGCGGCCTGGCGTCAGCTCGGTGAGGTGAGCCAGTTGCCATTCCGCGCGCTCACGCTGAAGGTGACGGACGCCGCGAACGGGCTGACGGCCGCCCTCGTCCTGTACTACCTGCCAGGCCGGACGGCTGAGGTGTTCGGGCGCGGCATATCGCCGCAGGATTTGTCTTTCGACAGCGTGTCAAAGGAGCAGCCGCTGTTCATCCAGAACTTCAGCTGCGACGGAGCGGGCCATCGCGACACTGTGTTTGTGCGCGAGGTCGGATGTCTCCTGATGGCGCCGCCCGGGATGGCGCTCGACACGTCGTACCCGTTCAACCAGACGTTCCTGTTCGTCGCCTCCGATCGTATGACGGCGCGCGAGCCGGGTGGCCGTTGGAACACGGGGCCGACGCTGTCCATGCGGGTGACGGCGGACCCGGAGAGAACACCGCTCGATCGGGAGCTGTTCCTCAATATTCTCGTGAACCCGTTTCTTCCGGAAGGAACGAAGCCGCAGCGGCTCGTCGTCAATTGGGGCGCCCAGCGGCGGGGTGAGCCGATCGTCGGCCAGCGTGAATGGTTCAGTCTGCCGGTTCGAAGGGCCGATTGGACGGGGAACCGGGTGTGGACGCTGCCGATCAGGATCGACTTTCCCGATGGCCGGACGATCCTGTTTCACGAGATCTCGCTGACAGAGCTGCCGCGCGGTACCCCGGTTGGCTGATCGGCGAACCACCCACCAGCCTAGAGGCGGGTCGGAACGACCCGCTCTACGTACTGCAGCGAAATCGAAAATGCTCTCTAGACCACGACATCCGGGCGCAACTCGCGGATGAGTTTGTTCAGAGTACGGTCTGTAACGAGCGTCACGTAGTCGACGAATCGGAGCGCGGCGAGCATCTCGGCACGTTCAGGACCGGTGGCTGAATCGCCGTGAACGCCGACGACCAGCAGTTCGCCCCGGGCCCGTGCCGCCTGAAGGGCACGCAAGTCGGAAACCTTCAGCGACTCGAAGGATCCGTTGGTAAAGACCACCGTCGAGCCGTGCTGGCGGGCTTCACGAACTCGAGCCGCGACCGCGTGCTGTGACAGCACCTTGGAGCCGGCCTGCGAAGATTCGCCATCCATCATCCTGCCGAGCGCCTCGGGCTCGGCGACCGCAGTTCCCACCAATCCGACAACGATGCCCGCTGCCGCGTTGGCCACGCGGGCGGCCTCGGCCAGCGGCTTGCCGGCAGAGGCGGTCATGGTGAGCACGGCGGCGACAGTGTCCCCCGCGCCCGTCACATCGAAGACCTCGTGACGCTGTGACGCCGCGATGTGCGTGCGCCGAATGGCGCGGCGATCGAGCTCGAACAGGTCCATGCCATTCGCACCACGCGTGACCAGCAGCGCCTGGAAGCCGAGGGCACGCATCAGGGATTCCGCCCTGCGTCCGACTGACGCATCGTCGGACGGCCCGCCTGTTCCCGGGGTTGCGTCGGCGAGCTCCTTCTCGTTGGGCGTCAGGACGTGCGCTCCCCGATATTTGCGAAAGTCGCGGCTCTTGGGATCGACGACGATGAACGGCCGTGACCGTCCTTCGACAATCGCGCGCAACACCCGATCGGTGAGAACTCCTTTGTCGTAGTCCGAGCACAAGATTCCGGCAACCCGGCCCCTCGCCTTTTTGATGAGGGAGACAAGGCGTCGTTCGTCGCGTTCGGCGATCGCGCCTCGCGATTCCCGATCGATGCGGAGCATGTGCTGCCCGCGCGCGATCACGCGCGTTTTCAGTGTCGTCGGTCTGTCGCTCGATTCAATGACGGCTGTCGTGTCGACTCCCGCCTGGTCGAGCGATCGGCGCAGCCATCGCCCCGCCTCATCTTTCCCGACGACCCCCGCCAGCAGCACACGGCATCCGAGCGCCGCCAGATTGAGCGCGGCGTTGGCCGCGCCGCCCGGTCGATCGGCCTCGCGCTCCCATCTCAGCACCTGGACGGGAGCTTCGGGCGAGATCCGCTCGACGTCTCCCCAGATGTAGTGATCGCACATGAGGTCGCCGACCACGAGTATGGGGGCATGAGGCACCGGAATGCGTGATGTGCGCGGCCGCTTAGGCATGGGGTCCCGGGATCATATCGGACCTCGCTCCAGGAACGATCGCGAGGGTCAACCAGAAGGGATAGGCAACTTCGGGCACAAGAAGGGGGTGCCCCCCGAGCCAGCTGACGATGAAGGCCGCGAGCCCGCCGAGAACCGGGCCGACCCACACATCGGAAGGCTGGCGAACAGGCCACAGAGCGATGACCAGCACGGTGGTGAACGCCGCGAGGCCGACGAGTCCAAGCTCACCGGCAATCTGCGCAAAATTGTTATGAGCGTTCTGGCGTGGATACATCGAGCGCAGCTCCGGCGAGGAGAAGTCGCCGGACACGCGTGGATACTGTCCGATGCCGACCCCGAACGCGGGATGCTCCTTGAGCATGCGGCCCGTTGTTTCCAGGAACATCCACCGGATATTGACAGCGGTCGAGGCTGTTGCCGACGACTGGCTGTAGTAGACGCCCAGCATGCCCAAAGCAGCCGTTACCGCAAGCACAGTCGTGACGATCCGAATCACGGGCCTCAAGCCGGCGAGCGCAAGCAGTCCGGCGTAGCAAATAACCACGAGCACAACAGCCACGACTGCCGTACGCGACCCGGTCATCCACATTGCTGTCGCCAGCGTCAATCCTCCCGCGGTCCACTTCAGACGTGCGTCTGGATTCCTCACCGCCATTCCGAACGCGATGACGGTCGCCATCGCGAAATACGAGCCGGCAGCGTTCACATCCCGGACGTGCTCGCTCCAACGCTGTCCCGAGACAAACTCCAGGATGTCGCCTGGCTGACGTCCGGTCGCGATCAACTCCATTGCGGCATGCCAGATGTTGAGGAGCGCGGCGCTGAGGGCGCCGAGCATCACGGCCATGAGAAGCCGGCCCGCGAACGCCGGATGCGCGTGCACGCTTCGTGCAGCGTACAGGAGCAGGGCCAGCCCTTCGACGAGCAGCAGGGCATGGAACACCATGCTGAATCGGTTGTACGACACCAGGTAATTGCGGCTGGATACGCCAGCACATCGCGCAGGAAGGGCAATGGAAGGTCACGCTCAGGCTGCAGCAGCCACAATTGCGCGACGCACGATCCTGCGACGATGACGGCGAACATCAGCGTGGCGAATTCAAGTCGTCCGGCCGGAAAACTGCGAAACTCCCGCAACGTCCATCCGCGCACGAGCACACCGGCCAGAAACGCCAACACGACCGCTTCCGCCGCGCGTATTGGCGAGTGCAGGACGCCGCTGCCGATCTGTCCGAGTGGTGTCAGCACTGCCAGGATGAGCAGGCCGTTCGATGGACGGAAGTACGCGACGATCGCAACGGCCACGACGACGAGACGCATGCCGAGCGACGCCGATTCGGTCCAGAAAACAGACTGCGCGAGCAGCAGGATCGCGCACGTGAACAGGGCCAGCAGCCCTCTGATGAGATGTCGGGTGATCGGCTTAAGCACGACAAACTGGAAGAAGAATATTCAAGTATACTCGCTCGGATTGTCGAACCATTTTCCGCAAGTTCAGGATCTCTCGGTCTGCATCGTTCTCCCGGCCTACCACGCGGCCAAGACACTGAAAGCCACACTCGATCGGTTGCCGCCCGGCGCCTGCCACGACATCATTCTTGTCGACGACGCCAGCACCGACGACACAATCGAGGTGGCGAGGAACCTCGGGATCAAGGTGCACCAGCATTCCGAGAATCGCGGATACGGCGGCAATCAGAAAACGTGCTACCGGCTCGCGCTCGAGACCGACGCCGACATCGTCGTCATGCTGCATCCCGACAATCAGTACGATGGCGCGCTCGTGCCGTACATGACGGGGTTCATCAAGGCCGGAGTCGTCGATATCGTGCTGGGCTCACGCATCAGCCGTCGCGAAGAGGTGCTCGCCGGCGGCATGCCGCCGATCAAATACATCGCGAATCGATTCCTCACGATTCTCGAGAATATCGTGCTCGGTCTCAACCTGCCCGAGTATCACACCGGCTATCGCGCCTATCATCGCCGCGTGCTCGAGACCATCAACTTCGAAGCCTGCTCGGACGACTTCGTCTTCGATCAGCATTTCCTGATCCAGGCGCGCGTCCACGGGCTTCGCATCGGCGCCGTGCCCGTTCCCACCCACTATGGGCCCGAGTCGAGCAGCATTCCGCTCGGCCGCAGCACGAAGTACGCGTTCGGGACGCTCGTCGCACTTGGACGGTACGTGCTGTACCGCGCGGGCTGGAAGTCCCAGTCTCTCTTCAAGCCTCGCCCGGTGCCGGCGTCGCGGGCTCATTCGACGGCCCTGTAGAGCACGACGTTCGGGCCGGGGGGACCCGGATTCGTAAAGATGTGCAATTCGGGATCTTCGCGATTCTCCCACCGACGATCGATCGCGGGGAGATCGATGCGCTGATATGTTCCCGACGTCAACTCCCGTTCGACCCATTCGATCGCCGCACGCTCAGCCGTGTACACCTTGAGGCGATGCCGCGGCCAGATCCAGTCTGGACGGGTATCCGGTGATGGCAACTGCGCGGTCTCTCCTCCGTAGACGTCGAGATTCGTGTGGAATTTCAGAGGAAGTTCTTCGTACGTGGCGACGAGCACGTCGCCGTCGCGAGCGTGCCGCTCGAGATACACGACCATCGCGGCAATCGGTCCTCGTGGGGGCTCCCTCAGCTCCCTGACGAGCTCGAGAAGCGGGATCGTCAGAGGAATCGACCGCTCGCGGACGGTGATGAGGCCCGTGCTTCTCGCGACGGCAGAGGTTACCGAATGCGAGAGCACGTGCAGCCCGCTCGACGTGACGACGGCCGCGACGATCAGGGCGGCGGCCGTTTTGCCGGCCCGGCCCTTTTCCGCCAGTGCGGCAAATCCCAACGCGCTGAGCGCGAAGAGAAACGGGATCGACGGCACGATGTAGCGGAAGAATCGATAGGGCGAGAGCATGGCCCCACCGATCGCGCCGGCCGCGAGCGCTGCGAGGATCACCATCGCCGGCCGGGTGCGGCTGGCGAACCCCAGCACGGCAATCGCCGCGATGGGCACTGGCATGACGTGGGCGTCGATCTGACCGGCGTAGTAGAGCGTGCCGTGCCAGAGACGATCGGGCACGGCCGTCATCCCCGCGTTGTCGTGCCGCATTGGCGCCGACAGGCTCACCGCAATCCAGGCAATCAGCACGGCCACACCGGCGGCCCACGGCGCCCAGAACGCCGCGGCCCGTTTTGCCGGGCTCGGAGCAAACAGGATCCAGTGAACGGCGAGCATGCCCAGGATTCCAATGGCGGTGACGTCGAAACTCAGGACGAGGAGCACCGCCGAGGCGAGAAAGGCGATGGACCACGCGGGAAGTGCCGCGCGCTCTCCGCGGTGCTGGAACAACCCGGCGTACGTGCCGCCGACAAGGAGGGCGGCAGCGGCGGTGAGCGCGTAGTACCGGGACTGACGCGCGCAGACAATGAACGGGACGCTGGTTGCCGTGAGGAGCGCGGCGATCCGCGCTGCCGTGCGGTCGCCACCCGCTTGCCGAACCACCCACGCCACCAGAGGAACGCAGAGCCAGCCGGCGATCGCAAAAGGCAGGCGGGCCGACCAACTCGACTCACCGAATATCCGAAGGCTGGCAGCCGCGACGTACGCCTGCAGCCACGAAATCTGAAAGTAGATCCCTCTGATGCCCGCATCGGCGCCCATATGGGCAGAGAGACTCTCGGGCCCAACGCCCACCATCGGAACGCCGTGACGCAGGACCGAGCGGCCGAGCAGCGCAGTCTGGGCCTCGTCCTGCCAGAGGTACGTCTCGCCGAGACCATAGAGGAAGAGCGGCATCGACGCGATCGCAATCAGCAGGACGATCGCGTCGGGCGACCGGCGGGCGGCGATCGGTCGAATCATCTCTTCAGCGTGCGCGCGACGCGTGCTCGCGCACGACGCAGCAGGTAATACTCGTTGAACGGGCGGTCGTCGGTGATGATGACGCCGGGGTCGGGAGTGAGAAGGGATTCGATCGGAACCCGCTGCCTGAGGACATCATGCATGAATGTCCGCGGATCGCGGCGTTCGCCGCGATTCCATTCCACCAGATCGCGCCGGGCCGCTTCGGGGAGGCGGGCCACGAACTCGTCGGCGGTGGGAATCGGAATCGGTGACATCGACGCCGTGAAATGGATGCCCCTGAATTCGAAGGACCGGAAGGCCACCACGTAGGGGAACGATGCGACCAGCGATCGCGCGATGGCGTGATCGATCGCCGGCTCCCCGCCGGGTGTCCACTGCTGGACGAGGCCGCCGGGCGCCAGCCGGGATTTCAAGAGCTCGTAGAACTCGGTCGAGTACAGACAGGCTCGAGCCCGCGGCCTCGAGAGGCGGTGGGGGATCGATCGTGATGACGTCGAACCGTTCCGCGGTCCTATGAAGAAACCGCCTGCCATCGTCAACGACGATCCGGCCCCTGGGATGGCGCATGAGTGCGCGCGCATCGTCGAAATAGTAAGGGAACGCCTCAGGGACGCTCCGTGCGAGATCGACCGCAGTCGTGCGCACGCCCCAGGTCAACGAGGAGCGGTAGGTGGTTCCCATTCCGAAGCAGATGACGGCGAGCGCATCGGCCCGGCCGTGGAATCCCAGGGGCAGGTGGGCCATCAGCTTCGTCAGAGCGGTCTGAGATGTGATGCCCATGCCGTTGACCAGCAGGTGCTTGTCGAGGCCTTCGCCGAATGACACAACGGTCGCCGTGTGGTCGCGCCGGATCTCGGCGTGAACGCCAGGCGGACCGTCCTCGTATCCGACGATGACCAGAAGCGAGAGGATCAGGAGACCGCCAACTGAGACCGCCGTGAGAGCGCGCCACCACCTGAACGGTGTCGGCGAGCGACGCATGTTCACGAGGAGCACGACGAACGGCACAGCGAGCACGACCAGGCTCAGCCGGGCGCCGATAGAGGGCAGGAGGAAGTATCCGGCGGCCAGAGGACCGAGGACGCACCCGATCACGTTGACCGCATACGCCTGGCCCGCACGGTCCGGATCGTTGCCCGAGTACCGGTCGATCAGTCCCGGTGTCAGGTACCCGAGGACGGCGCAGAACGGGAAAATGCTGGCCAGCGCGACGGCGACTCGATGCCAGCCGATGCGAGCGTCGTTCATCACGACAGGCAGCAGGCTGCTGATGGCGAGCAGGGCGATGAGTGTGGCCACGGAGGCCACGTGGCCCGCCGCAATATGGCGGCGGTAGAGCCACGAGCCCATCCAGGTTGCCCAGAGGTACACGAACAACAAGCCCGCGAACGAGTAGACGTAGGTACCGAGCACGGGGGTGAACGCGCGGGTCCACACGACCTCCATCGCCATCGATGAGAAGCCGGTGATGAACAGGATGGCGAGCATCAGCGACGTAGACTCGGCGGCGCCGGTACTTGCCGCCACCGCGCGTCGAGATTCGGCCGGTTCCGGCTCCCGTGCGGGCGGGCTGTAGGGATAACGCCGTCCGAGCGACACGCTGACGAGCGCGATGAGAAAATTGATCGTTGCGGCGAAGAGCAGCGTGCCGTTGAACCCGAACGACTCGACGAGCACGAGCGGAGTTGCCGCGGCGCCCGCAGAAGCGCCGAGAACATTGCCGACGTACAGGAAGCTGAATCGATTCTTCTCGTCGAGCCTGACCCCGCTGGTGAAGGCCAGCATCAGCGGGAACGTCGCGCCCATCGCGATGCAGGCCGGGAGCATGGCCACCACGAGGACGCCCGCCGAATACGCGAGGTAGCTCGCCGAGTCAATCTCGCCCGTGCGCAACAGTGAGTTGTATCCGGCGGTGAAGATGAGCGGTACGACCAGCGCGCTCAGGCCGATCAAGGCCTCTGCCGCGGCATACAGATAGATGGGAGAGCGCCTGGTTCTTCGGGCCCATCGGTCGGCGACCGCGCCTGCCTTCCAGGATCCCAGAGCAAGACCGAGCATGAAGACGGAGACCACGACCGACAGTACCGGCGTGATGATACCGAACGATTTGAACGCCAGTCGCAGCCAGACGATCTGATAGACGAGACTGCTGAAGCCGGACAGCGCGAAAAGCAGAAACAGGATCTGCGTTAGCATAGCTGGGTGTTCCGAAAGCGCGAGTGGGTTCTCCTGGCCGGCCTTCTAGTAGCGTTCAACATCAATTTGAGGCAGGTTTCGTCGCATGACACCTACGCGTCGAGGTTCGTGCCCATCAGCATCCTCCGCGACGGCGACCTGATTCTCGATGAGTTTGTCCCCGAAGAAATGAAGGAGCGCGCGGGCGACGATTTCTTCTCGGATTATTTTATCTACGTCCGCGGTCATTTTTACGACAGCCATCCACCGATCGGGCCTGTGCTGGCGCTGCCAGTGTACGCGCTACCAGCCTGGATTGGAATCCCGCGTCGTCCAGAACTCATCGCCAACATGTTTTCAAAGCTGGCGGCGTCGATCATGGCGGCGCTGTCCGCGATTCTGGTGTTCCGCGCATCGAAGCGGCTTCTGCAATCGCTCGAAATCACCCTTGCGTACCCGGGCACTGATGCGGATCGATCCGAGCGCATCGCCATGCTGGCGGCCGTCGCGTACGGACTGGGGACCTCAATCTGGTCCACCGCGAGTCTTGCAATGTGGACCCACACACCGGCTGTGCTGGCGTTTTCAGTGGCTCTGGTCGCTCTGACCACCGGGCGGTCAGGCATCGCCGGCCTGGCTGCAGCGTCTGCGGTCTTCGCCCGGCAGGCCACGGCCCCTGCGGTTGGGCTCGTCGGTTTGTACCTGGTGCATCGCCAGCTTCGGGCGACGTGGCACAGCGGGTGGCATTCTGCCGATGCGGTGGCGAAGCGGAACGACGTGCTGCGATTTGCCGCCGGAGGTGCGCTGGTCGCGGTTGCGGCCGTGGCCTACAACTATTGGTTGTTCGGGAACGCGGTTGGCGGTGCGCCATTTCGAACGGGATTCTGGGTGAAGGAGTTGGGCGCAACCGGCATGTTCACTGGCTCTTTACCGGTAGGTCTGGCCGGGCTGACGATCAGCCCGAACCGCGGCATTCTGATCTATTGTCCGCTCGTCCTCGTGGCGGTCGTCGGAGCGGTGAAAGCGTGGAGACTCGCGATACCGGCGGCCGTTTCGGATCCGTCGTTCGGCCGGGGCGACGCCATCCTGCTGGTGCGTTACCTGAGCCTCGCGTGTCTCGCGATGCTCTTGACGTATTCAAAATTCATTGCCTGGTGGGGAGGCCATGGGTACGGGCCGCGGTATTTGACCGATGCGATGCCGTTCGTAGGTGTATTGCTCGCGGTCGGCTTTGCGTCTCTCAGCATGTCTCGTCGATCGGTGACGACGATCGCGGCTGGCGTGCTGCTGACCTATTCGATCGCCATCCAGGCAATAGGGGCGTTCTGCTGGCCGTCACCGTGGACACTCAACGATCCGCCGTATCGATTTCGACTGTGGGATTGGAGTGAGACCGAGATCGAGGTGTGCTTGAAGAATGGTCCGCGTGTCGACCCGGCGGCACGACAGCTTCTCAATCGACTGGGATTCTGAAAAAAGGGTCGGGAGGAGTTTTCGCTCGTTCCAGCGAAAACCCCTCCCGACCCCTTTTTCAGTTTGCGGCCAGCCAGCGCACCAGCCACCGCTTGCCGGGAATGCTCGCACGGCCGAGCACGTCGAGTTCGCCCGGTCCCATTACGTGCGCCATTCGCAGTCCGACCGCAACAATCGCCGCGCCGAGCAGGGTGAGCACGATCGCTTCGGCTAACGACGTGCTCCAGAACCGGCGAAGCACCAGCAGGCACGCGCCCATCACACTCGAGACGAACGTCACTTTCGCGCCGAACACCCACGGGTAAGACACGCCGAAGAGCCGCCGCGCCTCGACATATCCCAACCATGAAGCGGCGAGACGCCCGCCGCCGAGCACGGCCGCTGACGCAAGCAGGCCCCACCGGCCCGCCGCCCAGACGAACAGGGGCGCCGAGGCGACCATCACGAACTGCGCCAGAAGAACCGGACGATACCGTTCGTCGACCCATAGGACGAGTAGACCGACGGCCATGGCGGTTTCCGCGAACAGCAACAGCACGAGCACGCGGGCCACGGGCACGGCTTCCGCAAACGGTGCGCCGTACAGCAGTGGCAGGTAGTCGCCTACCATCACCGCCAGGCCGATACCAGCCGGAACGACCGCCAGAATCTGGAGTTTGTTCACGAGATCAAATGCCCGGTGCAACTGTGCGCGCTCGCCAGCGGCCATCACATGCGCAAAGGCAGGCCGGTAGATCCCGCGGAATCCGGAGACGACCAGCGTGACCGTCGAGGACGCAACGAAAAAACTCGTGGAGAAGAGGGCGACCGGCGCTGGTCCGCCGAGCAGCGTCACGAGCACGGGGCTGGCGAATGCCGGCGTGGCGAAATAGACCGAGAGATCGCGCAGGTACGTGACGGCTGACAGCCTCCAGACGCGCGATGCAGACGGGCCCTGACTGCTTCCGGTTCTGTTCTCCGGAAGCTTGCCCAGATGGTTGAAGACAATGCCGACGGTGACGATGGCCATCGTGACAGCGGACGCGCCGAGGGCTGCGATGACACCTTGGATTCCCGTTCCCATGAGCACGGCGATGGCGGCCAGGCTCACGTCGAGAACGCCGTGGATGAGAGACAGAACATTCACCGCGAGTTGCCGAAAGAACGAATCGAGCACCCGATAGCCGAAATCCAGTGCGGCCCTGCCGACGAGCAGCGCAGATAGCACGTGCAGGGATGAGACGCCTTCGGGGCCGAGATTGAGCCCCCGTGCGAGCGGACCTGCCCACATGTTGAGCGGAACCAGGATTGCGGCAACGATGCCCAGCCGCAAGACGCCGAGGCGCAGCGCGAGGCGCATGACGGCCCTCGGGCTCGCGTTCACCTGCAATTCAGGCAGGAATTTCGGCAGGCTTCCGGCAAGTCCGAGTCCCGAATAGAACAGAATGGAATTCGCAACACCCAGCGCGACGTCGTAGATGCCCGATTCGAGCCCGAAGCTGCGCCGGACCAGGATCGACAGTAACAGGCCGGCCGCCGTGACGAGCGGGAGCAGCGCGGCGTTCCAGAAGACGGAACGCGTCACGTTGTGGAGCAGGTCTGGCTGGTGTGGCGGCTGCGAGCTCACGCTTTGCGGCCCGACGCGCATAAGTCGGTATAACCTTTCTCATCGGCGAGCGCGCCGGCCCCTGCGAGCGGATTCCAGCCGGCAATAGCCAGGCAGTTGATGCCAACCCGAAACCATTTGCGCCCGAGAATCCGCCGCTCGTACAACTGCGCCAGGCGAACGGGCTGAAAGGGCAGAACCTCCACCGCCGTGAACCATCGGGCGAGGAGATCCCGAAGCTCGACACCGGTGTACTCGTGGCAGTGATATTCATGGGACGCCTGCGCCCCCTGGCGCCGTGGCGTCGTCAACACGATCTGGCCGCCCGTTCGCAGGATGCGATGCGCTTCGCGCATCACCGCATCTGGCGCGGCGATGTGCTCGATGACGTCGGCCAGCACGACACAGTCGAAACCTCCATCCGGAAAGGGAAGCTTCCGTGCATCGGCTTGCGATAACAATGCAGCCTGCGCGTGCCCGCGGCGCGCGAACTCACCGCCGGCCAACTGCAGCGGCAGGAGCGAGTCGTCGATGCCGCACACCCGTGCCGAGCGGCTGGCAAGCGCGAAGGTGAGCGTCCCGTCTCCGCAGCCGACGTCCAGTACGTGCCGTGCCTGCCGGTCGATCGTGTGGAGCAAGACACGATAGCGGGCCGTCAGGATGGCATTGTGTCTGGTGGGAATCGGTTGAATCTCGCGCCAGTGGTAGGCGCCGTAGCGGTCGTATTTGCCGAACGGCCTCGATTCGACTGCGGTCACCGGCCAGCCCCGACCTGCTCGTAAATCCGCTCCGTTGCGGCCGAAATGCTCCGCCAGTCGTACTGCTCGAGGACGGCGCGGCGGTGCTTTTCTGCGTTCTCCCGGTACTTCGGCGAGTCGAGAATCTCGACGAGGTTCCGCGCAAAGCCGTCGACGTCGCCAAAGGCGTGCAACAGGCCGAACTGGTTCTGCGGCACGAGCGTCTGCATGATGCCGACCGGCGTGCCGGCGAGCGGCCGTCCGCTGGCGGCCGCTTCGATCGCGACGATGCCAAATTGCTCGTACTGCGACGGAAAGAGCACGGCGTCCGACAATTGATAGTAACGGGAAATTTCGACTCGATCGGTGATCGCACCAGGAAGCACGACCGCCATCTCGAGACCGAGCAGGCGAATGCGAATCATGAAAGGCCTGGAGCTCGCGGTCGTGCACCTCGCCGATCATGATCAACCGCAGCTTGCGGCCTTCCCGCCGAAGCCGGGCGACGACCTCGAGCGCGTGAAAGGCGCCTTTTGGCGACATCACCTTGCCCACGAAGAGCAGCACCTGCTCGCCATCGGCGATGCCATGGCGTGCCCTGAGCTCGCTCACGTCATGATGTTCTGCGAAACAGCTCGAGTCGACGCCGAAAGGAATGATGGTGCGCGAGCGCAACTCGAAGCGGTCGGCCGCCATCAATTCGACTTCATGGGCCGATTGCGGAATCACATGCGCGGCCTGGCGCACGAGCCGGCGGCCGAGGAGCGCATCAAAGGATCGTCTTTGCCAGGTCGACGGATTCAGCGTGTAGACGGGCGTGGTGACGTGCGGTATCGAGTGCAGGCGGCCTTCGGCATGGGCGAACACGGTTCCGAAGAAGTAGTAGCCGACCGTATGGGCGACGTCGACGCCGCTCACGATGTCCGACAGAGCCATCTTCAGCAGACCGGGCATGAAGTAGTAGGGGGGGTGGCTGCCGAACGATGTCGCGAATCGTCGGACGACGACCCGATCGCCGCGCTGCTCGCGCTCCGGAGCGTCCGCCGGACTTCTGGTCGTGAAGACCTGCACGTCATGGCCGCGAAGGGCGAGATACTCCGCGAGACGGCCGGTGTAGGTGCACAGCCCTCCGACGGCCGGCCAGAACTTGTGGCAAAACAACGCGATGCGCACGGGATGCTATAATTTGCGTCTGCCGAAACAGCGTTACATAGTACCTCCTCCCTGGGCGTTCCTCATCATTGTCTTCCTGACCTCATTGCCCGCGGTGACGGTGCGTTTCTATGCGTCAGACGAGATCGAGTACTTTGCGTACCTGCGATCGATGTGGTTCGACGGCGACCTCTCCTTCGACAACGAGTACCGATACTTCTACGATCGCGACATCGCGCGCGGCTGGCGATTCAAGGAGACGTTTCTCGACGGTGCGACGTCGACCGGGCTGCGAGTGAATTTTGCACCCGTCGGGTCGGCCATCCTGTGGGCGCCCTTCTACATCATGACGGACGCGGGCGTGCGGCTGGCGCGCGCCTCGGGCGCCGATGTCGCCGCTGACGGATACTCGACGCCCTACATCGCGGCGGTGGTGTACGCGTCCGCGTTCTACGGCTTTCTGGCTGTCGCGCTTTCGGCGCATGCAGCCTCCCGGATCGTGGGAAGAAGTCGTGCGACTCTAGCGAGCGCTCTCGCCGTGTGGATCGGCACACCGCTGTTGTTCTACATGTACCTGGCGCCCGGCTTCTCTCATGCGGGCTCCGCGTTTGCCGTCGCCGTGTTTGTCGTCATCTGGCTGCACGTGCGACGCGAGTGGTCGATCGGGGGGGTGGCGGTGCTGGGCGCTTCCGCGGCGATGATGGGAATGGTGCGGGAGCAGGATTTGTTTATCGCCCTCGGGCCCGCACTCGACTTTCTTGTCTGGGCGCGGAAACATGGTTCCGCCTTCCTGCCGAGGGCCGTGGCGGGGACAGCGGCGACGGCCCTCGTCTTTCTGCCGCAATTACTCTCGTACGTGGTGCTGTTTGGAAGGGCTGCTCCGTCGCCGACCGTCCAGGGCAAGATGACCTGGACGGCGCCTCACATCTGGCAGGTGCTGGCGTCACCGGCCAGTGGCCTGCTGTTCTGGTCGCCGATTGCTCTGCCGGCACTGGCTGGCTTGATCTGGTTGGCGATGGGCCGGCGGAGCATCGATGAGGGCAGCGAGTTCGATCCGGCCAC
The DNA here is from genome assembly GCA_963821395.1 of Vicinamibacterales bacterium. GTDB lineage: Bacteria > Acidobacteriota > Vicinamibacteria > Vicinamibacterales > JAMQPK01 > JAMQPK01. The sequence continues at coordinate 28,245 of CAWGDY010000013.1, read as the reverse complement.
GCGCGCGTGGATCGGCGTCGTCTGTCTCGTCATGGTTTTCACGCAGCTCTATCTCGGCGGGGCGCTCGATACCTGGGCCGGTGCGGGGTCGTTCGGGCAGCGGCGCCTGGTGGGGCTGACCGTCTTCTTCATTATCGGGCTCACCGCGTTCATCAGGGCTTTCCCGAAACCGGCGGTCCGCTACGCGATCTGCCCGCTCCTGCTTCTGGCCGTCTGGTGGAACCTCGGCCTGATGGCCCAGTTCGGTACCCGGTTGATGGACCGGCAGCGTTTAGATCCGCCGCGGAACGCGTACCATAACTTCGTGACGATTCCACGGCAGTTGCCGGCACTCGCCTACCGCTTTTTTCGCGATCGCCAGTCGTTTTATCGTCCTCCTCAGCTGCCGTGATCTCATCGCGGCTTCTTCAACTCGCGCGGTGTCCTGACTGCCGCGGCCATCTGGAAGGGACGCCGGCAAACCTGCGGTGCCGTGGGTGCGGACGCCTGTTTGGCGGAGCGACTCAGGACTTTCTCGTTCTCCGCCCTGACCAGGCCTACAACGAGACGACGAAGTTCCTGGACGAGAGCTTTCACTCCGATGGCAGGGACGAAACAGTATCTCCGCCGCTGCTGTCGGCGGCGGTGCGCAATACCATGCTGCGGAAGTTCCTGGCGATTCAGCCCGAGGACGTCGTGCTCGATCTCGGGTGCGGCAGCGGCCGATTCTGCGTCTGGACTCTGGACGCCGACGCGCACGTCATCGGCATCGACACGGGCAACTACTTCGCCAGAGAGGCGCGATCGAATGTCGATCTGGTCGTCGGGGAGCTGCGCAAGCTGCCTTTCGGCGATGGGTCGGTGACCAAGGCGTACACCATCGACGTGCTCGAGCATCTGTCGCCCGAGGGCTTACAGGTGACGCTGCGCGAGATCTCTCGCGTGCTCGCGCCGGGCGGGGCGTTGTTCGTCTACACGCATGTGCGCCAGCGTTCGCCGTTCGCGCCGGCACTCTCGCTGATCGCGAAAATCGCCGCGGCGATCGAGCGGATGGGATTTGCCGATCTGACCATCGAAAAGCTGCGAAAAACGGATCATCTCAACCCGCTCATGAGCCGCGCGCACCTCGACGACGTTGCGGCCGACGCCGGGTTCAGGGTGGCGCGCTTTCGGTACTACACTCCGCTGCTTTCGTCGATGGCGGAGAATATCCTCGTTCCTGTCGCCGCTCACGCGATGGCGCGAAAGGCCGGGGGCAACGTGGACAGGAGCGCGATGCGAGCCGCGCGGGTCAGCGCTAAACAGCAGATCGCCAGGCGCGGTCTCGTGTATCGCGCGCTGCGGATCATGACGCGCATCGTGATGCTCGACGTGGTCCTCTTCGGCAGGATGCGTTCCGGTCCGTTTTTCGCACTGCTCGTAAAGGAGCGATGAGCTTGGTCGCGCCCGCGGATCAACGGGCAGCGAGCCGATCGAGCCTGAAGCTCTGGCCGGCGTCCGGCATCGCATCGAATGCGAGCGTCACCGTGCTGATTGAGGGATGCGCATCCGTGGTGGTGATCGTGATGGGATAGTCGCGAAAACCGCCGTCGGTGATGTCGAGCCGTCCCATCGGGCGGCCGTCCACCGAGACCTCCACCGCACCGCTCTTCGACGACCGCGCCCGCAGGATGAGCTCGTGCGCGCTCGAGGGGATGAACAGGACAGCGCGCCTGGTCAACGCCTGGACGAACGTCACCCTGCCGGATTCCCGCGACGATTCCTGACGCTCCATGGACCAGCCGGGTCCCAGATGCCATTGCGACCCGGGAGTGAGGAAATCAGCATCCGGGGATGGCAGCACGCTCGTTGGCGGCCAGGCGGTCCGCTGACTGTTCCATCCTGCGGCGTCGACCACCCGTCCGTCGATCGACAGCACATAGATCCGATCCAGATACTCCTTCGGAAACCGCTGGCGAAAATCGTACATGCCAAACGACCGGGTGCGCGGCTGCTTTGCGTCGCGCCGGAACATTGACGCCTCCCACGGGCCGCCCTCCAGTCCAAGGAGGTCAAAGACCGTCGCTTTGAAATCGACGTGCGACGTCGGTGCATCGGAGATGACAATCGGGCCGCTGCGGTTCGGCGGCTTGACGAGCATCAAGGCCTTGGCCGTTGCGGCGATGGCCCCCAGCCGCGGAATAGCTGGCCCTCGTGTCAGCGACAGCGACTCACTCACCCCATTGAACCCCCGGGGTGTCAGATCGGTGCCGTGATCCGACGAGACGATAATCAGGCTGCTGTCGTAGATCCCGAGCGCTCGCGCCCGGTCGAGCAATGCGGCAACCAGCTTGACGGCGCACTGCGACTGGTCACGATAGTTCTGGCGTGTGATCCGCGTCACGCCGAAGAAGCGGCACTCGCGATCGACGACGATAGGGCGGTGAGGCACGCCGGCGTGAATGAGCTTGTACACAGGCCGCTCGCGACCGACACCCATGGATTCGATGAAGTGTTCGAGGAACGCGACCGAGTTGCTGGCTTCGTGGCGCCGGATTTGCGCGGGCGATTCTCCGTCGGCGATGCTCAGCGCGCGATAGACGGGTGCCGGGTGTTCGGTGATGAAGACTTTCGCTGAATGAGGGACATGACGAAACAGAGACAGCTGGAGAAGCTCACCTGCCGTGACTTCTCGATAATCACCTCGATCCAGAAACGGTTTTCGGATGCGAAATCGCTCCCCCCGCCAGTTAGGGTGTGTTTCCGGTCCGAACCAATCTTCAAACGATGCGAGCGGCACGATCGAAATCGCGTCGACGTCGTATCCGGCACGGCTGATCGCATTGAAGAGGGAGTCCTGCCTGGACACCTCTCGGACGAATTCCGGCGCCAGCTTTTCGTTTCGATACTCCCGTCCCGTCAGCATGGCCGGCATGCTGAACGATGTGGTCGGGAAGGTGCCGGCATGATCCTCGAAATACACAAAACCGCTGAAATCCCGATCGAGGAGGTCGCGCTTCTGACGAAGAATGTCGGCGAAAAAATCGGACTGGAACTCGTCGAGCACAATGTGGATGACGTTGTGCTCCGCTGAAAACCGAAAAATATCCTGGGGAGGGTCAATCCATTGCGGGCGCTCGGCCGACGACCCGAAGCCGGTCGCGGCTGCGGCCACCGTCTGAAGGGCGATGAACACCAGCGAGGCAAACGTCGCAACGCGGGCGACTGGCCGGTACAAGACCACGGCGAGGAGCACCACCGTCACGAACGCAGCCAGCTCGTACGGCGCTCGCGATGCGTGTTCGGCAAGATCGACTTCGCGGCCCGCCAGCACGCCGTAGTCGGCGTTCCATAGATTGCCCTGACCCCACAGCAGCAATCCGACGGCGAACAGCACCGCCGCATAGACATGGCTCAGTCGATCGGACAATACCGCGATGACACAACCGAGGCCGAACAGCAGCAGCCAGTTGATGCCCGCGGCGCGTAGCAGCCACGGCATGGCAAGCTCGCGGAATGTCACGGAGAACTCGCCCGGATTGTTCGTGAAGATCGTGTGCGGACCCACGATGAAGACGACGAACGGCGCCAGCAACGCCGGAGCGGCAAAGAGTGTGAGACGCGAGGTGTACTCGAGAGTGCTCCGCGGCGCACCAACCCGGCGCCACGTCCGAACCGCCCGCGGCGTGACGGCCGCGACAACCAGGATCGCGAATCCGGTCCAGACCAACGGCAGGATCGTGCGGAGTCGTTGCACGGCATCGAGCGCACGCAAGTGCCACCAGGTGACGTGCCCGGAAAACAGTTCGGTGGGCGGGAAGGGCGACGGTGACTGTCCTGCCAGTGCTCGCTGGATGTTCAGCGCCGTCCCCCCGCTGAACTGCTGGAAGTCGACCGCCAGCTCGTGCGCGCCGGCCTCGAGACGGACGCGGTGGCTCACCGTGCGCAGCCCTTCCTGCAGATTGCGCCTCAGCAGCAATTCCCCGTCGACGCGCAGCTCGACCTCATCGTTACCACCGGCAAAAAACTCGATGGTCTGCGCCTCTGACACGAAGAAGAACCCGCGCCACCGCGCGCTGAAGTGCTCTCGAGGCAGGTCGGGCTGCTCATCCAGAAAACGGAGATTGATTTCGGCAGTCCGCGACTCGACCGCTGCACCGCTGAACCCGGGTTGCGCATAGAGCGATCGAACGAGACCCGGTTGCGGGGCGAGTCGCTCGACGACGGCCGGTAGCGCTGTGAGCCCCGCTGTCAGCGCCGCGCAAGCCGCCAGGCCACCTACGGCTCGTGACGTCAAGAGGTCTCCGGAATCTCGTGTGCGGCGCCGGAAGGGTGAGCCTGCGTCATGCTTAGTCGCGGGCTTGCGCCACCGCCGTTCCCTGGCCGGGGGTGATCAGCAGGTACCAGAGCTTGAAGCTGGCGTCCGACCGCAGCAGGAGACGATGCACGCCCGCGGGCACGATCCCGGCGGGGATCGTCAAGCGATACTCGCTAACCCGTTCGGGATTGTAGGAAAGCACCAGATCGCCGAGGTCGTGTCCGTCGATCGCGATACGGACCGTAGGGGGCTTGTCGGCCAGCGTCGCAACCGGATCCATACGGAAGAGGAGTTCGTACGGTCGGGTTTCGGGCAAGACGATTCTGAGTGACGCCGTGGAGTTGACCGCGGACCGCGTGGTGACGTTGCTCGTGACGACGGCTTCCGACCAGCCATCGGCGAAGAACCAGAGATCGCGCTGTCCTGCCCGGATCATGACCGGGTCGCCGTGGATGAGTGATTCCCGCGCCGCGGCGTACGGCATCACGAAGGGCCAGCCCGCGGCTACCGCCAGAAGGCCAAGCAGCACGGCTGTTGCGCGCATGACCTGAGGAGGATGGAACCGCGACCAGGGCTTCGAGTCACGTTCGCGCAGCAGGGTGAGCGTGAGACGCACGACCCTGTCCGCCAGCCAGACCGCGGCGACGAGATAAAAAGAGTACGCGAACAGCGTGAGCCGCCACTCGGCGCCCCCGCGGACGGTCCATGTCATGCTGAATGGCACCAGCGAGGCGAGAAATATGAAAAGCAGGAAACGCCCCTGAGGCTGCCACAACCAGCCGATGAGACCCCCGATGGCGAGACACGCCAGCAGCGTCCCGAGACCCGGATACCACCTGTCCAGCCCCACCCATTTGTTCGCGAATGGATACACAAAAACTCCACGGACAGCGTTGTCCGTGGCCGCAATCGGACGAGATGCGAATTTGTTGACCGAATAACTAATCGCGCTGGTCGGCTTGACCTCGATTGCGCCTTCCCGTTTCAGATAGAAATCTGTGTGGTGGTTGATCGCATGGAGAGGGTCGCCAGTCGCGATCGCGCAGTTGATCACGAAGGGAGCGACGAGCGCGGCCGTAATACCGGTTGCGATCAGGACCTTCCGCCGGATGTCCGAACCTCGGGTCGCGATCAGCCAGAAGGCAGCGGGCGCCAGAAAGGCGACCGAGGTGATTCGAGTCAGGCACGCGCCTCCGCCAAGGAGGCCGACGAGGACGGTGTTCGCGTGGCTCGGGTGACGGGCGAGGCGCAACCAGGCCCAGACAGAGGAGACGGCGAAGAACGCGAACAGCTCATCGCGCCAGCCGCCGATGGACCAACCCACGGCGCTTTGATCGATGCCCAGCAGCGCAGCGGCTGCGAGGCCGGCGGCCGGAGACGCGACGCTCGCTCCCAGCGCGTAGGTAGCAACGAGTGTCATCAGCCCAAAGAAAATCGACGTGATGCTGATACCGACGTCGGCATCGCCAGTGAGCATCAATCCGAGGCGCGTCATCGCCGGAAACATCGGTTCTCGTACGTGCGCAGCGTAGAAATTGCGCATCTCACGCGCGAATTTCAAGTAGTTGATGGGGTCGCCGCCCTCGTACGGCGTGAGGTCGCGCCGCCACGGCCAGTCGGGCGTGATGGTGGAAGCCGCCGCTCTCACGGCAGGCTGCAGGGCCGCCAGCCATGACGGCTGTTCATAAGGGCCGTAGGTGCTGAATAAAGCGTCGAGCCGTAGCAGTCCGGCGTATGACACGATGCAGGCGAGCAGAGTACAGACGACGAATATACGCCAGTGCCGGGGGAACACGAGTTCATTGTACCCTTGCTAGCCCGTGAAGATCCTGTACTCGGCTATCGACCAGACGGTGCCGGCCGCGCATGGCGGGTCCGTTCATGTGAGGGCTGTCGCTGAGGGGTTGAGCGCGCTGGGGCACGACGTGCACGTGCTGGCCTCGTCCGGGCGTCTTGGATCCTTTCCAGGCAGCCCGGTCACGTGGTGGTCGTTGTCACCCCCGTTCGGCGATCGCCGCCTGCGATTGCTCCGTGCAAGGCAGGTTCTCGACCGTGCGCGTGAGCTGAACCCCGACGTGGTCATCGAGCGCTACTACAACTTCGGCGGAGAGGGCATGCTGGCCGCGCGGACAGTTGGAGCGCTCGCCGTGCTCGAAGTGAATGCGCCGGTTGTCGACCACCCAGGATCGGTGAAGCGCCTCCTCGATCGCGCTCTCATCGTTGAGCCAATGCGGCGCTGGCGGGACTGGCAGTGCCGGCACGCCGATCTCATCGTGACCCCGAGTGCGCGCATCATTCCAGACTGCGTGCCGGCGTCGAAGATTCACCGGACGGAGTGGGGAGCGGATACTGTGCGCTTCTACCCGGGCGCTTCGGGACCAATCCCGTTCTCACGGCGAGAGGACCAGATCATTGCCGTGTTCTCTGGTGCGTTCCGATCGTGGCATGGTGCCATTCATCTCGTCGACGCCATTCGACGATTGCGTGCGCGCGGACGAACCGACTTTGCTGCCGTCCTGATTGGCGACGGACCGGAGTTGAACCGCGTCGGCGAGGCCGCGTCTGGATTGGACGGCATCACGCTCACCGGCGCCCTGCCGCACGAGCAGATTCCGGCGATCCTCGCGGCCGCCGACATCGGGGTGGCCCCCTTCGACGTCGGCGCGCATCCCACGCTGGCGTACGAATTCCACTGGTCGCCGCTGAAGATCTTCGAGTACATGGCCTCTGGCCTGCCGGTCGTGACGCCGCGCATCGCCCGTCTCGAGACGATCGTTGAAAACGACCGGGAAGGGATCCTCTACGATGCCGCCGTTCCCGAAGCGCTGGCGAACGCGCTCGAACGTTTGAGCCGTTCCGATCTCAGGCGCGCGCTGGGCAGTGCAGCCCGCGAACGCGCGGTCCGGGAGTTCAGTTGGGACAGCCATTGCCGCCGCCTCGACGAGGCGCTGCGAGCGGCGCGCGAACGCCAGCGATGCGCATCCTGATCGCCACCGACGCGTTTCCGCCCCGATCGGGTGGAAGTGGCTGGAGCGCGTACGAGCTCGCGAGAGGGTTGCGCGCGCGGGGGCACACCATCGTGCTCGTGCAGACCTATTCAGAAGGCGAAGCCGTCCCTCAGGGCTATGACGAGTTTGCTGTCGACGCATTCCCGGTGTTCGCTCCGAAAATTCCGTTCGTGCGCAACTATTTTCGGAACGAGTACCTTTACCCGCGCCTCGGCGCGCATCTGGCAGAGGTCATCAGGCGCGAGAAGATCGATCTCGTTCACGCCCAGCACATCCTGACCGGACCTCCTGCGGTCATGGCCGCACGGCTCGCCGGCATTCGGTCGGTCGTCACCGTCCGCGATTATTGGCCGCTGGACTACTGGGGCGACTCGCTCGGCGATCCGCTGAGCGGACACTCGACCACGTCGAGCGCCGAGATGATCCGATCGCTTCGGGCGCGTACGGGAGCGGCCTGGCCTCTCGGGCTGCCGGCCGTGCCGTACATGCAGCTGAACCTGCGACACAAGCAGGCCAGCCTCGCCGCCGCCAACGTCATCGTCGCGGTCAGTCAATACGTGGCGTCGGTGCTGAGAGCACGGGTTCCGGAGCTGGCAGAGACACCCATCGAGGCGATTCCGAACGCGGTCGATGTTCGAGGCGTCCGCGCCGACGCGAAAGCAACAGAACCTCCCATCGCCGAACCGTACGCGTTGTTTGTCGGCAAGCTGGCCAAGAACAAAGGCGCAGACCTGCTCGGAGATCTCCTGACGCGCGCCCGCCTCGACATCCCGCTGGTCGTCATCGGCGAGGGGCCTGAACGCGGAACCGTCGAGCGGGCTGCCGCGGCCGCCGGGCGGAAGCTGCGCATGCTGGGCTGGCTCGATAGGCGAGAAGTGTTTCGATGGCTGGGGCACGCGACCGTGCTGGTATTTCCGTCGAACTGGCCCGAGCCTCTAAGCCGCGTGCTGATTGAAGCCAGCGCGCTCTCCGTGCCGATCGCTGCCATGAACACGGGCGGCACACCGGACATCGTCGTGGACGAGGAGACGGGCCTGCTGTCCTCGTCGGTCGAAGAGCTGGCGTCCGACGTCGCCCGGCTTGCCGCCGATGCGCCGCTTCGCGGGCGGCTCGGCGAGGCGGCCCGCAGGCGGGCCGAGTCGCATTTCGACTCGGCCGTCGTGATCGATCGAATGGAGAAGCTGTACGCCGATGCGATGGCGTGAAGGCGGGGCGCTCCGTGTGGCGGTGGTCGCCCGATCCGTCTATCCGCTTCACCGGTATGGTGGCCTCGAACGGCACGTGTACGACCTGGTGCGGTCGCTGCTGGCGCGCGACGTTCACGTCACGCTGATTGCGCCCCCGCCCGCCGCCGATCGGCCGTCCGACGCTCGTGCCGACGCCGTGCTGCGGCATCCGAACCTCACGCTTGCGCCGGTCCCATACGTGACGTTCCCATTCGCCAACCGCCGAGGCACCACGATCCTCGACAGAAGCACGGCATATCCGGTATTTGGATGGCGTGCCGGCGCCCTGGCGGCCCGGTTGGCCGCCGCGAACAACATCGACGTCGTTCACGGCCTCGGCGCCAGCGTGCTCGGCTACGCACTGGCCCGCCACGACGCGGACAGCCGGGCACCGCTGGTGCTCAACCCGCAGGGCATGGAGGAATTCGGTGCAACGGATCCCTCGAGAGCCCCGCTGAAGCGTCTTGCGTATTGGCCCCTTCGCAGGGCGGTCCAGCGAACGGCGCTCGCCGCCGACTGCGTGATTGCGACCGATCGAGCGCTCGTCGAACCGCTGAAGACCCATCTCCACGTCAGGTCGGATGTCGTGCGTCTGATTCCAAACGCGATCGAGCTGGCGGAGTGCGATCGTCCTGATTCCGCCGATCGCGCACGGTCGCTGCGCGAACGGATCGGCACCACGGCAGACGCCCCCGTGCTCGTCAGCGTCGGGCGTCTCGAAGCCAACAAAGGCTTCGACGTGCTCATCGCTGCGCTTGCCCGGCTCGAGACCGAAAAAAGGATCCCGGAACCGTTTCGGTGGGTGTTGGTCGGCGATGGCCCGATGCGGGAGGCGCTCTCGAGGCAGTTGTCGTCGACCAATCTCGGCAGCCGTGCGGTGATGTGGGGACGCGCGGACGCGGCAGACCTGCACGGTTGGTACGAGACGGCGACGCTCTTCGTGCATCCCACGCTGTACGAGGGCAGCTCGCTCGTCACGCTCGAGGCGATGGCCCACCGCCGGGCGGTCGTGGCGACACGAGCGGGCGGTTTGCCGGACAAAGTGAGACCCGGAGTGAACGGATGGCTCGTTCAGCCGGGTCATGCCGAAGCACTGGCGGCAGCGATTCGCGACGCCCTCACGGATCGATCGCGCCTGAAGACGATGGGTGAGGCGAGCCGCGCGATCGTGGAGCAGGAATTCTCCTGGGTTGTGGCCGTCGACAAGACGCTGCAGGTCTATCGGGAACTCCTCATGCCGCGGAATTCGTTGTAGGCTTCATCCGTGTTTCGAACGCTTCGGGAATCTGTCTGGCCACGCATTCCGACACTGAAGATCCGTTCGGTGAACCGGCTCTCGCTCGAACGAGAGCTGAAGCGACAGTTCCTCCGCCTCACCCCTGGAGTCGTGCTCGATGTCGGCGCCAAGGCGGCGCCGTACGAGCAGTACGTGCGCGCCGAGCGCTACGTGCGGCTGGATATCGATCCTCGGAAGAAACCGGACATCTGCTGCGATCTGCACGAGCTCGTGTGGAGCGGCGATCCCTTCGACACGGTCATTGCCATCGAAGTGCTCGAGCATCTGTACGACCCGCAGCGTGCGATCGATCGTATTCACAGCGTGTTGAAGCCTGGCGGCACCTGCATCCTGTCGACCCGCTTCATCTACCGCTATCATCCGGACCCGCAGGACCACTATCGCTTTACCTGGGATTCCTTGAAGCACCTCTTCAGGAATTTCCGCCATGTCGAAGTCATCCACCACGGCAACAAGCTGCAGGTGCTCTGGGAAATCATCAACGCCGGCGGGCGGAGCCGGGTCGTGCTGAACCTGCTGAATCCCCTGATCGCCCGCGTCAGCTCGACACGCACGAAGTTTCCACTCGGCTTCGTGGTCTACGCACAGAAGTGAGCGGTACGAGCGGCACACCTCCACGCCACGCGCTCGATTGCGAGCTCTCGCCACGCCTTCCCGATTCGCGCGTGCGCGAGGCCATGGCGGCGTTCTACAAACACAGTGAGGGATATGCCGAGCAGCAAGGCTCGCACGATGCCGGATATTTCGGCCGCCTGCTGGGAGTGATGGAGGCGGTGCTCACCGGCCCCGCCCTGCGCATCCTCGAGGTGGGCGCCGGGTCGGCCGGCGCGATGCGCGCATTCCTCGCCAAAAAACCAGACGCGCGCGCGGTCGCGATGGAGCTGTCGTCGGCGTCCCTTTCGGCGTCGCGCAGGGCCGACGCGGCCACGCTGCACGCCGTGGCCGGAAACGCGCTGCAGTTGCCGTTTCGCGATCGCTCGCTCGACGCAGTGGTCGCCTTCGAAGTGATGGAGCACATCCCCGATGTCGCGCACGCGCTCGAGGAAGCCATCCGTGTCGTGCGGCGCCCTGGGTTCATCATCATCGGCCTGCCGAATCACGCGTCGTTGTGGACGCCGGTTGACGATCGGCTACGTCGGCGTCGGCGCCTCGCGTTTGGTGTCGATCGCGGCCGCGGAGCCTGGCGATGGTGGAGGCGGAATGCCGGTCTGGCGTGGCGCAAACGGCTGTCGCGCGATGCGGAGTTCCTGTATCGCGAGCCCATCCTTCACGTATCGGCCGGCGGTGATGCCGATGCCGTCTACTACGCGGCGCCGATCGATCTGTTGCGCTTTTTCGGGCGTCGCGGCGCCCGGCTCGTCACCACCAGCGCGCGCATCAGGCTGGGCTGGCCCGGACGGTTCGTGCCGGTCGAGCTGCAGGGGTCGACAGTGATGGCTTGGCGGATCGATTAAAGTGGCGCATCGACGTGTAGGCCGGGTCTGTTCTCCAGACCCGGCAAATCACCGCACGGCGGGTCTACAAGGCAAGACCCGCCCTACTTACCGATGGTCCGGCTGAAGCCGGACACTACGTACTGACCAACGAACCTCCCGAACCCAACGAACCCACGAACCGACGAACCGACGAACTTGACGAACCGACGAACCGTTAGTCCAGGTGCGTCAGGTGCGCGGGATGCGGACGATCATCCGATCGAGCTTGAACACCGGTAATCCACGGCCGTGGCTGCCGAGATCAAGAACGATCTCGCTGACGGTTGGACGATTCGCGTCGGTGGGGATTCTCACCACGAGATCCTGATACCCGGCGCCGTCCATTTTCAGCTTCGTCACGTCACGCCCGTCAACCGACACCGCAACGAAATCTGGCGGTGGCCCGGGTGCGGCGGACGCCCGAAGGACGAGCTCGACCGGTGCCTTCGGCAGTGAGATAAATACGACGGCCCTGGGCGTGACCGGGCGCGCAAAGGTCACCTCGCCTCCACTGCCGGCCCGTTCCCGCTCCTCGAACGACCATCCCGGGCCTAGATACCGCTGCGCGGTCCGCGGGCCTACGTCGATGTCGCCGGCTTCGAGCCGGACGTTCGGATTCCAGATCGATCGCTGAACGTGCCACGAGGCCGCATTCGTCAGGCGGCCGTCGATCGACAGCAGATCGATGCGGTCGAGATAGTCCTTCGGGAACCGTTGCCGGGGATCGTACATGCCATAGGTGCGCGTCCGGGGCTGTTTCGGGTCGCGCTTCAGCATCGACTGGTCCGCAGATCCACCAGGCAGCCCGAGGATGTCGAGAATCGTCGGCTGCAGATCGACGTGTGTGGTCGGCGCGTCTGAAATTGAAACTGGACCGCTTGCCCCGGGTGGCTTGATGAACATGATGGCCTTCGCGCTTCCCGCCGTTGCGGGCAGCCGCGAGGTCGACGGCCCCGGGACCAGCGAAAGGCTGTCGCTCGTGCCCTGGAAGCCAAGTGGCTGCAGGTCGGTCCCATGATCGGACGACACGATGATGAGGCCGCTGTCGTAGATGCCGAGCGCTCTCAGGCGATCGAGGAGCGCGCTCACGAGCTTCACCGCGCATCGCGACTGCTCGAGATACGACTGGCGCGACATGTCCGTGAGCCCGATGAAGCGGCAATCGCGGTCCGCCACAATCGGACGGTGCGGGACGCCGACGTGGAGCAGCTTGTAGACGGGGCGCTCCCGGCCCACGCCCATCTCGCTGGTGAAGTGCTCGACGAACGCAATCGAGTTCGTCGCCTCGTGCCGTCTGATTTGCGCGGGCGAATCGCCGCGATCCATCCAGATGACGCGATAGAACGCGTCGGGATGCGCGACGCTTGCCTCTTTCAGCCGGTGCGGTACGTGCCGGAAGAGCGAGAGCTCGGCCAGCTCGCGCGCCGACACTTCGCGATAATCGCCCTGGCTGATGAACGGCTTCCTGATGCGAAAGCGCGCGCCTTTCCAGTTCGGCGCCGATTCCGGTCCCAGCCATTCCTCGAAGGACGCGATCGGCACGATCGACATGGCGTCGACGTCGTAGCCCGCACGGCTGACCTTGTCGAAGATCGACGACTGCTTGAACGCGTCGCGAACGAACTCGGGCGCCGGCTTCTGATTCCGGTACTCGAGACCCGTCAGCATGGCCGGCATGCTCATCGAGGTGGTCGGGAAGGCCGCCGCATGGTCGGCGAAGTAGGTGAACCCGGGAAACGCCTTGTCGAGCTGGGCGCGGTCTTCGTGGAGAATCTCCTCGAACACATCCGACTGGAACTCGTCGAGCACGATGTGAATGACGTTCCGGCTCGTCGAGAACTGATAGAGCTCCGGCGGTGGATCGATCCAGCGCGCGCGTTCGGCGGACGGTCCCACGTCGCCGACGATCGCACCCACCGTCTGGACGGCCATGAACGCGAGCGACGCGAACGGTGCAATCCGGCCGATCGCGCGCGAGAAGATCGCGGCCGCGATGAGCGCGGCGGCGAACGCCGCCGTTTCATACGGCGCGCGCGAGGTGTGCTCGGCCAGATCGACCTCGCGGCCAGCCAGCACGCCGTAGTTGGCGTTCCACAAATTTCCCTGACCCCATAGAACGAGCCCCAGCCCGACGAGCAGCGCCGAATACAGCAGCGCTGCGCGCTCGGACAAGAGGGCGATCAGACATCCGACGCCGAACAGGATGATCCAGTTGATAGCCGCCGCCTGCAGCAGCCATGGCGCCGCGAGCTGCAGGAAGGGCACGGCGAACTCGCCCGAGTTGGTCGTGAAAATCGTGTGCGGGCCGAGCAGGAAGACGACAAACGGCGCCAGGAGCGCAGGCGCGGCGATCAGCCAGAGCCGGCTGACGTATTCGCGCGCATTCCGCGGAGCACTCGTCCGCCTCCAGGTCTTGAAGTTGAGCGTGCCGTACGTAGCGACGAACAAGAGGACGCCGCCCAGCCAGATGAACGGTGTGGCCTGGCGCACCGCGCGCGCGGCGGAGAGCAGGCGCGCAGTAGCGATCGAGACGCGATCCGAAAAGAGCTCCGTCGCGAGAAACGGGCCGGGCGGCTGGCCTTCGAGCGCGCGCTGAATGTTGAGCGCCATGCCGCCGCCGAACTGCTGGAATTCCACCGAGAGCTCATGGGCGCCGGCGTCGAGCGCGATGCGGTGCCCCTCCGTACGCATCCCCTCGCGCAGGTTGCGCCTCAGCAGCACCTGGCCATCCACCCGCAGCTCGACCTCGTCGTTGCCGCCGGCGAAGAACTCGACCGTCTGCGGCCGTATGACGAGGAAAAATCCGCGCCAGCGTGTGCTGATTTGCTGGCGCGGCAGGCTGGTGTCCTCGTCGAGGAAGCGCAGGTTGATCTCAGCCGTGCGGGATTCGATCGGCGGGCCGCCGAATCCGGGCAGGGCAAAGAACGATCGCGTGACACCGGCCTCGGGGAGCGCACGCTCGACCAGCGCCGGAAACGCGAGAATCGCTGCCAGCAGCACCACACCCGCTGCTACTAGACGCATCCCGCGCAATGTCATAAGGCGTCCAGCATGTCGTTGGCCGCCCGCAGCACGTCGGCCGACATGATGCCCGCGAGGCAGTCCGGCACCCGGCCAAGGCACCGCGTGGGTGGCTGTCGCATCAGGTTGCACGGGCTGCAGTGAATGTCGATCCGCACGATTCTCGAGCGCGGCGACAGCGGCGCGTAGCGGGAGGGCAGGGAAGGCCCGAAGATGGCGAGCACGGGCGTGCCAACCGCGGCGGCGAGATGCATCGGCCCCGTGTCTCCCGTAATCAGCAGCGTCAGCCGCTCGAGCACCGCGGCGAGCACCACGAGATCGGTGTCCGGCGGCAGCGTCAACAACGGCACATCGGACGGCCACGCGGCACGCATGGCGTCGAGGACCGGCATGTCGCCCGTCGAGCCCATGAGCATGATCGATGCGCCCCGCGAACGCGCGAGCTCGGCGCCGACCTCGGCGAAACGCGCCGGATCCCATTCCTTGATGCGACGTCCGGCGGCCGGCTGAATGCCGATGAGCGCACGATCCCCGGCGGTTGGCGCGAGCGACGCCGCTTTGCGGCGGGCGTCGTCGGGGATGTTCAGCCTCGGATCGCCGCCTGTGGCCGGTGTGAGGCGTCCGAACGCGCGCTCGACCAGAGCGGTGGCGTTGGCGGCGATGTGCGCACCAGGATCGGGAGCGATGGCATCGGTGAGGACAGACCCGCCTCCCCCAGAGATGAATCCGACGCGCCGGCTGGCACCTGAAAGCGCAAGCAACAGGTTGCTGCGAATGTCGGGCTCGAAATTGATGGCGAGATCGTATGCGCGGCTGCGCCACCCCTGCGCGTGCTGAACGAGGGCCGGCCAGGTAGCGCCCGCACCCTCACGCGCCATCCATGGCACATCGAGTGTTTCGACCGTGTTGATGCCGGGAATGAGCTCCGCGAGCGCCCGGTTCCAGCTCCCCACGACGAGATCGATGTGCGCGCGAGGCGCCTGAGACCTGATCGATCGGATGGCGTCGATCACCATGAGCAGGTCGCCGACCCGTTCGAGTCGCAAGAGTAGGATCCGCTCCGGGCAGGGCATGGCGAGCCTCGGATCGCCGCGGCCACCCGAACAGACTCGCCGTGCGCAGACCCGCATCGGCGAGGCCGACGAGCAGCCGTTCCCGGGGATACGGGAATCTGAAGATGCCGGAACACTACCGAATCTCGGCTCGATCGACCATCACGCCGAGCTGCCGGCTGTCCGAGCCGCCAAAGACGTCACTCGGACGCCAGGTTGAGGTCTCGAGTTCGAACGGCATCGCGCCGTTCCCTCCTGGAGTATCGGCGGCCAGGCCAGCTGGGAGCGGAAACACATAGTCGCGGAACTCGCCGGAGAGCTCGGCTGTCCCTAGTTCGTGGCCGCCAGCGCGGACCGCAATGCGCGGGTGCGAAACCCCACGGGGTCGGCCACTGCTGAGGCGGAGAACCAATTCGCGGCTGTTGTCTCTGACGCCCAGGAGCAGCAGCGACCGCGTCTTCGTCCAGCGAAACGTGACGGTCCGAGGGCCGCCGAGCCGTTCCTTGGGAAGAAAGTCCAGCAGATGAAGATCGTCGGCGCCGCCAATGTCCAGTGAGTATGCGGTCGCGTCCGCGCCGGATTTCAGAATCCTGTAGATCGTAAAATCGAACGGTTTGAGCCTCGTCAGGTGTGGCTCCACGTTGTAGGGCGTCTTCTCGAACTCGGGAACCTGGAAACTCTCGTTCGAGACGACTGCAGACGTAATGCCCGGTGACAGGAGGTCCGTGCCACCTCCCGCGATGAAATAGATGTTCTCATAGTGCTCGAGGGCCCAGTCAAAGAACCGCGCGAACGCCGGCTTGTCGGGGCGGGAGTTCGCGAAGACGAGCACGTTGCGCGCGTAGATATACGCGAGCGGCAGGGCCAGCACGTGTGTATCAGAGCCTTCACGTGAGTCGACGAGGACCAGATCCTTGTCGCCGAAGCCGGCCGCGAGCTTTTCGATTTTTGGAATGACGCCCGCGTACTCGATGTGGGTGCGAATCGGGTTTGATGCGGCAAGGTAGTGCCGGCCCAGGAGAAGCCGGCGAGCATGCCGATGGCCCACAAGAGAGGTCTGACGCCCCTGACATCAAGGCTGCCGGCTCCTTTTTGCGTCGTTCTCTCCATCCAGAACGGTGCGAACAGCGCCGCTGCGACGAAGATAAAGGTGCCGGGCAGGATCTCCGTGAGAAACCGCCTGGCCAACCAGAAATTGCTCGGGCCAGATTCTCAGCTTGTAGAAAAAGAACAGCGACAGAGTCGTGACCGTCAGTATGAGGGCCGGCGCACGCCAGAACGAGCGCCACACGACGAGCGCGTAGCCCGCGACGGCGAGGCCCGAGCGCGATGCGCGTGACGTAGAGATCGGTGAGCACGCGCAGCGCGTGCGCGTCGTGCGCGGCGCAGCAGCCGCCCGGCTCGCGGAAATACAGTGCATAGACGCGAGGCCGCCGACACGATGGCGATGAGCGCGATGAGGCAGCCACGTGCGCGTGGCCGACGCGATCGGTGGTCGCCGTATCGCCCACAAGCAAGCGTCAGCACGGTTGCGCCCGCCACCGCGAGGGCCGCCACATGCACGATCTGAAGCGACTGCACGAACTCGATCGGCCGGCTGAAGTACGGCCGTAACTGCGTGGTGTAGTACAGACCGGCGCCGCGAGCCACGCCGCCAGCGTCACGAGAAATCCCGCGCGCAGGCGATGCCCGGTAATGTGCACCAGCAGCGACGCCACACCGATGGGCGCGAGTGCGATCAGCGACCGGCAGCCGCGTGAAAATCGCGAGGCCGACCAGCGATGCCGCCACCGGACCGAAGAACCGGTCCTCGTCTTCATGCGCGTACGCGTGCGCCGGCAAGCGCCGGAAACATCAGCGCCTGCGTCACGATCTCCGAGTTCGGATATCGCGCGTACCACGTCTGGATGACGTGCACCGTCAGCAGTCCGGCGGCTGCCGCTGCCGGAATCGGTCCGATGAGGCGTTTGGCGGCGAAGTACACAGCCGACACCCCGAGAATCGCCCACCACGCGATGACCCGTCGCGTTCCGGTGACGCCGTCCAGTCCGTATGCGATCGCAATCCAGATCGGATATCCCTGAGGAAACTGGCCGGTCACCGTGCCCGTCTCCGCGATCGCGGAGGTGGAAACCCATGAAGCGGACGCTGTAGTACCCGGGCTGCCCGTACAGCGGAAAGAAGAGGTCGCGAGCGACGCGTCCGGGACAGCCGCGGCCACTGGATCGACCGTGTCGAGCGACCGCCGCTGGGCGATCTGGATTCCCTCGTTCATGTACACGCCGGGGTCGCGTCCTCCCAGCACATATTCAGACGCCGGAACCGCAAAGTACATCCAGCTCCAAGAACGATCAGCGCCGCCGGCAGTGCCGCCGTCCAATCGGGCCATCGGGCTGGAGGACCCGAGTCGAAGCGATCGCTCGCTGAGACACCGACGAGACCAATCGATCAGCCAGGATCAGATTGACCGTCACGAGCCGCTCGAGCGTGTACGCCGCCAGCGCGGCGAGCGCGAACGCGACCGTGGTCGAGAGGCCCACGCTGATGATGACCATCCAGAACGCGCGTTCATCGGCCGGCAACGCCGCGCGCCTGGCGCGATCGGCGACTGGAAGCCGGAACAGCACCGCGCCCGGCAGGAACGTGATGGCCAGAAGCAGGCCGATCGTCAGCATCGCTGGTAGATGGCCTCGAAGTCTTCGGCGACGCGCGCCCAACTGTGCTGGCGCTCGACGAGCTCTCGTGCCTGCCGGCCGATGGCGAGGCCCATCGTCCGTTCGCGAAGAAGCCCGTCGATTGCATCGGCCAAGTGCGCGGCTGTCGCGCTCGGGTACGAGACGGGCCGTCGTGCCGTCGTCGCCACGGCGCCGATGCCACCCACGCGTGTCGCCACGAGCGGCGTTCCCGAGGCCATGATCTCCATCACCGTGTTCGGCAGGCCGTCGACGTTCCCGGCCGCATCGTGCACGGACGGTGCGACGGCGACATCCGCGGCGGCGACGAGCGCCGGCACGTCATGGTGCGGAATGTTCCCCAGCAGTTGAACGTGGCCGGCCACTCCCGCTGCCTCGGCGCGAGCGCGAAGCTCGGCGTCCAGATCGCCGTCGCCTGCGATGGCGACGCGAATCGTCGGCATGCCGGGATCTGAGGATGGCGGCCGCATCGATCAGGTACTCGAATCCTTTTTTTCTGACGAGTCGTCCGATCGCCAGGACCATGGGCGCGTCATCGGCGATGCCAAGCTTCGCCCGCACGCGCCGCCTGGCGTCAGGGTCTGGCTTGAAGCGGGCCGGGTCCACGCCATAGGGAATGACACTCGAGCGCCGCAGAGTCGGCCCCAATCCGAACGGCGCGCGCGCGCAAATCCTCGCTGCACGCGGTGACCCACCGGGCCCGGGCAAACGCCGTTCGTGCGGCCAACCGGGCGGCCGCAGTGGCGTTCGGCGACGAAGACATCAGACCCGTGGAGGCTCACGACGAGCGGGATCGACCCGGCCGCGGCGGCTCCGATGACCCCGCCAGGGACGACCCAGTGTGCGTGCACGATCGTGGCACGTTTCTTCTGTCGCCACGCGAAGCGCCTTGAACCACCCGGCGAGAATCGCCAGCGGTGCCGCGGCGATCGCCGACGGCCGCAACCGCACATCGCTGTGCATGCCTTCCGCATAGCCGAACGTGTTGAGTAGCCGCGAGGGCGCGTAATCGGAACAGATGAAAATGCACGCCGCCGTCGAGCTTCGGCCGATCCCATCTCGGATGCCACGGGGCCACGACATGCACCTCGTGCCCGCGAGCCGCAATGCCTGTGGCGATCGGTTCCATGAAGCTGCCGACGGAATCGCCCTGGAACCGCGGATAAGACGAGGTTATCAGCACGATGCGGTGCTGTTCGCGCGAGGGCACGCTGAATGGTACGTCAACTAGGCTCCTGGGTCAGCGTGGCACGATGCTGACATACCAGAGACGGAACGCGACCTCTTCGTCGGGCGGCATTGCGGGAAACGATTCGGAGCCGTCGCCGATTCGCACCATCCGGGCCGATCGAAATGCCAGCTGGTTCAAGCCGGGACGAACGGCTTCGGCAGGAACATCGAGGCGGTAATCACCGATACGCTCGGCATTCCAGGCGAGCTCCAGGCGGCCAATCGCCCGATCGTTCACCGTGACGTCAACGGTCTGCGACGGACCCGCGACGTCGAGCGGCTGAATCCGCATCACGAGCGAGTAGGGTCGAACCTCCGGCAGAAGAAGCCGCGCCGTTGCGACCTGGCTGGTTGCGAACCGGCTGACGACGTTGCCCGCCCGAACGAGACGCGACCACCCATCGTCGAAGAACCACACGTCGCGACGCCCCGCAGGAATGATCGCCGTGGAGCCCGTCGTGAGCGCTTCGCGAACGACCGCGTATGGCATGGCGAACGTCCAGGCGGCGAACACCGTCACCAACGCCGAAATTACGACGAGCGGTTTCAGAATCTGGGGGCGTGTCAGCGTCCGGAATCGGGGCGCCCGGCGAATCAGCATCTCGAGAAACCAGAACGCCGCGAGAAGCTCGAAGGCATACGAAAAGAACGTCAGCCGCCACTCGGCGCCGCCGATGACGGTCCACGTGACGCTGAACGGCACGAGCGCGCATACCAACATCAATAAAAGTTGACGGCCGTCGGGCTGCCAGAGCCACGCAACAAATCCACCGATGGCGAGCGCGGCGAGCAGCCGCCCCAGGCCGGAACGCCACGCGTCCAGCCCCACCCACTTGTTGGCGAACGGGTAATAGAAGATGCCGGTCGCCACGGTGTCTGCTGCCGTAATGGGCCGAAGCTTGAACTTGTCGAACGTGTAGTCGATGGCTTTCGTATATGACGGGTCGGGTGTGCCCTCGCGGTTCAGGTAGAACACGGTATGGTTGTCGATCGCGAACAGCGGGTCGCCGGTGGCAATCGCGCAGTTGATGATGAAGGGCGCTATCAGCGCCGCCGTGATCGCCGCCGCGATTCCCACCTGACGCAGCGGGCGTTTTGCGGGATCGCGCCCGATGCTCACGAAGATCATGGTCGGCACGAGGAACGAGAGCGACGTGATTCTCGTCAGCAGGGCGCCTCCGCCGGCGATTCCCGCAATCACAGCACGCCGGTCGGTGGGCTGCTGTGCGAGCCTCAGCCACGCCCACGCGTTGAGCACGGCGAAGAACGCGAACATCTCGTCCCGCCACCCGCCGATGGACCAGAATATGGCGCTCGTATCGATGCCAAGCGCGGCCGCCGCCAGGAGTCCGGCTGCCGGCGATCCCATGGCATATCCGAGCGCGAACGTGGCAACCAGCGTGACGAGCGCGAACGCGATCGACGTGAGGCTGACGGCGACATCGGCATCGCCAGTCAACATCAGCGTCACGTGCGTGGCGCCTGGAAAGCCCGGCTCGCGCACGTGCGCCGCGTAGAAGTTCTTCATTTCACGTCCGAACTTCAGGTAGTTGATCGGGTCGCCGCCCACATACGGCACCTTCACGCGACGCCATCGAAAGTCCGGCGTCAGCGTCGACGCCGCCGACGTGACGGCCGGCTGCAGCGCGGCCAGCCACTGCGGGCGATCGTACGGGCCATAGGACTTGAAGAGCGCGTCGAATCGAAGGAGCGCGCTGTAGAGGAGCACGACCACCAGAAGCGCCACGGTGAGGAGTCTCGACGCCGGGATGCGGCTCATCGGTCCGCATCGTACAGGATTGCGCTGACGCGATACAATGAGGCCGCCCTCGATCGACGATGAGCATCCAACGCGTGATTGTCTGCGAAGTGCAGGTGCCGTTCGTCCACGGCGGGGCCGAGTACCACGTTCGCGCGCTGCACGCGCAGTTGCGCCGTCACGGGTACGACGCCGAGCTCGTCAGTATTCCGTTCAAATGGACTCCCAAACAGGAAATCCTCGCGCACGCGGCGGCATGGCGTCTGATTGACTTGAGCGAGAGCAATGGCGAGACGATCGACCTGGTGATCGGCACGAAGTTCCCGTCGTACTTCGTCCGCCATCCAAACAAGGTCGCCTGGCTGATTCATCAATATCGCGCGGCGTACGAGCTGTGCGGCACGCCCTACAGCGACTTCACGCACAGCGACGAAGACGTCGGCCTGCGACAGTCGCTGATCGATCTCGATACGAAGATGCTCGGCGAGTGCCGGAGGCTGTTCGCCAACGCCCAGAACACCGCGAACCGCCTCGCGAAATACAACGGCCTCGACGCGAAGGCGCTGTATCATCCGCCTCCGTTTGCCGATCGCCTGTCTCCGGGCGCCTACGGCGACTACATCCTGTTCGTGGGACGTATCGAGTCCATCAAGCGGCCCGACTTGGTCGTCGGCGCGATGGCGTACATCGATCGGCCGACGCGCCTGGTGGTGGTGGGCGACGGGACCCAGCGTGCGCGGACCGAGGCGCTGGCCGAATCGCTCGGCGTGGCCGACCGTATTCACTTTGCGGGCTCGGTGGGAGAACAGGGCCTGATCGATCTGTACAGAGAAGCGCTCGCTGTCGTTTACACGCCCTTCGACGAAGACTACGGGTACGTGACGCTGGAGTCGTTTCTGGCCCGCAAGCCGGTGATCACGGCGACCGATTCCGGTGGACCGCTCGAGTTCGTGACCGACGGCGTCAACGGGATGGTCGTCGATCCGTCGCCGGAAGCCATCGCATCGGCCGTGAACGCGCTCGCGGCCGATCGCGCGCGCGCGGCCCGCCTCGGTGATGCCGGCCACGATCGTGCGAGGCAGGTCACCTGGGACGGCGTCATCGAACAGCTCGTTGGTGAAACCGTCGCGCCGAAAACGGTCGCGCCGAAAACGGTCGCGCAGGGCTTTAGCCCTGCCGACCCCGGTGAGAACGGTGGCGCAGGGCTTTAGCCCTGCCTGACATGAAAAAACTCGTCATTCAGATCCCCTGCCTGAACGAGGCCGATACGCTGCCGGCCACCCTGCGCGATCTGCCGCGGCGCATCTCGGGCATCGACGTCATCGACGTCCTCGTCATCGACGATGGGTCGACGGACGGGACGGTTGAGGTGGCGCGCGCCAGCGGCGTGGAACACATTATTTCCCTGAGGCACAGACGGGGCCTGGCCACCGCATTCACCACCGGCATCGATGCGGCGCTGAAGCTGGGCGCGGACTTCATCGTCAACACCGACGGCGACAACCAGTACGCCGGGGACGATATCTGTACCCTCGTCGCGCCGCTGGTGACGGGCGAGGCGGATATCGTGATCGGCGACCGCAACGTCGCCGCGCTGGCGCACCTTTCGTGGACCCGGAAACGCCTGCAGCACCTCGGGAGCTGGGTCGTGAGGCAGGTCTCGAATACGAAGGTTCCCGATACGACGAGCGGGTTTCGCGCGTACACGCGCGAGGCGGCGCTGCGCATGAACATCGTGTCGGACTTCACCTACACGCTCGAGTCGATTATCCAGGCGGGCAAGAAGCGCATGGCCATCGCTCATGTGCCGATCCGATCGAACCCGAAAACACGCCCCTCGCGCCTGTTCGACAACGTGTGGACCTACATCAAGCGCTCCGCCTCGACCATCGTGCGCATCTACGCGATGTACGAGCCGTTCAAGGTGTTCACGAGCATCGGGTTTGTGACGTTCGCGGCCGGGCTGGCCATCTCGTTCAGGTTTCTCTACTTCTATTTCAACAACGATGGACAGGGGCACCTGCAGTCGTTGCTGCTGGCGGCGGTGCTGATGATTGTCGGATTCCAGGTAATGCTCATCGGCCTGGTCGCCGATGTCATCTCCGCGAACAGAAAGCTTCTCGAGGATCTGCTATACCGCGTGCGTTCGATGGAGCTGGGGCCTAAGGACTAACGCACGTAGGTTCGTGAAGTTCGTGAAGTTCGTCGGTTCGTAGGTTCGAGGTTCGTGCCAGCTGTAGTGCCAGATGCAGGCCGGGTCTTGTTCTCCAGACCCGGCTCTTGCCTCGAGTGATGAACGAGATCGATGTTGCAGTAATCGGCGGAGGCGTTGTCGGCCTCGCTGTGTCGTTGGCGCTCGCCGAGCGGGGTGCAGGCGTCTGTCTGATCGAGCGCGATTCGCGATGCGGGCGAGGCATGAGCACTCACAACAGCGGGGTCATCCACGCCGGCATCTATTATCCGCCGGGCACGCTGAAGGCGAGGCTGTGTCTCGAGGGACGCGGCCGTCTGTATGCATTTTGCCGGCAGCACAAGTGCCCACCAGCGGTGCGGCAAGTTGATCGTTGCAACCGCCGAGACGAACTCGAAGAGCTCGGGACGCTATGCGCTCGCGGACAATCCAACGGCGCGACGTCGCTGGAGATCGTCGGCGCCGATTCATTCGAGCAGGGAGCCTCACGTTCGAGCTGTAGCGGCGATTGGTCACCGGATACCGGCATCATCGAGGCGGAAGCCCTGATAAACACGCTGAGCCGGTTGTGCCGCGCCAACGACGTTGCAATGCTCGTCGGGACACCAGTTGTCGATGCAGCCGCATCGAACGGGGGGGTCGAGCTCGTCACTCCTCACGAGCGTTTCGTCGCGCGAACTGTCGTAAACGCCGCTGGTCTCCACGCAGACAACGTGTCGGCGATGCTGGGTGGAAGGCGTTTTCACATCAACCCGTGTAGGGGCGAATATGCCGAGCTTGCCACGTCGAAACGGCACCTCGTCAACGGCCTCGTGTATCCGCTGCCGCACGCCGACGGATCGGGTCTGGGTGTGCACCTCACCCGCACCACATGGGGCAGCGTGCTCGTCGGGCCGACCGCCGCGTATCAGGATTCGAAGGACGACTACGAGGGTGCTCGCCTGCCACTCGAGGCCTTTCTCCAGCCGACACAAGCGCTGTTACCAGAGATCACGTTGGCCGACCTGCAGCCGGGCGGCACGGGCATCCGCGCAAAACTGCACGGACCGCGTGAAAAATTCGCAGACTTTCTCATCGAGCGCGATGCCAATAACACGCACCTGATTCACGCGGCCGGCATCGAATCGCCCGGCCTCACGTCGTGCCTCGCGATTGGCGAGATGGTGGCCGATCTCTGGGCCGAAGGGTGAACTCACGTCGGGTTCGTCAGGTTCGTGGGTTCGTCAGGTTCGTCGGTTCCGGTCCCGCGAACCCCCGAACCCCACGAACTCCACGAACTCACGAACTCGACGAACTCCACGAACCTACGATACGATATCGATGCTCATGCCGTCTCAGAAAGTGCCGCTGCTGGATCTCAAGGCGCAGTTCGCGCCGATTCGCGCCGACGTGCTCGACGCGATGACGCGGGTCTGCGACTCGCAGCAGTTCATTCTCGGTCCGGAGGTCGAGGCGCTCGAGCGCGAGCTCGCGGCATTTCTCCACGTTCCCCACGCGATTGGCGTCTCGTCGGGTACCGACGCGTTGCTCGTGGCGCTCATGGCGCTCGACGTGGGTCCGGGCGACGAGGTCGTGACGACGCCGTTTTCGTTCTTCGCGACAGCCGGAAGCGTGGCCAGGCTGGGTGCACGCCCTGTCTTCGTCGACATCGATGCGGCGACCTTCAACATCGACACCGGTCGTATCGAAGCCGCCATCACGCCGAAGACCAAAGCCATCGTACCGGTGCACCTGTTCGGGCAGAGTGCCGGCATGGACGCCATTACCGGAATTGCGACGCGCACCTCCGTGGCCGTCGTCGAGGATGCGGCCCAGGCCATCGGCACGGAATATCGCGACCAGATCGTCGGCGGGCTCGGGGCGATCGGATGTTTCTCGTTCTTTCCCACGAAGAACCTCGGCACGTTCGGTGACGGTGGGCTGGTCACCACGCGTGACGCGGCGCTCGCGCGCAAGATGCGCGCGATTCGGCAGCATGGCGGAGAGGTGAAGTATCACCACGACTCGGTCGGCGGGAATTTCCGGCTCGATGCGCTCCAGGCCGCAATTCTGCGCGTAAAGCTCCCGCATCTGAATGCCTGGACGCATGCGAGGCAGCGTAACGCGGAACGATACGATGTGATGTTTACGGAAGCCCGTTTGACCGACATTATCAGGCTTCCGGTGCGTGCTCCGGACAGCACGCACATCTTTCACCAGTACGTGATTCGGACACCCGAGCGCGATCGGCTGCGCGCGTTTCTGCAGGATCGGGGTGTGGGCACCGAGGTCTACTATCCGGTTCCGCTTCATCTGCAGCCGTGCTTCAGGGGACTCGGGCAGTCGGCGGGCGCGTTCCCGAAAGCCGAAGCGGCCGCGAAGGAAGTGCTGGCGCTGCCGATTTACGGCGAATTGACCGAGATACAGCAGCGATGGGTCGTCGAGGCGATCCGCGAATTCTTTCAAAAGAGAGCGTGACCATGGATTTGCTGGCGCGAATCAAGAGTGGTGAGGCACGGGTCGGCATCATCGGCCTCGGATACGTCGGGTTGCCGCTGGCCGTGGAGTTTGCGAGAGCCGGCTTGCACGTGATCGGCTACGACGTCGACCAGTCGAAGGTCGACATGCTGATGGCCGGCAACAGCTACATCCCGGATGTGCCCAGCGAAGAATTGGCGGCGGTCGTGAAAAACGGCACCTTCCGCAGCACCACCGACCAGCGCGAGCTGGCCAACGTCGACGTGATCGACATCTGCGTGCCCACGCCGCTTCGCAAGACCCGCGACCCGGATCTGTCTTACGTGGTCAAGGCGATCGAGGCGACGGCGGCTGTCCTGCGCAAGGGGCAGCTCGTCATTCTCGAGTCGACGACCTATCCGGGCACGACAGAAGAGGTGGCGCAACCGGAGCTCGAGAAAGGCGGTCTGAAAGTGGGCCGCGACTTCTTCCTGGCGTTCTCGCCCGAGCGTGTGGACCCCGGCAACAAGACCTACACGACCAAAAACATTCCGAAGGTCGTGGGCGGTATCGACGAAATGAGCACCGAGCTCGCGGCCGCGCTCTACGGCAAGATCGTCGGGAAGGTCATCAAGGTCGGCAACACCCGCGTGGCGGAAATGGTGAAGCTGCTCGAAAACACGTTCCGCGCCGTCAACATCGGCCTCGTGAACGAGATTGCGCTGATGTGCCACCGGCTCGACATCGATGTGTGGGAAGTCATCGATGCGGCCGGCACCAAGCCCTTCGGGTTCATGCCGTTTTACCCGGGTCCCGGGCTCGGCGGGCACTGCATCCCCATCGACCCGTTCTATCTGTCGTGGAAGGCGCGACAGAACGGCTTCGAATGCCGGTTCATCGAGCTGGCGGGGAACGTCAACGGCGCGATGCCCGAGTTCGTGATCACCCGCGTGACCGACGCGCTGAACTCGGTGAAGAAGAGCATCAACGGCTCGAAAATCCACGTCCTCGGCGTGGCCTACAAGAAAGACGTGGGAGATGTTCGCGAGTCACCGGCGCTCGACATCCTCGAGCTTCTGCACCGGCGTGGCGCGGCGATCAGCTACGCCGATCCCTTCGTGCCGTCGCTGAAGCTCGCGGAGATGACGCTGGAATCGACCGATCCGGGCAAAGGCAGCGTCGACTGCGCGGTGATCTGCACGAACCACTCGTCGTTCGACTACGACGCGCTCCTGAAGAAGTATCCGCTCATCGTCGACACACGGAATGCGTTGCGAGGCATGAAGGGCCCTGGAGTGTTTCGGTTATAGCGTGATCACGCGCCTTGCTATCGTGCGCTGGCTCCACGAGCGCTCCCGGAGTGTAATCGTGGCGGCCGCCGTCGTCGGTCTGGCCGCACGACTGGCATTCGGCTTTCTTTATTGGGTCGACAAACCGCTGACGCACGACGAAGGTGGAGTACCTCGAGCTTGCGAGGAACCTCGCGACGGGCCACGGCCTGACCTACGATCCGCTTCCGCCTCAGTCACCCGACGGGATTCCACCGCAGCGCTTCGGTCGTGCGCCAGGATATCCGGCGTTTCTGGCGGCCCTGGTGTCGCTGGGAAGCGTTGATGCGCAACCACGCTCCACGCCGGCCGCCGTCAAGCTGGCTCAGGCCGTTGTGGGATCGATAGGCGTGATTGTCATCGGGCTTCTGGCGGCGCGTGCGGGCAATCCCGCTGCCGGCGCACTTGCGGCGATCGGTGCGGCCGTGCACCCGCCGCTTGTCTGGATCTGCGCGTACGCGTTGAGCGAAGCGTTGTACTCCGTGCTCGCGCTGGCGTGCGCTCTTGTTCTTTTGGACGCGACCGCATCACATCGGTCGGGTCAACGCTCGCCCTTCATTGCGATCGCACTCGGTGGCGCGCTGGCCGGCATCGCCGCCCTGGTGCGTCCCGTAATGGTGCTGTTCGTTGCGCTGTACGCGGCCTGGCTGCTCCTCAGGCGGGTCCCGGCGCATGCCGCGGTCTTTGTCCTGGGCGCGGCGATCGTCATCGCTCCGTGGACACAACAGAGCAGCGAAAGGGCGCACCGGTTCGTGCTGATTGCGACCGAAGGGGGAGTCACCTTCTGGACGGGCAATCATCCTCTCGCGCGCGGCGAGGGCGATCTCGCGGCCAATCCCCAGCTGAAGAGTGCTGACATGGAGTTGCGCGCACGGCACCGCCAGCTCGATGCCGACGCGCTGGAGCCGATCTACTACCGCGAAGCGCTCGATCACATCCGCGCCGATCCGGCGCGATGGCTTGGCCTGATGGGCCGAAAGATGTTCTATCAGTGGATTCCTGCGGGACCGTCGTACCGGCAGCACTCGCCGCTGTATGCGGCAACGTCAATCGCCTCGTATCTGCTGGTGCTGCCGTTCGGCATCGCCGGTCTCGTCTGGCTGGTACGGAACCGCCGGATGCCGGTCGTGCTCCTGCTGCTGGCGGCGTCGCAGGTGCTGGCCGGGCTGATCTTCCTGCCGCAGGAACGTTTCCGGATTCCGGTCATCGATCCGGTGCTGCTGATTTTCGCCGCCGTGTGGCTTACATCTAAT
>CAWGDY010000012.1:0-78448 GCA_963821395.1 Vicinamibacterales bacterium | reverse complement strand
ATTCCCGTCTGCGTCAGCTGGTCGGTTTGACAAGGACGCCGGGTCGTGTTTCACTCGTTTCGTGCGCACCACCTACGTTTCGACGTTCCCGCAAAGCACGATGCACGGCATCGTCCTTTGTACGAGACAACGCAGGTGAGATAGGCAGCGCCCGGGTTTCCGGATTTTCCAAGGCCATCACCTGTAACCAGGTGATGGCCTTTTTGCTTTTATGACGACGAATACCGATACAGAACGGGACGCCAGGCGTCTGACGGCCGCGATTCGGCTGGTCCTCCGCCAGTACTGGGGACAAGTGCGCCGCCGGCGCGCCGCGGCGCTGGGCGCGTTCGTGCTGCCGGCGCTGGCCGACATCCTCACCTACTACGCTCCCCCGCTGGTGGTCGCCCGGCTGCTGGGCGCGATCGCCCGGGGCGAGCGGCTCACGCCCGCCGAGCTCGCGCCCTACGTGGCCACCTTCGTGGCGCTGTGGCTGAGCGGCCAGATCGCCTGGCGGCTGGCGGTCGTCCTGATCGCTCGCGTCGAGATTCGGGGCATCGAGGGGCTGTACATCGAAGCGATGGACGAGCTGCTCGCCAAGGATCTCGCGTTTTTCCAGAACAACTACGCCGGATCGCTCACCAAGCGGGCCCTCGGCTACGCGCGGCGCTTCGAGGACGTGTTCGACGTGATGTCGTTTCAAGTGGCGCCGTCGCTCTTGCCGCTCGCGTTCGTCGGCACCGTGCTGTGGTCGTACTCGCCCTGGCTCATCGTGCTGCTCGTCGCCATGCTGGCGACGACGCTCATCATGGTCGTGCCGTTGATTCGCCGCCGCCGGCGCCTGGTCGACATCCGCGAGGTCGCGTCGAACCTGCTGGCCGGCCACGTCGCCGATTCGATTACCAACGCGGAAGCGGTACGCGCGTTCGCGCGCGAGGCCGACGAAGCGCGCATCCACGCCGGCAACGTCGGCGATTACGGCGCGAAGACGCTGCGATCGTGGGACTACCAGAACCTGCGCGTCGATCTCGTGACGTCGCCGATGTTCGTCATCACCAACACGCTCGGGCTCATCCTGGCGCTCTCGCTGAGCGGCACGACGGGCGCGAGCCTCGAGGTGGTGTTCATCACCTTCAGCTACTACTCCACCGCGACGCGCGTGATGTGGGAGTTCAACCGCATCTACAGAAGCCTGGAAGGCGCGCTCACCGATGCGGCGCAGTTCGCCGACCTGTTGCTCGATCCGCCGTCGGTCGTCGATGCGGAGACGGCCGAGGTGCTGTCGCCGGCCGATTACGGCGTGGAGTTGCGAGAGGTGTGCTTCCGGTACTCGCCGTCGCAGCCTCTGCTGTTCGACCGTCTCTCCCTGCCAATCCCGCCTGGGGCGAAGATCGGCCTGGTCGGGCGTTCCGGCGGCGGAAAGACCACGTTGACGCGGCTGCTGCTGCGGTTTTCCGACATCGAGTCCGGGGCGATCCTCATCGGCGGCCAGTCGATCGCGCGCGTGCCGCAGGCGTCGCTGCGCAATCTCATCGCCTACGTGCCGCAGGATCCCTCGATGTTCCACCGCAGCATCGCCGACAACATCAGGGTCGGCCGGCCCGATGCGACGGACGCCGACGTGCGGCGCGCGGCCGGGCTCGCGCACGCCGCCGAATTCATCGATGCCCTGCCGGCGGGCTACGAGACGCTGGTCGGCGAGCGTGGGGTGAAGCTGTCGGGCGGTCAGCGCCAGCGCGTGGCCATCGCGCGCGCGATCCTGAAGGACGCGCCCATCCTCGTGCTGGACGAGGCGACGAGCGCGCTCGATTCCGAAAGCGAAGCGTTAATCCAGGAAGCGCTGTGGACGCTGCTCGCGGGCCGGACCGCCATCGTCATCGCGCACCGGCTGTCGACGGTGCGCCGGATGGACGAGCTGATCATTCTCGACCAGGGCCGGATTGTCGAACGAGGCTCGCACGAGGCGCTGCTGAAGAGCGATGGCGTGTACGCATCGCTGTGGGCGCATCAGTCGGGAGGATTTCTGGTGGAGGCGGCTAATCCCCAATCCCTAATCCCCAGTCCCTATTCATAACGCAACGCCTTCACCGGATCGAGGCGCGTCGCGCGGCGGGCCGGGAAGAAGCACGCCATCAGCGCGACCGTGATGAGCACCGCGCTCGTCGACACGAGCGTGAGCATGTCGGCGGGGCCGGTGCCAACCAGCATGCCCTGAAGCAGCCGTCCGGTGCCGAGCGCCGCCGCAATGCCAAGACAGAGACCGACGCCAAGCTCGATGATGCCGCGCCGGAGGATGAGCCACCGCACCTGCTCCGCTTCGGCGCCAAGCGCCATGCGGATACCGATCTCCTGCGTGCGCTGCGACACGGAGTACGCGGTCACGCTGTACAGTCCCACCGCGGCCAGCACGATCGCAATCACCGCAAACGCCAGGAACATCGTGCCGAAGGTGCGCTGCGGCCAGCGATTTCTCGCGAGAATATCGTCCATCGTGCGTATGTCGGTCACCGGCACGTTCGGATCCATGGCCGACAGTTCCTTCCGCAGCAGCGCCACGACCGCCACCGGATTGCCGCGGGCGCGCACGATCAGGTTGGAGCTCATCGCCATCAGCATGTTCTGCGCGTGCGTGAAGTAGACGACGGGATCGGGATCGCGCTCGAAACCGCGCTGGCGAATCGTCGGCGAGACGCCGACCACGGTGGCCTGGTAGAACCTGGGCGCCCCCGGGATATTGCCATCGTTGATCATGCGGATGCGCTTGCCGACGGGATCTTCACCACGGAAATGCATGTCGGCCAGCCGCTGGTTGATGATCATCGCTTCGCGGCCCGGCTCGCCGTCGCCGGCCCTGAACGCGCGGCCGCGCACCATTTGTACGCCGAGCGCATCGAAGTATCTCGATCCGACCGCGACGATGCTGACGAGCGGCCGCTGCTCGCCCGTCATGTCGGACCGGCCGTCGATCTCGAGGCGCCGCTGCGACGCGCCACTGAACGGCAGGTAGTTTGATCGAGCTCGCGCCCTCGATGGCGCCGATGCCGTTGAGCCGATCGTCGACCTGCTGAAGAAACAAGGCGCGCGATTCGAGGCTCGAGTAGGTGCGCGTGGGAAAAATCAGCTGCATCACGACGAGCCGGGACGTGTCGACGCCGATGTCCATGCGATAGAGGTTCAGGAAGCTGCGCATCATCAGGCCGGCGCCCGAGAGCAGCACCAGCGTCAGCGTGAGCTCCGCCACGATCAGGGCGGTCGTCCAGCGCCGCGCGCGCGAGCCCGCCGATCCCGCGCGGCCGCCGTCCTTCATCACCTCGGAGACGCTCGTGCGCGACACGTAAATCGCCGGCGCCAGGCCGAACACGATGCCGGTGAGCAGGCAGACCGCGGCGATGAATCCGAAGACGGCGGGGTCCATCGAGAACACCATCCAGTACGGCTTGCCGATGTCCTGGGTGTTGGCGTCGAACCACCGTACGCCGAGATACGCGAGGCCGAGGCCGGCCACACCCGCGACGAACGCGAGCAGCACGCTCTCGACCAGCAGTTGCCGCACGATGCGCCATCGCGTCGCGCCAATCGACACGCGCACGGCAATCTCGCGCGAACGGCCGGACGCGCGCGCGAGCAGCAGATTGGCGACGTTCGCGCACGCGATGAGCAGCACGAACGCCACCGCGCCCATCAGCGACCAGAAGATCACGCGTATCTGGCTGCCAACCACCTGCTCGGAGAACGGTTCCACGACCGCGCTGATGCCCTTGTTCGAGTCTGGAAATTGCGTGGCCAATTCCTGCGTGATGCTCGTCATCTCCGAGCGCGCCTGTTCGATGGTCATGCCATCGGCGAGCCGGCCGTACGCCATCAGCAGACGCCCCGATCGTCCGGCGCGCGTTTGCGCCGTGGGCCGCTGAGCCAATGGCAGCCAGACCTCGGAATTGAACGGAAACTCCACGCCCGGCGGCATGACGCCCACGATCATCACGGGTTCCGAGTTCATCCGGATCGTTCGGCCGATCATCGCCTTCTCGCCCTGGTAGCGGCTTTGCCACACCTTGTGGCTCAGGAGCATGACCGCGGGAGCGCCCGGTCGATCGTCCTCGGCGGAAAATCCCCGTCCGATCGCGGCCTGCATGCCGATGAGCGACAAGCCGTTCCAGGAAATGTAGGCGCCGTTGTACTGCTCGGGCGCGCGATCGTCGGCGCTGAAGTTGACCGGGGACATCTGGACGAGCGAGATGCCCGAAAACGTGCGGCTCGCGCGGCGCCAATCCTCGAAATCGGGCTCGGATACGCCAAACGTGCGGCTCTGGGCGTCGCGCGTGTTGATCATCATGATGCGGTCTGGCTCGTCGAACGGCAGCGTCCGCAGCAGCACCGCATTCACCAGCGTGAAGACCGCGCTCGTGGCGCCGATGCCCAGCGCCAGCGCGGCCACGGCGGCCAGCGTGAAGCGCGGGTCTTTGACGAGCCGGCGCGCGGCATAGCGAAGGTCCTGGATGACGCTGTTCAACGGCACACCTCCACGGGCACTGTAAGAGACACCTGTATTACGCGCGGGTTCCCTTGATGGTTCCAGCCGGGGTCTTGCACGATATCTGCAATTGGTCGCCTGGCGATATTGACCTTGCCCACGCACGGCGTTAAACCTTGGTCATGGCCAAAAAACGCAGACGTCAGAAGAAGCCGGCGAAAGGACAAACCGAGCACGGTCGCGGTCTCGCGCCGCATCTGCAACCTCGAACCTTCCAGGGACACCGAAACCGACTGGAGCTTTCTCGACAGTGTCGCGGGCGGCGCGCTGACCGCGATTGCGGCGCCCCCTCCATCGGTCGACCTGCGCGCCGCGTGGTGGAGCATCAACGACCAGGAAGACACCGGGTCGTGCGTCGGCTGGGCCACGGCCGACGGCCTGGTGCGGTACCACATGGTGAAGGCCGCCAGGCTGACAAAGACCAAGCTGCTCTCGCCGCGATTCGTCTGGATGGCGTCGAAGGAAACGGACGAGTACACGACGCGGGCGGGGACGTTCATCGAAGAGGCCGGCACCTCCCTGAAAGCCGCGCTCGACATCACGCGCAAGTACGGCGCGGTCACCGAAGACCAGCTGCCGTTTCACATCGTGACGAAGATGCACACCGGCAGCGAAAACGCGTTCTATGCCGCCGCGGCACAACGCAAGATCGCCTCGTACTTCAACCTGCAGCGCAATCTGACGCAGTGGAAGGCGTGGCTGGCGTCAAAGGGCCCCATCCTCGCGGCGCTGACCGTGGACGACACCTGGGATAACGCCGCCACGACGGGAGGCAACATCGACACGTTCATGCCCAACACCGCGCGCGGCGGCCACGCGATCTGCATCGTCGGCTACCTCACATCGGGCCGGTTCATCGTGCGAAACAGCTGGGGCACGGGTTGGGGCGACAACGGCTTCGGCTACGTCACGCCGGCGTATATCGCCGCCGGGTTCTTCGACGAGTCGTACGGCATAACTGTCTAAGACCTGAATTCGCAGATTCGCAGATTGGCAGATTTCTGCCTCTCAGCGACCTTTCCATTGGCCGGGAGACTTAAGTGGCCGGGGCGACGGACTTTGGTCTCCGCCAGGGGTGACTTTCGGCGGAAACGACTCTGTATCCCTTCCGGATGGCGGGTACACCCATTGCTCCGATCTGGTCTTCATGCGAAGCCATTCGGGTGGAAACAGCCAGCGCGAGGTGTCGTGTCAATCCTGCGAGCTCTGTGATTGCGGGCACCCGCACTGCGAGCGAAGCACGCTCGAACTGCCTCATGCGGGAGTTCGCCGCCGGGATTCGGTTCGTGGAAGACGCGGTTCCGACGGCACTGGCGCCGGCCCTGACTACGACAGCACCTACCTCGATTGGCGGCCCCGTCAGCATCGATAAGAACGTCTCTTGACGCGGCGATCTACCTCCATCCGTTCGCGGCAGCGCTCTTGAGCGCGTCCACGGTCAGGCGCTGGCCCGCGCGCTCGTTCGCCGTGCGGATGCGCTCGGGCGACACACCGTAGTTGCGCAAGCCCACGAGATCGTCGACCGTCAGCCCCTTGTAGCCCAGTTCATTCAGCGCCCGCACGTAGTCTGGCGACACGCCGTGGTCGCGAAGCCGAATCAGGCCATCCGCGGTGAGATTCTGGTACCCGAGCGTGCGGAGATCGCGCACGTACTCAGGAGAGACGCCGTGATTGCGCAGGTTCAGGACGGTCTCGAGCGGCAGCTTCGCGTAGCCGAGCGCCGCCAGCTCTCGAAGGTATGCCGGCGACACGCCGTGGTCGCGCTGACGGATGAGCTCATCGAGCGAGAGCCCCTGATACCCTTGCGTCCGCATCTCGCGCACGTATTCGGGCGACACGCCGTGGTCTCGCGCGCGCACGAGATCATCTGACGACAGCCCCTTCAAACCTTCAGCCACCATCTCGCGAACGTACTGCGGCGAGACGCCGTGGTCTCTCATGGTCACGAGCAGGCCGATGTCCTTGAGGCGGTACCCCAACTGCCCCATCTCGCGCACGAAGCTCAGCGACACGCCGTGCTGGAGCGCGCGAATCAGCTGCGCAAGATCCGGCCGCGCGTAGCCCTGGGCGTTCAGCTCGTCGAGAAACGCGAAACTGAAATTGGCGCGTGCCAGCAGGTACTGTTCGGCCGGTGTTGGCCGGTTCAGCCCCCGCTTCTCCAGGGCCGCGGCAAAATCGGGGCTGGGCGCGAAGGTATAGGTACCGGCGCCCACACCATTTCTGAAAATGCCTTCGAACTGAAACGCGCCCGCGTCGCGCCGCAGCGTGAACTGTGCCGATCCGCCGGCGCCCGACAACAATGCGGTCGAAAGCCCGTTCAACTGATCGATGTCGATCGTAAATCCGTACGACCCGTCACCCTCCGAGAGCCGCAGATGCGCGGTTCGTGGATCGCCGGCGGCGCGGAGTTCCCATGTCCCGGGCTTTTGCGGCGTGGGCGACGCCGCCGCGTTCTGCTGCGCAGAGTCCACTGCCGGCGCTGTGGCATCCACGAACGGCCCCACCGATCCTCGAGAAAACGTCTCGACTGGACGAACGGCCGTCGTGGCCACAGCCGCCGGCACGAGCATCGCGATCATCAGCACGAGCCCGACCGCGCGTACCTGCCACGCCGGCGTCGTGCGGATGCGCGTCTCGTCGAGCACCGCGAGCATCCGCCCTTCGATCTGCGGCGATCCGGCCATGCTGACCGCCAGCGCCGGCGTCCGACGGCTGCCGAGGGTGTATGCGAGATCCAGGAGATCGCCGGCGTATTCGCGGGCCTGCGCACCAAGCGTGAGCACCCGGTCGTCGCAGGCGAGCTCGCGCTCGACGCGAAGACGACGCGCCACCCACCAGACCATTGGATGAATCCAGTAGAAGGCGCACACCACGGCCGCAAGCGTTTGCGTCAGGCAGTCCCAGCGGGCCACGTGGGCCAGCTCGTGCAACAGCACTGCGCGCCGCCGGCCCGGAAACCAGGTGTCGCCCACCGAAGGAATCACGATCGTCGGCCGCCAGATGCCGAATGTCATCGGCATGGTCTGGTCGGCGCTTCGCCGCAGCCAGCACGCCCGGCGCATCCCCAGCCGCGCGCGGCACTCGGCCAGAAGCTCCGTCCAGGCCGGATCGTCGACGACCGGCGATCGACGCGCGAGCCGCTGGAGAGTCCGCCGCTCGACGATCAAACGCGCGAGCAGGAGACCAGTTGCCGCGGCATACAACGCAGACAGCACCAACGGCCAGGGAAGTGCGTTCCCTGCCGGGACTGGATTCCCGCCGCCGGCCGACGAGACCTCCTCAATCAGAGAAGGCAGGGACGGGGATTCGACAGCCGGCGCGGCACCAGAAAGGGGCGGCGCCTGGAATTCAACAACTGTCCAGCCGGGAAGAGCGAACGACAGCACCGGCAGCAGCATCAGGGCAAAAACCGCGAGGGTCCACACAAAGTGCCGCATGGCCGCCGACATGCGGCGCGCGAACACGGCGTGCACCACGTAGAGGAGGCCAAGCACCACCGACGCCCTGAGCAGAATGGAAAGAACAGTCATCGCTTGCCTCCCTGGGTGCGGCTTCGCTTCAGCAGCGCATTCAGCCGCTGGTACTCGTCTTCCGAGAGCGGGGTCTCGGTGACGTCGAGCAGCGCCGCCATCGCCGATCCGCGCGAGTTGTTGAAGAACGTGCGCAGGAGCTGCGCCAGCGCCGACCGGCTGGCCTCCTCGGGTTTCGCGGCGGGAAAGTACACGAATCGCGGTCCGTCGTATTCGCGCCCGAGCAGCTTGCGGTCGATCATGATCTCGAGCAGCTTGCGCACGCTGGAGGGGCTCGGCGCATCGCGCAGCTCCGACCGGATCTCCTCGACGGTTGCCCGCCGGCGGCGATGGAGGATTTCCATGATCTGGCTTTCGCGGCGCGTCAGGTGTGTCAGCGGAGGTTTTGGCATGGGGCGCATTCCCGGCAACAGATGGCGAAAATTTTCGCGTCACGCGAATATATTCGCGGATACGGCCCGCGTCAAGCGGTCCCGTTTGTATGATGGATATCATTTATCGTATATTCATACGATGACAAGGCGGGCCATCTCCGTCACGCTGGAAGCCGACAACGTCACCTGGCTCAAGGGCCGTGCCGGTGCCGCCGGGGAAAGCGTGAGCGAGCTCCTCGACCAGATTGTGACCTCTGCGCGTCACGGTGCGCACGTGGGCCTAGCGCGATCGGTGGTTGGCACGATCGACATCGATTCGTCCGATCCACTGCTCGAGCATTCGGACGCGCTGGTCCGTGCGGCGTTCGAGACGTCGCTCGGCCGTCCGCTGGCGGTGCATGAAACGCGGGCCTCGTACGGTCGAAAGCGAAAAACGCGGAAGCGCCATGCCTGAGCCAGAGAGCGCCGTCACCGATACCCATGCGCTCATCTTTCATGCGGCCGGCGGTGGTCAGCTGGGTCGCCGCGCGGCCGCGTTCTTCGATCGGTGCGAGCACCGGGACGCGATCCTGTACGTGCCCATGGCTGTGATCTGGGAGTGCAGCCTTCTGGCTCGCGTGGCGCGGATCAACCTGCGTCGGAGCGTCCGTGTGTTCTTCGACGATCTCTTCAGCAATCCGGCGTACCAACCTCTCGATCTCACTCCGGAACAGGTGTTTCTTGCCGACGAGCTTCGCTTCACGCGCGATCCGTTCGATGGGCTCATCGTGGCGGCCGCGCGTACGGAAGATCTGCCCCTCCTGACGCGGGACAGCGCTATCCGCGACTCCGGCGGTGTTCAGGTGATTTGGTAGCGTCAGCGCAACTGAAGTTGCGCCCTACCGGTCAAGAAGTTGCGGACCACCAGTCAAGAAGTTGCGGACCACACGTAACGTGCGTCCTGCCGGTCAACACGTCAAGGCTCGCCCGGCTTCAACACGCTGAGTTGCTGTCGATGCGCCAGACGAGCGGCGATGAAATCCGCGTGCTCGATGTGCAGCTCGCGCGCGATGCGGCGAATCTCGTTGTCCTCGACGACGGCAATCGATTCGTCGGCGGATGAGACCGCAAAGAGGCAGTGCAGCAGCGCGAGCTTCTGCTCGTCGGTCGCGCGGGTCGAAAATTCCCGCGTCACCAGGAAATCCTCGACCCCGCCGAACAACACGCTTTGGGCCTTGGCAATCTCGACCACGAGCCTCGCCTGGTCGGCCGGCAGATGGCCCTCGCGCGCGACGACCTCCTCGATGACCGTCGTCTCCTCGGCGCTGACCTGCTGATCGACATGGGCGACGCGGCTGAGGATGTACGCGAACGCGGCGAGATAGCGGGCGCGATCTGGTTCCAGCGTTTCGAGCGCGCCAACAATCGTCCTGACGCCTTCCAGATCTTGCTCACCGGAACCGCCGGTGTCGCCACCCAATCCGAGAAGCTTCAATAGGGACATGTTGCGAGTATTCTATTCAACGAATAGTAGAATCCCTGCTGAGGAGGCCCTGTGTTGAAGAAACTGACGATTGCCGCCGCGCTCATCGTGGCGGCTGGCGCCGGATCGATTACGTTCGGTCAGGCGAAGGTGCAGCTCTCGCGTATCAAATTGCCGCAAGGCTTTCAGATTTCCGTCTGGGCCGACGGCGTGGCCAACGCGCGGTCGATCGCGCAAAGCCCCGGCGGCACGGTGTTCGTCGGCACCTGGAACGCCGGCAACGTGTACGCGCTGCGCGACGACAACAAGGACGGCAAAGCCGACAAGGTCATCACCGTCGTCAGCGGCCTGAAGAACATGCCGAACGGCGTCGCCTTCCGCGACGGCGCGCTGTATGTCGCCGAGATCAACCGCATCCTGCGCTTCGACAACATCGAGTCGAAGCTCGAATCTGCGGGGACGCCGGCCGTCGTCACCGACAAATTTCCGACCGATCGCCATCACGGCTGGAAGTTCATCCGGTTCGGGCCTGACGGCATGCTGTACGTGCCGATCGGTGCGCCCTGCAACATCTGCGATCGCGGCGATCCGTACAACACGATCTGGCGCATGAAGCCCGATGGCACCGGCATGGAGATTTACGCGCGCGGCGTCCGTAACACCGTGGGCTTCGACTGGCATCCGACGACGCGCGAGCTGTGGTTCACCGACAACGGCCGCGACCTCATGGGCAACGACGTCCCCACCGACGAGCTGAACCGGGTGGCGAAAGCCGGCCTGCACTTCGGCTATCCGTTCTGTCACGAGGGTAAGGTGCCGGACCCCGAGTTCGGCGCCAAGCGCCCGTGCGGCGAGTTCGAGCCGCCCGCGCAGCGTCTGGCTCCGCATGCCGGCGCGATCGGCATGCGCTTCTACACCGGATCGCAATTTCCGGAACAGTACCGCAACCAGATTTTCATCGCCGAACACGGCTCGTGGAATCGAACCGGCGTTCCCTTCACGGGCACACGCGTGTCGCTCGTGCGCGTGCAGGACAACAAAGCCGTGAGCTACGAACCGTTCGCCGAAGGATGGCTTGGCGGCGCGGATGGACGTCAGCGCTGGGGCCGTCCAGCGGATCTCGAAGTGCTGCCTGATGGATCGATGCTGGTGTCGGACGACCAGGCCGGGGTGATCTACCGGATCACGTACTCAGCGAAGTAACGACAGAAGAACAAGAGACCAGGAGATCAGGAGAATCTTTTCAAAAAGATTTCTCCTAATCTCCTAATCTCCTGTTTTGTTTCTCTGGCCTTATTTCATGTCGGCGCCGACCTCGTACGCGCCGACCGTGTTCTCGTTCATGTGCGGAGCGATGAGCACGTCACCCTGCGCGTACAGGAACGTGTGATCGGCCAGACCGGGCTTGAACGTGCGCACCACGCGTGACGAGCCGTCCTGCCCCACCTGAATCAGCTTGCCGGCCAGATAGTCCGTCACCAGGAATCCGCCGCGCGCCTCCTGCTCGACGCCGTCGATGTTGCCCAGCGGCTGCTTGGTGATGAGCGTCTTCTGCTTGGTCTTCAAGTCGAGCATGTAGAGGTGGCCGGGCGTTTTCGTCGAAAAATCCGCCGCGATCGGCGAGCCCCAGCCGCCGACGATCAACCGATCGCCGTCGACAAACAGCCCGTTCGGATGTTCGAGCTGCTCGCCCTCGGCGAAGACCGACGTCTTGCCGTCCTTGATCGCGATGATCTTGTTGTCCATCATGTCCGACACGTAAACCGTGCCGTCGGCGCCAGTGGCCAGGTCGTTCAGGAACTTGGCGCCGTCGATCTTGATGCGCGCGGTTTCCTTGGCGGTCGCGATATCGATGCCCACGACCTCGTCGATGTCGGCCACCCACAACGTTCCGGCGAAACTGCGAAGCCCTTTCGGCGCGTTCAGCGCCGTAAACCAGTCGGCGGTGACGACCGTGCCGTCGAGGCCCAGCTTCGAGATGCGGCCTTTCTTGTCTTTCTGATCCGGCGCCCCGTCAATCTGCGACACAAAGAGATAGCCCGACGCCTCGTCGAGGTACACGCTCTCGGGCGTGCGCATGTCGGTAACCGTCCAGCCGGCCTTGATAGCAGGCGGTTGCGACGCAGGCGCCGGTGACGCCGCCGGCGGAGGTGCAGCCGGTTGAGCCGCCGGCTGCGCAGGTTCGGGCGATCCGCCGCACGAAGCCAGCGCGGCGGAAAGAATGATGGTCATGAGAAATTTGCACATGTACATGCGCCTATCTTAATGCGAGTCGCCGTCGAGCAGCACCATTGACGAGGGCGCTCGCCTCAACAGTTCCGCTACCGGCGAGCGGTCCTCTGCGTGGCGCACCGCGTGGTTCACGATCCTGGCTTTCTCTGTCCCGAATGCGGCAACGACCACACGCGCAGCGCTCGCCATCACCGGCAGCGTCATCGTGAGGCGTCGAGGCGGAGGTTTGGGCGCATCGTAGACGGCGATGATGGGGTGAGGGCAGGGCTGAAGCCCTGCGCTACCGTTGAATACCGACGCGACGTGACCGTCCTCGCCGACGCCCACGAGCGCGAGATCGATCTGCGCCGGATTCCCGGCGATCGCCGTGAAATCGTCAGACGCGCGCCGGGCCGCGTCTTCCAAATCCTCGACCTCTCCCCGCATGCGATGCACGCGCGACGGCACGATGCCCGCCGGCCGCAGCAACAGCTTCGCCGCGAGCGCGTAATTCGAATCGGGATGGTCCGGTGGAACGGCGCGCTCGTCAATCCAGAACAACTCCACGCGCCCCCAGTTGATGGGAGCCCGCGCGAGCCTGGGAAAGAACGCCGACGCAACAGACCCCCCGGGAAGAGCCACGACAAACCGTCCTCGCGCATCGATGGCCTCTTCGGCGCGAGCCGAAAATTCCAGCGCGACAAGCCGCTGGAGCGCGGGCAGCTCATCGACGACCACGTTCAGTCTGGTATTCACCAATCGTCAATCGTCAATCGTCAATCAATCTTCCAATCTACCAATCTGCCAATCTGCCAATTCGGATTCACTAAGCCCAACCGCCCCCGACGAGCCTGCGGGCCTCGACCGGCCCGGGGCTGCCGCACTCGTAGACGAACAACGGGGATCCGGGGCTTCGTTCGAGCACGGGATCGACGATGGCCCAGGCCGCCTCGACCGAATCCTGTCGCGCGAACAGTGTGGGATCTCCTTCCATCGCATCGCCGATCAGCCGCTCGTAGGCGTCGAGCCGGCCCGCCGATTCGCTTTCGACGACCGACAGTTCCACGGGCTCGCCGAACATCCCCTCCCCCGGCCGCTTCGCGCGCGCGCCGATCGCGATGCTCACCCGCGGCGAGAGCGTGAAACGGACGTGGTTGCCTTCCGGCATCCCGAGCTCGCGAAACACGACGCCCGGCGCCGGCTTCAACTTCACCAGCACGTCGGTGCGCGTCACGTTCAGGCACTTGCCCGCCGTCACGTGAAAGGGCACGCCCTGCCACCGCCACGAGTCGACGAACAGATGGAGCGCGGCATACGTGGGCACGTTCGACTGCCTGCTGACGCCCTGCTCGTCGCGGTAGCCGCGAAACTGACCGAGCACGATCTCGGCCGGCGACAACGGACGGATCGTGCGCAGGACCTTGGCCTGCTCGTCGCGCAGCGCCTCCTGCCATGCCGACGAGGGCGGCTCCATGGCGAGGTAGCCGACAATCTGGAGCAGATGGTTCTGCACCACGTCGCGAATCACGCCGGCTTCCTCGTAGAACCCACCGCGCCCCTCGACGCCGAACGACTCGGACATCGTGATGTGCACGCTCTCGACGTACTGGCGCGACCAGATGGGCTCGAGGAACGCGTTCGCGAAGCGGAAATACAGAATGTTCTGAACGGCCTCCTTCCCCAGATAGTGATCGATGCGGAAGATGGCCTCTTCCGGGAAGGCGCCATGGAGTGTGGCGTTCAGCGCGCGTGCCGACTCGAGGTCGCGCCCGAACGGCTTCTCGATGACGACGCGCGCGCCGGAGGCACAGCCGGCGCGCGAGAGGTGCTCGACGATCACGGGAAACGCGCTGGGCGGGATGGCGAGGTAGAACATCGGGTGGCGCGCATCGCCGAGCGCCTGCCTGATCTTCGTGAAGGTCTCGATGTTGGCGTAGTCCCCCGACACGTATGTCAGCTGCGAC
The DNA here is from genome assembly GCA_963821395.1 of Vicinamibacterales bacterium. Lineage (GTDB taxonomy): Bacteria > Acidobacteriota > Vicinamibacteria > Vicinamibacterales > JAMQPK01 > JAMQPK01. The sequence goes on along the minus strand of CAWGDY010000012.1, from coordinate 64,397 downwards.
ACGAGCTGCGAGAACGCTTCCTCGTCGATCGGCCCGCGCTCGCCGACGCTGTTGCGCACGCGCGCGACGAGCTCGTCACGGCTGACGGGTGCCCGGCCGACGCCGACAATCGGGACCTTGAGCTGCTGCCGCCGGACGAGCGACTGGAGCGCGGGAAAGATCTTCTTGTACGCGAGATCGCCGGTCACCCCGAACACGACGAGCGCGTCAGACTCAGGTGTCATGATCGAACCGACACTATACATGCGAAGCGTGCGGATGGCAGAGCGCCGCGTCCCGGGCTGTACTGGCGGTAAACGGCCGGTGTCCGTTGAACGGATGTCGGGGGACAGGATGTGATGTCTAGACGCCCGAACGGTACCGGCGACGATCGGCCGACGATGGCGGGACGACCGCTGGTGCTGGCGCATTTCGATGGACGCAAACCCTTCAGCGACGAGATATTCCGCGAGCAACGCCGGCACGTCGTACGCCTCGCCCGCGTGGTAGTAGCGCAGCGACATGCCGTCGACCCTCCCTCTCGGCTCGCGGATGATTCGAACCCTCATAGAAGAAATAGTAGCAAACCACCTGCCAAAGACTGACATCGAATGTGTCGTCTTTTCAGTCAGCGAGCGGTTTCGTCATCACGATGAAGTGACACGGGCGGCTGGCACGCTCGGGGGCCGAAAACGGCAGGGTCCCCCGCTCGGCATAGCCAAGCCGTCGATAGTAGGGGGGCAGCTCTTCGCGCAGGTTGACGATGTGGATGTCCATGAAGCGGCAGCCGCGATCGCGGGCACGCGCCTCGGCGGATTCGACGAGCGTCCTGCCCAGGCCCCGGCCCTGCCGCGCCGGATCGATCGAGAGCATGCCGAAATAGGCGCGCTCGCCGCGGATCCGCAGATACACGCACCCTGCCATGTTCCCTTCGGCATCGTCGACGGTGAGAAACTCGCCACCGCCGTCCATCAGCTCGACGACCTCTTCTGTCGCTGGTGCGATCGCCAATCTTGAAGAACGCTTCGACGATGAACGCGTCGTTGATGATCCGCGCGAGCGTCGGGGCGTCCGCGACGGTGGCGAGGCGAAGCATGGTCAGCTCACCAGGATGTTATCGATCAACCGCGTGGTTCCCACCCACATGGCCGCTGCCACGCGAACAGGCCGCGCGACCTCCTCGACCGGTTGCATCGTTGCCGGGTCCACGATTTCGAAGTACTCGAGCCTCAGGAGCGGATTGGGAGGAATGCATGCGGCGGCCGCGCGGCGAATATCGCTCGCCCGGCGGTTGCCGCGGGCGATCTGAGTCCTGGCTTCGACGAGCGCCTGGTAGAGCGACGGCGCAAGCGCCCGTTCGTCCGGGCCAAGGAGACGGTTTCGCGAGCTCAACGCCAGGCCATCCGATTCCCGGACCGTCGGCACCTCGACGATCGCGACCGGCACGTTGAAGTCGGCGACGAGCCGCCTGATGATGGCAAGCTGCTGCGCGTCCTTCTCGCCGAAATACGCTCGATGCGGCTGCACCATCTGAAACAGCTTCAGCACCACGGTCGCGACGCCGCTGAAGTGCCCTGGACGGAATTTTCCGCACAGATGGTCGGCGAGCCTGCCGACGTCGACGCTGCACTCGGGCGGCTGCGGGTACACCTCGGCCGCGGACGGCGCAAACACGACGTCGACGTCGAGCGCGCGGCAGAACGCCACGTCGGCCTCGAGCGTGCGCGGATACCGCGCCAGGTCGTCCTGGTTGTTGAACTGCAGCGGATTGACGAAGATCGTGACGACAACCACGCCATTTTCGCGGCGCGCCTCGTGGACTAGTGCGGCATGACCGGCGTGCAGCGCACCCATGGTCGGCACCAGGCCGAGCGTGCCATCGGAACGCTTCGACAGGCGTTCCCGGAGCCGGTCAATGGTCTCGATGAGCTCGAGCACGGGATCCGGCTCGTACATCTTCGACAAACGCACGCGCGGCGTTGACGATGATCTCGGAGAGATCGACGTACTTGGTCGCAAAGGGCGGCACGCGGTCGTGCAGGCCCAGCAGGTCCGAGGAGACCAGCACCTGGCCATCGCAATCCGGTCCCGCGCCAATGCCGATGGTCGGCACCTCGAGTGCGGCGGTCACGCGGGCCGCGAGATCCGGCGGAATCGATTCGAGCACGACGGCGAACGCTCCGGCATCCTGCAGCGCGAGCGCGTCGTTGAAGATGATCTCCGCGTCGCGTGGATTGCCGCCGCGCTGCCGGTAGCCGCTCTGCTGGTTCACCGACTGCGGCGTCACACCGAGGTGCCCCATGACCGGTATGCCCACGTCGACGAGCCTGCGCACGACGTCGATCACCGAACTGCCACCCTCGACCTTCACGGCCGCCGCGCCGGCGTCCTTCAACAGACGTCCGGCATTGCGCACGGCTTCGGATGCCGTCACCTGGTAGGTCAGAAACGGCATGTCGGCGATGACGAGCGCGCGCTCCGTTCCACGCACGACCGCGGCCGTGTGATGAATCATCACGTCGAGCGTGACCGGCAGGGTCGTGTCGTACCCGAGAACGGCGGTTGCCACCGAATCGCCGACGAGCAGCACGTCGACACCGGCGCGCTCGAGTAACCGCGCCATGGTGGCGTCGTAGGCCGTCAGCACGGCGAACTTCTCGTGGCGCTGCTTGCGATCCTTCAGATGCGAGACTCGAACACGCATGGCTATGTACTGAAAGTGTATCGCGTGACGGACCGGTAGCGCTCGCCCGGCCGCAATAAGGTAGAGGGAAACTCGGGCCGATTGGGCGAATCCGGGAAGTGCTGCGGCTCCAGGCACAGACCGCGATACCCCACCACCTGGCCCGAGTAGAGCTGGAGACCCGGCTCGGTGGTGCTCACCTCGAGCGCCCGGCCGCTGAACGGATCCGATATCCGCGCCGCAAGGGCGAGATCGGCCCCTCCACGGTTCAGGACGAACGCATGGTCGTAGCCGCCAGGCATCCTCAACTGCTCGTCATCGCTGCCGATGCGAGCGCCGATCGCGCACGGCTCGCGGAAGTCGAACGGTGTGTTCGACACCGGACGGCGCTCGCCCGTGGGAATGAGATTGCCGCCCACGGGCAAGTAGGTGCTCGCGTCGATCGTGAGCAGATACGCCAGCACATCGCCGTCGCCTCGAAGGTTGAAGTAGGAGTGCTGGGTCAGGTTCACGTGCGTCGGCGCATCGGTCACCGCCTCGCAGGTCATCGACACATCGCCGAGATCGCCGAGCGAATAGGTCACCTCCACATCGAGCGTACCCGGATAGCCCTCTTCGCCGTCAGGACTTCGCCGGCGAAAGCGAACGGCGTTCTTACTCGCATCCGTCTCGGCGTGCCAGACGTGCTTGTCGAATCCCTTGACGCCGCCGTGCACATGATTCGACCCCTCATTTCGCGAGAGGGAGTACGGCCGGCCGTCGATGACAAAGGTGGCGTTCGCAATCCGGTTGGCGAAGCGGCCGACCAGCGCACCGAAGTATGGCGACGAGTGGAGATAGGGCTCGAGCCCGTCGTAGCCGAGCACGACGTTCAGGGCCTTCCCGTCCGCATCGGGCACCTTCACGGCGACGATGAGACATCCGTAGGTGAGAGCGCTCAGCTCGAAGCCCCGGGCATTTCGAATCGTGATGATGTCGACGGGCGTACCGTCTGGCAGGGTGCCGAAATGCTCGCGAGTAACCATCTCAGGATTCTGTTCTATTGAGACACGCTGTCCCAGAACGGCACAGAGGAGCATATCTGCAACGACCTGAGCAAGTTGGCGCAGTTGCGGGGCGTTCGCATGTGTTGAAAGCAGAAAATCCTGCGATCGTCGCATGCGGCCCGGTTATTCGTAAGTCCTTTTTTTGTGAGCAGTTAGGGAATTGCCCTTCTGCGGCAGGAGGATTGCTCTTCCGCAGGCCAGCGTGCATCATTCGACCGGTTCGTCCATGACGGCGTTCGTGATAGCGGGATCTGCCCATGCCGCGGCCCTTCGCCGCCGGCTGGAGCAGGATCCGCTCGTCAAGGTCTTCGCCGAGTCAGAGTCGCTCGAAGCGCTGCGGATGGTGCTCGAGAACCCGCCGAAGGTGCTGGCACTCGACTCGGCCGTCGTCAAAACGGCCCGCGGCGCGCTCATCGTCGCGCGTCTCAAAGAGTACAAGGGTGTCGACGTACGGGTGCTGTGCGAAGACGAGGGCAGCCTGCCCGTCATCCTCTCGCACCAGGACATGGCGCTCCACGCCGCGTCGCAGCCTCTCGACGGATGCGGCACCCGCGGCGCCAAACGCTTTCCCATGAAACCCGACATGGAAGTGGTCGTCGATGGAGAGCGGAGCCGCCTGGTGAATCTGTCGGTCACCGGCGCGCAGCTCGTGATGCCTGCCCGGGTTCAGCCCCGGCAGAGCATTCTGCTCACCCTCGTCGACCACACAGCCGAGAAGCGATTTCGCGCGCTCGTGGCGTGGTCGACCGTGGAGCTCGCGCAGTCCGAGATCAAGTATCGCGCCGGCGTCAGCTTCGTCGATCCCGACTCCAGGGTCATCGAAGCGTTCTGCCACCGGAACGTGTCCGTCGCATAGGCAGGGCTGAAGCCCTGCCGCTACCAACGCACATTGAAGGTAACACCGGCAGGGCGCGCATCCTGCTTGTGCCGACTGTCCACGAGCGCGCCGATTCCGAGGCCGCCGGCGATTGCGGGCAGGCCAATCGCAACCCGCCCGATCGTCGAGCACTTGCCGACGTCGTTTGGTCCGCACATCGCGCGCGGAATGACCAGCATGCCGACGACTGCACCGATCCCGGCGCCGACCAGCATGCCGTTTGCCAGAGAATCGCTCTTCGGTTGACATCGTGCCTGATTGAGAGTCGTGTCCGGAGCGATGTGTGACTGATTGATTGCGGTCTGGGACAACGGCTGATGAATCACACCTCGCTCTGGGCAGCCGTCACCCCCGGCAGTGTCAGGGTAGCGAGGATAATGGCCAGAAAGGCTCGGATTCGCATGTTCAGCTCCGTACGAGAGTATGCGAAAACCGTTCCCGTCCGGGCTCAGCCTTGACCACGCACTCCATGATGGACTTCGCCCTCGATCTTGTCCGCCATCGCGCGCGCTGAATACTGAGGCCTCACTTCCTTGCGCAGACCTCGGCGCCTTCACATTCGGGGCCTGGCCGTTCCGGTTTCGACGCGTCATCGTTCTGCGCTGCGGCGGCGCCGCGCGCGATCGCGTCGAGAGCCACCGATGATAGGCACGGATCAAGACCGCGAGCAGCGCGCACACCAGCACGGCCACTTTGGCGGGCCCGAGGGGCACGCGCGGTTCATGGCAGACGATGCGCCGCAGGCGCTCCTTCAACTCGCCGCCGGATATGGCGGCAACATTGGCAAGCTGCACGGCGACGCACACCTCGCATGTCTTGAGGATGCCGGCAGCATAAGCGTCCGGACTGTGGCCAAACGCCAGCACCTGTTCGTCGCACGCACGCTCTCGCTCGTCTACCAGACGTGCGCCGATCCACCACACCACCGGATGGAACCAGAACGCGGCGCTGACCAGCATGTGCACCGACGCCAGGAGGTTGTCGCGACGCATCACGTGCACCATCTCGTGAGCGACGATGGCCTCGACGCGATCGACCGACAGGGCCTGCGTAAGAGCCCGGGGCCAGACGAGCACCGGCCTCCAGAGACCGATGACGCCCGGCTCGATTTCCTGGTCCAGGCTCACGATCGTCGTGGGCGTGCGGATGCCCGCCGTGCGCTCGGCGCGTCTCAGCGCGTCGAACACCGGTCCGTCGGTGACAAGCGCCGCTCCACGCACCATTGCCGCCAGACGCGTCCATTCCCACGCCCAGCGCGCAAGCACGACGAGCGTGCCGATGAACCACACCGCCGAACAAGCACCCGCCACGACGTCTCGGACACCGCCGGCAACGCCGAAGCATTGAACATCACGGTGACCGCCGCCACGGCGCCGCTCTGGGGCAGCGACGCGGGCGGCCACGGCAGCGCCCGTGCCGACTGCCGCCAACAGGGCAAACGGCATCAGGAACTTCATCGAGGCCGCCAGCCAGATGGCGTGGCGGACCGAGGCACGGTTCTGCCTGCACATCCACGCGAGGGCGGCGGCACCTGCGGCCACCACGGTGGACTGCCAGATGTGGCTAGCGGCTGCGTCCATCTTTCTTCTCCTTCTCGAGCTCCTTGAGCAGCTGCTCCGCCTCCTTCACGTCGTCGAGCGTGAGGCGGCCTGTTTCGATGAGACGGGCCATCACCGGCTGCGATTTGCCGCCGAAGAAGCCGAGGAAGTCGTCGATGAGCCGGTGTTGGGCGCCCTCTCGCGTGATGGCGGCCTCGAAGATGTGCGCGTTCCCGATTTTCTTGAGGCGCCTGACGGCTTTCTTGGTTTCGAGCCGGTAGACCATGGTCTGCACGGTGGTATACGCGGGCCGGTCCTTGTCCGCGAAGGTCTCCTGAATCTCGCGAACGGACAATGCCCCGCCCGCCCAAAGGGCTTCCATCACCTGCATTTCCAGCTTTGTCAGTCTCGGTATCCCCATCACGTTCCCTATGGACGTCATCAGATCTACTACAACTGTAGTTTCATGGCAAGCAACTTCTTCTTCGATGGCATCGTCAAAGAAACGGTTCCGGGATCCGTTTTCGCTCGCAACCTGGAGCCGCCCGCCAACGTAATACCCCCAATGGGAATTGTGGAGGCACATATGACAGCAGTCCGGCGCCTTTCGTTTCTTGCACTCTGTCTCGCCGTGCTCACGAGCTGCGTGGGCATCGACATCTCGGCGCAGTCCGAACAGGCGCGCGGGTCGTTCGAGCGCACCCTCACGGTGAGCGGCCCTGTCGAGCTGAGCGTCCGTACCGGCTCGGGGGATATTCAGATTCGCACGGGCGAGGGCAATCGAATCCAGGTGCTTGGCCGCATCCGCGCGAGCGAGTCGCGGCGCACCACGCTCAGTCCGGCCGAGCGGGTCCGCCGCGTCGAAGCCGAGCCGCCGATCGTTCAGAACGGCAACACGATCAGCATCGGCGAGACCAACGGCGACGAGCTCTACAACAACCTCAGCATCAGCTACGAGCTCGTCGTGCCGGCGAACACGCAAGTGAGCGCAAACACGGGATCGGGCAATCAGGCGATCGGCAGCCTGAACGGCGACGTGCGCGCGCGCACGGGCTCCGGAGACATCCATATCGAGCGCACCGGCGGCAGCCTCAGTGCCCAGACCGGCAGCGGCAACATCCACGTGGCATCAGTGGGCGGCGAAGTCCGCGCGCAAACCGGCAGCGGCAACGTCGACGTGACGCAGATCACGAAGGCCGACGTCAACGTGCAGACGGGGTCTGGCGACGTCACGCTCCAACTGCCGTCCGATGCGGCCTATTCGCTCGAAGCCAGCACGGGATCGGGGTCGATCAACACCGCGCAGCCCATCACCATGCAGGGCCGGATTCGACGAAATCACGTCGAGGGGACGGTACGGGGCGGCGGCAATCTGGTGCGCATCAGGACGGGATCGGGGTCGATCGATATCCGCTGAACGCTTTACAGAAGGTCAGAAGATTAGAAGGTCCTTCTGATCTTCTGGTCTTCTGTTACAGTCAGTCCATGCCCGCCTTCGCGCTTCGCGCTTCGGCGCGGACGATCATCGCAGCAGGCCTGACGATGATCGTCCTTTCGGCCCAGGAACCCGCGCCCGCCCAACTCGAGCCCTTCCGTACCGAAGTCAACTACATCCGCGTCGACATGTACCCCACCGCCGACGGACAAGCCGGTGCTCGATCTGCAGGCCTGAAGACGTCGAAATCCTGGACGAAGGTGTGCTGCAGAAGATCGACCGCTTCGAGCACGTGCTCGTGCGCGGCGCGCGATCGCAGGAGGGGCGCCGCGAGCCTGCGACCATGGCCGAAATGCGCGACGCGGTTCAGGACGTCCGCACGCGCCTGTTCGTGCTGTTCCTCGACACCGAGCACGTCGATTGGGGGGCCTCGCTCAACGTGAGGGGCCCGCTCATCCAGGGATTGAATCAGATGATCGGCGGCGACGATCTCGTCGCGGTGATGATTCCGGGCATGGAGTCGCGCGATCTCACGTTCAGGCGGCGTACGACGGCGATCGAGGAACTCATCAGGACTGCGTGGGGTGAGCGCGATGTCCGCCTGAGACCGAGTGACGAAGAAACGGACTTCAAGTTGTGTTATGGGGATGCCGACAAGGACGATAGCCTCGCACGTCAATTGATTCTGCGTTACCGCGAAGCCCGCACGCTCGATACGCTCGAGCGGCTTGTTCAGTATCTGCGATTCGTACGCGAGGAGCGCAAGGCTGTCATCGCCATCAGCGAGGGGTGGAGATTGTTCGGCCCCGATCCCACGCTTCGCCGGCCCACCGGCAACCCCGTGCCGCCAACGGCGCCGTTCGGATTGGATCCGCGCAGTGGCCAGTTGGGTACGCCCGTGACCGGTGGAGGTCCCGATTCCTACTCCAACCTCATGCAGAAATGCGAGCAACAGCGCATCTCGCTCAGCATGATTAGCCACGAGTTCCGCTTCCACCAAATCCTGCGCCAGGCGAACACAGGCAACACGGCTTTTTACCCGATGGATCCCCGCGGTCTGGCCGTTTTTGACGAGCCCATCGATGCGAAGGTCGGCATCATCGAAGATGACAGGCGGCTGAAGATGCGCATCGACTCTCTGCGCACGATGGCCGAGGTCACCGACGGCATCGCGGTCGTGCAGACCGGCAACCTCACTGCCGGCATGCAGCGCATCGTCGAGGATCTCAGCTCGTACTACCTCATCGGCTACTACTCCACCACCGACATGGACGGCAAGTTCCATCGCCTCACCGTGCGCGTGAAGCGTCCTGGCGTGCGTGTGCGCGCGCGCACGGGGTATCTCGCGGCGACGCGCGTCGATCACGAAAAGGCGCGGGCGGCCGCGATGGCTGCCGTCGCGGTGAAGCCGGTCGACATGCAAGCGAAGGCGGTCGAGCAGTCGCTTTCGTCGCTCGCGATCTTCTCGAGAGAGCGGCCGCTGCGAGTGCTGGCCGCGGCCGGATACCTGCCCTCCGGCAGCGCGGTCATTCACGCCGTGGCGGAAGTGCCGGCGACGTCGGCTCGCCACGACTGGAGCGATGGCGGCCAGGCCGACGTGACGCTGATCGACAGCCGCAGCCGGACCGTTGCCACTGAACGTCTGACGATTGCGCCCGGCTCCCGCACGCTGCGCTTCACAATCGGCGCACGAGCGGCGCTCGCACCCGGGGACTACCAGCTGCGGGTGCGCGCGAAGGGTGCATCGGCACCGCTCGGCGCACTCGAGACCGTTCGCATCCCGTTGCAGCCGCCTCCGGCCGCGACCGGCGCGATGGTCGTCCGCCGAGGCGTCACGACGGGCAACCAGCCGATGCCGACCGCCGATTTGCGCTTCCGCAGAACCGAACGGGTCATCGTCGAAGTGCCCACGACGACGAACGATGCTGGCACGGCGCAGCTCCTCGATCGGTCGGGCAAGCCGATGGCGATTCCTGTCGCCACGGCGGTGCGCGAAGACGCCGAAGGCACCCGGTGGCGCACCGCTCAACTGGCGCTCGCCCCGCTTGCGGCGGGCGACTACGTCATCGAAACCGCGGCGGGGAGCGAGAAATCGCTCGTCGCTATCCGCGTCCTGCCTTAGGAGTAGGATAGTGCCGTGCGCAGCGCCTTCGGCGCCCTCCTCCTGCTGGCCGCGGCAAGTCTCACCCTCACCGCCCAGGATCCCTCGGCTCGATTTCGGAGCGAAGTCGATCTCATCAGCGTGACCGCGACAGTCGTGGACGGCGAAGGACATCTGGTCACAGGCCTTCCGCGCGAGGCGTTCGAAGTCTTCGAGGACGGCGAGCGCCAGACGATCGCGCAATTCACCAACGAACGAGTGCCCGTCAGCCTGGCCGTCATGCTCGATGTGAGCGACAGCATGTACGGGCAACGCCTCGTCGACGCGCGATCGGCCGTCGAACGGTTCCTGTTCGATCTGCTCGACAAGAACGACGAGTTCTCGGTCGTCGCGTTCAATCACGAAGCGCGTCCGCTGACCCCGTGGACGCAGGCACCCGACGTCGTGCGCGATGCGATGTCGACGCTGAAGCCGTTCGGCTCGACGGCCCTGTACGATTCTCTGCTGACGGTGCTGCCGATGATGAACACGCGCAACAAGCAGCGTGCCTCTATCGTCATCATCTCGGACGGCGCCGATACGGCCAGCGACGCGGCGTTGCGGGAAGTGCGGTCGGCGCTGATACGCACCGACGCGTTCGTGTATGCGATCGCGGTCGATCCGCCGGCGAAGCGCGCCATCAACGAAGCGATCAACGTGGGCGCGCTGAACGAGATTACCGGCGGCAGCGGCGGAAACACCGAGGTCGTACATCAGACGACCGAGATCGTCGAGGCGACAGCCCGCATCGCCGACGAGCTCAACAAGCAGTACGTGCTCGGCTATCACACGCTGAAGCCGCTCGACGGCAGCTACCGCAGCATTCGCGTGCGGGCCACCACTCCCGGCCATCGCGTGCGGTCGCGCCGCGGCTACATCGCCACGACACCCACGCGCTCACGCGCGCGCTGACGGACGCCCGCGGCGCGTCGGTGCCCAGACTGTCACGGACGCCGGCCGCGCCGCTCACTCGGGCGGCTTCAGGCCGCGCCGGGCCAGTTCTGTCGCGACATTTGGCCGCATGGCGGTCGCCGTGTCCATGTCCTGCGTCACCCCCGCGCGTGTCTCCCATCGTACGCTTTACAACTCCTCGCCCGTACAGCGCCGTCGGGGAGCTCGGATTAATCACCAGCGCCTCGGCGAAATCCGCGAGGGCGCGCGCATAATCACGGGTGCGGAAGTGTAAAGCCGCACGGCGCTCGAAGCCCTCGCCCGAGCGGGGATCGATCTCGATGTGTGTCGAGAAATCCGCGAGTGCGAGATCGTCGCGCCCCGCGCCTTCGTGGCACACGGCGCGATCGATGTAGGCCAGCGCCTGTTTCGGGTTCAACTCGATGACGCGGGTGAAATCAGGAATCGCGTCGGGGCAGCGCGATGTGCCGGCAAGCGTCAACGCGCGGTTCAGCAGCGCGTCCTCGAACCTCGGATCGAGGCGAATCGCCTCGCCGTAGTCGCGGATGGCCTCCTCGTACTGGCCGTTGAGGCGGTACATGCCCGCGCGATCGGCAAACGCGGTCGCGGAGCGCGGCTCGAGCTTCAGGGCCTGGGTCAGATCGCCGATGGCCATGTCGAAATCCTGCTTCGCCCCGTGCACGGCGCCCCGGTTGGCAAAGGCACGGGCCGACCTGGGATCGAGCCTGACGGCTTCGTCGAAGTCCTTGAGCGCGCGATCGTAATCCAGTAGCGTGACATACGCGATGCCGCGCTCGACGTGGGCGGTGGCCAGGTCGGGGCCCCGTGCCCGTCCCGACTGGATGAGGGCGGAACAGACGCTGATGGAAATTTCGGGATCCGGGTCGCCACAGCGGGGTTGAGCACTCACGCTGGAGCACCAGAGTGCCGATACAAGTACGAGCGCGACTGCAGTCCTGCGCATCCGACGAACTTTAGTGTCCGGCTAGGGACCGGGCCGTGTCCAGTCCAGGGAGTCAAACGACATGTCGAATGCTACAGATGTGAAACCGCCATCGCCATATGCCTCCTCCGAACGCCGCGTGGTGGCATGGATCGGAAAGGCGGTCCGGGTGGAGGGGAAGGTCATCGGCGGCGAGGACCTGACCATCGACGGCGATGTGGAAGGGTCGATCGAGCTCGGCGGCCACAGCCTGACGATCGGGCAGGAAGCCAACATCAAGGCCGATCTGCTCGCCAAGACGGTGGTGATCAGCGGCAAGGTGAAGGGCAACATCAAAGGGGTCGAGAAAGTGGACCTCAGCTCCACCGCCTCGGTCACCGGCGACATCACGGCCCCGAAGTTCAGCATGGCCGACGGCGCCACCGTGACCGGCAAGATCCACGCGGGCTAAGGCCTGTCGACAGGCCCTAAGCGGTCGGCAGCCGGAGGATAAACGTCGCGCCCTTGCCTTCGCCGGCACTCACGGCGGCGACAGTCCCCCCGTGCATCTCGGTGAGATGGCGCACGATGGCCAGGCCCAGGCCGAGGCCTCCGTGTGTACGGCTGACGCTCGCGTCGCCCTGCCTGAAGCGCTCGAACACGTGCGGTAAGAACTCGGGCGAAATGCCGATGCCCGTATCGGCAATGGCGAGCTCGACGCACGATTCGGTCACCGCCAATGTCACCCGCAGCCGGCCCCCATCGGGCGTGAACTTGACGCTGTTCGACAGCAGGTTCCACACGACCTGCTGAAGACGCGCGGAATCGCCAATGATGATGGCGGGGTCGTCGTCCAGCTCGACCGTGGTTTGAAGGCTTTTCGCCGCGGCCATCGGGCGGATCGACTCGATGGCCGCCTCCACCACCGGCCGGAACGGCATGGGTTCCCGCTCGAGCCGCAGCTGTCCCGCGATAATCCTCGACACATCGAGAATGTCTTCCACGATCTTCTGCTGAAGCTTCGCGTTGCGCTCGATGGTCTCGAGCGCCTTCTCCCGCCGCTCGGCGTCCATGTTCGTGCTGCGCAGCAGCGACGTCCAGCCCAGCACGGCGTTGAGCGGCGTGCGCAGTTCGTGCGACACCGTCGCGAGAAATTCGTCCTTCAACCGGTTCGCAACTTCCGCCGACTCCCGGGCTCTCTGAACCGCATCGAACAGCCTCGCGTTGTCGATGGCGATGGCGGCCTGGGCCGCGAGGCCGGCGATGACGCGCTCGGCGTTCTCCGCGAACACGTCCGGCTTGGAGTGGCCGAAGAACAGGCCGCCGAGCACGTCCCCCGATCGGCCCACGACCGGAATCGCGAGATAGCTCCGCACGGCTGGATGGCCTCGCGGAAGGCCGAAATGGGGCTCGTTCAACCCATAGCGCGGATCCGTCGTGACATCGCCAAGCCTGACGCTGCCCTCGCCCCGGAACGTCAGGCCGAACAACGACGTCGCGCGCGGTAACGGAAACCGTTCGAAGTGCCGGCGGTCCATGCCCGACACCGTGTAGAGCATGTACGACCCGCCGCCCTCGTCGAGGACGTTGTAGAAAAACGCGCCGAACTCGGCGCCTGCCAGCCCGGTGGCGGCGTCGGTCAGCGCCTGCACGAGCTTCTGCAGTTCGAGCTCGGCCGAGAGCACGCGTCCGAAGTTGTTGATGATCTGCAGCGTCTCGGCCTGGTCCCGCAACAGCTCTTTCGTTCGCTCGTTGTTCGGTGACGTCCTGCACGATGCCGAGCATGCCCAGGACGACGCCGTGCTCGCTGTACGCGGCGTGTCCGCGCGCGGCCACCCATCGTTCGCCTGCGCGGGTCCTGATGCGGTACTCGATGTCGTAGTCGGAGCGGTCGGCGATGGCCTGCTCCACCGCGACGCGCGCGCGCTCGCGGTCGTCGGGGTGGAGAATCTCGCGCATCTCGGTCCAGGTCAGGACCGGACCGGGAGGAATATCGAAGATTTCCGCGGCACGCGGCGACAAGGTGACGACGTCGCTGGCGGCGTCCCAGCTCCAGTCGCCGAGGCTTGCCGCCTCGAGCGCCAGACGGAGGCGTTCGGCGTCGGAAAACGATGCGGAAAGCGGCAGGTGCGGATCGATGCCGCGAATTCTATCAGCCAGCTGGCGTCTGCGGCTCGCTGAGTCTCGCCAGCGCGCGCTCGAGCGCCTGGTGCAGCATCTCGCGGCCGATGGGCTTCACCACGTAGTCGACGGCGCCGTACTTTCGCATCTTGACGATCGTATCCATCTCCTGCGCGCCGCTGACCGCCACAATCACCGTCTCGGGCCACCGCTCGTGAATCTGCCGTGCCAGCCACAGGCCGTCGTAGACCGGCATGATGACGTCGGAGAACACGATCTGCGCGGGCGCCCGGGTCATCTCCTCGATAGCCGCTTCCGAGTTGTGGGCGGTCACGACTTCATGTCCCCACTGGGCAAGCCGCCGCGACAGGAGTTCTCGAATCGTGGATTCGTCGTCGACAACGAGAATACGTGCCATGCGTCTGCACAGAATTTTGATGCGAATGCACTCTTTTCGCCATCAGGATTTCGACCTACGTACGAATGCGCACTGGCGGGCAGTTCTGACGGTGACTTTGGTGGCTGGTGGGCCTACTTGACGCCGGCCCGCTCCATCTCTTCGGCAATGGTCGCGCGGTAACGCTTCGCCTGTGCGACATCGGCGCCACCGCCGGCCAGATCGCCGTTTTTCATGCGGATGATGCCGCGGCCGTAGAGGGCGGCCGGGTACTGGGGATTGATCACCAGCGCTTCCTCGTAGTCGGCGAGCGCCTTGTCGAATTGATCCTTGCGGAAATAGATCGTGCCGCGCCGTTCGTACCGGTACTCCGCGCGCGGCTCGATCTCGATGGACGCCGTGATGTCTTCGAGCGCGAGATCGTCCAGGCCGATCAGCTCGTAGCACAACCCCCGGTTGTAGTACGCATAGGCAAGCTTCGGGTACGCCTCGATGACACGGGAGTAGTCGGGAATGGCGTCAGCGAAGCGGCCCATGACGGTGAGCGTGATGCCGCGATCGCCGTACGCATCGATCAGATCAGGGTTGGCCTTGATCGCCGCGTTCAAATCGTCGAGCGCGAGCGCGAAAAGATTCTTCTGCCGGTACGCCGAGCCGCGTGCGTAATAGGCGCTGGCGAGCTCCGCCGGCGGCTCCTGCCCGCCTTCGATGAGCGCCGTGCACGCCGTCAGGCGCTCGTCGGGGTCGTTACCGCGGCACCGCTTCCAGGTTTCCTCCCGGTCCTGCGCGAAACCAGGGGCCGCGCCCCACAGAATGCACAGGACGCCAACGAGAACCCGGAGCATGGCCGTCAGTGAGCGGACGGTGCGTTCGTATAGGAAGGTCGCAGCGTGCCCATCCGCTCGGCGACTTCGAGCAGCGTGGGATAGAACTGCACGAACGTATTGTCGACGGCGGCATTCTCCGAGTGACAGGCGTAGCAGCGCTCGGTGACCGGCAGCGCCTGCACCTGGGGCTTCATGTCGCGGCCGAAATCGAAGTACGCCCATTTACCCGGGAACCGCGCTTCGTCTTTCACTGCCGCCTCGATGACCACGAGGTTCGACTGGAAGTACCCGCCCTTGTTGATCGACCCTTCGCTCGACGATGCCCGGATTTCGAGAATGAGCATCGTCTTGTCGGGCCACTGCCCCGTCTTCATGAAGGCGTGATACGAAGATGGATTCACCCAGACGTTGGTGAAACTCGGCGGGCGCGCCGCGCCGGTGGTGGCGGGCTGGTTGTAGGTCATGCCGAGCCCGGCGGTCACGAAGCTCCACTCGCGAAAATCGGTCGGACGAATCAGCTCGCCCGCCGCCGTGAACCGCGGTCCCGCCTCCGCCCGATCCGAACCTGCGGGCTTCGGCGCGGCAGATTGTGCAGGCTTCTGCTGCTGCGCGCTGATGGCCAGGCCTGCCGCAAGAACGAGAACTCCCAGCCGAGAGCACGTATTTCATGCAGGAAATTTTACACGAAGGCGGGCTCTTCCCTATTCGCCGAGGAACCGGCCGATGGGCTTCAGATCCTCGACATGGTCGCAGATGACCTTGATGGACATCATCATCGGCACGGCCAGAAGCATGCCCCAGACGCCCCATGCCCAGCTCCAGAACAGGAGGCCGACGAAGACCGCAACCCGGTTCATCGATGCGACTTTGCCCATCAGGAGCGGCGTCAGAAGCCAGCCCTCCAGCGACGTGATCGACGAGGGAAATGCCGGCGATGGCGAGCATCATGGACACCGTGCCGAACTGGAGAAATGCCACGAGCGACAATCCACCGCTGACGATGAGCGGGCCGTAGTAGGGAATCGAATTGAAGACGCCCGCCAGCAGGCCCCACAACGCCGCCTGATCGAGCCCCATGTACGCAGAGCACGGCCCACGTCGCGACCCCGACGATGACGCTCGTCAGGATCTGCACGCCGAGGAACCGGCCGATCTGCGACGAGATGTCGTCGATGATTTCCACCGTGACCTTCTTCTTCGAGAGCGTCGGGCCGGCCAGCTCGACGAACTTCCGGCGGAACATCTTGTCGGAGAGCAGCACGAAGTAGGTCAGAAACAGAATCATGATCAGCTGGTTGACCGCGCTGACCGCGCCGATCGATCCGGACCACAGGAGACCGGTCGGCCGTGATTCTGGGCTCTTCCACCTGCACGCGCACGACGCCAGGCGGCGGTTTCGGCTTGTCGGTCTTCGCAAGCTCCGTCGGCCGCCTGTTCGACCTTGTCGAGGGGACCCGGGTCTGTCCTGGGCCGTCGCTCGACGAGCGTCGCAACGCGGCGCGCCCCCGCTGGCAGCTCGTTGATGACCGTCATCGCCTCGTCCTGGAGGGCATACGCGCCGCCCAGAATCGTGCCGATCGTCAGGCCAAGTGCAAGCGCAGCGGCGATCCACCGGGGCACCCGCATGCGTTCCATGGCATCGACGGCCGGATCGAGCGCGTAGAAGAGCAGGAGCCCGAACGCGAGCGGCGCCAGGAACGCCTGCATGTCCTGCAGCAGAAACACGATCACGCCCAGCGCGATGACGATGAGCGCGACGCTCTGCGCGTCGAGCCCGTCGAACGGCCACGCCTGGACTTCAGGCTCGCGTGTGCGCGTCGGACTTCGACAGCTTGTGTAGCGTCGTCATACAGATCCCGGCATCGCGCAGGTAAGTCAGCAATACACGTGCCTTGGACCTCCGTTTGCACGGCCGGCCATCGGATGGCGATCGAACCCGTCGCGCATGTACTTCCCCGCAGGCGCCATACGCTGCGTCTTCCGTCGAACCTGCGCCGTCGCGTGCCCAGGCGATGGCGCGCGGGGCTCCACCGGCATCCGAGCGCGCGCCGTCAGATCGGCGTGCGGACGGTCTGGGCCAAGGTGCGGCAGATCGTCTTTGCGTGGTGGGTGTGGGCCGCGGCCCTGATTGTCGCGTTGATCTACGACAACTGGGGCTGGGCGATCGGAACCGGGCTGATGGCGGCCTTCGCCTTCCTCGTCTGGCCGACTGAAGTTCCGCCTCGCGTCGGTCTCGATCACGAGTTCTCAGTGGACGACGAAGAGTTTCTGACGACGATGGCGGGCTCGACGGGCATCCCGTTCTTCGAGGGCAACGCCATCGAGATTCTGAACAACGGCGACGAGTTCTATCCGGCGATGCTGAAGGCGATCGCGCGCGCACAATGCTCCGTGACGATCGAAGCGTATATCTACTGGGCCGGCGACATCGGCCGGCGGTTCGCGGCCGCGCTCGCCGAACGCGCCAGCGCCGGTATCTGCGTGAAGATCCTGCTCGATGCCGTGGGTTCGTCGACGATCGGCGACGAGATTCTCGAAGTGCTCGAAAAAGGCGGGTGCCAGCTCGCGTGGTACAACCCCGCACGCCCGTACAGCATTGGCCGGTTCAACCACCGGACGCACCGAAAATCGCTCATCATCGACGGCCGTATCGCATTCACCGGGGGCGCGGGCATAGCCGACCACTGGATGGGGCACGCCGAAGACGGGCAGCACTGGCGCGACATCCAGATTCGCATGGAGGGGCCAGCCGTCGTGCCGCTGCAGACCGGGTTCGCGCACAACTGGCTGCAATCGACCGGGGAAATCGTGACCGGATTCGAGTTCTACCCTGCCCTCGACGGGAGGGCGGGCAACCTCGCCGTGCAGACGATCCTGAGCTCTCCCGAAACGGGTGCGTCCACGGCGCGCACGTTCTACTACCTGTCCATTGCCGCGGCGCGGCGATCCATCTTCATCGCCAATCCCTACTTCGTGCCCGACCAGGGCGCGATCGATCTGCTCGTGGCCGCCAAAGGCCGGGGCGTCGACGTCCGCGTGATGGTGGCGGGCATCCACAACGACAACTGGATGGCGCAGTTAAACAGCGTCCGGCTTTACGGTCCTCTCCTGAAGGCCGGCATCGACATCTTCGAGTACAACCACACGATGCTTCACCAGAAAACGATGGTCGTCGACGGCGTGTGGTCGACCGTGGGCACCACGAACTTCGACAGCCGCTCGTTCGCGCACAACGAAGAGAACAACGTGTGTTTCAGCGACGTCACGCTGGCCCGGAAGCTGGAAGGCATTTTCACCCAGGACATGCAAGGCTGCGAACGCATCTCGTTGGAAAAGTGGCGCAACCGCGGCGCGCTCGCCAAATCGCTGCAGGCGGTCGTGTCGCTGTTTCAGGAACAGGTTTAGGGACTTCGCACCATTGCGCAGATTCGCAGATTGGAGGATTCGCAGATTGCGCGGATTCGTAGATTCCAGAATTCAATCTGCCAATCAATCTGCCAATCTGCGCAATCTCCAATCTGCGAATGGTGCGTCAGTTCTTATTCGCCGCGGTGATAGTGATTGCCGTCGCGGTCGTAGCCGCTGTCGCGCGCATCCAGGTTGAGATCACTCCGCAGACGATAGGTCAGGAGCGTCTCCGACGGCACGTTCACACGGCGGCCCTTCGTGAGAATCTGCGTGGCCGCGCCGCCCGCGGCGCCGATGGCCGCGCCCGCCGCCGCCGCATCGCCGCCACCGATTGCCGCGCCGAGAATGGCGCCGAGCAGCGCGCCGCCGCCGACATGAATCGCGGTGTCCTTGTTCGCGCCGATGCCGCTGTCGCGGATGACGTTCCCGCTCGTGCCTACCGGATTGCGCGTGGCGTCGAGACCGTACCGACGACCGTTTACCGTCACCGAGTCCAGGTCGAGCACGAGATCGTTGTCTTCACCACGGCGCACGACGAGCTCCGCTGGCGAGCCGCTTGGAATCGCGAGGCGCCCTTGCGTGTCGCGCACGTCGTTTTCAACGGTGCCCGTGAAGATCCGTCCGTCCATCGATTGCGTGTCGATCTTTTCGGTCGTTCTCACTTCCACGGTCGTGCCGGCGGGAATCGGATTGACGTAGTCCCATCCTTGAGCGTTCACGGCGGTCGGGGTAACGAGCAGCGCCGCTGCGGCTACGCCGACTGCCTGTCGAGCTAGAAACTGTCTGAACATTGGTTTACCTCCCCACATGCCACGGGAAGGTGCAAGCCGGAGGCCAAGGCATGAGACTTGCGAGAACGAACGGACGGAGGAACTCATATGGTGTTCACCGCAGCGAGTCTCAGCCCGGTTCTGGCGGTGCTGTTCGGCATCCTGATCTTCGTTTTTCCTAAGCTTCTGAACTATCTCGTCGCAACCTACCTCGTGCTCACCGGACTGATCGGTCTCGGCGTGCTCACGTTCCGCGTGTAACCGTCGAGTCCGCCACGCTGCCGGCTGTTTGCGGTTAGGACACTGCAACGGTTACTGCAAATCTGCCCTCACGCGGCTTTCGCGAGCGCGCCACGCGCGCGTTTCCTCCATGAGAGAAAGCGCCGCAACGCCAGGGCTATTCCTGTAAACACCAGCACTGCCCCGCCGGCGGTGACCAGCCCGGCAACCGTCTGGCCCGCCAGACCGTACACTTCGCCCGTATGCGCGAAGCGCAGCCACGTGCGGGCGCGTCTTCCTGCAGACTGGCTCGAATAGGGTTCCCATCGCTCGACAGCGCCCGTTCGCCGATTGAGCGTCAGCGTCGCGCGCTTCTGCGGTTGCCCCCCGTCTCCCGCGTCGAGCGTCAGCACGATTCGCGGCGCATTCCCCGACGGCAGCGCGACGCTGATCGTCTTCCAGTCCGGCATCTGCCCTTCGGCCCTGGCCACGAGCGCTTCGAGCGGAACATTGGTGAGGTCGGCGCTCTCACGCTGGTCCGCGCCGTGTCCGCCATTCCTCGCGCCTGGTCCGCCGGCTCTTGCACCGGGGCCACCGCCTCGAGCGCCCAATCCCCCGGCAGGGGCAGGTGGTTGTTCGCCGTACGCCTGGTACACGAGCGCCGTTGCCCACGGATAAGAAATCACGACTCCCCCCGCCACGATAATCGCGAGAGGAATCGCTGACCAGAAGCCGATGGTGTTGTGCCAGTTGAAGTCTCGGGTCTTGCCGGCGAGACCACCGCGGAACCAGAGAATGTTTCTCAGTGCCGCCGACGTCCACGTGCGCGGCCACCAGAGGAAGAGTCCGCTCACGACGATGAAGAGAAACATCAGGTTCGACGCGCCGGTGATGGCCCTTCCCGTGGGGCGGCTGTCGCCTGCCATCGCCACGTATCGATGCCACTCGACGACCGTGCGGAAGAAGTCGCGCATCCCTTGTCCGTTGCCCTCGCCCAGGACCTCGCCCGAATAGGGATTGACGAACACCTGACGCCCCGGACCGGCCGCCAGCGATGCCGGCGCGCCGGGCGCCGATCGAATCACGATCGTCGTGGGCGCCAGATCGGGTTGTGCGCTCGTGACCGTCGCAAGGAGCGCGTCCGCGGGAAGGCGTTTGGCACCCTCGGACGGCTCGATCCAGTACCCCCGCATGTCGGCCCACGCCGTCATCTGCCGCTGATAGGTCAGCAACGCCCCGGTGACCGACATGATGAAAATGACGACGCCTGCCACGACTCCGCACGCGAGGTGCAGCCAGAACAACACCGATCTGAGCTTCATGCGCGCCTCACATCTCCGACCACTGACGAAGCAGGTTGTGATAGACGCCGGTCAGCTGAACCACTGACGGATGCGCCGGCACGTCCCGCGAGAGCTGTTGAATCGACACATCGAGATCGAAGAGCAGCGTCCGCCGCCCGTCATCGCGAATCATGCTTTGAATCCAGAAGAACGACGCGGTGCGCGCTCCGCGCGTCACGGGGCTCACGCTGTGCAGGCTCGACGACGGGTAGAGCACCATGTCGCCGGCGGGTAGCTTCACCTTGTGCACACCGTAGGTGTCTTCCACCGTCAATTCCCCGCCGTCGTATTCATCGGGCTCAGCCAGAAACAGCGTCGCCGACAAATCCGTGCGGATGCGGTGGCCGGTCGATCCGATCTGCCGAATCGCGTTGTCCACGTGATTGCCGAAGGTATGCCCCCCCTGGTAGCGATTGAACAGAGGAGGAAATACGCGCAGGGGCAGCGCAGCAGACACGAACAGTGCGTTCCGCTGCAGCGCCGTCAGGATCATGTCGCCGATCGACTCGGCGACGGCCGATCCCTCGGGCAGCTGCTGGTTGTGCTTCGCACGCGCGGATTGCGGTCCAGCTGTGACGCGGCCGTCGATCCATTCGGCCCTGTCGAGCAGCGCGCGCGCCGATGCGACTTCTTCGGCGGTCAGAAGATCGGGAATCGCGAGAAGCATTTCGACTCCCTAGAACCGCACGAGCGTGGTGACGATCGCCGAGCGCGGCGTCCCGGGGTTGTAGCGGCCGCCGTTGTTGTTCACGTTCTTGATGTACACCCTGTCGGTGAGATTGTTCACGTTGAGCCGCAGCGACAGGTTCGTGTTGAGGTCGTACTCCGCCATCGCGTCGACGAGGCTGTAGCTGGGAACGCGAATCGTGTTCGGGGCGTTCACGAACACCTCGTCCATCAACCGCAAGCCGCCGCCGATCGTGAGACGTGCGGGAAAGTCGTAGGTGGTCCAGAGGCTTCCCGAGAATTCGGGCGTCAACGTCAGCTGCTTGCCATTGTTCTCCGGGTTCTGGCTGACTTGCCTGGAATCGAGATAGCCGAAGTTCGCGAGCAGCTGCCATCGCGGCGTGATCTGCCCGAGCGCGCCGATCGAGAAGCCGTTCACTCTCTGGGCGTCGTCCTGGTTATAGAGCGGCGGGATGGCGGTGGCGTCGATCGTATAGATGACGTTCTTGTTCTCGGTCCTGAACGCCGCCATGCTGACCGACAGCCTGTTGTCGAAGACGCCGAACTTGCCGCCCACTTCGTAGTTGGTCGACTCCTGCGGGTCGACGTTGGGGTTGTTCTGGTTGTTCGGCTGCGAGCTCAGCGTGAAGTTCGCCGTGCCCGGCGGCGTCACCGCCGAGCCATAGGACAAGTACAGGTTCGCGGCGTCTGTCAGCCTGTACAGAATGCCGGCCTTGCCGCTGAACAGCCCGTCGGCCGTCGTGAGATCGGTCGTGAGGGCTCCGGCCGCGTCGGCCACCCTGTATGCCGCGTCGTAGTGCTCCCAGCGCAATCCTCCGCTGAGCTGCCATCGCGCGCCGAGCTCGATGCTGTCGAAGACATAGACGGCGACCGTATTCGTCTTCCCCCGGTTATAGGCCAGGGTTCGTGCCGGCGCGTAACCCGTAACGGGATCCAGCGGGTTCGGATCGTAGATGCTGACGGCTGACGGATTTCTCGTGCCCATCCCGGCAAGCGTTGGCGCAAATTGCTCTTCGCTCGCCATCTCGATACCAGCGTTCGCCGCGTGTTGCATGCGGCCGGTGACAAACCGGGTCGACAGGCTGGTCTGGTTCGACAGGATTTCGTTCTCCCGCTCGTTGCCCTGACGGGCGACGGTCACCGTCTGCGTCTCGGGGACGAAGGCCGCCGGATTCTGCACCGTCGAAATGATGGCCGTCCGATGCGTCTGGTTGTAGCGCGTCTGGTTTCTGAGCGTGAGATTGCTGTTGACGTCGTGCTCGACGCGCGCCGTGTAGCTGTCCTGTTGGACCTTGTCGGAATCGTAGCCAGCGCTGCCGTAGAAGTTCTCGCTGTCCACCGGGTTCGTGGCGATGACCGTGGTCGGCGCGAGCGGATATTCACTCCAGGCCGATCCCGGAATGCCGTAGTCCGGAACGTTGTCCTGTCGGGTGATCTGCACGGCCCCCGTGACGCGCGTCGCCGTGTTCAGGCCGAGCGCGATCGAAGGCGCGATGGACTGGTTCTTGCGCGAGGTGACGTCGCGCCCGGGGTAACCGCCTTCGTCCCAGAGCGCGTTGAGGCGGACCGCCGAATGACCGAGCCAGCTGTTCGGATCGCCGAGCGGAAGCGCGTGGTTGGCATCGACGGTCGTGCGGTTCTGACCACCGCTGCCGTACGCGTACGTCACCGCGTACGCGGATTGCGCGAGCGGCGCTTTCGTCTGCATGTTCACGTAGCCCGCGGCGTTGCCGCGACCGACATCCGATCCGGTCGGCCCCATGAACACTTCCACCTGCTCGAGGTTGAACACGTCGCGCGAGATCAGGCCATCGTCCCTGACGCCATCGACGAACAGGCTGTTGTTGGCGCTGAAGCCGCGCAGGTTGAACATGTCTCCAGTGGTGCTCGATGCGCCACCACCTTCCCCCGCCTGAATGCTGATGCCCGGCACGTTGCGCAACGCCTCGCTCAACGTCGTGACGCCCTGGGCCTCCATCACTTCGCGGGGAATCACCTCGATGGTCTGCGGCACTTCGATGAGCGGCTGCGCGTACTTGGGTGACGAGGGGCGCGGCCGCGGCGCGTCGACGCTGACGTCAACCGATTCCTCCGCGAGACGAATCTCGAGCGTCACGCTGTGGGGCGCCGTCACGCGAGACGTCACCTGCGTGCCCTCGAGCGCGTGCGCGAGCGCATCGGCCGCCGTGAACAGGCCGCGGACACCGGGCGATGCGATGTCGCCTATCCCTTGGTTGGCCAGCGCGATGGTGAGGCCGGTGAGACGCTGGATCTCGGCGAGCACCCCGCTCAGTGGGCCTGCGGGAATCTCAAATTGCACTTGCCGGGCGTCGCCGCTCGGCGCCTGCGTGCGCCAGGCCTGTGTCAGCCCCGTCTCGCCCGGCACGGCGAACCGCAGCGACTCGAGCCGGCGGGCGAGGTCGTTGGCGCGGGCGGGTGTGGCGAGGCCGGGCGCCAGCGTCGCCGAGGCGACCACGGCTCCCATGAAGGCCCAGCCGGAACGCGATTTCCTGCTGTGGTGTTTGTGACGGGTGACTCGAGCCATCGCTGCGGTTCTCCGATTGCGGCGCGATGACCGACGCGGCGGCTACAATAGGCGAGCCGGACGGTCATGCGCTGCGCGCGTAATGAAACTGAGACTCAGTCTCAATTTCTTCCGAACTGTATATCCGACCAAATTGGTCGGTCAAGCAGAAATTTCACGGACCGGATCCACTCCATCAAAATTCAACCGACGCGTGAGTGCGCTGGAATTTCAGACCCGGATAGTGGTTCGTGCGATCGCAACCATTCGAACGCGAAGGTCAGGGCTTCCTGGAGATCCGAACGCGCTGACGCCGGAAGCCACGTGAAACAGCGTGACGATCCGTGGCGTAAGCGCGTAAGGATGGATATACAATAGCCGCCTTAAACCGCCTGAGGAGTCAGCCACATGCATGTATTGAAGGTCTTCCGTCAGTCATTCTTCACGCTTTTTACGGTCTTATTCGCGACCGCCGCCCTCGCCCAGGAACCGGCCAAGCCGAATGCCCAGTTCGAGCCGCGCGTCGGACAGCCGGGCAAGGACGTCGTGTGGGTCCCGACGCCTCAGGCCCTCGTGGAGAAGATGCTCGACCTCGCAAAGCTGACGCCGAAAGATTTCCTGATGGACCTGGGGTCGGGTGACGGCCGAACCGTCATCACCGCGGCAAAGCGCGGCGCGACGGCGATGGGCGTGGAATACAACCCCGACATGGTGAACCTGTCGAAGGCGGCGGCGGAAAAGGCCGGTGTCGCGGCCAAAGCGACCTTCGTGCAGGCCGACCTGTTCAAGACGGACCTGAGCAAAGCCACCGTCATCACCATGTTCCTGCTGCCGAGCATCAACATGCAGCTGCGGCCGAGCATTCTGAACCTGAAGCCCGGCACGCGCATCGTGGCGAACACGTTCACGATGGAAGACTGGGAAGCCGATCAGACCGAGTCGGTCACCGACAACTGCTCGAGCTGGTGCACGGCGCTCCTGTGGATCGTCCCCGCCAAAGTGCAGGGGACGTGGAAAACCGAGAAGGGCTCGCTGACGCTGACGCAGAGTTTCCAGATGCTGACGGGCAACCTGAACGGAACCCCGATCTCCGGCGGGCGCATGAACGGCGATCAGATTTCCTTCACGGCGGGCGGCACCGCCTACAACGGCCGCGTCAATGCCGCGGGCAACGCGATCGCCGGTGGCAATCTGACGGCCAATAAGGTGAACTAGGAATTCGCAGATTCGCAGATTGGCAGACTGGAAGATTCAGTCTGCCAGTCTGCTGGTTTTTCTTGCGGGATTGAAGAACGGCGTCTGCACGACCCTCGCCCCCACACGATGGCGCACCGCTTCGACCGTCACTTCCATCTGAAGCGCGCTTCCCGTTTCGTACGAACCGCGATCGATGGTCGCGAGCACGATCAGCTTCTTGAGAATCGGTGACCACGTGGTGGACGTCGCCTTGCCGACCTGATGGCCATCGCGATAAACCGGCACCGCAACCCTGGACGCTGACGCAGGCGCCTGGGGTGGAAGGTCGAGCTTCTCGTACAGCGCTTCCACCTCCTCCCAGTTCACCTCGAGACCCACGATCTGACGTCGCGGGCCGTTGGCCTTCTCCTGCCGCAAGGCGGCCTGACCCACGAACGGCCCCTTCTCGACCTGCACCAGCCGGCCCAGGCCCATCTCCAGGGGCGAGTACTGTTGATCGGGAATGAGCGCCTTGCGGCAGCTGAAGAAGTCGACCTCGATCAGCAGCAGTCCGGCTTCGATCCGTGCGACGTCGAGCGCAAGCATCCCGGCAGGCCGCAGGTCGAATGGTCCCCCGGCCGCCACGAGCGCGTCCCACACCTCCGTCGCGCGATCCCACGGCATCCAGATTTCATAGCCGAGGTCGCCTGTGTATCCCGTACGGGAGATGTCGACGGGCACACCGGCGATGGTGCCGCTCGTCACGCGAAAATATTTGAGCGTCTCGATGTCCGCTTGCGCGGTTCGGCGCAGCAGTGCGCCCGAGGTCGGGCCCTGAACCGCCAGCGCCGCCACCGTCTCCGACACGTCTTCAATCGATACGTCGAGTCCCGTGGCATTCTGAACGAACCATCGCAGGCTTGGATCGGCGGCTGTCCAGCGATAGCGCTGCTCGCCCAGCCTCGAGACCGTGCCGTCGTCGATGACCTTCCCCTGCTCGTCGCACCACGGCGTGTAGATCACCTGTCCGACGGCAAGCTTCGTCGCATCGCGCGTGATGAGCCGGTCGACCAGCTTCGTGGCATCGCGCCCTGTGACGATGTACTTGAAGAGCGGCGAGACGTCGATCAGCGCAGCGGCGTTCCGGATGGCGTTGTATTCGTGCTCGTGGTGCGTTTCGTACGCGCTGACCGCATAGTAGCCCGCCCAGTCGCGGTAGTTCAGGCTCTCGCACAGCGGGAACGTACGCTCGTGAAAGGCGGAACCAATGGGCATGGCGCAATATGAAACTAGAAACTAGAATCTAAAAACTAGAATCTAAGAGTCTGGAACGGAACCAGAAGCCTAGATTATAGATTCTAGTTTCTAGATTCTAGCTTCCGGATTCAGATGCCCATACGACGCAATCGTCATCGGCGGCGGCCACAACGGGCTCGTGCACGCCGCGTATCTGGCACGCGCGGGCCGGCGTGTGCTCGTGCTCGAGCGCCGGCACGTGCTGGGGGGCGCGGCGGTCACCGAGGAAGTTTTCCCCGGATTTCATGTCTCGGTCTGCTCCTACGTCGTGTCCCTGCTTCGCCCGCAAATCATCCGCGAGCTCGACCTGGCGCGCCACGGTTTCGAGGTGCTGCCGCTCGACGGCACGTTCACACCGATGCCGGACGGCAACTACCTGTGGCGGGTGAACGATCACGGACGGACGCGGCGCGAGATCCTGCGCCATTCGCGCCTCGACGCCGAAGCCTACGACGAGTACGGCAGGGCGATGATCGACATGGCGCGTTTCGTCAAGCCGACGCTGGACAGGCGGGCCCCCGATCCGCTGTCGCTTTCGCCGGCCGATCTGCGCGACCTGCTGCGCCTGGGGCGCCGGTTTCAGTCGATGTCGTCGGAATCCCGATACCGGCTCGTCCAGCTCATGACGATGAGCGCCGCAGACTTTCTCGATCAGTGGTTCGAGACCGACGTGCTGAAAGCGACGATGTCGGCGTCGGGCATCATCGGCACGTTTCAGGGCGTGCGCTCGCCGGGTACGGCCTATGTCCTGCTTCACCACTACATGGGCGAGATCGATGGTGCGTTCCGTTCATGGGGCTTCGCGAAAGGCGGCACTGGCGCCATCTCGAACGCCATCGCGGCGGCCGCGCGCGAGGCCGGCGTCGAGATCCGCACCAACGCGGGAGTGAGCCGAATCGTCACGAAGAACGGGCGTGCGACCGGCGTGGCGCTGGAGAACGGCGACCAGATCGACGCCACGATCGTCTCTTCGTCCGTCGATCCCCGGCTGACGTTCACGAAATTCCTCGACGCCCGCGAGCTGCCCGGAGATTTCCTCGACGAGGTGCGTCGCTACAAGTTCCGGGGTTCGTCGGGAAAGGTCAACCTGGCGCTCGACGGTTTGCCGAACTTCGTCAGCGTGCCCGGCGAGACCCGCCATCTTCGAGGCGCGATTTCGATCTCGCCCAGCCTCGAGTACATGGAGCGCGCCTACGACGACGCGAAGTACGGCCGATTTTCGCGACACCCCTACATGGACGTCGTCATTCCGAGCCTGACCGATCCGTCGATCGCGCCCGCCGGCAAACACGTCATGACCTGCTTCGTCCAGTACGCGCCGTACCATCTGAAGAACACGACATGGGACGCGGAGCGCGACGCGTTTGGCGATGCGGTCATCGACACGCTCTCGGAGTACGCCCCCAATCTGAAATCGCTGATTCTTCATCGCCAGGTCGTCACGCCGCTCGATCTGGAACGGGAATGGGGATTGAGTGAGGGCAACATCTTTCAAGGAGAGCTCGCGCTCGAGCAGTTGCTGTTTCTTCGACCCGTTCCCGGGTGGGCCAAGTACCGCACCCCGATCGCCAACCTCTATATGTGCGGGTCGGCCACGCATCCCGGCGGAGGCATCATGGGCGCGCCGGGCCGGAACGCCGCGCTGGAAATCCTCAAGTGATCGACGTCATCTTCGTCGGCGGCGGGCACAACGGGCTTGCGGCGGCCACCATGCTCGCGCGGCGTGGCCTGAAGACGCTCGTGCTCGAGCGGCGTCCGGTCGTGGGCGGCGCGGCGATTACCGCCGAGTTCCATCCGGGGTTCAGCGTGTCCACGCTGGCCCATGCGGCGCGGCCCGCTTCCGCCCTGGTCAGCGAGCTTCGTCTGGCGGAGCATGGTCTCCAACTGATCGATCCGGACCCGTATCTGTTTGCTCCCCTGCCAGACGGTCGCGGCCTCGTGCTGGGACACGATGTGGAGGCCACGGCTGCGAGCATCGGCAGATTTTCGGCCGCTGACGCGCGCCGGTATCCCGAATTCCGCGCGACGATGGAGCGAATCCGAGGCTTCGTCTCGCACGTCATGGCCGCCCCGCCGCCTGAAATCGAGCGCCCCTCGAACAGCGATCTCTGGGGGATGCTGATGATGGGACGCCGCTTCCGCGGTCTGGGAAAGAAGGACGCGTACCGCCTGCTGAGGTGGGCGCCGATGTCGGTCGCGGACTTCGTGTCCGAGTGGTTCGAAGCAGAGCCGCTGCGCGCGGCGATCGCTGCCGGCGGTATTTTCGGCACCGCGCTGGGACCGCGCTCGGCCGGCAGCACGGCCGTGCTGCTGCTGCGCATGGGGTCGGGCAACGGCGGCCAGCAACTGGTGCGTGGCGGCCTTGGCGCGTTCACGTCGGCCCTGGCCGCTGCATCGCGTGCGGCGGGCGCCGAGATTCGCATCGATGCCGGCGTCGAGCGCATCAACGTACGAAACGGCCAGGCAACGGGCGTCACGCTGACCACGGGCGAGGATCTGGAGGCGAAGGTCGTCGTCTCGAACGCCGATCCACGCCGCACGATGCTCGGACTGATCGACCCGGTGTTCCTCGAGCCCGGGTACCTCGCGCGCATGCGAAGCTACCGATCCACCGGCAACCTGCTGAAACTCAACCTCGCGCTGAGTGGCCTCCCGGACTTTCCCGCCGCGGCTGGAGACACACGAGCGCTCGCCGGCTTCATTCACATCGGTCCCGATCTCGAGTATCTCGAGCGCGCGTTCGACGCGTCGAAGTACGGCAACTGGTCGCCGCGGCCGCATCTCGAGGTGTCGATTCCGTCGCTGACCGATCCGGCGCTGGCACCCTCGGGCGCTCACGTGATGTCGATCGCCGCGCAATTTGCTCCGTATCGCCTTCGTGACGGCGACTGGCGCACGGCCGGTCCGGCGTTTGCCGAGGCCGTCATCGACACGCTGGCCGAGTACGCGCCGAATCTGAAACGTCTCATTCTCGGGCGGCAGGTGATCACGCCCGTTGAGCTGGAATCGACCTACGGCCTGACCGGCGGGCACATCTTTCACGGCGAGCTGGCGCTCGATCAGCTGTTCACGATGCGCCCGCTGCTCGGCTGGGCACGCTATCGCACGCCGATTCGTGGGCTGTACCTGTGCGGCGCCGGCACACACCCTGGTTACGGTGTGTCGGGGCTCTCGGGCATGAACGCCGCCCGCGAAATCCTCAAGGATATCGGCAACACGCGATAAGCACACGGTCGTGGCGCGCGCCATCGACGCGGGGCGACGTGCAACCCGAACAGGACCATCCCACCAAGCGATCGCAGTGGGAAAACAACGGCCAGTTCGTCCGCAAGTTCACGATCTAAGAAAGGGGTCGGGTGTACGCCGATGGCCGAAGACTGATCGCCACCTCCAACCCCGGATACACGTTTCGCGCGCGAATTTCTCCCCGGTGCAATCGGACCGCGCGTTGGGCTATTGCCAGGCCTAACCCAACTCCATGTCCATCGTTCGGGACTGCGCGATAGAACGGACGGAACATGTCGACGAGTGCTTCTTCCGGTACTCCAGGTCCGAAGTCGCGAACACAGATCACCACGCAACCGTCTCTACTCGTCGCGGACAGTGTAGGCGGATTCCCTTCCGGCGAATAGCGCACGGCATTTTGAAGCACATTGTCTAACGCTCGTCGAAGTAAGGCCTCATGTCCATGACAGACCAGGTGCTTGTCGGCTGCGACGACAACCTTGTGCCGACAGGCACTCTCCTCGAGCAGCGCCGAGACGTCGACGGTTTCCCCTTGAAGCTTCTCCATGCCGCCCTCGGCTCTCGTCATGTCGACCAGCTCTCCGATCAGCGAACTCAGTCGTGCAACTTCCTGTTTGGCCTCTTCCGGTAGCATCAGTTCTACTGCAAGGACAAGCCTCGCCAACGGGGTTCGCAGCTCGTGCGACACGTCCTGCAGCAACCGCCGCTCCGATGTCAGAAGCGTCTCGATCCGATCCGCCATCAAATCAAAATCGCGGCCGAGATCCCCGAGTTCATCGTGCCGTTTCGATTCCGTCCGCAGCGTAAGATTCCCTGCGCCGAATTCACGAACCGTGGCTCGGAGGTGGCGAACCGGATTGACGAGATGCAGCGTAAATACCCAGCACATCACCGCGATCAAGAGGGCAATCAACAGGAGGTACGGCCACAACCACAGCGGCGGCGCTGGCGGCGCCGGCATCGCGAACACCAGCGTGTAACGGCCATCTTGTGTATTGATCTCATTGAACCACGGCCGCGATCGGCCGCGTAACGCCGAGCGATCTTCTCCGGTGAGCAGGTCGCGTCCTTCGGCATCGAGCAAGAAATGCCCTTCAGGAAACATCTCATCCATCCGCTCCAGCGTGGCCCGCAAGCCAGTGGCGCCCTCCTCCTGCCAGGCACGCACCGCGGTTTCCAGCTTGAGCTGGTGCATGGCCTTCCACGGCGCGCGCTGGTCGAACTCTGGCGGTCTGGACAAGCGGGTGGTCACGCCAAACGCAAGGATTGAGAGTGCCAACGTGACGAAGAACCACGCCGTCAGCTTCGGAAACAACCTCACGAGGTCAATCCTGATGCCGCGTCAAGCGCGAACAGATAGCCAGCGCCTCGGACCGTCTGAATGAGCGCCCCCTTCGGGCCGAGCTTGTGACGAATACGGCTGATATGAACATCAACGGCGCGATCCAGCGCTGCCGCTTCCCGTTGGTTGAGCCGTATTGAAATCTCGTCTCGCGACACCGGACGCCCCGCTGCCCGCATGAGCATCTCCAAGATTCCGTACTCGGCGCTGGTCAGATCGACTCGCGATCGTGCCATGCTCACCTGCCTCGCCGCGGTGTCGAGACACACGCCTGCAATCTCGATGACTGTCACCTTTTTACTGCGCGCCAACGCAGGCGACCGTCGGAGAATGGCACGAATCCTGGCGACGAGTTCCGCAGGATCGAAAGGCTTAGCCAGGTAGTCGTCGGCGCCGGCCGACAATCCGAACACGCGATCGCTCGGCTCGCCCCGCGCCGTCAGCATCAACACAGGAATATCGCTACCCCGCCTCAGCTCGTCGAGTACGGCGAAACCGCCCAGGCCCGGCAGCACCACATCGAGTAAGACGAGATCGTGCGGCTCCTGAGAGGCCATGGCCAGCCCTGTCAGGCCGTCATAGGCGATGGAG
Source organism: Vicinamibacterales bacterium (assembly GCA_963821395.1). Taxonomy (GTDB): domain Bacteria; phylum Acidobacteriota; class Vicinamibacteria; order Vicinamibacterales; family JAMQPK01; genus JAMQPK01. The sequence goes on along the minus strand of CAWGDY010000012.1, from coordinate 32,918 downwards.
ACGGCGAATCCCTGCCGTATCAAGAAATCTCGCATCAGACGACACAGCTGTCGGTCATCGTCGATCAGGAGCAAGGACGCCTGTCTGTGCGGGACGTTCAGAGACACAGGGTCGAATGGGCTCAAGAGTTTTATGGCATCTGGAACTGCAAACGCGTGCCAAACGCCCAATACAGGCCTCGGTTACCGGGCTCGGGGGCGGATCGCGCCTCAGCGTACCGCTCGAGCGCCGCATTTCCCATCACGCGCGCCCAGCGTGAGAAATTCCACGATATGCCAGTCGTCAGCGTCTGTCCTCCCCGTGCGCGGACGTCCGTGGCGCGTGGCCGGACACTCTCCTCGAGCGTTTCAGGACCTTCGTCATCGAACTCCAAAGAATCAAACCGAATTCCCAGCGCCCATTCACGCAGTCTCGAGCGCGTCGGGCCGGGCCGCCGGCCAAATTCGCGCGTCATTGCCGCGCTCCAGCCGATTCCGACGACACTCGGTAAGTCTTCCAGATCAAGGCCTTGCCCAGACCGTTCGTCTCGCACGCGCATCGCCTCGGCGGTCATTTGCCAGCGCCCGGGTGTCCATTGCGCGTCCCCGCCGACACGCGTACGCCGACCATCGACGTACAACCGTTCGAAAAACCGGTAACCGGACTGCGAACGTCCTTCGAGACCATTCGCCGATTCCGTATCAACGGCCGTGGTTCGACCTTCGGTGAACGACCCGGCCAGCTCGACATCTCTCGGGCCATTCCAAACAAGGCGTCCGGCGGCGGTAATACCGGAACGTGTGTTCCGCCCATTGGCATCGCCTGCGAAGAGGCCCGCCTCATAGGCGAACCGCCTGCCGAGCTGCCCGTACACCAACCCGCCGATGTCGCGCCCGGGAGCAATTGATTGCGCAAAAGCCGATCGTTCAAGGAAGTCCAGCGAACGCGCTGAGGTTCCATACTCGCGGCTGCCTGGAAGCTTGAATTGGCCGCCACGAAGCCGCAGCGCTCGCGTGAATCGAATCTGTATGTACGCGTCCTTTATCAGCGTGTCGTCGAGATCGTCCATCGGGTCAACGGTGAACTCGAACGACATCTGGCGCCACTGTCCGTCGATACCGGCGCGCAGCCGCCTCACTTCGAATGTTTCATACTCGAGCCGTCCTGATCCGGTGGCCACGGTCCAGTCAGGATATCCACGCCAATCGAACTGCACATACCCGCGAGGTGATATCTCAAAGCGCTCGTTCGTATTCGAACCGGGTTCCGCCTGACTCGGCTGAGCGTGAGCGGGCTTCACACACATGGTGCAGATGAACAGGGCGATGGCGGCACGCCAGACCACTGCGCTCCGGCGGCTCATTGTGCGCCTCCGAGTGCTCGTCGAACAGCGGCCACCCGGTTCGTCACATATGCGATGAGGCCCGTCGGACCGTAAACCGTCGCGTCGAATTGCTCGGGCGTCCCGGCAAACGTTCGAGCCGGATCTTCTCCCTCGGCGCCGATGACAAATGTCGCGATTCGGGCCTGTTCGACGCGAAAAATCGCGCTCACACGGGATGGGTCGAAGACCGTCGCCAGCAGGTCTTCCACGTGAGCCCGATATGTCGCCCGATATACAGGGTCATCCATCAGAAAGCGAATCAGCGGCCAGGTGGCGTTGAGGCCGGTGTGGAAAATGTCGACGGTCTGCGCACCGCCGCCGCCAGCACCTGCGCCCGCGAAACTAGAGGACATGGACAGATCGTGATCCCACGGAATCCAAAACAGCCGATCCCGATGGCGTGGGCTGCCGTACAGGTAGTAGTTGTGCGCCGACAGACCTCCATAGGCATCGTTGTTTCCGACGATCGTATTGAGAGCCAACCACCGGAGAAATCCGTCGACGTTAAAGCGCGCCTCGAGGCGGCTTCTCCATAGAACGCGATCCTGTTTAGAGGCATTCAGCGCGGCGACCGCGCCCTGGATATCGGTCCAGTCCTCGTCGAATTCATTCGTCTTCTTTGGAAAGTCGTCCTTATCGAAGAGCGTCCATCGCCCACCAGTACTGTGCGGTTTGTACAGATTCCCTGAGTCGGCGCCGAACAGTCGGTCGAGCATCGGCTCATCCGGTACCTCGATCATTGTGTAGAGACCCAGGTAGATTGCTCCCGCACCCCTATCAAGATAGACGCGCACAAAGGCGGTGCGTGGCGCAGGAAGGCCAGCGTCGCTGAAGAGGTCAGTGACGACCTTGGCACGCAGATACGAGCTGTCGAGAGCGTTGTTGCTGAAACTCAGATTGGTAAAGCCGAAGAAGGTCTGATCGCGCGAATCCGGAAACCGAGATTCAAGGCCATCGATGTTCAGCCGAAACGGCATCTTCTCGCTGCCGGCCCGCCAGGTATTGACCAGACTCGAATTGCCCTTGAACCGGAAGCCGACATTTTCGAACGTCTCACCGTCGAAAGTGACGCCGGCTGGAATGTAGACCGGCGTCCGCGGCAGGAGTTCCACGTCATCGCGTGCCGGATTCGCGGCGCCTGCGCCGGTGGGATTGGCCCCGCCGCCACCGAGAACCACACACGCCAGCCCTCCTCCGTCCGCAATCTGCACGCATCGCCCGCTCGTCGGTGGATTGCCAAAGACGCACGCACTCCCTTCCAGAAGATTCGCGCAGGCCGCGGTCGACTCCGGCGAGAAGCCCCGGCCGGGCATGCCCGTTGGCGGCTGCCCACCGCCGGGAAAACCGCCAGGCGGCTGCCCACCGCCGGGCTGCCCGCGTCCAGGTTGCTGCCCGCCCGCAAACTGACCACCCGCCGCACCGGCCATGTCCGTCATGTCGTCAATGGCAATTTGCCAATCGCTCGCGGTAATCTTCAAATCCAGCCGGCTGACCTGATCCTGAATGAACACGCGTCCATAATCTGGAGTCGCATCACGCCCGTGCGTATCGGCGTCGCGTCCCGAGGCGTACGCCCCTTCTCGCTCCGCCGCCGAGAATCCGATCAAGAGCGCTGCGAACCCGAACGCCACGCCAAACACCCGTTTGTAAACAGTTCGCAACTTATTTCTCCTGTAATAGGAAAGCGCGCCGGCGATCAACAAAACTCTGCAGGCTCTCGCTGCCCTCGCTGACACCCGATTCGAATGCCTGAAACGTATAGAGCTTTTTGGTATCTGCTCTGACAGCATCTGCGATGAGCGCGTGGTGCGATCGCGCCACAGGCTCCAGCGTCCGCCAATCGAGCCACCGCTCTGCGATCTGCCTCACATACCCAAGGTATCGTGCACGGAGCGCTGGAACCGCGAGCAACTTCGACCGCAATGGCTTACTGGCATCGTCGAGTCCCACGAGTGGATCCAGCGTCACATCCACCCGCGCCGGACCTCGCCCGAACATGACAGGACCGCCACCAGGGGGTATTCCGCGTCGCATTCCAGCAGGGGGCGGTCCTCCGCGGCCTGAGGCCTCGTCTGTCAGCCCCTCGTTCACATCATGAGGGATGACGTGAAAGCGCCCGCGCTCGTCCATGTACAGGTTGTAGTCACTCGCACGCGCCCAATAGCCATCGCTGTTGGCGAGCGCCATCTCGACCGCGAGGAACTTGAGTGCGCCATCCACGTCGAGCATGGGCGCAAGGGCAGCAGCCAGCTTGTCGGGCGCCGTCTCATTCAACACTCGGAACATCCGAATCAGCGATCGCCACGCCGCCGGGTCTTCCTTGGATTTGATCTCGTAGATGGCTCTGTACGCGTCGGCGTCCTCACCGAGGTACTCCATGCCTCCCCGGCCTCGCGGCGAGCCTGGGACCTTCCACCGCGCACCCTTCGTGCTTGCAAACCACTCCCTCGTGAAGTCGGCGTTGAACTGTTGGGTATTGATGTAGACGCCCCAATACTCGTCGTTGATGACGACCCGGATGTAGTTGGCGCTCGGCGTCGGTACGTAGTGCCTTGCAATTTCCGTGTACAGCACCTGTCGCACAAACGTGGGATCGCCGTTCGCGTTCAAAAGATTGAGCGTGCGGTATCCGAGCAGCCGCTGCGTTTCGTGCACGTAGTCAATCGACAGATTGAGCGACCGCTTGGAACCGTCCGGCACCATCATGAACGACGACATCCCGCGGAAGTGGACGCCGACGTCGCGATAGGTAACGCCGTCCAGCGTCAACGAGGCTGGCACGTCGACGTCGGTATTGTTGAAATCCGCGAGCTCGCGCTCCCAGTCTGTGTTTTCGAATCGCAGAAAAATCGTGCGGAGCGTCTTCAAATCATAGAGTGTCGCCGACCCTCCTGACGGGAGGTCCGCCGGCTTGATCGGCGGGCCGGGAGATGTTGGTGCGAAACCGCGTCCCCCGAACCAGGGCGGAGGCATGGCACCAGCGAACAGGCTCGGCCCGCCGAGACGCCCGCCGCGCGGCTGATTCGCCAGCCAGTCCCTCGCAGCCTCGCGTTCGATACGATTCAGCCGGTGGTTGCCGTCCTTGTCGAAGAGCTCCACGATCCGCCGCTCTTCCATCATGGGACCGCCCTCCCGACCGGGCGGTGACGTCTGCGCCATCGGCGCCTGCTGCCACATGAGGCACGCGAGAATCGCACCAAGCCGAGCCATCCAGCCCGAATTTCTATGCATCGTCTTCCGTAGTCCGTTGAAGTTCCGCGCCCTGTACCCCTTCGATGCGATTCAGAGCAGTGACGAGCGCGTACGCCTGGTCGTCATGGCGGAGAATGGTTTGGTAAGACACCTCCGTGGACAACCCCTGCCGCGTAGTAGCCACCTGCGTGATGTGTTGACTCCGAACGAAGATGTCCAGCGTTGGGTTGATCAGCGCGTTCACGTCGTGGCCCAGTCCAATACGCACACGAAGAGTGAACGGACGCTTCAGGTCAGCAGCGGGCACGCGCCGCATGGCAAACGCCGCGATCGCGATCACGCCGATGCCGCCAATCGCGACCCAGAAATTGTGTGCGCCGACCGCCATGCCTACAGCGACCGCGAAGATCACATACGCCGTGTCCTGGGTGTCTCGGACGACCGTCCTGAATCGGACAATAGACAGCGCACCGACGAGGCTGAAGGCGCGGGCTACGTTGTCGCCAATCACCTGGGTCACCATGGCAATCAGAATCGCGAGGAGGACCAACGTGACGGTGAACGAGGATGCGGGTTCTGCACGACTGTGCCGATAGATCTGGGCAACGATCCCACCAAGCACCATCGCGGCGATCAGTCGGCCGAGAACGGCGACCGGCGCAGCAATATTGGCCGGAAACGGGCGACGGGAACATCAGGCATGTTCCGTCCGCCCCGTCGTCACGGCAGATGGCGAGGCAAGCCCGCTTGACGTATAGACATTGAGCGCAGCCATCGCGAGTCGGTACTTCGATGCCGTCTGCGGACTCAAGCCACACTCCTCGACTAGCTGCTTGAAGATCGTCGGTACATGTGACTTGAACTTCAACTCGAGAATCAGATTGGGGAAAATGACCTCTCCCGGCTCGGAACGGAACTGGGCGCCGCGATACAGCGGCCGCACGGAGCGACTGGTCAAGCGTAAGGCGGGCCGATCCTGTGCTGGTGTCCATGGCGCGTGCCATGCGGTTGTACGACACCTGGCAGACGACTCTCAGCGCGCGTGTTTCCGCCCGACGATGAAACCATTCACCGGACGATATGCGCGAGCCACTGACGTCGCCCGATCGTTCCAGTTCGTGGAGCGGCACCTGCGTGCGGCGCTTGACAAGCATGCCTTGGCGGCGCAGCTTGCGTTCGAGAAAAGCCACGTCGCTGTCCCCGTACCGGCGAATGCGGTACTTGGCCCGGCCGTAAGAGCCCCATCTGTGGAACACGTGCCCCTCGGCCGTGTCGAAGTACAGGGTGCTCGTCCGATATTCGTCACCGAAGGGACCGGTGCCATGCGGATCCGCGTCAAGAAAGGTGCGTGCCCACTCACGAATCCGTTCACCCATCTGCAAATCTACAACGAACTTAACTTCGAAGGCCTGCGCTCTCGTCTCTTTGGCGTCGATCATCGGATTACCGAGAGTACGCGTCACGCATTCGTTACGCCAGTTAAGAAGCGTTAAGTCGGGCCTCGGAACCATCGCCGGGAAGGTTAAACGGTCGACGTGCGCATCCGTTGTGGCAAGAATGTGAAAGAAGTGTGACGGCTGAACGGTCCAGCACGTTTGCGATCTGGATGGTTACAGGGGTTGCGAAGACGACGCGCACGAAACAACGGCCAGTTCGTGCGCAAGTTCACAGTGGCGCTAGCAACGGGTGTACCCCGCCCGTTTTTTCTGGAACTTTCTGCAATTGTCTTGTCTCGGCGACGCAGGCCGCGCTCGAGAGGACAATCGCGTCACACATCTTCAATACTTCTTTCCTTTTGCGTAGACGCTAACCCGTCACTTCGCCCCGGCTCCCGGCATTTGGTTTGCACCGCGGCCGGGCGCTTGTCAGACACACGACAACGCGCGCTCGTCGCCGATGGCGATCTGTCGACCCGGCTGCTGCTGTCGCACCATCTCGAGATCGATGGCTTCTCGATCGACGTGTGCACGGACGGGCGTGAGGCGCTGGACCGTCTCAATGAATCGCGCTTCCAGCTCATCGTGCTCGATGCCGCCCTGCGTGGTCTTGACGGCATTGCGCTGTGCCGCGCAATCCGCCGCGGCAACATCAATGCCGGCGCCGCGGTTCTTCTCGTCGCCGCGTCCGCCGCTGAGTCGGACAAGATCGCCGCGTTCACCAACGGGGCCGACGACTACGTCACCAAACCGATCGCCGTCCCCGAGTTCCTGGCGCGCGTCGCCGCCGTGATGCGAAGGGCCTCGCGGAATGTCGAGCGACATCTGCCGGCCGTGGTCGAGCGTGCCGGACCTGCGCGTCGATCCCTCGCGGCGGCAGGTCATCGTGCGAGGGCACGACGTCGGGTGCTCCAGACAGGAGTTCGAGCTGCTCTATGCCCTTGCCTCGTCGCCGGGCGTCGTCTTCAGCCGCGAGGAGCTGCTCGCCCGCCATTGGACCAACGGAGGCTCAAAGACGTCCGGCTGGTCGATCCGATTGTCAGCCGGCTTCGTCGCAAGATCGAGCGCGCGCCGGACAAACCGCGATTGATCCTCACCGTCTGGGGCGTCGGATACAAATTCGCCGAACCTGAACATATTGCCGAAATGTGACGCGATGCGCGGCACATCGGTTGCAATCCGGCACGCCCGTGCCGCGAGCGATTCCCTGCATCACCTCGGTTGCCGTGCTGGTCGCGTTCGCGCCGCTTTCCGCCGGCGCGCAGCAACCGGCACCGCCAGCCGGACCTCTCACGGTGTGCAACCTTCCCATTCCCGCTCCCGCACTAGAGCCACCGGCGGGATCTCCGCCGGTGGTCTTTCAAATCGTTCCGTGCTTCGACCGGCAGGGCAACGTCTCGATGATCGAGCCCGAGACGTATCTCCACTACATCCAGACCACGGTGAGCCGGCCGTCGCAGGGCGAATGGATCGCCTACAACGAGGCCGTACGCGAATCGATTCTCGAGGATTTCAAGCGCCTCTGGGCCACCGGCTTTCTCGACGACCTGACGATCGAAACGAGCGACTACACATTCGCCAACGGCGTCGTCGGCAAGCTGATCGTCTACCGCATGGAGGAACGGCGGCGCATCAAGATCGTCAACTACAAGGGATTGAAGCATCTCGAGCAGAACAAACTCGAAGAGAAGCTGCGCGAGCTCGATCTCATGGTGCGCATCGACACGTTCGTCGACGAGATGCGGATCAAGCGGATCAGGACGACGATCGGCGAGATGCTGTCGGAGCTCGGGTTTCCCGAATCTCATGTCATCTCCGACATCCAGGCGCTGCCGGGCGGGCCGAAGACGTCGCAACTGACCTTTGTCGTTGAAGAAGGGCCGCAGATCAAGCTCAGGCGGGTCGAGTTCGAGGGCAACACGGCCTTTGAGGACGGCAAACTCGCGTCGGCCATGAAACAGAACCAGGCGAAACGGTGGTTCCCGATTCCCAGGTTCGGCAGCACCTACAAGCAGACGGGGTACGAGGAAGACGCCGATCGCATCATGAGCTTCTATCGCGATCGTGGCTACCTGGCCGTGCGCGTCGGACAACCCGTCCTCCAGACGCTCGAAGACACGGAGGATGGCCGCACGCGATGGGTGGCCCTGAAGATTCCCGTCACCGAAGGACTGCAGTATCGGCTCGCCGAGTTCACGATCGAGGGCAACAAGGAGGTGCCGGCCGACTATCTCCTGTCGCTCTTCAAGCTTCGACGAGGCGAGCTCTACAGTGAAAAAGAGATTCGTGAAGGGCTGAACAAGGCGCGGGAGCTGTACGGCGCGCTCGGGCGCTTCGAGTTCACGGCATATCCCGACCTGCGGCCCCGCGATGCCGCAACCGCCGCCGACCCAGGGGCCACGACAGGCCCGGTCGTCGACGTCACCCTCCGCGTGGACGAGGGGCCGCGCTACACGATCAATCGGATCATGTTCGTGGGCAACACGACCACGCGCGATCAGGTCGTCCGGCGGGAATTGCGGGTCTACGAAGGGGGCCTCTTCAACAGCGAAGCGCTGAAGATGAGCATCAGGCGGCTCAACCAGCTCGGCTACTTCAAGCCCATCGAAGAGCAGAAGGGCATCCAGGTCGACAAGACGCCGAACGAAACCGGCAAAGTGGACCTGACGCTGAAGCTCGAAGAGCAGAACCGCAATCAGCTGAGCTTCGGCGCCGGGATGTCCGGCTCGTACGGCGTCTTCGCCAATGCGTCGTACGCGACGACCAATTTTCTCGGTCGCGGGGAAACGCTCTCGGTCGCCGTCGAATCCGGCACGCGCAGCAACAACTATCAGTTGTCAATCACCGAGCCGTACATCTTCGACCGGCCGATCTCGATGGCCGCGAGCCTCTTCTCGCGCAAGACCCAGTACTTCTTCTATTCGTCGGATCCGGTCTACAGCGAAGTGCGCGAGGGCACGTCGATCACGATGGGGAAGCCGCTGCGAGGCTTCATGAGGCTCTACGGCGGCTACACCTGGGAGACGGTCGACAGCGCATCGAGCGAAGAGTACCGAGCAATCGCTGGAGGCATCCAGCGCCGCGGGAGAGCAAACGTCCTCATCGCTCGTGACGATCACGACCGCGAGCGGCACCACCACCTACACGCGCACCACCGCGATAACGCCGACGCTGAACTATATCGTCGAGCAGGGACGCTACGTCGAGAGCCGCGTCGAGCCATCGGTGGTGTACGACACGGTCGACAGCCCCGTTCATGCCACGCCGCGGGATGCGCCTGACCGGCGGGGCGAGGCTGGCCGGCGGCATGCTGGGCGGCACGGTCAACTACATAAGGCCCGAAGTAGAACTGATCATGTATCGCCCGCATACCCGCCGCACCGCCATCGGCGTGCGCGGACAAATCGGCTACCTCCACCCATACGCCGGCACCGAGGTGCTGCCGCAATACCTCCGCTATTTCCTGGGCGGGGAGTACCAGATTCGCGGTTTCGATCTGCGCACGGTCGGCCCCATCAACGACAAGAACCAGCTGGTCGGCGGCAACAAGTTCGTCCTGTTCAACGCGGAGTACTACCTCGACATCATGGCGCAGGTGCGCGCGCTCGCGTTTCACGACGCCGGCCAGGCATTCGACGAAAGCACGCGCATCAACCTCCGCGAGCTGCGGACGTCGACAGGAGTCGAGCTGCGGGTCGTGCTGCCGGTCGTCAACATGCCGATGCGACTGATTTACTCGTGGAACCTGTATCGCGATGCGTTTCAGCCACCGAGAGGATTTCGATTCGCTGTCGGCACGACCTTCTAGAGCGCGTCCCGCATGCGCCATTACAGATCAAGGAGATCCGAATGATTGTCAGGTGCAACAAAGCAGCAGCATGGGTGCTGACCGTCGTATTAGCCGGTACGGCGATGACCGGATGCCAGAACCCGGCCACTGCCGACGAAACGGTCAACTACAACGATGCTCTCACCGTCAGCGTGTCGCCCGATCCAATCCAGGCGGACAATCAGACCGGCGGAAAGACGTATCGCGTCGTACGAGGCAACAACCAGCCCGACGAACTGCTGGCCTACGACTGGCACGCGATCTTCACGTCGTCGATCGTGCTGACCCAGACGGCGACCGACGAAAAACTCAACCTGGACTTCCCTGTCCGCGTCACCGGCGCGACGCTCGCCATAAAGCAGGCCACGGGCGGCATCATCACACCGCCGACCGGCACCGACACGGAAAAATATGAATACGTGCCCCTGAGCGCCACCGGCAATCAGTTCACAGCCGTCGGATCCCCGCTCTCGTTGACGGTCGAAATGTGGTACGACCTTCCGAGCCTTCGGAAGGAGTGTGTCGTGACGCTGACCTATGCGTTCGTGGACACCGACGGCACGAGCTTTTCACGCTCCGTCGATTTCAACGTGGCGCCGTAGCCGGCGGCGCTTCCAGCGCCTCGACCATCGTCTCGAACAGCTTGTCGTTGCGCCAGTACTCGACGTGCGCCGCCAGCAGGGTCGTCGCCTTCGTGTCCCTGATGTTCTCGACGGCGTTGCGGTTCGATCGATCCTTCCGATCGTAGTAGTCGAGCGAGCCGCTGATGATGTCCCAGCGCGAGTAGATGTTCACCCAGCGCGGCCGGACCTGTTCGTCGGTGATGAGCGGCTGGAACGACGCGGCGATCGCCTCGCGCGCCTCCGTTCCCGTGCCCTGTGCCGCGAAGATGAACGCGGTCTTGTCGAGCGGGCTGCCGAAGGTGAGCAGCAACCGGGTGCGCCCGGCGACCTCGGGCATCGTGCCGGGATTCAGCTTGTGATCGGTGAGCAGGAGGTTGAGCACGTCGTATGCGACCACCGAGCCGAGCGAGTGCCCCACCATGATGATGTCGCGGTATTCCTCTTCGCGGTACACCGCATTCGCCGTCGTCCAGACGCACTTCTTGATTTCCTTGCGCAGCTCGTAGAACCGATCGATGATCTGCGGCTGCACGTAAGCCGCCACGTCGCCGACATACTGAATGAGAAACCACCGGACCAGCGCCGTCGACCCGACAACGAGCACCCACGAGACGTTGCTGAACCAGTCGGGAAACAGGCCCGGCAGCCACTGAACGCCGGCACGCTCGAAGAACGAGCCGGTCTCACCGCCCCGGGTATGGTAGTACGCCACCAGTGCCACAGTGAGCGCGGAGCCAAGCGTCGAGAGCACCGCCAGTCCGAAGGCCCCGAGCGACAACCATCCCTTCAAGCGCCGGCTGGTGAGGCCCCACCAGATCATCAGCAGCACGAACGGCGCCATCAGAGAGACGTGGACGTTGAAGACCGTCGTGATGTCGCGAAATCTGGTGTCGGTGAGCCACGGCGACACGTCGCGCAACGGTACCTTTGCACCGGCGACGACGACGATCACCATGCTGAGCCATGTGAGCGCAACCACGACGCCTATCGACAGCGCGAGACAGACGACAGTGAGCAGAGGCACCGGATACTTCTCGTACTCGCCGAAGAGCCACCGCTTGAAGGGCCGTCTCGCGAGCCGGAGCGCACCGACACCCGCGCGCAACAGAAACCCCATGACATCGCGGAGCGTGACGCGCCCTTCGGTCATCGGCGCCCAGTAGGATTCGTAGAGGTGAACGTCGCGCTCGCCGTCCCTGGTGAGGATCTTCATCTCGAGACGGGCAAGGCGCTCGCCTCCCAGCTCGACGGTTTTGGCGACCGGCATGGGTGGCTTGCCTTTTCTGCGCTTCCGGTCCTGTCTGCGCAGACCTTCGGCCACGTCATCGAGGGTTTGAAACGGGATTTGCTGGCCCATGCCGTGGGCGATCACAATCGCCACCGGGCCGTATTCCACTTTCGCGGGGGTTGCCTGCTGAACCGCGTATTCGGCTTGGATGGCTCACATACTAGCATCCGCCGCGGTCACGATCTGACTCTGCTCGCCGAGAGTGTGAACGCCAAGCCGCACGCGGTTGCCGGGGCGCAGGAACACCGGGGGGTGCTGCCCCATGCCGATGCCCGGCGGCGTGCCCGTGGAAATGATGTCGCCCGGCTGCAGGCTCATGAAACGGCTGATGTAGCTGACGAGCCGCGCCACGCTGAAGATCATGTGCTTGGTACTGCCACGCTGATACGAACGGCCGTCGACCTCGAGCCACAGATCCAGATTCTGCGGGTCCGGCACCTCATCCGTGGTCACGAGCCAGGGCCCGATCGGACCAAACGAATCGGCGCTCTTTCCCTTCACCCACTGGCCGGTTCCCTCGAGTTGAAACGCGCGCTCGGATAGATCGTTGACGACGCAGTAGCCCGCGACGTGTGACAGCGCCTCGGACTCCGTTACGTATTTCGCGGTCTTCCCGATGATGACGCCCAGCTCGACTTCCCAGTCGGTCTTCTGCGAGCCGCGCGGGATGACGATGCCATCGTTGGGTCCGCAGATCGCCGACGTCGCCTTCATGAACAGGATCGGCTCGGCCGGGACAGGCATGTTCGACTCGGCCGCGTGGTCGGAGTAGTTCAGGCCGATACAGATGAACTTGCCGACGCCGGCCACGCACGGGCCGAGGCGCGGACTGCCATCCACACGCGGCAGGGTTGCCGGATTCAGACGGCGAAGGCGATCGATCGAATCCGGGTGGAGTGCATCGCCGGACACATCGGCGACGATGGCCGAGAGATCGCGGATGTCGCCGTGGGAATCGAGCAGGCCCGGCTTTTCGCGGCCCTGCGGACCATAACGAAGTAGTTTCATTCTTTTGTTTGTCGCGGGGCCCCACCCCCGCGACCTGTCGCCTCGCCCTCTCGGGCTCGGCGTTGACTGATGCAGCTATCTACTTAGTGCGACGCGGCCGGACGTGGGGAGGCGTCGCCCGGCGTGAGGCCCATCGCCCACTTGATCGCTTCGAGATACATCTTCTGTATGCCCGCATCATCCCACGTCTCGGGCGCGTGGCCGAAGTTCGACCAGAACGTCCGGCCCTTACCGTAAGAGCGGGCCAATGCCACCGGAAGATCGCCATCTGTGCGGTGATAGTTCGGGTTCTTCAGATCGAGTTGGCTCGCATCGAGATGCGCGAGCACCCGGACCTTCTCGCGCGAGTAGGGCTTCTCGCGCAACACGTAGAACTCCTCACGCCGGCTGAATGACGGCCCGAAGTGCTTCATGGCAGGAAAATCCGGTGCATCCACCACAACCCGCCCCTCGAAGATGCCCCACGGGTGGTTGTCGAAATAGCCGCCCATCATCTCGCCGAATTCGGCCCACTCGTAGAAGGCGGCATTGCCGGTGTGCGCACCAACGACACCCTTCCCATCTTCCTTCACGAAGGAGACGAAGTCGCGCTTCTGCTGGTCGGTCCAGTCGCCTTCGCCAGAAATGAACAGGAACACCGCGTCGAAATCGTTCAGATTTTTCGCATTGCGCGCGGGCATCGGAATGGGCTGCTTGGTGATCCATTGCGAGTCGGTGCGGATGTACGTGTCGTAAACGCCAGACTGGCGGCCGATTTGATCGATCACCGCGAGAGCGTGACCGATCGAGTCGTGTGTGTAGCCGGTATGGGTATCGCCAAGGGCCAGCAGTCTCTTGCGCGCGGGCGTCTGGGCATCGGCTGACACGAACAGGACGAGCGCGGCAACCAGGCACAGCCCTAGCGCTCTGCCATTTCCGCAGGACCCGACATTATCGGAAGCGCAGGGCTGCAGCCCTGCCGTTTCCGAGCGACCCGACATCATCGACTGCACAGCTTTAGCCCTGTCCCTTTCCGGACCGGCACAGATGACTCGCGAACGACCAGGCGCGGCGGAATGATGACGCGGCGTGGCGCGTCCTTGTCATCGCTGTCGAGGCCGTTGAGGAGCAGCTCGGCGGCGTTCATCCCCTGATCTTTTCGCGACCAGCTGATCGTCGTCAACGGAACCTTCAGCATGTCGCCGTGCGCGATGTCGCCGGCGCCCACCACCGCGATGTCTTCGGGCACGCGCATCCCCGCTTCCCATATCGCCTTCATCGCGCCGATCGCCGCGGGGTCGTTCGCCGCGAACACGGCATCGATGCGGGGACGGACGTCGAGCAGGCGCTTCATCGCGCGGTAGCCGTCGCTCTCCATGAAGCCCCCTTCGACGAACCAGTCGGGAGCGGCCTTCACGCCGCGCGCCTTCAACGTGTCGCGCCAGCCTTTTTCGCGCCGCTTGGCGTGCGTGATGTCCGGGCCGCCGATGTGTGCGATGGCCTTGCATCCCAGATCGAGGAGGTGCGTCGTCGCGAGCACACCGACGCGCTCGTCGTCGGTGAGAACCCGGTGGCACTCGACCTTCTGATGGTCGTCGCGGTCGATCATCACGATCGCCGTCCCGAGGCTGGACAACTGCCTGAGCAGATCTTCGTTGGCGGAACCATGCACCGAGGCGAGCACGATGCCATCGACCTGCCGGCTGCGCAGCATCTCGAGCTCCGCGCGCTCTTTCGCGGGATCCTCACCCGAGCTGCACAACAGCAGGCCGTAGCCGCGCGCGCTGGCGACCGGCTCGATGCCGGCGATAATCTCGACGAAAAACGAGTGCATCAGATCGGGAATGACGATGCCGATGGTGTGGCTGCGGCGGAGGGTGAGACTCCTCGCGACGGCATTACGCTGGTAGCCGAGCTCTTCGATCTTGGCGAGGACGCGGCCTCGGGTGGCTTCGCTGATGTCGCCATGGTTGTTGAGAACCTTGGAGACGGTCATGACGGACACGCCGAGCTCGCCGGCGATCCGGCGCATCGTGGGTCGGGGCATGGGGTGCTTATCCTTCGGGAATCCCTGGTGGCTTTACCGGTAAAGTCTAGTATCGAACGCGTTAACTTTACAAGTTACGTCCCCAATTTAATCTGCCCATCTACCAATCTGCCGAATCTGCCAATCTGCCAATTCTCAACCCCTCCACGCCTCGCCGTCAGGAAACCGATATCGCTTTCTGGAGTCCGGCTTGATCGTGATGCTGTAGCCCGGCACGGCGGGCGCAAGGTAGCGGCCCCGGCGAACCGTGACGGGCTCTTCGAAATGTTCGTGCAGGTGATCGACGAACTCGATGACGCGCCCTTCCATCGTGCCGGTCACCGCGATGAAGTCGAACATCGAGAGGTGCTGGACGTACTCGCACAAGCCGACGCCGCCCGCGTGCGGGCACACCGGCACCCCGAACTTGGCCGCCATCAGGATGACCGCGAGGTTCTCGTTCACGCCACCGAGCCGGCAGCTGTCGATCTGGCAGAAGCTGATGGCATTGGCCTGCAGCAGCTGCTTGAACACCACGCGGTTCGCGCCATGCTCGCCCGTGGCGACGCCCACGGGCGCGATGGCTTTGGCAATCCGCGCGTGACCGAGCACGTCGTCCGGGTGCGTGGGTTCCTCGGCCCACCACAGATTCAGGTGTGACAGCTCCCTGATCCGCGCGATCGCTTCATCGACATCCCATCGCTGGTTCGAGTCGATCATCAGCTTGCGATCGGGACCGATCGCCGCCCGCACGGCGGAGAGGCGCCGGAGATCGTCTTCCGGCCTGCCACCCACTTTCACCTTGAAGTGCGTCCAGCCGTCCGCCATCGCTTCGCGACACAGGCGGTGAATCTTCTCGTCCGAATAGCCCAGCCATCCGACCGACGTCGTGTACGCGGGATAGCCGAGCTTCAGAAGCTCCGCCTCGCGCGCCGGCTTCCCGGATGCCTGACGCTCGAGGATCGAGAGCGCCTCTTCGGGTGTCAGCGCATCGGTAATGTGGTGGAAATCGATGCACGACACGAGCTGGGCCGGCGTCATGTCGACCAGAAGTTTCCACACCGGCTTCCCTTCGGCCTTTCCGTACAGGTCCCACACGGCATTGACGACGGCCGCCAGCGCGAGGTGGATGACACCCTTCTCGGGACCGAGCCATCGCAGTTGCGATTCGCCGGCCAGGCTGTGCCAGAAACCGCCGAAGTCGGCCGTGATGTCACGGAGATCGCGGCCGACGACAAGATGCCTGAACGAGTCGATCGCCGCCGCGCACACTTCGTTTCCACGCCCGATGGTGAACGTCAGGCCATGGCCTTCGAGTTTCTCGTCGGTCTCGAGGATCACGTACGCGGCGGAATAGTCAGGGTCGGTGTGGACGGCATCGCTGCCGACCTGATCTCTGGACGTCGGAAAACGGAGGTCGAGCGTGGACAAATCAGTAATCTTCATTGGCGATTGGAAGATTCGTCAGGTTGCAGATTCTATTGAAGAGCGGCGGATTCGCGAATTGAGATCCTATTCAGATACGAGTCCGACGCCTCGGGTCCAGTTCAGCCTTCAGTGATTGTGCTTCGAATCTCGGCTGCGCAACGGCCAGAGCGCCCAGCCTGCTGCGCCCAGACAGACGAGCATCACCGTGCCCATGATGATGAGGAAGTCATCCATTAGACCTTCCCTTCTCGATGTGAAGAGCCACTACAAATAGGATGATGCCACCCATCACGAAGATCAAGCCATTACGCACGGCACTCACTTTTTGCTCACCGAGGAACACGTCGAGCGGAGCAAGTGCAATCATGATTTCTTCTCAATCGCCTGGTTGATCCCCGGCCCTCGGCGAATCCGCGAATCTCTCAATCTGCCAGTGCTGATCTCACTTCCCTCGGCTTCGCAAGCGATCGAGCGCGACGGCAAACACGATGATGGTACCGGTCACGATTTCCTGTACCCAGTTGGGCAGGCCGTGCTGCGAGCATCCGATCTGAATCACCGTCATGATGCCCGCACCGGCGATCGTGCCGACGACCGTGCCCTTGCCACCGGAAAGACTGCCGCCCCCGATGATGACGGCCGCAATGACGTTCAGCTCCGCGCCGATCGCGACTGTCGGGTCGCCAACCGACAACCGTGAGAACTCCATCACGCCGGCGAGGCCCGTGAACGCCCCGGCGAGACCGTAGACGGCGATCTTGCACCGCTCCACCCGGACACCGCACAACCGGGCGGTGCGCTCGTTCGAGCCGATGGCGAACAGATGCCGCCCGAACCGCGTGTACTGCAGCGTCACCGCCACGGCGACCGCCAGCAGGATGGCAATCCAGATGCCCCACGGCAGCAACTGCCCGCTGCCGTCCCTCACGGTGCGCAGCAGGCCATTGAGCCAGGTAATCGGCGCTTCCAGACGGCGCTCGTCGGCGAGACCTTTCGCCGCACCGCGCACGAGCAGCATCGTGCCCAACGTAATGATGAACGGCACGACGCGCAGTCCGGTGATGAGCACGCCGTTCATCAGCCCGCACGCGGCTCCCGCCGCGACGGCACCCGCGGCGGCGACAACAGGACTGAATCCGCCGCGAAGGATCTGCGCGATCACGATGGTGCTGAGGGCGATGACCGAGCCGACCGACAGATCGATGCCACCGGCCACGATCACCATCGTCATGCCCAGCGCGGCGATGCAGACGATGGCCGTCTGCCGCGCCATGAGCTCGAGATTGACCGGGCTGAAAAATTGCGGGCCGATGAGGATGCCGAAGAGCAGCGCGACGAGAGCCAGGCCCGCGAGCACGCCTGCGTCAGGAAAGCGCCTCATGAGGCGGTGCGGGCTCCCGACGCGTCGAGCAGCAGTTCGTGCTCCGTCCATTCCGATGCCGCACGGGGCGCACCGAGACGCCCGCGCGACATCACCGCAATCCGATCGCACACGGCGAGCAGTTCGGGAAAGTAACTGCTGACGATGAGCACCGATTTGCCGGGGCCTGAAGGCCCCGGCCTACCTGTGTTGACCGCGCCGGGTCCTGCAGGACCCGGCCTGCGTACGAGCTCGTCGATGAGCGCGTAGATCTGCGCCTTGCTCGCGACATCGATGCCGCGTGTAGGCTCGTCCAGCACGAGCACGTCGACGTCGTGGTGCAGGAGGCGCGCGATCGCGACCTTCTGCTGGTTGCCTCCAGAGAGACTCGCAACATCCTGCGACGTGCTTGCGGCGCGAATGCCCAGACGTTCGACCCACGCAGCCGCGGCCCGGCGCTGTGTGGAAGGTGACACGAAAAATGCCGGCCCGAGGCCCTTCAGCCGCGTGAGCGTCATGTTGTCGGCGATATTGAGGTTGGTCGCGAGCCCTTCGCCTGTGCGGTTTTCGCTGACCATCCCCATGCCGCGCTCCCACCACTCCGCCGGCGCGCTTGGACCGCTGTGCACGCCGAGCTTCACGCGCCCGCTCTTGACGGCGTCCAGTCCAAACAGCCCGCGCAAGAGACGCGTGCGGCCGGCTCCCAGCAACCCCGCGATTCCGAAGACTTCACCACGGTGCAGCGTCAGCGAGGCCGGCTCGAGATGTTCAGGCGCAAAGGCCTGCAGCTCCAGAATCGCTTCGCCGGCGGTGCGCGCGCCGCGCGGATAGAGATCCTCCAGCGTCCGCCCCACCATCAGGCTCACAATGTCGCCGGCAGATGTCCCGCTCGTCTGCCCTTCGCCGGCATTGCGGCCGTCGCGCAGCACGACGAAACGGTCCGACACCTGCATCACTTCTTCGATGAAATGCGAAATGTAGACGATGGCGAGGCCCCGCTGCTTGAGGCGCGCGACGAGCTCGAACAGCTTCAGCACGTCGGCGTGCGCAAGGCTGCTGGTCGGCTCGTCGAGCACCAGCACACCGCAACCGGACGCCAGCGCGCGAGCAATCTCGACGAGCTGCTGCGAGGCCGGCGACAGCTCGCCGGCGCGGGCCTCGATGGGAAGTTCCGGATGTCCGAGCTCGGCGAGGGCGGCCCGTGCGGTGCTGCTGACGCGATTGCGGTCGATGAAGCCGAGCGCGCCCAGCGCATCCGGCCTTCGCGGCTCGGCGCCAAGCGCGATGTTGTCCATCACGCTCAAGTGCGGTGCCAGCGAGAGCTCCTGATAGATCATTGCCACACCGGCGTTTCGCGCGTCGCGCGGACTACGGGGCGCGTACGGCGTTCCGGCCAGCATCATCGTGCCGGCATCGGGCGCCGTCGCACCGGCGAGCACCGACATCAGCGTGCTCTTGCCGGCGCCGTTCTGCCCGACCAGCGCGCACACTTCGCCCGCACGCACAGCGAAGTCGACACCATCGAGCGCAACGGTGCCGCCAAACGCCTTGCGAACGCCGCGCATTTCGAATCGAGGAACTCCGGACAAGCTAGGGCGCACTTCGCGCGGTACCTGATTCGCCGAGGATGGAAAGATCGGGGTGCAGCAGCTCTTTGACGGCAGGCTCCTCCATCCTGTCGCGCGTGACGAGCTGTGCGCCGGTATCGATGCGCTTCTCGACCGGCCGGCCTTGAAGATGATCCACCATCGCCTTCACGCCGAGGTACCCCATGTTGACGGGATTCTGCAGGACCAGGCCATCGATGGCGCCGTCGCTCAACCCTTTGACGAGCGTGTCCGACGCATCGAAGCCGATGAACTTCACTTTGCCCGCCCAGCCGCTGTCGGTCAGCACGCGAAGCATCGCCAGCGTCGTCGACTCGTTCGGCGTGAAGATGCCCTGCAGGTCCAGCGATCCGTCAGGCCGCCGGAAGCGATGCAGCATCGCCTCGCCTTTCTTGTACGCCCCTTCGACATCGGCGCCGCCGTACTGGTTCGTGGTGAGCATCAGAATATTCGTGTGCTTGGCGATCTCCTGGAGAAAACCTTCTTCGCGCTCGAGCGTGCTGGCCGATCCTTCGGCATACCGGAGCATCACGACCCTGCCGCCGTCGGGCAGCAGTTTCGCGAGCCCCTCGGCGGCCATCGTGCCGCCCTTTCGATTGTCGGTGGCGACGAAGCTCACGTAGTCGCTGCTCTTCAGTCCCGAATCGAAAATGACGACGGGAATGCTCGCGCGCACCGCGTCGGCGACCGGACCCACGAGCGCCGCTTCGTCGAGCGGCGCCAGGACAATACCGGACACGCCGCGCGTGATGAAGCCCTCGACCTCGGAAATTTGAGACGCGCGATCGTCTTCCCGAAGCGGACCTCTCCAGATGATTTCCACTCCGAACTCGCGCGCCGCTTTTGCCGCGCCCGCGTGAATGCTTTGCCAGAATACGTGCGATGTCCCCTTCGGAATGACGGCGATGGTCGTCTTTCCCCGGTCACGAGATCCGCATCCGGAAGAAGCGAGCATCGTCAGAGCGACAACCAGACTCGCGGCACATCTCCTCATACAAGCTCTCCAGCAGGCAGGCCCCAGAACCGAGCGGCATTTCCCCCCAGCACCGCGTCGCGCTCGGAAGACGGACGGTGTTCCAGATAGTCGGTGAGAAGGGACATCGTTCGACCGTAGTCGGCGGCCACCGTGCAGACCGGCCAGTCCGATCCCGCGAGCAATCGATGCGCGCCGAAACAATCGAACGCCACATCCAGATACGGACGAACATCTGCCGCGGTCCATCGCGTCCAATCGGCTTCAGTCACCAGACCCGACACTTTGCACCACACATTCCGGGCCTCTGCCAGCTCGCGGATGTGCCGTTCCCATTCCCGAATCTCGCCCGTCCGGATCTCCGGCTTCGCCAGATGGTCGAGGACGAACCGCTGGCGTGGGAACCGCGAGACGAGCTCGATGGCAGCCGGCAGATGTCGAGGATAAATCAGGATGTCGTACGTGAGGTGGAGCGCCTCGAGCAGCGAGATGCCCCGGCAGAACGCCGGACGCAGCAGAAAGCGCGGATCGGGCTCTGACTGCGCGATGTGCCGCACGCCGACCAGCCTGGAATGCCCCGCGAACATCGCCAACTGTGCCTCGGCATCGTCGGCCTGCAGATCGACCCAGCCCACGACCGCCGCGATGAACGTTGCCGAGTCGGCAAGCTCGAGCAGCCAGCGAGTCTCCTCGAGCGTCTGGCGCGCCTGTACCGCAACGCAGGCATCGATGCCCGCAAGGTCCATCTCGCGTCTCGCATCGGACGGCAGAAAGTCGCGACGCAACACCGACATCGAGTCGTCTATCCACTCGTACTCGGCGGCGCTGTAACGCCAGAAATGCTGGTGTGAATCAATACGCACGGTCACGAATCCGAAACTCAATCTGCCAATCTACCAATCTGCCAATCTACCAATTCACGTTTCTGGTACAGGAGTGCCGCCCGCGGCGCTCGACTGATAGCACGCCTCGACCAGCGCCATCGTCTTGATGGCGTCGCTGACGGGAGACACGAGCGCAGCGTCCTCGCCGCCGACATACCGCTGCAGGTTCGACATCGGTCCCTCGAACGCCTCGATGAACCACGAGCCTCGGAGATCGACACGCCGCCACTGCGCCTGGTCGAGCGCCACCTCGAGCGTGTCGGGCGGGCCCTTCGGATAGTCGATGTTGACTCCCATCGTCAGCTGCGCGGCGCCTCGCGTGCCTTCAACCTTGAGGAACGACGCGCGGTGCGACGTGTCCTGCTCGTGCGTGTGGTTGAGCAGCAGCGAGCAGCGCAGGCTGTTTCCGTAGTCGACGAATAATCGAGCTCCGCGTATCCTGGAACGCCGGTATCGACGGATGGGCAACGGCGCGACAGTGGACGCCGCGCGGCTCGCCGGCGATCGCCCGTATCGTGTCCAGGTAGTGAATCGAATGATAGAGAATTTCGAGACGCGGGGCACGCTCGAGAAACGCCCACAGATGCCAGGGCTGCTTGACGACCAGCCGGACTTCGATGTCGACGATGTCGCCGAGGTATCCGCGGCCAATCAGATCGCGAAGCGCCAGGACGTTCGGGCTGAAGCGAAGCTGGAAATTCATGGCCGCGACGAGCCCCAGGTCGCGCGCCGTGTTCAGAATCGTCCGCGCGGCCGCGAGATTCTCGCCCATCGGCTTCTGAATCAGCACTGGCGCGCCCCTTGGCAGGTTTTTCAGGACGCCCGCGATCTGATCGCCAGGAACGGCGATATCGAACACCGCATCCGGCGAACCGGCCGCTTCGGCGAGCGATGCAAAGACCTTCGACACGCCGAAGCGATGCGCCGTCTCGCTCGACATTTCGGGCTTGACGTCGTAGATGCC
The DNA here is from genome assembly GCA_963821395.1 of Vicinamibacterales bacterium. GTDB lineage: Bacteria > Acidobacteriota > Vicinamibacteria > Vicinamibacterales > JAMQPK01 > JAMQPK01. Next base: position 10,958 of record CAWGDY010000012.1, on the reverse strand, counting down.
GGCAATGGGAAATTTCAGACGCTGGTAAACAGGCAGGTGCGCGGTGCGCACGATGCCGCCGGCGCCGATGATGACAATCGGACGCGGGCGGGAAGGCACACCCCATGCCTGGCGGAGATCCGTCAGGGCAAGGGGTTCAGGATGTGCGCGACCGATCGGCGACGCGGGCAATGGCCGGCTCTCCCCCTTCGTCCAAATGAAACACGGGCTCCATCACAGCCCACCACTCGCCCTGAGCCGCCCCGGGTGCAGGTTCCTGAAGCGACTTCATGAGGCGCTCCCATTCCACCACGCGCGGGCTGGAAGCCGCATGTAATTTGAACGCCGCGGCGTAGTCCGTGCCGTCCTTCATCTCGACGATCATCACCAGCCGCCGCCCGAGCAGGTGGATGTCCATGCGCCTGACCCCGCACCGGGTCAGGCTCTGCTGCACTTCGGGCCATACCTCGCGATGATACCGTCGATACGCGGCGATAACCTCCGGATCATCCTTGAGATTGATCGTGAACACGGTCATTGGTTGAGTACCCCGCCGTCGAGTGGATACGCCTGTCCGGTCACAAACGCCGCTTCGTCCGAACACAAATACAACGCGAGCCAGGCAACCTCGTCGGGTGTGCCCATGCGGCCCATCGGCTGATAGGCGGACAGTTCCTGGAGCACTTCCTGCTCGCGTCCCGGATAGTTCTTCTTCACGAATCCGTCGACGAAGGGCGTATGAATACGTGCCGGGCAAATGCAATTGCACCGGATCTTCCTGGCGACGTAGTCGACGGCCACCGATTTGGTCATGGTGAGCACGGCGCCCTTTGTCATCGAGTACGCGAAGCGGTCGGCAACGCCGATGAACGAGACGATGGATGCCATGTTGAGAATGACGCCCCCACCCTGCCGGACCATCACCGGCACCGCGGCCTGCGTGCACAGGAACACGCCCTTGACGTTGACACGATAAAGCCGGTCGAAGTCGTCTTCCGAGGTGCGCTCGATGTTCCCCACATGGGCGACGCCGGCATTGTTAACCAGAATGTCGAGACGGTGGGTGCGGCCGACGATGTCGTCGAATGCCGCGGTGACGCTGCGCGCATCCGAGACATCGCACGCGACCCAGTCGGATCGGCCCTCCGCCGCCGTAATCGCCGATGCGGTCTCGGCGGCGGCCCGCCCATCCTGATCGAGCACCGTCACGTGTGCGCCCTGGCGGCCGAACGTAAGAGCAATGGCGCGTCCGATTCCCGAACCGCCACCTGTAATGACGGCGACCTTCCCATTGAGGTTGAACAAAGGTGCTCTGGAGTACTACACTTTACAGCTAAAGTCAACGAAAGCTGTTTACTTTAACGGTAAAGTATCGCGATGGGCCCGCGATGCGGCAGGTGGCTGGGCTACTGGAAGAGCGCGGCCACGCCAAGCAGGACGGTTGCGGTCATGACGCTGACGCCAAGAGACAAACCAATCACCGCCGAGATGAGCTGAATGAATCCAGGTTTCGTTTCCATAAACTCCCTGTCATCCTCAATTGCACCCCTCATGCCAGAGATTCCAGCCATACACGTTTTCTCGAATTTTCCCGAATGAGCCGACGTCACCTGGTCTTGTTGCTGTGGGCTGCAACCGCGTCGGCCGCCCTCTACGTGTATTTCTTCGACCGCAACCTGCTACAAAGGGCTGCGTCGACGCTTGTAGGCGCCCCGTCTTTATGGGCGTATGCCCTGTACCTGGTTCTCGGGTGTCTTCGCGGGTTTACGCTTGTTCCGGCCACCTATCTTGTCCTGGCCGGCATGCTGGTGCTGCCTCCCGTGCCGCTCTACCTGTTGACCCTCGCCGGCATTGTCGTGTCGTCAGCGGCGGTGTACGTGTTCGCCGAGGTGATGGAGCTGGACCGGTTCTTCGAGCGGCACTACGCGCCGCAGGTCGCCAGGCTTCGGGAACTTCTGGCGCGGAGGGAATTTCCTATCGTGGTGGTATGGAGTTTTTTCCCGATCGCTCCCACCGACCTGATCTGCTACGTGTGCGGAGCGCTCAAGGTCGACCTGAAGAAGTGCCTTTTGGGTGTAACCCTTGGCGAGGGAACTATTTGCGCGATTTACATCTTCCTGGGCGGGCGCGCGCTGGCCTGGTTGCGCTAACCTTGGACGGCTGCCGGGCGTATTAGGCTGCAATGAGACACTTACCGATTCTGGCGCTTGTTGCGGGCTTGTCGATGACGCCGTCAGTTCTGCAGGCGCAGGCAGCCGCGTCACAGCGGCCTGCCACCCCTTCGGCGCCGCAAACGACCCTCGACGCCGGCAAGCCCGCAGCAACCTTCGGTCGCCGTCACTTTCCAAGGCGACCCGCCCAACGCGCGGGAAACACAACAGCGTTTGCGCGAGATCTTCGAGCAGCATCCCCCTTCTGTCCGCGAAGTGCTGCGCATCGATCCGACGCTGCTCTCTCGCACCGACTACCTCGCCAGCTATCCGGTGCTCGCCGCGTTCCTCCAGCAGCACCCGGAGATCGCGCACAATCCGGCATTCTTTCTCGGAGAATACCAATACCGAGAGCGTAGCTCCCGGGTCCGAGGCGTATCGAGCGTTCAGTGCAAACGGTCGAATTCGTCACGATGATCTTCGTGATTGGCATCATCACGTCCGGCATCTTCTTCCTCGCGCGGATGCTCGTCGAGCACCGCCGCTGGCAGCGGGCGATGCGTGCCCAGAGCGAACTGCAGACGAAGCTGATCGATCGCTTCGCTTCCAGCGATGACCTCATCGCCTACCTGCAAACGCCTGTTGGCAGGGCGCTGACCGAACCGCTCTCCATTCCGCAGACGGCGTCGAAGCCGATGAACGCTCCGCTGAGCCGGATTTTCTGGTCGCTTCAATCCGGGATTGTCGTCAGCGCGCTCGGCACCGGTTTCATCATCGTGGGAAGGGCGATCGCGCGCGACGATTTCGGCGACGCGCTCAACGGGATCGGCATCATCGTGCTCCTCATCGGCATCGGGTTCACCTTCTCGGCCGCCGTCTCTTACGTCCTTTCGCACCGCCTCGGCCTGGTGCAGTCGCTTGCCGCGCGTTACGGCGGAGAAACGCCCTCATCATGACGCGACGCCTGCTGGCCTATGCGTTTCCGTTCCTTGACAGCACGGATTCGATGGCACCCGCCACCGACGCGTCAGCGATTAGCGACACCCTCCAGATGGACGAAGAGGCGTTTCGCGGCTTCTACACACGGACGTCCGGGATGGTCTGGGCGTACATCGCCCGCTCGACCAACGACCCGTCCGCGGCCGATGACCTGCTTCAGGACGCCTACTACCGTCTTCTGCGCTCGACGACGACCTTCGAGTCGGAGGATCATCGTCGGAACTATCTGTTCCGGATCGCCACGAACCTGATTCGCGATCGGTACCGGCGCCCTCGCCTCGACAACGCGCAGCTTCCGGAACATGGCGACGGCGACATTCCAGCCTCTGGCGATCTCGCGAGGCAGACCGAGCAGCGCGCGGACCTCCAGCGGGCCATGGCGCGTCTATCGCACCGCGAGCGCGAGCTCGTGTGGCTGGCCTACGGACAGGGCTCGACGCACCAGGAGATTGCGGGCATATTGGGGTTGAAGAAAGGGAGCATCAAGCCCCTCCTGTTCCGGGCCCGTCGGAAGCTCGCAAGGATACTGAAGTCATGACGTTCCGCGATTGCCAGTGCGAGCGGGCCGATTGCCCGCAGTGCGGGCCGCTCGTGCGGCTGGCGGAAGAGATCCGCCTGGAGTTCGAGCGGACGAAGACCGACGCCCGCGTTCCGACCCCGGAGATCGTCTGGTGGCGGGCGCAGATGCGCGCGCGCGAAGATGCCGCGCGCAAAGCCGCGCGCCCCATCCTCTTCACACAGGCGCTGGCCATTGCCGCGCTCGTCGGCCTGCTCATCTCGCTGGCCGGTCGTCTGACATTGCCGATGCTGGTGTTCGCCGAAACGCCGACATTCTCGATGGCCCTCCCCCACATCCGCCTTGCCATCGCCGCCGCGTGCTGCCTCGTGCTTGCGTCGGTCGCCCTGTATTTCGCCCTGTCGCGCGAGTGAACAATCAGGTTCGTATGGGTTCGTGGTTCGTAGGTTCGTTAGTTCGTAGTTCGTTGAGTTCGTTGAGTTCGTAGAGTTCGTAGAGTTCGTTGAGTTCGTAGAGTTCGTTAAGTCCTCGAAGTTCGGCGAGCGAGCGCCCGGCGCGCGACGACCGCGGAGCGCGCCCGAACCTCGCGAACTCACGAACCTACGAGCTACGACCTACCAACCTACGAACTTAACGAACCTTGCCGAACCTTGCCGAACCTTGCCGAAGTTCCGAGGTTCCGGCCAACCGGCGTATAATCCGCCACACAAAAAACGAAAGGTGGTGGGTTGATGGCGCGCCTTCCCCGGTTGTTGCTCGTCCTGACGATTGCTGCGGTCGTGGCTCCTCTTTCAGGTCAAGCCCCTCAGACAGGCAAGCCCAGCATCGACAACGGCGAATGGCCCGACTACTCGGGCGACCTGCGCGGGTGGAGGTACTCGCCGCTCGACCAGATCAACGCGTCGAATTTCAACCAGCTCCAGGTTGCGTGGCGCTTCAAGACCGACAACCTTGGTCCGCGCCCCGAGTACAAGCTCGAGGGCACGCCCGTCATGATCAGGGGAACGCTGTACACGACGGGCGGCACGCGGCGTTCCGTCGTGTCGCTCGACGGACGCACGGGCGAGCTCAACTGGGCGCACAGCCTTCGCGAAGGGACGCGCGCCGCGGTGTCGCCCCGGCAGCTGTCTGGGCGTGGTGTGTCGTACTGGACCGACGGGAAGGGAGACGAGCGCGTCGTCTACGTCACGACCGGATACCAGCTCGTCGAGCTCAACGCCAAAACGGGTGCGATGATCCCGACCTTCGGAAAGAACGGCGTGCTCGACCTGAAGCTGGGCGTGTACAAGGGCGTCAACCAGCAGATCGATCTCGACAACGGCGAAATCGGCATCCACTCCACCCCGGCGGTCGTCGGCGATATCGTCATCGTCGGCTCGTCGTTCCGTGAAGGCGCGACGGTCTCGACGCACAACAACACCAAAGGGCTCGTGCGCGCCTTCGATGTGCGCACGGGAAAGCAGATCTGGCGCTTCAACACGATTCCGAATCCAGGAGACTTCGGCCACGAGACGTGGCTCAACGACTCGTGGGCGGTCAACGGCAACGTGGGCGTGTGGACGCAAATCAGCGTCGACGAACAGCTCGGGCTCGTGTATCTCCCGGTCGAGACCCCCTCGTCCGATCACTACGGCGGCCACCGGCCGGGCAACAACCTGTTCGCCGAAACCCTCGTGTGCGTCGATTTGAAAACGGGCGTGCGCAAGTGGCATTTCCAGCTCGTCCATCACCCGCTGTGGAATCTCGACATGTCGTCGGCGCCGTTGCTCGCCGACATCACCGTGGGCGGCCGCGCCATCAAGGCGGTCGCGGTGCCGACCAAGCAGAACTTCATGTACGTCTTCGATCGGGTCACCGGTCAGCCCGTGTGGCCCATCGAAGAGCGCCCGGTTCCCGCGGGTGACGTGCCCGGCGAGACGTACTCGAAGACGCAGCCATTTCCCACCAAGCCGCCGGCATACGCAAGAAACTTCGTGAACATTCCGGACGACATCATCGACTTCACGCCGGAACTGCGGGCGAAAGCGCTCTCCCAGTTGTCGCGATACAAAGCCGGGCCGCTCTTCAACCCGCCGATTCTCGGGAAGGCGGATGGACTGCTCGGATCGCTGAGCATCGGCAATCTTGGCGGCGGCACGAACTGGCCGGGCGGTGGGTACGACCCGGAGACGCACATCGCCTTCGCGCCCGCGTCGAACTCCGGCGTCAACGCGCATACGCTCGTCACACCCCCGAAGGGCTTCTCGGACATCCGGTACGTGAGAGGTGTCGAAGGTCAGCCGTTCGTCGAGGTGTTCGGACCGGGGGATTGCTGCGCGGCCGATTCTCCGCGCGCCATCGCGCAGGCTGCCGCGGCGGCAGAGGCACCGGCGGCCCCGGTTGCCACTCCGGCACCCGCGGCTCCCGAACGATCGGCTGGCGGCCCGGCGTCAACCCTTCCGCCCGGCGGGCTCACGGTCGACGGGCTCTCGATCATGAAGCCGCCGTACGGCGTGCTCGCCGCCGTTCAACTCGATCGCGGCGAGCTGTTGTGGCAGGTGCCGCATGGCGACACGCCCGACGGCGTGCGCAATCACCCCGCGCTGAAGGGTCTGAACATCCCGAAGACCGGCCAGAACGGCGCGGTCGGCCTGCTCGTCACGAAGACGCTGGTCATCATGGGCGATCCGCTGGCGACGACCACACCCCGCGGCCGTGGCGCGATGCTGCGTGCCTACAACAAGATGACCGGAGAGCAGGTTGGCGCGGTGTACATTCCCGCGCCGCAGAGCGGCTCGCCGATGACCTACAGCATCGACGGCCGTCAGTACATCGTGGTGGCGGTGAGCGGCGGCGCGTACTCGGGCGAGTACATCGCTTTCAGACTCCCGAGCGAAATAGGAAACTCGAAGACTAAAGATCAGAAGATCTACGAAGCTAGAATCTGAAGGTCAGAAAGCGACGATAGAACCCGGATCTTCAGATTCTAGTTTCTTAGATTCTAGTTTCTAGATTCAAGCTACAGGTACAGGTGAAGCTGGCTCATCAGGATGTGCGTGACGAAGTCGGTGCGCCTGTTCTGGTCGCGGTAGTACGCCACATCGACGTTCCAATGGGTACGCGGCAGGAGATTCGCTTCCACCTTGTACCTGAGGAAGCCCGGCACCGTGCCCGTTTCCGTGCGGATCTGCGGTGAGAACTTCAGCCAGATGCCGCGAAACGCTTCGAACGACGTTTCGTTGATGAACACGACCGAATCGCCGTCGGGCTCGTCTCTGAACTTTCCGTCGACCTGCGTCCAGACGGTCACGCGCGATCCCAGCGCAAATCCATACGCAAGACCGGCGGCGCCGTTGCTGACGTCCGCTTCCGACTCCGTGCGGTAGATGCCCGATCCCACCAGCACGTTCCTGGAATTCAAATCGAACTGCACGCGTCCGCTGGTCGTAATCGGATTCTCTCCAGGCTCGTTCAGCACCGCCTCGGCACGGCCGGGACCAACCGCAATCTGGATCAGGCTCCGCTTTGTCGTGTGACTGACCTCGGCGCCAAACACCTGATCGTATTTGTCGAATCCGAGATTGACGCGGTTGTACGACGTGTGGTCGGCAAACCTGATCCCGTAGGCGGGGAAGAATCGGCCGCCGCGCACCGCCCATTCGCTGGTCAGCTGTTTCGCGCCCCAGTACTCGGTACGAATAGGCATCGCCGCCGGCCACTTCCGGCCGCCGCCCGACTTCTCCGTAGAACGTCCATCCGCGGGCTTGAACGGCGCCGTGCAGATCGAGGTTCATCTGCAGAAACCGGTCGTCCGTGCCGCCCGGAAATTCCACGTGCAGCTGCGTGGGGCGCGCGTCGATGCCGAGATCGACCGGGCCGAGCTTGTCGCCGAACACGCCCCAGAGGAATCCCTCTCTACCGCCGCTCGACGTCGACAACTCCTGACGCGATTGCAGGCGGCCGTACGGCGTCAGCAACCCGCCGCCGGTCGGCGAATAGTGGCACGAGGTACACCGGGTTTCCGACTTCGCGAGGAAGATGGGCTCGGCGGATGCCGATCGGGCACCGAGCGCAAACCCGCACACAACGAGCATCACAACGAACAGGCGTCGAGTCATGAAATTTACCTAGAGGGTAAATGTGAGTACGTTATTCGTAAGTTGCGAGTTGAACTGACGGAGCCGCTGTGGCGCCGGCCCCTGCACGACGGCGCCGCTGGTGTTGTACTGAGAACCGTGGCAGGGGCACACGAACGTGGCAGAGGAAAAGCCCGTCACGATGCACTGTTCGTGCGTGCAGATGGCCGTAAACACGTTGATCGTGTCCTGTGCGGTTCTGGCGGCGAGAAAGCTGCTGTTTCCGGACTGCACCAGAGCGGCTCCCCCGACGGAATTGAGAGGCGAAGCGGCATCGATGTTCACCGTGACGGTGTTGCCCGAAGTCGTTCCGCCGACCTGCGTGAGTTGCGGCACGTTGTCCGCCACCGCTCGGACCGCCTGGATTCCCGCTGCCGCCGCAGGCTTCCATGAGCGACGCCACGGTCACGAACGAAATCGCATGCCCGCAAAAGTCTCGTCTTGTGGTTTTCGGATTGTCCATGGCCGCGAGGCTTTGCAATCAGTATGCCCGCGGTTGCACTTCGGGTTCGATGCCGCGCCCGAAGAGTGGTATCGTCGATTTCGCAATGACTTCGGCGAGCGTCTGGAGAGCTGCCATCGTTTTGTCACTCTTGTGGCTCGGCGAATCCGCCGCCCGGTCGCAAGGACAACGCACTCTTCAGGTGTCATTCTTCCCGGCTTCCATCCGCCCCGGAGACGTCGTGCGCGTGGAGATCGCGAACGTGCCAGCCACGGAACAATTGCACGCAAATGTGCTCGGGCAGGATCTCGGTCTGGTGCATGACGAGCAGCGCCAGTCGTGGCACGCGCTCATGGGCGTGGATCTCGAAACCGAGCCAGGCACGTACTCGATGTCGATTCAGCGCGGCGACGGCACGGCGTCCACGCAGACGCTGCGTGTCGTGCCCAGGCAGTTTCGCGTGCGCAAGCTCACCGTGTCGCCCGAGTTCGTCGATCCGCCTCCCGAAACGATCGCGCAAATCGAGCTCGACGCGAAGACGCTCGCCGATGCGTATGCGATCGTCTCCCCGCAGCAGTGGATGGGACGTTTTCTGCTGCCCGTCGACGGAAAGCCGAGCAGCAATTTCGGCACGCGCAGCTACTACAACGGCCAGCGCCGCTCTCCGCATGCCGGTGTCGATTTCACGGGCGCGACAGGCACGCCGATTCGCGCCGCGAATCAGGGAACGGTGGTGCGTCGCCGCTCCGCTCTATTTCACCGGCAACACGATCGTGATCGATCACGGCGCCAGGCTCTTCTCGGTGTTCGCGCACCTTTCCGAATTCAGGGTCAAGCCTGGTGAGATGGTCGAGTCGCAGACGATCGTCGGGCTCATCGGCGCGACAGGACGCGTCACCGGCCCGCATCTGCATTGGAGCGTGCGCTTGAACGGCGCCCGCGTCGATCCGATCTCGCTCGTGGCGGCCACGACCGAGTAGCGATGCACCTCGTGCAGATTCTTCTGCCGGTGTACGACAACGACGGACACGCGTTCGACGCGCACGAATACGTGCAGTTGCGTTCCGAGCTGGCCGATCGCTTCGGCGGCGTCACGGCCTACACGCGCGCACCCGCGCGCGGTGTCTGGAAAGACGATGCGGGCGAAACCACGCGCGACGATATCGTGATCTTCGAAGTGATGACCGAGTCGCTCGATCGGGAATGGTGGACCGGCTTCAGGAAGGATCTCGAAACGCGGTTCCGTCAGGAGAACGTGATCGTGCGCGCGCTGACGGGCACGCTCATTTGACGCCTTCTTCGGCCATCACCTCGGCCACCTCGGGGAACAGGCGCCTGGCCTCCTGGATGTCCTCGTCGCCGCCGGCCTCTCCGCCCCGCTGACGCGCGAGCCCGCGGCCGTACAGGGCCAGCGCGTATTCCGAGCCGTGCCCGATTTCAGGATTCAACCGGAAGGCGGCGTCGAAGTCCTGCAGGGCGCGATCGAACTCGCGTTGATCGGTGCGCGCCAGTCCACGGTTGCGGAACGCGTTGGCGTAGGCGGGATCGCAGCCGATGGCCTGATCGAAGTCGTCGGCGGCCCGATCGGGCTGGCCCGACTCCAGAAAGATGACGCCGCGATTGTTGTAGGCGTGCGCGTAGTGCGGGTTCAGCCGGATCGCCTCGTCGTAGTCCTGCATCGCCCGGTCGAACTGATTCAGTTCCTTGAACGCATTTCCGCGATTGTTGAACGCATCCGCGGCGAGCGGGTTCAGCCGAATGGCTTCGTTGTAGTCGCTGAGAGCCCGCTCGAGATCGCCGATCCGCCGGTAGGCGATCCCGCGATTGATGAACGCCCCGTCATTCTTCGGATCCAAAAAAATGACTGACGTGCACGCCTCGATCGCGGCGGGTGTGGTGTCAGCCACACACTGACGCCAGCTGTTGCTCTGTGCTCCGGTGTCAGCCACGGCCGCGAAGCAGACGATAGCCAGGATGAGGGCTCGCGATGGCACTTTTGTCTCTCATACGACACCCACCACGTCCGCGTTTCCGTTGCTGCGTGCTTATGGGCGTGAGGGGCTGCCTAGAAGGCGGCCGGATGCAGATCCAAAATGCCGTGCCGTCCCGACTCGCCCACCTTGCCGGTCACCACTGCCGAAGTGGCGTTGAACAGTCGCGACAACGGCCATCGCGGGACCAGCCAGTATTCCGCGCGCGTCACGCGGACGGCGACGAGCACGATTTCGGGCTCCTGCTGACTTCGCGAAAACCACATCCGGAACGTCGGCTTCCACATCTTCTTTAACTTGACATCGTCCCGAATGACGACGGCGGTGCCTTGTACCGAAATGTATCGATCGCCTTTCCGCGACTGGAAGGCGATCGTGGCCTGGGGGTTGTGGATCAGCTCCCATGCCTTGCGCGAGTGGCGATCGGTGAGAAACCAGAGCCAGCCGTCATCGTCGAGCTCGTGCACCATCATCGGCCGGCTGTGCGGGGCGCCTCCTCCGGTCTGCGTGGTGAGCATGCCGATCGGCATGTCTTTCAGAAGGCGGCGCAACTGTCGAATGTTCTTCGGTACGTAGGGTCGCATATGTATGTGATGGGCGTTTCACGAGCAACCTCGGTGCCAGTTTCTCTGGTTGGTTCGGATGCTGGCCCTTCGCTTGCAATTCCTTGAAAACAGGACGTCATGAAAAGAGCGAAGCAGATCGCGCGTTGGCTGGCCTGGTCGACAGCCGCGGTGTTTTTTTCGTTCTGTCTTGGATCGCTGC
>CAWGDY010000011.1:0-238166 GCA_963821395.1 Vicinamibacterales bacterium | reverse complement strand
GCTATCACTCTTTCAGCGCTGCGGGATATGGTGAGGTGCTGGGCAAGGTGGGATTCACCCTCGTCGAGACGCACGTGGATCCGGGCGGGAATATCTATTACCTGGCGCGGCGCGGGCAGGGCTGAAGCCCTGCGCTACCGGAACCTCCTGGCAGGGCTAAAGCCCTGCGCCACCGGAACCTCCTGGCAGGGCTAAAGCCCTGCGCCACCGTAACGTGAAAGTCCGGCTAAAGCCGGATGCTACGTACGAACTGCCGATGTCTGACGCGACCGGCGCCTGCCGACTCGACTTGCGACTCCCGACTGTCGACTTGCGCCTTGCGACTCGACCCTTACCACGTCCATCCGAGCACGTCGTCCATGATCGACCATCGGCGATGGGTCGGCCGGTCTTCCTGCCCGAGAATCCAGTACGCGAAGAGCCGGTCGATCGTGCCATCCTTGCGCTTCTGCTCGATCCAGATGTTCACCATCGACGTCATGGCGACGTCGCGCCCGGCAATCACATACGCCAGCGGCACCTTGGCCGGATGCGGCATCGGCACGGCCACCGAAAACTCCGGGTGCAGCAGCGTGTAGGCCGACCCTCGTTCGGCGGTCATCGCAAACGCATCGAGCGGCGGGTCGCGCGGCACGAACACCTCGTCGAGATGCGAGAACGGCACGATCTCGACGTCCTTCAGCTCGTCGCGGATGCGCTGCACGTAGTACGGCGCGGGCGGCGCGCCGATGCGCAACCGTCCCATCTCGCGCACGCTCGACCAGTCCGAGAATTTCGCCACCATGTGATCGGGCACGACGAAGCCGACCGTTTCATCCAGGTACGACGCCGAGAATTGCACGTGCGCCGCGCGGTCGATCGTCAGCACGATGCCCGACATCAGGATGTCGCACACGGCCGGATCGAGTCCCTTGTCGAAGATGCTGCGGCTGACGGGCACGAACTCCGGCACGACGCCGAGATTCCGGGCGAGCTCGTAGGCCATCTCGACGTCGAAGCCGACCAGCTCGCCGCGGCTGTTGAAGAACGCGTACGGCAGGCTGTCGTCGAAGTAGCCGACCCGCAGCACTCCCCGTTCGCGCACCCGATCGAGCACCGATCCGCCTGTCGGGTTTGGCGCGACCTCCTCGCCCTCCTTGAACACCCGCGCGTCGGCACGATGGCTCAGCAGGCTCCTGCCGGTCAGCATCGTGCTCATCTGATAGGTAGGGTCGACAGACGCCTGCAGGTAGAGGCGCGTGCCGGCGACGGCGCCGGTGACGACCAGCACGGTCACGACGCCAAAACGCATCAGCTTCCGTGCGTCGATCCGCAATCGCGCCGACGACGCGCGCACGTGCCGAGAATCGCGACCACCAGCGTGTGCACGGCGGCCACGAGCGTGCCGAAGCGCGCGTTCACGAGGCCCGAGGTGACAAACAGACGAAACGCGTCGGACGGCAGCCGCAACATGTCGAGCAGGAACGGAATCGCGGCGTTGGCGCTTCCAAACATCACCAGCAGCCCGCTCGTCGCAAGTCGCGGGTACTCCGTCACCGGCACCCCCTCCCCCATGAACCAGCCGATGAAGAGCAGGAAGCTCAGCGACAGGATCTTGCCCGTGTGCGGGAAATTGAAGGACGTCGGCACGATCACGTCGGCCACCGCCTCGGCGTCGTCTTTTGTGCCGGCGTAGTCGCGGACGAGCGACTTGGCGTTCTCGGTCAGGAGCGGCAGCACCGCGAAGAGGCTCGTCGTCATGAACGCCATCAGCAGCGCGCCGCGCGAGCGGGAAAGAATCTCCCGGTATGGGACCGGCGTCAGCGCCGCCACGAGCCCTGGAAGGATCCACAAGCTCAGCAAGCAGCGTCATCACGACGTAGCTGACGAGGTACACCTCCATGTACCGGAGCTCTTCCAGGCTCAACGTCCCCGCGATGAACGCACCCAGCGCGAACATGCCGTACGGGGCAAGCTCGACGACGAAATTCGTCACCTTCGAGAGGGCCCTGGCGATGATGCCCAGCAGCTCGAGCAACGGTTTCTTGTCGGGAACCGAAATGAGCGCCGCGCCGAGGATGATGCTGAACAGCACAACCGCGGGCACGACGTTGTTCGCGAGCGAGTTGAACGGATTCGACGGGATGTAGAGCCCGAGAAAGTTGAACGGCTCGCGCTCCTGGGTCAGCGACGTGCTGAAGAACGAGGCGCTCTCGCGCGGCGGAAACATCAACGGGAACACCGCGACGATCGCCAGCGCCACCATCCACAGGAGCACGATGACAAGGCCCACCCGCTTGCCCATCGTGCGCCCCTGGCCGCCGTTCAGCGCGCCGAGGCCGGCGATGATCGACACGGTCACATACGGAAGGACCGTCATCTGGAGGAGACCGATGTAGGCGTCGGCCAGGGGCGCCAGCACGGCCGTTCGCGTTCCGGCGAACAGGCCGACAGCCAGCCCCCCCAGCAGCCCCTTCAGGATTTTTCTGGAGAGCGCAGAGTGATTCGTCGAGTGGGTGCCCGACTCTGGCGCGGTCACAACGGCACCAGCTTACTCGGCGTCTGGTGGAATGTGGTATCGCCCGACGATCGCCGTGGCATCGTCCTCGCCGCCTGCCTCTTCGGTCAGCGTGACGAGCCGCGCGCACATGTCATCGCACGGCCGGCCGGATGACAGCACCTCGGCAACGACAGGTTCGTGCAACGCGTCGGTGATGCCGTTGGTGCAGAGCAGCACGACATCCTGGTCGTCGAGCCGGAAGCGCTCGAGATCGATCGTGGGTCCGCCCCTGCCGCCCATGCCGATGGTCTCGGTGATGATGTGCTTCAGATCGCGCGCCGCCGCGTTCAGATCGACCAGAGGCGCGACCGCCGCGCCGAACCGATCCTGCCTGCCGACGGTGTGGTCTCGCGTCAGCCGCATCAGCTCTTTCCCTGCGGTACAAATAGGCGCGCGAGTGGCCGACGTGCGCGAAGAACAGATCCCTCCCGGCCCCGAACAGAGCGGTCATTGTGGTCTGGAGGCCAGACGTAGGCCCGGTGAGGCTTTCATAGTTCACCGCGGCGTCGACGTGACGATAGAAGCGTTCCGCGCGAGCCATAATCTCGGTCGCGACCAGATTGTCGATCCGGAGATTCCACTTCCCGAAGTAGAGCACCATCTGCACCAGCGTGGTCAGCGCCAGCCGGCTGGCGACTTCGCCCGCACCGGTCCCGCCCATCCCATCGGCCACCACCATGGCGTATCCGTGCTCGTCGAACTGTTTGGTGATCGGCGCTGTCGGGCAGGCTCGTCTGGAGCAGCTCGAGTTGTCTGCTCATTCGCGCGATCATGTAGTGGTCTTCGTTGATGGAGCGCGAGGTGCCACGGCGCGATCGCGCACCGAACTCGAACTCAACCTTCGCGGACGATGGCGGAAACGGCGGTTCCCAATCGAGGGACTCATGCGTGCGTCCTTAGAGCTCGGCGGCTGCGCCTCGCCGAGCCCGCGAGTGCAGCCGATCGCTCAGGCCGGCCGCCACGCCGAGCCAGCCGAGCGCAAAGCAGACGTTGACCGCGGCGAAGCCACTGACCGACAGTCTGGTCAGCTCTCCGGCATAGACGACGCCGGCCTGCAGCACGTCGCCGGCACGCACGCAGAACGAATCGACGGCCTGCTTGGCCTTGTACTTGGTTTCGCGGCTCGTCGGCAGCCACAGTGCCTGCATCGTCGTGTTGCCGAGCGAGTAGACGATCGCGTTGTCGGCGGTTTTCAGAAACCGGATGGCCTCGAACGACGGGGCGCGCAGCATCAGCAGATAGCTGCTGAGCGCGATGGTTGGATGAATGAACAGCGCCCGGCTGACGCCAACGAACTTGAACACGCGCGAGACGACGAAGGTCTGCAGCAGAAAACCCGGTCGAGGTTGATGTAACCAAAGTAGCTGCCATAGGTCTGGCGATGAACTGCTGCCGCGCGGCTTCCGAGTCGGGGCCCGCTCCAAACGTGGCAGTCGCCGTTTCCACCACGTAGCGACCGAACAGATACTCGCCGCACGTGTTCACGACGTTCAGCAGCACCACGAGCGCCGCGATGAGCGTGAGGTAGCGATCCGACAGGATCATCGAGAAGCCGCTGGGACCGGCGGCCAGCTTCTGGTCGGCAACCTTCGACTGCGCTTTCGATTCACGCCGCGTCACGGCATCGGCGATGCGCATCAACACGACACAGACCACCAGCACCACTGCCCCTCCGAGCAAGAAGCCTGGAGGTGCTGTATTGGGCGGCGACCTGCCCGGCGCGAACCGAGCCCAGCCATGCCCCGAGGCTGCTGCCGATGCCAATCATCGGAAACAATCGCTTGCCCTGCTCTTCGGTGTAGAGGTCGGCGGCAAACGCCCAGAACTGGGCGATCACCATCACGTTGAAGATGCCCAGCCAGAGAAAGAACACGATGCCGACGCGCATGCCGGCTGCGAGCGCGGCAAGAAACATGCACGAGATTGGATGCGAAGAACAGCGTGACCCACTGCACCAGCTGCACGCGGTTGACGCGCGACGCCAGCATGCCGTACGCCGGCACGAGCCCCAGGAGCAGCAGCGCCTGCCCGGCCGACGAATAACTCTTCACCTCTGCGCCGCCTTCGCTGAGGATGAAACCCTTCTCTGGCTGTCTTCAGCAGGTAGTACCCGAACAGCATGAGGAACATCGTGCCCATCATCAGCAGGGCGCTCGTCGCTTCGCCGCGGCGCACGTCGGCAATCGGTGAGAGCAACCGCTCGATCGGGCCTTTGTCAGGGTAGCGGGCCAGCCGCGGGCGAGCCGACAGCCGAAACGTCGTTCATCGCGAGTTTCCGGTAGCAGATCGCTGAGGCGGCGTCGGGAAGACGCTGCAAACCGACGAGCTTCCACCCGGCGGAGGTACGCCGGAAATGCGTGCGTATCGGCTGCCGCCACGACGGGTGATCGGCGCTGTCGGCAGAGATGTCGACCTGCACGAAGCCGTTCGCGATTCCCTTCACCTCACCCGGCGCAGACATCGAGACGCCCGTGCTCTGGGTCTCACCAATCGGCGTGGTTGTTCCGGTCGCGTTGTCGAACCGCGACCAGACCGCCCGGTATTGGGTCGGCGGTTTGGCGACATCGGCAGTCACTGCGGCGTTTTCGAACGTCAGCACTCCGGCATCGTCGAGGCGCGGATTGACGACGGGGTTAATCGCAGGCAGGTACGCGCGGCCGATGGCATCACGCCGCTTGATGAGCACCGACACCAGATAGGCCTCCGCTTCGGCATCGGAGTAATGCCCTGTGTGGACGGCCGCTCGAATCAGGTCGTCGCTGAACGCCATGACGCGCTGCGCCCCCCAGAACGCATCGTCAGCGCGCATTTCCATATACGCGATCGTGGGCGTGTGAGGCTTCCACGTCGTGGGATCGAAATGGTCGCCTTCGAAGCGGCCGACCGATGGATATTCCTTGTACGGAATCGTCTGCCAGGGACTCAACGCGAACCCGAACGTGGCCAGGCGCCGCTTCGAGACATCCCCCTCGTAGAAGTACTCGTAGCCGATATTCCAATCGCTCGACCCGTTGGCCATGCCCATGGTCGATCCGACGTCCTGGAGGATGTGCTTCACAATCGATCGGCCGTTCTGCTCGACGAGCGTGTCGAGGGTGTTCCCGGCTTTCAGGTCGGTCAGGTTCATCCACGCGCCGAAGACGCGCAGTGCGCGCAGCTCGCGCCTGTGCTCGTGCGGCACAACGTCGTTCGGATCGTCGGGGCGCGTGCCGTCATAGCGGAATCCACCGACAATCTTCCCGGGCAGCAAACGACCTGCTGTGGCCCGATACGTCCCGTCGTGGTTCCGCGCCGCCCGTTCGAGCACCTCGTCCATGTCGTCCCGATCGAAGCGGGTCCGCTCTCCAGTGGGACGCCTCCTCGTCGCCGACGGGTCGATCGTCAGCGTCGATGGATTGACGGTCGTAATGAACGTCTCGACCTGGTTGTAGCCGAGCGCCCAGAAGAACTTCGTCGCCGCGACGGTCGATCCGCTCGCACCTTCGGGGTTTTTGGGGCTGTCAAACGAAAGGAACCACGTCTCCCCTTTGGCGTCCCGGGCCGTAAATCCCGGCTGCGCGCCTGCCGACTTCTCGCGAACAATCTCCCACTTGTCTGACGCCGGCGGTGTACCGATATTCGGGCCGCGGACAATTTCGTCCGCCGTGAGGGGCCGGGCCCCGATGCGGTTTGTGAACCAGCTCGAATCGGGCACCTCGTCGATCGTGTTCACGTTGCCCGCACGCGTGTTCGATGGTTCGTGCCGGGTGGCCACGGCCAGATTGATCGCAAGCTCGTAGAGCAACCCGATGTCCCACGATTCGACCTTGGACGCGTCCTGGCTTTCAGGCTCGCGTGCGATGGGATCGTCGTCGTAGAAGCGCGGTCCGGCGCCGCGTATAGCCACCGTGCAAACTGCGGCCGCCAGCGCGAGCGGCAGGACGATGTAAATCAGACTCCCCTTGCGATTAGCGGGCACGTGATCTCCCCTCAAAACGACCCGGACGACGAGAACACGATGGTCATTCCTTCACGGCTCCTCGCGAACTCGATGCGAAGGGGCGTGGCCAGCGGAGTGTGGAAGCGGAAGCCGATGCCGTAGTCATCTTTCAGATTGCTGAAGTCGAGATCGCGGGTGTGCGCCTCCACTTTGCCCGTGTCATAGAACAGCGCCGTGTCCAGAAACCGGTTGACCATGACACGCCATTCCGCTTGAAGGAGCAGGCTGTTGCGGTCGCGGAAACGCCAGCTGCTGTAGCCGCGCAGCGACGACCCGCCGCCGACCGACGGCATCATGAAGAACGGAATCTCCTGGCCGTCCTTGAGGCCCGTCACGGACGCCGCCGCGTGCAGCGACAACGCCCACGATTCGCGGAGCAGCGGAATGTGCTGAATGGCCTCGTAGTCGATTTGCTTGAAGCCGAATCGGCTGTCCGTATCGGAAAAGTCGCGAAAGGTCACACCGAGGAGGCTGCCACGCCGGGCATATCCCGCTACCGGGCGCGAATCGAAGCCGACCATCCCGTGCGTCTGTATGTAGGTGATCGTCTGCCCGAGCCCGGGCAGCGACGCGGGCGGAAACACCTCCTCGACCGAGGGTTTCGGCCCGGATCCCGGTCCCTGCTCCCACTGAGAGGCTTCGAGGCCACCACGAAGCGTGAAATAGCGATTGGTCGGTTTCACCTGGAGCACGCCGTGCGCGTAGAGCTGCGTGAAGCCGTAGCTGACGTTGGCCTCCTCGACTGTGGCATTGCCCAGACCGTAGAACCCCACCTGCGTGGCTTCGCGCCAGCCGCCAAGGAAGGAAAAGCTCGCCCGCCGCTTGAGGAAACGCGGGGCGATAAACTCGGTCTCGACGCGCTTGTACCCTTTCAGCGTCCAGCTGCCCCGAACGTCGATCGAATTGTAGGACGCTGACCGAAGTCCGATAGCCGGCGCCGAGGGTGAACCCGCCACCAGAGTACGCGCTCTGAAAGAACGGATGCAGGCGCAGTCCGCCAGTCGTCATGATCTGCTCGGCGCGATCCAGATACTTTTCAGCTTTGTTCGGGCACGTACGGACGGACGCGCGTGGCTTTCTCCGCCTGCGCCTGCTCGATGGCTTCGCGCGCGTGTGGCAGGTTCCTGGGCAGCGGCCGGCGACGCGGCGAACATGGCCAGAATCGCCAGCTGCCGCATCACCGTCGCGGCTCGAGGTGTCATGAGGGACGTTATCGGCTACTTCACGGTTTCAATCGAGACGAGCACGGCTTCGGTCCAGGTGATGTCGAGCCGGTCGCCGACCTTCACCTTCGCCAGCGCCGCCTTGTCCTGGACGCGGGTGCTGTACTTGAAGCCGCCCGGCCCGGTCAAGCTCACGGATGGCACGCTCGGATCGATCGCCGTGATGGTCGCGGTGATCGTGCGCTGATGGGCGATCGTGCCGCCGACGCCGTCCTTCGACGGAGTCGTGACGTTCCGCGCCGACGTATCGACGTCCTTGGAGCCCGGCGCTTTCAACTGGACGATCATGTTCTCGTAGTGGGTGGCGTTGATGACGTTGCCCACCTTCAGCGAGTCGAACTGCTTGACGGTGTTGGGCACGTACAGGATGTCGTAGTTGCCGTCACTCTTCTTCACGGTCACCTGCCGCGTCGCCGCGTCGATGGCCTCGACGGTCAAGCGAGCCGTCTTCGTCTCTCCCGGAATCACTTTGGTCTGGGCACGTGCAGTCGCGGTCGCGATGAATCCCAGCGCCACGATCGTCAAAATCAGCTTTTGCATCATTCCTCCTTGGATAGTTGTTGCCACGAAGACTTCCTTAGCGGCGACGGCCGCCGCCGCGCGCATTCCGCCGCTCGGCCGATAACTGCCGCTCGAGCGCGAGCCTGCACTGGGACTGGAGCGCGTCGTGCTGTAATCGCGTGTGCGTGTCGTGCCTTCAGTCCGCGCGGCGCTATCGCGCTCGAGCTGACCGACCGTGGAGGAGCTCGACGACGATCCCGACTGGCGGCTACGGTCGGTTGCGCCCGCAGCTCCCCGGTCGGTGGCCGTTGCACTTCCCCGATCTGTCGGCGTCGGTTTGTCGACCGACCCCCACGATCCGTTGTCGTACTTCTGCCAGCTGTCGCCCTGCTTGCGGTACACGTTGCCGTCGCGGCCCGCGTACACGTCGCCGCTGCCCGTCTTCGCCACTCCACCGCCCCCGGGGCCGGGAGTGTTCCTCGTCACGGCGGTGCCACCGCCGCTTCCTTGCGTGACTCGCGTGGTGTTGCCGGTCACGCGGTTGGTCACGCGCGAGGTCTGCGCCCACTGGTCGCCGCGCTGCACTGATGTGCTGCCCCAGCTGCCATACACGCCCGAACCTTGCCGGGTAGAACCGTAGGCACCGGTCCGCGGGTTGTACGCCGTGGCCGCGCCACGCGCACCATAAGGGCCCCATGCCACAGCACCACGCGAGTAGGTACCCGTTCTCGGGTTGTACCTCGCGGCCACGCCCGCGCCGCCGTAGGGGCCATACGCCACGGCGCCCCGGGTGTAGGCACCCGTCCACGGGTTGTACGAGGCACCGTATCCGTATGTGGGATAGAACGGGTAGTAGACAGGATAGTAGCCGCCGTACCAGACATACGGCGGGTAGTACCAACCGGAGCCCGCGACGACGCAGCCATAGGCCACCATCGTTCCGGTGTAGCCCGCAACCGTTGCGTACGTGATCCATTCGTCGTCGTCATCGTCTTCGACGGTCACGTAGGTCACGTGATGCGACGGCGAGCTGGACGGGATCTCGTAAATCTCCTTCGGGACGGTATCGGTCGCGCTCCATGGGCCGTCCGCGCTGCGCGCCATGAACCACACGCCCTGGAAGCACATGTAGTACAGGTCGCCGACTTTGATGATGTCCTTGTCGGTGTTGACGGCGCGCGCGACCGACGTCTTCTCGATGGGCTGGAACTCCGGCTGTCCCTGGAAATCAACCTCCGGAGGCTGGACCGTTTTCCGGTTCACGCGAGCCGTCTGCGGTACCTGCGCCAGGAGCACCGCTTCGGCCGCCTGCGATGTTCCGGGTACTGACGCCAGGACGCGCGAGCGTGGATGTTCGAGCGAGATCTTCATGAAGTCGCCGGGCAGGCTTTGCGTCGCGAACGTCCACGGCCCTGTAAAACCGGGCGCGGTGAACCAGCGGCCTGATACGAGGTAGTACACCGGCCCGGTCGCACCGAGACGGAACACATCGCTTTCGCTGTTGCTCACCCACACCAGCCGAGTACCAGTGACGGGCTGGTAGATCGGCGCGCCGGTCACCAGAATCATTTCGCTGGGCACGGTGCTCACGTAGACCGTGGGCATCGTCTTCTGGTTAGCCGCAGCGCCCGGCAACGCGGCCTTCACTTCTTTCCAGTTGTCCTCCGCCGGCAATTTCGCAAAGCTCTCCGGCAACTTCCCCGCGGGCATCCACGGACCCTTGAGGAGATTGGCCGTTTTCAGCCACGCGCGCTCGTTCCGCAGGAAGTACGTCTTCGTGGCCTCGTGCTCGAACACGTCCCAGTTGGTGTTGACGGCAAATTTCAAATCGTTGTCACGAATCGGGCTCCAGATCGGATTCCCGTCGAATCCCACCATGACGGCCGGGCTGGTGCTGTAGAAAATCGTCGGCGGATCGGCTTTCACGCCCTCGACGTTCTTCGGAAAGATCTGGCTGCGATCGAGGCCGGCGAGCACGCGATCGAGCGCGATGATGCGCTCGTCATCGGGAATGCCTTTATCGATCGTCGCCAGAATGTCTTGTACCTGCTCTTTCGGAAGGGCACCGAAATTGGTTTCCGTCATTTTCAGCGGCGAAAACCGGACGAGGCGATCTTCGACCGACACGGCGGTGTCGGCTTCGACGCGAATCGACCCGAGCGTGCTTTTCGCCGACTGCCCCGGCGGCTGGTAGGCGATGGCGGCATACGCCACCATGTGCTTTTGTCCGTCCCAGCTCGCAATCTGCGGCTGGTACATCAGCACTTCGGCTTTGGCCCCCGAGATGTACGCACGCGGCCATCCACCGTCGACCATCCGATCGGACGGCGCGGCGGTGGCCGGGGCCGCCTGCGCAGGCGCCGGTTTCGGCGCCGGTTTCGCAGGCGGAGCCTGTGCCCAGATGCCGTGCGGCAGCGACGCGATCACCAGCGCCGCACACAACACAATGGCCGTGGTGCCCTGCCGCACGGTCTCAGCCTGCATGACTAACCTACCTCCTGCGCTTCCAGTTCGTGACAGCCGAAATCTCACCCTTCTCGTCGACGGTCGAGAGCTTGAGTGTTTCGGCCGTCACCTCGAACAGCCGCCGCTGATTCGGCAAGAGTACTTCATCGGGATTGGCATTGCCCGTCAGATTCATCAATCTTAGTTCTTTCTTGACGGGGTCGATCGCCGCGCGCCCTTTGAACGACAGCAGGTTCACTTCGCGGGCGGCGACAGGAGCTGCCGGGTCCGTCGTTTTCGCGTCGATCGTGAGATTGGCGTACTCATCGTAGGTGAGCACGCCCGTGGCCGCCACGGGCACGCGGGTGGCGCCGGGTTTCGGCGCCAGTTCAAGCGCCACCAGCTCCCACGTACCCAGCAGTTGACGGCGAACGGACTCCAGGGAGCCTGCGCCCTGGTCGACCGCTCCCATTCCCATCGTGCGCTGACGCTCGCTCGCCTTGCAGCCGAGCGTCAGCGAAAGACACACGGCGAGAGACACCGTCGCGAGCGCGCGGATCACCAGCGAACTCCGAACGTGATCGGCCAGTAACCGGCGTTGGTCGAGCAGCCGCCGGAGCAATCAATCGTCCCGCCGCCGGGGAGCGGCGACGTCGCGCCAGTGATCGTCGGTCCCCATACGTAGGTGTAGCGGGTTTCCACGTAGAACTTCGCCTCGGTGCCGAACGTGATGCCGGCGCCAAGGTTGATGCCGAAGTTATCCGTCGAGCGATCGCCGATGATCCGGTCGACCTCGACCAGCGTCGGGTAGCACACCAGCCAGTACGGATCGCACACGGACGCATAACCCACGCTGGGCGACGTGAGCTGAATGATCCGATGGTACCAGCCTCCGCCGCCGAGGAAGTACGCGCCCACCGGCGAATCGCTGTCGACCCCCTTCGGAGTGACCACGAGGTTGAACCCGAGATTGTGGACCTGATGGTTGCTCTCGATCAGCTGGTTCGTTCCCGTCCCGCCTCCGGGCGTCGGGAACACGACGATCGTCTTTTCCGGCCCGCCGAAGCGGTTGTACAGGTACTCGGTCTGGAAGCCGAACACCGGGTTGAGGTTGACGGTCACGCCAATGGTGCCGTTCCAGCCGGTGTCGAAGGCGTCCCTTGAACCCGGATACGGGGAAGGACACGCCTCCGCCAAAGTTGAAGCCCACCTTACTGTCCTGGGCTGATGCCGGACCCGCGGCGATGAAGACGACCACAGCCGCCAAGAATAGTTTCCGCATAAAGACACTCCTAACGATCGATGTTGACGAAATAGCCGCGAACGCCGCAGCCAACGGTTCGACTGCAGAGCATCGTCAATGCCAGCCCCGGAACACCGCATTTTCGGCCGCTATTCAGGCCCCTTTTGGACGACTTCCCGCCTGCGCCACGGCCGGTGGTGACGCGGATTTCGCGTCAGGCGTCCGATATCTCGGAGTCTCTCCGATGGGGTGGGTCAGATGCTGCCATGCGTCTCGCGAATCGCGCAGAGATCCTGGACCTCTGCCCGTCGCGCAAATCGTGCATACCGTGCAGGCTGGCGCGATCTCTGGGCGAAGATTCGCCCGTCTGACGATGGGGGTGCCGCGGCGGCCTCACGGCAGCGGCGCAGAGCCAGGCGAGAGAGATCTGGCACGAATATGGATTCAGGTTATGTGAGTACCGATGCGCCTGCTCCGTTTTCGTTGTGATTGGCCTCAAAACGGACCGTACAACGCCGAAGTCACCGGCGCAGCCACGACAGGTCGTGGGCAGGCGACGTTCCTCCCCCAGATATGACGCGTGTTCGGATTCTGATTGCAGACGACCACGAGATTCTGCGCAACGGTATGCGCGTGCTTCTCGAACGTGAGCCTGGCTGGGTCGTGTGCGGCCAGGCGACGACCGGCAACGACGTGGTCGCCATGGCCATCGAGTTGAAGCCGGATGTGATTCTGCTCGACATCAGCATGCCCGGCATGAATGGTCTCCAGGCCGCGCGTCAGATTCGGCGTTCCGTCCCATCGCCGATCGTGTTCGTGAGCATGCACGACGCACCCGATTTCGAACGTGAGGCGATCAACGCCGGAGCCAGCGGGTTCGTCTCGACGGCCGATTCCGCGGGCAAGCTGATCGAGGCCGTGCGAACCGTTCTCGGGCGAAAGACGTTCTTCTCGAGCCAGGTCGCCGAGGCGATGCAGGCGGGAAAGACGCGCGGCAAGAAGCGCGCGGCCGGGACGCTCACCGCCCGCGAACGGGAGGTGCTGCACCTGCTCGCCGAGGGTCATACCAACAAGCAGGTCGCGGCGCGGCTCGGCATCACGACGAAAACAGCGGAAACGCATCGCGCCCGCATCATCTCGAAGCTCGAGCTGCACTCGGTGAGCGGACTGGTCCGCTACGCGATTCGGCACAAGATCATCGAAGCGTAAGAGGCCACTGGAAGTTGTGGACAGTGTTGTCGCCATTGGCACTAAGTCACTGGATTGATGTAGTGTACGGACGGACCGTGCACTATTCTCTAAACAACCGCATGCACAACGAACGACAGATTCAGGCCCTAAATCATTGCACGCGCTTCGCTTAGCGGATAGGAACCCATGAATAGCACGACGTCGTCGGACTCCGAGGCTGCCGACGTGGTCAACCTCCTCCGACTGGCCGTAGAACAGGCGCCTCAGGGAGTGCTCGTACTCAACCAGTCGGGCGCGATCGCGGTCGCGAACCAGAGCGCCCATACCATCTTCGGGTACGCGTCAGGCGAGCTCGTGGGCCGCACGCTCGACGTGTTGATTCCGGGCCTCGGCGATGCCACGGCTCAGATCATCACCGGAGTTCGCAAGGACGGCGTGCCGGTACCGCTGGAGGTGGGCCGCAGCGTGACGACGTCTGGCGACACCCAGTACGGTGTCGTGTCGATTGCCGATCTCACCGATCTCGTGGACATGAGGGCTCGCCTCACGGCTGCCACCGACGCGCATCTCGGATTTCAGCGCCTCGTCGCCGATATCGCGCTCCGGTTCGCCGGCGCGGAAGGCACCGCGCTCGACGACCTGATCAGGAAGAGCCTGCGCCAGATAGGCGAGACGTTGCGGATGGATCGCGCCGTGTTGTGGCGCAGGAACGCCGGCGAGCCGGTCGCCGTCGCCACCCATTACTGGACCACGCACGACGACCCGACTCCGCCGCAAGGCCTGTCCCTCGCATCGATTCCGCACGTGGTCGCGCAGCTCGAGGCCGGCTATGTGCGCGTGCTTCTCGCGCCTCGACGACATCCCCGATCCGATCGATCGGGAAACGTTCGAAGCACGCGGTGCACGGTCGGTCGCCCTCGTACCGCTCGCCACGGTCGGCGAGCCGGACGTCCTCCAGGCTCTCGCGTTCGACTCGACGACCGTCGAGCAGGAATGGGGACCCGCGATCATGGAGCGGCTGCGCCTGGTCGCCGGCGTCATCAGCCAGGCGCTCGCGCGGCGCACGAGCGAGGTGTCGCTCTCGGTGGCGGTCAGCGAGATCCACCGGCTGCGCGATCGCCTCGCCGAAGCAGCCCTCGGACCTGCGCCGCGAGTCGCGCGCGTCGAAATCGTCCCGGATGATCGTGGGCGAGAGCCCCCAGGTCAAGCGGGCGCTCGCGCAGGTCGAACAGGTCTCGTCGACGCCGGCCACGGTGCTGCTGCGCGGCGAGACGGGCACCGGCAAAGAGGTGTTTGCGCAGGCGATTCACGATCTGAGCCCTCGCCATCAGCGGTCGATGGTGACCGTCAGCTGCTCGGCCATTCCGACGGCGCTGATCGAAAGCGAGCTCTTCGGACGCGAGCGCGGCGCCTATACCGGCGCGCTGTCGCGGCAGATTGGGCGCTTCGAAGCGGCCAACGGCTCGACGCTCTTTCTCGACGAGATCGGCGAGCTGCCGATGGAGATGCAGGTCAAGCTGCTGCGCGTCCTTCAGGAGCGCACGATCGAGCGGCTGGGAAGCACGCAGCCGATCAAGGTCGATGTGCGCATCATCGCCGCGACGCATCGCGACCTCGAAGCCGCCGTCCAGGACGGCGCCTTCCGCGAAGACCTGTTCTACCGGCTCAACGTCTTCCCGATCGTCGTGCCGCCGCTTCGCGAGCGCATCGAAGACATTCCCGGCCTGGTGTGGGCCTTCGTCGACGAGTTCTCGCGCGCCTTCGGCCGCCCGATCGATTCGATACCGAAGTCGAACCTGAAAGAGCTGGAAGGCTATTCCTGGCCGGGCAACGTCCGCGAGCTTCGCAACGTGGTCGAGCGCGCCGTGATTCTCTCGACCGCCCGTCAGCTCGTCATCCCGGTGCCGCGACAGACCGCGCGCGTCCCGCAGGCCGCCATGACGCTCGAAGCGCTCGAAATCGAGCACATCCGCAAGGTGCTCGAAACCACGAACTGGCGCGTGCGCGGCGCGGGCGGCGCGGCCGAGCGCCTCGGGCTGAAGCCAACGACGCTCGAAAGCCGCATGGCGAGGCTTGGGATCTCCCGCCGGAGGGCTTCGTAGTCACTCCTCAAAACTTCCAGCCGACCGAAAAGCTGATGCCGAAGTCGTTCTGCTTTTCCTCTGGCGGCGGGTCGGAATCGAAGCTCTCGAAGCCGTTCAGGCTCCAATAAAAGTCCGCCAGGAACTCCTGGCGCCAGGCGCTCTGCAGCTCGGCGCGGAGACGCCGGCGTCCGCCGACATTGATGTAGGTCACGAGCTGGTTGGTGATGTTGTAGTCGTCGTTCGCGGGCGCGTAGAAGTCCAGCTGTCCGCCAATCGCGGCTTCGGTCGACTGCTCGAGGGGTTGGTCCCGATAGAGCTCGCGCGTGTAGGCGGCGCCGCCAAAGAGAGACCAGATCCGGCGATCGGTGTGCACGAGCTCGCGGCCGATCCCTCCGCCGGCCAGTGTCCGCAGTTCGAGCGTCAGCTCGTCGTTCTGCTGCCCGCCGGCCCACCCGATGGCGTAGAACCGGTTCGACAGATAACGGCTGTAGCTCAAGCCGAGGTCGGCACGGTACTCACGATCGGCATCGTCTCGTGTGGACACCTGCGACGACGCCTTCACCGCAATCTGGCGGGTCTGGGTACGGTAGGTCGCCGACCCGTTCAACGTCCCGTGTGTCTCGAGATTGGCCTGCGTGAAGCTGAAGCCCAGATCGAGCGAGCCGTCGATGCGCCTCCAGAAGCTCTGCCCGATCGGCACGAGCTCCACGACCTCGGTCAGAGACAGCGCGACGGATCCTCCGGCGAACCCGACGACAATCTGGTTCGGTTGCGACGCCAGCAGCGTCCCGTAGTAGCGCTCGCCCGTCGCCATCTGGAGCGTGAACACCCGCGGGCTCTGGATGCCGACAATCTGGCCCCAATGAATCGACAACCTTTCCCAGTGGATCGGTGCTTGCGCTCAACATGCTGCGGCTCAAGTTGCTGATCTCGCACGTAATCCGGTCGCCGTTCCTGAGTGTGACCACGTCAACCTTCTGGGCCCAGGCGGCCGGGCAGAGCCAGACCAGGACCGCCACGGTCAATAAAGTTAAGCGGGCCGAACCCGACATTTCGGGGTGCCTCCAACCAATTGGAGACCCCAGGGACCAGGACTCGGGACGCCAGCGGTCCCGCCAATGAGGCTTAATCAGGCCGAGACATTCGCCCGAACACGATCGCTCCATCCTCCCGGGTCGATGGCACACAACCTGCTGAATACCCTGCGCATCGAGCATTCCGTGTTCCATGTCTATCCACGCCGATGCCTATGCAGTCGAGGTTCCGTGTTGGAGCAGATGCCGGTCCGCATGATCGTTTGCTGGCTCACACCGATTGGCCAGGCCCATCGGATCACGATGGCTCTCCATTCGATGATGGATGATACGCGAGCGCTGCATGGTTGCGTCGGGTGCTCGGTCTCGACGCGCATCCGCGATCAGGGTGTCGTGCGCTACGTCGAGGAATGGCAGACCGAAGAAGACCTGCGCCGTCGTGTGCGGTCCAGCGCCTTCACCGGACTGGCCTGCGCTGATGGAGTACGCGGTGAAGCCGCCGCGCGTCGAGTTCGCGCTGCCGGGTGGTACCCGCGGGCTCGATTTCGTGGAAGAAGTTCAACGACTGAGGATGTGACATGCGTGTTGCCCTTGTCCTGACGGCCGCGCTCGCCGCTGTCGGTGCCCGTCCTGGCACAGAGCCAGATGCCCGCCACCCAGGCAGAGTCGCGCGAGGCCAACCTCACCGCCTATGTCGAGCTGCTCCGCTCGGATCTCCGCACGCAGAAGGTCGCGATCATCACCGAGATGATGCAGTTCAGCGAAGACGAAGACGCGAAGTTCTGGCCGATCTACCGCGAGTACGAGCTCGAACTGTCGAAGATCAACGACGATCGGATGGCGTTGATCGTGGATTACGCCGGTGCCTACGACAAGATGACCGACGCGATCGCCGACAAGCTGGGAGGCCGCGCGCTCGAGCTCGAAGGCCGGCGTCACGCGCTCAAAGAAAAGTACTTCACCCGTCTCAAGTCGGTGCTCCCGGCCATGACGGTGGTCCGGTTTTTCCAGGTCGAGAATCAGATTCTGTTGCTGCTCGATCTCCAAATCGCCGCGTCGCTGCCCGTCATCAAGTAAGCGGGCACTGAACAGCACAAGGTGAACCGCATGTCGACTCGCGCTCTCATCTCCTGGACCCTCGCGGTGGCGGTTGCGGTGACCGCTGGCAGCGCCGTGCTGTCGGCCGATCGCGTCAAGCTGCGCAAGGACGGCCGCGTCGTCGAGGGCAACTTCGTCAGCGCCGACGCCAAGCGCGTGCGCCTGCTGCTGGCGAACGGAGCGATCGCGGAATTTCCCATCGAGGACATCACCGGCGTCGAGTTCTCCGCCCGCAAGGCCCCACCTCCACCGGCACCTGATCCGTCACGCGCACCCGCCCCTGTGACGGTACCGGCGGGTACCTCCTCAACGTCCGGCTCGTCGAGGCGATTGACGTCGATGCCACGAAGACCGGCGCGACGTTCAAATCGCTCCTCGACGACCCCGTCATGATGAAAGGGGTCGTCGTGATTCCGCGCGGATCGATCGTGTTGCTGCAGGCCGCGAAGGTCGAACAGGCCGGCAAGATGAAAGGCGCGGACAAGATCACGCTGAAAGCGAACTCCATCGCGTTCGGCGGCAACAAGTACGAAATCGTCACCACGCAGGTGGAATCCAAGGGCGGCGGTGAAGGCAAGAAGACCACTCGAAAAGTCGCAGGCGGTGCGGGACTCGGGGCGATCATCGGCGGCATCGCCGGTGGAGGCGAAGGTGCGGCCATCGGCGCGGCTGGTCGGAGGCGCGGCCGGCGCCGTCGTCGCGAGCCAGGGGACCGAACATCTGCAGTTGCCGGCGGAAACGCGGATTCAGTTCAATCTGAGCGCGGCCGTGACCGTCAGGCCGTGACACTCACGTGCAACCTCCTGCCGGCGGCGTTCCGATAGCGAGTCCTGGCGCTCCTGACGCGGACCACAATCCCACACGCCCCGTTCTTTTCGGCATTCGCCCGGAAATCTGCAAACCCACCACACGCTCGCTATTGATTGGAGTTTCATATGCCTGTTCAAGCTTCTCGCACCGAACGTGATCTGCTGGGACCGAAAGAGGTGCCTGCCGACGCCTACTACGGCGTCCAGACCGCCCGCGGCCTCGAAAATTTCCACATCTCCGGCGTGCAACTGCGGCTCTATCCGGATCTGATCAAAGCGTTCGCCATGGTGAAGCTCGCCGCGGCGCGCGCGAACCTCGAGTGCGGCCAGTTCGACGCGACGGTGCTCTCGGGCATCGAGCGCGCCTGCATGGAGATTATCGGCGGCGCGCTCCACGATCAGTTCCAGCTCGACGTGTATCAGGGCGGCGCCGGCACCTCGACCAACATGAACGCCAACGAGGTGATCGCGAACCGGGCGCTCGAGCTGATGGGCCACAAGAAGGGCGAGTACGAGTTCTGCGACCCGCACGATCACGTCAACGCCTCGCAGTCGACCAACGATGCCTATCCCACGTCGCTGCACGTCGGCATGGCGCTCGGGAATATGCGGCTGATCGCCGCGATCAACGAGCTCATCGCCGCCTTCAAGGCAAAAGGCCGCGAGTTCGGCACGATCCTGAAGATGGGGCGCACGCAGCTTCAGGATGCGGTGCCGATGACGCTCGGACAGGAGTTCAACGCGTTCGGCGAAACGCTGGCCGGCGAAATCCGAGCGCTGGAAGCCATCCAGCGCGTGCTGTGCGAAGTCAACATGGGCGCGACCGCCATCGGAACCGGTTTGAACGCGCCGGCCGGCTATTCGCAGAAGTGCGTCGCGCATCTGGCGACCGTCACCGGGCTGCCCATCTATCTGGCGTCCGATCTCATCGAGGCGACCCAGGACACCCAGTCCTTCGTGCTCTATTCGTCGTGCATGAAGAGCCTCGCCATCAAGCTGTCGAAGGTCTGCAACGATCTGCGCCTGCTGTCGTCGGGGCCACGCTGCGGCCTGCGCGAAATCAATCTGCCGCCCAAGCAGCCCGGCTCGTCGATCATGCCGGGCAAAGTGAACCCGGTGATTCCCGAAGTCGTCAACATGGTCTGCTTCCGCGTCATCGGCAGCGACCTCACGGTATCCATGGCGGCCGAAGGCGGACAGCTGCAGCTCAACGTGTTCGAGCCCGTCATCGCCGCGTGCGTCTTCGAAGCGCAGACGATGTTCATCAACGCCGCGAACACGCTGCGCGTGCATTGCATCGAAGGCATCACCGCCAACCCCGACGTCTGCCGTCACTACGTTGACTACAGCATCGGCACGGTCACCGCGCTGAACCCGGTGATTGGCTACGACAAAGCCACCGAACTGGCTGCCGAGGCCACGAAAACGGGCCGCGGCATTCTGGAGCTCATTCGTGAAAAGAAAATTCTCTCGGAGAAGCAAATCGCCGAGGTCCTCGACCCGATGAACATGACCGGTCAGGGACGTCCCGCCTGATGGACCGCTCGCATCTCTGGCGCGCGGTGAGACTCGCGGCTGCCGTCGCCGTGACAGGCGTACTCGCCAGCGTGCATGCACAAACCCCGTCGCCGGCCGGCCAGGGCAGCTTCGAAGGAAGCTGGTCGGCGGTCGGCCGGCGGAGGACGCTGCCAACCGAGGGCACGCGGCCGGCCGCAGTCGTCGAGTTGTCTGGTGCCGTCGTGCTGACCAGCGGCGCCGGCCTGAGCCGTGGCTTCCGGGGAGAGGCCATCGGCTTCGACGATGGTCGAAGCGTCAGCGCAGGTTCGGCGGTGTGGACCGACGCGCAGGGGAACCGTGTCTTCAGCGTGTTGCGGGGCACGACGTTGCAGACCGGCCGGCAGATCTCCGGCACCATCACCGGCGGAACGGGTCCGTACACGGGCATCGCCGGCGAGTACTCGATGACGTGGCAGTACGTCGCTCAGGGCGAGGACGACGTGGTGCAGGGCCGTGCCGCGGATCTCAAGGGCTCGTTCCGGACAGGCGGCCGGCAGCCATGACGCCAGCACGCCGCACGCTGCTCATGCGGCTGATCGCGATCGGATTTCCTCTTGTCATGTGGTTCGTGCCGCCACCCGAAGGGCTGGGCGTCGAAGCGTGGCGTCTCTTCGCCATTTTCGCGGCCGCGATCTTTTCGGTTGTCGTCAGCGTCTTTCCGATTCTGACGGCGTCGGTGCTGGCGGTGGCGGCGGCCGTGCTGTCCGGACTGCTCCCTCCGGCGAAGGCCTACGCGGGATTCGCCAACGGCACGATCCTCCTCATCGTCATCGCGTTTCTCGTCGCACGCGCGGTCGTGAAATGCGGGCTTGGCGCGCGCATCGGCCATCTGGCGGTGACGCGCTTCGGACGTTCGACGCTCGGATTGTCGTACAGCATCTTCCTGGTCGACGGGCTGATCGCGCCCGCGTTTCCGAGCAACACCGCACGCTCAGGCGTCATTTATCCGCTCGCCTACTCGCTGGCCGCGGCCGCCGGCTCGAATCCCGAAGAGAACCGCTATCCGCGGCTCGGCAGCTTCCTGATGTTCTCCGGCATCGTCAGCCTGAGCCTCTCGTCGGCCCTCTGGCTGACGGCCATGGCCGCCAACCCGATTGGAACGGAAATCGCGCGCAGCTTCGGCGTCCAGATCAGCTTCGCGTCGTGGCTCGTCGCAGCGGCGGTCCCCACACTGGCCTCCATCGCGCTGATGCCGCCGCTGCTCTTCTGGCTCATCAAGCCCGAACTGCGATCGACGCCCCAGGCGCCGGCCGAGGCGCGGAAGCGCGCTGGCCAAGATGGGCCCGCTGAGCCGTGACGAGAAGGTCGTGATGGGCTCGTTCGTGGGCATGGTGGCCCTCTGGGCGTCGGCCGCGACCTTCGGGATCGATTCGACCGCCGTCGCGTTTCTCGGTCTGGGCGTCCTGCTCGTTTCGGGCGCCCTCACTCTCGACGACATCGCCAAGCAGGGCGATGTGCTCGCCACGTTCATCTGGTTCGCCGTGCTCTACACCCTGAGCTCCGAGCTCAACACGCTCGGCTTCATGGGATTTCTCGGCGCGCGGCTCGCCGATGCGATGGTGGGATGGCAGCCCGTCGCCGCGGGAATCGCGCTGCTCGGTCGCGTACGTCCTGCTGCACTACGTGTTCGTGAGTCAGACGGCACACCTCATGGCGCTCTTCGGCGTGTTCATGGACGTCGGCGTCAAGCTGGGCGTGCCCGCCGCTCCGCTCGCGTTCCAGCTTCTCTTCGCGACGAACTACTTCTCGGCGATCACGCCGCAGGGGTCGAGCGCGAACTTGTTGTTTACAGGCAGCGGGTTTCTGTCTCAGCGGGATTTGTATCGGCTTGGTGGAATGGTGACGGCGTTCAACGTCGTGCTTTATCTCCTTGTCGGCACACCATGGTTGATGCTGGTGGCCGGCACACATTAGAGAGGTCATGTATGCGCAAGAGTCCTGTCGCTTCACTGTCGCTCGTGATTGCCGTGTGCGCGGCGCTCACCATCCAGATTCCGGCCGTCGCTCAGGCCAAACTCCCCACCATCGTCGTGCTCGCGACGGGAGGCACCATCGCCGGCGCCGCCGCGAGCGATGTCCAGGCGGGGTATACCTCCGGTCAGGTCGGCGTCGACCAACTGCTCGCCGCCGTGCCGCAGGCGAAGAAACTCGCCGTGCTCAGAGGCGAGCAGATCTCGAACATCGGCTCGCAGGACATGAACGATGAGGTGTGGCTGAAGCTGGCCACCCGCATCAACGAGCTGACCAGCAAAGGTGGCGTGGATGGCGTCGTGATCACCCACGGCACCGACACGATTGAGGAGACCGCGTACTTTCTCAATCTCGTCGTCAAATCGAAGGTGCCGGTCGTCCTGACGGCCGCGATGCGCCCCTCCACGGCGTTGTCGGCAGACGGCCCGCTCAACTTCTTCAACGCAGTAGCCGTGGCCGCCAACAAGGAGGCTGCGGGCCGCGGTGTGCTCGTCGTCGTCAACGACTGGATCCACGGTGCGTCTTCGCTCACCAAAGCCAGCACCACCGCCGTTCAGACGTTCCTCTCGCCCGTGACGGGGCTGATCGGAACCGTGGCGTATGGTGAAGTCGATTGGAACCGCGGCCCCGTCGGCAAGCACACGTTCGAATCGGAGTTCTCGGTGACAGCGACCACTGCGCTCCCGCGCGTGGACATCATCATGGCTTACGAGAACATGGACGGCGCCCTCATCGACGCCGCCGTCGCCGCGGGGGCCAAGGGCATCGTGATCGCCGGCGTCGGCAACGGCAACATGACCAAGCCGGCCCTCGACGCGCTCGCCAGACACGCGAAGAATGGCGTCATCTGCGTGCGTTCATCGCGGGTTGCGACGGGACGGGTCGGCCGGAACGTGGAGGTCGAGGACGACAAGCTCGGCCTGGTGGCATCGCTCGACTTGAACCCGCAGAAGTCGCGTGTGCTGCTCCGGCTCGCGCTGCTGAAAACGCGTCCGATGGCCGACCTGCAGCGGCTGTTTAACGAGTACTGACCTCTTTCGCGTGTGCCGGCGCGGCAAACCACTTGTCCGCCGGCACGACCTTCGGCGCGGCGGGGTCGCCCAGATAGTGGGGGGACATGATCTGGACGCCGTACTCGTTGAAGAGATCCTGGATGTTGGCGTGGAGCGCGGCGAGAATGTTGACGCGCTGGTCCTGGCGCTCCAGCGCGAAGGCCAGCGTGTACTCGAACGTAGAAGTCCTGGAGTGAGGCCTGAAAGACGAACGGCTTCACTTCCTTCCGTATGCCCGGCGTTCGCGTGGCGGCCGTCAGCAGCAGCGAATGCACCTGGCGCCAGGGGGAGTCGTATCCGATCGTCACCGAGGTCCGCGTCAGCACGCCCTCGCCCACCATCCGCGAAAAGTCCGTGGTCGTCTGCGCAATCACGACCGCATTGGGAATGGTCACCTCTTCGCCAAATACCGTATGGATCTTGGTCGAGAGCATCCCAAGCTGCATCACCGTTCCTTCGACCTCTCCGATCCGCACGAAATCGCCGACCCGCAGCGCGCGAGAGTACGTGATCATGAAATTGCTCATGACCTGGTTCATCAGCCCGCTGGAACCGAGCGTGACGATGAGGCCCACCAGCACGCTGACGCCCTTGAACGCATCGGTCTGGCTCCCCGGCACGTAGGGAAAGATCAGGACAATCGCGAACAACCAGGCCGCAGCCGTCAA
This sequence comes from Vicinamibacterales bacterium, assembly GCA_963821395.1. Taxonomy (GTDB): domain Bacteria; phylum Acidobacteriota; class Vicinamibacteria; order Vicinamibacterales; family JAMQPK01; genus JAMQPK01. The sequence continues at coordinate 214,772 of CAWGDY010000011.1, read as the reverse complement.
CAGCCGGCGCGTGGGCTGCGCGGTTTCGGGATGAAGCCATCTCGGGCCCGCGATGCTGCCCTGCTCGATCGCATGGAACCAGAGGCCGATGAGGCGGACGATGAAACGCGTCAGGAACACGATGATCGCGATCGTGACGAGGCCGGGTATCGCATGGGCGATTCCCAGACCGACATTCATACCGGTCTCGAACAGAAACCCGCGCATCGACTCGCCCCAGGGTCTCGTGAACGGGAACCGGCGCAGGATGATCGCGATGACGCTGTAGGCAGATCACCAGGTAGAGGACGACGGCGACGTAGGATGTCAGACGGCGCTGGATCTCGATCAGCCGGGACGCCCGCAGCAGGTTCGCGTCGGCGATGCCGGACTTGGTCACCGTCGTCTCGGCCAGGTGAACCAGCCGGGCCGAGACGGCCCGGTGCGAGCGGGCGACGACGATTGCCAGCAGCACGCCTGTCAGCAGCACCGCGAGCGCCACGGCTGCCGAGCGCATCAGCCTCGCCGGCGTCCGCGCTTCGTACGCCTCATCGAGCGCCTGCTGGAGACGCCGTGCCGCCCCTGCTGCAGCCTGGTCGAGGGTTTCTCCCGACAGCTCGTCTACGTCTGGCGGGGTCAGCACCAGCACGGTGCGCCCGCCAGCCATGACGAGGGCGGCGCCCTCCAGCACCCGCGTTTCGACCTGATGGGCTTCTCCGCCCGAGATGAGATCGTCCATCAAGCGGCTCGAGCTCAACGCGCGCTCGGCGGGCGCCCGCCCCAGCACGCGCGCCCTCAGGACGACGATGGGCCGGTTGAAGAACACGACGGTGGCCGTTTCTCCAGATGGCTCGGCGTGAAGGCCGACTTCGAGCAGTCGCTGCAGGGCAGCGTTGTCGGGCGGCGTCTGGGACTGCGCGGCGAGCGCAGTCCCGCAGACGACCACAAGGCAGAGCGCGGCGATTCGCGCGAAATCAGTAGATTTCCGGCACGAACTTCCGTCGGGCAATCGAAGCCTCGTCGTTGTAGGCATGCTTTTTCGAGCGGCCCGGCAGCCTGACCTTCGGGCGCTTGATCTTCTTGTGCGGAATCTGTTTCAGGATGTGGGCGATCGTATTGAGGCGAGCCCGTTTCTTGTCGTCAGATCTGACGATGTACCAGGGCGCGACGCGCGTGTCGGTTGCCTTGAGCATGGCATCGCGCGCACGGGAGTACTCGTACCATTTCGCCCTCGACGGCAGGTCCATCGGGCTCAGCTTCCATTGCCGCATCGGATCGTCGATGCGCGCCTCGAACCGCCGCTGCTGCTCCTTGTTCCCGACCTCGAGCCAGACCTTGATCAGCATCACCCCGCCTTCGACGATCTGGCGCTCGAACATCGGACAGAGATCGAGAAAGCGTTCGTACTGATCCTTCGTGCAGAACCCCATGACGTGCTCGACGCCCGCGCGGTTGTACCAGCTCCGGTCGAAGATCACGATTTCGCCCGCCGCGGGAAAATGCTGGAAGTACCGCTGCAGGTACATCTGGCTCTTTTCCCGATCGGACGGGGCCGGCAAGGGCGACGACGCGAAACACACGAGGGCTGACCCGCTCGCTGATCGCTTTGATGAGCCCGCCCTTTCCCGCAGCGTCACGTCCCTCGAAGACGATGATCACGCGCAGGCCCTTGGCCTTGACCCATTCCTGCAGGATGCAGAGCTTGCCCTGTAACTTGAGCAGTTCCTTTTCGTACTTTCGCCGCTTGAGATTGGCCATATGTTCCGGTCCCCTATGGCTGCCAGCCGCCGCCGAGCGTGCGATAAAGCTCCGCGCGCGCGCGCAATTCCGCGCCGCGCGTCTGCGCGAGGATCAGCTGCTGCTGGAACAGCTCCTGGTCGGCCGTGAGAATCTCGATGTAGCTGGCGAGCCCGGAATCGTACCGCGAGCGGGCAAGCTCGGAAGCGTCCAGGAGCGCGGTCACGCCGATCTGTTCCTCCACGCGCCGTTCCGCCAGCTTCTGGATCGTGATCAAGGAAGTCGACACTTCGCGGTACCCGTTGAGCGCGGCCTTCTGGTATGCCGCGACCGCAATCTCGAAGCGGGCCTGCGCGGCTTCGGCGTTCCGCCGGAGACGATTGCCTTGAAAGATCGGCTGCAGCAACCCGGCCACCGAGCGACCAGGCCGCCCCATCCCCACCGAGAAAATTCGAGAGATCGCCGCTGACGCCGCCGAGAAAGCCGGTCAGGCTGATCGTCGGAAAGAACATCGCCTTGGCCACGCCGATGTCGGCGTTGGCGGAAATCAGCATCTGCTCGGCCTGTGCGATATCAGGCCGCCGTTCGAGCAGCGACACCGGCAGGCCGGGCGGAATCGGCGGTGGCAGCAGCTCGGCCTCGGTCAACGCCTGGCGGGGAATCGCGCTGGGAGGACGTCCCAGCAGGAGCGAAAGCGAGTTCTCGACCACGGCGATTTGCTGTTCGATGTCTGGAATCGCCGCCGCCGTCTGCGAGCGGTTGGCGCGAATGCGGTCCACTTCGAGACGGTTCGCCACACCGCCGTCGAGCCGATTCTGAAAATACGCGACCGTTTCGTCGTTCAGCCCCAGCGTGCGCCGCGCGATCATGAGCTGCAGGTCGAGCTCGCGCAGCAGGAAGTAGTGCGACGCCACGTCGCCGACCAGCGTCACGAGCACCCCGCGGCGGGCCTGGTCGGTCGCCAGCACCACGGCCAGCGCCGACTCGTGACCGCGCCGGATGCGGCCGAACAGATCGAGCTCCCACGAGAGGCTGAAGCCGTACACGCCGCTCTGAGCGGTGGTGTCCTCGTCCTCTCCCGAGGTCGTCTCTCCCCGAACGCCTGACGTCTGACGGGCGTTGTACGACACGACGCCGTCGACTTGCGGATACAGGTACGATTTCGCGATGCCCGCGCGCGCGCGCATCTCCTCGACGCGCGCGATGGCCATGCGCAAATCGAGGTTGTTGGCGATGGCCTCTTTGACGAGCGCCTGCAGAGCCGGATCGTCGAAGACCTGGAACCAGGGCGCATCGGCCAGCGACTCGGCCTGCGGCGCACCGGCAAGAAACCGGTACTGCGGCGGGCTCGGCATCTGCGGGCGCTCGTAGTTCGGCCCGACCAGACAGCCGCCCAGAAACGGCGCGAACACCAGCGCCAGGACCAGCGAAAGAGCGCGACGTCGCATGTCAGTGTCCCCCATGCCCGTGACCGGGGGCGAGCGCCGGAGGTGGTGTCACGGCCGGGGTTGTCGCGGGTTGCTTCGCGCCGCCGCCGATCGCCTTCTCCGTCGCGACGTACAACATCGGAATCAGCAGCACGCCCAGGAAGGTCGCCACGGACATGCCGGCGAACACGGTCATACCCATCACCTTGCGCGATTCCGCTCCGGCGCCGGTCGCCGTGAGCAGCGGCACGACGCCGAGGATGAATGCGAAGGCCGTCATGAGAATCGGACGGAACCGCAGTTTCGCGGCGTTGAGCGCGGCCTCGACGAGCGGCTTGCCCTGGTCGTGCTCCATCTTGGCGAACTCGACGATCAGAATCGCGTTCTTCGCGGCGAGCCCGATGAGCATGATGAGGCCGATCTGCGCGAAGACGTTGTTCACGTAGCTCGGGCCGAGCGCCAGGCGCGCCAGGTACAGGCCGAGATACGCGCCGAATGCGGCAAACGGCGTCCCGAGCAGGACGCTGAACGGCAACCCCCAGCTTTCATACTGGGCAGCCAGAATCAGGAACACGAGGAAGATCGCGAGCATGAAGACAACGGCCACGCCGGGCGCCCGGCGCTCCTGGAACGACAGGTCCGCCCAGTCGAAGCTCATGTCGGGGGGCAGCACTTCGCGCGCCGTCTGTTCCAGCGCATCGAGCGCCTGCGTCGAGGAGTACCCTACGGCCGGCACCCCCGTCAGCTCGGCGCTCCGGAACAGGTTGAATCGATTCGTGAACTCCGGCCCCGCGGTCGGCTCGGTCGTCACCAGCGTGTCCAGCGGCACCATGCCGCCTTTCTGGTTCTTGACGTAGAACAACCCAAGCTGTCGAGGATCCCGGCGGAACTCCGGCTCGGCCTGGATGTAAACCTTGTAGACGCGGCCGAAGCGGTTGAAATCGTTGATGTACGAGCTGCCGAGCAGCGCGCCGAGCGTCGTGTTCACGTCGTTCAGCGGTACGCCCGACTTGAGCACCTTGCTCCGGTCGATGTTCGCGTAAATCTGCGGCACGCTCGCCCGGTAGAGCGTGTTGATACGGGCGATCTCCGGACGCTTGCGCGCCGCCTCGACGAAGCGCGCCGTCTGCTGCGCGAGGTACTCGGGTGATCCTCCACTGCGATCCTGCAGCTGCATGGTGAAGCCCGCGCCCGTTCCAAGGCCCGGGATCGCAGGCGGCCCGAAGGCGATGACGCCCGCCTCTGGAATCTGCTGGGCGAACGCGCGATTCAGCGCGGCGACGACGCCGTTCGCATGACTCTCGGGCGTGTGCCGATCGTGCCAGGGCTTCAACTGGACGAAGAAGAACCCCATGTTCGACGAGTACGCGCCCGTCAGCAGCGAGTAGCCGGAAATCGTGTTGAAACCCTCAACCGCCTCGTTCTTGGCCAGAATCGCCTCGGCCTTCCGCATGACCGCGTCGGTCCGTTCGAGCGACGCGGCGTCCGGAAGCAGCGCGTTGACCAGCAGGAATCCCTGATCTTCCTCGGGTACGAATCCGCCCGGGATCCGCTGGACGAGCATGACGACCACGTAGACGAGCACGCCGATGAACGCCAGACTCCGGAACATCTTCCTGATGAGAATGCCGGCAAAGGTGACGTAGCGGTCGGTTGTCCACCCAAACACTTTGTTGAAGCCGTTGTAAAACGGCGTCAGCAGCGAGCGCTTGCCGGTCGCTGGCTTCAGCAACAGCGCCGCCAATGCGGGACTCAGCGTGAGCGCGTTTATGACGGACAGCAGCACGGAGATCGCAATGGTGATGGCGAACTGCTGATAGAGGCGGCCGGTGATGCCGCCCATGAACCCGACGGGCACGAAGACGGCCGACAGGATGAGACCGATGGCGATGACGGGACCCGACACTTCCTCCATCGCCTTGATGGTGGCCTCTTTGGGCGCCATCCCATGCTCGATGTGGTGCATGACCGCTTCGACGACGACGATGGCGTCGTCAACGACGATGCCGATCGCGAGCACGAGCCCGAGCAGCGAGAGCACGTTGATCGAAAATCCCAGCAGGGGGAAAAACATGAACGCGCCGACGAGCGACACCGGCACGGTCATCAGCGGGATAAGCGTGGCCCTCCAGTTCTGCAGGAAGACGAACACCACGATGATGACGAGCACAACGGCTTCGAGGAGCGTGTGGACGATCTCGTTGATGCCTTCGGAGACCGGCAGGGTCGTGTCGAGCGACACCAGGTACTCCATGTCGCGCGGAAACCGCTTCGACAGATCGGCCATCGTCGCTTTGATCCGGTCGGCCACGTCGAGCGCGTTCGTGCCGGGAATCTGGAAGACGGCAATGACCGCCGAGGGCGTCCCGTCGTGGCGGCCCATGGCGTTGTAGAGCATGGTTCCCAGCTCGAGGCGCGCGACGTCCTTGAGGCGCACCTCCGAGCCGTCCGCGGCCGTGCGCACGATGATGTTGCCGAACTCCTCCTCGCTGAGCAGGCGTCCCTGCGTGCGGACGGTGTAGGTGTATTCGGTGCCCGCCGCGGCCGGTGGTCCGCCAATCTGTCCGGCCGGCGTCAACTGGTTCTGCTGCGAGATCGCGTTCGCGATGTCAGGAACCGTCAGGCCGAGGCGTGCGATGACGTCGGGACGCAGCCACACGCGCATGGCGTAGTCGCTGCCGCCGAACAGGTTGATCTGCCCGACACCCTGGATACGGGCAATCGCGTCGTTGATGTTGATCGTCGTGTAGTTGGCAAGGAAACTGCCGTCGTAGGTGCCCTTGGGCGACTTGATCGAGATGACGAGCAGCGGAAACGCGAGCGCCTTCTTCACCGACACGCCGTAGTTCTTCACCGACTGCGGCATCTGCGGCATGGCCTGCGACACGCGGTTCTGCGTGAGCACGTTGTTCATGTCGAGGTTCGACCCGACCTCGAACGACACCTTCAACGTCAACGTGCCGTCGTTGGCGTTGGTCGACTTCATGTAGATCATGTTCTCGACGCCGTTGATCTGCTGTTCGAGCGGCGTCGCCACCGAGCCCTCGACGTCGGTGGCGCTGGCGCCGATGAAGGTCGTCGTGACCTGAATCATCGGCGGCACGATCTCGGGGTACTGCGCAATGGGCAGCCCTTGCATGGCCACCACGCCGAGCATCACGATGATGATCGACATGACCATTGCGACGATGGGTCTGTTGACGAAGAAGCGAGCCATGATCTACTCCGCTTTTGCGGCGGCCGGTTTGGCATCCGCCGGCGTCACTTTGCCGAGAGGTTCGGTGGCGGCAGCCGGCGCGGGCTTGGCCGAGACCGTCATCCCGTCCTGAATCCGCTGAAGGCCTTCGACGACCACCTGCTCGCCGCGTTTCAGACCCTCTTCAATCACCCAGAGCGATCCGACCCGCGGACCGACCTTCACGCTCCGAAAGGCCACCTTCCCGCTGCCGTCGACCACGGCCACGCTATACAGGCTCTGGAGTTCCTGAACGGCCCGCTGCTGGACGAGCAGTTGTTGCGGCTTCGTTTCGAGCAGAATCCGCGCACGGCCGAACTGGCCTGGACGAAGCAGCCCCTGGGGGTTGGGAAATTCGATCTCCACACCGAGTGTGCCGGTCGTCGGATCGACGGCCCGTTCGACGTTGGAGATCTTGCCGAGCTGGGGATGCTTCGAGCCGTCGGTCAGGGTGAGCTCGATCCCCTCGGCGCGGGGCGCCTGGCCGAGGCGCGCGGTGTTCCGCCGGGCCACCCTGAGGTAGTCCGTCTCGGTCACACCGACGCGAAAGAGGACGGGATCGATCTGCGAGACCGTCGTGAGGAGTGTGCTCTCTCCGCGCCCGACGAGGTTGCCCGCTTTCACGTTGGTCGTCCCCGCCAGCCCGGCAATGGGCGACGTCACGCGCGTGTAGCTCAGGTCGAGCGTCGCCTTCTCGACGGCAGCGCGCCCCGCTTCGACCTGCGACCGGGATGCGTCACGTTCGGACAGCGCGTTGTCCAGCTCCTGCTTGCTCACGGCCTGCTTGGCGACGAGCGGCGTATAGCGGGACACGTCGTTTTCGGCCTTGGCCAGCCTCGCCTCGGCCGTCGCCAGATCGGCCTTGCTCTGCGCGAGAAGAGCCTCGAGCGGCTTTCGATCGATCTCGTAGAGCAGCTGGCCCCGTGTCACGAACGAGCCTTCGCGGAAGTTCACCCTCTCGAGAAAGCCTTCGACGCGGGCCCTGATGTCCACGTCCTGGAAGCCTGCCGTCTGGCCCACCAGATCGAGGTAGGTCGGCACATCCTGGACGACCACCGGGGCGACATAGACTTCGACCGGTGGCGGCGCGACCGTCGCGGCCTCCTTGCAGGCGAGACCGGTCGAGGCGACCGCAATCGCGGCGACAAGCCGTGTCCTGGTGGTGTTGATATGTGTTCGCATATGTCTCTCTGTACCTCTGCTGTCCCGGTCCAGCGAGGAACCGGCGGCGTCGTTCGACACACTGAGGGCTTCAGTCATGGCACACGTTGACGCCTGTCGAGCACACAGTGTGCCAGCCTTTCGGCACACGAAGTTGGCTGCAACCCCATCGCATTGCTCTAACACGATGGAGGGGCTCCGAATAGTCGGAGGGGTTTCACACCTTCCGCGCAGCGCCGGTCCGCCGCTGGATGGCGGGTCTCGGTTTCGGCCTCAATTCGACCAGGGCACGAAATGGCATGGGACGTGCCTCGCCGTTTCCGCCGCCGACATCGACGAGGCCAGGCCGGGCAGGCACGCCAGCGGACCGCCGACCGGGAGTATAGTCTGGAGATCCCATGAACCCACGCATGAACCCACCGCGCTTGCTCATCGCTCTTCTGGTCATCGTGGCTGCGGCGTCTGCCGCGGCCGCGCCAAAGTTCGAGTCGGTCTGGAAATCGGCCGAGGTGTCGAAACTGAACTTCGCCGGCAAGAAAATCGCGGCGCTCGTCATCACCGACGATCAATCGCTTCAGATCTCGGGTGAAGAAGCGCTCGCGAAAGAGCTCAACGCGCGAAAGGTGAACGGCGTGACGACCTATCGCATCATGCCGCGCGAGGAAATGCTGAGCGCCGAGCGCGCCAAGCCATGGTTCGAGCGGGCCGGGATTCAAGGTGTGGTTGCCCTGCGTCCGGTGAGCTACCAGGCCGCCCAACGGCGGGCCCCCGTCGTCTGGTCGTCGTACGAGCAGTCGTTCTATAGCTATTACGGTATGGGCTGGGGCGGGAACGTCGGCGTCAGCATCTCGCTCTCCAAGGATCCCGCCTCGGTCGTCGTCGAAACGCTCGTCTTCAACCTGGCGCCCGAGCGGCTCGTGTGGGCCGCCACGAGCGAAACGAAGAACCCGAAGAACGTCCAGCAGGTCGTCGGCGATCTCATCGAAGAGGTCGTCAAGGAAATGCGGGACATGAAGCTCGTCCCGCAGAACGCCCGGTAGGCGGGACAGGGCGATGGTGTTTGCGCAACTGAAGTTGCGCCCTGCCGATCGGCCAACCGATGAGCAACTCTACTGGTAGGGCTCGACTTTAGTCGAGCTGACCTTCGTCAGACGCGGCGCGTCTGCTGAGATCCCGCCTCCAGCGCGGGCGTCGCACGCGTGTCCGACAGGTGGAGCGTCTGCGTCGGAAACGCCAGCGATGTACCCGCCCGTTCGACGATGTCCATGATCGACACGAGCAATTGCTCCTGGATCTCCAGGAATCGAGGCCAGTCGCCCGTCAACACGTACGCGAACACTTCGACATCGAGGGACGAAGGCGCAAAACGGATGAAGCGCACGCGCACCGTGCTCGCATCAACGGCAGGATGCGACGCGAGCTTGTCGTGAATGCCCTCGATGACCTTTCGAATCTGCACGGATGTCGTCCCGAACCTCAGGCCCAGCGTGTGATAAAACCAGCACATGTCGCGGGCGGAGAGCGTTTCGAGGCTGACGTTGGCAATCTGACCGTTCGGCACGGTCAGGATCGTTCGCGCCGTCGTTCGAATGCGCGTCGAGCGAAGGCCGATTGAGTCGACGACCCCAACCGTCCCGGCCGCGTCGCCAACCTTGAGCACATCGCCCACACGGACGGCCTTGTCGAAAATGAGCGACAACCCTCCGATGACGTTTTCCAGCGTCTTCTGTGCCGCCAGCGCGACGGCAATGCCGCCGATGCCGAGACCGGCCAGCGCCGCGGTCGGATCCGTGCCGAAGTACCGAAACGCCACGAGCACGCCGAGGATGACCGCGACACACATCGGCAATCCGATGCCCGAGCCGCACGAGCGACGCGACCTCGAAGACGCTGGCATTCTGGAACTGGCGCGCGACATAGCGGGCGCCGTAGTCGTTCAGGTGCAGGAGCAGCCACACGCCGGAGATCAGCGTGAGAAATGCCGAAACCGTCGTCCACAACTGCCGCTCGCGCAGCGGAAAATCGACTGACGGCACGACCCAGTGGATCGCGAGCGCCAGGGTCAACAGGCGAAGCACTCCCGGGATCCTGGCCAGCCCCGTCAGCCGGTACCAGAGCGGCACGATCAGCAGGACAACACCCCACACGAACAGGCGTACTCCGCCAATGCGAAGCCGGGGTACGTCGACCGGAACGACATCGATCTCGTCGAACACCTCCGGAATGGCCTCCAGCGTACGCTGCGAAAACAGCCACACTGGAGGGTCGGTCCCCAGACTCACGCGCTCGACGATGAGCTCCAGCGGTCCGTTCTCGGTACTGATCGTACCCACCACGTCCTGGTCTGGCCTCAGCGGGTTTGCGAGCGATCCCTCGGGACTGTTGCTGACCTCGCTGAGACGCGCGGGCAAACGGCTGTCGAGCACGACATACAGCTCTCGAGACAACTCGAAGGCCTCCGCCCCTGCCAGGTCGGTGTTGAGATAGTGCGAAGCCGCTTCGTCGTTTTTCCCGCGGGCCGCGCGCATGAAGCCGAGCAGCGTGCCTCGTGGCGTCTCACGGCCCAGGGCGTCCTTACGCTCCTCGACCTTTGGCGCAGGCGCCGCAGGCGGCGGAGCCGCCCCGCGCGCACCTGTCTGTGCAAACACGGGCGTGGCGGCCGCAACGAGGATGGCGATAAGCGCACACGTCGCCAGCCGGACGCGCGGCCTAGACAGATCGCGTATATGCAGATTCTTCATGGTTGTCGCGCGGACGAGTGCTTACCTGACGTAATGCTTCCCTGCCCTGCTCGAGCATCGATTTTTCATCGATCGTTCCGAAGAACCGGATGAGCGACGCCACCAGGCCGGTCCAGCCGGTCTGATGGCTCGCACCCAGCCCCGCGCCATTGTCTCCGTGGAAGTACTCGTAGAACAGGAGATGGTTGCGCCAGTGCGGATCCTTCTGGAAGATTTCCGTGCCGCCGAATACCGGCCGCCGTCCGTCCTTGCCGGGCAGGAAGATGGTCGTGAGACGGTTCGCGATCTCTCTCGCGACCTGGAAGAGATTCATTTCGCGGCCCGAGCCGGTTGGACATTCGATCACGAACGAATCGCCGTAGAACATGTAGTACTGCAGCAGCGCCCGGATGACGAGCACGTTCATCGGCATCCAGATCGGGCCCCGCCAGTTCGAGTTTCCACCGAACATCCCGTTGTCGGATTCCGCAGGCAGATAGTTCACCTTGTACTCGGACTTGCCGACGCGGAACACGTACGGGTGCCGCTTGTGGAACTGCGACAGCGCCCGGATGCCGAACGGGCTGAGGAACTCGCGCTCGTCGACGAGCTTCGTCAGAATCCGCCGCAGGCGGTGCTGATCGACGACGGCCAGAATGCCGCGGCCGCCCCAGCCGCGCGCCCCTTCGCCGGTCGGATGGATGCCCTGCAGCAGCGCCGGCACGCGGCGTACGCGCTCGCGGAAATGCGCTTCGATCTTCGGCACGCGCTGCCGCTGCCACGGTTCGACGATCGTGGTGGCGCACATCGGGAGCAGCCCCACGAGCGATCGCACCTTCAACCGTTTGGCGGTACCGTCGGGCAGGCGGAGGACGTCGTAATAGAATCCGTCCTCTTCGTCCCACATACCACCCTGACCCACGCGATTCAGTGCGTTGCCGATCGCCAGAAAGTGATCGACGAACTTCACCGCGATGTCCTCGAAGCTCTGATCGTAGGACGCGATTTCGACGCCAATCTCGAGCATGTTCTGGCAGAACAGCGCCATCCACGCGGTGCCATCGGCCTGTTCGAGATGGCCGCCGGTGGGCAGCGGCGAAGACCGATCGAAGACGCCGATGTTATCGAGGCCGAGAAATCCACCTTCGAACACGTTCCGGTCGAACCGATCCTTGCGGTTCACCCACCACGTGAAGTTCGCGAGGAGTTTGACGAACGACCGCTTGAGAAATTCCACGTCGCTGCGGTTGTGGAGCGCCTGCTCCTGCCGGTACAGAAAGACCGTCGCCCACGCGTGCACCGGCGGATTCACGTCGGAGAAGTTCCACTCGTACGCCGGAATCTGCCCGTTCGGATGGAGGTACATCTCGCGGAGCACGAGCTCCAGCTGATCCTTGGCGAAATCGATGTCGGCCGCCGAGAGCGCGACCGCGTGGAACGCGAGATCCCAGGCCGCAAACCACGGGTATTCCCACTTGTCCGGCATCGAGATCACGTCGGCGTTCATCATGTGCGCCCATTCGGCGTTGCGCACGCTGCGACCCGACTTGAGAAACGGATCGGCGCCGTGCTCGAGCAGCCAGCGATTCGCGTCGAGGTAGTAGTACTGCTTGCTCCACAACATGCCCGCCATCGCCTGGCGCAGCACCGCGGCCGCGTCCGGCGTGGCCGACGCCGGCGTGATCGACCGGTAGAACTCATCCGCTTCCCGAACGCGCGCGTCGAACGTCGCGTCGAACCCGTCGAAGGGATCCGGCAACATCCCGGCGTCCGACAACCGGAGCCGCCGCACGACCGTCTCGCCGGGAGCGATATGGACGCGATGATGCGCCGCGGCCTTCGTGCCGGTCTGCGCCGGATTCACGGCCTTCGTCCGCCCGCGGACGACGAACTCGTGGATCGCGTCCTTGACGAACGGGCTCGCGTTCGGCTTGTTGAACAGGCGCCTGGTATTCGTTTCGTTCTCGGTGAAGAGCAGCGGCACGTCGCCGTCGACATACAGGTGGTGCGGGCCGAGCTCGGCGTGCGAGACGTAAATCGCCTTCGTACCCGCCCGCCCCTTCACCTCGCGCAACTCGGGCCTCGCGGCATCCGAATAGGCCCGCCAGGTATTGCGGAACCAGATGGTGGGCAGGATGTGCAGCGTCGCCGTATCGGCACCGCGATTGGTCGCGCTGATCCTGATGACGATGTCGCCGGGCGTCACCTTCGCGTATTCGACCTCGACGTCGAAGTACTTGTCGCCGGCGAAGACGCCCGTATCGAGCAATTCGTACTCGAACTCGTTCCGCGAGCGCTGGCTGTTGGTCTTCACCAGATCCTCGTACGGATAGGGACGCTGCGGATACTTGTAGAGCCACTTCATGTAGGAGTGCGTCGGCGTGGAGTCGAGATAGAAGTAGTACTCCTTCACGTCCTCCCCGTGATTCCCCTCGGCATTGGTGAGGCCGAAGAGACGTTCCTTGAGAATCGGGTCGCGGCCGTTCCAGAGCGCGATCGCGAAACACACCCGCTGGTCGTCGTCGGAAATACCGGCAAGCCCGTCCTCGCCCCAGTTGTACGTGCGCGACCGCGCGTGGTCGTGGGTGAAGTAGTCCCACGCGTTGCCATCGGCGCTGTAATCCTCGCGCACGGTTCCCCACTGCCGCTCGCTGAGGTAGGGTCCCCACCTGCGCCATCGCACGCCCTGCTCGCGAGCCGCGTCGAGACGTCTCTGTTCCTCCCCGGAACCGCCGGTGGCCGTGCTCGCGTCGTCGCTCATGAATGCCTCAAATCGCTAGGAAAACGGACGCAGACTGCATGCCACGCCACGTCCTGCCGTTCTCCCCTGTAGGCGGGAATTGCGCCCGAAGGCCGCCCCGCAGAACCGGAGGCTCTCCGATATCTCGGACGGCAACCGCCGTGGTGGCTCCCGGATTGGCGAACGGTGTGGGGTTGGAGGGCGGCGTGTCCCGGCGTGCGCTTTGCACCATGCCGGACCGTCTCTTTCAAGAAAGGACTATCCGATGAAGACGTGGCTCGCTCTCCCGCTCCTGCTGGTCCTGGCCGGCACGGGCACGGCATTCGCCCAGGACGTTCGATACAACTTCGACAAGCAGGCTAACTTTGCGTCGTTCAAGACCTACCGGTGGGCCACCATCAAGGGCTCGTCGAAGATGAGCGACCTGATGGACCGGCAGATCAAGGCCGCCATCGACGTTGAACTCTCGAAGAAGGGCCTGACGGAAGTCGAGGAGGGACAGCCGGTTGATCTCGTCATCGGGTATCAGGCCGGCGTCGACCAGGAAAAGCAATACACGTCGTTCGACACCGGCTATGGCTACGGCCCGGGTTGGGGTGGCGGCTGGTATGGTGGCGGCGGTGGCGGCATGACGACCGGCACGACGTCGACGATCTACATCGGCCAGCTGGCGCTCGACATGTACCAGTTGTCATCGAAACAGCTGGTGTGGCGAGGTGTCGCCAGCAAGACCCTCGACTCGAACGCGAAGCCGGACAAGCAGCAGAAGAACCTGGCGAAGGCCGTGGCGAAACTGCTGAAGAACTATCCGCCGCCGGTCAAGAGCAGCTAGAGCTGCGGAGAGGCCCGGCTAATCACGAAGAAGCACTAAGGGGCGATCTGCGCTCGCCTAGTGATCTTCGTGTTCACGGGCGGCGCAAGTTGCCTTCGAGTTTCACCGGCGCGACTGCGAAGTCATCGAGAATCGGCACACCATCGGGACCTGGCTTCACGCGCGCCGCGCCGGCCATGGTCCCGGTAATCTCACCTTTTGCTCCGACCTGCAGGTCGACGATCGTCAATTCGTACCCGGCTTTGGACTTCGACGCATCGCCGGAGAGGAAGAACAGCGGCTGATCGGCCACGAGCACGAGTCGAAACCCATCCTTGTTCGGCTGCTCGTGGGCGTACTTGATGTCGACCGGCCGGCCGGACACCTCGATCGTGCCCACCGGCGGGAGCGAGCGCAGCACTTTCAGCGCGCCGGGATAGCCGTTGAACTTCAAGCCGTCGGTCACACGCGTGCGCCGGCTCTCCTCCATCAGCCGCTCGACTGCAATCGTGACGGTCGAGGTGACCGTCGTCGCCGCCGCCTTCAACTGTGCGTTCAGCGTCAGCTTCATCGGGTACTCGCCGGCCGCACCGGCCAGACTTCCCCAACAGAGAACCAGGAGGACGGCGATGACCGCCCTTCGAGGCGTGCGCATGATGTCTCCTTTCAGTTCCGCGCTCTCGCGGCGTACGGATTTCCGCCGACTGCGTTGGAAATGTCCGCAATCGCCCGCTGCGCACGCACGCTGTTGCCGGCGTCGTCGAGCGGCGGCGACACCACGGCAATACCGAACCTGCCCGGCGAGACAGCAATGATACCGCCACGTGTGACGACTTCCACCGCGTTATCGAGTGGAGCGCCCCATCATAGACGCAACGATGTGCACCCACTAGCCTCCCAGCTTGAACGAAAAGTTGTACCTGAACGAGAACTGAACCTTGAACCCGTCGCTCGAAAATCCGTCCGAGAAGTTCTCGCGGCGTCCCCACTGGAACTCGCCGCCCAACATCACATTGGGCACCGGGTAGTAGAGGAAATTTCCGAGCGCATAGTGACCGGTACGGAACGCGTCCGGCGCCTGAGCATCGCTGTTCTGAATGTCCTGCATCGAATATCCGACGTCGTGGAGTAGTGCTCGCTCCACGAGTGATCGAGGAACGCCACGACACGCCGACGATCGGCAGCGTATCGCCTCTGAGCGGCTTCACCGGGTCAGCCAGCTGCTTGACAGGACCGATATCGACCGGTGAGTCGTTCATGTAGTTCTGGATGCCTTCTCCAAACGCCAGCTGCAGGCGAAGCGTGTCTTTCGACGTGACTTTGACGTTGGAGCTCAAGTTCAGGCCGTAGCGGGTGCCGGAACCGGAGAGATCGAACTGGTCGACCAGGACGTCGTCCCAGCTGATCTGCCCGACGATGCCCGCAACCCTGAAGTATCCCCAGTCCTGACTGAACTTGAAGGCGCCGGAGAAGTCGGGGATCGGGAAACGGGCCTTGATGTTCTGCAGCTCGACACGACTGGCGTACACTCCGCCGTCACCGCTCGCGCCTGGACGCTCGAGTGCGAGCATGAAGCTCTTGTTTTCCCTGGTCCGCATCCAGCGCACCTGCACGTTGCGAAAGAACACCATGCCGGTCGGTCCCCAGTACTCGATTGAGTTGGGAAACACGTCGGGATCCATGAACGGGCTCCACGTCTGTCCCGCGCCAAACTCCCCGAGTTCGCCCCACGCATGCCGCAGCCGGAACGTCGTCTGTCCCTCGTCCACGCCGGTCCCGAACAACTCGAACTCGAACGTCGTGTTCAGGTTTCCAAGCTCGGTCGGAGTGCTGGTGCGCACGCCGAGACGGCTCTGCCGTACGCCCGCAAAGGTGTTGTTGTCTTTCCCGTACTGATCGTCGAACGACGGCAGCTTGGTGACGCGCAGCGTGTCGAACCAGTTTGGGTGGATTGCGGTGAAGTCGTGGCCCATGTCGAGCATCGCGAAGCCGTAGATCTCCATCGACGGCTTGGCATCCTGTGCATTGCCCTGGGCCCTGACATCGGCGGCCACCAGGAGCAGCACAGCCTGTAGTAGCCATGGCACGATGCGCCGTCCGACACTGCCGTTCTTTCAGACATTGTGTGTTCTCCTCACTTGACGTGCGCCCGCTCCCACAGCACGCACGATGCCAGTCCGCGCCTGAGTCGAAGAGACGCAGAGCTTTCAAGAAATCAGGCCGAGTCTCTGCGGATGGCCTACCCGCAATGCTGGAGGGCTCCGAGCATGACGGAGGAGCCGATGGGCACGCCGATCACGAGCTGGAGGACCTCCGAGAAAAATGGAGTCGCACGGCCACGACACCGCTAAGTCCGCGATTCCCTCGTGATCGCGGCGAGATCCGCGATGCGGCCGACGGCGCGAGGCTTGCTGCGATCCGGCGGCATGACACGCCACTTCAGACGGCCTTACGCGGCAGCCTGGCTCGCGGCGCTCGTGCTGACGATGTCGGTGCTGCACGCCCAGTCCCAAAAACCCGCGCCCTCGGACGATCTGCACACGCTGCTGGCTCCAATCGCGCTCTACCCGGATTCCTTGCTGGCGCAGATGCTCATGTGCTCGACCAGTCCCGGCGACGTCGTGGCCCTCAACGGGTGGCTCTCGACCACCACCAGCCTGAAGGGCACCGCGCTGCAGGATGCCGCGACGAAAACCGGCTTCGAGCCGAGCTTCGTGGCGATGGCCCTGTTTCCACAAACCGTGAAGATGATGGCCGACCAGCTCGACTGGACGACGAGCGTCGGACTGGCATTCACAAAAAACCGGTCTGCCGTGTTCAACGCGATCCAGCGACTCCGCGCGCAGGCCCAGCAGGCCGGGACATTGAAAACAAACGCACAGCAGGAAGTTGAAACACGGACGACCTCTGCCGGCGAAGAGGTCATCGTCATCGAACCGGCCAATCCCCAGGTCGTGTACGTCCCGCAATACAACCCGCAGGTCGTCTACACGCAACCCGCGACGACCACGATCGTGGTTCAGGAAAACAACAGCAGCGCTGATGCCGCCGCGGCGGGCATGATCGGCTTCGCCGCTGGCATCGCGATCGGCGCCGCCGTCGACAACAACTACTACTACGGCCCGTACGGCTGGCACGGCGGCGCGTACATGTACAACGACGCGTGGGACGACTACTACGACCACCGCGAAGACGCGCGCGAGGACTGGCAGGACCACCGCGAGGACATCAACGAAGAGCGCGGAGACCGCAGGGAGAACACGCAGGAACAGCGGACCGACCGGCAAGAGAACCGCCAGGAGAACCGGCCCGAGGCATCGCAGGCGCAGAAAGACCAGGCCCGCAGCAAGGCGGAAACGGCTTCGCAGAACCGCCAGAGCGGTGCGTCGGCATCGACGCAGAGCCGCACGGCGAGTCAGGAATCGCGAGGATACGGCAGTGGCTCGGCAAAGGCGTCCGCCTCCGAGCGAAGCGGCTCGAGCTCGGGGGCGTTCTCGGGCTATTCCAACGGCAAATCGGAACGTTCCGCCAGCTCCCGCGGGCAGCGCAGCCGCAGCAGCTCTCGCAGCAGCGGCGGTGGTGGACGGAGGCGCTGATGTTTCAACGTATCGCCCTGCTCATTCTGGTCGCCGCCGCTGTTTCCTGCGCGGCACCTCAACCAGCCGCACCAAAAGAGCAGACGTTTGCCTCGCCCGAAGAGGCGGTGCGCGCGCTCGTCGACGTCGTCAAGAGGGAAAAACTCGACGAACTGATCGTCATGTTCGGCCCCGAAGGCAAGGAACTGGCCGAAACGTCAGACCCGGTGACCGGCAGACGTCATCGCGAAGTCTTCACCGTTGCCGCGTCTGAAGGCTGGCATCTGGAAGAGATGGGCGTAGACAAACGGGCCCTCGTCATCGGCAACGAGAACTGGCCGTTTCCGATTCCGATTGTGAAAGAGGGGAATTCGTGGCGGTTCGACACGGCCGCCGGTAAGGAAGAAGTCATCGCCCGCCGGATCGGCCGCAACGAGCTGGCGATCATCCAGGCGTGCCGCACCTATGTGCTGGCCCAGCAGCTGTATGCGAAGCATGGCCACGACGGAAATCCGCCCGGAATATTCGCAACAAGCTTTCGAAGCGAGCCTGGCAAGCAGAACGGCTTGTACTGGCCGGCCGCGCGCGGCGCGCACCGGAGTCCCCTGGGCGATCTCGTCGCGGATGCCGAACTCGAGCGACACGCCGCGGCCCCGGCAGGCGCCAAGCCCATGCCGTTTCACGGGTACTATTTCAAGATCGTGACCGCACAGGGCGCCACCGCGAGCGGGGGCGCGAGGGACTACCTCGTCAAAGGGAAGATGTCGGGCGGCTTCGCGCTCGTCGCATGGCCGGCTGACTATGACGTCACCGGCGTCATGAGCTTCATCGTCAATCAGGACGGCGTCGTTCACGAGAACGATCTCGGTCCCGATACCGCGAAGGTGGCACAGGCGATGACGAGCTACGATCCCGATTCCACCTGGAAAATCATCGCCCGCTGAGCACGAACGGCTATTTCTTCCGCCGCGTCGGATATTCCGCGAACATCATCTCCACGGCCTTGTTGATCGACGCTTCGAGCTGGTCCCGCTGGACGTCAATCGGGATATCGACCCGCATCCGCAGCAGCTGACGGAAGCTTGCCGGGTCGTGCAAGGTCACGATCAGTGTGCCTACGGGAAATTGCGGCAAGAGCCCCTTCTCGTCCTTCTTCCCTTTCAGATCCACGTCGGTCCTCGAGAGCGATCCGTACGTGACGATCACGTCCGCCGGCTCGCTCACTTTCTTCATCTCCTTGGACAGCTCGCGGTCGACCGCCGCCGTGATCTGGGCGTCGACCGCCTTTTCGACAGCAGGCTGTCCGCGGCGCCAGGCGTAGGTGTGGAACTTGGTGTAGTCGACGTTTTTCTCCGGCGTCACGGTGACACCGTATTTGGTGGTCTGAGCGGCCGCCGCAACGACCGCGGCACAGGCAAGGGCGAAGACGAGCATTAATCGCATCATGATGTGTCTTTTCACAGCAGAGTAAATGTCACGACGGCACGCGCCCGCTCGCCGTCGGTTCCTGTCAGGATCACGCGAACCTCGTAGTCGCCGGGCGGCACCTGACGAAATCGGGCATCGATCGTCTTCGGCGCCCGGCTGCCGTCGAGCTCGGACGTCGAGCTCGCATAGTAGCTAGTAGAGTCTACGACGAACTCCAGCCGTCGGTTGCTGTCTTCCCGCCCGACGGTCGCCCGGATGACGACATCCTTCGGCGCCGAGCCGCGAACGGGCATCAGGCGGATCTCAAGCACGTCGTCCGCTGCCGTCGTATGCCCGGCGCCACCCAGCATGACACCAAGCACAATCGCGAGGATTGGCGCCGATTTCACACACACCCCCCGGGAAGCTGGTCCCCTTACGCGCGTGCCTCGACCAGCCCGAGCAGGACACCTGTGTGCCGGGCAATCATCAGCTCTTCGTTAGTCGGAATCACCCACGCCGATACCCGGCTGCCGGGCCTGGAGATTCGTGGACCGCTGGCGTCATTGGCGGCGGCATCGAGCTCGATGCCGAGCCACGCCGACATTTCGCAGATCCGCTTGCGGATCTCCGCCGAGTTCTCGCCGATGCCCGCGGTGAACACCAGTCCATCAAGTCCACCAAGCACTGCTGTCAGCGCCCCTATCTCTTTCGCCACCCGATAGACGAAGTACTCCACCGCCAGCCGCGCCGCCGGCTCGCTCGCCCTCAGCAGCACGCGCATGTCGTTGCTGAGTCCCGAGATGCCGATGAGGCCCGATTTCTTGTAGAGGATAGTCTCCACCTCGCTCGCCGAAAGTCCCAGGTTCTGGAAGAGAAAGAGGATCGCGCCCGGATCGACCGATCCCGTGCGCGTGCCCATGCAGAGGCCGTCGAGCGCCGTGAACCCGAAGGTACTGTCGACGCTCTTTCTCTCGCGCATCGCACACAGGCTCGACCCGCTGCCGAGATGCGCGACGATCACACGTTTGCCGGCAATCTCGGGCGCGGCGTCAGGCAGCACCGACGCGATGTACTCGTAGGACAGACCGTGGAATCCGTAGCGCTGCACCCCGGCCTCGCGGATGTGCTTCGGCAGCGGGATGATCTGTGCCACCTCGGACTGACCGCGATGAAAGCTCGTGTCGAAGCACGCCACTTGCGGCACACCGGGGAGGCGCGCCGCCACCGCCTCGATTGCGGCGAGATTGTGCGGCTGGTGGAGCGGCGCGAGCGGAATCAGCTTCCGCAGATCGTCCATGACCTGCGGCGTCACGACGATGGGGCCGGCGAACTGGGCGCCTCCATGCACGACGCGATGACCGAAGCCTGCGAGGCGCGCGTTGCCAAAGCGGCCACGAAACCAGACGGCCAGCGAATCGAGCGCCGTGCTCGCGTCCCGCACCGTCGCACCCAGCGGCTCGTCGGCCACCACGCTGCCCTCGCCGTCCTTCACGCGCATGTGCGGCGACGTGCCGATGCCTTCGATCTGACCGCGCGCGGCAAGCTTCCACATCTCGGCAGCCGGCCTCTCGAACACGCAGAACTTGAGGCTCGACGATCCGGCGTTGAGCACGACAGCGCAGTCGTTCATACCTGCACCGCCAGTTGTGAATTCTGGCGCCGCGCATGCGCCGCCAGCATCGCCACGCCGCAGCTCGCGATGCGCGTACGCACGCTGTCGGCGCGGCTCGTCAGGATGATGGGCACCCGCGCACCCACGACGAGGCCGGCGCAGTCGGCCTGGGCGAGGAACGTGAGCAGCTTGGCCAGGATGTTTCCCGCCTCGAGATCGGGGGCGAGGAGAATGTCCGGATCGCCCGCCACCACCGACTTGATGCCTTTGATTTTCGCCGCGTCCTTGCTGATGGCATTGTCGAAGGCGAGAGGGCCGTCCAGCACACCGCCTGTAATCTGCCCGCGATCGGCCATCTTGCACAGCGCCGCCGCGTCAATCGTGGCGGACATCTTGGAATTGACCGTTTCCACGGCCGCGAGCACGGCAAGCTTGGGCGTTGCCAATCCCAGCGAGATCGCCAGATCGATCGCGTTCTGGCAGATGTCCACTTTGTCTTCCAGCGTTGGCGCGATGTTGATGGCCGCATCGGTGACGATCAGCACCTTGTGATAGGTCGGTACGTCCATGATGAAGACGTGGCTGATGCGGCGTTTTGTCCGCAGGCCGCCTTCCTTCGCAACGACCGCGCCCAGGAGCTCGTCGGTGTGCAGGCTGCCCTTCATCAGGACCTCGGCCTCGCCCAGGCGGACGAGCTCGACCGCCTTGGCTGCCGCCGCGTGACTGTGCGGCACATCGACGAGCCTGGCTCGACTGATATCGATCCCCGATTTCTTCGCCACCTCGTTGATCTTGGCGGCCGGGCCGACCAGGATTGGAGTGATCAGTCCCTTCGCTTCCGCATCGATGGCCCCTGCCAGCGCCGTCTCCTCGCAGGGGTGCGCGACTGCGGTCGCGATGGGCTCAAGGTTTCGACACCTCAGGAGTAGTTGTTCGTACTTTCCCGTCCCTGGCTCGTGACTCATGGTGGGCTCCTGTTGCTGCGGTCGGCGCGTGCGGGCGCGCCGCCCATCCGGTTTCTTTCAAGAGAAGCGTGAGAAGAATGGCAAGTGCGACGCCGTAGAGGAGCGGCTCGAAGGCGGTCTGATAGTGCGCGAGCGTCATGGTCGAGGCGCCACCGCTGACGCCCATCAGGATCCATCCGAAGACGGGACCGAGCAGGGCGCTGAACGTGAAGTTCAGGAAGTTCACGACCCCGGTGGCGGTACCGCTCATCTCGGGCGGGTTCGCCTCTTTGATGATGGTGTACGGAAGCATGGCGGCGCCCGACACCAGCCCCGCGACGAAGCCCAGCACGTACGGCGGGAGCACGTGCACAGGCCCGAAGAGAATCCAGGCCAGGCAACCCAGCAACACGACCGCACTCGCGATGATTACGGGTTTTCGCCGGCCGATGGCATCCGATGCGTATCCGAGCAGCGGACAGCCGATGATCCATCCGACCGGGACCATCGCCGAGTGCATCACGGCGGACCCGTAGTCGAATCCGCGTGCCTCCTGCAGATAGCGGACGCCCCAGATCATGTCGAAGATGGTCGTCGGAATGAACAAGAGCCCCGAGATCATTCCACAGAGGATCGATTGTGGATTGCGAAAGACCGTTACAAGCGCGCGCGTGGCGCCCTTTTTCCAGTCGTCGCTCGCGGGACGCGCGTCTGATACCGGGAGCAGGACGTACAGCACCACGCTGATCGCAATTCCTGCAATCCCCATGAAGAGCCAGAACATATTCCAGCTCACGCCCGAGGCGATGACGGGACCGACGACGAACTGGCCCGCAGACCCGCCGGCCATCCCGAACATCTGGGTAGCCCCGATCAACGTCGCGGCGCGGGATGCGGGAAAATTGGTCGTGGCGATGTAGGCCGCACCAACGAGCGCAAAGACGCCTCCTGCGCCCTGCAGAAAACGGCCCACGTTCGCGGCTTCGGCGTTGCCCGATGCGAACAGCAGCGAGCCGATGCCGACTGTGGCGGCACCAATCGGGACCACTTTTCGTGGCCCCAATCGATCCATGGCGGTACCGGCGATGAGACTGAACGGCGAGTAGCCGTAGTAGAAGAGGCCGACCATCGACGCCACCCCCATCGTCGTGAGGCCGAAGGCCTCCGACAACTGGGGCATCATCACGGCCGGGGCCGATCGAAGCGTGTACTGATAGAAGTGGTCCAGCGCCGTAATCAGCCAGGCAAACGTGGCCGTCCTGACAGCGGGATTCACTTCGAAGTCCTACGGGCATAGAGCAGACACCATGCCCGCACCGTCATCCACGGCTTATCATCTCAACTTACGGAATCAGAAAGAGTTAATGAGCGTTTGACACCCGGCGCCCCGACGGGGATACGACAGCGGCTCCACCGCACCGGAGTTCCTCCCGCATTCCGGAGGGTCAGTCGTAGGTGCACCTACGGCTGCAGTTCCTTGACGACTGGAATCAGCGGCAACCGCAGCGTAAAGGTTGCGCCCTGACCCTCTCCGGCGCTCTCGCCGTCAATGGTGCCGCCATGCAGCTCGACGATGTGGCGCGCGATGGCCAGGCCCAGCCCGAGACCGCCGTGCAGGCGCGTCGGACCGCTTTCAGCCTGCCGGAACCGCTCGAAGACGTGTGGCTTGAAGTTGCTGGGGAATCCTATCCCTGTATCGCTGACGACGATTTGGACGTCGCTGGCGTCTTGAGCGACGCGCACCTCGATGCGCCCTCCGCGCGGCGTGAACTTCACCGCGTTCGAGAGGAGATTCCAGACGACCTGCTGCAGTCGATTCGAGTCGCCCGGCACCTCCGGGAGGCGCGGCGCAATAGCGCTCGTCAGCCGGAGGCCTTTCGCATCCATCGCCGGCTTGACGGTGGCAATCGCGTCTTCGACCACGCTGGCGATATCGGTCGGCTCGATTCTGAGCCGCGCCTTGCCCAGCACGATGCGAGAGACGTCGAGCACGTCCTCCACAATCTGCGCGAGCGACGCGGCATTGCGCCCGATCACCTCGATGGCCTGCGGCACTTTCTCGGGCGCGACGGCGCCCGACTGCAGCATTCGGGCGTAGCCAAGCACCGCATTCAACGGCGTTCGCAGCTCGTGCGACAGCGTCGCCAGAAATTCATCCTTCAGCCGGTTGGCGTTCTGGAGCCGGCGATAGGACTGCGCATTGTCGATGGCGAGGGCGGCGCGCGACGCCACATCCAGCGCGAGACGCAGATCGTCGTTGCCGAACTGACGCGATGATTCCGTGTTGGCCAGCGTCAGGACACCCAACACCCGATCGTTGGCGACCATCGGCACACACATGTACGAGACGAGGCCGAGCGACCGCATTTTTTCCAGACGGTCGGCATTGCCCTGTGCGGCGGCGACGAGCATGTCGTCGGACACTCGCGGCACGAATGCCGGCACGCCGGTGCGGGCCACGAACCGCGGGCTCATCGGCGTCTGAGGGTCTTCGTAGTTCGCCCGCACTTCCCGCGCGAGCGTCATCTTGTCGGGATTTACATGCTCGATGGCCACGGCTATCAGCGTCCCGTCCTCGTCGGCGACGTCGACGGCGCAGTAGTCCGCGATAACCGGTGTCGCCACGGCAGCGAGCTTCCTCAACGTTTGCTCGTAGTCGAGCGATCGCGTGAGCGTAAGCGTCACTTCGGCGAGAAATGACTCGCGATGCGCGGCCCTGGTTGTGAGTGCTTCGGCCTGCTTCCTGTCCGAGATGTCTCGCGCGATCTTGGAGGCACCGACGACTCTGCCGTCGGCGTCAAGGATCGGCGAGACCGTCAGGGAGATGGGAATCATGCGCCCGTCGCGGGTCTGGCGCACCGTTTCGAAGTGGTCGACACGCCGCCCGGCCCGGATCGATTCGAGCACGGCGTCTTCCTCGGATTGTCGATCAGCGGGGATGATGACGCGAATCGATCGGCCGATGATCTGTTCGGCTGTGTAGCCGAATATCCGTTCCGCGGCATCGTTCCACGTCAGAACGGTTCCGTTCAGATCTTTGCTGACAATCGCATCGTCGGAGGACGACACAATCGCAGCCAGCCGGCGCGCAATCTCGTCTGAGCGATCCGCCACGAGCACTCAGACTAATTGATGCGATTTGTGCTCGCAAGAACGGAGATCGGGACTGAATCAAAACAAGTCACTGGGCATTGTGGCGAACGCCGCCGAACACGGCCCTCCGTACGCGCTCGACCTTGACCCGCACCTTGTCCATGAGCGATCCAGGCATCCCCTGGGCGCCCTCCGGCGCCGAGGCCGCGTACGGCACGATGAACACGAGGATCGCATAGAGGCCTGCGACGCCGGCAGGAGGCCGATCGAACGCCGCGATCTCGACGATGCCGGCAGCCACGAACGCTATCCTCACGAGCGTGGGATCGGTGTTGAAGTGCGCGGCGATGCCATTGCACAGTCCGGCGATCATCGCGCCTTCGTGCACCCTGTAGAGACGTCTCGGCGCAGACCCGCTCCTGGGAGCGCCCGAGGGTAAAGCGCTGCCCCATCCGGGGGCACCGGCATCAACGGGACCAATCTCGCGCAGCACGTCGTCGACGTCGGCGACCGTCACAATCGCCCTCGGCGGTTCGCCAGGCTTCATGAGCTTCTCCGCGATCGACTGTTCGAGGTCGCGGACAATCTCGACCCTGTCGGGGTTGGCGCCAAGCTGCGACTCTGCGTGCTCGAGGTAGGCTCGGAGGGCGTCGTACGCGCGCTCGTCGAGCTGAAACAGGCGGCTGTCGAGGTTAACGGTGATGAGTTTCTGCATGATTAGCCTCGCCCAAGGTTATCGAGCGTCTCGTTGATGTAGGTCCAATAGTCGCTGAGCTCGTCGAGCTGCGACTTCCCTTTCGTGGTCAGCTTGTAGTACTTGCGTGGAGGCCCTGCGTCGGACTCCTGCCAATCGTAGTCGACCGTGCCCTCGCGCCGCATCTTGCTCAAGAGCGGGTACAGTGTGCCTTCCTGCGTCGCGAATTCGGTCGTGCTGAGCCGGTGGAGCATGTCGGCCACGTAAACCTTGTCACGGGCGACGATTTTGAGAATGAGAAACTCGAGCAGCCCTTTCCGGATGGACGCAAACTTCTCGTGGATGTGGGCCGTCGTGGCAGTTACCATTCAAGCTACCTTCTCTACACAAGGTAGCATGGTATCTAAAGGCTGTCAACAACACTAGGAATTCCGTCCAAAATATGAGACTTTAAGGGGATTCATGGCTAACCGATCGAGACCATCGCAACAAAAGCGGCACAAAGAGCGTGCCCGGCAGGAAAAGCAGAAGATGAAGTTCGAGCGCCGTCAGGAAGCCAAGGTCAGCCGCTCGAACTCGGGGCCTCGCCAGCCCGGAGACATAGATCCCGACATCGCCGGCATCGTCCCGGGTCCCCAACCACCCAGGGAAGACGAGATGGTGGACGACGATAACTTAGAACCTAGTTAGGTTTCGTTAGCCTTCCGATTCCGCTTGCGGCTTTCGAAGACTTCGAGAACGGTCTGCACTGCTTCATTCTCTTTGTGGCGAAGTTCCCGCTGAATGCCAGGGATCATGTACCAGGCCCTAAGGGCTTTGTACACTTCATTTTCCTGGTTCTGCAGCTCTGAGGGGCTTTTTTTGACGGGAGCGGGCATGCGCTAACTGTACCAAAAAAAGCGATAACGGGCGAGCGCTAAGGGCTCGGGAGGGCCGGAATCGTGCCGGCCCTGCCTTCCGCAAACGCTACGGCCTGCATGTGATGAGACGGGTTGTAGACGCATGGGCGGGAGTCGGGCTTCTTCATGTACCTGCCCTGCAACCGGTGGAACGGATTTTTCCGCCGGTTTTTCCGCCGGTTTATCGCCCTGCGGCTCGGCCGGCTTGTCGGCGGGCTTGTCCCCCGACGGTGTCGAGCCCTTCAGCGGCCAGTTCTTGGCCAGGTACTCGACGAGCACTTTGGCTTCTTCTTCGTTCAATTCGGCCCCGAGGTCGATCATGTTCACGACCACCTCGTGCCACTCCTCGGCGCTGCGGCCGAACGTCGTCACCTGTTCCGGGGCATGACAGACGCTGCATTTCTTCTCGAGAATTTCCTTGCCCGGCCCATCAGGAAACGCCTGAGCGGCGGCCAGACCGGCCGACGCGATCACGGCAGCCACGGTAAGCGGGAGTAAAGAGAGCTTGAACATGATTCCTCCGTCGCCTCATTGTACTGAGAGACGGGTCCGACTAAAGCCGGACACTACGTACTGCGAGCCTGCGCGTGGCGCGCGAAGAAGTACCCGTCGCTTTCCTCCACACTCATTGGGCCGTCGAAGGCATCGCTGAGATGCCCATCGGTGAGCATGTCGCGCTTGGCGCCATCGGCCGCGATGTGCCCGTTCCGCAACAGGATGACCCGGCCAATCTCCGGGATGATCTCTTCGACGTGGTGAGTAATCAGAATCAGCGTGGTGCCGTCTTTCGCGATATGCCTGACGCGCTCCATGAAGCGATGGCGCCCGACGACGTCCAGCCCGGTCGTCGGCTCGTCGAGCACGAGCGCGCGCGGATTGGTGACCAGCGCCCTCGCCAGCAGCACCCGCCGCGCCTCGCCGCTCGACATTTCGTTCATCAGCCTGCGTGCGAGGTGCCCTGCCGCCATCCGGTCCAGTGCCTCGACCGCACGGCGCCGCATATCGTCGGACACCGCGCTGTAGCGCAGGATGCCCTGGGTGGCGACAAAACCCGAAAGCACCGCCGCGAGCCCGGTGATGCGGCCCTCGCTGTTGCCCGCGACGAAACGATGGTGGAGGTCTGCCGAGACGATGCCGAGCTGCGGACGCAGCTCGAACACGTTCCAGTTGTCATCGCCGAACACGCGGACGGGCGACAGGTCGCCCGGCAGCGGAAGCGGGCGCTCTTCGTGGGTCAGGAGTCGCACGAGGACGGACTTACCGGCGCCGTTCGGTCCCAGTATTGCCGTATGTTCGCCGACGCCGATTCTCAGCGTCAGCCCATGCAGCACGGTTCGGTCGCCTTTCTTGACGCTGGCATTTATCAGCTCGAGGACGGGCTCGCTCATCGTGCGACATTTTATGTCACCGCAGCGTGACGCCCGCCCGCAGGAGCGCGCCTCGCGAGAGTTGCTCGCCTGGAATGTAGCCCCGCGCCTTGTAGCCGGCGGTCAGGTGCAGCGCGTCAGACCAGCGCGAGCGCAGGAAGGCGGGCAGCGGCACCAGGACGGTGCCCGTCGCACCGGCGCCCATGCCCAGCGGCGCTGATGTTTCATCGCCAAACACGTCGGGCTGACGCCACACGTTGACGGCGGTGTCGATTTGCAGGCCCTTGATGCGCCACACGTCGGCCACACGAGCCGTCAGCCCCCACGTCGTGCTCGCTCCGGTGTTCCCGATGCGAAGCACGAGGTGCGTCAGCCTGCGCCTGTCGGCGCGCGGCGTCGACCACGACGTGCGGACCGTCCACTCCGCCCCGTACGGCGCCAGCGCATAACCAAGCGACGGCAGCATCTGAACTCCGCGGCCCACTGGGATGAGTGGCATGGGGCCCGTGGGGTTTCCATCCCCGATGTACGACCCTGCCACGCCGTACAGGGCATAGAACAGGAGCGGATCGGCAAGCGCGAGGAGGGCGCGGTCCTGCACGTAACGCCGTGTGAGCGGCGAGCACGGCGCCTTGCACGCGTCTTCGAATATCTTGAGGAAGTCGGCGACGTCGTGGCCTTCGTGCGAGTTCTCCGACGCCGTCAGGATGTAGGTCATGCCGGTGAGGCGCGATTCGAAGTACAGCCATGCTTCGCGATAGTGGATGCGGCCCCGCGCGACCGCGCGGTCGGTAATGGCGTCGGCCAGCGAATGCTGCGCTTCGATGCCCGATGCCGACACGCTCAGGTGTGCGAGCGGAGAGACGGGAAACTGGCCGCTGAAGCTCGTGTAGGCGTCACCGGAGCCGTATGGAATGGGCGCGTCGAAACCGTATCCGATGCGACCGTCGCCGAGCTCACGAAATCGCGCGCCATGGCCGAAGACCTCGTGGGCGACGACCATGAGCATGTGCTCCTGAGGCACGTCGATCGCGATGAACTTCCCTGCCCTGTACAGCGCGCCGCGCGCAACCGACAGACGCGTACGCTCGGTGCCGAGTTTGAGCGGGATCCATCGATCTTCGAGCGTCGCCAGCAGGTTCTGGGTGGTGACGAGATCTTCGGCGCCCGCCAAGGGCGTCATGTATTGATCGAACACAACTGCATACGGCGCCGGGGACTGAGCAGAAGCCGCGCGCGCCAGCGTAACGATCAGAATCGAAAGGGAAAAGACCCGCACGCCTCGACTATAGACCAACAGGTTGGTACCTCCGTTGCAGAGACAGAACTTTCTGGTCGTGCGCCGCGTGACGAGACGGCGCCAGAAGGAGACACGCCCATGCGAGATGACGAACCGAACCCGGCGTCGGTGAAAGAGCCAGCGGAAGGATCGCGCGAGAACGTCAAGGCAGAGGACAGCCGCAAGAGGAACCCGCACAAGTCGATCGAGGAGTTCGAATCCACGGTAGACCTGCCGGGCAGGATCGACTCTGGCCCCGAACCTGACATCTTCGTGCTGGAGATTCCGCCGCAGAAGTAGCCGTACGTAGTGTCCGCCTTCAGGCGGACCGTTCGGCCTTCAAACGGACGCGACGGACTTCCAGTTCTTGATCAGGTACTCGGCAGTGCGCCACGCGAGAGCCTGGACGGTCAGCGTAGGATTGTGGGCGCCGCTCGTCCCCATGACCGACGCGCCGAGCACGCCGAGATTCGGCGCTTCGTGGGCAAATCCCCATCGATTGACGACGTTCGTCTCGGCGTTGTCCCCCATCCGTGTGCCACCGTACGCGTGCGTGGAGGGTCCCATCGTACCCAGCGGGTTGCGAATCACATCCGTGGCGCCTGCCGCTCGATACCACTGCTCCATCTTGTCGGCGACGAAGGCCGCGGCCTTCCGCTCGTTCTCTTTGAAGTCGGCCGTGATACGGCAGACGGGGAGACCCAGGGGATCCTTCACCGTCGGGTCGAGGTCGAGATAGTTGTCCTCGTACGGGAGCGTCGACTTCTGGATGTATGCGCCGTGCGCGCGATCGGCATTCTGCTTGACGAACGCCTTCCACTTCGAACCCCACTGCGGAGATTTGCCGAACGTATTCATGCTGGCGGCGCCGATCGGCCGGCGATCGGAAAAGACGAACAGGTTTCCGCCGCCGATGAAGTCGAGCTTCGAATGATCGAAGTTGTCGTCGGCGAAGTCGTCAACGGCGACACCTTGCGCAGGCAATCCGTACCAGTTGTTCAGATTCACCGGGAACAGCGCCTGCACGCTGCCGCCGGTGGCATGCGTGATGTAGTGCCTGCCCACCTGCCGGTGGTTGTTCGCCAGGCCGTTGGGAAACGCCTTCGACGTGGAGAGCAACAGCGTCCGAACGTTTTCGTAGGTGTACATCGCCAGCAGCACCACGCTCGCCGGCTGGAAAAACACCTCCGTCCCTTTCACGTAGGTTACGCCGGTCACACGGCCGTTGCCATCGACGTTGATTTCGGTGACGTGCGCGTCGGTCACCACGTCGAGGTGGCCTGTCTTCTGCGCCTTGGGGATCGTCGTGACCGCCGTCGAGCCTTTTGCGTTGACGTGACACCCGCCGCGCGCGCAGAAGCCGTGATAGGCGCATCCCGGACGCCCCTCATAGGTGCGGGTGTTGATCGCCGCGGGCCCCGGAAAGGGATTCCATCCGAGCCCCCGCGCGGCCGAAGCCATCTTCTCGTGCCAGTCGGTCCATCGCAGCGGCGGCATCGGATATTCGTTCCGGCGCGGCGCTTCGAAGATGTTTCCGCGGCGGTCGATCTTGCCGTTGATGTTCCCGGCCTTTCCCGACACGCCCAGTTCGCGCTCGACGATGTCGTAATAGCGCTCCAGTTCCTCGACGGCGAACGGCCAGTCTTCGACGGTGGAGCCTGACGGAATGCGCGACGCGCCATAGCGGCGTGTCGTCTCGCTGGCGACCTTGAAGTCCCACGGGCTGAGGCGCCAGCTCTGGGCCCAGTAGTGGAGCGACGTGCCGCCGACACCGTTCATCATCGGGTGAAAGGACGGCCGCGCGGAGTACGGGGCCGATGCATTCGGCCGGTGCGTCGGCACCTCGCGATTGGCTTTCTGCACCGAGTGCGGCCACGCGCGATAGTTGTTGCGCAGCTCGTCTGGTGCGAAGTCTTTCGGCGTCAACCATCGTCCAGCTTCGAGGCCGACTACACCGAGGCCCGCCTGCGCCAGCGGCAGTGCTGCAACGCCGCCCGCGGCGCCCATGCCCACGACGACGACATCGGTCGCTTTCAGATTAGTGGGCATCGGACGCCCCCATCGTGTTCGCGAACATCGCATAGTCGTAGGCCGACCTGCGAATCGGCTTCGCGTATTCGCTCATGCGCTGGTCCGCGGCCG
The DNA here is from genome assembly GCA_963821395.1 of Vicinamibacterales bacterium. Classification (GTDB taxonomy): domain Bacteria; phylum Acidobacteriota; class Vicinamibacteria; order Vicinamibacterales; family JAMQPK01; genus JAMQPK01. The sequence continues at coordinate 183,947 of CAWGDY010000011.1, read as the reverse complement.
TCACGTTCAGCCGCACGCCTGGATAGCCGATGAGATCCCAGCCCACGAAATTCTGGTTGCCGCCATATGCCGGATCGCAGAACGTGCCCTGGATCGTGTGCGTGCGCACGAGCGCGAAGAACGGCGTCTCTTCCATGGAGGCCAGCACGCGATCCTGCTGGGCAGCCGCGAGCTCGACGAAACGCCGGCCGCCGTTCGCGCGCGCCGCTTCGTCGATGGCGGCCAGGCCCGCTGTATAGGTCTCGCGGGATGACGCCAACCATCCGCCAAGGGACCGTTCGATGTAGGTGGCGGCGTGAGCCTCGGCGGCACCCGGCCCGTTGTCGTCGGTCGGGATGATGCGCGCGCAGATCGCCGCCAGCGTGGCGGCCTCGGACTGGCTCAGCACGCTTGTCTGCGCCAGCACCTGCTGCCTGAACGACAGCACGCGGCTGAACTCGGGAAGCGCCAGCACGCCCACACCGGCCAACCCCAGCCGTCTCAGGAGCTCGCGACGGGAAACCGCGGGCGGCATCGTCATATGTCCTCCGGGAGCCGTCACTGTACCGAATCTACAATCTAAAATCTAGAAACTAAAATCTGGAAACCAAAATCTGGAATAATGTTCCTCATTCGGTAACTCCAGAAGGAGCGTCTATGAAAGCAGTGGTTTGTCTGATGTTCGCGTGCGCGCTCGTGGCAGCCACGGTCCAGGCGCAGGCGCCGGCCGCGGGTGGGCAGAAGGTTCCCCTCAGCGAAGGCCTCCGGCGGTCGTACAACACCTTGAAGATGAATCTCACCGAAAGCGCGCAGAAATTTGGCGAGGCCGACTACGGTTATCGCCCGTCTCCCGAAATCCGGCCGTACGGCGGGCAGCTCGCGCACGTGGCCAACTCGCAGTTCAACTCGTGCGCGGCCGCCAGAGGCGAGGCGAACCCGAACCAGGGGCAGAACCTCGAACAGACGTTGAAAACGCGCGACGAGATCATCAAGGCGCTCGCCGATTCGTTTGCGTTCTGCGATCCGGCCTTTGAGAAGCTGACCGACCAGAGCGCGGTCGAGCTGGTGAAGCAGGGTCAGAACGAAGTTGCGCGCGGATCGGTTCTCGCCAACCTCGTCGTGCACGGCAACGAGGAATACGGAATCCTGACGGTTTACATCCGAACCAAGGGAATGGTTCCGCCTTCGACAGAGCGCGGGATGCGTGGTCGCGGAGCCGGGGCCAAATAGGGCGTGGGAATCTAGAAACTAGATTCTAGAAACTAAAATCTGACTTTGGAGTATGTGGTGTCCGGCTTTAGCCGGACTTTGAGCGGTCCCTGAAGGCGGACACTGCGTACAATCCAACACAAGATTCTAGTTTTTAGATTTTAGTTTTTAGATTCGAGCTTCCGATTCCGCGTCACCACCCGGCGCCCTTACCGGTCGACGTGCGCTTGATGTGGGCGGCCGGCTCGGCGAAGCGCACAATCAGGTCGCACACTCGGCGGTTGTAGTCCCGCGTCGGTCTCATCATCCCACTCCGGATCGAAGTCGGGATTCCGCTCGGCCAGGAATTTCACCACGCCCGTTTCCCCGGGATCGATGACGCTCCGATCGCACGTGAGGTGCTCCACCGCGACGCGATGCGCGGGCAGCCTTACGGCGGTCGTTTCCTGGTGCTTCGCGATCGCGGGCGTAAAGAGAAACGACACCACGCTCAAGCACAGCGCCGTCTTGGATCGGGCGCGCAACCACATGAGAGCCTCCTGACCTCCTTTTCGGCGGAGCAACCCGCGTGCCGCATCCCGTGCGTGAAATTGCCAGCAAATTCGCGGTTTTTCGGCGCCCGCTGTTGCCAGTTCCGGACGGTCTAGTACGATTGCGATGGTGCCGCCTAGAGACCACTCCGGAGCCCGTCAGCCAAAGCCCGAGCCCGCACTTCCGCTCGGCGTGCGCACGCGGCAGATGCTCGCCGATCTCGCGGCGACGGCGCGCCTCGTGTGGTCCGCCAGCCCGCGTCTGTTCTCGCTGATTCTCGGCCTCAGCACGCTGCTCGCGCTCGTCCCGGCGGCAACCTTGTGGGTCGGCAAACTGCTCGTGGACGAAGTCGCCCGCGCCATCTCCGGAACGATGCCGAGCCCGGACGAGGCGTACCGGCGGCTGGCGATGCTGCTGGCGCTGCAGGTCGGCATCGCGATCGTCTCGTCGCTCGTGCAGACGGTCTACAGCACCTCGCGCGAGCTGCTGGGGGACACGCTGCAGAACCGCATCAGCCTGCGCATCCTGCACAAAGCCGCGGCGCTCGATGTGGAGAGCTTCGAGAACGCCGAAACCTACGATGCGCTTCGCAATGCCTACAACGAGGTCGGCTCGCGCCCGCTCGGCGTCATGTTCCAGATCATCGGGATCGGCCAGGCGCTGATTACCCTGACCTCGATCGGCGGCCTGATGTCGCGTCTTGGATGGCAGGTGCTGCCGCTGATTCTCCTCGCGAGCATTCCCGGCGTCGTCGTCTCGAGCCGCTTTGGCGCCGAAGGATACCGGCAGATGCGGCGGCGCGCGACCGACGCTCGCCACCAGAACTATCTCGGCTCGATCCTCACCTCCGACGCGCTCGTCAAGGAAGTGCGGCTGTTCGGGTTCGAGCGATACCTGCTCGAGGGCTGGCAGGACTACTATCTGAAGTTCCGCGCGCAATTCGTCAATCTGCTCGGACGGCGCAGCGCGTGGGGACTCGCCGCGACGCTCGGGTCGGCCCTGCTGATCGCGTTCGCCACCCTCTCGGTCTTGCGGCGGGCGGCCAACGCCACGATCACGGTCGGCGATTTCGCCCTCTTCGTCGGCGGGATCGTGCAGATCCAGAGCCAGTTCACGTCGCTCCTCAACAGCGTGACCGGCATCTACGAAAGCCTGCTCTACATGCGAAACCTTTTCGAGTTTCTCGAGCTGCCGTCTCGCAACCTCGACGAAGGCGAAGAATGGCGGGGGCCGATCGAGTCCATCGAATTCGAACGCGTCAGCTTCCGCTATCCGCTGACCGACCGCGACGTGCTGTCGGAGGTTTCGTTCAAGATCGGCAGAGGACATGCACTCGCGCTGGTCGGCGAAAACGGCGCGGGCAAGACCACCGTCGTCAAGCTCGTCACCCGATTGTTCGAGCCCACGGCGGGCCGCATCTTCCTGAACGGCCTCGACGCGTCGCGCTTCAGTCCGCGCAGCGTGCAGCGCGAGATGAGCATCATCTTCCAGGACTACGGGCAGTATCAGATGACGGCGCGCGAGAACATCGGTCTCAGCCGCACCGACCGGATGCAGGAAGATGCGTCGATTCACCGGGCTGGTGAAAAGTCCGGAGCGGTCGACGTGGTCAACGAACTGCCTGAGCGCTACGAGACGATGCTCGGACGGTTGTTTCCGGGAGGGCGCCAGTTGTCGGGCGGACAATGGCAGAGGCTCGCGCTCGGTCGCCTGTACTTCCGTCCCGCGTCGGTTCAGATCTTCGACGAGCCGACGGCGGCGCTCGACGCCATCGCCGAAGCGGCGATGATCGATCGCCTGCGCGAGCATGGAACGGAGCGCATCACGTTGCTCATTTCACATCGCTTCTCGACGGTGCGCATGGCCGAGCACATCATCGTGCTGCACGACGGCAAGGTCGTCGAAGCCGGTTCGCACGCCGATTTGCTCGCCCTGCATGGGATGTACGCCACCCTGTTCAATCTGCAAGCGCGCGGATATTCAGCCGTAACTAGCTGATTTACCAGCCTATTAGGTCGCTTACAGAAGTCTTACAAACGTCATCGCCCCGGCTTGCTATCGTCATGGGGCCGTTCTTCCGACAAACAACAGGAGTTGAAAACATTGGCATCCGTTGCTGCCCTGTCCGCGCGCTATAGCAAGTTGTCGTGGACCACTGCGTTTTTCATGACGCTCTTCCACATTGGCGCGGTGTGGGCACTCTTCCAGTTCACGTGGGAAGGACTCGCGGTCTTTCTCGTCACGTACTACATTTCGTTATCGCTCGGCATCGGCATGGCGTATCACCGGCTGCTCACGCACCGGTCGTACAAGACGTCGAAGCCTGTGGAATATTTCCTGACCATCTGCGCGACCCTCGCGCTCGAAGGCGGACCGCTCTTCTGGGTCGCCACGCATCGCCAGCATCACCAGCACTCGGATACCGACCACGACCCGCACACACCACTGCACGGCGGCTGGTGGGCGCACATGGGCTGGATCCTCTTCGGCGATGCGCTGCACAACGACAACAAGATCACCGCGAAGTACGCGCCCGATCTCGGCAAGGATCCCTTCCACGTCTGGATCAGCAAGTACCACTGGATTCCGCTCACCGTGCTCGGCTTTCTCCTGCTGGCCCTCGGTGGATGGAACTGGGTGCTGTGGGGCATCTTCCTGCGGACCACGGTCGGTCTGCACGTGACCTGGCTGGTGAACTCGGCCACGCACATGTGGGGATCGCGCCGCTTCGCGACCCGAGACGACTCGCGCAACCTCTGGTGGGTGGCCGCGTTGAGCTTTGGCGAGGGCTGGCACAACAACCACCACGCCCATCCCACCTCGGCCGCACACGGCCTCGCGTGGTACGAGATCGACATCACCTACTGGCACATCCGCCTCTTCCAGGCGCTCGGGTTGGCCACGCAGGTGCGGCGCGCCGCGATCGACGCCAGCCTCGAAGAAGCCGCCTAGCTGGAGCCTCGAATCTAGAAACTAAAATCTAGAATCTGAGATCTCAAATCTGGAATCTACGAGCCTGTTTTAGATTCTAGTTTTTAGATTCTAGTTTCTAGTTTTCATCGTCAAGTTCTATAGTACCGCCTATGTCCGTCGCCCCCGGGCGCCAGGGCGTCATCGCCTTTTTCGTCACGTTCTGCGTCTGCCTGGTTGCCCTGGCCGTCGCCCTGAACGTGGGATGGGTCGTCCTCACCCTACGCGAAATCGTCCCGCTTCTGGTCGGAAGTCTCGTCTTTGCGGCCATCATCACCGGACTCATTCTCAACACCACGTTTCTCGTGCGCGAAATCCGGCGCAGCGAACAGCACGACGCGTTCGTGAACTCCGTGACCCACGAACTGAAAACGCCGGTGACGTCCATCCGCCTGCATCTCGAGACGCTCAAGTCGCGCGGCCAGGCCGTGGACGAGAGCAAGCGGCGCGAGTTTTACGATGTGATGCTGCAGGACAGCGACCGCCTGCTGCACCTGATCGAGCAGGTCCTTTCGGCCGGCCAGAAGGGACGCGGACCCTTCCAGCAGGTGCGCGTCGACTTGCAGGCGCTTGCGGAGGAGTGCATCGAGGTAACGAAATCTCAGCGGCACCTGCCCCGGGAGGCACTGCAGATGGTTGGCGCCGCGCACGAACCGATCGAGGTCTTCGGCGATCCCGACCATCTGCGGGGCGCCATCCTCAACCTGCTGGACAACGCCGTCAAGTATTCCCGCGATCACGTCCGCGTGGAGGTCGAGGTCGGCAAGGGTGACGAAGACCTCGCGGTCGTCCGCGTGCGCGATCAGGGGATCGGCATTCCGCCGAACGAAACCAAGCGGATCTTCGGCCGCTTTTACCGGACGCCGTGGGCGCTGACTCAGCGCGTGAAGGGCACGGGCCTTGGCCTCTTCATCGTGGCGCAAACCGCGAAACAGCACGGGGGCCGCGCCTTCGCCCAGAGCGAGGGCGTGGGCCGCGGCGCCACCTTCACGCTGGAACTGCCGTCGGCACCCGCCGGACGCTCGTTGTCCCTCTGACGATGTCGAGACTGCTCATCGTCGAAGACGAAGCGCACATCGCCTCGGGGCTGTGCTTCAACCTCGAAGCCGACGGCCATCAGGTGACGCTGCGAGACAACGGCGAAGCCGCGCTGGCGGAGCTCGAGTCGGATCCGTCGCGCGTCGATCTCGTGGTGCTCGACGTGATGCTGCCCGGCATGGACGGCTTTGCCGTCGCCTCGCGCATGCGCGCGAAAGGATGGCTGACGCCGATTCTCATGCTCACCGCCCGCGGCCGGGCCGAGGACGTGCTTCGGGGATTCGAGGCCGGAGCCGACGACTACCTCCCCAAGCCCTTCGAGCTGTCGATTCTCGTGGCCCGCATCAACGCGCTGCTGCGCCGACACACGTGGCACGCCACCATGCGCGGCCTCAACCACTCAGCCGCAGCCCCGGCAGTCGCATCGCGAGACGTGTTCAAGTTCGCCGACAAGGTGGTGGACTTCGACGCCCAGGAGTTGGTGGCGGCGGGCCGGACCTACCCGTTGACGCTGATGGAGGCGAACCTCCTGCGCTACCTCGTGCAGCACGAGGGAAAGGCCGTGTCGCGCAAGAACATGCTCGAAGAGGTGTGGAACCTGCGCGAGGACACGGACACGCGCGCCATCGACCACTTCATCGCCCGCCTGCGGAAGTACATCGAGAAAGAACCCTCACGCCCACGCCATCTGACGACCGTCAGAAGCGTCGGCTACAAGTTCATCGCGGCCCCGAAAAAATAACCAGGCCGAAACCGAAAAGAAAACAGAAGATCAGAAGACCAGAAGTCCTATTTCAAAAGAAAAGAGTTCTTCTGATCTCCTGATCTGTTTGTATTTCTCTGCGTCTCTGCGTCTCTGCGTCGAATGTTCACCGGATATCGAAAGCGGCCATTTCCTGGAGGTTCCGGACGAGCAGCTTGCCGTCGGCGATGACCGGGTGATTCCACGTCTTTCCTTCCAGCGCCGGGAACCGCGCGAGCTCCTCGTGCCGCGCCGGCGTCGCGTTCACGAGCACCACGTCGCCGTCTTCGGTCAGCACAATCAAATGATCGCCGGCCAGCATCACCTGGCCGTAGCCGTAGCGGCCGCCTTTCCAGTTCTGCTCACCGGTCACGGCGTTCACGCTCGCGAGGATCGATTCGTCGAGGCCGTAGATGTGCCCGTTGTGCAGCACCGAGCTGGTGAACTTGTTGTTCATCCGCTGGTTTTCCCAGACCGTCTTCGTCTGGAAACGATCGCCGGTCTTCACCAGCTCAAACACCGCGGCGCCATGACCGTACCCTGCCGAAATGAACAGCAGATTGCGCCCCTCGTGCGTGAACGGAATCGGCTGCGACACGTTGATGCCGCTGAACGTGCTCCAGGGTATTCCCACAGCAGCGTCCCGTTCTCGACCGTAAGGCCGGTCGCGCGTGCCGCCGTGACGACGAGCATCTGTCGCACGCCGGCGATGGTCGCGAGCATTGGCGAGGTGTACGACGCCTCGTCGTTCAGCGCTTTCCAGATCGGAGCGCCGGTCAGTTTGTTGTACGCCACGACGGAACTGCCGCGCGTGCCACCGGGCAGGACGATGACCTTGTCATCGACGATGAGGGGTGACGCGGACATGCCCCAGCTCAGATTGTCGGCGCGGTTGTCGGTGAGAATGTTGCGACGCCACACCAGCGTGCCCTTCGAGGCGTCGAGCACGCGCAGCTCGCCTTCGGCGCCGAGCGCGTAGAGGCGCCCTTCGTGCCAGGTCGGCGTCGCGCGCGGACCGTCGCCGCCCATCGACTCCTCGAAGTTCGCAGTCCAGCTGTTGGTCCACAGTTCCCGGCCGGTCTGGATGTCGTAGGCCGCAACGACCTCCTCGTTCCGGCGCTGTTCGATCGTGAACGCACGGCCGTCGGCGACGACGAACGAGGCATACCCGCCGCCAACCGGCTGCTTCCACAACCGCCGCAGCCCTTCGCGCGGCCAGGTGGTGCGTATCGGTGTCGCGGTGTAGCGCCCGTCGCGATTCGGCCCGCGAAAGTCGGTCCAACTACTGCTGGGCTTGTCCGCCGAAGCGATAGGCGAAGTCTGCGCGAAGGCGGATGCGTTGGGCCTGTCGCGCCGAAGCTCATCTGAATTCGTCTGAGCGGAGGCGGATGCACTAGGCCTGCCGCCGGTGCGATGGGCGAAGCCTGCGAGGCGGCGTCGATGCGCTGGGCTTGTCGCGCCGTAGCTCGTCTGGATTCGTCCGAGCGAAGGCGGACGTTTCGCGCTGACGGGCGCGGTCGGCCTCCAGCGCTTCCTGCTGCGAGCGTACGATGAACCGGGGCCAACCGTTTCCGCCACGCTGCAGACGAAATCCCGCGGCCGCGAGGCCGGCGACCACGAGCATCAGACTCAGGACGACGATGCCGAGCTTTCGCATGAATCCGAGTATATGTCGGTAACAACCGACTCGAAGATGTCGGCAGATGGCCTCCTCGAGAGCGGCGGCCCGAACGCCTGACGGAACGCCTCGACGCTCAGGATCTGGTCGACGTTCGGCTGGTCGAAGAAATGCCGGTTGATGGAGACATGCTGCGTCCGGTGTGCCCGGAGCGCGGCCGCTTTCGCGTCGCGGTACTTCGACGTATCGATGAGAAAGTCGATACCCGGCTCGGCGCCAAGGTCTGGTGATTTCGGCGCGTCCCACGGCAGCACCGGAGGGATCCAGAGCAGGCGCTGCACGCGATGGGCAGGACCGGCCTCGGGATGCCATCGCGAATCATCAGCCGCCGCAACCGCATCACCCGCAAATCGTGAAATCGCCACATGGTCGGGGTGCAGGTTCGCGCCGTTCGGATCGAAGGTGACGACGACATGCGGGCGATGCCGCCGGATCACCTCGACGAGCTCCGCCCGAATCTGCCCGGGTGGCGCGCTTGCCAGGTGCTGGTCGCGATAGTCGAGCACCCTTACGTAGTTGATACCGAGAATCCGCGCGGCTTCGCGCAGCTCGGCTTCGCGTCGTGCTGGCAGCTCTTCCCTGCTGCACAAGGCGGGCTCGCCGGCGCGTCCGGCATCGCCGCGCGTGGCCGTCACGATCCCGATATCGGCCCCCTCATCGGCGCACATCCGCGAGAGTCCCGCCACGCCGAAGCTCTCATCGTCTGGGTGCGCGTAGATAAACAGAAGCCGTTTGCCCATAGCTGAACATTCTGCCGCAAAGGTGTTCGGGGTTCCGACTTACAATGGAGAGCGGTGGCCAGGGCCAAGCCCCGTTCCAAACTCGGCGCTCGCAGCAGGCTGGCCCGGCGCGCCAGAAGTGTGGCTATCTGGCTGGGTGTCGTTGCCGCCATTGGCGGCATTTTTTATGGCCTGGCCAACACATCGAGCATCGCCTACGGCGAGCGGCAGCTGACGGCTATCGACTTCAGCTCCCTGACGAGCGATCAGAAGCATTCGGCTCTCGTCGAAGCAAACGGCGCGCGCTGCACCTGCGGCTGCGGAATGACGCTCGCGCAGTGCGTCGCCACCGACATGACGTGTCCCGTCCGGACGGACAACATTACGAAGATTCGTGGAATGGTACAGAAAGCTCTCAACTCTGGAGGCGGTTCTTGACGCAGTTTGTTCTGGCACTCATCATCGCGCTCGTCGCAAGCGCATGTGGCGGCGACAGTGGCGGCGGCAATCCCAACGACCCGTCGCAGGTCAATATTCAATTCAGCACTGTGGAACTCGTCACAGGCACCGGCGCAACCGTCGCTGCAGCCGGAAACACGGCCAACGTCCGTTACACCCTGTGGCTCTACAATCCGGCAGGCACCGACAACAAGGGGACGCAGCGCGACGCCGGGACGTTCTCGTTCAGGCTCGGGTCGGGGCAGGTCATTCCCGGTTTCGATCAGGGTGTCGCGGGCATGCGTGTTGGTGGCAAGCGGCGCATCTATGTGCCCTCCACCCTCGCCTATGGATCGGCTGGAACAAGCGGCATCCCACCAAATGCCGCGCTCGTCTTTGAAATCGAGCTGCTGGACCTGCAATGAGGGCCTTGTTCCTTTTCGCCCGTCTCCTCGTCGTCGCGATAGCCCTGATCGCATCTGGCTGCGACACCGCCAACGACACTCCGATCGATCCTTCGGACGTCGACATCGGTACACGCTCACGGATCTTGTGGTCGGTACCGGCGATCCGGCCGCTGTCGGGAATGTGGCGACGATCAACTACACGGGCTGGCTCTTCAATGGCAGCGGCACCGAAAGCAAGGGCCGGCAGTTCATCTCGTCGGCACAGACGGGCGCACCGCTGGTGGTCGCGATTGGCCGCAGGCAAACGCTGCCCGGTGTCGAACAGGCGATCGTCGGCATGCGACTGGGTGGCAAACGGCGCGCGTACGTGCCGGCGAACCTCGGCTACGGCCCGTCTGGCACATCAGACGGCACGATTCCGCCGAATGCCGCGCTGGTATTCGAACTCGAACTGATCAACCTGGTACAGTGAATTCGCAGATTCGCAGATTGCCAGATTCGAAGATTACGTTTGAATCTCCCAATCAATCCCACAATCTGCGAATCTGCGAATCTGCGAATTCGGGTTGCTATACTCCAACGCATGCAGAAATACGCCTTCATCGCGAGTGTCCTCCTACTTCCCCTAATCGTCAGTTGTGGCGGCGGTCAGCCAGCGGAACAACCGTCCACGACACCGCCGCCGGCCTCAGCTCCAGAGCCGGTTCCACCACCGGCCACTCCCGCACCGGAGTCAGCGAAACCGGCGGAAACGCCAGCCCAGCAGCCCAGTAGCAGCAGCCAGGCGGCGACTCCGAGTCCGACTGCGGCGGCCAAAGCGCCAAAGCCCGCCGCGCCGGCGCGACCGGCGTTTACGAGAACCGACTTGCAGCCGGGCACGGGCCGCGCAGCTCAAAAAGGCGCACGCCTCCAAGTGCATTACACCGGCTGGCTGTATGACCCCGCGAAGCCCGGCATGAAGGGCCGGATGTTCGACTCGTCGAAGGAGCGAGGACCGTTCGACTTCGTGCTTGGCGCGGGCCAGGTGATTCCCGGCTGGGATCAGGGTTTCGACGGCATGAAAGTGGGCGGCAGGCGGCGTCTCATCATTCCGTCCAATCTCGCGTACGGCCGCGACGGCGCGGGCGACGGCATCATCCCGCCGGATTCGACGTTACTGTTTGAGATGGAGTTGCTGGACGTGCAGTGACGGAAGAAATACAAACAGGAGATCAGGAGATTAGGAGAAACACGAGAATCTTTTTCTGAAGAAAGAAATCCTTTCTAACCTCCTGAACTCTTAATCTCCTGTTTTGGTTTCCGTGGCTTGCCGTGCACTTCTTGTATCCTACGGAACAAACGTAAACTTCGCGAGGTTCGTCACGCCGTTTGCCCACCCCAGCAGCGTGGCCCCCGGCGGGCGGACGTGAGCGCTGATGCGCACGTAGTACTCGCGGTGAGCATCGAGCCGCGATATGCGGCACAGCGGCAGATTTTCGAGCGAGGTCAGCCACTTCTTCGCAACGGCTTCGCTCTCGGTGACGCTCGCGTCGATGACGCGGCCATCCACCATGCGCGACAACGTGTGCTTTCGTGTCAGCGTGTCGTAGTGATCGATGCTCGTCACCACGAGCGACGCAATCGTCCGGTCCACCCAGGCGGGCACAATCATCTTCAAATCGACATCGTAGGTGAACGTCGTGCGGACGCCGCCGTTGATGACCTGCCGGACTTCCTCGGTGTATCCGTTGTCGAGGTCAACCGACACGATCACCTGATCGTCGCGCACCAGCGGCACGATTCGCAGGATCCCGTCGGCGTAGGTGACCGCGCTCAGCAGCATCACGCCAAGCACAAACGTCAGCACCGACAGCTTGCGTTCCAGATTCCAGATTCTAGTTTTCAGTTTCCAGATTCTTGATGTCACCTAATACCTCAGCGCGACTGCCATCGTCGCGCGCCACAGGGAGAGTTGCTCGTCGCCAAGACTGTTCCCCAGGGTCTCGCCCTCGCCCCGCATCGTGCTCAAACGCCGAATGTCCCAATTCAAACCGACGCGCTCGCTGAGAAATCCTGTCACCCCGCCGCCAAGACTGAGCGCCGGAAGGGTACGGTTGTGACGCACCGCCGTGATCCTTCCCAGAAGATCCACGTGCATCAGTCCCGCACCACCCGAAAAATACGGCCGCAATCCATATCCGGCCATCCGCCGCGGCCATGCAATCACAACGTTGCCCGTCAGCGTCGTCACGGCACTTTGTGTCACCAGCGGTTCGGCGACCGAATCGGTCTGAAAAAACCCTGGCGCCCGGCCCCAGTCGGCCTCCAGGCCGAAGATTTCACCCAGCCAACCGCCCGACGCTCCGATCACCAGATTCTTATCGATGATGGCGTTCTCCGGGTCGATGAAACTGGTCTCCCCCCCGAACGTAAACCCGATGAACGGCCGAACCTGCCACTCAGCCCTCGCCGTAACCGGCATCAGCAGCAGCAACGGAATAATCAGGCATCCTGTCCTCATCTATCGGACGAAGAGGTTCAGAAACAGCTTTGCAAACGGTGACACCGACACATCGCCGCCTGTCGGCGAATACAGCCTGACCAGGCCGTCGCTGTTCGCCATGAGAATCAGCGTCAGTCCACGGGCCGGCAACGTGATCATGAGCGATGACGAGGCGTTTTCCGTCATGCCGAACTGCCAGACGACCTGTTCGCCATTGTCGTACTGAACGAACCAACCCGCACCATGGGGCAGCGCGACGCCGGCCGCATTTCCTGGTGGACTCCAGGCCTGCGCGAGGGTTCCGGGCAAAATCAGCAACCCCTGCTTGAGCGCGAGGTCGAATTTCGCAAGATCGCGCACGGTTGTCACGAGTCCCATCGACGGCGTCAGAGACTGGGCTGATTCCGGGTAGAACGACTGCGTGGCGCGTCCGCGATCGTCCACCGCGTAGGGGGTGGCCTGACGCTGGAGCAGCGCGTTGTAGCGCTCCACGTCGAACGGGTCGGGCATACCTTCGGCCGGCGGCACCAGCGACACGATGTTCACTCCCGGGATCGAGTCGGACATACCCAGGCGCCCGAGCAGGTTCGCGAAGTTCTCGCGATAGGAGTCGAGGGTGCACGTCCGCAGAATCGGCCAGAGGGGCGCGAGCCGCTCGGGCCGGTACGCGTAGGTCAGGTTCTCCGGCGTTCCCGATGTGTGCGTCATGAGCTGACGGAGGGTCGCGTCGGGCTCGGGTGTGTCGTTGCGTAACGATCCGACCCGCGCGTCCAGATCCAGCCGTCCTTCTTCGGCACAACGGAGGATCATGACCGCCGTCATCATCTGCGTCAGCCCGTCGGCACGGAACGGAGTGTCGGTGCGGGTCGCCATGGCGCGGCCGATATCCTGCCGCCCATATGCCCCTTCCCAGACGATGCCGTTGACGTCGACGATGGCGGCCGCGAGACCGGGGATGCCAGCCTGGTCGCGAAGGGATTCGAGGTAGGCACCGAAGACTTCGTAGACGAAGTCCTGCGCACGCGCGGGCGCGCTGGCGAAAAACACCACGGCTGCCGTGACGGCAACAATCCGTCTCATCGTGATCAAGTCAGGCGCAGGAAACCGCGGCGTCCGCCACGCGGACGCCGCCGAGGGAAACTAGTCGAGATTGTACCGGAACTTGCGGTAATCGGAGAGCGCAATCTCGGCGGCAAGTTGAACTGCCGCATCAACATCCGGTCGTCCCGATTGCACACGGTTCTCGTGTGAGAGTGCCATGGAGAGCATCGCCCACGCGGGAACTCTCGTGGCAGGCCGCGCGCGCCGCGGGCCATCCCGGCGCGCGCGCTCTACCGCACGCTTCGACCTAGTTGCCGACATACGGCGCCGCCTTGGCCTTGCGCTGCCTGCGGGTCTTCACCCAGACGCCGCCGACGATAGCCATGCCCACGATCAGTATCCAGATAAACATTCTTCCTCCAATGGGGGGGCGCCGTGAGGTGAGCAAGGGAGGGGCCGAAAAAGGGCCGATCGGTCACAAGACATAACTGCATGCAGACCCGTCACTTATCGTCTGCGACGGGCGTGCCGTATCTGCTAGTATCTGCGTCGCAGGACTTCCGGACAGCAATTTCCGTTATCGGCTTACGAATTCGTCGCGCCGCTCCGGTGTTACTTTAGGTATGCAGCTACGTGCACTCTGATTCGAAGCCGGAACCCGCACTTCCGACCGTCCTCGTCCTCGACGATGAACCGTTCGTCCGGCACGCAGCGCGGCGCTTTCTCAAGGGATCGGGGTACGGCTGCGTCGAGGCGGAAACGGTTGACGCCGCCATCGAGCTGCTGCGAACGACGCCGGTGATCGCCGCCATGCTGGACATGCGTCTGCCCGACGGACGCACGGGACTCGACGTTCTCACCGATCTGCGTACGGTTCCCGAATTTCGCGAGATCCCCGTTCTGATCGTCACCGGCAGCATATTGACCGAAGCCGAACGGCTGGCCATCACCAAGCAGAAGGGCTTCGTATTTTTCAAGCCCGAAGGGTTTTCAACGATCGTGCATTTTCTCGATCAGCTCACCGGGCGCGATCACAGCGGCTGACGCTGGTGGCGCTGTCAGTCATGGCCTAGAATCGCGGTGTGGACCCGCGATCGCTGGTTGTCGATCTGGAACGCGGCCAACGGACGACGGCGCTGCTCTATCCTGCGGCGGGTTCCTCCAGTCGTCGCGCCGCCATCATCCTCGCGCACGGCGCCGGTGCGCCTCAACGACATCCATTCATGGTCGGCTTCGCGCGCGGGTTGAGCGAACGTGGCGTCGACGCCCTCACGTTCAATTTCCTCTACACGGAACAAGGGCGGAAGGTGCCCGATCGGATGCCGCAGCTCGTGGCCTGCTTTCGCGCCGTCGTTGGTGTTGCCCGTTCCGAAGTCGCCAGCGCGCGCGAGCGTCTGTTCATCGGCGGAAAATCGATGGGCGGTCGCGCGTCGACGCACGTCGCCGCGGAAGACCACGACCTCTCTATCAACGGGATCGTGCTGCTGGGCTATCCGCTGCATCCCCCGGGACGTCCCGATCAGACGCGCGACGCGCATCTGGCAGGCGTGCAGCGTCCGATGCTGTTCGTGCAGGGTACGCGCGATACGTTCGGCACGCCCTCCGAGCTGAAGCCGATCCTGTCGAGCCTCGCTCCGCTGCCGACGCTTCACACGGTGGATGGCGGCGATCATTCGTTCAAGATTGCGGGACGGGATCAGAAGGCGAGGCAGGCCGTCGTCTATACGGAGGTTCAGGACACGATCGTCGAGTGGATCAATCGTGTCTAAGAAGACTGCGTTCGTCGAATTCGTGCTCGATCAGCTGAGCGGAATCACTGGCGTACACGCGCAGGCGATGTTCGGAGGAACGGGCCTTTACCGCAACGACCTGTTCTTCGGCATCATCCACCGGGATGTTTTCTATCTGAAGGTGAACGACGATACGCGTGCGGTATTTCAACGGGCAGGCATGAAACCGTTCAAACCCTACGCGGGACGGCCCATGACGATGGGGTATTACGAAGTGCCGCTAGCGGTACTCGAAAACCCGCGAGATCTTGCGGTCTGGGCCGAACGAGCGGTAGCCGTTGCGGCATCGGGCAGGCCGAAACGGCCGGCGAACCGATCGCGGCGGCCGACGCGTCATAAGGCAAGCAAGTAGGAGGTCGCATGTCTCTTCGGCCAGTCAAAGACGTCCGTCAATCGGTCGCTACCATGGAAGGTGCGGGAGTCGCTCTGCGCCGCGCGTTCGGATTCGGCAACACGTCCGACTTCGATCCGTTTCTCCTGTTCGACGATTTCAGAAACGACAATCCCGACGCGTACCTTGCCGGGTTCCCGTGGCATCCGCATCGTGGCATCGAGACGATTACCTATGTGCTGGCCGGCACGGTCGAGCATGGCGACAGCCTCGGCAATCGCGGACGCATGGGTCCCGGTGACGTGCAGTGGATGACGGCGGGCAGCGGCATCCTGCATCAGGAAATGCCCAAAGGCGACGGCCAGGGCCGCATGCATGGGTTCCAGTTGTGGTCGAACCTGCCTTCCTCGTTGAAGATGACGAAGCCGCGCTATCAGGACATCTCGGCGGCCGATATTCCAGAAGTGACCGACGACGACGGCACGCGCGTGCGCGTCGTGATCGGTTCTTTCTGGGGGAAGGCGGGTCCTGTTGAAGGCGTGGCGGCGGACCCGCGCTATCTCGACGTCTCGGTCCCGCCGGGCAAGCAAAAGCGGCTGGCGGTCGATCGTGCGAACAATGCGTTCGCGTATGTGTTCGCGGGGTCGGGCACGTTCCGCGACGCCTCGGCTCCGCAAGCGGTGGCGACCGAAGTTGTTGGCGGGGCGCACCGGGGGGCAGGGGCCCCCGGATTGATAGAAGCCGGCGAATTCGACGTGGTGAGCAACCGATCGCTCGTGCTCTTCGACCGTGGCGACGAGATCGTCGTCCGCTCGGGCGACGAAGGGATCCGCTTTCTGCTCGTGTCGGGCAAGCCACTGGAAGAACCCGTGGCCTGGCGCGGCCCGATCGTCATGAACACGAACTGGGAATTGCAGCAGGCTTACGCTGAGCTGCGCGCCGGAACGTTCATCAAATGACTTGAATTCGCAGATTCGCAGATTGCCAGATTCGCAGATTGAATTGAATCTGCCAATCAATCCCACAATCTGCGAATCTGCGAATCTGCGAATTCGGATTCACTCTACTCTGAGACCCCGCGATTCCATCAGTTTCCTGAGGAGCGCGGCGGTTTCAGGCTGAGCGAGCACCGCGTCTTCGAACACCGCACCTTCGGCGATCCGCCAGGGTGTCTGCCCCTTCTTGTTCTTCACGTCGAGCCGCGCCCCTTTGGCCACCAGCATCTCGACGGCCTCATTCGATCCCCAGACCGCGACGCCGTGGAGGGCGGTATTGCCGTCCTGATCGACCGTGGTCGCATCGGCACCCCGATCGAGACAGAACTTAATCGCCGCCGCGGCTTCTTCGGGCGAACCCGGACTCTCGCCAGGCTTCTCGATGACGAGCCCCGATGCCGCGAGGAGCGGTGTGTCGCCGGTGGCATTGGCGCGCAGCACATCGGCGCCGTGCGCGGCGAGCAGCTCCATATACGGAAGGTCGAGCGTCTGCGCTGCCACCCAGAACGGCGTTGCGCCTTCTTCGGTCAGACGCTTCCGCCCCACGCTGGTCACGTCGGGATTTTTCGTCGCCGCTTTGTTCGGATCGGCGCCCCGCGCGATCAGCCGGCGCGCCAAAGTCAGGCTGTCGAGCCGGCTCCTTGAAACCATGCCGGGATTGTTGACCCCCGTGTTGGGACGCCGCGTGTATGCGATTTGATGGAGCGGCGTCCATCCCTGGGCAGCGGCATTCGGATCGGCTCCCTGTTCGAGCAGCCATTCAGCCAGTTCGTAGTGCGTGCTCGCAATGGCCATCACCAGGACGCCGGTGCCGTCCGAGGTGGTGTCGTGCACGGTTGCGCCCGACTTCAACAGCGCCTTGATGGCGTCGAGTGCGCCGGCGCGGACGGCGAAGTGCAGCGCCATGAACCCGGACTGCTTGGTGACGTCCGAATTCCTTTCCGCCCGGCGTCCGAAGCCGCCGGTCTGGAAGAGCGGCACGGTCTGATACTTCGTGCGCGCATGGACGTCGGCGCCTGCCTCGATGAGCGCCTCCACGACAGCCGCGTTGTTCGAGGCCGCCGCCCACATGAGCGCCGTCTGTCCCTTCCACTGCTCTGCCGTATCCACGCGCGCCCCACGCGTCAGCAGCGCGCGCACGGCCGCGACGTTGCCGGTGCGCGCCGCCGTCATCAGCGCCGTGTCTCCCTCGGGCATCGTCGTGTTCGGATCGGCACCCGCGTTGAGCAGCCGCTCGATCATCGGCGCGCTGCCGTTGATGCACGCCAGCCAGAGCGGCGTGGCGCCATACCGGTTCGCGGCGCGCGCGTTGGCGCCAGACGTGATCAGCAGATCGGCCGCCGCGAGATTGTCGAAATGCGCCGCCCAATGCAGGGCTGTCGTGCCGTCGGCTTCGGCGGCATTCGGATCGGCTCGCTTCGCGAGCAGCGTTCGGACGGCATCGACGTTCCCGCCCTTCACCGCCTCGACAACCGGCGGCGCAGCGGCGGCGCCCATGTTGAAGAACGCGACGGCGACGATTAAGGCGGCCGCCCGCAGGCTGCGGGCTTCTGGCTTCAGGCTTCTGGCCACGTCAAATCCCCGTCAAACCATTCAAATCGATTCGGCCATTGCTGTCGCCGAGTCGCTCAACCGCCACGCCCGCCTTGTCGAGCAGCGACACGAGGAGATTGGTCATCGGCACGTTCTTCGCCGGATCGAACGTGAGGTGGCGCCCGCCTTTCAATGTCCCGGCGCCTCCGCCCGCGACCACGAGCGGGAGATTCACGTGGAGATGGACGTTCGGATTGCTCATCGCGCCGCCATACAGAAGGATCGTGTGGTCGAGCAGATTGCCGTCTCCGTCTGGCGTCGACCGCAGCTTGTCGAGGAAGTACGCGAACAGCTGGACCTGATACGTGTTGAGCCGCGAGAATTTCTCGATCTGCTCTGGCCGATCGCCGTGGTGCGACAACCCGTGATGCGGCTCCGAGATGCCGATCTCCGGATAGCTCCGGCTGTTCAGCTCGCGGCCGTACATCAGCGAGAATACGCGCGTCAGGTCTCCCTGATAGGCCAGCCACTGCAGGTCGTAGAGCAGCCTCAGGTGATCGTCGTACTGCGAGGGGATGCCGATCGGACGATTTGGCACCGGCAAGGTCGAGTTGCTGTTCTGCTCTTCGGCCATTTGAATACGCCGCTCGACTTCGCGCACGGCATCGAGGTACTCCGAGATCCGAAGCCGGTCTGACGGACCCAGCGAGCGCTGGAGACGGGCCAGATCGCTGTTGACGCGATCGAGCAGGCTGCGCTTCCGCTTCATCCGATCGAGCCGCTCGTCGGGACTCCCGCCCTCGCCGAACAGCCGATCGAAGACCACGCTCGGATTGTTCTCGACCGGCAGCGGCGTCGTGGGCGACTGCCACGACACGGTGTTCATGTAGGCGCAGCTGTACCCCGCCTCGCACTGGCCACCGAGCACGAGATCGATCTCCGAGGCAATCATCTCCATCGACGGCAGCACGGTTTCCTTGCCCAAGTGGGCCGCGGCAATCTGATCGGCTGTCGTCGTGAGCCTGATGTCGGAGCCCTCGGTTTTCTTCGGGTGCACGCCTGCAAGCCAGGTCGCGCAGGCCCGCGTGTGCTCGCCGTTGCCGTCGCCCAGCGACTCTCCCTGCTTCTGCGCCAGGCCGCTGACGATCGTCAGCCGATCGCGGTGCGGAACGAGCGGCGTGAGAATCGGCGAGAAGTCGAACCCGGCGCCCGAGCCTTTCGGCGTCCAGTAGTTCAAGCTGTCGTTCATCGCCACGCCGTTTGGCACGTAGATGAATCCCATGCGGCAGATCGGCTTCGCGGCGCTTTTCACGGTCGCGGAAAATGCCGGCACCATCGCATCGAGCAGCGGCAGCGCGACGGTTGCGCCCAGCCCGCGAAGAAACGTCCGGCGTGGTAACGCCAGTTTTGTGACGATCATGACTGCCGCCTCCGCATCTGGAAGGGACGACTGTTGACGATGCCCACGATAAGGGCGGACGCACGGTAATTCTGCTTCGCCGAACCGCGCGCGATCGTGCGCACCGCGGGCATGTCGTAGTACTCGAGCCCGCGGCCGAGCGCGTAGGTCATCAGTTTCCCGGTGAGCGTTCTCACGAACTGATCGGGATTGCCGGCCACGATCCCGCGCAGCCCGGCAGGCCCCTGGAACGTCCGGCCATCGGGCAGCCCACCGGAGGCGTCGATGGGCGCGAGCGCCTCGTCGACGTCGCGCCAGCGCCCCACCATGTCGAAGTTCTCCAGCGACAACCCCAGCGGATCCATCATCGAGTGGCAGCCCGCGCACGCGGGGTTCGCGCGATGCTGCGCGATCCGCTGCCGCATCGTCTGGTTTTCGTCGGCCGGGTTCGGCTTCTCCACCAACGCGGGCACGTCCGGCAGCGGAGGCGGCACCGGCGTGCCGAGCAGATTCTCGAGAATCCACTTGCCGCGTACGACCGGCGAGGTCCGGTGCGGGTACGAGGTCACCGCAAGCACGCTCCCGTGGCCAAGGATGCCGCGCCGGCGATCGTCGGTCTGCTCGACGCGCCGGAAGTGCGCGCCCCGTATGTTCGGGATGCCGTAGTGCTTCGCGAGCCGCTCGTTCACGAACGTATAGTTCGCGGTCAGCAGCTCGAGCACGCTGCGATCTTCCTTCAGAATGCTGCCGGCAAAGAGCTCGGTCTCGCGCCTGAAGCCCTGGCGCAGATCTTCATCGAAATCGAGCTCGCGCCTGGGATCGGGCAGCACCGTCGGGAGGTTGCGGAGGAACAGCCACTGCCCCACGAAATTCCTGACGAGCGCGTCGGCACGCGGATCGGCGAGCATGCGCCGCACGTGGCCCTCGAGGACAGCCGGGTTCCGCAATTTGCCCGACGCCGCCGCATCGATCAGCGCGTCGTCCGGGATGCTGCTCCAGAGGAAAAAGGACAGCCGCGAGGCCAGCTCGAGATCGCTGATGCGGTAAATCGACGCGCCATCCGCGGGCTCGCGCTCGATTCGGTACAAGAATTCCGGACTGACCAGCAGGCTTTCTACAGCACGTTCGATGCCGAGCTCGAAGCCGCGCGCGGCGTGTCCTTCTTCGTACGACGCCATGACGGTCTGGATGTCGGCGTCGGTGACCGGACGTCTGAACGCACGGCGGGCCAGCGTCCGCAGGATGGTTTTCGCACACGCGGTTTCGTCGGAGGCAGGGCTGAAGCCCTGCGCTACCGATGGGGACGGCGCCACCGACGAGGGCTGGACTACCGACGAGGGCGCGCTCTTTGGACGGCAGACGAAGATCCGCTGACGGCTGGGCGTATCGCCGGCGCCAGTGGCTTCGTACGGCCCGCTGATCTCGATGCTTCGAAGGTACGCGCCCTTCTGCGTCGTGTAGTACCCGTTCGGTCCACCAGGCGTCGGTTTGTCGAACGGCTCGAGCAGGTTTTCGAGCAGCGCCGGCGTCCGGTTGAGAAACGTGAGCGCGACGTCCCGCCCGCCGGCCTTCGCCTGGAAGCGAACCTGCCAATCCGCGTCGAGCGCGCGGCGATTCGGTCCTGAATATCCGCGGCCTTCTTTGGTGGGGGTGGTGAGCTCGAACACGTGAACGGGCGTGCCGTCCACGCTCAGCTCGAGCCGCTGCGACTGGTCGAACGCGGGAATATCGTCAAAGCTGGCACCCAGGTAGCGCGTCAACTGTACGCGGACGCTATAGGTGCCATCGCGCGGAAAATTGTGCCGGATCAGCGCGCCGCCGCGCGTGCCAAACGGCAGCCCCTCGACCCGATCGTCCTGGCGCAGATCGGAAGGCACGAGAACGGTCTCGGTGGTCGCCGCACGCGGCGACGCGCCAACCGCCACGGAACTGATCTTCTGAGCCGCGGCGAGGTACCGTTCCATGAGCGTCGGCGACATCCGCTGCACGCCGGCGATGTTGTCGAAGCCGTAGCTGATGTCGTCGGCGGGCAGCATCGCGCTGACGTCGATGTCGAGCGCGAGGAGATCGCGAACCGCGTTGCGATACTCCGCGCGATTGAGACGATGAAGCGCCTCGGTACGGCCCGGATTCGGGTTCTCGCCGGCCGATCGATCGAGCGACGTTTCGAGATACGCCGTCAACCCGTCGAGCGCCGTCTCGTCCGGCTTCGGACGCCCGGGCGGTGGCATCAGGTGGCCATGCAGCTTCTGGACGACTTTTTCCCAGACCTCCGCGTGCGCGCCGATGTTGGACACGTCCAGTTTTTCGAGCGACAGCCCGCCGGCTTTCGATCGATCGTTGTGACAGGTTACGCAGTAGCGCGAGACGAGTGCCTGCTCAGGCGAGGTGGTTGCCGGTGCCGACTGGGTCTGTCTGAAGCCGGACTGGGCACGGCCGAATCCGGACACCACGGGAGCGGCGGCGATCGAAAGACCGATCGCCGCGCCACACACCAGCGCCGGCACGTAGGCATCTCTTCTGATTGTGAGATTTTAATACTTAAACTCGACGGCGCGTCCCAAATCGCAGGTCGCGGGCAGATGTGCATCTTTCGGCGGAACGTTTCCCATGTAGCACCCGGGAATCAGGTAGAACGTCGTCGGCCCGCTGGCGAGGGCTGGCGCCGGCGTTCTCTTCAACGTCTCGCGGTACGTGATCGTCTGAGTGGGGGCGATTCTCACGTCGACGGCGATCGGTTCGTAGCCGGGCGCGCTGAGATCGATTCGGTGCTGTCCCGCCTCGACAGCTCCACCACCGCGCGCGAGATCGAAATCTTCGGGTACGCCCGCATAGTAGCCATCGATGAAAACCTGGGCGCCCTCGGGCTGCGGGGCAAGGATGAGCCGTCCGGTTTGCGGCGGCTGTTCAACAGGCGCCGGCGCGGGAGCCGATTCGGCATGCGGCACGAACGGGTCGTAGAACGGCGCGTAGTAGATCGCAACCGGCCAGACAGGGAACACTCCGCCCCGGTGATTCCGGCCGTGTCCGCCGTCGCCGGTGCCCGGCGGTGGTTGAAGTCCAACCGGTGGCAGCTGCAGGCCAATTTCAGGAAGAGGCAGTCCGCTTGTTCCGCGCGCGGGAATCGTGAACCGCGGCGGCGGATTCCGAGGCCAACCCTGCGACGCAGGGCCGGCGCGCGGGCTGATCGTCCATCGCGGTGGCGGCTCCGCGGTTTGTGCGGCGGTAACCAGCGGCACTGCGAGGGCGACCGTGAAGAAAGGAACCAGCAGCCGCATTGATCCGATGATAACAGCCTTCTGCTGGGCGATGGGCTATGGTCTTTGGGCGACGGGCGATAGGCGATGAGCCCTGAAGCCTGGCGACCGCGCGACGGGCCTCGGCGAGCTCGGGCAACCCCGGATCGGCCCGCTTCCAGAAATCCAGAAAGCGATCGTACTCTTTCAACGCGTTGCCGCCGTCGCCTGTTTTCTCCAGCAGCCTTGCCAGCTCGAGCACATATCGAGGCTCGACCACCGAGACAAATTTCGGTTCCGGACCATAGACCAGCAGCCGGCGGTAGAGTTGTATCGCCTCGGTGAGGTTGCCCTGTGCTTTCGCGGCACGCGCCGCACCATCCCTGAACGAAAGACCGTTCACGAGCGTCGGGAGCCAGCCTCGCTGCATCTTGAAAAAAATCGGCTTCGTCGGTTCAGCGCCGGCAAACGCGGCCCTTGCGCGCGGGATGTCGCCGCGCGCAAGGGCGACCTCTCCTTCCAGCGTCCGATACCAGAATCTTTCCTCGGCGATCCCGGGCGCGTGCAACGATTCGAGAAGAGACTGACGCGCACGCACGGCATCGCGCTGACCAGTGGCCAGGTCGGCGATGCCTCGCAGTAAGTTGATGAGCACGCCGTGCCGGCGCTGACGGAACCTGGTATCGCCGGCGACCGCACGTTCCGCCAGAGACAGCTCGTCGAACGCTCGCGCGTAATCCTGTCGTTCCAGCGCAATCACAGCCGCGATCAGGCTGTACTCGGACTGCTCGGCGAGGTTCGCGTCCCGTTCGGCCTCTTGCCTCCCGGCGGCAAGCGCCGTTGCCGCTTCCCTATAACGCCCCAGCCGTGAGAGCAGAAAGGCTTCCTCAGATTTGAGCGGCGTCCTGAGTGCCATGGCCTCGTCGTATCGTCCCAGGACGGCGAGCGCCCACGCGAGGGTGATCCGCGAACCGGAGAAGGTGGGATCGACGGCGATCGCTTGCTGGTAGAGCTCCACCGCCTTCTCAGCCGATCCTCCTCTCAAGTACCCCTCGGCAAGACTGTCATAAGAATTCGCTTCGCGCGGCTCAAGCTCCACGTACCGCTCGAACGCGCGGAGG
Organism: Vicinamibacterales bacterium; assembly: GCA_963821395.1. GTDB lineage: Bacteria > Acidobacteriota > Vicinamibacteria > Vicinamibacterales > JAMQPK01 > JAMQPK01. Next base: position 160,308 of record CAWGDY010000011.1, on the reverse strand, counting down.
CCCTCCGCATACCGTCCGGCTTCCATCAACGCATATCCGTAGTTGTTCAACACCGGTCCCGACGCCGGCAGCGCAGCGATGCCGGTTTTCATGATCTGGAGCTGTTTGTCCGTTTCACGAAGCTCGGCACCGTAGTGGAGCCCCGCAATCGTGTACGCGATCTCGGTATCCGGAAACTTCGCTATGAGCTCGTCCAACGCGCGGGTAGTCGCGGCAACATTCCCTTTGTCCCGTGCCACCTGGGCATCCAGCAGAAGCCGCCGGCGCTCGCTGAGGCGATCGGCGTACCGGGCGGCCTTGGCCAGATACTCGCGCCGCTTGGCGGGTTCGCCGTTGGACCCGGCCACCGACGCCAGCTCGAGGTACGCCTCGGCGAAGGCAGGGTCGACCTGCACGGCCTGCTCCAGCGCTCTGGCGGCCTCAGGCCCGCGAAAGTTCGCGAACGCATCGGCTCCGATGGAATACAACCGGAAGGCGTCGAGCGAGGATGTGGAGACGTCGGTGGTGTGCCGAATGCCCGTCGCGGCGAGGATGCCCACGCTGTCGCGAATGCGCGCGGCAAGCTGATCGACGAGCGCAAACGCATCGGTGCCTCGCACGCTCTGCGCGGTGAGGACTCGGCCGCTTGCAAGATCTTCCACGCGCGCGTCAATCCGAATGTCCGCACCGTTCTTGTGGACGCTGCCGGTGACGATCGCGCCGGCGCCGGCGTGCTTCGCCACCTGGACAGCCCTGTCGAACTCGAGTGTTTTGAGATCTGGTGCGCCCTGCTGCCGTGCGGCCTCAACCAGGCGCTGCGTGCTGACGAGATCGAGCCCGCGGGTCTGCGCGAGGCCGGTCAACAGCATGCTCGGGATGCCCTGGGACAGCCACGCGGCATCGGTCCCTCCCGCTGCCTCGAAGTTCAAGACCGCAATCGCCGGACGGCCGGACGCGCCCAATGCGACCGGCGCTTCTTCCTGAGTCGAGCGTTGCATGCGGTATACGCCGCCCAGGACGAGCGCGGCGGCGACGGCCCACGCGATGCGGGATCGCCAGCACCGCGAGAGAAGCGAGGGCCTGGCGGCGGCCGCTGCCGGCCGCGGCACGATACGAGTCGGCCCCGCAAACGATGCGTCACCGATGGCCCGTCGAACGTCTTCAGCGTCCGCGTAACGTTCGCCAGGATCTTTTTCGAGACACCGCTTGGCGATCGTCCGGATCGACTGTGGCACCCGGTCGGGCCACGGTGCGGGCGGCTCGTGCAGAATGGCGCCGCTCAACTCGAAACCGGTCGCGCCCGAGAACGGTCGCGTCCCCGTCGCCATTTCGTAGAGGAGCACGCCAAGCGACCAGATGTCGCTGCGTGCGTCGGGCGTCGCGCCGCGGAAGAGCTCGGGCGCCATGCACGCCAGCGTCCCGGCGATCATCCCGCTCTCGTCCGCGACCGATTGGCGGGACTCGGACAGATCCTTGAGCGTCTCGGCCGGAACCCGGCGCGCCAGCCCGAAATCGAGCACTTTCGCACGGCCTTCCGGCGTGACGACGATGTTCGCGGCTTTCAGATCGCGATGGGTCACGCCATGGTGGTGTGCGTGCGCCAGCGCATCCGCGATCTGCATCCCATACCGCTTCACATCGTCAACGGGCAGTCCCTGTGCGGGAATCAGGTCCGACAGCCGCTGCCCTTCGACAAACTCCATCACGATGAAGGGTTGATCGTCGGCGGTCCCGACTTCGTGAATCGTGCAGATGTGCGGATGATTCAGCTGCGAGGCATATTGCGCTTCGCGCTTCAACCTCGCCTTCGCGTCCTCATCGCTGCCGATCGCAATCTTGATGGCGACCGGCCGGCCGAGCTCGAGGTCTCGCGCGAGATAGACCGCCCCCATACCGCCGGCGCCGAGTGCGCGTTCGATCTGGTAGTGGCCGATGACACGGCCGGCCATGGCAACGGGCGACTGCTCGATGAAGCCGCCGGCCTGCTGGTGCGCCGCGAGCAGGCGCTCCACTTCCGCACGCACCTCGGCCTCGTCGCACGACGTGTGCACAAACGCCACGCGATCCTCCGGCTGGCGCTCGAGCGCGCCGTGGAAGAGCTCTTTGACGCGAGGCCAGTCGGGGTTATGAGCCATGAAGCCTGGCGACCGCGCGACGGGCCTCGGCGAGCTCGGGCAACCCGGGGTCGGCCTGCTTCCACAAATCCAGGAACCGCTCGAACTCTTTCAACGCACCCGTCCTGTCGCCCGTCTTCTCCAGTAATCTCGCGAGCTCGAGCACGTACCGCGGCTCGAGCGCGCTCACCCAGATCGAATCGGCGTTCGGTGTCAGCAGCTTGCGGTAGGCCGCGATCGCTCCGGCAAGGTCGCCGCGGGCTTTCGCGGCGCGCGCGAGACCGTCGCGGGACGGAAGGTGATTGACAAACACACCGAAGCCAACCGGATCGAATCCGAAGAGTCTGCGCCTGGGTTCGCCGGTGGAAAAGGCGACGGCCGCTTTTTGCGCGTCGCCGGAGGCCAGCGCAAGCTCGCCTTCCAGAGCTCTCACGAACCACGCTTCCATGTCGAAATCTGGTCTATACAATTGCTTCTGCCGGTCGAGCCGCGAGCGCGCCTCAGAGATGTTGCCGTTTGCGATTGCTGCCACTCCGGCCAAGAGATGCGTCACCGTCAAATACAGTGGCGTCCGCTGATGCCGCTCTGCATCAAAGATGCGCTCCGCCACGCCCACCTCTCTCGAGGCGCCGTCACCGTCGCGGCGCTCCAGCGCAATGACCCCTGCCATCAGATGCAACGTTCCATCGGCGAGTGCGTCGAAGCCCAACGCGAGACCTCCACGGTTGCCCGTCGCCAGTAGCTGCGCCGCTTCACGGTACCGTCCAACTCGTGTAAGCAGGATCGCCCTTTCAACGACCAGGTCTGCATTCAGACCGAGCGCCTCATCGTACCGGCCCAATGCCGCAACCGTCAACGCCTGTCCATTGCGCGCGTGTCGAATGTCGGATCGATCGAACGGGCACGCGAATAACTCTCGAGCGCTCGTTCGGGTCTTCCCAGGTTCAGGTACGCCTCGCCCATGCTGTCGTAAGGATTCGGCTCACGTGGCGCCAATCGCGCATATGTTTCGAACTCGCGAAGCGCCCTCAGGCATAACGTCCCGCCAGCAACAACCCGTAGCCGTAGGAGTTACGCGCCGGACCGGAAGCCGGCATCGACCTGACGCCGGCCTCGGTCAACGACACGAGCTTGTCCGGGTCGAAGTAACCGCTGAGCACCGGATTGTAGAGGCTGGTCGCTTGGCTGTACGCCTCCTCGACGAGCGGATAATCCCGGATGAACGCGTCGAGCAGCGGTCTCACCTTCGTCGGATTCCCGCGCGCCAGCTGCAGTTCCAGAAACCGGCGCTGCTGTGTGCTCAGGCGATCCGAATACTGCGCCGCCTTCCGCAGATACTCCTCGCGTTTGGTCGTCGCGGGCAATCCATGAGCGGTCCTGACCGACGCCAGCTGCACATACGCTTCGGCGAATCCCGGATCGATGGCGACCGCCTCGTCGAGCAGTTTCAACGCGTCGACCCACCGCATGTTCAGACACGCGTCGACGCCCTCCGAATACAAGCGGTATGCCTCGAGAGATGAGGAAGACACATCAGAGACACGCCGTACGCCGGCCGAATCCGAAAAGCCGGCAGCCATTCGAATGCGAGTCGTCAGGTCGTCGGCAATGGCGAACACGTCGGTCCCACGGGCCGTGTCTGCACCGATCACACGGCCGCTCGCCAAATCGTGGAGCTGCACGTCGACGCGGATCTCATTGCCGGCTCTCATGATGGTGCCACTCACGACCGCACTCGCCCCCGATTGCCGCGCCACGTCGGCGAACTGGGCACTGCTGAGCACGTCGATGTTCGTCCCGCCCATCTTTCTCGCCGCTTCCTCGAGGTGCGGCGCGCTGACGATATGCAGGCCGTTCGTCTGAGCGAGTCCGGTCACCAGCATCCGCGGCACGCCCTTCGACAGCCACGCCGTGTCGGGCGTCCCTGCAACGTTCTCGAAATTCATCACGGCGATCGCATTCGGACGCGACACCGCGGTAGCTGCAGCAGAAGACGCGGGGCTCGAGTTGCGCCACGCATACGGAAGGCCGATAACCGCGGCGACTACCAGCGCGATCGCCGCCACGGCAATGGCGCGCGATGGGGCTGAGGCTCTCGATGCGGCTTCATCAACTCGAGCGCAGCACGGACATCGCCGGCCTGCTGATAGCGCTGCCGGGGTTCCTTCTCGAGGCACCGCAGGATGATCTGCTTGAGAGACAAAGGCACGTCGGCGGGCAACGGCGCAGGCGGCTGATGAAGAATCGCGCCGGTCAATTCAAATCCCGTCGAACCGGTGAACGGCCGTTTCCCGGTGGCCATTTCGTACAACAGCAAGCCGAGCGCCCAGATATCGCTGCGCGCGTCTGCGGTACCTCCACGCAACAGTTCGGGCGCCATACAGGAAAGCGTGCCCGCTACCAGCTCGTGCCCGGTCACCGACTCGCGCGACATCGACAGATCTTTGAGGTGATCCGGCGAATGACGCCGCGCCAGTCCGAAATCGAGCACCTTGACGCGCTCGTCCGAAGTGACCATCACGTTGGCGCTCTTGAGATCGCGATGAATCACGCCGTGATGATGCGCATGCGCCAGCGCATTCGCGATCTGACTTCCATATCGCGCGACGTTTTCGATCGGCAAACTACCGGTCGCGACGACATCGCTCAGGCGTTGCCCTTCGACATACTCCATCGCGATGAACGGCTGGCCGTCGAAGGCGCCGATTTCGTGGATGGTGCAGATGTTCGGGTGATTCAACTGCGAGGCATGCTGCGCCTCGCGCTTCAGGCGCGCATGGGCATCGCCATCGTTGCCCAGCGCAACCTTGATCGCGACGGTCCGGTCGAGCTCGACGTCGCGCGCCACATACACCTGGCCCATGCCGCCGGCGGCAAGCGCGCGATCGATCCGGTAGTGGCCGATCACCCGTCCCGTCATCGCGACAGGCGACTCCTCGATGAACGAACCGGCTCGTTCGTGCGCCGCCAGAAGGCGCTCGACCTCGGCGCGTACATCGCCCTCGTGACCGCACGATGCATTCAGAAAGGCCACGCGATCCACCGGCTCGCGCTCGAGCGCGCCGTGAAAGATCTCTTTGACGCGGGCCCAGTCGTTCACTCCGACCTCGACAGTTCGGCGTACAACCACGCCTTGGCGAGCGTCCATTCCCTGCCGACGGTCGCCGGCGATATGTCCATCACCTCCGCCGTCTCCTCCATCGTGAGGCCGCCGAAGAAACGCAGCTCGACGACGCGGCTCTGTTGAGGGTCGATCGCGGCCAGCCGGGTGAGCACTTCGTCCAGGGCGAGCAGATCCACATCGGGCGCGCCCACCATGACGACGGCTTCGTCGAGCGACACGGCGCGCTCGCCCGAGCCCCGCTTTTCGGCCGCATGCGCGCGCGCATGGTCCACCAGAATCCGCCGCATCGCCTGTGCCGCGATGCCGAAAAAGTGGGCGCGGTTCTGCCAGCGCACGGCCCGCTGATCGACCAGCCTGATGAAGGCTTCGTGCACGAGGGCCGTGGCCTGCAAGGTGTGGTCGGAGCGCTCCCGCCTCAGATAGCTGCCCGCCAGCCGGCGCAGCTCGGCATAGATCTGCGGCAGGAGCATGTCCAGGGCGTCCTGACGCCCGTCGCTCCACTCCTTGAGTAGCCGGGTGACCTCAGACCGAGAAGCGTCCACTGATTCGGGAAAAGGATACGCCCATCCTTCTATAACGCGTAATCCGTGCTCGTTTTCACTCACGCCTCCCCTCAAACCCAACATTTGACGGCAGTTGAGTGAGTTTTCCGCCCCTTCCCGCGTGAGGGAACAGGAGGCGGAATATGAACTGGAGAGCATTCGGGGCAGTCGCGGCGATGGTGTTGGCGGCCCCCCTCGTCGGGCAGGCACAGACCACCCTGACGGTCAGGACCTACAACAACTTCGGCGTGTCACCCGAGGACCTCTCCGCCGCCCGCCCGCACGTCGAGGCGGTGTTCCACGACGCCGGCATCGAGCTGTCATGGGTGGATTGCTGGTATCGGGACAAGGAAATTGCCGGGACCTCGGCGCAATGCAGCGAGCCCCTCAAGGCCAACGAAGTCATCCTGCGGCTCCAGGCGGCCAATCCCCTTCCCGGCAAGCGTTACGTGTCGATGGGGTTTGCGCTCGTGAACATCGCCGAAGGCGTGCCGTTTCTGGCGACGGTGTACGCCGACCTCGTCCGGACGGTATCCCGCGACGCGCATCTCGACTTCCAGCAGCTGCTCGGCCGCGCGATCGCCCACGAGATCGGACACCTCCTGCTCGACACCAATCGCCATGCCGAGAGCGGGCTGATGCGGGCGGGATGGTCGAATGCCGAACTGCGTCAGAACGCCCAGCGTGACTGGTCGTTCCGATCCGGCGAGATCGACGTCATCCGATCGGCGGCCGTGACGCGCAACGATCGGTAGGGTGCCACTGGATTGCTCAGGCAGTTCCCGGTTCCTGTTCCCAGTTCCGGGTTCGCGGTGGGCGATGGATTCAGTACGCCATTCGTTCTTTCTGCAGGCGCGCGACGAGCGCCGGCAACGCGTCGATGTCCTCGTCGGTCGTGTTGAAGTTCACGATACACGCGCGCAGGACGAACCTGCCGTCGATCACGGCATTCGAGAAGAACGCCTCGCCGCTCTTCTCGACCTCGGCGAGCAGATCGCGATTCAGCTGGTTCAGCCGCTCCTCCACGCTCGCCTCTCCAAGGCGCGAACGAAGATCCTTCGGCACGTAACGGAACGTCGTGATGCTCAGGTTCTGTGTCAGGACCTCGAAGTCGCCATGGGCCCGCAGCGCGGCCGCAAGCTTTTGCGACAGCCGGATGTCGTCGGCGATCGAGGCCTCGTAGCCCGTGCGGCCGATGTGCTGCAGCGCCAGCCATACCTTCAGCGCGCGGAACCCGCGCGAATTCTGCAACCCGTAATCCACGAAGTTCACGACGTCGTCCCTGAACACGTAGTACGGCGGGTGATACGAGAACGCGTTGCGGAGATCCAACGGATTCCGCACGAGCACGCAACCGGCTTCGAGCGGCGCGTACAGCCACTTGTGCGGATCGACCGCGACCGAATCGGCCTCGGAGAGCGCGCGCAGATCCGCCGGAACGTCCGGAATCCGCGCGGCCAGCGCACCGTATGCACCATCGACGTGGAACCACAAGTCGTGCTCGCGGCAGATCGACCGAATCTCGGGCAGCGGGTCGACCGCGCCGGTGCTGACCGAGCCGGCCGTGCCCACCACGATGAAGGGACATCCGCCGTTCTTCCGATCGAGCTCGATTTGCCGCCGAAGATCGGCGGTCTTCATTCGCTGATGGTCGTCGGCCGGAATCCATCGGATCGCATCCGTGCCGAGGCCGAACAGATCGGCGGCTTTCTGAATCCAGGTGTGCGTTTCGGCGGACGCATACACAAGCAGCGGCGATGTCGCACGCTCCCGCCCGGCAAGGCCCGTCTTGCGTACGTCAAGTCCCGCCTTCGCGGTGCGCGCGGCGAGGAAGCACACGAAGTTCGCCATGTTGCCGCCGCTCACCAGCAGGCCGCCGGCGTCGGATGGAAACCCGATGAACTCCGCGATCCACCGCACCGTCTGCCGCTCGATTTCGGTGGCGGCAGGACCGATCGCGTACCCGCCGATATTCGGGTTCACGGCGGCGGCCAGGAAATCTCCCAGTATGCCGATCGGCGCCGGGCTCGACGTGATGTAACCCATGAATCGGGGATGCCCGTTGAGCGTCGAATGGTCGAACAGCAACTCGACCGCCTCGTCGAGAAGCGTCGCCGCATCGGCGCCACCCTCGGGGAGCGGACGATCGATCTTCAGCGCCGCCCGAAGGTCCTCCGGCGTCTCCGCGGGCTTCACCGGTCCCTGTGGAATGCGCGCGAGGCGTTCGGCGATGCGATCGACGAGCCGATGTCCCGCGGCGCGGAACTCGTCGGGTGTCATCTTCAGCGGAGCTTTGCGGGCCATGATTTCGATTCCCTATCCCCAATCCCTAATCCCTATTTCTTATTCCTTGAAACAGATCGGTCTCGATTCCCTTCCGCCATTGACGCGGGTGAAGACGCGATAGAACTCGCCGGTTCCCCAGATGACTTTCTGATCGTCTTCGGTGAGATTCCCGATGTTCCGGTAGATGCTCATCTGGGTCTTGTGGCATTGGACCGCCCGCCACACCGTCTGCCACATATCCCGCGCGTCGACCTTCGTCGTAATCGACCAGTCGGGCCATGCCGTCGCCACGCGCACGGTGCCGTCGACGTTCGATGTCAGTTGTTTGAACGCCGCCTGATACGCGGCCCACTTCCGCTCGCCGTTGACGAAATAGTAGAACTTCGACACCTGATGCTCGTCCGCGGCCCGCGTCAGGGCGGCCGCGGTCAGCTGCGAAATCGCGATGTGATCGGGATGGCCGTAGGCGCCGAACGGATCGAAGGTGACGACGACCTGCGGCTTGATCCGGCGAATCTGCCTGGCGATCTCTTCTGAAGCCTCGACGGGGTCCACCGCGTCGAGCTCCGCGTCCATGTAGTCGAGCAGGACCACCTCGCGGACGCCAAGCTCGCGCGCCGCCGCACGCAGTTCTCCCTCCCGCGTCCGCCCGACGATTTCGGTCCCGGGCTTCGTTCCTTTGTCGTCGAACCGGCCCCTCTGCCCCCGAGTGGCCGTCACCACGTATGTAGCCACCCCCTCGGCCGAATACCTGGCGAGGACCCCGCCCGTGCCGAGGGATTCGTCGTCGGGGTGGGCGAGCACGCACATCAAGCGCAATTCCTGTGACACGGCGTTCATTGTAGCGGCGCCCCTCGTTGTCCTGTAGGATGGCTGCGTCCCGGGCCCAATGGTCCCGATCGAGCCCGTTCTGCGCGTAGAGAAGTAGGACCGATTTCCCTGTAACCCCCGGCGCCACTCGCTGGCCACCTTCGTTTCTTGAGGTGCTGAAATGCGCAAGACCGCGATCGCCCTGCTACTGGCCCTTGTTCTTTCTCCAACGGCCGCGTTCGCACAGGCCGGGAAAAAGCCCGCGCCGACCACGCGCAAGCCGGCCCCTCCTGCACCCACGACGAAACCAGCGCCGGCGACCAAGCCGGTGCCGCCCCCGCCTCCACCGCCCTCCGACATTCGATTCAAGGCCACGTACACGACCGGCGAGCAGGTGACCGAGAGCGTCACGTACATTCGCGGCAATCGCGAACGGTACGAGATGACCGACAACATCCTCATCCGCCAGCACGACCTGAAGCGCTCCGTGCAGATTAGTCGGTCCTCCAACACCTATCTGATCATGCCGGATGCCGAGCCCACGCCCGAGGCCGCAACGGGCACGGGCGTCGTGGTCGTCGAGACGTCCATTGCCGACGTCGGCGAGCGCAAGACGATGTTCGGACAGGAAGCGCGCCGTGTCGTGACGGTGCTCGACCGGCAGCCACAGGCCGGCGCCTGCGATCAGATGAAGCAGAAGATGGAGACCGACGCGTGGTACATCGACGCGCCGAAGGTGGTGGCGGCACAACCGCCCACCGTCCTCTCGACCCCAAGTGCCGCCGCCTGCCAAGACACCGTCAAGGTGAACATCACCGGTGACAACAAGCTGATCGGCTTCCCCATCAGCTACTCGGCCACGGTGCCCGGCGCCGACGGCAAGCCCACCGTGATGAAGATGGAAGTGACCGAGTTCGAGATCACGAACCTCGACGATTCGCTGTTCGACATCCCCGCGGGCCTGACCGAAGCGACCAACCGCCGCGAGCTCGCCAAGGCGGTGAGCGATGCGAACGAAGTGAAGCTGGCGTCGACACCGGCCGCAGCGGCACCGGCGAAAAAGCCCGGCATGGTTCGCGTGGCCGTGCCCGAGCTCGTCAACAAGACGACGCAACAGGTCGACACGCGCGCCCTGCGGACGCAGCTCATCGCCGAACTGGCCGAGCAGAAAATGGAAGGCATCCCGCTCGCCGCCGCATCGCCGGACGAGCTGACCGCGCACGCGAAAGAGCTGGGGTGCGACTACCTGCTGGTCGCGCAGATTACCGATCTCAAGGCATCGAAGCCCGGACGCATCGGACGGCTGGTGAAGAAGACTGCCGGCGAATCAACCGACAAGGACGTCACCGAAGCCAAACTGAACGTGCAGCTCATGCCGGTCGGCGGCGGCAAGCCGCGCCTGACGACCACCACCGAAGGCAACGACGGCGGCATCGGCTTCAAGACCGGCCTTCGGCTCGCGCGCGCCGCGGCCATGATGTACCTTCGCTATGCGAGCCCGCTTGCCGCGATGAACACGATGTCGATGATGAACATGGGCGGCATGGGCATGGTGGGCAATCCCATGTTGATGCAAATGCAGGGTGCGGGAGTCATGGGCACAGGCCGGACCTTCGATCGGACCGCCGGTGCGGCGATGTTCATGATGGACGCGATGGCCACCGGCTCGTCGGGTGCATCAGAGGGTCCGTCTTTCGACGCGTCGCTGGCCGAAGCGCTGGAGGGCGCCGCGAAGAAGGCGAAAGACAGTCTACCCAAGTAGCAGCTGCACTGCAGATCGCCGGCATGCCGCCGATTCTTCTCAGCGAAGACGGCGCGTGCCGGCACCGATCCTTCCTCGATCAACCGGCGTCGATGAGCTGACCAGATTCCCGGAGACACTCGTCCGATAAACCGGTCATCCCGGCCGTCATCCCCCGCCTATCCAAGGCAATCACCGATCCTCCATCTGGCATATCCTCTGCACAGCCGGCTATCTCGACGTTCATAGTTCATCACCTCATGGCCAGAGCTCACCCAGCATCGGTCGTCACGCTCGCCCTGTGCATTGCGGTTGCTGGTGGCGCGGTCGCACGAGCGCAAACGACCGGCACGTTACAGGGCACGGTCGTCGACGCCCGCGACGGCACGCCGCTCGAAAAAGTCTCGGTGCGCATTCAGGACACCCCGCTCGTGACGATTACGACGAGCGACGGCCGGTTCCTGCTCGAGAACGTCCCCTCGGGCCACCGCGAGCTGTATGTGTCGGCCGTCGATTTCGTGCTGACACGCCGCGGCGTCGAGATTCCCGCCGGCGAGGTGCTGGAGATCACGATTCCCATCGCCGCGGGAACGGGCACGTACACAGAAACGGTGAACGTGAGCTCGGCGGCCGGAGCTGACGCGCGAGCCGCCGGCGGCGGGCAGGTGCTCCGCAGCAACGAGCTGCAGCAGCTTCGCGGCGTGATCACCAACGATCCGATGCGCGCCATTCACGTGCTGCCGGGGGTCGCGACCGGCGACGACCTGCGCAGCGAGTTCAGCGTCCGCGGTCTTCCGGTTCGCAACATGAACTTCACGTTCGAAGGCATTTCGACGCCGCTGCTGGTGCACACCGTGCAGGGCGTACAGGACGGCGGCTCGATTGCGATGGTCAACGGCGACGTGCTCGAGGAAATCGCGCTGGCGCCTGGCGCGTACGCCGAGCGGCACGGCAACCACACCGGAGCCGAGTTGAACTTTCTGGTCCGTGAAGGCTCGCGCGATCGACTCAGGGGCCACGTCCGCCCCAGCATGACGGACACGTCGGTCGTCCTCGAGGGCCCGCTGGGCTCGACCAGGCGCGGGTCGTGGCTGCTGTCGGCGCGAAAGAGCTACCTGGGCGCGGTCATTCACCGCATCGATCCCGAAAACACCTTCGGCTTCGGGTTCCACGATTTTCAGGTGAAGCTGGTGCGCGACGTCAAAGCGCGGCACCAGGTCCAGTTTGCGATCACCGCCGGCCGGTCTCGCCTGGAACAGGACGCCGAGCGCATCGACGTCGACGATGTGCAGGAAGGGGTGAACGACATCGGCGTCGCGGTCGTCACGTGGCGATTTCTCGCGTCACCGCGGTTTGTCGCTGACGCAGAGGATTGCCGGCACCGCCAACAAGTTCAGCAACGACAATCTCGAAGGTCTCGAGCTGCACCGCGGGCGTCACAGCGAGCTGATGTACCGCGCCGACTGGACCTTTCAGCGCACGCCCGGCCTCACGTTCGAGGGCGGGGGCGAAGCGCGGCATACGCGTGGATCGCAGTTCGCCCAGGCGCGCGATTTTGTTCGACCGCAGTTTGCCGTGCGCGAAGACTACAGCACCTCGACCACGGCCGTTTCGTCGTACGTGCTCCTGCAGGCGTCGCGCGGGCGCGCGACGATTGCGCCAGGTGTCCGCGTCGATCATTTCACGCTCACGGGCCACACATCGGCGTCCCCGTGGATTCAAACCCGGTGGCCGCTGACGCATGCGCTGACGGCGCGCGTCGCCGGCGGCATCTACCGGCAGGAGCCGGACTTTGCCGAGCTGAAGGGACTGCGGGGCGCCGAACTGAAGGCATTCCGGTCGTATCACGTCGACGCGGGGGTCGAAGCCCCGCTCGGCCGCTCGACGAAATGGCAGTTCTCGGTCTACGACCGTGAGGACCGGGACTACACATGGCTTCCCAACTCCGAGTTCCGGGCCTCCAACGGCCGCCTCGTGCTGCCATCACCCGCAACACGGTATGAGAACTCGCTCGACGGTCAGTCGCGCGGCGCCGAGATCGTGCTTCAACGAAATTCTCCAAACGGATTGTCCGGCTGGATCGCGTACAATGTGGCATTCACAAAATACCGAAACACGCTGACCGGCGAGGACTTTTCAGCCGACTACGATCAGCAGCACACGCTGAACGTGTATGGGGTGTATCGGTTGAGCGATCGGATGAGCTTCAGCACACGTTTCCGGGCCGGGAGCAACTTTCCCGTTCCCGGCTATTACGAATCGCGCGGCAACGAAAGGTACTTCCTGACGCAGCACCCGCAACGATCTACGCGTTCCTGTGTACACCCGTCTCGATATTCGCGCGAACCGCACGTTCACCTGGCGCACCACGCGCCTCACGGTGTTCGCGGAAGCGCTGAATATCTACGACCGCGACAACGTCCGCGCGTCTTCGCCGGGCATCAACCCCAACACGCTCCAGGTGTTCGGCCTGTTCGACTCGATGTTCCCGATCATCCCGTCGGCGGGCTTCTCGTTGGAGTTCTAGGGGTCTACCACCGACACTTCTGATAGGTCTCAATGCGCATACATCTGATCAACCCGAGCCACGTGTCTTTCGGCATTGCCGTCATCACCCCACGCTGGCTCTTTGTGTTAGCAGCAGCCACCCCTGAGCGCTACGGCGATCCGGTGATCACCGATGAAACGCTCGAACAATTCGACCCGGACTCGATCGCCGCGGGCGACGTCGTCGGCATCGGCATCCATACGGGCAACGCGCTGCGCGGATACGAAGTCGGCCACCTTGCCCGGACGCGCGGGGCGTGGGTCGTGTACGGCGGCATCCATGCCACGCTCTACCCCGAGGAGGCCATGGACCTCGGAGCGGGCCACGCGGTCGTCAAAGGCGATGGCGACGTCGCGTGGGGACAGGCCATCGACGGGTGCCTCAACGGCAGCACCACGAAGGTCTACGAAGGCGGGAAGATCGAAGCCGGTCAATTTCTGAAGGCCCGCTGGGATCTGCTGCCGCCCGACCGGTACATGTGGGCGTCGGTGCAGACGGTGCGCGGCTGCCCGAAGCACTGCTCGTTCTGCTCCGTGTGGAAAACCGACGGGCAGGAGCCGCGTCAGCGCACCGTCGATGCCGTGCTCGAGGAAATCGTGGATTTGCGGCGTCTCGGATTCCGTTTCATCGCGCTCGCGGACGACAACTTCTACCCCGTGACACTCGAGGATCTCGAGCAGGCCTCGCGGCGTGCCGATCATCACCGCCTCGACGAGCTCAAGAGACTGCGCGCCGAGCGCTTCGAGCTGATGGAACGCCTGGCGAAACTGCCGAGCGACATGAATTTCTTCACCCAGATCACGATGGAGGCCGCCGAGGACTCTGATTTTCTCGATGCGATGCACAAAGCGCGCATCAAGGGCGCGCTGGTCGGCGTCGAATCGGTGACGGCTGAAGGCCTCAAGGACGTGTACAAGGGCTTCAACCTGTATGGCGACGCCCTCGTCACGAGGCTGCAGCAGTTCAAGCAGCACGGCATCCACGTGCTCGGGTCTTTTATCTTCGGTCTGCCCAGCGATCGCGCCGATACCTTCAGCGCCACCGTTGCGCTCGCGCTGAAAGCGGACGTGACCTTCGCGCAGTTCGTCATGCTGACGCCGTTCCCCGGCACCGTGGATTTTGCCAAGTGGGAGCTGGGGCAGACGAAGAAAAAGGATGCGGAGGCGGTGGATGGCATTCCGATCACGCGCCACTGGCTGATCCCGCAGGCACGCCGGCCGAAGGTGTACACCCCGCATCCCACGCTTTCGCCAGAGGACATTCGCGACCGCACCCAGTGGGTCTGGGACGAGTTTTACAGCCTGTCGCACATCTGGCGCCGATCGCGAGCAGTGAAGTCGCTGAAGAATCGCCTCGGCTTCGTGCTGTGCTCGAAGCTCTATCGGCAGATGTACGCCAATACCGGTATCGCCACCGACAGCGCGCGGCACGCCAGATCTGAGCGAATGGCACGAATGCTCGCGAAGCCCTGTCGAAGGCTGTTCGTCGGCAAGCCGATGCCCGAGCTGCAGACGCCGGTATAGCGTCACCACGTCGATTGCGGTACGAAAACTAGGGATTAGGGATTAGGGATTAGGGGTTGGGCGCTGATCAGAGGTTCGGATGCCCTCGGCCGCGCGGTCGCGTTAGACGGTCTACCTTCGTCGCTAGTCCACGCACCTCGGTGAGCACCAGTTTGATGGCGTCCATCTGCTTGCGGGTCCGTTCGCCTTCACTGAGGATCAGTTGCTGTATCTCGGCAAACCGTGCGTCGAGGTTGTCTGAAGATTCCTTTTCGTTGTCTTCCATGCAGTAGGTAGAGCACCCATCATGCCAACTGGATGCACGCGAAGTTGAACAGTTTCGTTCAGCGGTACGTGGCGTGGGAATTTTCTGCTTTGTCGGTTCGCCGGCTGTACGGCATTTTCTGCCAATCCCCAATCCCTAATCCCTAGTAGTCCCTAGTTTTTGGATTTGGAGAGGGCGGCCTTGCCGGCCGCGAGGGTGCGCACGATCGATTCGGCGTCGTAGACGGCGCCGCCCCACGTGCCCCCGCTCGCATCCTGAAGCGCGGCCCAGATACGCGTGTCGTCCGGAAGCGCCGCGTCGGCGGCGAGATCGGACCGCACGTCGCGCGCCTCGAGGATTCTCGATCCGTCGGAGGCACTCTGCCCGACGAAGTTCTCGCCGATCAGGTTGACGGTACCTTCGAGCGTTGCCCGGTTGATCACGATCTCGATGACGTCGCCATCGCGCAGCTTGCCGACCGGGCCGCCCGCCAGCGCCTCCGGCGATACGTGCCCGATGCACGCACCGGTGGACACGCCGCTGAACCTGGCGTCGGTAATCACGGCCACGTGTTTGCCGAACGGCAGGTGGCGCAGCGCGCTCGTAATCTGATAGGTCTCTTCCATGCCGGCGCCCATCGGCCCGCGGCAAATCAACACAATCACGTCGCCGGGCTTCACACGCTTGGCCTTGATCGCGTCCATAGCCGCCCGCTCGGACAGAAACACCTTCGCCGGACCGGTCATCCGATACACGCCGTCGCCATCGACGACCGACGCATCGATCGCGGTGCTCTTGATGACGGCGCCGTCCGGCCCGATGTTGCCTTTCGGAAAGCAGACGGTGGACGTCAGGCCGCGGGTGCGTGCGTGTTCGGGCGAGACGATCACGTCGTCGGGGTCGACGCCTTCCTTTCTGAGCTGGTCCCGCAGACGCGTCCGTCTCTCCGACGATTCCCACGCATCCAGTTGAGCATCGAGCGAGTCCCCGCCAGCCGTGGTGACGCGTGTCTCCAGCAATCCCAGGCGGCGCAGGTGCAGCATCACCTCCGGCACGCCGCCGGCCATGAAGACCTGCACGGTCGGGTGATTGCGTGGGCCGTTCGGCAGCGCGTCGACCAGTCGCGGCACCTGCTTGTTCACGGCGGCCCAGTCTTCGGCCGTCGGCCGCGTAAGGCCGGCCGCGTGGGCGATAGCCGGAAGGTGCAGAATGAGATTCGTCGATCCGCCGAACGCGGCAAACACGACGAGCGCGTTGCGCACCGCGGCGTCGGACACGATGTCGGAGGCCGTGATATGCCGGGCCTCGAGATTCATGAGCGCCGTCGCCGATCGCCGCGCCATGTCGATCCAGATCGGATGACCGGACGGCGCAAGCGCCGAGTGTCCCAGCGACAATCCGAGCGCCTCTCCCACCACCTGCGCGGTCGCCGCGGTTCCGAGAAACTGGCAGCCGCCGCCCGGCGAGGCGCAGGCCCGGCATCCCAGATCGGCCGCTTCTTCGAGCGTGATGGATCCGTGCACGAACCGGACGCCGATTGTCTGAATCTTGCCGGCGTCTTCGCCTTCTTCGGGAAGCAACGTGACACCACCAGGCACGAGCACCACCGGAAGATCGTGGGTCGCCGCGAGGGCCATCATCATGGCCGGCAGCCCCTTGTCGCAGGTCGCCACGCCGAGCACACCGCGCCGAGTCGGAAGCGATCGGATGAGGCGCCGAAACACCGTCGCGGCGTCGTTGCGAAACGGCAAGCTGTCGAACATCGCCGTCGTGCCCTGCGATCGCCCGTCGCATGGATCGGTACAGGCCGCCGCAAACGGAATCGCCCCGGCGCTCTTGAAAACCGCCGCAGCGGCCTCGAGCAGCAGGCCCACCTCCCAATGTCCGGTGTGATACCCGAGCGCGACGGGCGTTCCATCGGCAGCACGGATGCCACCATGGGTCGAGAGCATCAGGAACTCGTTGCCGCCGAGCGCGGCGGGATTCCAACCCATGCCGGCGTTCTGCGTCCATCCGAACAAATCGCCCGAGGGGCGCTCTCGCAGCATTTCGGCCGTCAAGGGCAGGACGCCCGCTGGTCCGCGAGCGCGCGTGGAGATCTCGAACAACGCAGCATCGTCTGAGTCGAATGGATTGGATGACATCGAATCTCTATTCTCAGTTCCCTCGAAGGCGCGCCACGGCGCGGCGGGCTTCGGTGAGCTCCGTGCGAAGCCCCTGGGGATCGGCGTCGTCACGGCAGGCCTCGGCCAGGAAGGCATCGCGCTGGGTGGGATCGCGCTCGAGCGCGGCGTGGAAGAGTTCCTTGACCCGCGCCCAGCGCTCAGCGTCCATCAACCTCACCTAGCATACGCGCACCACCTCGTAGGGCGGGGCTTCAGCCCCGCTCGGGAGTTCACTTGACACCTGGGCCTCGAGGGGCGTATATAGTCCTCAACTGAGACAAATTAAACACCGTTATTAACGGGCTTGTTTCGTTCTGGCTCTCCTGCGGGCCGTTCATTTTGGCGATTTAGTCCCTTAATGGTTCAATGAAAGGCGCAGCTCATTTTCGCGTCGCCACGCGGGGTACCTCGCGCGAGATCAACCGCAGCATTGTGCTGAACCTGGTCCGCGCACAGCAACCCATTTCCCGCGCCGACCTGGCCCGCATGATGAACGTGCGCCGCGGCGCGATCTCGCGCATCGTCAACGACCTCATCACCGACGGCGTGATTTTCGAGGGCGCGACGGGACAGACGGTTCGCGGCCGCAAGCCTACCTTCCTTTATATCGATTCCCGGCGGCGGGCGGTGGTCGCCGCCGACATCAGGGCCAGCGAGACGTTTCTGATGCTCGCCGATCTGCGTGGCAATCCCACGACGGAAGTGATTCGCATGCCGACCCTGCGCGATCCGGCCGAGCTGGCGACGGCCATGGCCGAGCGCATCAAGCGGATGCTCGTCGAGAATCGCGAGGTCGACGCCTGCGAAGGCGTGGGCGTCGTCGTGCCCGGCATGGTCGAACACTCGACGATGCGCGTGATCCATGCGCCGACGCTGGGCTGGAAGGACGTCGACCTGCGAGGGCCGCTCGCCGCCGCCACCGGTCTGCCCGTGCAGATCGAGAACTCCGGGCGTGCCTGTGCTCTGGCCCAGGCGTGGGCCGTGCGCGAATCCACCGGCGCCATGCGCGACGTCGTGTTCGTCTCGGTTTCCGACGGCGTGGGTGTGGGCGTCATGATTCACGGCGAGTTGCTGCGGGGACGCAACAACGTGGCCGGCGAGTTCGGACACGTCCCGCTCTCGCTCGACGGCCCCCGCTGCTCGTGCGGCTCGAATGGCTGCTGGGAAGCCTACATCTCGAATCGTGCGACGCTCGCCCGTTACTTCGGTCAACCGCTCAGCCACGATGCGCTCGCGTCGGCCGAAGGCCCGCAGTTCACCATCGACGACCTGATCGCGCGCGCGCGGGGAGAGACGCCAAAGCCGTCGGCGCCATTGAATCGACGGCGCGATATCTCGGGCTCGGGCTCGCGGCGGTCGTCAATACGTTCGATCCCGCCTGCGTGTACATCGGCGGTGAAATTACGCGGGCGTGGGACCTGATTGAAACGACCGTGCGGTCCGCGATGGCCGAGCGCGCGCTGACGGCGTCCGCGGCGGCGACCGATGTGCGTCCTGTCACAGCGACGGAGTTTCCGCGTTTGCGAGGAGCGGCTGCGCTGGTCGTGGCCCCGGCGTACGCCGTGCGCGGAGTGGCATGAAGGAAGAAACGATGATCCATCAGAACGCCAGACGGATCCGGCTCGCCGCAGTGCTGACGGCGCTCGCGCTTTCTGGCGCGGGTGCCATGGCGCAGGCGCCACCCCGCGAGGCGCGCGACGAAGTGATGGCCACGATGAAGCGCGCCACCACCTTCATGACGGAGAAGCTCGCGTACAAGGGTGGCTACGTCTGGAACTACCTGCCGGACTTGTCCCGGCGGTGGGGAGAGATGGAAGCCCGCGAGACGATGATCTGGATCCAGCCGCCGGGCACCGCCACCGTGGGTCATCTGTATCTGGACGCGTACCACGCGACCGGCGACAACTTCTACTTTCAAGCGGCCGAGCAGGTCGCCGGTGCGCTCATCTGGGCCCAGCATCCAGCCGGAGGGTGGAATTACGTCGCCGACTTCGCCGGCGAGCGGTCGCTCAAGGAGTGGTACGAGACGGTCGGAAAAAACGGCTGGCGTCTCGAGGAGTTTCAGCACTACTGGGGCAACGCCACGTTCGACGATGCCGGCACCGCCGAGTCGGCGAAATTCCTGCTGCGCCTGTATCTCGAGAAGCGCGATCCGAAATACCGGCCGTCTCTCGACAAGGCCATCCAATTCGTGCTCGACAGCCAGTATCCGATCGGCGCGTGGCCTCAACGGTATCCACGCGTCGCCGAGCATTCGACGCGCGGCCTTCCCGACTACACCGCGTATCCGACGTTCAACGACGATGTCGCGGGCGAGAACATCGATTTTCTGGTGATGTGCTACCAGACGCTCGGCGATGCGAGGCTGCTCGATCCGATCCTTCGCGGCATGAACGCGTTCATCGTTACCCAGCAGGGGCCGCCGCAGCCCGGCTGGTCGCTGCAGTACACGCTCGATCTGAAGCCGGTGCAGGCCCGCACCTACGAACCGCGATCGCTGGCGACGCACACCACCGCGCGCAACCTCGAGCTGATGGTGCAGTTCTACCGGCTCACGGGCGACACGAAATTTCTGGCGCGCGTACCGGAAGCCATCGACTGGCTGGAATCGATCGCGCTGCCGCAGGGCGTGGCGCCGGCCGGCCGCACGCACGCCACCTTCATCGAGGTGGGCACCAACAAGCCGTTGTACATCCACCGTGAAGGTTCGAACGTCGTCAACGGCCGCTACTACTGGGACAGCAATCCGAAGGATACGCTGGGCCACTACAGCTCCTTCCGGCCGATCAACATCGCGGCGCTGCGAAAGCTCTACGCCGACGCCCGCGCGATGACGCCGGAACAGGCGACCAAGGGGTCGCCGCTCGTGGCCGGGCACGGCGTGCTGCCGCTGCCGAAGTACTTCGCGCTGATGCCGGCGCCGGGCGTCACAGCGGCCAGTTCGATCGCCTCGCTCAACAAGGAGGGGTACTGGCTTGCACCGCTGGGATACAACAGCCACCCCTACAAGGGCGACGGTTCGACGAATGTGGCGCCGGGCAGCTACGGAACGACACACGTCGGCGATGAATCCGATACCTCGCCGTATCCGGACAAGACGCTGACGGGGATTTCCATCGAGGCGTTCATTCGGAACATGAGCGTGCTGATTCGCGCGATCGATCCGTCGATGAGCAAATGAGTAGGGAGGTACCAACATGACAGGAACAATCCGGCATTGGCTTGGCATTGCGGGCGTCGTCTGTGCGGTGGCTCTGTATGGCTCGACGGCGATCGCGCAGGAGTCGCGCGGATCGATCGCCGGCCTGATCGTGGATTCATCCGGCGGCGCCCTGCCCGGCGTCACGGTGACGGTCGTCAACAACGGCACCAACAGCACCACGTCGCTGGTGACCAACGACACCGGTCAATATGCAGCGCTGTTCCTGCTGCCCGGGTCGTACCGCGTGACGGCGGAGCTCAGCGGGTTTCAGACCAAGGATCATCCCACCGTGCAGGTCCGCGTCGGCGAGCGTCTGCAGCTCGACATCACGTTGCAGCCGGCGGGCGTGACAGAGCAGGTGTCGGTCGTGGCCGACACGGTGCAGCTCGAGACGAGCACGGCCTCGATGGGCCAGGTGATCGACAGCAAGCTCATCAGCGAGATCCCGCTGGGCGACGGCACGGCCTACGGGCTGACACGACTGGTCGCCGGCGCCACGTTCGAGCGCTCGTACGCCCTGCAGCGGCCCATGGACAACGACAACCTGCGCGGCGCGGCCGTCACCGGCACGCTGAACAGCGAGTTCACGATTGACGGTTCGAGCAACGTCGTCTCGCAGGCTCGCGTCGGCATCCAGCCGCCCTCCGACGCCATTGAGGAGTTCAAGGTCGAGACCGCCGGCTACGACGCCCAGATCGGGCATACCGGCGCCGGCAGCGTGAACCTGGCGCTCAAGAGCGGCACCAACTCGCTCCATGGCGCCCTGTCGTTCTACAACCGTGACGACTCGCGATCGGCCAGCCTCTTCGCGTCCAATCGCCTGGGCACGAGCAAGCAGCCGCGCGACTACAACCGCTTCAGCGGTATGGTCTCGGGGCCCATCTTCAAGAACAAGACGTTCTTCATGTTCTCGTACGAGAAGCTCCAGGACGACACGGTCGAGGCGCTGACGACCTCGGTTCCGACCTCGCGCATGCGGTCGGGCGATTTCGGGGAACTGCTGCCGCTTGGCGTACAGATCTACGATCCAGCTACCGCCCAGCTGGTCAACGGCGTCGTGACACGCCAGCCATTTCCCGGCAACGTCATTCCGGCCAATCGCATCAACCCGATCGCGGCAAACATCCTGAAGCTACTTTCCTGCGCCCAACGCTACGCCAGCAGCAGACCTCTCGTCGAACTTCTTCATCGAACAGCCGTGGACATACGCGTACAACTTCGCGATGACGCGGATCGATCACCAGTGGACAGTCGTCGCAGAAGACCTACGGGCGATTCCTTCGTAACTTCCGACGCGAGGAACGCTTCAACTTCGCCGGCGCGGTGAACGGCGTGGAAATCACCCGCGGATCGACTGACCGCTTCAACTACAATTGGGCAGGTGGCCACACGGCGGTTCTCTCGCAGAGCATGGTGCTCGACCTGAAAGCCAGCTGGCTGCGGTTCAACGACGACCTGTTCCCTCTCTACAATCTCGACCTCGCCACCCTCGGCTACTCCCCTTCCACGCTCGGGCTGTTCGGCGACTTCGAGCAGCTGCCCCGCTACAGCATCGAGTCGTCGAACGCGACGACCGCGGGCCGCGTCGCCACGCTCGGCGCGCAGCAGAGCGGCTTCAACAACGGACGCACGCAGCCGTTCTACAACGTGCAGTTCGCGGCCACCGTCACCAAGACGACGGGCGGCCACACGATGAAGTTCGGCTACGACTGGCGGAGCCTGCGGCAGAAGGAGACCAACCTGGGCTGGCGCGGCGGCGCGTACGCCTTCGACAGCTCGTATACACGCGCGACGGCTGCGGCCACTGCTCAGTACGGTCAGGGGATCGCGTCGTTCCTGCTCGGCCTGCCCAATACCACGTCCTTCATCGAGCTCCGTCCCGAATACGACACGACGGTCATCAGCCATGGGTTCTTCGTGCACGACGACTGGCGCGTAAGCGACCGGCTGACGCTCAATCTCGGTGTGCGCTACGACCTCGAGCTCGGCATGACCGAGAGCGACAATCGCAACATCGGGCCGTTCGATCTGACGACGACGAATCCGATTGAGGCGGCGGCGCAGGCGCGCTTCGCGGCCAGTCCGCCGGCGGGCGTGCCGGGGCCGGCCAGCCAGTTCCGCGTGCTGGGCGGGTACACGTATCTGTCTGGCGATCAGTCTCACGCATGGAACGCGGACTTGAGCAACTTCCAGCCTCGAGCGGGCTTCTCGTTCAAGATCGACGACCGGACCGTCCTGCGTGGTGGCACCGGCAAATTCATCGCGCCCTTCCAGCTGCAGGGCGTGCCGGGACTCATCTCAGGCATCAATCAGATCGGGTACTCGCGCAACACGCCGGTGCCCGTGACGAGCGACCAGGGCTTGACGTTCCAGGCCAACCTGAGCAATCCGGTTCCGAGCGGCCAGCTCGTACAACCGGTGGGATCGTCACAGGGTCTCTCGACCAATCTCGGAAACGCGCCAGGCAACATCTGGAATGCCGATCGCGTGAACCCTGAATTCTGGCGATTCAGTATCGGCGTCGAGCGGCAGCTGCCCTGGGAAATGCTGTTCGAGGTGTCCTACATCGGCCAGCACGGCTCGAATCAGGCGATTCTCGAGCCGCTGAACTTCGTGCCCCAGCAGTACCGCACGCAGAGCCTGATTCGCGACAACGACGCGGAAACATTCCTGACACAAACCGTCTCGAATCCATTCCAAGGGCTGACACCCGACTCGCCCGCGACCAATGGCGCCACGATCGCGCGTCGCCGTCTGCTCTATGCCTATCCGCAGTTCGAGACGTCGGGCGCCCCTTGCGCGACAGGCACAGCCACGACGTTCTGCATGGAAACGGCGCGCGGCTCGAACATGTACAACGGCGCGATTTTCAGGCTCGACAAGCGCTTCACCAACGGCCTGATGCTGATGACGTCCTACACGTGGTCGCACCTCACGGAACAAGTGGCCCCGCTCAATCCGTGGGACGAGCTCGAAGATCGTATCGGTGCGACCGACCGGCCGCATCGCATCACGCTCGCCAGCGTGGCCGAGCTGCCCTTCGGGCACGGACGCCGCTACGGCGACGGATGGAATGCCGTCACGGACGCCATCCTCGGCGGGTGGCAGTTCAGCACGAAGTACGAATGGCAGAGCGGCTCGCCGCTGGTGTTCAACCAGAACACCTACTATGACCCGCAATGCGGCGATCCCAAGCAGCTGAAATCGCAGTGGGGCGGCTCGGGCAATCAGATCCATGGCGTCGACATTCCGATCATCGACATCAGCTGCTTCTACACCATGAACGGCCAGGCGTTCCGCAACGCAGCCGGGCAGCCGGTGACGTTCACGGCGACTGAAATCCAGCTCGGCCAGGCGAACCTGCGCAAGTTCCCGACGACGCTGCCGGACGTCCGGTTCATGGAACACCACCTCCTCGATCTCGGCGTGACGAAGAACTTCGCCGTGGGCGACCGGGTTCGCGTGCAGGTGCGCATCGAGGCGCTGAACGCGACCAACTACACGCTCTTCGGTGTCGGCAACATGGTGTTGACGCCGAATAACGCGAACTTCATGAAACTCAACAACATCGATTCGAGCACCGTCATGAAGCCGCGCGACATACAGATCGGAGCCAGAGTCACCTTCTAGGTGCGACACGCTAGGTGCGTTGGGTGCGTTGGGTGCGTCAGGTGCGACGGGTGCGGGTTCTCGCACCTCTCGCACCTCTCGCACCTCTCGCACCTCTCGCACCTCTCGCATCCAACGCACCTAACGCACCTAACTTGACATCCTCTGCTCGCGCGGCAGAGACTCCCCTGACATGCGTCGCTTACTGTCCGTGCTGGTCGTGGGCATCACGTCGATATCAGCCGTCAGCTGCTCGCGCGAGGAACCCAAACCGGAGCCAAGTTCAGGCCGACCGCAACGGTCAAAGACATCATGCTCTCGATCGTCGATCCGGAGGCCGACGTCCTGTGGAACGCCGTCGCGACGATCGTCAGCCTGTCGGGCACCGAAGAGCGGGAGCCGCGAACCGATGAGGAATGGCTGGCCGTTCAGCGGAGCGCCGTCCAGCTGGTGGAAGCGACCAATCTGCTGCGCGTTCCCGGCCGCCTCGTCGCCAAGCCGGGAGAAAAGTCCGAAAACCCCCGCATCGAGCTCCATCCCGAAACCATCCAGAAGCTGATTGCGGACGACCCCGCCACCTGGGGCGGCCTGGTCGATGGTCTGCAGGATGCCGCCGTCCCGGCCCTGAATGCGGCCAACGCGAGGAGCGCGAAAGGGCTGTTCGACGCCGGCGAAAAAATCGAGGGCGCGTGCGAAGCGTGCCACCGGCATTACTGGTACCCGCCCGAGAGCGCCGCGGCGTGGAAGGTGGAGGCGGCCATCCCCACCCCGAGTGCAGCGGCAACACCTGCGCCCGTTGCTGCCAAAGGCGGCGTCATCACGGGCCACGTTCGGGTGAAGGGCGCTGTGCCAGGCAACGCGGTCATCAGGATGGGAATGGACCCGGTGTGCGCGACGCTCAACGCCGGCAAGCGTCCCGTGCAGGAGGTCGTGACGGCGACCTCAGACGGCAGTCTGGCCAATGTCTTCGTCAGCCTGCAGGGCGACTTCCCGTCTTCACCGATTCCGTCTGAAGCGGTGACGATCGATCAGCGTGCGTGCATGTACGTCCCCAGGGTCGTCGGGGCGCGCGTCGGGCAGCGGATTCAAATCAGAAACAGCGACGAAGTGCTCCATAACGTTCATGGGCAGTCCGCACGCGACAACGGCTTCAACATCAGCCAGCCGAAGGCGGGCCTCGTCCAGGAGCTGCACCTGAAAACACCTGAGGTCATGTTGCGCGTCACCTGCGATGTGCACAGGTGGATGACGTCGTTCGTCGGAGTGGTCAGCCACCCGTACTTCGCCGTCAGCAATCCGGCTGGCACGTTCACCATCGACAACGTTCCGGAGGGCACTTACACGGTGCAGGCGTGGCACGAACGCTTCGGCACGACCACGCAGACGGTGCGCGTGGCGGCAGGGACGACCAGCACGATCGACTTCACGTACTGATTATTTCGGCCGGTTAGCGCCGTCTTCCATCGCCCGCTCGTCCGCGCGCGCCGCACCAAGAATGCCTTCCATCGTCACGTAGTTGCCTTCGTGGCAGGCGTACTCGTAGAGCTTGTCCTGCGATTGCTTCATGCGAATCGAGACGGTCCACGGCTTCGTCCATGTCGTCTGATCGTCGATCGTCACGTCGTACTGGAGCATGTCGGCGGCCACGCGAGTGAACCGCTCGACGATGTGCAGGCTCGCTCGACGATCCCATGAAGTTGCTCTTCGGCGAGAAGTTGGTCGTATCGACCACGAGCGTGTTCCCTTCCCACCGGCCGCGCGAGTCGCCGCTCCACATCGTGAGCCCCTGCGGGAGATGCGGGCGTCCGTCCAGGGGAATCACGCGCGTTTCGTGGATGGCCTCGAGCGTGATGGTGAGATAGCCGGGCGTTTGCAGGATCTGGTAATAGCCCAGCGGCCCTGCGGAGTTGATGTTCTGCCTGCCAATCCGTGGCATGCCATAGGTGATGCAACGCATCGCGTTGCTGAGATCTTCAGGTCCAGCTGCAGGTGGTCCTCCGGCTGCCGTAGGCGGCGGCGTTCTTGCCAATCTCGCCGACCCGTCCGGCGTCATCGGAGGGATCCTGCCGTCGGGCGGGTCAACGATGAGCGACGTGCGGTTGTCGATGGTCCGTTCGATCATCACCGTCGCATTGCTTGTCCCCGACGTGCCGGTGCCGTATTTATCGGGGTTGGCGAGCAGGGCGAGAAAGAAATTGTCTCCGCCCGGAAAATCGCTGTCTGTGGTGACGTCGAAGAGCCGCGCGGCCCGCCTCTTGAACTCGGCCACTTCCTCGTCGGTCAGGAATTCACGACCGGCCAGTTCTTTCGGCCTCTCGAGGGGCGTCGCGCTCTGGTTCAGCCACACGCCCTGCAGGTCGGGCTTCCCGTCCGGCGTCAGCGGCGGCGACCACTTCGGCGCCTGACTCGCGAGGGAAATCGGGAACAACAGAATCGATAGTGCGATAGAAGCGGCGAGGAAGCTTTTCATTTCGTACTCCGACCTTCCAGTCAGTTTCCAGTTGCCCAGTCCCCTTCGGCAGGGCTAAAGCCCTGCGCTACTGTCTCGTAGCTTTCTACTGTCTCTACCCCTGCGCTACTGCTTTCGACTGAAGCACCCACGCGTCGATAGGCACGTTCACCCGAACCTCTTTCAACTCGATGGTGTCGCGGCCATTGAGCCATCCGAACGTCCAGCGGAACGGCATCTTGATGCCGGCGCCTGGCACGTCGCGATAGTCGGAATAGTCCACCTGTGTGGGCGCCCGGCCAATCGGCGACGAGCCAAAGCGGACCATCCGCACGAGCAGACCCGACTCTTTGTCGAAATACAACGTGGCCACGGACCCGCGCGAACCGTTCCCCTGGATGACGTGCACCTCGCGGCTGTCGATGTAGTCAGGTGCACCCACGCGCAGCTGGGTCAGCGCCGTCTTTATCTGGGCCGGAAACGACAACAGCGCGTCGATGCGTGCCCCGTCGAGCTCGCTGCCAGCCAGGGCATATTGCGGCACGACGGACAGCGGCGCCGACACCCACCCGTTCCGGCCGTCGAAGAGGCGTATGGCATCCTGCCGTCCGATGTTCTCGGCAAACTTGATGATCGTCGCACGCTGATCGGGCGCCTTTGCGTAGATCTGCACCTGACCTCCGCCGCCGAAACCCCGGAAGCCCTGGCTCGTGCCGGTTGCGGTGAAACTGGTCACCGCTGCCAGCCGCGCGGCGCCGCCGATTGCCTGAAGATACTTGTCGAGAATCTGGTCGACCGACGGCTCCCCGGGAAACGGTTCGGAGACGATCTCGTCGGGCAGCACCACCGCCTCGCCGTACACCGTGTCGATCGGCGGCATCGTCACCGGAATATCCCGGCCGCGATGGCACGTCCAGCAGGTCACCATCTGCCGTCCGCCGAAGTTGGTCTTGTTGATGGCCGCCACCATCAACGTCATGCGCCGGGCCGTGCGCTTCTTATCGGTGTCGAACTGCCAGTTCACGTTGTCGGTGCCCGCATTCACGTGACATTCCACGCAATCGAACCCCAGGGCCGCCGACATGATGCCCATGGTGTCGAGGAAATCGTCCACGGGAATGCCTTTGAGCACCTGGACGTTCTTGAAGACCTGGTCGGACATCGGGGGGTTGGTCTGCGCGGCCGTCTGCGCGGCAATCGCGACGCTCATCGCGAGGGTAAGGGTGACCGCGGCGGCACCGCCAAGCTTCATATGAGGGTCCATTGAGTCCCGAAGTCTAAACCTTACCGAATCAATTGACACCTTGATTTGAAGGGTCTATCTTGCGCTTCGAGGTCCCTCATGCACCACCGGCTCCGGTACGTGACGCTGACGGTCGCGGGTGTGTCGCTGGCGGTGGCCACGGCGATCGCCCAGGCCCCTGCGCCGCGCAGCGTGCCTCGAACCCCATGGGGCGACCCCGATCTGCAGGGACTCTGGACCAACGCGACCGTGACACCGTTCGAGCGCCCGGCAAACCTGTCCGGCAAGGCGGTCCTCACCCAGGAAGAAGCCGCCGAGTTCGAGAGGCAGACCAACCAGGCGCGAGACGCCGACAATCGCGGGGGTGGAACCGAGGCCGACCTCGGGCGGGCGTACAACCAGTTCTGGTACGACCGCGGCACGAAGGTCGTCGGTACGCGGCGCACTTCGCTCGTGACGGATCCACCCGATGGCCGGGTTCCGGCGCTGACGCCGGCGGCGCAAAGCCGGGCCGACGCACGCGCGGAGGCGCGGCGCCGCAGCCCCGCCGACGGTCCGGAAGATCGCAGCCTCATCGAACGGTGCATCTTGTGGCCGACGGCCGGTCCGCCCATGGTTCCCGGCGGCTACAACAACAACTATCAGATTCTTCAGGCGCCCGGCTACGTCGCGATTCTCATCGAGATGATCCACGACGTGCGAATCATTCCACTCGACGGCCGTCCTCATGCACCGCAGGCCATCCGCCAGTGGATGGGAGACTCGCGCGGCCGATGGGACGGCAATACGCTCATCGTCACGACGACGAATTTCACCGACAAGACCATTTTTCGCGGCTCGAGCGCGAACCTGAAGATCGTCGAGCGGTTCACGCGCGTCGATCCGGATACACTCGACTACCAGTTCACGATCGACGATCCCGAGTCGTTCACCCGATCGTGGACGGCGGCTGTGCCGATGACGAAGACCGACGGGCCCATCTTCGAGTACGCGTGCCACGAAGGAAATTACGGCATGACGAACCTGCTCAAAGGGGCCCGAGCGGAAGACAAATAACCCGACCGGAGGATTCATGCGAACGCTGTTTGCCCTGGCTGTCGTGAGTCTCGTGTGCGCCACCATGACCGTGCGCGCGCACCATGCATTCGCGGCAGAGTTCGACGCCAAGAAGCCGATCAAGCTGGAAGGCACGGTCACCAAAGTCGAGTGGATCAACCCACACGCGTGGATTCACATCGACGTCAAGCAGCCGAACGGGACCACCGAACAGTGGATGATCGAAGGCGGCACGCCCAACACCCTGTTCCGTCGCGGAGTGAACAAGAACTCGCTGCCGGCCGGGACGGCGATCGTGGTCGATGGATATCAGGCGAAGGATGGGACGCTGAAAGCCAACGGCAGAGACATCACGCTGCCGGACGGCCGCAAGCTGTTCATCGGCTCGACCGGCACCGGCGCGCCGGGCGATCCGCAGCAACCGCCTGAGCACCGTCAAATAGAAACCTGTCATGGCACATGGCAAATGGCAGATGGCAGATGGCAGATGGCATGAAGCGTAGTGTCCGGCTTCCGCCTTCGCTAAAGCTCCGGCGGACCACCGTAGCCTCGGCGAAGGTGGTCAGCCGGACCGTGATCAGGAGATCTCCGCGATGCACACCAGGATCAGACGCACGATAGTTGCGGCGAGCGCAGCCGTCGGGCTTGCGGTCCTTTCGTTCGCCGTGGCGCCGGCAGCACAGGCGCCCGCGGGCTACAAGGCGCCGCGCTCGCCATTCAAGGACGGCAAGCCCGACCTCAACGGCATCTGGCAGGCCAATAACTCCGCCAACTGGGACATTCAGGGACACGCCGCGCGGCAGGGTCCGGTTCTCGAGCTCGGCGCCGCCTTCAGCGTGCCGGCCGGCCTCGGTGTGGTCGAGGGGGACGAGATCCCCTACCAGCCATGGGCCGCGGCGAAGAAGAAGGAGAACGCCGCGAACTGGCTGAAGCTCGATCCGGAGATCAAGTGCTACATGCCGGGCGTGCCGCGTGCCACCTACATGCCCTATCCGTTTCAGATCGTGCAGACGCCTACCCACGTCCTGATGGCGTACGAGTTCGCCAGCGCAAGCCGCACGATCTACATGAACAGCAAGGATGAAAGCCCGGCCGATACGTGGATGGGCTGGTCGCTCGGCCGATGGGAAGGCGACACGCTCGTCGTCGATGTGAACGCGTTCAACGGCGAGACGTGGTTCGATCGCGCCGGAAATTTTCACAGCGAAGCGCTGCACGTCGTCGAGCGCTACACGCCGCTCAGCCGCGACGTGTTGCAGTACGAAGCCACCATCGAGGACCCCAAGGTGTTTACGCGTCCCTGGAAGATGAGCATGCCGCTCTATCGCCGTGTCGAGAAGAACGCGCAGCTGCTCGAATACAAATGCGTCGAATTCGTGGAAGAGCTGATGTATGGCCATCTTCGAAAGAAGACCAAGTAACGTTCTCGCGGCGGCGCTTGCCCTGGCCGCGCTCGCATCGGCCTCGGTCGCCGGCCAGTCGAGGAACGTGGAAACGCGTACGGCGGCGCGCACGCCCTGGGGCGATCCCGACCTGCAGGGCGTGTGGTCGATCGCCACGATTACGCCGTTCGAAAGGCCCGTTGCGCTCGCAGACAAAGCGCAGTTGACTGAGCAGGAAGCGGCCGCTGCGGAGGAGACCTTTCGGAAAACCCAGAACCAGGATCGCCGCGACGGCGCGGGTACCGATGCCGACGTCGCGCTCGCCTACAACGACTTCTGGTGGGACCGGGGGACCAAGGTGGCCTCCACCCGGCAGACGTCTCTGGTCGTCGACCCACCCGACGGGCGGGTGCCGGCCCTGACGCCGGAGGGCCAGAAGCGCGCAACGGAGCGCGCGGCCCGCGGGTACGACTCGTGGCAGGACCGGAGCTTGTGGGAGCGGTGCATCACGCGCGGGCTGCCGATGATCCCCGGGCCCTACAACAACAACTACCAGATTCTGCAGACACCCGGTTACGTGGTGATCCTGCACGAGATGATTCACGACGCGCGAATCATCCCGCTCGACAGGCAGCCGCACATCGGCAAGAACATCCGCCAGTGGTTCGGCGATTCGCGGGGGAAATGGGAGGGCGATACGCTCGTCGTCGATACGACGAACTTTCGCCGACAAGGCCAACTATCGCGGATCGACGGACGGCCTGCACCTCATCGAGCGCTTCACGCGCATCAACGCCGAAACGGTCCGATACGAGTTCACGATCGACGACCCCACCACGTTCACGAAACGGTGGACCACGTCGATTCCGATGCAGCACACCGACGAGCAGATCTACGAGTACGCCTGCCACGAGGGGAACTACGGCATGGTCAACCTTCTGAGTGGCGCCCGCGTGCAGGAGAAGGCGGCAGAGGGAAAATGAACGCTGCCGCGCCACTCCGCCGCTATTGCGGTGGAGTGAAGACGATTCTGGCGTCCTGGAATTCCCGAGACTGGTGCAGGTTCTGGAGCGCGACTTCCGCACTGCCGCGCGTGACATATGGACCCGCGATGACCTGATGCCAGGTCACACGACCGGCCACGACCGCGATCCGGTTCGCCTGAAAACCCGCCTGCTGAAGCCGCTCGACGAGACTCTCCGCCCGCGTTTCCATCGTCGAATGCGTGACGTAAATCATGTAGCTGCCGTCGAGCTGAACGAGCGGTGGCGACGCCGGCTGCGACGTCACAGGTGGAACCGGGAGTGCCGGCGGCGGTTTCAATGCGAATACGGGCGCAGGTGGCGGTGCCGGCGCGACAACCTCCCTGAGCTCCTTGAGCCGTTCGCGCCTGGCGACGTCCCACCCGTACATCATGAACGCGATCACCGCGGCGACTGCGCCCATCCACAATGCGAGCGTGCCGAGCCGGACCGCCCATCGCCGGCCGAGCCGTTCCATGTAGGTTCTGGGGACGGCATCATCAAGGTCGAAGCCCAACTCGTCGAGAGGCAGCGGTAAAGCCGGTATCGCATCGGGATTCGGATTTCTCCGAGTGGACGTATGCCTCGGGATGGAGTCCAGCCACGCATCGACCGTCTCGGGCGAGTCATCGATGAGACGCCTCTGTCGAGGTGCTCGTCGATTGCGGCACCGGCTCTTTGAGCCTTTGGCCGCGACTCTTCGACTTTGGTTGACTCTTCGACTCTGGCTGACTCCTCGACTCCGGCCGACTCTTCGACTTTGGTCACCACCGTCGTCATCGGCTTCGTCTTCAGCCCGATGTCGTCGATGGCCTGACGAAGGGTCGGTCCGTCGATGTTCGCCATCCGCTCGAGGTGACCGCGGTGCAGCGCGCGATCGCAGATGCGATTGATGAGGCGAGGCACGCCGCGCGACACATCGTAGAGCGCGTCCAGCGCATCGGCGGAGAAGCTGACGCGGTCCGGCGTGCCGCCGGCGACCTTCAAGCGGTGCGCGACGTATCCCTCAACCCCTTCTCGCGTCAGCGGCTCGAGCTTGCACCGCACGGCAATGCGCTGCTCGACCTGCCGCAGCTCGGGCAGCATCAACTTCTCCTGCAGCTCGGGCTGGCCGATGAGCACGACCTGGAGCTGACGCTCCCGACCGTCGCAATCCGACAGAATCCTGATTTCTTCGAGCAGTGACGGCGACAGGTTCTGTGCTTCGTCGATGACGACGACGGCAAACGCCTGGAGCGGCGCGAGCCCGCGAAGGAACTCGTACAGCAGGTAGCTGAGCTCGGTGCGCGTGGCGACGTTCAACCGGCTGCCCGTGAGATCGTCGATCGAGATGACGCCGAAATCCATGAGCACCATCTTCAGCAGGTCTTCGCGCGAGGCAAACGGATCGGGCACGAAGGCGCTGAACGTCTGGCGATCGAGGTTGCGCAGCACGGCCCGGCACAGCGTCGTCTTGCCGGTGCCAATCTCTCCGCTCACCACGCTGAGGCTTTCGTGGCGGCGGATGCTTTGAAACAGATCCTCGTACGCCGCGGCGTGGGGCTGGCTGTGGTAGAAGAATCGCGGATCGGACCCCAGCGCGAACGGCTTTTCGCGGAGACCGTAATAGGCCTCGCTCGCGAGCCCGCCGGGACGCGTGTCGTCGAGAACGCCGCTCTTCGGACTAAGTGAAACGAGATTGCCTTCGGGGCGGCCGACGCGATCGAATTTTCTGTAATCTGACATACCGAATTGGCGCGTCCGAGAGAGCATGGTCCATGCCGACTCGGCCAAACGACCAAATACTGTTAATTCTTTTATGATGAATGCGTTAGGCGATATGACACGATGGACAATCACCCCAGCCGTGTCACGATCCTGTAACCCGGCGACAAGAATCGTACGGTGTCCCAACGACAAGCTGGCGTGACGTGGTTCACTTCGGCCGGACGGCAATCACTTCGATCTCGACCAGCGCGCCTGCGGCGACCAGCGACGCCACCTGCACGGTGCTGCGTGCCGGCTTGTTCGGCTGAGCCGCCGATCCGAAATGCTGGGTATAGGCCGCCATCATCCCCGCGAAATCCATCTTGCCGCCCATGGCGGGATCGCCCACGAGGTAGACGTGCATCATGACGACATCCGCCATGCCGAGGCCCTGCTCTTTGAGAATGCCCTCTATCTTTCTGAACACGTTCTCCGACTGCGTCCGCGTATCGGGCGCGTAGACGGCCGGCGATCCTTGCGCGGCCGGCTTCACCGGATCGGGCACCTGGCCGCTCACGTAGAGCGTGTCGCCGTGCCACACCGCCGTCGCAATGGCTGCGGTCGCGGGCTGAATGCGGCGAACCCCTTGAGCCGCGCTTTCTGATACGTCCGAATGCGCACAAGCAAGCGCGGCGAAGACACGCCGATCACACTGATTCTCATCTCAGCTCTCCAGACGATGGCGCTAAAGCGCTGTGCCACGCTGCCGAATGATCACTACGCAAACACGCCCAGCGTGTCGAAACGCTGCTTGAGCACGGCCTGCGTGTCGTCGTAACCGAGCCATTCCTTGATGACCGTCGCGTAGACGCGCCGGAAATCTGTGGTCATCTTCATGTTCCCATCGTCCAGATCGGTG
The DNA here is from genome assembly GCA_963821395.1 of Vicinamibacterales bacterium. Lineage (GTDB taxonomy): Bacteria > Acidobacteriota > Vicinamibacteria > Vicinamibacterales > JAMQPK01 > JAMQPK01. The sequence continues at coordinate 126,664 of CAWGDY010000011.1, read as the reverse complement.
AGGCTGGGATGCTGACCGTGCAAGCCTGCCTTCACACCCTTGCCGAAGAGGAACATCGGGGTAGCCGTGCCATGGTCCGTACCCAGGCTGCCGTTTTCTTCGACCCGGCGTCCGAACTCCGTGAACATCATCACCGCCACGTCGTCTGCCCTGCCGATGCGCTTCATGTCCTCGAGGAATCCGCGAACGCCGTCGGCCGTGTACATCAGCAGGCGGCTGTGAAGGTCGGCCTGCTGCACGTGCGTGTCGAACGAATTGCCGGCATAGGTCACGTAGTAGAGCCGCGTGCGCATGCCCGCGGCGATGAGCGCGGCGACTCTCTGGAGGTTGCCTCCAAGGCCGCCGCCAATCCCGTAGTCCACCGGCGTGCGATACGACGCAGACGCCTGGCGGACGAAGTCCGAGCTCTCGGTCGCGTTCTGCGCGGTCGCGGCAAGAAACTCGAGCGTCGCATTGCGCGTCGTGCGGGACTGACTCAACGCGACCAGCGCTTCTTTCTCGGTGTCGGTGCCGTCGCGCCGGAAGCGCGCGGGATCGTCGAACACCAGCGGCGCATGCCTGCGGCTGCGCACCGCCAGCGATTGAGAGCTCCCCAGATTGACAATCGTGTTGCGCACCGCCGGGTCGTAGCCCGCGTCGGCCAACCGGCCCAGCCAGCCGAGCGGCTCGCCGCCATTGGGCACGCCTGTGTGCCAGAAGCCCATCGATGAAAAGTGCGACAGGCTCGGATGGTCGTACCCGCAGCCGTGCACGACCGCCATCAGGCCGTCCTTGTAGAGCCGTTCGAAGCCAACCATCGACGGGTGGAATCCGAAACCTGGAGCGACCGTGATGGCCTGCTTCTCCGGGATCGCCAGGTTCGGCCGCGCGCGATAGTACGCGGCGTCGCCGAAGGGGATGACGGTGTTGAGGCCGTCATTGCCGCCGGACAGCTCGATCACGACGAGGATCCGGTCGCGGTGCTTCTCGACGCTGGTCCCTTCGAGCGCCTGCGCGGCCAGCGCGGCAGAGGTCCTGTTGAGGACCATCGGCAGCGACGCGCCGACACCGATCCCGTAGAGACCCCGAATGAGGAATTCACGGCGCGAACAGGAGCAGATACCTGCCATCTTGCACCTCTTGGGTGAAAGCTACCCCAGTTGATACTCTGGCGTGCTGAGCACCAGGTACAGCAGCTCTCTCAGCGCGCTCTCCAGCGTTTCGCCGGGCCGTACATCGTTCGTCCCCAGCTTGCCGCGCAAGAACTCGACGAGCACGGCGCGATCTTTTGCGGCGAGCCTTACACGCAGAAACCGGTCCGCCAGGTGATCCACGACCTTCTCGGCCGTGTCGGCGTGCGCGGCCTGCACCATCGACGTCAGGTCGATCGTCGCCTGCCGGCGCGGGATCAACTTCGTCCGCTCGAACGCGTCGATCGCCCCTTTGTAGCCTCCGTAGCGCGTGTTGTAGTCCTCTTCCCGGTCGACCATCATGTTCGACTCGGCATCGCCTTCCCGCGTGGCCTCGGTGATGTTCATGCCTTTGGCCAGCCGCTCCCCGACCCTCGCATCGGTCGCCGACATGGCGCGATCGGGCGGCCTGAAGCCTTTGACGTCCGGAAACAGCACCTCACGAAACAGGTTACCGCGCTGGAGCAGCGTCGCCGGGGTAATCCACGTGCGTCCGCCGGCCCACCCCGCAACGTTGGGCGGATCGAAGAGCGACTGTCCGAGGCTGCCGGTCATCCTTCCGAAGTCGGGAATCGTCGGCACCTCGCGGAGGCCCATCTTCTTGTACGTGGAGACGACCAGGTGCACCGGGCTCTTGATCTGCGTGGCGTATGACGGCTGGCTGTAGAAGTCCTTCGACAGGAAGATCCGCTTCAGAAGCGGCTTCAGCTCGTAGCCGCTCTCGCGCAGCGTTCGCCCGAGCTCTTTCTTGACCGCATCTGAAATCTCTTCGCGCACGAAGAACCGGTACAGCTTCGCGGCCACGAACTCGGCGGTTACCGGCTGCGCCAGGATGATGTCGATGATCTCCTCGCCGTTGAAGTTCCCGGTGCGGCCGAGGAAAGTCTTTTCACCGGCGTCGTGCAAGTCGGCGTTGAACTTGAAGACCAGGACGTCGTTCGACCAGCCCGTGAACGCGCGTGCGGCCTCGCGGACGTCGCGTTCCGTGTAATTGCCGACGCCCATCGTGAACAGCTCGAGCAGCTCGCGGCCGAAGTTCTCGTTCGGGTGCGATTTGACGTTCTCGCCGTTGTCCAGATACACGAGCATCGCCGGATCTTTGAGAATCCCGACGAGGAGCGCGCGAAGGTTCCCCGAGGCGCGGTCGCGGAACATCTCGTTCTGGCGGAGCATCATGCGGTAGTCGCGCACCTTGTTTTCGCCGCTGGCGAAGTGCCCGTGCCAGAACAACGTGAGCTTCTCTTCGAGCGGGCGCTTCGACGCCAGCATCCGGTTGGCCCACCACAGCCCCAAACGCTGCGTTTCGATGCCGTTGGCAATCAGGGAATAGAAGAACTTGTCGACGATGGGCTGGAGCCGCCTTGGCGTGCCCGGCGGCAACACTTTGAGGCCGAGCGCCTCCCCGCGCTCGTACGCGATTCGCACGGTTTCGGCCCGGCTGGCCGGGAAGGGATCCATGCCGGGATCCCAGATGCCGGATTCCTCGAACGGCCCGACACCCCGATTGTCGATCGCTTCGTACGCCACGAGCCGATTGACCACGTCGTCCGGCTTCATGGCGGCCAGGCGGGCAATCTGATCCGGTGTCTCGCCGAATCCGGCGCGCTCGACGAGATGCGCCGCTCGATCGCGCGTCCAGTCGGCAGCCGTAATGGCGGAGAGATCATCCACCCATGCGGCGGGCGCAGGTCCGGACGTCGCGGTGGAGATCGTCTGCGCTCTGCCGACGGACAGGCTTCCCAGGATGAAGATTAGAAGCAGAGCGCGGCTACGCATGACCGGCCTCGCATGATGAAACGACAGACGGTAATCCGAGAGCCAGGATCGTAACACGACCTCAAAGCAGCGAGAGCGTCAGCCAGAACAGCCGTCCAAAAGGCTCGCGCAAAACAAAGGACGCCGTGACCTGAATCACGGCGTCCCGGCCACTCTAATCCCCAATCCCTAATCCCCAATCCCCAGTCTCCAGTCTAGTGATCCCAGGTCTTTCGAATCTCGAACACGCGCAAGGATCCGCTCACCTCGTTCGACACGATCAGCAGCGGCTTGCCGTTCGGGCTCGATTCCGCGCTGATGAAACGCGCCGCCTCTGGCCCGAGGTCGCCCGCCTGGCCGCCGCCCGGGGCGAACGCAAAGTTGCGCATGTTGATGTACTGCACGAACTCGGGCCGTCGCGCGCCCTTCAATTCGTACACCACGACGCCGCCGATACGCTCGAGCATGACGAACAGATACTGACGCCCGAAGAGCTTGGCGATCGTGACGCCCTCGGGCTCCGGACCCTTGTCGTCACTGCGATCGTCGCGCGTATTGTTCGTGCTGCTGGCGTTGAAGTTCAACGGATACGCGGCGGCGGTAATCTGCTCCAGATCGTCGCCGCTGTCGAACACCAGATCTCCGTCTTCCGACCAGATCGAGAACGAGCGCGCCCCGAACGAGAAGAGCTTGTCGAAATCGCCGTCGCCGTCGGTGTCGCCGTTGAAGCTCGTCACCTTCAAGCGTCCGATACCGAGTGGCCGGCTCTGAATCGTGGCCCAATCGGGAAAGGCCACCGGATCGAGCGTGATGTCCTCGATTTCCACGGCTTCGTTTCCCGCGGCATTCAACCCGGTGTACTCACGGACGTCCCCTTCGTTTGCCGTGACGAGATAGGTATGGCCATCGTCTCGGAACGTGGCAATCGCATCAGGCTGGTACATGCCGAGCACCGGCCACTGCTTGATGAGGTTGGCGCCGTCGTCTCGTCCACCGTCGAGCCCCCGGCCCTGCCGTGCGTGCCTCTTGAAACCGAGCGACACGAGCTTCGTGAATTTCTTTCTCTGCAGATCGAGAATCGCCAGCGCATTGTTCTCCTGGAGCGTCACCCATGCCGTTTCCGAATCATCGTCCACCGCGATGTACTCGGGCTCGAGATCCTGAGCGACGGTCGAGCCAGGACCGTAGATTCGAATCCTCGGATCGATCGGACGATGATTGAACTTCGTGAACCTGGCTGTCGTGACGTCGTCGTCGGTCAGCGATGCCGCGCCGTGCTTCATGTCGATGATGCTGACGCTGCCCTCGGGATCGAAGGAATAGTCGCTCATCGGCTGTCCTTCGTTGGCCGTCAGCACGTACCTGCCGTTCGGCGTGAACGTGAGCATGTCGGGCAGCGCGCCAACGGTCACCGCGCTGATGAACTGGCCCGTCGACGTGTCGAAGAACAGAACCTTGCCGGGGGCCGTGTCCTGGATACCCTGTGGGACGGCAATGGCCAGCACTCCCCGCCGCACGGCCACGCTCGTCGAGTGCGCGCCCGCGCCACCCCAGGGCGTGAGATCAATTGAGAAGGCAAACGCGGGGCTGGCCGGATTGGAAAGATCTACCGCCTGGACATACGGTTTCTCGGCAAACGTGAGGAACGCCAGCCGCGTTCGCTTGTCGTACGCCGAGATTTCAACGGCCCCCTCGTCGAAGAGAAACGGAATGACGTTGTAGACGCCAAGCGGTACCAGCTCGATCGTCTTGCCGTTCCCATGCCAGCCGTCATGCTGGTCGTGGTGCCTGTCGTCATCGTGTGCCTGCACGCGCCCGCTCCCCAGCGCCGCCGGCAAGAGCGCCGCACACACAATCATTGCTCGCAACATCGGTCGCATCGATCCTCCTGAATGGATCTATAGCAACCGCTTACGACAGCTATCGTACCGAGCAGTAACGTTTGCGCAACGCCCGGTTGTCACACCGAAGACAGCCAAACGCCACAGCGCGGAGACAACGGCTCCGGCGCGCGTCAACAGGTTCAGCCCAGCCTTCGCCCGATCACTCCCCACGCCAGAATCACCGATGTCACACTCAGCGCCGCTCCACCAAGCATGAAGGTGATCACGACGATGTCCCAGAGCGGACGATGGTCGTATAACCATGGAAAGTTGAGCGAATGGAGGCCGTGATAGATCCAGCGCGCCACCCAGTCTCGCGAGCTGTAGCTTCCCACCACGCGAGCGGTCGTTGCATCGATGTAATAGTGCGTGCGCGCCGCATCGTCCAGCCGGACGCGGAACACTGGCAACGGCAGCGCTCGTCTTCTGTCGAGGTAGTACCGGTCGTACTGATAGATGAGGCCGAACTCCCGAAGCGCAACCGATCCGGCGGCGGCCATCACCGCGTCCTGCAGGAGCCGCTGGTTGAATGCTGGTTCGGGTGGCCCGTCGAGCGGAACGATGCGGGTATTCTCCAGGACCTGCTGACGCAATGTAGAAGGGCGTCTCCGCGACCTCCACCAGCTCGAGCTCGCGCACCTTGACGCCCACCAGTTGCAGGGCTTCGCGCGGCGAGCGGGCATCAAAACCCGCAAGCCGCACGTTGCCTCGAAGCCGGCGCGAAAGCGCCTCGGCGCCAAGCCGGCTCTCGTCGCCGCCTTGCCAGAAAAACGGACCCATCGAGAGCATTCCGCTGAACGCCCAGGTGGCGGCGGCAAGCCCGAAGATCAAGCCAAGGACAGCGTGCCAGCGTTTTGCCCCCGAATACGGAATCCGCACCGGCACACCTGCGATTCGGTAACGCCTGCCTGGCGAAAACACCGAGATGCCGATGATGATGCCGAGAATCGCGGTACCTGTTCCGAGCCCGGACAGCCAGATGACCAGCGTGCTCCATAGCGGCCCGTGTTTCCGAAGCGGGGTGAAGTACAGCCAGTGCGGAATCGGGCCGAGACAGGCCCCGAGACGCGACGCCGTCGTGGTGTGCTGCACGACCTCGCCCGATGCCTGCGATACGTACACGTGCTCTCCGCTCGCCCAGGCGTACTTCCACAGCGGTTTCAGCCCGCGCACCTGAATCGTCCATTGATCGACATCGTCGATCGACTCGACGGTCACGGGACCGGCCGCCTGCCCCATCCATGCCGTCGCGACGCGCAGCATCATCTCCTGCGTGATTTCGCCCCTGACTTCCCCACTGTCGGCATACACGGTGGCGTCACGGCGGCCCGATCGAAAGCGATAGGCCGGACGTCCGTCGAACACCGCAAGGGTCGCGTTCGTCACGGGCTCCGAAAGTTCCGTTTTTGCGAAAGCCTCCGCCGCAGTCAGCCGTACGGAGTCAGGGTCCAGTGCGGAGGCGTGGGCGAGGCGATCGGTGGGACCGACGTCCGGGAAATCCCAGTACATCATGCCGATCCCGGAGAGAAACCACAGAACGAAGAAGAGGCACAACCCGACGCCGAGCCAGCGATGGATCAGGATCAACGCTTCGTCTATCTCAAGCGGACCCGGACAGTGGCGAGCGCGTTGACCGGCTCGCCTGGATACAACTGGCTGTCGTACAGCACCGACGCGTAGTACTCGGTATCGGTGACGTTGTTGACGTTCACCGCGTACTCGACACGTCCACGGCGATAGCGCGCGCCCAGATTCAGCAGGCCGTAGCCGTCGATCGTGAAGTTGTTGTCACGATCGACGAACATGCGGCTCTGGGAGCGGATGCCGACATTGAGGCCAAATCCATTCGGCCAGTCATAGGCCGTCCAGATGTTGAAGATATGCCGCGGGGCCATCACCGACGCGTTGCCCTTCAGGTTCGTCTCTTCGTCGACGAAATAGTCGCCGAACTCGGCATTCGTATACGCGTAGCCGCCGTTGATACGCCAGTTCGACACGAGCGCGGTCGTCACGTCCGCTTCGAATCCACGCGATCGCACCTCGCTGGCCTGATCGAAAAAGCCGCCGGGGCGCGAGAACGCCACGTTCTCGCGCACGATGTGAAAGAGCGCGGTGCTGAGCTGCAGTCGATCGCGAAGCCAGTGAAATCGCTGCCCGAACTCCACCTGCCGGCCCCGCTCGGGCTCGAGCGTCGTGCCATCGGGCTGAGCCTGGGTCAGCGGCCGGAACGAGTTGGCCACCGATCCGTACAGATCCAGGGTCGAAAGAGGCTGGTAGACAAGGCCCAGCCGTCCCGTCAGCGCATCGGCGTCGCGGTGCAGCACTGGACCCTCGGTTTCCGTCCCTCCGGTCACGGGATTGTTGTGGCTCGTCCGCCTGAACACATCGATGCGCGCGCCGGCCATCGCCTTGACCTTGGGACCGAGCGCCAGATGATCCTGCGCGTAGAACGCGTTCGTGTTGTGCGTGAAGTAGGCGATGCGGGCGAGCGGCTGTGGAATCTCCTGCTGCGTTTCGACCGGATTGTAGAGATCGATGTATTCCGCCTGGGCGACGCCACCGTCCGGAATCGTATTCGTGTGGTTCGTGTAGTGCTGCGCTTCCCAGCCGAAGACGATGTTCTGCTCGACGCGGCCGTCGATCTGCGTCGTCACCTCGGCGAGGTTGGTCACGGGCCGCCGGAAGTGCTTGAACTGCAGGTACTCGCGATAGATCGCGCTGGGCGGCTCGACGAACATGTACTCGGCAAGAAAGTAGTCGTCGTTGACGGGCCGGTACGAGAACGTGTTGCGGAATCCCCACGAGCCGCTCAATTGGCGGGCGTATGCCACCTGCAGGTTGTGGTCGTAGGACTCGGCGAAATCAAACGGCGTCCGGTAGTTTCGATCGCGCGGCACGTCGGGAAAGGCGCTCTCCGGCAAGAGCGATCCCCCATCCGTATTCAGCATCGGGATGCCGGCATCGCCGTCGAACCGATCGCGGTTGAAGGTGTAGTACACGTTGAGCTGATCGCTTCCGCCGAGGCGCCAGGCCACCGACGGGGACACCTGTATCCGCGCCGGATCGTTGTGCCGGTAGCCCTCGGTATGCTCGAGGCCGACATCCACGCGATAGAGCATCGTGTCCGACACGAGCCGGCCGGTGGCGCCAAACGTGCTTCGCACCAGACTCCAGCTTCCGGCGCCAACCGAGAAATCGTACGCCGGCTGAGCTGACGGCTTCTTCCGAATCATGTTCACCGTCGCCCCAATCGCGCCGCTCCCGTAGAGCGCCGACGAGGGTCCCTTCAGCACCTCGACGCGTTCGACGTTGGTCAGCTGGGCATTGATGCGATTGCCTTCGTGCCGGACACCGTCGACCAGCTGATTGGCAAGCGACGGAAACAGGTCGACGAACCCGCGAAACGTGTAGCCCTCGTACACGCCGTAATTCGTGAACGCGTACACGCCGGGAACGTTCTGCAGCGCGGCGACGAGGTCGTTCGCACCCTGCTCGCGAATCACCTGGCTGGCCAACGCTCTGGATGGTAAGCGGCAGCTCGCGGACCGGCAGGTTGGTTTTGCCGGTTGCGGCCGTGCCCGCCATCGCCCCCTGCACCGTGACGTCTTCGGCGATGGCGGCGATATCGAGCGTCACCGTCGCAACAGCCGGCGCGTTGCCGACCACGATCGGCTGTCGTTTGTCGGCAAAGCCCGGAGCGCTGACTTCCAGCACGTAGTCGCCGGGCGTCACGGCATCGAACGCGAACGTCCCGTCAGCCTTGGAACGCGTCGCGTTCGCGCGCTGCCCGGTGTTCGACACGAGCGAAAGATCAGCGCCAGCGACGAGACCGTCGAGCGGATCAACAACGCGGCCGGTCAGCGTGGATGTCTGTGCGGACAGCGGACCGGCGATCGCGATAAGAACCAGAAACATGGCCGGCACGAAGCGGAAACTAGGCATGGCACTCCGGTTTCGCAATCAAAAAAAAAGGACGTTGTGGGTTACCCCACAACGTCCTTTTGTATCACGGTCACGGTCCGGCTGACGCCGGATACTCCCACTACACCGTCAGGAGGTCGATCGCCGACGTGCTGTCGCCGAACTTGCCTGCCTTCACGCCGTATCGGTCCGAGATACCGAGCATGAGGTTGGCCAGCGGCGTCCCCTTCGGGTACTTGATGTGACGATTGGCCTTGATGCCCTGGGCCTTGCCGCCCACGACGATCACAGGCACGTTGTAGTTGTTGTGGACGTTGCCGTCGCTCATGCCGCTGCCGAAGAGCACCGCGGTCGCGTCGAGCAGCGTGCCGTCGCCGTCCTTGATCGAGTCGAGCTTCTTCAGGAAGTACCCGAGGGTCTCGACGTGATAGGCGTTCAGCTTCGAGTAGTTCTTCATCTTCTCCGGATTGTTGGCGTGGTGCGAAATCGAGTGATGCGCTTCGGGCAGGCCAATCTCGGGATACGCACGGTTGACGTTCTCGCGCGCCATCATCAACGAGCTGACGCGCGTGATGTCGGCCTGGAACGCGAGCACCTGCAGGTCGAACATCAGCTCAACGTATTCCTTGAAGGTCTCGGGCACGCCGACGGGCGTCTCGGGAACCTCGAAGTTGGCGTTGGTCGATTCCGCCCTGACGATGCGCTGTTCCACGTCGCGCACGGCGTCGAAATACTGGCCGAGCTTGGCGCGGTCGGTCGTGCCCAGCTTGCGGCGCAGGTTCGAGATCTCTTCCGTGAGCCCGTCGAGGATGCTGCGATCTTCCTTGGCGCGGGCCAGCCGCTCTTCGGCGGTGGCGCCGACGCCGAACATCCGCTCGAACACGAAGCGCGGATTGGTTTCCGACGGCAGCGGATCGGTCGGCGTCCTCCACGACATCGAGTTCATGTAGGCGCACGCATAGCCGTGGTCGCATGCGCCGACCACGTCGTTGCGGTCGACCGAGACTTCCAGAGACGGCAGCTTGGTGTCGCGGCAGATCGTCTGCGCGATGAGCTGGTCGATGGTGGTGCCTGCGTGCACGTCGGCGCCCTCGGTCTGCTTCGGATGGGCGCAGCTCATGAAGGCCGGTGCGGCACGCGGGTGCTGCCCGCCTACGTCGCCCTGATCCGTCGCCTGGTAGTTGTCCAGGCCGGTGACGACCAGCAGCCGGTCGCGGTAGGCCTCGATAGGCTTCAAGCTGGACGACAGTGCGAACCCGACGCCCTCGGCCGCCGGCGTCCAGTCGAACATATTGGCGCCGTTGCCGCAGTAGATGGCCGTGAATCGCGGCGCCGATTTCGACTGCGCCCTCATCGCCGGTACCATTGCGTCGAGGAACGGCAGCGCGACCGTTGCTCCGATGCCGCGGATGAACGTTCGCCGTGGCAGCGCTAACTTTGTGATCACCATTCGACAGCCTCCATGATCGTCCGGCTGGGGCCCGGACCCGACATGCTCTCTTAGTTCGCGTCCTCTACTGCCAACCGCATTGTAAACGGTGTGCTGGTCACGATGCCATGGATGAGCGCACCGAACCGGAAGTTCTCACGCTCGGCCTCCCGCTTGATCTTGCGGACGGCCGGCATGTCGGTCGCCTCGAGCCCTCTGCCCAGTGCATAGGTCAGGAGCTTTTCGGTGACCGTCGTCAGGAACTCGTCCGAGTGCGACATCAGCACCTTTCGGAGCTCCGCCGGGCCGCTGAACTTCGTGCCGTCCGGCAACTGGGCCGACGCGTCGACCTTTGCGCCCGACGTGTAGATGTCGCGCCACTCGCCGATGGCGTCGAAGTTCTCGAGCGCAAATCCCAGCTGATCCATCTGCGCATGGCACGACGCGCACGCGGGGTTCGCGCGGTGCGCCGCCATCTGCTCGCGCATCGGCAGCACCTTGCGCGGGTCTCTCTCATCTTTCAGAAGGGGCACATTCGGCGGCGGTGGCGGCGGCGGTGCGCCAAACACGTTCTCGAGGATCCACTTGCCGCGGATGACCACCGACGTGCGGTTCGAATACGACGTGGCCATCAGAATGCCGCCCTGTCCGAGCAGGCCGCCACGCGGGCTGTCGGCCGGGAGCGAGACCCTTCTGAACCGCTCGCCGTAGACGCCCTCGATACCGTAGTGCCGTGCGAGCCGCTCGTTGAGGAACGTGTAATCCGCGTTCAACAAATCGAGGATGCTGCGGTTCTCGCGCACGATGCTGCTGAAGAACAGCTTCGTCTCCTGCTCGAACGCCGCGCGCAGGTTGTCGTCGAAGTGGAACAACGTCTCCGGACTCGGCTGATGCACGGCCACGTTCCGGATGAAGAGCCACTGACCGGCAAAGTTGTCGACGAGCGCCTGCGCCCGCGCATCGTTGAGCATCCGCTTCATCTGCTGTTGCAGGACGTCGGGCTTGCTCAGGGTCTTCTTGGCCGCCAGGTCGAGCAGCTCATCGTCCGGGATGCTGCTCCAGAGGAAGAACGACAACCGCGACGCCAGGTCGAGATCGCTGATGCGATACGACACGTTGGCCGCGGCGGCCGGCGGTTGCGCTTCGAAGCGGAACAGGAACTTTGGATTCACCAGGATGCTGCGGATCGCCATCTCGATGCCCGGCTCGAAACCACCGCGGCTGGCGCCGTCGCGATAGGCGCTCATGGGCGCCTGCAAATCCGCCTCGGTCACCGGGCGGCGATACGCACGCCGTGCCAGCGTCGACACGATCTTCCGCGCGCAGATCCCTTCTTCTTCCTCGGCCTGCCGCGCCGACCCGCCGGACGCGCGCACGCGAGGCTGACAGGTCAGAATCTTCGCGCGGCTCGGCGTATCGGTCGTGGTCATGCTTTCGGGAACGGGACCGGTAATCGTGAGACTCGAGATCTTGGGCTCGCCGCCGCCCGCGCGATACGGATCGCGGCGAAGCGATGGGTCGAACAGATCCTCGACAAAGGCCGACGTCTTGGAGACGAAATAGGCCTGAACGAGATGCGATCCGGCCTTCACCTGCAGCCGGAACTTCAGCGCTTCGAGAATCTTCTTCGTGCGATCTTCGCGCTGATAGTCGGTTCCAGCCGCCGGGTCGCCGCCACGGCCGCGCCCGAATTCCGGTCCGCCCAGCGTCGTGGTGCCCATCTTCACGTTGTCGATGGCCACGTCGATCGTATGAACTTCGTTCGTCACTCCCTCGAACCCGCCGCCGGCGCCGCTTTCCTTCGGCCGCATCTCGAAGATGTACTCACCGTCGGCCGGGAAGTAGTAGCGAACCGCGAGTCCGCCGCGCGATCCGAAAGGCAGATCGTCGCTCAACCGCAACCCCTGGTTGCGATCGGTCGGCACGAAGAACGTTTCGGGAAGCGGAATGCCGCGTGGCCGCGCGAGCGCCAACTGGCTGATCTTCGCGGCGGCGCCCAGATATCGTTCGGTCAGCGCGGGCGACAGCGTCAGCGCGTCGGCGTTGTTGTCGAAGCCGAAACCGGCGACGTCGGCGGGCAGCATCGACGCGGCGTCGATCTCGACACCGAGCAGATCGCGAATCGCGTTTCGATATTCCGCGCGGTTCAACCGCTGGAGCGTCGGACGGCCTGGATTCGGATTCGCCGCCGCCGCCTTGTCGAGCTCTGTTTCGAGATAGGTCACCAGGTTCTCTGCCACAGCCTTGTCAGGCCGCGGCCGGCCGACTGGCGGCATCGCGCCCGTGCGAACCTTTCGAATGACGTGTTCCCACGGTTCGGCGTCCTTCGGCACGCGCGCCATGTCGAGCACGCTGAGCGCGAGACCACCCGACTTCAGCTTCTCGTTGTGGCAGCTGATGCAGTACTTCTGCACAACCGCCTGGTTGGCGGTAACGGCCTCAGCGGCTGGAGCGGCTGGCTGCGCCGGCGCATTCGCCTGTCTCGCCGCAGCGACGCGCGACGTCTGCGCGGACGCGGGAGCCTGCTGCGCGCTGCTTCCGACACTGGCCACGACGGCCACGACAAAACAGGTCGCCGTCCCCAACACTAAGCGCTTCATCGCACGGGCTCCTCTGGTGGCAGTTTGTCTTCCGGAACGACGTTCAGGCACAGATCCGGGCACGGAATCTCCTTGGCTCCAAGCTTGAGCAGGAGCTCCGCAGAGTGCGGGTTGGCCGCGAAGGAGTTTCCGTATTCGACTCCCTCGGCCACCTTCAACGGCGTCCGCCCGCTCAGATCCTGCACGTCGAGCTTCGCGCCCTTGTCGTAGAGATACTGGATGACGTTGTTCGCGCCGCGGTACGCCGCGGCGTGCAGCGCGGTCTCGCCGGTATCGGCCACGTAGTTCACGTCGAAACCCAGCTCTTCGACCAGGTACTTGGCCGCGTCGAGCACTTGCGCTTCGCTGGCGCGATCCTGATTGGACGCCCACGAGATACCGGCCACGAGCATCAGCGCGTTGATGTTCACGCCCGTGTTCAACTTCGGATCGGCGCCATTGGCGACGAGATACTTCATCACCTCGAGGTCGGCCGACTTCGCCGCAAAGAGGAACGCGGTGGAGCCGACCTGACGCCGGCGATACCGCGCACCCGACCAGCGCGGCTCCATGTCGGTGTTGCGTCCGTTGATGTCGGCGCCGTGCGCCAGCAGCGACTTGATGACACGCAGCCGATCGATGTTGACCGAGATGAACTCGTCGCTGATGTGCCAGTTGGCCACGTGCACGGCAGCCTGAAGCGGCCTGCCCCAGCTGTTGTTGTTGCCGTTGCCACCTTCCGTACCAACGTCGCGAAGCTGCTCGCGATACGACGGTGTCTTGAGCGTGATCCGCTGCGGCCGCGCGCGCACGCCGGGTACCGTCAACGCCGTCGATCCACCTTCGGCATTCGGATCGGCGCCCTTGTCGAGCAGCAGGTCCACCAGATCTTCATGGCCGTTGATGATCGCGACGAGCAGCGGCGTCGCCAGGTCGGGCCGTTTCTCGTTGACGTTGGCTCCGGCCTTCAACATCGTCTGAACGGTCGCCATGTCGCCTTTGCGCACGGCAAAGATGAACGGCGTCGTGCCGGCGTTCGATCGTTCGTGAATGTCGGCGCCACCATCGAGGAGCGCCTGCACCACCGCGGCGTGTCCTTCGGCCGCGGCCCAGTCGAGCGGCGATCTGCCCGTTCCAGCCCTCGCGCGCGTTGACCTTCGCGCCGGCCCGGATGAGCAGGTTCACGGCGTCGACGTTGCCCGCACGCGCGGCGTGCAGGAGCGGCGTTTCCGTGCTGTTGGCAAAATTGATCGGATCGTTCGGATCGACGCCGGCCTTGAGCAACTGCTCGATGATCGCGGGGTTGCCCTGTTTGGCGGCAAGCGCGAACGGCGTTACACCGTAGTTGTTCCTGGCGTTCACGTTCGCGCCGGCGCGGATGAGCGCCGCGGTTGTCTCGGTGTCGTTCAAATAGGCCGCCCAGTGCAACGCCGTCGCACCGTCGCTGAGCGGCGCGTTGACGTCGACCTTCTTCTTGAGCAAGGCCTGGACAGTTTGTTTGTCGCCGCGCTTGGCCGCATCGGCGATCGGCGAATCCTTGACGACGGTCTCGGCTGCGAACACGCTCACGTCAGACAGCAACACCGCGAGCGGCAAACCGAAGAAGGCGCTGACACGCATATTTGGGCCTCTTTTTGTAACTAAATATTACTATGCGGACCGTCACATTCCGTCCGGTTTTCTTGTCGCTCTTTGTCGCATTTTCGCCCTGTCGTTTTCCGGAATCCTCCCTTGAAATCACGACTTTCGGTCTCCACGGGACCGGACAGGCGAAACGCCCTCCGCGACAGGCTTCGGCGCGCCCTTTCGACCCCGCAAACCGGGGGCTTCCGCCCTAAACCCGCCCGGCGAGCGCACGGGCATTCGACGCCCTCAGGCAAAGACCGAAATCAGAGCTCGTGGGCCGGTACGCGCGCGCGGGCGCGCGCTCTCACCTCTTCGGCCGCCGGCGGCAACGGGTCGCAGGCCAGCAGGTACAGCACGGCCGTCGTGAGCACGATGAGGGAAGACGTCAGGATCGGGGCCTGCAGCGGAATCTTGAGCTCGGCGAGAATCGCCGGTCTGGAGTAGGCAAAGACCATCGCCGCCAGAAGCGCGGCCGACAGCATCAGAAAGGAAATGCGAAGCAGGGCGTCGCGCACGCGGCGGGGGTTCTTCACGCCTTTCTGGACCCGGCGAAACGCATTGTTCTCGTAGGTCTCGATCGGCTCCTTGAACAGTGTTTGCATCAGTACGTACAGCACGCCGGCGCAGAACAGTCCGACGAAGAGCCTGAGGCCGGATTCCGCACTCCAGAACGACGCACCCGCCCACAAGAAGTAGACGACGATGCTCAGGTTCGTCAGCTGGAGGGCGAGCCACACATTGGTCCGGCCGGTCAGCTGCTGAAACCGGCGGCACGCGCGCTCGACCAGATTCAAGATGACCGTGTCGACGAAGATCATCGCTTCTGAAGAGATAGACACCGAAACCCGCTGCTTGGGTGCGAGGCGCCGTGGTGCTCAGGCTTCAGGCGACTGGCCTGAGCATCGTACCGGACGCCCGACAGCCGCGTCGCACCTACGGTCGCACGCGTGCTGTTGCGCTTGCTTGAAGAACTCCGCCGCGCGCTCTTCCATCTCTTCCTTGGAGAACTCTTCCTTCCGCGTGGCAATCCACCAGGTGTAACCCTCCGGATCGGCAAACGCGCCGGCCCGGTCGCCCCAGAACTGATCGGCCATCGGCATCTGCACCGTTCCTCCGGCGCTGACGGCCCGATTGAACAGCGTGTCGCAGTTCTCCACGTACAGCCACAGCGACGCCGGCGAGCCGCCCATCGCCTTCGGTCCTCGTCCTCCCGCCATGACGTCGTTCACGTAGATGCGCGAATCGCCGATGGCGAGCTCGGCGTGCATGATCTTGCCGTCGGGAGAGCTGCTGCGGCCTATTTCCTGGGCACCGAGCGCTCTCTTGTACCAGTCAATCGACTGCGCGGCATTGTCCAGCGTCAGCTGGATCGTGATCGTATGCAGACCATCCGGCACTGGTTTGGATGCTTTCGCCATGTGAGACCTGCCTTTCGCGTGTAGTAAAGCGCGTCACACCATCGTCGCGCGCTCAAACGATCACTATGAGTCGATTCAACAGCGGATGCAAGCACCGTGCGCGGTATGATTTGCCATCGCGGGATGCCGAACGATCCCTGGCTGCGGGTGAAAGAGGTGCTTGCCGCCGTGCTGGAGGCGCGTCCGGAAGATCGGGCCGCGCTCATCGACACGCTGTGTGCCGGCGACACGTCGTTGCGCCGCGAGATCGAATCGCTCGTGCGCGCCGAAGAGGGCGCCGCCACGTTTCTCGAGCAACCGCTTCTCGATCTCCCCGATCGGGACGCGCCAGATAGAAACCTCGGCCGCACGATTGGACCGTACGTCATCGAAAGCTGCATCGGCCGCGGCGGCATGGGCGCGGTGTATCTCGCACGCCGCGCCGACCAGGCCTTCGAGCGCCACGTCGCGATCAAGATGATCCGGCGCGGCATGGACTCCGACCTGGTGGTCCGCCGGTTCCGTCACGAGCGCCAGATCCTCGCCTCGCTCGAACACCCCAACATCGCGGCGCTCTTCGATGGCGGTACGACGCCCGACGGCCTGCCGTACTTCGTGATGGAGCACGTGTCGGGCACCCGCATCGATCGGTACGCCGACGAGCATCGGCTCACGATCGTGGACCGGATTGGGCTGTGCCTTCCGATTCTCGACGCGGTTCAGCACGCGCACGATCGTCACGTCGTGCACCGCGACATCAAGCCGACCAACGTGATGGTCTCGGCCGACGGTCATCCGAAGCTGCTCGACTTCGGCATTGCCACCATTCTCAACCCCGGGGCCGAGGGGCCGTCGACGGTCACCTCGCTCGGCCGGCCGATGACGCCAGACTATGCGAGCCCGGAGCAGATTCGCGGCGAGGCGGTCACCACGGCCACAGACGTCTACGCGCTGGGACTCCTGGTGTACGAACTGCTCACCGGCCACCGCCCGTACCGTCTCGTCACGCGCACACCTGAAGAGATCGCACGGGTGGTCTGCGAGCAGGATCCCGAGCGCCCCAGCACGGTCATTTCGCAGGTCGGCACGGCAACACTCGAGGACGGGACGATCGCGACGATTACGCCGGCGGCGGTCAGTCAGACGCGTGAGGGAACCATCGACGAGCTTCGTCTGCGGCTGCGCGGTCCGCTCGACGACATCCTGCTGAAGGCGCTCCGCAAAGAGCCGGAGGCGCGTTATCCATCGGTGGCCGCGTTCGCCGACGACCTGCGGAAGTACGTCTCCGCGCAGCCTGTGTCGGTCTCGTGGGACCGCCGGCGCTATCGAGCCAGGCGGTTGCTCGTTCGCTACCGCACTGCGCTGGCGATGGCGGCGCTCCTGATCCTTGCGGTCGCTGTGACTGCCGTCGCAACCAGTCGATCGCGCAGCAACGTGGATGCTGCGGCAAACAGCAGCGCCGAGCCTCAACAGCCCATCGCCATCCGTCCATCGGTTGCCGTCCTTGGATTCCGCAACCTGTCCGAACGCCCCGCCGATGCATGGCTGTCGAGCGCGATGGCGGAAATGCTGACGACCGAGCTCGCGGGCGATGGTCAGCTG
Organism: Vicinamibacterales bacterium; assembly: GCA_963821395.1. Lineage (GTDB taxonomy): Bacteria > Acidobacteriota > Vicinamibacteria > Vicinamibacterales > JAMQPK01 > JAMQPK01. The sequence goes on along the minus strand of CAWGDY010000011.1, from coordinate 109,303 downwards.
CGCGTACTACCGGCAGAGCGAGTGGCGCGCGCGACCGTCGATCTCGGCCAGCAGGCGCCGGCCACGCTCTCTCAAGACGCCATCGAGCAGCTTCGTCACACGCTCGCGTCCGATTTCGTCGTCTTCGGGACGTTTCTCATCAACGAAGGGGCGGCGCCGCGCACCATGCGCATCGACGCACGCATCCAGCGTGCGGGCCTCGAGCCGATCTCGGTCTCGACGACGGGCGATCAGGGCGAGCTGTTCGCGCTCGTCGCCAACCTTGGGCGCGACCTGCGCGCGCAGCTGGGACTGCGCGAAAGCCCGGCCGACGCCACGCGCAGCGTACGTGCCGCGTTCCCGCAGACGACGGAAGCGACGAAGCTGTTCGCCGAAGGCGCGGCACGCCTTCGCGTGCTCGACGCCGTGGCCGCAAAGGACCTGCTCGAAGGCGCGGCGGCGCGCGAGCCGAACAACCCGGTCATCCAGACCGCGCTGGCCGCGGCGTGGACCGCGCTCGGCTACGACGCACGAGCGGCCGAAGCCGCCCAGAAAGCGTTCGATGCCTCGGGCGAGCTCGGCCGCGAGCAGCGCCTCAACGTCGAAGGACGCCTGTACGCCGCCCAGCGCAAGTGGCCCAACGCTGTCGATGTGTATCGAACGCTCTGGGGCTACTTCTCCGACAACATCGAGTACGGCCTGCAGCTCGCGTCAGCGCAAACGGCGGCGGGCCGTCCGGCCGATGCCGTCGAAACCGTGTCGGCGCTGCGCCGCCTGCGGCCGCCGCAAAACGAAGACCCGCGCATCGATCTCGAGCAGGCGCAGGCCTCGACGGCGCTGGGAAAGTTTCCCGACGAGCTCGCGGCCGCGCAACAGGCGCTCCGTCGCGCCGAGCGCGGCGGCTCGCGGCATCTCGATCGCGCGCGCACGACTGCTCGAGGGGCGCAGTTACTTCAATCAGGGACAACTCCGTCAGTCCGAAGAATCGCTTCAGATCGCACGGCAGATCTTCGTGGACATCGGCGATCGCGCGGGCGTCGCATCCGTGCTGAACAGCCTGGGTAGCGTCGTATCCGACAGGCACGATCTTCAAGGCGCGGTCAGCATGTACAAGGAGGCGCTCGCGGCGAGCGAGCAGATTGGCGACCGCCGGGGCATGTCGGCGGCGCTCAACAATCTCGGCATCGTCCTGAAGGACCAGAGGCGCTTCGACGAAGCGCGCCAGGCGCACGAGCGCGCGCTGGCCCTGCGGCGCGAGATCGCCGATCGCAACTGGATTGCCATCTCGCTCAGCAACATCGGCGTCGTGCTCTTCGAGCAGGATCGGTTCGGCGAGGCGGCCAGGTACTACAAGGAGTCTCTCGCGCTCAGCCGCGAGCTGGGAAACAAGCGCAGCGAGGTCCGCGCGCTGCACAATCTCGCCGTCGTCAACCGGGAGATGGGACAGCTGGCGGCGGCCCGCTCGGAATACGAGGCCTCGCTGCCCGTTCGCGCCGAACTCGGCGACCAGCGCGGCGGCGTGATGGGACGCGTCGAGCTCGGCATGGTGCTGCTCGCGCAGGGCGATCTCCAACTGGCGCGCAAAATGGAGGAAGAGGCGGTGCGCGTCGCGCGGGAGATCGAACTGAAGCCAGGCGAAGCACAGGCCCTCTATCAGCTCGGTGAAATCGCGGCGGCTTCGAACGACCTCCCGCTCGCCCGCCGGTATCACGAACAGGCGCTGGAGATCCGGCGCGCCGTGCAGGAAACCCGCACGGTCCTCGAGAGTCGCCTGGCGCTCGCAGGGCTCACGCTGCGCGAGGGGGGCGCCGCCGCCGCGGAACGGCAGGCCCGCGAATTGTTCAACGAGGTCCGCGACGAACCCGAAGGGCCGCTGCAGGCCGAGCTGCACGTGCTGACCGCACGGGCACGGATCGGGATGGGCGATCTCTCCGGCGCGGAGGTCGCGCTCTCCTCCGCACGCCGCATCGCGAAATCCACCGAACGCATCGAGCTGCAGCGATCGTTGACCATGGCGGAAGCCGAGCTCGACGGCGCACAGCGGCGTCCCGAGCGGGCGCGGCAACGCCTGACGACGCTTCGCGCGACGCTCGAGAAAGCGGGGATGACGCTGGCCGAGCGGGAGTGCCGGATGGCATTGATGCGACTCGACGGTGCCGAAACACGCGCCGCCTCGTTGCCGGGCAAGCCGTGAATTCCTCCGATCCGCAGCTGACGCGACTCCTCGAGGCGTGGCAAGGCGGCGATTCCGCCGCAGCCGAGAAGCTCGTGCCGCTGGTCTACGTCGAGCTCCGCCGCATCGCCGCGGCGAAACTGCGCGGCGAGCGCGGGGGACACACGCTTCAGCCAACCGCGCTCGTCAACGAAGCGTGGCTTCGACTCATGAACCAGCACGAGTCGGGCTGGCAGAACCGCGAGCAGTTTTTCGCCATCGCCGCCCAGGCGATGCGCCGGATTCTCGTGGATTACGCGCGCAAGCGGCACGCGGCCAAGCGTGGAGACGGCGAGGTGCCGGTCGACGTGGACGAGGTCGCGCGCGTTCTGATCGTGAGCCTGCCCGACGAGCGGTTGCTGGCGCTCGACGAAGCCTTGAAGGCGCTCGCGGCACTCGACGCGCGGCAGGCCCGGATTATCGAATTGAGATTCTTCGGCGGGCTCTCGGTCGAAGAAACCGCCAGCGTGCTCGCCATTTCTCCCACGACCGTCAAGCGCGAATGGGCTACCGGCCGCGCCTGGCTCTTCAGGGCCATGAACGGGGACTGATGGTCTCTCCTCCCCGGATTCCGCGCGTATAGGAACAGAGGCTATTCAGCTCCCCCCAAGGAGGCCGGAATGACCATTTCTCGCAGCGTTTCCGTCGCGCTGATCGCGTCGATGCTCGTCGCCGCCGTGCCGAACATCAGCTGGGCTGGTGACGACGTCGCGCCTCAGACCACCGTCAATCTTCGAGCGGCCATCGACCGCGCGGCGGCGCAATCGGTCACCAAGTCCGTTGCCACCACTCCTCTGTCCAAGCCCGCCGCGCGTGCACGGCAGAACCCGGGAGGCGGCGGGGGCAGCAGCGCCATAGTCTGGACGCTGGTCGGCACCATCAGCGGCCTCGCCGCGACCTACTTCGTCGTCAAAGAGATGCAGAAGCAAACCGACGAGCTCGTCGCCCAACAACAGCGTTAGACCGTCGTTCTCGGTTCTGCGGTTCTAGGTTCTGCGGTTCGCGGTGGCGCCGCGATCCGGACGCGCGTCTTTTTTACAAAATGACGGCGTTCTGGATCCATCGCCCTCCGCGAACCCAGAACGCAGAACGAACCTGCTACCCGCTACCAGAACCAGACTACCGCTGATAGATAATCGGCGGCCGGATGATCCCCCCGCCGTTCGGCGCGTCCTTCCTGATTGCGGTCATTGCGCTTTCGATCGGCTGCACTCCACCCGCTCCTCGTCCCACGGCTTCACCACACCTGATCGAACGCTCGCGCATCGCGATGGGTTCGACGCTTCGGCTCACGGCATGGTCTGCCGACGAGACCGCGGTCCTGCCGGCGTTCGACGATGTGTTCTCGGAATTCGCGCGGCTCGAAAAGTTGATGAGCACGTGGATCCCCGAGAGCGACGTCGTGCGGATCAACCGGTCGGCCGGTGTGCGTCCCGAGCCCGTGGCCGTCGAGGTACGCGACGTCCTCGAGACCGCGCGGCAGGTGAGCGAATGGACGAACGGCAAGTTCGACGTCACGTTTGGCGCGCTCTCGGGTCTCTGGAAGTTCGATCACGACCAGGACAACGTGATTCCTGACATGCGCGAGGTGCGCAGGCGGCTGCCGCTCATCGACTACCGGGCGATTCAGATCGACGACCACGCCGGCACGGTCTTCCTCGCGCGCACAGGGATGTCGGTTCATCTTGGCGGCATCGGAAAAGGGTACGCCGTCGATCGGGCGGCCGGTCTTCTGCGCGAGCGGGGCATCCGCGACTTCATGATTCAAAGCGGCGGCGACATCTATGTGGCGGGTCTGAAGGATGGGCGTCCCTGGCGTCTCGGCATCCAGGATCCGCGAGGTGCAGCCAATCGCGTGTTCGCCGAGATCGATCTCACCGACGGAACACTCAGCACCTCAGGCGACTACGAGCGTGCCTTCATGATGAATGGCCGCCGCTTTCATCACATTCTCGATCCCGCCACCGGCGAACCGGCGCGGGGCGCGCGCAGCGTGACGATTGTGACCAACCGCGCGGTGATCGCCGACGGGCTCTCGACCGGTGTGTTCATTCTTGGCACACACGCGGGCATGGCGCTCGTCGAGCGGCTGCCCGATGTCGAAGCCGTGATCGTCTCTGACCACAACGAGGTCGTGATCTCCTCGGGCTTGAAAGACAAACTGCGCATCGTCGCTCCACCGACGGACGCGCCGTAGGCTCTGTCGCGCAGAAATTTGCCGATCGCGAAAAAAATTCCTGCTCGAAAATTCCGGACGAGAAGTTTGCGGCGTAAATACTGACGCGTGTGAAGGCACGCGCGTTGCAGCCGCGCGTGGCGCCCTCCCATTCCGCACCAACATTCGACGACAACCAGGCGAGGTCTGAACATGCTGGAACCACTGGCATCGTACCTCGCTCAGTACCAAACGCTGAGCGAGCGGGAGTTTCTCCATCTCGTGTCCCTCCTGAAGCGGCGGCGCTTCCTCCGAAAAGAACGCCTGTTCGCTCCCGGAGAGGTCCGTGGGCTGGACGTCTTCGTGGAATCGGGGTGCCTGAGGATCTACAGCGGCACAGACGACGGCGCCGAGCACATCCTGCTCTTCGGGACCGAAAGCACCTGGTGGTGCCACAACCTGATGGCGGGCGCGCGCTTCTTGCCGACGTGGGCATCGACGCGCTCGAGCCGACCGACGTGCTGATGCTCGATCCGGCAAATAAAGAGCAATTGTGCCGCGAGGTGCCCGCGTTCGATCGGCTGTTCAGGCTGCTGGCGCAAGGCACGCTCGAGGCGCTGCAGCAGCGGATCGTGCTCTCGCTTCAGCACACCGCCGACCTGCGTTATCAGGAATTCACGCGGCTCCATCCGACGCTCGAGGAACGGATTCCCAGATATCACGTCGCGTCATACCTGGGAATCTGCCCCGAGTTCTTCAGCAAGCTGCGCAGGGGCGGCGGCGCCCGCCGCGCGTCATAGCGAGTCGAGAAACGCCAGCAGCGCCGCCTTCTGGGCCGGTGTCAAGGCATCGAAGTCCGTCCTCACGCGGGCGCCCTGCCCACCGTGCCTGCGAATCGCATCTTCCCGCGTAAACGACAGGCCGTCGTGCATCAGCCGGTTGCGCGTCCGCAGGCCCCACAGCGGCGCGGTGCGAATCTGGTTCGCCGTTGACGCGTCTTCGGGGTTGGGCGTAATGGGGATCCCGTCGCCGGTCCCAAGCTCGTGCAGCAGGAAATCGCTGTACGGATGAATGAACTTGTCGCCGAGCGCGGGCGGCACGATGAACTCGCCGCCGTTGATGCGCGTGCCGGCGGGTGCCGTGCGAATGGTCCCCACGTGGCACCCGGCGCAGCCGACCTGCCTGAAGAGCGCCTCTCCTGCGTTCACCGTGGCGTTGATCGCGCCGCGTGGCGGCGCCTTGGTCGCCCGCATGAAATTCGCGAAGGCCACGACGTCTTCGCCCTCATCCTCGGGGTCGGCGACGGGATCGTACGGGCGCACGTCGTGTCCGCTGGCGGAATTCTCGTCGGGGAAGTTCGGCGACGTGATGCCCATCTCGTTCAGATACGCATCGGCGGCGAACGACTCGAGGCTGGCGTGCTGGTTCTTCCATCCGAAGCGGCCAAGGCGGCCGCGGCCCCGCGCCTCGAGGACCGGCACGAGATTCGCCGTACCGCGAATCGCGACCGGCTGCGCGTCTCGGATCGCCAGCAGCGTCGTGTTGGAGATCGCTTCGACGAATCCATTACCGAGCGTGTTGGTGGAGATGCGGAACGTGCGGATGTCGTCCTGGAACGCCACGCGCTCCATCGCGTCGGGATGCGTGGCGCGCGACTGAATCAGCGAGCCTCCGAGCGACTCGAAGAACTGCCCGTTCACGATGCGGCCCGTCCGGTGCTCGGCGATCTGGCTGGCGCCGCCCGTGACGACGTTCTGATGGCATTCGCGGCAGGACTGCGCGTTGTAGGTCGGGCCGAGACCGTCGGCGATGGTCTCGACTTCCTCGAAGATGAAGCGGTTGTCGTTGTACGATCGCAGCGGCACGACCGTGTCTTCATCGAGCGTCTCGAACGCCGGCCCCTGGATGTTGAAGCCGTTGGTCTGATTGTCGAACCCGGCAGGGGCTTCCGCGGGCGCTCGTGCGATCTCCCGGCCGCCCGGCACCTCCGGATCGCTGGTGCCATCGTGGGTGAAGCGGAGGCGGCGATCCTCGTTGGCCGGCCCGCCGGCGGTGTCGCGCTGCCCCCGCGACTGCGCGCCCGTCCAGGTATCCATCAACACGGCAAAGGCAAGAACAAGAAGAATGATCGCGAAGGCTGTCGTAAACGCCGGTCTGCGTAGCATGAGCCACCTCTTTCCACGCGAGCGCGTCGCACGCTTCTCGCAGGTGGCAGGTCGGCTGAGGTCGAAGCGCTTTCCATCCTACGCAGACGCCAAATTCAATTCCTTGAACTAGTTCAAGGGGACTCCGGGCATTTTCCCTTTGACTTCCAACCGAGATGGGCGTAAGTAACCGACTATCTGTCTAGATCGCTTTCTGGAGGTGCTGGATGATGCGACGCGGGCTCTCTGCTCTATTTGTGCTTCTTCTGCTCTTTGCGGCCGTTCCATCGGCCCAGACCCCCTCGGGTGAAATTACCGGTACTGCCGTTGATTCCAGCAGCTCCGTCATGCCGGGTGTCCGAATCACGCTGACAAACGTGAACACCAAGGCGACGCGCCTGACGCAAACCAATGAATCCGGGGTGTACGTGTTCCCCGCCGTACCGCCCGGCACATATACGTTGAGGGCCGAGCTCGACGGCTTTTCCACCGTCGAACGCGCGAACATCCAGGTCCAGGTCGGAGGCGCCTACCGAATTCCGCTGACGCTCGAGATTGGCCAGCTGACCGACGTCGTCTCGGTCGTCGCCGACACGCCTGTGATCCAGACGGAGAACGCCTCGATCGGCACGGTCATCGAGAACCGCAGCATCGTCGAGCTGCCGCTGAACGGCCGCAACTATCTGCAGCTGGCGTCGCTGATTCCGGGCGCCACGACGAACGGTCCGGCGTCGGCACAGGGACAGCAGCGCATGGGCGGCCAGCGGAACAGCTTTTCGCTGAACGTCGCCGGCCAGCGTATCCACTACAACCACTACTCGCTCGACGGCGTCGAGAACACCGACCTCAACTTCAACAGCTACATGCTGCTGCCCTCGGTCGATGCGCTCGAGGAGTTCAAGGTCGAGTCGGGCATCTTCGGCGCCGAGTTCGGCCGCGCGGTCGCGCAGATTAACGCGAGCACCAAATCGGGCACGAACGCCTTCCACGGAACCGTGTTCGAGTTCGTGCGCAACGCCAAGATGGACTCGAAGAACTTCTTCGACCCGAAAGACAAGCCCATTGCGCCCTTTACGCGGAACCAGTACGGGGCGACCATCGGCGGTCCGGTCTTCAGCAACAAGCTGTTCTTCATGTTCAACTGGGAAGGGCTGCGCGAAAACAAGTCGCTCACGTCGAACGCGTCACTGCCGCTGACCGCCTGGAAGGCCGGCGATTTCTCGAACCTGCGCGACGCGAGCGGAAACCTGATCGTCATCTACGATCCCGCGACAGCCGTGTTCGATGCGGCCGGAAACGTCGTCCGGGCGCCGACCGCGTTCCCTGGCAACAGGATTCCTGCCAACCGCATTCACCCGGCCTCGCAGAAGCTTCTCAGGTACTACCCGACTCCCGATCAGGAACGGACCGGCGCCAACTTCGTGAACAACGAGCGCGCGAAGTCAACTCGGACCAGTACACCTATCGCATCGATTACACCCAGAGCGCGACGATGAACTGGTTCTTCCGCCACAGCATCTCCCACGAGCTCGGGTACGATCCCTTCCCCATTCCGGACATGGGGAGCAACACCGACACCGACGTCCAGCAGATGGTGCTCGGCAACACGCAGACGATTGGCACGAACAAGCTCAACGACCTGCGGATCGGATTCGGGCAGTTGAAGAACGCACACATCTCTCCCCGCGCGAACGTGGAGAACGTCGTCAAGGAGCTCGGCATCAACATCCCGAGCGACAACCCGCTGTACTGGGGCGTGCCGAACATCGGCGTCACCGGCCTCTCCGGCCTCGGCGAGGAGAGCGACGCCCCGTTCATCAACGACGACAAGACGATTCAGTTCGTCGACAACTTCTCGTGGATTCTCGGCAACCATTCGATGAAGTTCGGCGGCGAGCTGCGTCGCGTCCTGTACGATCAAATCGGCGGCGTGGTCACGCGCGGACGGTTCAATTTCGACGGCCGGTATACGCGGCAGCCGCTGCTGCCGGCGGCGCAGCGGGGCGGAGCGGCGTTCGCGGACTTCCTGCTGGGAACCATGAACAACTCAGAGTCGCAGGTCGGCGCCCCGATCGCGGACTTCCGGTCGAATTACTACGCCCTCTATATCCAGGACAACTGGAAAGTGACGCCGAACCTCACGGTCGACGTCGGCCTGCGGTGGGAATACGACCAGCCGTTCACCGACGTCGACGACAAGATCGTCAATATCGACTACGTCTGGGACAACAGCCGCGCACCGGTCTTCGTCCGGACGGGCACCGGCGATCCCTATGAGGGCAACCCGCCGTTCAGTCTCGGGAGCATTCCATATGTGCGCGATGGCCGTTTCGGCCGGGGCGCCTACAAGCCCGACTACAACGATATCGCTCCCGCGGCTCGGCCTGGCCTGGTCCGTGGACGAAAAGACCGTCGTTCGAGCCGGCGGCGGCGTCTACTACGTGCGCGACATCGGCAACGCGGTGTTCGACACCGTGCGCAACGCGCCGTTCACGATCCGCCGCAACGAACCGGCCGAAACCTTCCGGCCGAATCTCAGCTTCGAGCAACCCTTCGCGCGCACGGGCTCGCCGACGTTCATCCTCGCCGCCGAGTATGACGTGCCATCCTCATACATCGGTCAATGGTCACTGGGATTCCAGCGAGAGCTGCCCGGCTTGATCACGGGCGAAGTCACCTACTTCGGATCGGCGGGCGTGCACCTGCGCCGCCTCCAGACGTACAACAACACCGAGCCGAGTGCGCTGGCGAACACCAACCTCTCCCGGCCGTTCCCCGATCTGGGCGGCATGCAGGTCATGAACGCGCCGAGTCATTCGAATTACCACGCGCTCTACCTCAAGGCGCAAAAGCGGTTCTCGCACGGCCTCAGCTTCCTGAGCTCGTTCTCCTACGCAAAATCCGTCGACAACGGCAGCGGCGTCCGTACGAGCGTCGGCGACCCGCTGACGCCCTCGAACAACTACGATCTCGCGCTCGAGACGGGTCCATCGGCGTTCGATTTCCGCAAGCGCTGGACGACGTCGTGGATTTATGAGCTGCCGTTCGGCCGCGACCGGAAGTACATGAATGACAATACGGCCCTCGACTACGTGATCGGCGGCTGGCAGATCGGCGGCATCCTGACGTTCCAGGACGGGTTCCCGTTCACGCTGGGGTGCAGCACGGGCACCGTGCAGAACGGCGGCGGCGGATGTTACCCGGACCCCGCGCCCGGCGCCCGGACTGGCAGCTGGACGATCCAACCCGGGAACGCTGGTTCAATACGGCCGCATTCGTCGACCGCAATCCGGAGTTCGGATCAGGGTTCCGCTATGGCACCGTGAAGCGCAACTCCGTTGTTGGCCCCGGCATCAAGAGCTTCGACATGTCGTTCAACAAGAACTTCCGGATCGCGGACGATAACCTCGAGTTCCGCATCGAGGTGTTCAATCTGCCGAACGCGGCGATCTGGGGTCAGCCCGGCTCGCAGCTCGGCACGCCGACCTACGGCGTCATCACGAGCACTCGGTTGGACTCGCGGCAGGTTCAGATTGGGTTGAAGTACGTGTTCTAAGGGGTTCCTGGTTCTTTACAGGAGATTAGGAGACTAGGAGTTTTCTTTCAAAAAAAACAGAAGATCAAGAGATCAGGAGAACAAATTTCTTCTGATCTTCTGGTCTTCTGTTAATTGAATTCTCCTGGCCCTTCCTAAGGACTTTTCAAAAGTACGTGTCCGGCTTTAGCCGGACCGAGGTACATGTTTCGGACCGGACGGAGTTGGGTTGGCGTTGCTGCCGCGCGAAGCCGACCCGCCTACGCCAAGGCTTCGGCGCGTCCGCCGTAGCTTCGCGAAGGCGGAAGCTCCGGGACCGGACACGCGCTGCGATGCCGCAGCGGACCGCTCGACGCGAGGACACTCACTTCGCCATTCGTCCTCGCTCGATGCCCTCAAGCTTCTCGCGCGGTCAGGCGTCACGAGTCGGCCGCCTGCGCCCTTCGACAAGCTCAGGGCGCCCCGAGCGCAGTCGAGGGGCGCACGGCTTCGCGCCGCAGCAACGCCACCCCAACTCGCGCGCCGCGCCAGGAGATCAAGAAAACATTTCTTCTGATCTTTTGATCTTCTGTTTGAATTCTCCTGCCCCTCTTAATCTCCTGATCTCCTGTTTCTTACCGCGTTCCCTTAACGCGCGAGGTACCCCGAATCCACCGGCAGCACGATGCCGGTGACGCATCGCGCCGCATCGCTGCACAGATACAGAATCGCCGCGGCCACATCGTCCGGGTCGGGAAGCCGGCCCAGCGGCGTGTGCTGCATCACCGTATTCAGCTTCTCGGGGTTCGAGAAGATCTGCGCCGTCAGCTCCGTGTTGACGAACGTGGGCGCGACCGCGTTGACGCGGATGTTGTCGCTCGCCCACTCGAGCGCCAGCGCGCGCGTCAGGTTCACCACGCCGCCCTTCGACGCCTGATACGACGCGTTGGGAAAGAGCCCGCCGGAAAGACCCATGATGGACGCAAGGTTGACGATGGCCCCGCCCCCGCGCGCTTTCATGTACGGATGCGCGGCTCGCGAACAGACGAATGTCGCAGTCAGGTTCAGCTTCAACACGGCGTCCCACTCCTCGACCGACAAATCGACCGCGGGCTTCCGCGCAACGCGCCCGGCGTTGTTGACGAGGATATCGACGCCACCCGATCGCTCCGCGACCCGAGCCATCGCCTCCGTCACCGCCTGCTCGCTCGTCACATCGACCGCGCGCCCGCCGGTTTGCTCGACGTCGAACACCGTTACGTGTGCGCCGGCCTGCTCGAGCATCCGCGCCGTGGCCGCACCAAGGCCTTTCGCGCCACCGGTGACGACAGCTATTTTTCCGTCGAGGTTGAGCAAGTCCATGTGATGCGGGCCGTTACTGCAGGGCCGCCGGCGGCACCGCCGACTGGCGCGCCAGGACCTCGCTCTTCCTGCGGATGATGATCCAGTGAGGACACTTCTGCTGGTCCATGTACAGGCGCTCGCAGTCGTCGCAGCGCACGCACTCAGTCATGATGATCTTCGGTCCGTCGATCGCGCCCCACTGGCACGTCTTCTCGCAGATCTTGCACGAGTTGCACTCGGACCAGCGCTTGATGCCGAAAATCGTCACCTTCGAGAGCAGGCCCAGCGCCGCGCCCAGCGGGCACAGGAACCGGCAGTAGAGATTGCGCACGAAGATCGTGGCGAAAAGCATCACGCCGAGCGCGATCCAGAGACCCGTCGAGGCCTGACCCCCGAACAGCCAGAACGGCTCGACGTAGCGATAGATCGACATGTCCCGGGTCGCGAGGAAATACAGCACCACGGCGCCGAGGATGCCGTACTTGATCTTGCTGGCGTGCTTCTCGATCCGCAAAGGCACGTCGTAGCGGTATTTTCCCGGCACGATCGGATCGAGCAGCTGCGTGAGCGCGCCGTACGCGCAGACCCGGCCGCAGTAAAGACGTCCCCAGAGCACGGTTGTGACGATCGAGAACACCGCGAACAGGTACCAACCAAGGTTGAACTTGAAGATCGGCAGGTTTCCGCCCATGACCCCGAACACGTTGACGATCGACAGCAGCTGGCTCTTGTAGACACCCAGATACGCGACCGCTGCCACGAGCGTCACGTTCTTCAACGGAACACTCTTCCGGAAGAAACTCGTTAACGCCAGTGCCGCAAACGCCACGAACAACCAGATATCGGCCGCCTGGTCCGTCACCAGCTGCCGCCATGTCTCGACCGGCTCGTCCTCTTCTTCGAATGCCCAGGGATTGTCGGCGCCGGCTGATGGTTGCGCTTGAGCGTATGCGACGACATTCCCAATATCGGTAGCGACGATCCGAATATCGGTAGCGACCACCCGAATATCGGTAGCGCAGGGCTTCAGCCCTGCCATGAAACCGGTGGGACAGGGCGTCAGCCCTGTCAGAACCAGCGCCACGACAATCAGGACGAGCCGCGTCATTTGGGCGGCGCCAGCAGCTGCGTCGCAATCCGCCGCGCGCTGATCCTGATCGCCCTCGCCGCGCTCGTAATGGTAATCGTGGCTCTCGACACGGCCGCGACGTCGCCACCGACCCGGAAAGGATCGCGAATGCTCTTGCCTTTGAACTGCGCGGCGAACTCGGGGGGGTCCACCGAAAAGTCGCCGTACGGCTCGTTGTGGCCGGCCACGACGATGCCCGTGAGCACGCCTTTCGTATCCATGCCGACGAGAATCTTGATGGGACCGTCGTACCCGCGCTCGAGCGGCTCGACTTCGGTCGTCCAGAACGCGAGACCGGCCAGCGTCTGGGGAGGCGCCGGGCCTGGCGCGAATGCCTTGAAGTGTGGCGGCTCGGGAAATTTCGGCGAAAAGGTCGCCGTCGGAAACAGTTGCTTCAACTGCCCCTGCAGCTTGGGATCGACCGCCGACTGACTCTGAACGATAGTGGCAACGCATAGAACCAGCGTCGCGCACCCCAGCCATCTCCGCATGTGAACGTGGATGCGATTATGGTGCATCCTCGGCCGATCGACAACGGCTCGTGCCGGTCCTTCAACCGAGCTGCATGGCGACACGCCGGGGCTGCCCGCCCTGGCGCGTGGGATTGGTGATCACCAGCCTGAAGTCCTGGGGCCTGGTGCCGATTCTGGCAAAATCGCGGACACCTTCAGAGGAACGGCCGTACCTGAAGAGGCACGTGTAGTACGTCGATCGGAGACGGCCGGCCGTGTAGACAGGTTCGACGGGCACCGGAGTGGTCCCGATCGAATTGCCGGCGGCATCGACGATAGACACACTGTCGATGAAAGACGATGAGAAGGTTTCGGTAAATGGTGGGGTGCTGTCGCGATCGACTCGAATACGCACGACGATCTCTCGATACGGCCCCTCGGCCGATTCCCATTGCCGGCCTTGTGCAACGGAAATCACGGAGAACGTGTAGGCCCCCATTTCGATGGGCTCGCCGATCGCCGAGACCGTTGTGCTCTCACATGCCGAAAGCGCACACGCCGCGAGAGCGGCGAACGCCGCACTCCTCAATCGGCTCATTGCAACCGGCGATAGGTGCTGCGGGCCTCGTCGTACCTCTGCGATGCCGCGCGCAACTCGACCGCCGCGGCCTCGCGTGTCTGGGCCGCGAACTGGTCTTCCGTGACGCGAACCATGTAGAACGCCTGGTAGTGCGTGACGGCATTGCTGATTTTCAGGTTGAGGTCGGTCAGCGCACGATCGTCCCAGCGCTCGAGCAGGTTGCGGCCGCCGGCCGCGTCCATCAACGCGTTGACCCGTCTCAGCGCGACCCGGCCGTTGGACCGCGCCTCCTGGTCTCCGCGCGAGGCTGCCTGGCTTTGCTGCGCCAGTTCATCGAGCGCCGTGACAATTTCTCCCGCGCACGGGAGGTACTCGGACCTCGAGAGCCCCTGCTCCTTGTACGTGAGATTCCGGCATGCGCTATCGCTCGGTATGCTGGAGCCGCAGCCGGTCGCCGCGACGGAGATGAGGCAAACCACGAGCGCGTGCCGCCGGCGTGCAAGGATGTGCATAAGCATCGCGTGTATGGAACCGCAATCCTGATACCAACCGCCCCTCCTGATTTTCGGGGATTGTGACGATGCATCAGGTACCTGTCGGATTCAAATTCGTCGGCGAGATCCGATTATCATCACCTGGTGATGAAAAAACATTGGACCTGGCTGGCCGCAGTCTTCCTGGTGCTGGGCGTGCAGGCGCCCTCCGCCCAGACAACGGGCCCCGTCGCGCTGACCGATGTGCAGAGCATGAAGTGCTCGTTCACGCTGATGGCCACCGGCACGTGGGACAAGAACGTGCCGAGCGCCGAAGTGACGAAAGCCACGCTCACCATCCAATACGACGCCATCGACACGCAGGACGGCACCGCGAACGTCGTCAACGTGTCGTCGTCTTCGGCGGGTGCGCCGCACGTGACCGTGCGGGTCCTCGCAGACAACCTTCATTTCCTTGCGATGAACGTCTCTGGATCGGTGTATCTGACGACGGTGTTTGCCGACAAGGAGAGCCGGAGCGGGAGCGCGTTCAAGGCCGTGCATACACGGCACGAGTTCACGCCGGTGCGGCTCGCGGGCTGGACCTCGAGGCCCGAACAGTATTACGGGCACTGCGAGGTCGCGAAGTAACCGCGCCCGCGCGCGCTAATGGATCACTTCGCCATCGACATACTCGTCGTCGATGGGATCGAAGTGCGGAATCTCGAGCGTCCGCACCGCCTCGATGGCCGATGCCAGCACCTGCTCCGCCTCGCGCGACGTTTTGCCGCGAAGCCGCCGGCGGGCGGCGCGAAGGGCGCGCAGCACCTGCGCGCGGTCGAATCGTTGTCCCGAACAGTGGTCGCAGAAGCTCACGATGGCCTCACCATCGTGTCAGATTACCACCGACAGGGCGCCGCTACTTATCTTTTGCCGGCGGACCTCATCAGTACGTAGTGCCCGGCTTTAGCCGGGCCTTGCGGATCCTCAGTAGAACACCTTCACCAGCAGGTAGCTGAGCGCCTCGGGCATTTCCGGAAACCAGTGCGGCATCCCGGCGGGCACCCACATGACATCGCCCTTTCCCAATTGATAACTCTGCCCGCCTTCGATGCTCGCCCCGCGAATCTGCCCGGGTCCGGTGTCCTTGCCCCCGATCACCTTGCCGCCCAGCACTTGAGTGGAGCGTCCCTCGATGACGTAGAACAGGTCGCCCTCATTGGCGTGAATCTCGACGACGGGGCGATTGTCCGCGGGAACGTAGGGGCCATTTCGAAATCCGCCCGACACGCGCAGGTTCGGGCCATCAGCGATCGGCGCCGCCTTCTTCAACGTCGGTGCGACCTTGTCGTGGCCCACGTACACGAGCTCGGCTTTCGCGTCCTTGGCGATCACCGGAACGGTGACCTGGTAGTAGCTGATCGACGGCGTGACGCTCGTGAACGACTGGGTCGTGCCGGCCGGAATGACGATGACATCGCCCTTGGTCAGTTGCTGTGACTGGGTGCCCGCGACGAACTGCCCTGCTCCGTCGGTGACGAACAGGATCGTCGTCGCCTTCTGCGTCTCCAGCGTGCCCGGTTTGTCTCGATGGCCACCCGCCACGCGCAGTTGCGGCCGGTCGAAGAGCACGCCACCCTTTGCGAGGGCCGCATCCACCTTGTCGCGGCTCACGTACGCCACGCCTGGCTGAGCGGCAGGCACTCGCGGCGAATCCGAGCAGGAGAAGACCCGCGGTCACTGAACTCTTCATCGGCGTTTCCTCAGATGCGAGAGAATCTTCTTCACATCATCCTTCACAGTAGCAAGGTCGGTCTTGAGCACCGCAACGTCGATCTTGAGCACCGCGACATCGACCTTGAGGCCGGCAACGTCGCTCTTCAGACCGGCGACGTCGATTTTGAGACCCGCGACGTCAACTTTGAGATGGGCAATGTCCGTCCTGATCGGCGCGAGCTTCGTCTCGAGCTTCGCATCCCGCTTCTTGTCGAACTCGGCGAAGTGGTAGACAAACGCCTTGTCGATCAGCTCAGCCTGTCCGCGGAACTGCTCTTGAATGGTCTGACCGCCCACCTTCACCTCGAGCGCCGCCACACGATCGGCCAATAAATCTGATGCCATACGCCCGACATGTGCCAGAGGCGTACCGCCTGAAGCTAGCATCGTCCCTAAAGAAAAACAACAAGCGCGGATCGTCATCGCAGATTCTGATCAGCGCGACCTGCGCGATGAGTGAAATCGTTGCGACCTCGTCCGTCGCCTGACCTAATATAATTCCCAGGTGAGCGCTCGTGGCATTTCATTTTCGATTCGAACGACCTGTCTTGCCTTTTTGACGATCGCGTCGGTCCTTCAGTGGATCGCGCCAGACGCAGCGGCGCAGACTGAGTCGCTGCCCACCGTACTCATCACGCGTCAGCTCGCAACCGCCGAAGGCCTGAAAGTCGGCGACACCGTGGCGCTCGCCGCCAAGGCAGATGGCAGCGCTGCCCGTCGTTTCCGCGTTGCGGGAATCTACGAGCCCGTCCCCGATCCGATGCGCCTGGCGGTAAAGCGGCTCGAGGCGCGCCTGCACCTTCCCGACCTCCTCGCGCTGACGGCGGATCCATCAGATCCGTTGTCCACTGAATCGGTGACGGCCATCAACGTCGCGCTGAAGGATCCAACTGGCGCCGCCGCCTTTGCGCGCGACCTGTCCGCGTCGATTCCGATTCCGCAGCTGACCGCGCGTCCCACCCAGGGCGGCGAAGGCACGGCAAGGCTCTTCGTGGTTCTCGATCGCTTTCACTTCTCAATCGCCGTCGTCACCGTCATCGCGAGCACGGTCTTTCTCCTCGCGCTCATGGTGATGCTCGTCGACGAACGGCGGGAATCAGTGGGCATCCTCCGGCTCATCGGGCTCCGCAAGGGACGAATCCTGCTGCAGATATTTGCCGAAGGCCTGCTCATCGCCGTCGCCGGTGCGCTCTTCGGGATCGTCTTTGCCGCCGCGCTCCAGGGCGCGGTCAACGCCTTTTTCCAGTGGCGATACGACACCGCTCTCGTCTTCGTCCGCATCACACCGCAGATCGCGCTTCGATGCGTGCTGCTGTCTGTCCCTCTGGGCGTGCTGGCGAGCCTCGTCTCGTCGTGGACGCTGCTGCGCAGCAACGTCCTGGATCTCGCGAGACGATGAGCCCGCTCGCCTTTGCCCTGCGGGGCCTCATTCGCCAGCCGGGACGCGCGATGCTCGGCATCGCCGGGATCGCCGCGACCGGGGCGCTTCTCTTCGACATGCTGATGCTGTCGCAGGGGCTCGTCCTGTCGATGGAACGGCTGCTGGCCGACATCGGGTTCGACATTCGCGTATCCGCGACGCAGGCGGCGCCGCTGACCGGTCCTCCGATCGCAAACGTGTCTGAGACCGTGACGGCGCTCGCCGCGCTTCCGGGCATCGCCGACGTCGTGCCGCTCCGCATCGGTGAAGCGCGGATTGACCTCGGTAACCGTTCGCGAGACATCACGTTCATGGGCGCGAATGCCCCTGCCCGGAAACCCTGGACGCTGATGCGGGGGCGCGACATCGATCCCCGCTCCGATCAGGACCAACCGGGGCTCCTGATCAACGAGAACCTCGCGCGCCGGCTCGACCTGAAGCCGGGTTCGACCATCACGCTTCGCGGCGCCTGCACCGCCAACTCCAGCGTGCCGCCCACCACGTTTCGAGTCGAAGGGATCGTCGAATTTCCTTTCGATCAGGCATCGCAGCTGACGACGGTCACGACCTTGAAGAATTTTTCGCGCACGTGCGGTGACACTGCGCAAGACGAAGCCGACATGCTGATGGTGGCGTCGCGGCCCGAGCACGGTCCCGACGCCGCCGTGGATGCCATCAGGCGTATCCGTCCAGACCTGACGTCGGTGACCAACGAGGAGCTCGTCGCGCGATTTCAACAGGTCGAGTTCTCGTACTTCCGGCAAATCTCGTTCGTGCTCGCCACCATCACGATGTTCTTCGGGCTTCTCCTCATCACCGTGCTGCTCTCGGTCTCGACCAACCAGCGGCTCGGCGAGATTGCCGCGCTGCGCGCGCTCGGTTTTTCGCAGAGGAGGATGGTGAGCGACGTGCTCTGGCGTTCCGCGCTGCTCGTGGGAGCGGGCGGGCTGCTCGCCCTGCCGCTCGGCTTCGCCCTGGCGATCTGGCTCGACGATCTTCTGCAGACGATGCCCGGCATTCCCGCCAACCTGCGGTTCTTCGTCTTCGCGCCGAGATCGCTGTTCGTCTACCTGGCGCTGCTCGGCACCACGACGATCGTGGCGGCCATCTATCCGATGCGTACCGTTTCGCGGCTGCCCATCTCGTCGACGTTGCGGACGGAGGTGATCGGGTGATCGCTTCATCCGCGGGCGCGATCGTCGAGGCGCGCGACATTTCACGAGTGTTCCCCATGCCCGCGGGCCCGGTCACGGCGGTTCATGGCGTGTCGCTGCGCATCGATCCGGCCGACTACGTCGCCATCTGGGGACCTTCGGGCTGCGGGAAATCCACGCTCCTGCACATGCTGGGCTGCGTCGACACGCCGTCGAGCGGATCGCTCGTCTTCGAACATCGCGATGTGGGCTCGCTTCCCGATGCCGATCGCAGCGACATGCGGCTCCGGAAGATCGGGTTCGTCTTTCAGCGCTTCTTTCTTCTTCCCATGCTGACGGCCTGGGAGAACATCGAGCTGCCGCAGGCCGAAGCGCGGGCGACCCGCGAAGCCCGGCGCCAGCGCACCGCGGAGCTTCTCGAATACGTGGGACTCTCCCATCGGTCGCACCATCGGCCTTCGCAGCTCTCCGGCGGGGAGATGCAGCGGGTCGCCGTCGCGCGGGCGCTGGCCAATCGCCCGGTGCTGCTGCTGGCCGACGAGCCGACCGGCGAGCTCGATCGCGCAACCGGCGAGCAGATCGCGCAGCTGTTCGATCGCGTGCGGCACGACGGCACGGCGGTCGTCATCGTGACGCACGACCAGGCGATCGCGTCGCGCGCGAGCCGCACGCTCGTCATGCGCGACGGCCGGATCGAACGGGAGGGGTTGCCGGGATGATTCTCAGGCTCGCCCTTCGATCGCTCTTCACCCATCCCGTTCGCACGCTCGTGCTCGCATGCGGCTTCGGCCTGGGCGTGGGCGTGATGGCGATGTTGCTCGGTGTCGGAGAAGTGATTCTCGACCAGGCGCGGTCGCCCGTTCTCAGCGGTGCCGGCGACGTGGTCATCGCCAGCAACGCCGGCCGTCTGCCGTCGGCCCGCTGGATCCTCTCGAGCGGACTCCGCAATGCCGGCCTCGAAGGCCGGGTGCGCGCGGCGTCGCCGTCGCACAGAGCGACCTTATATCTGGTCAGGAACGGCAGGACCGTTCCGATTCGCGCACACGGCGGGATTCCGAGCCTCGAGCGCGAGGTCGGCGATGGAGAAACCGCCGGCGTCTCGTCGTGGACCGATGCGACGTCCGACGCGGCGTGGGCGTCTCCCGATCCTGCCGCCGCGTTGATGGCGCTCGATCGCTTTCATCCGATCCCCGACGTGCCCTCGCGTGCCGAATCGTGGGCCGAATGGCTGTACTTCAACGGCCGCGAGGGCGACACCCGCTTCTATCTGACGTTCATGGTGGCCGCCAGGCGCAGCGAGGGCTCACGTGACGCTGGTGTTCGACTTCAGCTCGAGCGAGCCGGCGCACGCGCATCGTATTCCGAGCGACACGAGGTGAACGAGGCAGAAATTCTGAAAGACGCGCCAAACCTGACGATCGGCTCGAGCCGCGTCCGGCTCGAAGGCCTGCGCTATCACATCACGTTCGATCTTCCCGCGGAATCACCCGCCACCGGTCGCGTCACCGGCGACATCTTCATCGATGCCCTGCCCGGTCGCGCATTGCCGCCGCTGACGATTCACGGCGCCGGCGGCTGGGTCTCGGGCTACGTCGTGCCTGTCATGTCGGGCCGCCTCAGCGGCACGTTGACGGTCGATCGCCAGCCCATCACGTTTCGCGATGGCGCCGGGTATCACGATCACAACTGGGGATTCTGGAAGGACGTGTCGTGGCGATGGGGACAGGTGCAGCACGGCGATCTGTCTCTCGTGTATGGCCGTATTCATCCGCCTGCCGATGCCGGCGACGCCGAGCGCATCCCCGGATTTCTCGCGGCGATCGGGCCGGATGGTCCGGTCGGATACGCGTCGAACGTCACGATCGAAGAGACCAACGAGGCCGACACAGGCCGCCCGCGCGGCATTCGCGTGACCGGTCGTGGCACGTCGCTGGATGTCACGATGGAGCTGACGATCGACAGCACGGTCGTGACACAGACCCGCAGTGGATTCCTTGGCGGCGGGTTGGATTTCCTTCAGATGCGTGCCAACTACCGCGTGCGCGGTCGTGCCGGCGATCGCGAGGTCGACTTCACCGCTCCCGGATCGGCCGAGACGTTCCGCGGCAGGTAGGGCGGGACTTTAGTCCCGCCATTTCTAATCCACCGGCTGATATTCCGGCACGCGATTCACGATCGGCTTGATCGTCCGGAGAAACGCGTAGACCGCCTTGAGATCGTCGTCGGTCGCGTTTCGATACGCGGGCCACGGCATCGGCGGGTTGATCGGACGCGAGACGCCCATGTGCCGGCCGGTGCGAATCGTCTTGACGAACATCTCCTCGGTCCAGATGCCAAGACCCGTGTTCGGCTCGGGCGTCAGATTGAACGCGTAGCTCACGCCCCAGGGTCCGCTGTAAGCGGTGTTGGTACCGAAACTCGACGCGATGTACGGCTCGGCTGCCTTGACGGCCGGCAGCGGACCGATTTGCTCGGGATGACCGGAGAGGAAACGCGTCATGTCCGGCTCCGGCCCCTGCGGTCCCATCTTCCACGGCGTGTGGCAATCGTTGCAGCCCATGATCTTCACCAGATATTCGCCCCTCTGGACCACGGCGTGGTTGGGTGCCAGAGATGGGTCACCACCCTGGGCTTCGCCACCGGTCAGACTCACAAACCCCGCGGATGCAATCAACAGAACGACGGCCGATGCGATGAGAGCGGTTCGATGCATGCTGCCTCCTAAATTCCTGCCGCCAGTTAACGCGACAACGGAGGCCGAACCCCGCAACCGGCATACAGTGTCCGGCTTCAGCCGGACCTTCGGTACGTAGGGCCCGGCTTCAGCCGGGCCTCCGGGTGACAATAGATAGTGCATCGCTCTTGCGCTACCTCTGGGCCAGTCCAGCCACGCTCCTCGGCCTCGTGCTGGCGTTCTCGATGCTCAGACGCGGCCGGGCCTCGGTAGTGGACGGGGTTGTCGAAGCACACAGCCCGCTCCTGGCGCGTGCGCTGGCGGCAGTGACTCCATTGGCCGGCGGCGGCGCCGTAGCGATGACGTTGGGGCATGTCGTGATTGGGCGCAGCGCTCACGCGCTCGAGGCGACCCGCGCGCACGAGCGGGTGCATGTGCGGCAATACGAAATGTGGGGACCGCTCTTCATCCCGGCCTATTTCATCGCCGGTCTCTACGAGCTCACCCGAGGCCGCCATCCTTACTTCGACAACCGATTCGAACGCGAAGCCTGCGAATTGGACTCCCAGGCTTCTGACTCTCGGACTCTTTGACTCTCAGACTCCTCACTCTCAGGACTCTTCACTTCCGACTCTTCTGGACTCTCGACTCTTCGGACTCTTCGACTCCCGGACTCTTCCGACTCTTCCCATTCTTTCCTCTTCGCCGCTCTCTGCATCCGCCGTCTGATAATCGCCGCCAGCGCGATGACCGTCACCCCCATCCACAGCGCCGTCTGCGTCGTCAGGAACGGGCCGATGCTCGTCCAGAAGCGCTGGCCATTCCAGAATGCGTTCTCCGCCTCGGCGACCGATTCCCCCATCGCGTTTGCAAACGCGCGCTCGAACGTCTCGCCGCCTCTCATGCGTCGAAGGACGTTGGCCGGTGCGTCGGCGCCGTGGCGCCGTATCAGCTCGCGAACGAATGCCGCCGCCAGCGTGTAGGCGCGGGTCTTCGATCCCTCATCGGCGGCGAACATCGCGTCCACGCGATCGAGCGGCGTCGGCGAGACCATGACCATTTCGCTGACGAGCCGCGCCTGATCTTCCAGTCCCCATGTCCGCTCGCCGAGTACGGCCAACCCTTCGTGGAACCACAGCGGCAGCCCCGCCCCGCCCGCGGCGCGCGCCATCAGCACGTGCGCCACTTCGTGATGCAGCACATCCTCGAGCGTGTCGTGCGGATACTGCGGCGACCGCGCGGGAAACAGCACGATGAGGTTCTGCTCGGGAAGGGCGTAGCCGGCCGTGGGCGGTGGCGTCCGCTTGGCCATCTCGTAGCCCTCCGGCAGCAGCACGACGCGGATCGGATCGCCCGCAACGTCCAGCCCGACCAGGCGCATCACGCCGCGAAGCCGGTTCGGATCGAACGACGCACAGCCTGGCGCGCGCGTCGGCTAATTCTGCGGGCGCTTCAATCTGAAGTTGTGGAATACTGCCAGCCTGCACATGCCATGATCCCGTACGGCGACCACGATCTGGTAGGGCTCAACTTCTTCCAGTTGAGCCCCCAAGGAGACTTCATATGACCTCAATCCGCCTTCATCTCGCCGCCGCACTCGTCGTCCTCATCTTCACGTCGCCGGCGATCCTCGCAGGCGATCAGGCCGCCGCGGCGATGAACGGCGTCACCGCCGCAGAGGCCAAGGCCGGCTGGCGATCGCTGTTTGACGGGAAGACCTTCAATGGCTGGACGCAGCTCGGGGAGCTCAAATGGACGATCGTCGACGGCGCGATGGTCGGCGACGCCGTATCGCAGCCCGCCGCCAACCCACGACCGCCTGGCAACAACCCGACCGGCAAACCCCAGACCTGGGCAACCGGATATTTGCGCAGCAAGGAAACATTCACCGATTTCGAGCTGACCGTGGAGTTCTACAGCGAAGAAGACAGCAACAGCGGCGTCTTCATCCGCTGCCCGACGACCAACCCCAACGGCCTGGGCGGCTACGAGATCAACATCAGCGATCCTCACGCCACCTCGCCCACCGGCAGCATTGTCGGCGTGCACTCCACGCTGCCGTATCACATCAAGGCGGCGGGCAAATGGAGCCGCTTCGACATCCTGGCCGAGGGACCGCACCTGGTCGTCAAGGTGAACGGCGAAACGCTGACCGATGCGAACGACAACAAGCTGACCGACGGCGCGCTCGGTTTTCAGGCAGGGGGGCCGACGGGATCGGGGGTCATCAAGTTCCGGAATATCAAGGTGCGGCCGATCAAGAAGTGAACGTTTTCGACGCAGAGACGCTGAGTCGCAGAGATTTTCTTGAAAAAGAATCCTCTGCGGCTCTGCGGCTCTGCGTCAAGGCCTTTCTATTTCTTTCTCTGTTACTCTCACTTCGAACATCTGACGTGTGCCGTCCTTCGCGAGCGCGGGGAAGGCAAACCTGTCGCCCGCGCGATTCCAGCATGGCGCGGGGTCGATGCGCAGGTCGCCACCCTCGTAGCCGGTCCGATTGAAATTTTCCGTCCTGATGAACGTCTTGTCCGCGCGCCGCACGATCGTGTAGTGCATGGTCGCGCCCGTCGTCGCGCCGTTCACGAGCAATCTCCCGTCGCGTGAAAGCGCCGTATCACCCTCGGGATCGCGGAACATCTCGGGTCCGCCGATCGTGTCCACGATCTCCATTTTCAGCGAGTCGTAGACAATCAGCTTGTCTTCGACTCTCCCCAGCATCCGGGACTTGAAATCCCACTCCGGGTGGCCGCCGATGAAGATGCGCTGCTCCACCAGCCCCGACCCGTCGGGTTTCACCGTCATCGGCACGTTGATGCGGTCCTTCGCTCCGAAGTCTCCCCGGACGAAGAAGAAGATGCGGTCTCCTTCGCGATTCCACAGCGTGTGATTCAGGAACAGCGGCTTCTTGTCGATCTGCGGATGCCGCGCCGCGAGCATGTCGCGCATCTGCTTGAACGTGACAATCAGCTTCCGCTCGCCCGTCTTCACATCGACGACGAACAGGCCGTCGTCCGAGGGATGGAGCACGTCGCCGGTCCAATCCCACGTGCCCGGATATCCGGTCACCGGCCGCAGCCGCGCCATGCGCGCGTAGTTGATGGCGGCAAACATCCCGCCGTCCTGCTTCACGCCTCCGTTGGCCACCGGCTGGGTGTCGAAGCGGTACTCGCGGACGCGTTTGCGATCGACGACGTCGTAAATCGCCGTGAAGACTTTGCCCGTCTTCGGATCGCGATCGTTGAAGAAGAACTGCCTGGAAGGTTGCTCGGGATTCCAGTAGATCATCGCGCCCTGCTGCGGATTCCAGCCGCGCGTCTCGTCAATCTTCGTTTCGGCGTAGTTCTTCTGCGCATCGAGCAGCACGATCTCGGCGGCATCCTGCGGTCCCGGCATGCGATCCTGAAACGTCGTCCGGAGCGCGACCAGGTACCTCCCGTCGGCACTGTAGGGACTGTTCCCGGCATGCCCGATGTAGCCATAAAAATGATGCGACGGCCCCGACGTCAGTTGCCGGACTTCATAACTGAGCTGTGCCTGCGAAGCGCCACCAACCCAACAGACGAGGCACATGATGGCCGCAGCACCCCAGGCAATTCGCCTTTTCGTTCCGTTCAGCATTTGGATGGATTGTCTCATGCGACGTTTGCACGTTGACAGTTGTAATATCTGACCGTGACAGCGTCAGACTATTCTGGCAGATTGCTGAACCGTGGAATTCCTTCCTCTCTGACCTCGACAGGGGACTTTCGACACGCCTTGTGCTTCACTGCCTGGGCGGTTTCGCAATCAACCTCACCTATGGATTGTCGCGGCAAACCGCGGACGTCGACGTGTGCGAGGTCGCGCCCATTAACGCCAAAACCGACGTTCTCGCTCTCGCCGGCGAAGGAAGCGCTCTGCACCAGAAGCATCGCGTGTGTTTGCAGGTCGTCAAAATGGCGAGTCTGCCCTACTACTACGAAGAGCGGCTGAACGAACCTTTCCGCGGCGCATTTCGGCAGCTTCAATTGCTTGTGTTGGACCCATACGATCTGGCGCTCAGCAAGCTCCGCCGAAACTCCGATGTCGACATCGAGGACGTGAAGTATCTCGGCGCATCGGTCCCCCTGGACATCGACGTGCTGCGATTACGGTATTACGAAGAAGTTCGTCCCTACTTGACGGGCCCACCAGAGCGAGGCGATTCGACCGTCGACCTGTGGTGCGACGCCATCAAAGAGTCGCGCCACTGATGCGGCGTGTTTGCCGAATCTGGTAGTATCGCCTTCGATGAATTCCCTGAACTTTTTTCGCCGGCCGCTGATGGTTGTTGTGACGACAGTCTGGGCTCTGTGGACCGTTGGCGCAGCCGCGCAGTACTGGACGCCTCAGGCGCTTCCAGGGCTCACGCTCGAGCTCGAAGAGTCCATCACGATGCCGGTGCTTGGAAAGCTCGAAGGGGCGACGACCGCCAACGAGTCGGCCATCGCGAGAGTGAACGCCATCAGGGAAGAAACAGGCGGCTCTCACCGTCTCTTTCTTCCTGTCGTGTCCGGCCAGGTTCTCATCTACGAGAAGAAAACCAAAGCGTTCACGACCTATCTCGATTTCAACGGGCATGGCGACAATCGCGGGCTCTTCAAGAAGTTCTATACCCTTTCCGGCTACGGCAATGGCTTGAACGGTTTCAACCTGGATCCCGACTACGCCACCAACGGCAGGTTTTATACGACGCACATGGAGGACCCCAGCATCGAGGCGCCTGGAGGTCCGCAGAACACCTCTTTTCCGAATCTGAAGGTGGACGGCTACACGACCACCGCACCCATCGTGACGCCGGGTCCGGTGATGCATCAGGGTGTGATGATCGAGTGGACCGACACCAACCCGTCGAACAACACCTTTGAAGGCACGTCGCGCGAAGTGGTTCGCATCTGGTTCAACACGCGCAACCACCAGTTCGGCGAAATCGTGTTCAATCCAACAGCGCGCCGCGGCGATCCCGATTGGCGCGTGGCCTATATTGACGTCGGCGATGGCGGCTCCGGCGAATCGAGAATCGTCGAAATTCGCTCGAACCCGCAGCGGCTCGACACCATGGTCGGCAAGGTCATCCGCATCATTCCCGATCTGAAGGAGCACGCCGGCTCGAGCACCGTCAGCGAGAACGGCCGCTATCGCATTCCGAACGACAATCCGTTCGTCAAGACGCCTGGGCGCGGAAGGAAATCTGGGCGTACGGCTTGCGCAATCCGCACCGGCTGGCGTTCACGATCGATCCGGCGAACCCCACAAACAATCGCCTTGTCGCCAGCATCTGCGGCCTCAACACGTGGGAGATGATCTCGATCATCCACAAGGGCGCGAACTACGGCTTCCCGCTGCGCGAGGGAAACGAAGCCGTCACGCTGGATAACGGCACGACCGCGCTGCCCGCCGACGACAGAATTCCGGTGATGATCGACGCCACTCAGACCGCCGGCATGGTCGCGCCCGTCTACCCCGTCATCATCTGGGGTCACGACATGCGTGGCGGCGACTGCGCCGCCAGCGGCTATCTGTACAGCGGCTCCGTCGCGGCGCTTCGTGGGAAGTTCGTCTACAACGACCTCACCACCGGTCGCATCTGGTATTCCGAGTACTCCGACATGCTGGCGGCAGACGACGGGAATCCGAAGACGATGGCGAACATGCACGAGGTGAAGATCCTGTGGAACGATCCGCACGATTCGCCTGATGCCGGCAAGCAAGTCTACGACACGATGTTCCCCATCGTGCGGAAGACGTTTCTGCAGCGCGGGTCGAAGTCGGAGAACATGAACGGCCGGGGCCGTGTATCGGGCGAGCACCGTGCCGACGTGCGCCTCACCGTGGATCAGGCCGGCGAGATGTATGTCTACAGCAAGAGCGACGGCGTGATCCGCCGCATCATCGCCGCAACGCCGACGAAATAACTTTCGAACGTAGTACGTAGTGTCCGGCTTCAGCCGGACCGTCTGGATCCCTCATCCTCATCCGACACCGCCACGCGCTCCAGCCTCTACGACGTACTCCGTCGCGGCCGCGTGTTTCTGAGTATCCACGGCCGCTCTGCAGAACATCGTCTCGAGGCCGGAGCTAGCGAAATTCTCGACGCCTTGCCATGCGGCGAGAGGATTGTCGTCCAGCCGGACGCGTTCATGCACCGTCAGTTCCGGCCGGCAGGACGCAGATCCTCCGCGGCGTTGGCGGCGTTCGGAATCATCCCGCAGTCCACTAGGCCGTCCTCTGTGAACAACGTTCAGCCCCCGCGGCCATTTCCACGAACGACAACACACGGCGAAATCGAACGGCGTCATTGGCGTTCCTTTTGCCTCTCGCGCACCTGCAGCCACAGCGCACACGCTTGCCAGCTACCGGCCCGGCGCGGCTTCAGCTGGCCCACGCCGGTAGGGCGCGGCTTCAGCCGCGCTCTGAGATCGAAGAGGTGCCCCGTGATTCTCCGAATAGCGTGTGCGATACCCGTGTGCCTTCTCGCCTCGACCGCTCACGTGCTTGCCGGCGACGTCGTCGATCTCGCCGCCAGCCTGATAGGACGTCCTTACGTGTGGGGCGCCGAAGGTCCGAAATCCTTCGACTGCTCGGGACTGGTGCAGTTCGTCTATCAGGAATTCGGCATCGACCTGCCCAGGCGCGCCGTTGATCAGTCAAAGACCGGCGATCCGACCAGCGACTGCAACGCGGCGATCTCCTCTTCTTCTCCACCGACGCCGATCAGTCGCTCGTGACGCACGTCGGCATCTACGAAGGCGACGACGTCATGATTGACGCGAGCAAGCGGCACGGCCGGGTCAGGCGCGACAACCTGCGCGAGGACTTCTGGGTCGACAGATTTCTGTTCGCCCGTCGTCTCAGCGCGCTGGCCGGCGACGACGAGCCTCGAGAGGCGCGAGATGACCGCGCCGGCGATCCCCCCGGGCGGTCGACCGGCAGGCGGCGTACCGCCGTGCGGATTATCGAGCGCATCGCCGGGGAATTGTTCAAGCTCCCCACAGGCACGAGCCGTTTGCGATAGGATTGACGTCCCAAACGGAGGACATGAATGGTTCTAACTAAGCCAGAGCTCGTTGAACAACTGCACAAGGAAATCCGGATTCTCATCCATCTCGCCGGCAAGCTCGAGCGCGACCAGGCCGATTACCGGCCGACGCCGAAGCAACGGAGCGCGCTCGAACTGCTCCGCTATCTCAGCTTCATGGGGCCGGCGGTCGTCTCGGCCGCCAAGAACGGGGCGTTCGACGGCGCCGCGTGGCAGGCCGAGGTGGCGGCTGCCGAAAAGCGCAATCTGCACGAAACGATCGCGGTCATCGAGACGCTGCCCGCGAAGTTCGACCAGCTGCTGGCGGGCATGTCGGACGCCGACTTCCGCGCCGACATGACCGGCTTCGACGGCAAGAAGCTGTCGCGCGGCCTGTTCATCGTCAGCGTGGCGCTGGGCGGCTATGCGGCGTATCGCACGCAGTTGTTCTGCTATCTCAAGTCGTGCGGACACGACCAGCTGACCACGGCGAATCTCTGGCGGGGTGTGGATGCGGCGGTGCCGGCGTGCTGTATCTGCTGCTGCCGCTTGTCAGCGCCGTCGTTTACGTTATAGGCGCGCTGCTCCTGAAGCGCGCCTCGGACCTTGGCGCCGACATTTGGCGCGCGACGCGCATTATTAATTACACGTCGGCACTGGTGGCTGCGCCGTTGTGGATGCTCGGAGGAACGATTCCGGCATCCGCACTCTGGTGGCAGCCGCCGGTGGCCGCCGTGCTCTTCTTCACCGGCCAGATCTTCACGCTGGTGGCGCTCAACACGGGCGATGTCTCCGTCGCCACGCCGTGCTCGGGCTCAAGATTCTGCTCGTGGCCCTGCTGACGAGCGTGCTGCTCGGCGATCCCATCGGCACGCGCCTCTGGATGGCCGCGGCCTTGAGCAGCGCCGCCATCGCGCTCTTGAACCTCAGTCCCGGCCAATCTCACACACGCGTCCGCACGACGATTCTGCTCGCCGCGCTGGGTGCGACGTCATATGCGTGTTTCGATGTGGTGGTGCAGAAGTGGTCTCTCGCCTGGGGAACGGGCCGCTTTCTGCCGATCACGATGGCGTGTGCGGCGCTGTATTCAATCCCGCTGCGCCGTTTCGAAGGGCTCGAAATCTCACCGACGTACATAGGCAGGGTCCTTCGGACCCGGCTTACACTACCTGGCTCTCCGCGGGCGTAATGTGCTTCGCGGTGCAGGGGCTGATGTTCATCTCGTCGGTCTCGCTCTACCGACAGGTGGCCAGCGCCAACATCCTCTACAGCTCCCGCGGCCTCTGGAGCGTGGTCGCGGTCTGGGCCATCGGCCACTGGTTTGCGAATCGCGAACAGCACCTCGGCGCGCGCGTCCTCGTGTGGCGCGTTCTCGGTGCTCTCCTGCTGATGGCCGCGATTATCCTAGTGATACTCGACTACCGGCGCTGAACAAAGACTCGACGCAGAGCCGCAAAAGCCGCAAAGATCCTTCGTGTTTGCTCTGCGTCTCTGCGCCTCTGCGTCGAGTATTTTCACTTTCTGGGATCCGGCAGCGCGAATACGTACAACGCCTGGCCGCTTTGAGGAATCTTGATTTCTGGAGCAACCGCCGCGGGCACGTTGCGAGGGCTGCCTCCGCCCAGTCCCGCCGCGACGGCGATGTACTGCTTGCCGTCGATGCTGTAGGTCACCGGAAAGCCCTGCGCAGAGGTGCCGAGACGCGTTTCCCACAGCACCTCGCCAGTCCTCACGTCGTGGGCGCGAACGGTGCGGTCGATATCACCGACGATCGCAATCCCGCCCGCAGTTGTCACAACGCCGGTCAGATAGCTCGCGCGCTGTGTGTGCTTCCACACCTCCTGCATCGTCCGCACGTCGTAGGCGGCGAGCTTGCCGAGGTGGTCGTTGGTCTTCGGCATCGGCAGGAACCGCCGTACGGCGCCGTTGCCGCCCTGCTCGGTCTTGCGAACCGTGAAGTCCATGCACGATTGGCTGAGCGGCACGACGAGCACGCCGGTGGGCTGGTGATAGCTCATCGCTGTCCAGTTCTTCCCGCCTGCGGTGCTTGGGCACACGTTCACCGTCTGATCGAATTTCATTTCGAGGATGTCGGGCCGGTAGCTCGGCACACCCGTCTTCGGATCGATGCGCTCCCAGATCGTTTGCGCCACCATCTCTTTGTAGCCGAGGAATTGACCGTTGCGCCGATCGAGCTTCCACAACACGCCGGCCTTGCCGGCGCTGAACGACACCTTCTGCGGTCCGATGTCGACGAGCACGCGCTCGAACACTTCGTCGAGGTCGAACGACTCACCGGGCGCGTGCTGGTAATACCAGGCCAGTTTCCCGGTGTCCGCGTTCAGCGCGAGTGTGGAGTTCGCATACAGCGTCTTGTCGAACGGGGTCGTCCCGCGATTAAGGAACGACCAGGGCTTCGACTGCGCGGTTCCCCAGTAGGTGAGATTCAAATCGGGATCGTAGGACCCGGCAACCCACGTCTCAACACCCGCGCGGGCTTCTTTGGGAAGGTTCCCCCACGTGTCGAAACCGGGTTCACCCTCGAGAGGAATCGTGTGGAAACGCCACGCACGCTTGCCGGAGTTGATGTCGATCGCGCTGATGAAGCAGCCATCGGCCGCTGACGCGTTGCGTCCGCATCCGGTGATGCCCTGCAGCACGTTGTTGCCGATGGCGATGGCGCCGCTCGTTGACGGGTGGGGGATATCAGACAACGGCGTATCCCACAGGATGTCGCCGGTGCGTGCGCTCAACGCGACCATGTGCGCGTTGCTTGCGGGCAGCAAGATCTTGTCGCCGGAGATTGCAATGCTGCGGATACCGCCGTAGCCCGGCGCCTGATCGGGACCGACCCGCGTCTCCCAGATGAGGTTGCCGGTCTTGCCATCGATCGCCTGCACGATGTTGCTGGGGCTGGCCAGATAGATGATGCCGTTGTGCACGATCGGGGTCGTCTGGTTGGCGCCCGAATCGTTCATCGCCCACACCCAGGCGAGCTTCAAATCGCGCACGTTGTCTCTGGTGATCTGGTTGAGCGGGCTGTAGCTCCATCCGTGGTAATTGCGGCGGAAGATCAGCCAGTCTTCGGGTGGCGGATTCTTGAGCATTTCGGGCGTTACCGGCACGTAGTTCTTCACTTCGCCGCGCACCGTGACGCCGCGCAGGAAGTTGACCGCGCCGCCTCTTTCCTGCCCGCTTCCCGTTCCGGCGCCAACCGCCATCGATGCGGGACCCGATCCTCGTGCCGAGGTGGCGGCGTTCCATGTGGATGCGGTTTTGATCGTCAGCGCCTGCGAGCCCGGCGCCCCACCATCGCGCTGAAGGATGTACGCCACGATGTTCAGCGTCACTTCTTCCCCGAGGCTACCCGGCGCCGCCGGCGGCATTGACGACATGATGTGCGAGAACAGCTGACTGACCGGTCGGGGCCCCCACGCGGCGCCGAAGTTGATGCCGGTGAGAGGCGGCGCATCGCTGCCGCCGTTCAGATCCGGCCCATGGCAGCCGGCGCAACTGACGTCGTAGGCGACGCGTCCCGCCTCTGCCTGCGCCTGCGTGTAGGCGCCAGCAGCACCACCTTGGGGTTGCTGGGCGATGGTGACGCTGACGAACACACCAATACCGATAGCTGTGACCGCCGCCGGAACCATCAACAGTCTCATGATGTCCTGCCGCAAAAAGAGTTAGTGTAGGGCGCAACTTTAGTTGCGCCGCTGCCGATGCACGTTTTCGGCTGGATGGTAACTCAGGTGATCGGGTTTTGCTACCGGATTAACCTGGATGGCGCTCCGGCGATACAGCTAACCGCGGACTCTGGAGCGCAGTCGCGGTCTGGGCCATCGGCCACTGGTTGGCGATTCGCGAACCGCATCTCGGCGCGCGGGTGCTCGTGTGGCGATTCGTCAGTGCCATCCTGTTGATGGCCGCCATAGTCATAGCGTTCTTCGATTACGGCAGCTGACAATGCTTCACTCGGCTGCGCCAATCACTTCTCGTGCGCGCGCGAGCGTCTCGTCGAATGCAGCGTCGAGATCTGAATTCACACCTCTGCACCCTGCGACGACTTGGCTAGCCCAGTCGAGGTACTGGAGTCGTCTCTCTACTGGCCATTTTGCCGGTGGGCTAGCCGCGATGTCGCGGACGTTGCAGATCTTGTCGGCGATTTTGAGCTGCTTTGCGCGATCTGATGCCGACCGCGCGTGCTCGATCTGCAACTCCTTCCGACGCTGCTTCTCCAGAGTCTTGTCATCTGTCAGCTCACGCACCAGATCTGCGACCTTAACGCCAAAGTGCTCTTCGAGTTCGGCGAATGTGGTCTCTGTATCCTCGACTGTGTCATGCAAGGCTGCCGCGACCAGTAGAGCGTCATCGGTAACTTGCCCCTCCGCCGCGAGGACAGCCGCCACCGCTATCGGGTGATTGATATACGGCGAGGCGTCCGAGTCCTTGCGGCGCTGATCACGGTGCTTGACAGAGGCAAACTGCAGCGCGCGGAGTAGCAAGGCTGGATCCGTCATCTACGGTGCCTTCAATCCTTTGAAGACATTGATCCTGTGATAGTCGAGGAATGCCTGCTGTTCCCGATTAAACTCGCCAACTCGCGTTCCAGAGTCGATTCCCCACTTGTCCAGAAGGTTCGTCCGCACTTCCGGAACGACCAACAATTGCTCACTGTTGGAAAAGGTGATGTATCCCTGATCGAATAGGTGATCAATGTGCGGAGACAACAGTAACCCGTTTGCGCCATTCAACCGCTCGGAATTGTTCGCGTCACGCCACGGCTTCATATGGCTGGCGCGCAAGTGCTTCGGATCCGAGACCCGCGTCACACGGCATTGTGTTTCGGCAAGCAGCACATTGGATCGGAATACGCCCTGCCCGCGTCGAGCTTTCACCAACTGCTCCTTGAATGTTGCACTAAGGCTGGCGTCAATTTCAGGATCAGTAATCTCTTCAACATCCGGACCGGAGGGAAACGCCGTCAAGAGCGCCAGGTTGTCATAGTAAGGCTGTCCGATCAGGCCAACCAAAGCATCGGCCATCGGCGCGGGCACTTCTGCGAGATAGACGGACTGCAAACCATCGCCGTTTGCCTGGAGCGGCGAGTACTTGGTTGGAAGGAAATGACGAAGAATCGCGATGTGGTCTTTCGGTCGAATGGGCGCGTCAAGGGCACAGTAGTAGACCGGAACGAACCACCCTTCCTCGGACCAGTTTAATCCCACGCCGCCGAAGTCTGGCTTGGGCGCAGTCTGAGCAGTGCCAGTGACGATTCCAATCGCTTTGATTCGCGTATCGCAGAACGAAAAGACGATGTCGCCAATCGCCACTTCGCGCATGTTCTCGTAGAACTGGTTGCGCGCTCCGTTCGTATTGGCCTTGGGCGACCACATGAAGTTGCCCCGGACCTCCGCTCGGTACGTCTGATTCTGATTGACCCACCAATAGCGCATCGTGACGGCGATTTCGCATGCTCAGTGTAAGGGGATCAGCACTGAACGTCGACGGTCATAAGAAGAAGTGGTCTGACCGATACTCATGGCGTCATATAAGGCCACACGGTGCCGACACCACCAACTGGACAGGTCGGTCGCCAACTAGCGCGGCCACCCGCCGCTGCGCGTATCAGCTCTTCCTTGAGAGCCGCTCGGCGAAGCTTTCGAGTATATTGCGGTGTGTCAGCTTCGAAAGCCACCGTTCGGGGATGCCCTGCACACCGTAGTAGGCGCCCGCTATCTGCCCGTACACCGCTCCCGTCGAATCGGCATCGTCTCCCAGGTTCACCGCGAGGAGCGCGCCCTGTTCGAACGACGTGCTCTTCGCAAACGCCCACAGCGCGGCTTCAAGGCTGGAGACGACGTATACAGAACCCTTGATAGCAGGCGGTTCGCGCTTCATGAAAGAGCCCGCCGCGACGGTGAAGATCCTGCGCGTCAGCGGCTCGCGATCCCAGAGGCCTGGAACCGGCGTGAACAGCGGGGCTAGCAGTTCCTGCTTAGATCGAGCCTGTAAGGCACCGACGATCAGTCCGCCAAGGTACCGGCACGCATCGACAGCCTCCGTCGCACCATGCGTCGTCCGCGAGCTCTCGGCGCACATCGCGATCGCCGTTTCAGGATCGCGCGCAAAGAACAGCGGCACGGGCGCCAGACGCATGATTGAGCCATTGCCCGCAGTGTCCTCGGCCGTGCTTCCCGAGCACGGATCACTGGTACGCTCAAAGTGAGAGATCGCTTGCAACACCGTCGAACCGATGTCAAAGCACCGGCCCGTGCTGCTGTGGTGCCCCTGCCTCTTCCAGCGCACATATCGCGCCAGCTGATCGACGGCATCGAACTCGCCCGACTCGATCAGGCTCTCGGCCAGGCACAACGCCATCGATGTGTCGTCGGTCCACTGGCCAGGCTGGAGGCCGAACGGGCCACCGCCGACCATATCGGTGATCGGTTCGAAGCTGCCGGGCGGCGAGAACTCCAGCGTGGTGCCAAGTGCGTCCCCGGCGGCAAGCCCGAGCATTGCGCCGCGATAGCGGTCCAACTGGTTCATCGACTCTCTCCGGTCAATAGCCGACGACACATCACCGTCCGGCTGTCCGCCGTCGCTTGCGGCGGGACTAAAGTCCCGCCCTACCGAAGCGTGACCCGCCGTAGCCTCGGCGAAGGTTGAGGCGGACTGAAGTCCCGCCCTACCGAAGTTGGAAGCCGGACACTACCGACGGACACAGGTGCGGTGCCTGATGCGCCCAGACGCGACACAACGAGGCAACCCGATCAACAACACGATCAGCCATCGATGCACCTATCTTCGGTTGGAGGAGGTCGCGTTGGGCCAGCGCACAAACGGCAGCCACGCTTCCGGAAAGCGCAGGGCCACCGTTTCGCCGCTCCTATTTATCACAGCGCTCCGCTTCATCGACGAAAAATCGAGAATTGTGCTACCCGAAACACAGACGCCCATTGGACTACTCCGTTTGGGGAGCATGAACCGCAGTACTTTGCCATCGTCCGTCCTACACGCTGAGCTCGAACGCGGCCAGGTGCACGACGCGCTCCTCGGCAACGAGAGCGGCCGCTGCCCGGTGGTCGCATGTCACCGACACGGTCTGGCCCACCCGAACTGTCGGGAACGGTTGGAGACTTTGTTCCGGCAGCCGCAGCCACGGTGCGGATGAAGCTCGAGAGCCACGGATTTCACGTCATCGGCACCGACTCGGCCGAAACCCTTGCCCTTGGCGTGTCGATCGCGTCGAGCGCGATCGTCGGAGCACCTTCGAAAGAGCGACGTGAAGATCGCTTCGCTGTCGAAGAGCTCCAATCCAACGGGGACCCGATCGATGAGGAACACCGCACCGCACTGACCGGTCGCTCGGGGGAATGCCTTCATGTGCGAGTCGATGAGCGTAATGCGTGTCGAGATGCTCGACATCGCCGCTGTCCGCGAGCTGGCCGACAATCTGGCCGATTTCAGCGCGATAACGTTCCAGATCCACTGCTGGTCGCTTCTGGGCACGCCCACTGAAAACGAGCGACTTGGGTGACCTGAGCGACCTTGACGCCCGGGCCCGCGGGTACTGGGCGTATCGCGACGCCGCAAACCCGCGACTCTGACGATGCCAGCGGCCGGCCTCGACGCACGAGACGGGAATCACGACTGATCCGCCGGCGGGGACCAGGATCGTGAGATTGACAATCCGGTTCTGCTTGGCGCCGACGGCTCTTCGCCGTCGATCAGCAGCACCCGCGTGCTCACCGTCGTTGACGACACGAAGCTCGGGCACCCGCCCGGCGTCCGACATCTCCGTCACTTCGAAGTCGCCCCGAAGAGGGCTTCGTCGACCGTGATGCAATCCATCGGAAGTTTGGGATTGTTCAGCGTCAACGGAATCACCGACAGCCGCTCGAACGATGCTCTGCACCAACACTCACGTCCGCCAACGTCATCGAAATCGGATTCAACACGCAGCACTCTCCTTTTCCTCACAAGTCTAGGGAGGGACCGTGACACGGCGGGTCACAACACTAAACCCTTGAACCTGAAGGGATTAGGGATTTGTGATTAGGGATTAGCGCGCCCGCCGGTGCTGCGCTGAGGCGGGGGCTGGGGATCAGGCCTGAAGACTGCGCTGAGAAGGGGACTTGGATTCGGACTGGTCCACGCGGAAACGGCATTGACGAACGCCTGGTCGGCGGCGGCATACCCGCTGCGAGCGACCGCACGGGATTGACAATGCGCCTCGGCAGCAAACCGTGGGGAGCGCACGTCGGCCACCCAGATCTGAACAAGCCGCAGCCCGGCCTGGCGGTGCCGGGGCCGATGTGCTCGGACTTTCCTCGCGGGACGATACGTGCGGTTGCGAGTCGTCATGGCTACTACTTATCACCAGCGACCATTGCTGACAACCTGCCCCACTACAGGATCTTGAGATTCACAATTTGTGATCTCTAGATTGAGAATTCGGAGCCCACGATCTCCACGTGAAATCAGGTGGAAAGAGCGGTTTCGGGCTATGAGCTGGAGATCCGGGATAGAACCCGATGCGCTTCCCTGATAAGCCGGACGGAGCCATCAGTTCCCACAATAGCCCGGAAAGCCGCTGCAAACTGCGAGTCGTCCTCGCCCTCCAGCGCTTCGAGCTTCCTCATCAGATTCGCGTGCGACTCGAGCATCCGGCGCAGCCGGACAAAGGCTCGCATGATTTCAATGTTCACTCTCACCGCTCTCGAACTGCGTAGCACTCCGGACAACATCGCGACGCCTTGCTCGGTGAAGGCATATGGAGGCGTGCGGCGCCCACCCCACGATCTTGAGATCACAGATTGTGATCTCAAGCTTGCGAACTCGACCTTGTTGAGCTGCAACATGAAGTCGGTCGGGAAGCGCGTCTGGTTGCGCTTCACTGCCTGGATGATCTCTCTAGTCGTGACTCCGTAAAGCGCAGCCAAGTCAACGTCGAGCAACACATTGCGGCCGCGCACCCTCAGGATGGCACTCTCAATCCTCTTCGCCGGAAGGCCAGCGTTGCTAGTCACGGGGCGACACAGCGCGACACGCCAATGCGAGGGCCGTGCCATCTACCTTCTCACGTGCCCAGACTCCAGCACAACGTGGCGGACAACTTGAGGTCACAGTTTGTGACCTGAAAGCCGTATTTGCTCGACACATCCGTTTCTTGCTGTACGCTCAGGCGCATGCCACGCAACGCTGAAGTCATCAGGCAGTGGAAGATTCTGCGTACGCTCGAAGCGAGCCGCCAGGGCGAAACCATCGCCGGGCTGGCTGATGAGCGCGGCGTGACGACTCGGACGATCTGGCGCGACATCGTCGCGCTCCAGGAGGCCGGCTTTCCGCTGGTTGACGAGAAACCGGACGGGCGCACGCGATGGAAGCTGATGGATGGTGGCTTGAAAGGCCTGCAGAATTCCGGTCTGTCGGTGAGCGAGCTGGCGTCGCTGTACTTCAGCCGTGCGCTCGTGGAATGCCTGGTCGGGACAGCGTTTCACGAGGATGCCCGAACCGCGATGGACAAGGTCGCTGCCGCGCTACCGCGACAGGATGCACGATTCCTGGATCGCCTGCCAGCCGTGCTGAACGTGAAAGCGAATCCAGGAAAGAAGCGCGAGGAGACCCGCTATCGTAAACACATCGCCGACCTGCTGACCGCGGTGCTCGAGCATCGGCAGGTGAAGATGCAGTATACTTCGGCATCGAGCCGGCAGACCAAAAACTACGTGGTCGAGCCGTATCGGCTCGCCTTCGCACAGGGCGGCATGTATCTGCTGGCGCAGGTTCCGAAGTATCGCCAGTTGAGGACGTTTGCGGTCGAGCGGATCAAGTCGCTGTCAGGTGACCGCGCAGACGTTCGAAGCCCCAGACGGTGCGTCAACGGATCCGTTTCCCAATTCGCTGGGCGTGCATACGGGAACAGCCACGCGCGTCGAGGTTGAATTTCTGCCGGAAGCGGCCGCTCATGTGCGCGAGCGGACATGGCATGGCTCGCAGGAGATTCGCGAGAAACCCGATGGCTCGCTTCGCCTGACCTTGAACGTCTGTCACGACTGGGCGCTGCGGAGCTGGATTTTGAGTTTCGGCCCACTGGCTCGAGTTGTGTCACCTTCGTCGCTGGCAGAGTCGATTCTCGAGCAGCTCGAAGAGGCCCGCGACGGGTACGCACCGCAGTTCGATTTTGAGCTGCACTCCGATCCTCATGGATTCGGCGACCATCCCCGGTTACCGTTCGGTGTGCGAACACGCCGGTTGATACACAGTGATGACTGGGGCTGCCACGATCACTACGATCGTGCTCGAAATCGAAGGTTAATTTGCGCCTCTGACCTCACCCTTCAGCATCATAGCCGTCGCCGATGCCACAACTCGTCGGGCGTCAGCGGAAGACGCGAATCGCTGATCGTCAATCACCCGCGCTTCGATGGCGATCTCGACCGTTTGCCCATCCAATGGATCCGGCACAATAGTCAGAATCGTTCCAGTGAGATGCATGGAATAGCCACATCCATCATCTGGTGTGTCCACCCAGTTGTTGCAGAAGGCCAGCGATGCAAGGTCGCCGGCACGCACGAACCAGTAATCACGTAGCAACTCGTCCAGTGAATTCCCGCCCGCGGCATGAAGGTATGAATCGCGGGCTGACGTCATTTCTTCAAAGAACGCACGCCACTCCGGATGATCGCCGTAGCGCCGATAGACATGCAGACGATGTTGCGCCGCGAGAGCGGCTGCGTACCGGTCGGATGTGAGTGGCTCGAGACCGCGCGACGAGGTGTCGCGCTTCACCGCATCGGACACCTCGGTGAAATCGAGCAACTGCCCCGTCGTCTCGTCCACAACGAGCGCCTCGTCTGCCACTGCCCATCCACAGTCATGCTGCTCGACCGCATTCAGAATCGACACCTTCCGTGGCGACTCGGGAAAGTGGGAAGCCGACCACGCGCGCATGATGCGTGCCGCCAGTGCGGCATGTGCCGGCTGTGTGATCAGCTGCTGCGAAGAAGCGAGCCGCCTGATGATCAAGGGCTACCGGATTGACCTAGTTTGTCGGCGCCGTTTTCATCATGCGCGCCTTGATGGCCGCGCGATCGACCGCCGCGCCTCGCAGATATACCTCTGAGATCTTTCGCGTGTTCTTGATGTCGTCGAGCGGATTCGCATCCAGCACGATGAAATCGGCTCGCTTCCCCACAGCGACGGTGCCGGCATCGGTCATCCGCAGAAACTCCGCGGCGTTCTTCGTCGAAGCGACAATCACATCGGATGGCGTCATCCCGGCCGCGACCATGTCTTCCATCTCCACGTGATGGCTCCACGGAACGCCGCCATCGGTGCCCAGGACGATTCTGATGCCCGCCGCGTGAATCTTCGCCAGGTTGCGTGCCTGGATTCCGTAAGCCTTCTGCGCGTCTGCGCGGTCGGTCGCGCCTTCCTGCAGCTTCTTCACCTCGTCGGCCGGAAGGCTTTCGGCCAGCCAGCTCATGTCGGTGGCCACGCCGCGATCGGGCAGGTTGGGCGCGACAACGAGGTTTGCATGCTGCTTGAAGAGCGCCAGCCCTTCGTCATCGATGTCGCGATCGCGCACGCTGTGCGCAAAGGCATCGAGGCCTGCGCGCAGCAGCCCTTTCGCGTCTTCGAGCGTAAAGATGTGAGCCGTCACGCGGAGGCTGTTCTTATGCGCTTCGTCGATGATCGCGGTATAGAGCGCCGGCGTCAGCTTCTTGTACTTGCCATCGCGGTCGTCGACCCAGATCTTCACGAAGTTGACTTTCTTCGCTGCCAGTTCCTGCACCGCCTTCCGGGCTTCGCCTTCGTTGCTCACCCAGTAGGGCGCCTCGGTACGCCCCGGCTCAGGCATCGTGAGCCCACGGCCAGCCGTCTTCAGCAGTGCACCATTCGGCACGACTTCGTCTCGCACCTGGAACGCGGCATCCGTATTGTCTTGTCCAAGGCTCATGACAGCGGCAACGCCGTAGTACGCCTTCCGCTGCAACCTGTCGACGAGCTCCTCGCGCACCGTCGGCATGTGCGTGTGCGTATCGACGATCGCCGGCATCACGGTCTTGCCGGTCAGATTCACGCGGCGCGCCCCTGCCGGGACTGGGACATCGCCCGCCCTGCCCGCCTGAACAAACCGATCGTTCTCGACGATGAAGACCGCGTTCTCAACCGCCGGGGAGCCATCACCGACGAGAAGCCGCGCGCCCTCGAACACTGTGACGTTTGTTGCTGCTGGAGCCGGTGTTGGATCACTGGATGGTCCGGAACAGGCCGCGGCCGCGAACATGCCAATCACAGCGAAGCCGCGAAACAATGTTTTCATGCCGTGCATAGGTTCTCCGAGTCAGCGTATCAATAACGCCAAGGGCAGGACTAAAGTCCTGCGCTACCGGTTCATCGACGAAAGCAGGGCTAAAGCCCTGCGCTACTTCTTCAGGGACGGATGGACATACCCCGCCGTCAGCACGCGTGCAGACGGGCGGAAGCTGAGATAGTCCACGTGATCGGGAATCGTCACCCATCCGTGCACAGTGCCGGCGGGGATGATGATGATGTCGCCCACCTTCACCTCTTTCGTCACCATATCCGATCCGACCACGGGGCCGCTGCACGATGGGCCGTTCAGTTCCTTCGTCACGGCGGAGTCGGCCGCCGAGCGGCGGCCGTTGACGATGCGGCCACCCGTGACCATCGTGCCACCACCGGAAACGATGTAATACCCCTCGGTTTGCTCGTCGTGCGTCAGGCCGTTCGGTGCGCCTGCCGGGGGCGGCGTTGCGCTTTTGTCGCCACACGGTTCAGCCGGGGGCTGATTCGCGCGTGCGGCACCGCCGCCACCGCCGCCGGCTCTCGCGCCGGGCGCCGGCGTCGCGCCGCGATGCACGATACCGACGGCGAAATTCTCGGGGCCGATATCCACCACCCTGATCTGGCGATCGCCACCGGGCTGCTTGTTGACGGTGTCGACCTCTTCCTTGGTGATGTAGGTGGCCGGTTTCGTCGATCCCGACTGGGCGAGCGCCACAAACGGAACGAGCGACGCCACGACGATGACGACATTGCGCACGATGGTTCGCATGAGCAGCCTCCAGATCTGACGCGGAAACGTTGCGCACGCTGCCGCTGCAGGGATGTCGGGTTTCGGCGGGATGGTAACTCAGGCGGTGTGGTTTTGCTACCGGATTGACGCGGCTCGCACGGGCGTCACGAAGCGGGGAGTCTGGTGCCGATGTCGGTGAGCTTCGCCAGATCGTCCCGACATCACGGCGGATCATGCCGAGTTCGTGGTCCACGCGGTTGAACCGCTCGTCCATGGCCTCGAAGCGCTTGTCCTGAGCGGTAAACCGAGCGTGTATTTCAGCAAATCTGGCATGCACCTCGGCGAAACGCCGGTCGATGAGCTCAGCATGCTCACGAAAATGTTCCTCCAGCGTCTTGTCACCCATCATAGCCTCGAGAACCGTGACTCGCTTTTCGAGAGACTTGTCTGACATGCTCCGGCTCCTGTGCCGGATGCATGCCAGACGACGGTAGCATCGTCGTCGAACAAAAACAATCGATCGAATTCACGTGTTGAAGATTCTGATCGACGGATGGAGTTGGGCGTAACGCACGTATTTCAACCTGCAAGCTAAGGGGGCGGCGGTCGAGCGTCTTTCGGCGCGCGACCGCCGCCGTGCGTGTGCTCTACCTGCGGCCCTGGTCTGTCACATTGACAACGAACTCACCCCGATTGTCGGGCAGGTGGTCGTCGTTCACGCCGAAGTAAAGATGCCCCGTGACCGGCGCGACAAACGATCGGCGGTCGCCGACGAAAATGGGGCCGTAGTTGTCGATCCGGGCGATCAGCGCACCGGCCGATTGATTGACAATCGGCGCGTCAGGCGCTTTGCGCCCCGTAACCGATCCCGCGGGCGATGCGGTGTCCTGCGCGTTGTCGCTCATCTGAATGTTTCCCGATGCGTCAATCGATATGGTGTCGCCAGCACGCACGTCGAAACCGGCATCGGTCCAGCGCTGCTGCGAGTTGACGCGCACGGTTTGCGACCGCCCGCTGGTCGCCACGGCGCCATCCGGCGCTCCACCTGCAACGTCGAATTCGCGGCGTGAAAGCGTGCCGTCACGATTCGTGTCGCGCGTGCCGAAGCTGGCAGCCGACCAGTGCCATTCGTCGCGCGTCAGCACTCCATTGCGGTTGTAGTCGAGCGTGGCGAACTCGTCGCGCGTATCGTTGGTCCAGTCGGTCCCCCCCGCCACTTCAAAACGGCTCAGAATGCCGTCACGATTGCGATCGAGGTCGTTGAACGCCACGGTGCTGCCATGCCACTCGGATCGTTCCACCCGCCCGTTGTTGTTCCAGTCGAGATCGTCGAACGTGTCGGCGCGATCGTCGTCGTAGTCGGCTCCAAGGAATTCCGCCTCACTGAGCGCGCCGTCGCGATTGCGATCGACGCGACGGAATGTCTCCTGGTCGAAGTGCCACTCGTTGGCCGTAATCCGGCGATCGCGATTGTGATCGAGATTGGTGAAGCCCGACGCCGTCCAGCTGACATAACGCTCGAAACGATTCGCGTTATGGTCTGCCGTGTCCCAGTTCGCATTGCGCTGTGCGCCAATGCGCACTTCGTCGCCGGACAACCGCCCGTCGCCGTTCCAGTCGTGATTCGCGAATGATTGCGGTGATCCCTGCCACTCCGAGCGCGCGATGATGCCGTCGCTGTTGGTGTCCATCGATTCGAACCGCATACGCGCGGACTGCTGAGCACCAACTGTCGCAGGAATGGTCAGGCTTGAAATAGCCCACGCCGCGGTAAACGCCGTGAGCGTAAGAATTTTGGACGACATAAACTCCTCCGTACGCTCTGTAGTGCATACGGCGTGCCGCAGGTCATTGATATCCAAACACCGGCCGAGGCGGGGCCGGCGCGGCGCAGCACGTACTCATTGGAAGCGAAGGATGCGAAGTCGGGTCGGGAGTATCTGGGCTGGATAGGCCGCGCCTATCCAGCCAGTTCTGATCTATCGAAGACGGCAGGAGGCAAACGTCGGGCAGGGCTGAAGCCCTGCGCTACCGAAGGCGAGGACAGGGCTAAAGCCCTGTGCCACTAGTCCGGCTGAAGCCAGACACTACGTACGCTTACTCGAAGCGCTCCATGCCGCGGGGCTTCCACACCTTGCTCGATTCGGGCCTCATCAGGTACCGGATGAGCGCGCGCGCATCTTCTGGATGCTGTGCTCGGGACGAGACGGCAATGGCTGTGTCGATCCACAGGCCGTATTCCTGGGGCACCGGGCCAACCAGCTCGATCTCCTTGTACGGAAGAATCTGGCTGATCGTCTGAATCGCCATGTCGCCCTCACCCGCCGCGAGCGCCTGACCGCCTTCGCCCTTGGTGCTCGCCGGCGCGTTCACGCCCGCGAACTCGGGGCGCTTGAGCATGTCGTCG
Organism: Vicinamibacterales bacterium; assembly: GCA_963821395.1. Lineage (GTDB taxonomy): Bacteria > Acidobacteriota > Vicinamibacteria > Vicinamibacterales > JAMQPK01 > JAMQPK01. The sequence continues at coordinate 65,809 of CAWGDY010000011.1, read as the reverse complement.
ATGATGGTCGCCACCATCGTCCGCGACGCGGGATTCGAACGCATCACCGCCTTCGCGCTCTTCAGAACGGCCGCGAACTTCTCCGGCGTCGAGATGTCCGGCTTCGGTGCACCGGCTTTGACCGCCAGCCCCATCCGGTTGCGGCCGAGCGGCATGAACTGCCCCGACACGCCACCCTCGAGCGCGAGCGTCGTCATCAACTGAAACGGCAGCACGATGACGTCGGGCGGAGGATTGCGCGTTGTCATCTCCTGGACGATGGTACCCATCCCAACGACGTTGATGCCCGCCTTCTTGCCGGTTTCTTTCGTGAAGCCGGCCGCAATGTCGGCCATGCCCGACATGAAGGCCACACCGGGAGTGAGTACCCGGACATCTGCGGTCGCATAGTCACCCGACGTCGGCGAATTCACCGGCGCCGTCGGCTTCTGCTGTCCGGCGAGGTTGGCGACGACAGCCGAAGAGACGATGACGGCAAGGGCGATCACATGAAGGCGGCGCATTTCCGGATCCTTTCTGTTTGGCCTCAGTCACCACTTGTGTTGACTGCGCAAGCCAGCCGCGAGCGGGTGGCCCCGATCGTTTCCGTCCGGCCGCAGGCGCCTCTCACGTGACATGCGCTGTTGGCGCCGAGCACGGACGGGAACGATCGGGGACAGGACCCGCCGCGCTGAGTCAACGCAAGTGCAGCTTCAGGCGGGAACAGTGTAGCCGGAATCGACGAGCGATTCACGCACCATCGGGACCACCCGCGTGCCGAACAGCTCGATGCTCTTCATCAGCGCGTCGTGAGGCAGCGTACCGTTGCTGTATTTCATGTTGAAGCGGGAAAGCCCGAGGTCCGTCACCGTTCGCACGATCTTCGCCGCCACGGTCTCGGGCGAGCCGACATACAGCGCACCGTCTGGACCGGCTTCGCGCTCGAAGTCGTCGCGTCCGCGCGGCGGCCAGCCGCGCTCGCGCCCGATGCGATTCATCATCGCCAGATAGTGCGGCCAGATGTCCTCTTTCGCCTGCTCGTCGGTCGCCGCGACGTGTCCGGGCGAGTGCACCCCGATCGCGCCGGCCTCGGCGAAGTGACTGGCGTTCGGCGCACTGACAAGCTGCTTGCCGAGCTCCTTCAAGGCGCGCTTGTACAAATCGACATAGGGCAGGAACCGTTTCGCGCTGCCTCCGATGATGGCGAGCGTCAACGGCAAGCCATGACGCGCCGCGCGCACGACCGACTCCGGACTGCCACCGACGCCAACCCACGTGCGCAGGCGGCCGTTCTCGACAGGGGGATACACGGTCTGATTGGTCAAGCTGCTTCGCGTGTGCCCCTCCCACGTGACGGGCTGCTGGTCGAGCAGCTTGACGAAGAGATCCAGCTTCTCCTCGAACAGCTCGTTGTACTTCGATAGATCGTAGCCAAACAGCGGATACGACTCCGTAAACGAACCCCTGCCGAGAATCACTTCCGCGCGCCCGTTCGACACCGCGTTGAGGGTCGAGAATCGTTGAAACACCCTGACGGGATCGTCCGTGCTTAGCACCGTGACAGCCGAGCCGAGAAGAATGCGGTCGGTCTTGCCGGCGATGGCCGCCAGCACCACTTCCGGCGCCGACACCGAAAAGTCCGCGCGATGATGCTCGCCAACGCCGAACGCATCGACGCCAACCTGATCGGCCAGCACGCCTTCGGTGACGACGTTACGCAGCGCCTGCGCGGACGTCACCAGACGTCCCTCACCGTCGAACACCACGTCTCCAAATGTATCCAGACCCAGTTCAATCATCTCGATCGAGTATGACGCATACGCACGTGAAGAGGATTCGGCCGCACGGTCAGACCTTCATGAGAATGCCGAACACCTTCTGTCCGGTCGATGCCTGCAGCGCGGTGACGTACAGACCGACCTGCAGCGCGTATTTGCCTCCGCGCCGAAACTCTTCGTCGGTCTTGAAATCGACGACCGTCCAGCCCGTGTCGTCACCGAATGCGAGATCGACAAATCCCTCAATGAGCCCGCCTTTTTCATCACGTAGGGTCACCGGTACCTCGCGCCGGCAGAGGCTCTCCCTCTGGGCGTGCCGCGCACGCTCCAGAATTGGATGCGCGAGCACGTTGGTGACCGCCGCGGATGCAAACGAGATTTCCTCGTCGGACGCGCCGAGCGCTCGGGCTTGAGTTGCGACCACGCGCTCGATGGTCGGCGCGTCGGCATCGAGCGGCACCGTTGCGAGCACCGCATGCACGAGCGCGCCGAAGCGAATACCGCCTGGCCGCTGCTCGTGTCGCGGGATCTCGATGACAGAGACAGCTGGCGTGGACGGCATCGACTCTGCGTCCGTCGACTTCGCCCACGCCGTCGCGGGCTGAGCCGCAATCGATGGAACGAGCGCGGCAGCCGTCGTAGAGTCGCGCCGCTCCCGCCACGTCTTGTATGTCTTCAAGCCGAAATCGACGATGGCATTCGGCACATCTTTGACAATGAGGTCGGGCTTGCGGATGCCGCGCGATGGCTCGACGCCAAGGTCGAGCACGTGGGGATCCCACCAGACAATCTTGGCGGGTTCATCTGCGACGCCGGGTCCAGAAGGACCAGGCCTACCTGCGACGTGGTGCAAGCCCGGGCACACGGTGCTTCCGTTTGCAGGATCGCCGTCCGGACGCATCACAACCGAATCCTTCGTCTTGAACTCGATGCAGCCCGGCGCCTGCGTCTGCTGCCGGCGTGTTTCCCGTGGCGGATAGATCGCCGAGTTGAGCGATTGAATCCAGCCCTCACGCTCTTCGTCGCCGACGGCGGGAATCACGAGGAGATCTCTCGCGCGCGTCGCGGCGACATATGCCAGACGAGCACCCTCGGCGCCGTCGCGGCGAAGCTCGTCCTGCTCGTGATCGATCAGATCCCTTGGCGAACAACCGGCGAGCTGAATCGCACACATGCCCCGCGCGGCGTCGAGATAGCGGCTGGCGGTCGCGCGGTGCAGCTTGGCCGTCATGTCCACGAGCACGACGACGGGGAACTCGAGGCCCTTCGCCTTGTGGACGGTCATCAGCCGGACGCCGTCGCTGCCTTCTTCGAGAATCGGCGCTTCGGTCGCCTCGCCGCTTTCCGCCTGCGCGCGCAGCTCGTCGAGAAACCCTCGGAACGAGATGCCGCCTTCGGCTTCATAGCGCCGCGCCAGCTCGGCCACGTGCGACACGTTGGCCAGCACCTGCTCGCCGCCGTGCTCGAGCGCGAATCCGACGTGGGCGCGGGTCGCCTCGAGGAGCTGCGAGATAGTTGCGGCGACGGGTACGTAATTGCGCGACTTGTGCAGCGATTGCAGCAGCGCCAGCGCAGAGAGAATCGGGGCGAATCGATCGAGATCCGCGCGACTGAAGTCGCGCCCTACCAGAGTTTGGCTTTCAGCGTTCACCGAGAAGGGATGACATCTCCCGACTTTGTGGCGATACTCGAGCAGATCTTCGTCGCCGATTGCGAAGAGCGATCCCCGCAGCGTCGCAAACACCGACAGCTCGTCGTCTGGCCATTCGATGGCAGCCAGCGCGGCGCGAAGCGTTTCGACTTCGGCGCGATTGTGAAACGTCCGGCCGCCAATCAGAAGATGCGGGACACCGCGCGCTTCGAGGGCCCGGACGTACGAACGTGTCACGTCTTCGTCGTAGCTGACGAAGCGGCGGAACAGCAAACAGATATGCCGCGCCTGGATGGGCACCAGGTGCTCGCGCTCGGCGGGCTGAAAGCCCATCGCGGCGGAAGCCGGCGAATCGACGGCCGATGGACGTTCGGCGACCTTCCACCCGCTCTCATTGATCAACCAGTGGATGTACGCACCAACGGCATCCGGAAGCGACTTCTCGATCTCGACGTTCGAGACACGCCTCACTCCATAAGGACTCGGGACAGGCAGCACGACGACCGACTGCTGATCCGGCGCATCCGAACGGAACGGCTGCAATGGGACATAGTCGGCCTGCAACGCATCGGGGTCGCCCGTCATGACCGGCTCGAACGCCGCGTTGATCACGCGCTGGATGTTCGGCCGCGAGCGAAAGCTGGTCTGCAGCGTCACGTGCTTGGCGCCGGCGGCCTTTAACCTTTGTACACGGCCCGATAGACGCCGACGTCGGCACGCCGGAAGCGATAGATCGACTGCTTCGGATCTCCCACGATGAAGAGCTTGCCCGGCACGGGGCTCACCTTGCGCCAGTCGGTGACCGACGAGTCGTCGGCCGCCAGCAACATCAGAATCTCGGCCTGCAACGGGTCGGTGTCCTGGAACTCGTCCACAAAGATGCGCTGGAAGCGCGACTGAAAGCTGCGCCTGACTCCTTCGTCTTTGTAAATCAGGTTCCTCGCCTTGAGCAGCAGGTCGAGAAAGTCGAGCGCCCCTGCCCTGCTCTTCGCCGCCTCGAACTCGTCGATGCAGCCTTGAAGCTCCTGCTTGAGGAGGACGGCCAAGTCGGCATTCGCATCCCGCTCGAACGATGCGAGGCCGCTCATCAGGTTTTCGCGCGCCTGCCACACGTCTTCGCGCAGGACGTCCTTGCGATACAGCTTGCCGGTGCCTTTCCGCGCGTTCTTGAAATCGCGATTGCGGCCGAGCTCGATGAGCGACGCCTCGAGACGATCGTAGTCGCGCTTGACGACCGATTCGGTGCGCTGCAGGTCGTCGCAAAGCTGGCGAGCCAGCCGGCTGTCGTAGAACAGGTTGTCGTACGGATTGGCTGGATTGGCCAGCAGTGGGACGTAATCGCCCAACTGCGTAATGAGCGCATCGACTCGCGATTTCCGATTGAATGGATGACGCGTCCATTCGCTCTCGAAATCGCGCCACTCTTTCAGCTCCCACCCGGCCCTGCTGATGCGGCCGATGGGTCCGTCGTCGAACTCCGCCTGGGGACCGAAGCCGCTGAAGCTGGGCCGGCGCAGCGATCGGCGGACGCCTTCGGGCGGGTCGGCGAGCTGATCTTCCATCCAGCGTCGAAACGCTTCGTCATAGAGCCGCTGAGCCTGCCCTTCGGTGAGCACCGTGAAGAGCGGATCGACGCGGGCTTCGACGGGACGCTCACGAAGAAGATCGGCGCAGAAGCCGTGGATGGTGCTGATCTGGGCCTCTTCGAGGTGGCCGAGCGCGTCGTCCAGTCGGGCGAGTCTGTCGGGATTGGCAGGGCTAAAGCCCTGCGCTACCGGTACCTCCGCCGCTTTGCGGCGCGCTTCTTCCAGCGCTTCGCGCAGACGCAGCTTGAGCTCGCCGGCGGCTTTTTCCGTAAACGTCACGGCAACGATGCGTGAGATTTCGGCGCGGCCGGTTTCGATGATGCGGATGATCCGCCGGACCAACTCCGTCGTCTTACCGGTCCCTGCGGCCGCCTCGACGATGATGGTGTCGTCGAGCGCCGATTCGATGGCGTCGCGATCTTTCTGATCGGCAAGCTTCTTCGCGCTCATGGTTCCCCTCGCAGCGCGAGCAGATCCGCGATCTGCTGCTTCGATTTGCCCTTCGCGCGGTATTCCTGGTCGGGACCACAGACCGTCAGGAAGTCGCAATACCGGCACGCCTTCTCCGCCGGCGCAGGCGGCAGCGTGCCCGACTCGATGGCCCGGTCGATGATCTCCATCGCGACGATGCCAACACGACGGCTTGTGTCGGTGATGGGCACCGAGTGCTCGCTAAATCCACCGGCCGTCGTGCAGTAGGAAAAGCGCGCGCTCTCGACCGTACACCCCGTGGCCGCCTCGATGGCGAGACTGTAGATGACCGGCTGAAGTTGCTGGCCGCCGCCGATTATCGAGCGGCGCTCTGAACGATTCCTCGAGGTCTTGTGGTCGGTGACGCGGAGGATCGTCTTGTCGCCTGGCCCTGCAGAACCCGGCCTGCGTCTCTCGATGAGATCGATTGAACCTCGCAGTTTAAAGCGACCGTCAATCACGACAGCATCCGGGCGGCTGTTCGGATCGCGAGGCGCATAGGCTCCTGGTTCGGTCGTCTCGTTGGTCAAGCCGAACGCGTACTCGAAGTACCACGGCTCCCAGTCCTTCGTCTCGGCAAAACGGCGGGCCCACACGTGCAGATCGGTCCGCATGCTCGCAATCTCGTCCTGCCACACGCGATCGACGGCTGGCGCCACCTGTTCGGCGTATTTGGCGGCAATGCGCGTGAGCGTGGCATCGAGAGTCTCGAGCACCGCTTCGATCGGCGTCGTCGCAATGGGTTTCTTCTCCCGTTGGAGCGCGCGGAAGAACTCGGCTTGGACTTCGTGGAACAGACTGCCCTTCGTGAGCGGATCCAGCCGCTGAAGCGGCTCGGGCTCTTCGAGCGGCTCGAGCCTATAGAGCGCGGACAGCAGAAATCGATACGGGCAGTACGCAGAAGTTTTGAAGCGCCGAAACGGAGTACGACCGCGAGCCGAGACGCTGCGTCTGCAGGAATGGGCGCGTGGCGTCGGTCACACGGACGATGCCATCGAATTGCGACCACTGGGATTTCGCACGCGCCCAGCGCTCGGTGGCCGACCTTCGCAGGCAATCGTTCAACCGCAGCATGTAATGCGCGTGCCCTTTCACATCGTCGCTGCTGCGCATGAGGACACGAAGCACCGAGAGGTCGTGCTCGAAATCGTCTATCGCATCCTCTGCGTGTTGAGGCGCCGGCCAGGCCAGGCTTGCGTTGGCTTCCTGTGCGGCTTGCGTCTCGAGCCGCTGGTGATCCGGAATTTTTCCGGTGACCGCGCGCATGACTTCGAGCGCGTAAAACGACGGCACCCGCTGGCGGGCTTCTGCCGTTTCGATGCGCGGGAACGACACGTAGAGGCGTTCGGTCGCCGCACCCACCGCGAAACGCAAAAGCAGACGTTCGAGATCGGCGCGATCGTCCCGCACGGCAAGGGCAGGGCTGGAGGCCCCTACCCCCGGGACAGGGCTGCCGCCTTCGCGCTGACCGCGCTCCGGCGCGCCAAGAAAGCCCTGCGGCACCGAAGCACCGGAGGCAGGGCTGAAGCCCTGCGCTACCGATGCATTCAACTCGTTACGCAGGTCGTCCACAAGCAGCGGATCTTCACGAAGCTTCTGGGGAAACAGCCGTTCCGCGAGGCCGGGGACGAACACGATGCGGAACGAGCGGCCGCGGGCCTGGTGAGGGCTGCCGACAAATACGCGGCCGTAGCGGTTCGCGGGCGGCTCGACCTCGAGCGACATGAGCCGATCGGCAAGCACATCGCGCACCTCGGCCAACCCGACGGGTCCCACGGCACCCATCGGCCGGAGATCGGCAAGCACCCGCAGCACATCGTCGGGCGTGCGCAGGACGCGCGGCACCAGACCGTCGAGACGCTGCAGCCAGTCGCCCCACGAAGACGACTCGGGCCAGGCGGTCATCACCTCGATGATCGGCAACGCGAACGTGCGCAGATGCGCGAGCTGTTGACGCTCGCGCGCGAGACGCAACAATCCGGGCGAATCGGGCGCCTCTGATTGCAGCGCGCGGATCTTCAGCTCCCACTCGCGATCGAGGCCGTTCAACCTTCGCGACCACCGATCGGCCCCGCCAATGACGGCAGATTCGACGAGCATGGCTTCCCATTTCCAGGGGGCGCGGAGCGTTCCGTTCACGGCCGCTGGCGACATCGGCCGGGCAATAGGCGACGGTTGGGCCATGGTCGATGGTCTTTGGGCGATGGGCGATGGTCCATCCGCGGGCGAGGGTTCATCGTCGAAGGGCAAGAACCCGTCGACGGGCAATTGGTTCCTGGCTGTGTCGGGCTCTTCGGGCTTCACCGCGACGTCGGATGCCGCACCAAACACGTCGTCTGCCGGCGCGACCCAGCCGGAGCCATCCTCCTTATGGAGCGGTGGTTGACCCGACTCGTCCAGGTCGGGAACCTGGGCCAGCGAGAGGTACTCGGCAAAACGCTTGGCGGAGAATTTCTCGACCGCACAACTCAACAGCGCGAGAAACGCACGCCCGGCGGGATGCGGGCGGCGGGTTCCGCGGTCGAAGTACGCGGGAATCTTCGCTCGGCTGAGCGCGTGCTCCAGGACGCCAAGGTACTGCTGAGGCGACCTGACGAGAATGGCCATCTCGTCGAAGCGCGCGCCGCGAGCGGCCTCCTTGAGCAGCCGCCGCGCCATCTCGACACACTCGCGCCCTTCGCCAGGCGCCGAAAACCACACGAGCTCGCCGGTCGGTTCGCGCTCGGGCGGCGGCTCCGGAGAAAACAGATAGCGCGTGAGGTGTCCGAGATCAGTGTGCTGGTCGCCTTGAACGACCTCGGCCATAACACCCCGTGCGACCAGCTTCCCAAGCGTCCTCGAATCGCCCGATGGAATCGTGATGAGCGCCTTCGGCGCGCCCTTGACGAGCGTCCAGAGAAAGGTCGCTTCTGCTTCGGAATCGAACGGGACGTCGAGCAGCAGGACCGGCATCGACCCGAACGGCGTCAACGGCACCGGCCGTGGCGCCAGCGCTGCCGTCGCTCCCGCGAAGAGCGTAGCTCTATCACCCGCCCCCGCCTCGCCCATCAGGAGATCGACGCGGTCCAGCAGCTCCGCCAGGTCTGGTCCGCTTCGACTCAAACGATTCAGCTGCTGGCCCGACGCGCCGGCCAGTCGCAGCTCGGTCAGCGTTCGCGCGAGCGCTCGTGGAAACCCCGGCGTGCGCGCGACCGGCGAAAAATATTCAAGCACGTCATCGCGATTGGCTTCGAAGGTCGCGCGCGTGGCCACGGCCTCGTGCCCGAGTCCCGTCGATGGCGCGCGATCGTTCGAGGCCAGCTCTAACATCGCGAGCTTCGCCGCGAGCTGGGTGAACGACAGTCGATGTAACCCGAACGTCGCCCCTTTCTCGACTGCGATGCTCCGCGCGAAATCGTCCACGGCTCCGCGCGATGCACCAACGAGCAGCACCTCGTCGCCGGGCGCGAATTGATCAACGAATGCGCGCGCTTCGCGCAGGCGGATGGCCGCCGCTGGTGACTGAATGGCCCGCATGGACACACCCTCGCTGCGTTAACGGCTACGGTCGGACGAAATTGTTTGGGGGAAAACGAAGGGCTGCCGCTGTCGCGTCATCATCATCTCCTTCTCGGACTCCATGCCGAGAAACCGGGCACGGTGGCGTTGCGACCACCGTTAATGGGGGAAGTGTAACATGCGACGGATGGCAGGGCTCAAGCCCTGCCATCGTTGAAGAGAGTGGCAGGGCTAAAGCCCTGCGCTACATGAGCGCGCTACAAGCGCGCGCGGGCGCTACGGCAGACGCAGCACCTGGCCCGGCTTGATCTTGTCGGGATCGGTCAGCACGTCCTTGTTCAGCTCGAAGATCTTCATGTACGCGCCGGCGTTGCCGAGATGATCCTTCGCGATCTGGCTGAGCGTGTCTCCTGATTTCACCGTGTAAGTCTTGGTCGCAACGGCCGTCGCCGCGCCGGCCTTGCCGGCCGTCGACGTGGCGCCCGCGGCGGGACCACCGGTCACCTGAATATCGCCCACGACGTCTTTCTGCCACGTGGGGATCGTCTTGATCGCGGTCCAGATTTCATTCTTCTCCGCCTCGGTCGCGACGGTGCCCTTGAAATACAACTTGCCGTCACGCTCCTCGGCGTTGCCGTGGAACTTTCCCTTCGACGTCTGAATCGCGTGTGCGTACGTGTCTCTCAGTCCCATACTCACCTCCTAGTCCAAAGATCGACTCTACGCCTTAGACGAGCGCGGCATTGTCCGCTATCGTACCCGGCGAAGAATGTCGGAAAAATATTCGGAGGGCGCTAGACGTCGCGGCGCTCTTTGCCGAGCACGCTCTCGATACTCGCCATCAGATCGGATACGGTGAACGGCTTCTGCACCAGCCTCATGCTCGCGTCGGGCTGCCCGCCCTGCATGACCATGCTCGCGGGATAGCCCGACATGTACAGGACCGGCATGTTGGGCCGGAGTTTCCTGAGACGGTCGGCGAGTTCGGGTCCGCTCAGTTGCGGCATGACGACGTCGGTCACGAGCAAGTGGATGCGCTCGTCGGTCGCCGACGCCAGGGCGATGGCTTGTTCCGGTTGTGCCGCTTCGATCACATGGAATCCATGACGCTCGAGCGCCAGCTTCGTGAAGCGGCGGACCGCGTCCTCGTCTTCGACGAGCAGGATGGTTTCGCGACTCACCATCGCCGGCCCTGGCTTGACGGGAGTCTGCACGATGATGGGCACGCGCCCGGACGCCGGCAGAAAGATCCGGAACAGGGTGCCCCTGCCCACTTCGCTCTCCGCCGAAATGAACCCGCTCAGTTGCTTCACGATGCCATAGACGGTTGACAACCCGAGCCCTGTGCCTTTGCCAAGCGGTTTCGTCGTGAAGAACGGCTCGAAGAGGTGCTCCTTCGTCTGCGCATCCATGCCGGTGCCGGTGTCGCGAATCGTCATCAGCACCTGCTGACCCAACGCCGATGTGGGAGCCCGATCGGCGTCGACCGCGTTCGTCGTCGCAATCGTCAGTGTTCCACCCGACGGCATGGCATCACGCGCGTTGAGCGCCAGGTTCATCACCACCTGCTCCACCTGACCGGCATCGCCCATGACAGAGTGCAGAGCGGGATCGAGCTCGATCTCGACGCGAATCGATTCGCCGATGAGCCGCTCGAGCATCGGCTTCAATCCTTCGATCACTTCGTTCAGGTTCAGGTCGCGCGGCTGAACGATCTGGCGCCGGCCAAAGGCAAGGAGCCGCCGGACGAGGCCGGCTGAGCGCTCGGCGGCACGCTGCACTTCTCTCAGATCCTTCGAGATCGGCTTGTCGTCGCCAATCTGCCCGAGGATCATGTCGACGTATCCGATGATGGCGGTCAGGTTGTTGTTGAAGTCGTGGGCGATGCCGCCCGCGAGCCGGCCGATGGCTTCCATCTTCTGAGAGTTCGAAAGCTCGGTCTCGAGCCGCCGGCGCTCGGTAATGTCGACGATGACGCCGGTCGCGCCGGTGATCTGGTGCCGTTCATCCCGGAGGGGTACCGACCAGGCTTCGAACGTGAGGTCCTGCACGTCGATCTGGCTGCTGAACGTCTCGCCCGCGAGCGCGCGCCGCACGTGCTCGGCGAGACCGCTGAACGGCTCGAACTCGATTTCCTTGAACCGCTGGCCGACAACCTCCTGCGGCGTCACCCCGACCGACTGCAGCGCCTGCCCCGCACAGAACGTGGCCACTCCGTCGCGATTGCTCGCCCACAGGACGAGCGGCAGATTCGACATGACGACGCGCAGACGCTGCTCGGTGGCGCGCAGCTCGTCTTCGGCGCGCTTGCGGGCGGTCATGTCGCGCGATAACCCGAGCACGGCCGTCACGTTTCCGTCCTCGTCTGGAATCGGCGCCAGCCACGTGCTGAGCCACACCTCGCGATCGAGGTACATCGTCTTGCCTTCGGCGTAGATCGGCTTGCCTTCGGCGATTACCTTGCGAAGGTTCTCGGCTTGGCGTTCGGCCACCTGCGGCGGAAAGATCTCGGTGCGCAGCCGGCCGATGACGCGATCGGGCGTCGTGCGCAACTGCTCTGCGGCCGCCTGGTTGACGTACTCGACGCGATCGTCGCGGTTGACCACGAAGATGTGGTCCTGCGCCGCGGTCGTCAGCACGCGGTAGTAGGCCTCGCTGCGGCGCAGCGCATCTTCGATGTTGCGGCGGCTGGTGATGTCGATGACGAAACAGATGAAGCCGGCGTCTTTTTCACCAGGTGGAAACGATGTCGCCGACACGATCGTCGAGACCTGGGAACCGTCTTTGCGGAGGAAAGGAATCTCGGTGCGCCGCTCTGCGCCCTCTATCGGCGCTTCGAAGCACTCGCGCACTCTGACGTGCTCGCTGGCGGGAACGAACGACAGGAGCGCCGCATCGGCCATTTCGGCGGGCGTCCGCCCAACCAGCGCCGCCATGTGCGGATTGACATACTGCGTCGCCAGCGCGGCGTCGAGCGTCCAGACACCCGTGCCAAGCGCGTCGAAAAACGCGCGCTGGTCCGGGCCGCGTCCGAGCATCCAGTTTCGAAGGCTGTCGAAGGCCATGCGGCGGGCAGCAACATGCTATCGCACTAGCCTCCTGTTCCATGAACCGTTAAGATGCTGCCTTCCGAGAGGAGCCATTTATGAAGATCCACAGACGATACCTACTCCTTGTCCTTGGCCTCGCCGTCGTGTTCGCGCGTATCGGCCATGCCCAGCAGGATTTCAGCAAGGTCGAGATCAAGACCACCCAACTGGGCGGGAATATCTACCAGCTCGAAGGGCAGGGCGGGCATATCGGCGTGCTCGCGGGGCCCGACGGGGTGCTCATGGTCGACAGCCAGTTCGCGCCGCTGTCAGAGAAGATTCTGGCCGCGATCAAGGCGATCAGCCCGTCGCCCATCCGGTTCCTCATCAACACGCACGTGCACGGCGACCACACCGGCGGCAACGCCAACTTCGGGGCGCTGGGCGTGACGATCATCGCCCGACCGCAGTTGCGCGCACGGCTCGAGAAGCCCGCTCCCGGGGCCAACGGCGCACCGGGCACGCCGGCTCCTGCGGCGGCGCTGCCGCGGCTGGTCTATGACGCGCCGATGACGCTCTACATGAACGGCGAGCAGGTGCAGTTGATTCCGATACCGGGCGCGCACACCGACGGCGACACGCTCGTGAAGTTCGTCAACGCCGACGTCATCTTCACAGGCGATTTCTACCGCTCGATGGGCTACCCGAACATCGACCGCGCGAACGGCGGCACGCTGGCGGGCATGGTGGCGGGGCTGTCCAAGATCGTCGATCTCTCCGGGCCCTCGACCAAGATCGTTCCCGGCCATGGGCTCGTCGTCGATCGCGCGGCCGTGGCGTTCCATCGCGACATGATCATCGCGCTGCGGGACAAGATCGCGCCGATGGTGAAGAAAGGGATGACGGCGGAGCAGGTGACAGCAGCCAAGCCGACGGCGGACTACGACACGAAGGTGCCTGGCGTCGGCACCACCGGCGAGCGTTTCATAAGTCAGCTATACGCGGAACTCGGAGGCGGGGGTAAATAAAAACCACCATTCGCAGATTCGCAGATTGAGAGATTCGCAGATTGACGGTTCACTCTGCAGAATGAATCGCCCAATCTGCCAATCAATCCAACAATCTGCGAATCTGCGAATCTGCGAATTCCCTATGGTTTAGGCGGAGGCGGATAGAACGCTGGATCCATCACTAACAGATCGGCACGGTAGCTAACGCTGTTCGCGGTTGGGAAATCGGCCGGGACTTTTTGTGTGACCGCGCCGGTGGCCGCCCATTCGGTACCCCGCTGCGTCAGCACGACGAAATCGACCGAGCTCATCGCCGGCACGTCGTGCCCCATCGGCAAATGCACGATGCGGCCCTTCCCGAACGACAACACCATCACCATCGGCTCGTCGCGCCCGGTCCCGCGATTTTTCGGATCCGCATACGCGGTCGCGAGCACGGTCATGTTGCGGCCCGGCCCGCGCAGGTTCATGTACAGCTCGTCGCCGTGATGCATCCACGTCTTCGGCAGCCCTTTCAGGATGGGATGACTCCCGTCACGAACCGTCACCAGAAACGGCAGCCGTGCCCCGTGCGCACCGGCACGTCCAGGCGTCTCGTCGGACACGAGCTTCCCGTCCTTGAAATACCAGATCGGGCCGGATTTTTCGTCGCGCGCTCCCCACCCACCAACCCCGATCATGTCGTTGAACGCAGGCCAGTGCGGAAAGGCATTGTCGGCACCGTGAATCGACACGAGGCCGCCCCCGCCCTGCACGAACTTCTCGAACCCCGCCTTCAGCTCGTCGCCCCACTCGGGCGCCTTCCCGTCGATGCCGTTGTTGTAGTTCATCATCACCACGCGATACTGCGAGAAGTCCGGCTTGAAGCTCGCAAACGCGGGGCTGGCCACTTCCGGCGCGGTCACGACGGTCGTGTCGAAGAGGCCCGTGTCATCCAGCATTTTCTTGAGAACCGGAGTCGTCGCCCGCCAGTCGTGGTTGTTCTGGCCGTCCAGGAGCATCACGCGGATTCGGTTCTGGCCGCTCACACCGACCCCGAAGAGAACGGCGAGCACAAGAAAAAGGATCCCGGTACCGTTTCTCATCGTGCCTCCGGAAGGGTGAACGCGTACAACGCCGTGCCACCGGCGAACACGACGTACTGACGGCCGTCGAGCTCGTAGGAGATCGGGGAGTTGTTTACTCGACCGATCGTCGAATGCCACAGCGTTTCGCCGTCGCTCGTGCGAAGCGCCAGCGCGTTGTTGTAGTTGTCGCCGGAAAACGTCAGCCCCGTCGTCGTGGTCAGGACGCCGGCGGCACCGGCACCCTCGCCGATGTCGTGGCTCCACTTGATCTGCCCTGTTTTGAAATCGATCGCGCGCAGCGCCGCGCGCGAATACACGCTCGAGTTCGCGCCGGCCCAGCCGTACGCGCCATGCTCTTTCTTGAAGAAGTAGATCCCCCACGCGTCCACGGCACTGACGACCAGCAGGCCGGATGCGGGATCGAAGCTCGGCGAGCGGTAGTTGGTGGCCCCCGCTTCGTTCGGTGCGACGAGCCGTCCGTCCCGTTTCGGTTCTTTGTCCGGATTCGGAATCGGCCGGCCGTCCTTATCGATCTCCTTCGCCCAGTTGACCGCGGCAAACGACGTGGTCACGAGAGCCTTGCCCGTCGTGCGATCGAGCACAAAGTAATAGCCGTTGCGCGATGCCTGCACCACCATCTTGCGCGGCGCCCCGTTGAATTCCGCGTCCACGAGCACCGGCACTTCGGCCGCATCCCAGTCGTGCGTATCATGCGGCGACGCCTGAAAGCCCCACTCGAGCGTACCGCTGTCGGGGTTGAGCGCCACGATCGAGCAGGTCCAGGGATTGTCGCCGGGACGCGCCTCGCCGTTCAGCACTGGCGTGGGATTGCCGGTACCGACGTAGAGAAGGTTCAACGCAGAATCGTAGGTACCGGTCATCCACATCTGCCCGCCCGTCGCACCGCCGGCAATCGAACCAGGTGTACCGGGCGGCGGCGTGCTGTAGAACGTCCATTGCAGCTTTCCAGTATCGGGATCGTACGACTTCAAGATGCCGGGCAGGTTGTCGAAGTCGCCCGCAACCCCGACGATGATGTGATTGCGGATGACGAGCGGCGCGGTCGTGGACCAGAATCCGCGCTTCGCGTCGGCAATCACGATGTCGTGTCTCACCTTGCCGTCCCGCGCATCCAGACCGATGAGGTGCGCGTCGGGCGTGGTGACGAACACGAGATCCTTGTAGACGGCGACACCGCGTTGCCCGATGTGGAACGCGTCGTTTGCGGGGTGCGTGTATCGCCACAACTGACGTGCCGTGCGTGCATCGATGGCCCAGACGTTATCGGGCGCCGTCAGGTAGATGACGCCATTGGCCAGAACCGGGCTCATCTTGAGCGACTGCGTCTGGTTCGTCTGGAACGCCCATGCCAGCGCGAGCTGATGGACGTTGGCTTGTGTGATGGCTGACAGCTTCGTGTGCCGTTGTCCGCTGTAATCGCCATGAAACGTCGGCCAGCTGTCGACCGGCGGTTTCAGGAGAATCGAGGGGTCGACGCTCTGGGCGGTGACGGCCGCGACACAGGCGCAGGCGAACAGAATCGTGACGCACGGTTTAGGCATGGACATGAACGTCTCTACTTCAACGATTGCAGGTATGCGAAGACATCGTGCAACTGCTGGTCCGTGTACTTGCTGAGCTGATCCACGTGCGCCTGAAGAGGGTTATCGATTGTCACTCGCACCTGCTTCAGCGGCCACGACCGCGTCCAGCCGCCGGCATCCAGGATCGAAATCGAGAACTCGTCGTGCTGCACCACTTTTCCCGTCACGACCTGTCCGTCGCGCATGGTCACGGTCGCGGTGGGCCTCGCCGGCGCCGGTCCCGCGTCGCGACCGGAACCGGGATACAGCAGCCGATGCATCAGCGCGAGTCCCTGGTAACGCGAGCCGATTTTCGCGAAGTCGCCGGATGTGGCCGAATGACACTTCGCGCAGCCGCCCACACCGTTGAAAAACTGCCGTCCCGCCTCGAGATTGCCGGTCTGCAGATCCTCGACGTCCACGGCGCGGCGGCCTCCGCCAAGCGCCTCGGCCTTCGCTTTCGTGTCGTGGATGAACGCCACGATCGCGGCGATATCGGAATCGCTGAGATTCATTCCGGGCATCCCCTTGTCGGGACGTCCCTGACGGATGAGCGGCCCCAGCTTGTCGCCGCGCACATCTTCGGCCACCAGACCGGAACGGGTGAGATCGGGTCCACTCTCGCCGCCCCCGGCATCGCGGCCATGACAGAAGCCGCACTGGGCTACATAGCGCGACTGTCCGGCTTGAATCTGATCGGCCGGGTAGGACTGCGGCTTCGCCGTCGCAGGCGGCGGCTTCGACGCGGGGCTCGCCGCACCGCGGCCCTGTCCTTCCACGGGCGCCGATGCAAACGCGCACAACAACACAACGCCCGCGCCGATTACAAAAATAGTCGGGAGAGTCGGTCTCAATGAAATCATGTTCGATCGGCTAAACTTTGGCCGTCGAGCGTAACAGACATAGGGCTGACTGGCAATGGATGTTGTCCTTGGAATTGACGTCGGTACTGGCGGCACGCGCGTCGTCATTGTCGACACAGACGGTCAGGTCGTCGCATCGTCCACCGCGGAGCATGCGCCGTTCGCATCGCCGCGCACGGCCTGGGCCGAGCAGGATCCAGAAGACTGGTGGCGTGCGAGCCGCGAGGCCATTCGCCAGGCGCTGAGGATAGGCGGCATCAAACCCTGGACGGTTCGCGCCATCGGTCTTTCAGGACAGATGCACGGCGCGGTGCTGCTCGACGAAGCGGGCGCCGTCGTCCGGCCGGCGATCATCTGGTGCGATCAGCGGACCGAAGCCGAATGTCAGTGGCTCAACAAGAAGCTCGGGACAAAGAGACTCCTCGAACTGACGTCGAATCCCGCCCTCACCAACTTTACGCTTCCGAAGCTGCTCTGGGTGCGCACGCACGAGCCCGATGCCTGGAAACGCGTACGGCATGTGTTGCTGCCGAAAGATTTCGTGCGGTTGCGGCTGAGCGGCGAATACGCCATCGACGTGGCCGACGCTTCGGGGACGCTGATGCTCGACGTCGCGCAGCGCCGGTGGTCGCAAGAGGTAATCGATGCGGCCGGCATCGACTCGCGGACGCTGCCGCGGGTGTTCGAGTCGCCCGACATCTGCGCGCACGTCTCGGCGCGAGCGTCGTCGGATACTGGCCTCGTCGCCAATACACCGATCGTCGCGGGGGCCGGCGACCAGGCGGCAGGTGCGGTGGGAATGGGGATTACGCGGCCGGGCGCCGTGAGCGTCACGATCGGCACGTCGGGCGTGGTGTTTGCCGCCACCGATCGTCCGGCCCTCGATCCCAAAGGGCGCCTGCACACATTCTGTCATGCCATTCCCGACCGGTGGCACGTGATGGGCGTGACGCAGGCGGCCGGGCTCTCGCTGCGCTGGATGCGCGAGCAGCTCGGACTGGAGGAACACGGCGACCAGGGATACGAGATGATGACGCGCGAAGCCTCTGCGATCGAGGCCGGCGCCGACGGCGTGCTCTGGGCGCCCTACTTGATGGGCGAACGCACGCCCCACCTCGATCCGAACGTGCGCGCCGCGCTCGTCGGTCTCGCCGCCAATCACACGCGCGGTCATATCGTCCGTGCGGTGCTCGAGGGCGTGGCCTTCAGCCAGCGCGACTCGTTTACGATTTTCAGCGAGCTCAAGGTGCCGGTTCAGCGGATTCGGCTGGGAGGCGGTGGTGCACGTTCCGCGCTGTGGCGTCAGATTCAGGCAGACGTGTATGGCCACGCGGTGGAGACGGTAGACGCCGACGAAGGTGCGGCATACGGCGCTGCGCTGCTTGCCGGTGTCGGCGCAGGCGTCTGGCCGAGCGTCGACGAAGCCTGCGATCGGCTCGTGACAAGTTCGGTTGCGGCTTCACCGGACCCTTCGCGTGTCGCCGTCATGAACGAGCGCTACGCTGCGTATTGCCGCGTGTACCCGGCGCTACGCGCGATGGCTGATCCTGAGCGGCAGGCCTAAAGGCCTGCGCCACCGGTGTGGTGATTGGGCAGGCCTGAAGGCCTGCGCTACCGATATGTCATCGGTGGCCACGGATATGTCACCGGTGGCACAGGGCTTTAGCCCTGTCATCATCGGTAGCGATCATGGGTAGCGCAGGGCTTTAGCCCTGCCATCATCGGTGGCGCAGGGCTTTAGCCCTGCCATTTAAGAGAATGAGCACACACTATGTCCGACTCGTATAGCCCTCGCCCGGAACACAAATTTTCCTTCGGTCTCTGGACGGTCGGCAATCGCGGCCGCGATCCATTTGGCGATGTCGTACGGCCGACGCTGGCCCCGAACGACGCCGTCGCGCTCCTCGGAGAAATCGGCGCGTGGGGTGTCAACCTGCACGACAACGATCTCGTTCCGATCGACGCCTCATCGTCGGATCGCGATCGCATCGTCAGGGAGTTCAAATCGGCCTGCGAGCGGCATCACATCGTCGTGCCGATGGCGACGGTGAATCTCTTTTACGACCCCGTGTTCCGCGACGGCGCATTCACGGCGAACGACGCTCAGGTGCGGGCGTACGCGGTGCAGAAAACGCTGCGCGCGATGGATCTCGGCGCGGAGCTCGGCGCGAAGATTTTCGTCCTGTGGGGCGGCCGCGAAGGCACCGAAACCGACGCAGCGCGCCGGGCAGACGAGGCGGTCAAGCGATTGCGCGAAGCGATCAACTATCTGTGCCAGTACTCGATCGACCGGAAGTACGGCTTCCGGTTCGCGCTCGAGGCCAAGCCCAACGAGCCACGCGGCGACATCTACATGGCCACGACCGGCAACTATCTCGGGCTCATTCCGACACTGCAATATCCCGACATGGTGGGCGTGAATCCGGAGGTCGCGCACGAACAGATGGCAGGGCTCAATTTCGTGCACGCGGTCGCGCAGGCCTGGGAAGCGGGCAAGCTCTTTCACATCGATCTGAACGACCAGGTCTCGGGCCGGTACGACCAGGACTTCCGGTTCGGATCGGCGAACCCGAAGTCGGCCTTCTTCCTCGTGAAGTTCCTGGAAGACGTCAAGTACGAAGGTCCGCGTCACTTCGACGCGCACGCATACCGAACGGAAGACTACGAGGGCGTCAAGCAATTCGCGCGGGGCTGCATGCGGACGTATCTCATTCTCAAGGAGAAGGCGGTGCGCTGGAATGCGGACGCGGAGATCAAATCGCTCGTCGCCGCGAACAGCTCGAATGCCGGGTTGCCCGCACGCGACGCGCTGCTCGCACAGAACTTCGACCGGACCGCGATTGCGGCGAAGGGGTTGAACTACGAGCGTCTCGATCAGCTCACCATGGAGGTTCTGCTCGGGGTAAGGTGAGCTGGCGTCAATGTGGAAATGTGAGTCTCTGCACCCTCCAGTTCGAAGTCTCGGCCGCATAGACCTCGTACTCGGACGGGCACGCGAGCTGGTGCACGCCTGAGAACTGCTTCAGCTGGCGCCCCGAGCGTCCGATGACGCCGAGCACTTTTCCGTCGAGCGTCACCTTGAACAACCTGCCCGGATAAGTCGACTCGCCGACAAACAGCACCTGATTCGGTCCCGGTGTGATGCAGATCGAGTTGGGCGCTCCAACCATTCCGGCGCCCGCGGCGCCCTGCGGCACGTTGCCGTTCACCGGACGGGTTCCCGCCGGCGGAGGCACGTCGATCGTGAACATCCGCAGGAACTTCCCTTCCCCATCGAACACCTGGATTCTGCGGTTCGACCGATCGCCCACATACAGGTTGTTCTTCTGATCGATGACCAGGGCGTGCGGCAGACGGAACTGCCCCGGCTCCGTTCCCTTGCTGCCCCACGACTTCACCCAGTCGCCGTTCTTGTCGAACTTGGCCACGCGAGAATTGACGTAGCCGTCGGTGACGTAGCTGTTGCCGTCAGAGTCCCAGGCAATGTCGGTCGGCTCTCGGAACAACCCGTCCGCGTGCGGCAACGGCGGATCCCGCTCTTCCCACGGCTTCGTCTCGAGATCGACCGATTCCCGGCGCCGTCCGAACACCATCATCACGCGCCCGGCCGGATTGAACTTGATGACCATGTCCGAGCCTTTGTCGACGGCCCAGATGTTGTCGTCCTTGTCGATGCGCACCGTATGCGCGAACGACCACCCGTAGAGGCCCTTGCCGATCTCGCGAACGTATTTGCCATGGTTGTCGAACTCCCACAGCGCCGAGGCGGCGGGCGCGAACGCAGGACCGTTCGTGCTGTTCGTGCGCGTGAAGACGAAGACGTGCCCCTTCGAATTCACCGCGACCCCGGAAACCTCGCCGAAATGAAGGTCGGCCGGCAGCTTGAAGAAGTCGGGGTCGGACTCGAAGGGAAGCTGTGGAACGCTCTGCTGAGCCGAGATCGGCGCCATCAGACAAAAGACAAACGCCATGGTGCATGCCCGCAAGACATGTCGACGGTCCATCGAGACCTCCTCGTATGTATCCAATTGTATCTCCCGCTTCGCGGAGACTCCCCGCCAATCCGCCCTTTACTCTCTGCTAAGATGCGCCAACAATCACAACCCAACGTGAAGAGCCCTCTGCGGATCCTCACTGGATTCCTGGTCGCAATTTCCATTGCGCACCTGTCGGCATTCGATGTCGACGAGCCGCGCGCGCGGTACACCGTCACGTCGTGGACCGAACGCGACGGCATGCCCTCGAGCTACGTGCGGGCCGTCGCGCAGGATCAGGCGGGATACCTCTGGATTGCCACGTACTCCGGACTCGTGCGCTTCGACGGCGTGCGCTTCGTGGCCTGGAAGTCGCGGGATGGCAGCACGCTTCCGAGCGACGACCTTTCTGCCTTGCTCGTGGCGCGCGACGGCAGCCTCTGGGTCGGAGGCTTCGGCGGCGTGACCCGTATCGTCGATGGCCGCGTCGATAAGAACGCGTCCACCAAAGACGGCTTTTTCGACGGAGCCGTCGCGGCGCTGCTGCAGGATCGAGCCGATCACATCTGGGCGTCCGGACAAAGCGGTGTCGCGCGCTTCGATGGCCACAACTGGCAGCGATTCGGCCGCGACGACGGGCTGCCCGAGATCGCAACCACGCGCATGCACCAGGACGATGCCGGAACGCTCTGGGTCGGCACAAGCATCGGCATGCATCAGCGCAGGGCCGACGGCAGCAGGTTCGAGCCGGTGCCAGCTCTTTCGTTCGCCATCGAGGATCTCACGCAAGACACGTCCCATCATCTCGTCGTCGCGCATCCGACAAACCTGATTACCGATCTCGATCACGTGACGCCGGCTCCGGCCGATTCCGTTCTGCAGCACGCGCACGGCACGCGCATGCTCCGCGATCGTGAGGGACACCTCTGGATTGGCACGCGCGGGCACGGGCTCGTGCGACTGCGGTCGCACAACGGCACACCCGTGTTCGAACGCGTGACCACGGAGGACGGGCTGTCGGCCGATTCCGTTCAGGCATTGTTCGAAGATCGCGAGGGCAACATCTGGGTCGGCACGCCGTTCGGCCTGAACCGGCTGTCGAAAAATGCCGTGATTCCGGTGCCGTTGGGCAGCGAGATGACCGGTCACGTGCGAGCCGTCGCCGAGGGAGGAAACGGCACGTTCGTCGCCACCGACGAAAGCCTGCTTCAGTTCACCAGCACCAGCCTGACCGATTTCGGCTGGAAGAAGCGGCTGTCCGACCACACGCTGATCGCGCTCCACTACGACGACCCTTCGCAAACGCTCTGGGTCTCCACCAATCAGGGCCTGGTGCGGTTGAAGTCGGGCGTGCTCGCCCGGTTTCCCACTCCCGACGTCGGCGTGCTCACTCGAATCCGCTCGATCGCCACCGACCACGAGGGACGGTTGTGGCTGTGCGACGTCGATCGCGGTGTCTATCGATCGACGGACAGGACTCTGACGCACTTCGTGCTGGTCGCCCGCGACAAAGCGGCGGCGACGGTGCTGGCCACACGGGATCACCGGGTGTGGATCGGTTTCCTCGACGGTACCGTCCGGTCCTATCTCGACGAACGGTCCGAGTCGTTCTCGACAGAACATGGCCTGCCCGGTGGCGGTACGGTGACCGCCATGCACGAAGATCGGAACGGCACCCTGTGGGTCGGCACCCATCGTGGGCTGAGCAAGTACGCCAACGGCCGGTTCGTGACGCTGACGAAAGCCGAAGGATTCCCCGGACCAGGGCCAGTCTCGATCGTCGACGATGCTCAAGGGCAACTGTGGCTCGGCGTCACGGGGCTGGGGATATTGCAGCTGAGCCCGGCGGAGTTCGACGCCGCCGTGCGCGATCGCGCGCATCACGTGCAGTACCACCTGTATGGTCCGGCCGACGGCCTTCGAGGCACACCCGTCCGGGCGTTCGGTACACCCACGGTGGCCCGGACGAGCGATGGCACGATGTGGTTTCTCACCGGGAACGGCGTGGGCGTCGTGGATCCCCCACGCCTCGCGGCACGGCAGCAGACCGCGCCGCTCGTGATCGAAAGCATGCTGACCAACAACGGCGAGCACATGCCGCTCGCCGACCTGAATCTGCCGCCGACGACCTCCACGCTGCAGATCGACTACACGCTGCTGAGCCTCGCGCCGCTTTCGCAGGTGAGCTTCCGGTACAAGCTCGAGGGGTTCGACGCCGACTGGATCGAGGCCGGCACGCGCCGTCAGGCGTTCTACACGAACGTGGCGCCGGGCTCGTACCGGTTCGTCGTCGAGTCGCAGGGCGACGAATCGGCGCCGCGTGCCTCGAGCGAATGGCGCTTCTCGATTCTCCCCCGCTTCTACCAGACGACGTGGTTCGGATTCGCGTGCATGCTCGGGGCCGGCGTGTCCGCCTGGGGACTCTGGCAGCTGCGGCTGCATCAGATGCGGCGGCGTTTCTCCGCCGTGCTCGAAGAGCGGGCACGCATGGGGCGCGAGATTCACGACACGCTCCTGCAGGGCCTGGTGGGCGTCGCCGTGCAGTCCAAGGTGATCGCCGATCAATTTCAGTCGTCCCCCGACGCGGCCCGGGAACGGCTCGATCGCCTGCGCAAGCTCGTCGAGCACTACATCGCCGAGACCCGCCAGTCCATCTGGGACCTTCGATCGACCGCGCTCGAAGCGAGCGATCTCGAGCACCGCGCTGCGCGACGCCGGACAGGCGCTCACCGCCGACAAGAACGTGCGATTCGAGCTCACCGTCCGCGGCAAGCCGTATCCCTGCCCGCCGAAGGTCGAGGAGCACCTGCTGCGCATCGGACGCGAGGCGCTCAGCAACGCGGTCAGGCACGCGCATCCGGCGCGCGTGCGCGCCGAGCTCATCTACCAGCGCGATTCGGTGCGCCTGCGCATCACGGACGACGGCAAGGGCTTCGATTTGAACGATCCGGGATTCACGGCCGGCGCCCACTGGGGACTGACGAGCATGCGGGAGCGTGCCCAGCAGATCAACGCCGAGTTCCAGCTGGCCAGCACCCCGGGCAAGGGCACCGAGCTCGATCTCGTCGTGCCGGCGATGCCGGGGAGATAAGCCGTGGAACCCTCAGCCATCCGGGTCCTGTGCGTCGACGATCATCCCATCGTGCGCGACGGCGTGTCGCTCATCATCGACATGCAACCCGACATGCAGGTGGTCGGCGTGGCCTCGACCGGAGAAGAGGCGCTCTCGCTCTTCGGCCGGCACCATCCGGACATCACGCTGATGGATCTCCAGCTGCCCGGCATCAGCGGTCTCGAAGCCATCAAGAGCATTCGCATCGAGGACCCCGATGCGCGCGTCATCGTGCTCACGATGTACGAGGGGGACGAAGACATCTTTCGCGCGCTGAAGGCGGGCGCGTCCACGTACCTGTTGAAGAACACGCTGTCGGACGACCTCGTGCGGGTCGTCCGCGAAGTGCACGGCGGCCAACATCCCCTCTCGGCCGAGATCGCCGAACGGCTCGCGGCCCGGAAGACGGAAGCCACGCTGACGCAGCGCGAAACCGACGTGCTGAAGCTTCTGGCGCAGGGGATGCGCAACAAGGAAATCGGCGCCCACCTCGGGATTACCGAAGAGACGACCCACGGCTACATCAAAAGCATTTTCGCCAAGCTGAAGGTTCAGGATCGAACGGCGGCGGTCACGGTCGCGCTGCGGCGCGGCATCATTCACCTCAAATAGCTAGTAGCTGGTAGGTGGTAGCTGATAGAAAAGGACGTTGCAACGCGTCACCGCGTCACAACGTCCCGCCTCAGCCCTCAGCCCTAAGCCCTCAGTCCCTAATCCCTAGAGCGTCAGAAGATCGATTTCCGCCGTGCTGTCGCCGAACTTCTCCGATTGCACGCCGTACCTGTCCATCAGGCCCAGCATCATGTTGGCCAGCGGCGTGCCCTTCGCGAACTTCACGTGGCGGTTCCCCTTGAGCTGCAGGGTCTTTCCGCCCACCAACACGAGCGGCACGTTGTAGTTGTTGTGCACGTTCGCGTCGCTCATGCCGTGGCCGTAGAGCACGACGGTGGAGTCCAGCAGCGTGCCATCGCCATCCGGCACCGATGCCAGCTTCTTCAGGAAGTAGCTCATCGTGTCCACGTGATAGTGGTTCAGCTTGGCGAAGTTCTTCATCTTCTCCGGGTTGTTCCCATGGTGCGACATCGAGTGATGCGCTTCGGGCAAGCCGATCTCCGGGTACGACCGGTTGATGTTCTCGCGGCACATCATGAACGTGCTGACGCGCGTGATGTCGGCCTGGAAGGCCAGCACCTGCAGGTCGAACATGAGCTCGACGTACTCCCTGAAGGTCGGCGGCACGCCGACCGGCTGCTCGGGCACCGAGAAATCGGCTGTTGTACGACTCGGCCTTGGCAATCCGCTGCTCGAGGTCGCGCACCGCGTCGAAGTATTCACCGAGCTTCGTGCGGTCGCGCGTTCCCAGCCTGCCGTTGAGCCTGGCAATCTGCTCGCTGAGCCGGTCGAGAATGCTGCGATCTTCGTTGACGCGGGCCGCGCGCTCTTCGGGCGTCGCGCCGACACCAAACAGCCGCTCGAAGACGAAGCGCGGATTGGTTTCCATCGGCAGCGGCGTCGTCGGCGTCTTCCACGACAGCGAGTTCATGTACGCGCAGGCGTAGCCGTGGTCGCACGCGCCCACCACGTCGTTGCGGTCGACCGAGACTTCCAGCGACGGCAGCTTGGTGTCGCGGCAGATCCTCTCGGCGATGATCTGATCGATCGTCGTGCCCGCTTCGACGTCAGAGCCTTCCGTGGCTTTCGGGTGCATGCAGCTCATGAACGCCGGCGCGGCGCGCGGATGCTGTCCGCCGACGTCGCCCTGATCGGTGGCCGGGAAGTTGTCGAGCCCCGTCAGGACCATCATCCGATCGCGGAACGGCGCGAGCGGCTGGAGCGACGGCGAGAGCTCGAAGCCCACGCCTTCGGTGGCAGGCGTCCACTCGAACATGTTCGCGCCGTTGCCGATATAGATCGGCGCAAAGCGCGGCACCGATGGCGACGCCGCTTTCATGGCGGGAACCATCGCATCGAGAAGCGGCAACGCCATTGTTGCGCCCACTCCGCGCAGGAACGTTCGGCGGGGCAACTTCAACTTGGTGATCACCATCGGACAGCCTCCATGGTTCAAGCGCGACTGAAGTCGCGCCCTACCGATAACACTCGATCCGTCAACTTGCAACCGCGGTAGGGCTCAACTTTAGTTGAGCCTTTAGTTCGTATCCGCGTGGGCCAGCTTCATCTGAAACGGAACGCTCGTCACCACGCTCTGAATGAGCGACCCGAAGCGAAGATTGTCTGCTGCCGCCTCGCGCTTGATTCGGCGCACGGCCGGCGCATCGCTCGCCTCGAGCCCGCGTCCGAGCGCGTAAATCAGCAGCTTCTCGGTCATCGTCGTCAGGAACTCGTCGGAGTGCCGCATGAGCACCTGCCGAAGCTCGGCCGGACCGTTGAACTTCGTGCCATCGGGCAGCTCCCCCGACGCGTCGACCGGCGCGCCCGATACGTAGATCTCGCGCCACTCGCCGATGCCGTCGAAGTTCTCGAGCGAGAACCCCAACTGGTCCATCTGCGCGTGGCAGCCCGCGCACACCGGATTCTTGCGGTGCGCCGCCATCTGCTCGCGCATCGGCAGAATCTTCCGCGGGTCGCGCTCGTCCTTCAAATCGGGGACGTTCGGCGGCGGCGGGGGCGGGGGCGCTCCGAAGATATTCTCGAGAATCCACTTGCCACGAATGACGGGCGACGTGCGATTCGGGTATGACGTCGCCATCAGAATCGAGCCCTTGCCGAGCAGGCCGCGGCGCGGACTGTCAGCGGCCAACGCCACGCGCCTGAACCGTTCGCCGAACACGCCGGGAATACCGTAGTGCTTCGCGAGACGTTCGTTCACGTAGGTGTAATCGGCGTCCAGCAGGTCGAGCACGCTGCGGTTCTCGCGGACGATGCTGGCGAAAAACAGCTTCGTTTCCTGCTCGAACGCTTTCCGCAGATTGTCGTCGTAGTGGAACAGCACTTCCGGGCTCGGCTGGTGGCCGGCCACGTTCCGGATGAACAGCCACTGCCCGGCGAAGTTGTCCACCAGAGCCTGCGAGCGCGGGTCCGCGAGCATGCGGCGAACCTGCTGCTGCAGGACTTCGGGCCGCTGCAGCGTTTTCTTCTCGGCCGCCTTCAGCAGCTCGTCATCGGGGATGCTGCTCCACAGGAAAAACGACAGGCGCGACGCCAGGTCCAGATCGCTCACGCGAAAAGCCGTGTTGGCCGCGGCGCCGGCGGGCTCGCCCTCGAGCCTGAACAGGAAGTCGGGGCTCACCAGGATCGCTCGAATGGCCATTTCGAGGCCCGGCTCGAATCCGCCACGCGTCGCCCCATCCTGATATGACGCCAGCAGGGGTTCCAGATCGGCGGCGGTGACAGGACGCCGGTACGCGCGCCGCGCCAGCGTCGAAATGATCGTCCTGGCACAGGCGGTTTCCTGGCTTGCCGACGCGGGTTTGCACGTCAACACGTGACGCCGGCTCGCCGACTCGCCCACCGATGTCGTGCCCTGCTGAGGTCCGGTAATCGTCACCGTCGACAGATTCGGCTGCCCGTTTCCTTTTCTGTACGGCTCTCGCAGGACCGACCGATCGAAGAGGTCTTCGAGGTACGCGGAGGTCTTCGATACGAAATACACCTGCACCAGGTGCTCGCCGCTCTTGACCGGCACGGTGAACTGCAACGCTTCGATGACCTTCTTGTCGAGATCGTCGGTGACATACGTGCCTGCCCCACCGGGAACGCGAGCACGAGCGAATTCGGGGCCACCGATGGTTCCGGTCCAGACCTTGACGTTGTCCAGGCTCACTTCAATCTGATGCGGCTCGGCGGTGACGCCTTCGAATCCGCCCGACACGCCGGTTTCCCGCGGACGCATCTCGAACAGATACTCGCCATCGGCCGCAAAGTAATGGTTGAACGCGACACCGCCGCGCGATCCGAACGGCAGATCGTCGCTGGCGCGCAGGCTCTGGTCGCTGTCGGTCGGCACGTTGACGGTGTCCGGCGTCGGGATGCCTCGCGGCCTGCCAAGCGCCATCTGGCTGATCTTCGCGGCCGCACCGAGATAGCGCTCGGTGAGCGCCGCCGATAACGTCAGCGCGTCGGCGTTGTTGTCGAATCCGTGTCCCGCCACATCCGCCGGCAGCATCGACGCGGCGTCGATCTCGACCGCGAGCAGGTCGCGCACGGCATTGGCGTACTCCTGGCGGTTCAAACGCTGCAGCGACGCGCGGCCGGGATTCACGTGCTCGAACGCGGCCCGGTCGAGCTCGGTTTCGAGCCACGTGGCCAGACCTGCCGCTGCGTCCTTGTCGGGCCGGGCCCGTCCAACCGGCGGCATCGCTCCCGTGCGCACCTTGCGGATGACTTTCTCCCACTCGTCCGCGTGACTGCCAACATCGGCCAGGTTCAGCGCGTCGAGTGCGAGCCCGCCGGTCTTGAGCCGCTGGTTGTGGCAGGTGACGCAGTACTTGGCGAGGACCGCCTGCTGCGACTCGCGATCGCCGGCTGATATCTGTTGAGCGGCACCCGTCGTCGACGGCCGCTGCGCCGCAGACGGCGTGTTGTACGCCACGGCCATGACGAAGCCCGTCACCGCCGCGAAAACCGCCACGCGCCCTTTCATCGCAACACCTTCATCAAAGTCCTTTTTAACGATCACTTAGCACGCCTGACAGCGCACACACGTAGCCCGTCCGGATGTATCTAGAGTAGCGAAGAGTCAAGAGGGTTGCCAGTCCCCAACTTGGGGGGTGTATCCGGTTTGCAGGCGCCCGCGGCGCCTGCAAACCGCCTGGCATAAGCCGGCTTAGCGACTTCCGAAGTCGCTAATGCGACCTTCTAGAACGTATAGCGGAAGCCGATTCGGGCAATGCGCGGCGGCACGACCGCCGTGGCATACAAGAAGGTCGGCCCCGACTGGAAGTTCGCCGTAATGGGCGCGCTCGAGTTGAACACGTTGAACAGGTCGAAATCGAACTGCACGCGCTGGCCACTGGAGAACGGGAACCACTTGCTGGCGCGCACATTCACCACGTTAATCGCATCCGTCTTCTGCGCGCCTTTCTCTTCCACCTTCAGGGTGACCGTACTGAGCTGCCTCAACGGCGGGCCGCCATCCGGATCGACCGCACGGAAAATCGTCGTCCGCTGTTCGAGGATCCCCACCTTGGCCTGGTAGAACGCGGCGAGTTGAATCCCGAGCGGCGCCATATAGGTTCCGCTGAAATTACCCGCCCACTTCCACGTGTCATCCACGGCATTGAAATCCGCGTTCGGATCGTCATCAAAGAGAGCCGCATTGGGCCACACGTGGTTCTTGATGGCCCAGAACGACGCCATCCCGCCCCATCTGCTGGACGTTCGCTTCGTCAAGGTGAACTCGATCGTGTGGTACGAATCGGGGCGATCGGTGTTCTGCTGCTCGTTCTGCACGAACGCCGCACCGGCGTACGCGGGATCGTAATCGTAGATCGTGACCTTTCCGCCGTCGTCCGCGTTGTTGAGGACGCCATCCGGTCCTGGATCGCGCCGTGTGAGAGGGATGTTGTAGGCGCTGCGCGGACGCGCGACGTTGCGGGTCGTGTAGCGGTCGGTGACGCTCTTGTACACATACAGCGCGCGAACGCCGAGGTTCTGCATGACCTCGCGTTCGACGCCCACCGTCGCCTCGTTCGTCATTGGCGAGCGCAGTTCGGGATTGAGCTTCGCGCTGCTCTGCCCGGTTACACTGATGAAATCGCCGCCCTGGTTCAGGCCCAGGTTCGGATTCAAGTTCACCTCGCCCGCGTCGTAATCGCCGTTCGCCATTTCCGTCGCGCCATCGGAACTTCGTCGTCACGTTCGCCATCGGGCTGTACGCATTCGCGAATGCGTCGTCCATGCCGTTGGCAAATCGCCCGAACGTCGCTTTCACGATGGTCCGGTCGGCGACGTCCCATGCAAGCCCGAATCGCGGAACCACCATATTCCACGTCAAGACATCGAGGCCGCTGAACGACACGGCAGGATAGAGCGTCGGGAATTGCGGGCTCGCGCCCTTTGACTGTTCCGGGATAAACGACGTCTGCTGCTCGAAGCGCAGGCCCAGGTTCAACGTCAGTCGATCGGTGACGCGCCATGTGTCTTTGACATAGCCGGCGTAGTAGCTCGCCCGTGAATCGGGCTGCGTCGGCGAGTTGCGAATGTCAATCTCGGCAGGCACAGGCCCATCGAAAATCAGCGTGTAATCACCAGACGGATGCTCGCGCCAGCCGACGCTATTCCGGCGCCAGTAGAGCGTCGTGCCGACCTTCAATTCGTGCTGCCCGCCAGAGCGATCGCTGCGGGAACATGCTGAGGCCGCTGTCCAACTGCCACTTGTCGCGATATTCGAGGTTCGTCTTCGGATTGGCGCCGGTGTTGAGGCCCGTGATGCGATCCAGGCGCGGCGGATTGCCCTTTACAACCGGCGCCGCGAAGGTCGAACGCCACGGCGCGTAGTCGGCCAGGTAGCCGCCATAACCGCCCACGACATTGAAAACCATGCGGCTCGAGAACGTGCTCTGCCACTCGCCTTTGTACATGGAGCTCGGGTTCCGGTAATCGAGGGTTGACTCGAGCGGACGCAACCGGTTCGGCTCGGGCGGAAGCCCCTGCGGCTGGTACTTCAAGGTGGGCTGCCACGCAGCGATCAACCGATTGTTGCTCGTCGGCTGGTAAGACAGCTTCATCGAACCATGCGTCAGACGTGTCCTGACGTAGCCGGGCGGTTCGTCACCCGTCAGGTATTTGCCGTCCGGGCCCGCGTTTTCCGCGAAGCCGACCTCACCGGCCACTTTGTCCTGCTGCACGAATGCGCCGTAGAACCACAACTTGTCGCGAACAATACGGCCGCCGAGATCGGCGCTCAGGTCATACAGATGCTTCAGCGGCTGGGTGTCGCTCAAACCCTGAGCTCTCAACTCGTCGTTCAGGTTGCTGCTCTGCAGCGAGGGAGTCTCGAGCGAGGCCATGTAGGAACCATGGAACTGATTGGATCCGGACTTGATCACGGCCACCATCGAGACACCAGGCACCGACACTTCCGCGTCGTTGCCCGACGTTCTGATCTGCGCCTCTTCGAGCGTCAGGCTCGTCATGTAGACGCCCGAGCTCTGCCCGTCGGAGATGTCGATGCCGTCGATCTGCACCTTCACGTTCGCCGACTGGCCGTAGTTCTCTGCGTTCGCGCGTACACCCATCCAGCTGTCGCCGACGTCCACGCGATTGGTCGTGACGCCGGGCGTCATCGCGAACAACTGCTGCAACCCGCGGCCTGCCGGAATCGATTCGATGGTGTCGGATGTCAGATTGACGCTGGTCGTGGTCGACGTCATGTCGACCACCGGGCTCGCGCCGGTGACCGTGATCGTCTCCTCCAACCCTCCGACGCTCATCGTGGCATCGACACGGGCGACGAACCCGATCGTCAGGCGAAATTCGTCCAGAACATATGATTTGAAACCGGCGAGCTCGAAGGCAATCTTGTACAGGCCAGCGGGCAGCTCACCCACGCGATAGTTGCCGTCGGCTTCCGACACCACCACGACCTGTCCCTTCTGCATGGCGGGACTGGTGATCGTCACGGTCACGCCTGGCATCGCCGCGCCCTGCTCATCTTTCACGGTGCCGTGAATCGTGGACAACGCGCTCTGGGCCGAGACCGGCACCGCCACGAGGACGAGCGCCAACGATGCCGCCGCCAAAGAGTGTGGCCAACCACCGTCCGTTGTTGCGATTCCTCACCATACTCGCCTCCTGTTTGGCCGCTTCAGTCACACGTGTATCGTGAGCCGCAGGTAATCGCTCGCCGGATACACAGATGCCGACATCGAATCCGATGTAGTTGAGCGTAGTGGTGCGAGGGTAGTGGTCTTACGCGGCGGGAACTACCCCCCTAATCAGGGGGGTATGTCCGGAAATTCCTGCTCTTTTTCTGCAAAACCTTCTCGCGAGTCGCCGCGCGATCCAAGCTGATGAATCGGAGCGGCGTGATTCAATTTCCAGTGTCGAGTTGTAGCAATTTGGACCAGCGCAAGGTCATCTGAGCCGGTACGTGACTCCCGAGAGCACCCGGAGATCCTTCGCCCCATCGTCTGCTGTTCGATCGACCGTCACCATTAACGAGGTCGCGCGGCCGACGTTCACGACGGCCGTCCCGGTCAGGCGCATCGTGTGCGGGCGCATCTCGACGACCACACCGTCGCCCCGCAAGAAGCGGAGCACCGCCAGCGAGGTCGAGACGTCGCCGGAGACATAGACCGTCCGTCCCAGCTGCCGGCCGACCGACAGGTAGCGCGAATGATACGGTCCGGTCGCGCGATCCACATACGAGTCGCTACCCGAAATATCGAACCCCGATTTGGCAACGTTGCCGGCGTACCCGCCAAACGTGAAGCGCGACGCCGGCCTGTCATCGCGGTTGTTCTTGTCGCGCGAGTAGCCGCCGTGCAGCCGCACGCCCGACACCACTTCAACCGACACGCGGCCACCCATCGACTCATACAGATAGCCTTCGATGGTCGCCGGCGTGACGATGCGTCCGTTCAGCGTATCTTCCGTGATGCCGCGTGCGTCGATGGAACGGCCCCGCGTGAAGTTGCCCTGCACGTCGACGCGCAACGTCGGCGCCACGCGCACGTTGGTGAGGAAATAGTTGAGGCCGCGGTGCGACTGTCCGCCAGGCGCGCTGAGATCGACCTCGGCCGCCTGATACAGGAAGAACTTCCGTCCGACGGGCAGAAAGTTCGTGCCCGTCAGCACCGACCGTTCGGTCATCGAGCCGTGCGTGACATTCACAAGACCAATCGCCTGACGCCGCGCCTGGTCGCCGTCGAACGCGACGTACGCGCCGTATTTGTGGACGTCGTTGACGTATCCACTCTCATAGACATTCGGCTCGAGGCCCGCAAATCCGCCGGCCCGCACGGCGCTGACGTTCGACAGGATGTCCGGGCGGCTGCGCACCTCCACCAGCGCTCCGGCCATCGAGCCGAGTGATCCGAGCTCGTTCAACCAGAGATGCCCGCCGCGTGCCATCATCCGGCCGCCCGCGGCCCTGACCCCGACATAGCCCTCATAGACGGAGAAGCGATCGGTTCGTGCGCCGGATGCATCGTGCGCGTGCCGAAAATCGAAGCCGTACACGAGGCCGTCACTGTCACGTTCGGGCAGCGCATACGTGCCGGCGGTCGAAATCTGCTGAACGTCGCGACCCCCGCCCCCCTCGATCTGCATGTGCGACAGCGTGGTGTACACAGAGACCTGGCCGGACGGTCTCGGCGATGACGACGCACTGCCGAACTGCGCCATTGCCGGCGCCGCGAGTCCCAGGATGAGCGACATGCCGATCAGATACTTCATCAGTGCCTGCCGTTCGGATGACACGAGTAACACGCGTTCGAGTCATACCGGTATCCGCGCTCGTCCCGGTGATCGCTGTCGGTTTCGGCGCGCGCGTGGCACGTGGTGCAGCTGAACTGCGTAAACACGTTCGGCGTCGTGTGACACTGCGCGCACGGCCGGTTGTGCGGTCCGCTGAGCGGGAACCACGTGTGGCTGAAGCGTCCCTGCGTCCAACTGGTGTCGGTTGCCCGGTGGCAGCTCTCGCACGTCGTCGGGAAACCGGTGGCGGCGTGATTGGGATTCCGCGTGGCGTTGTAGTTGTCCTGATGGCATCCGACGCACGTCCGTGCCGTGCCCTTGAATACGTTGTTGCGGTGGCAGCTTGTGCACGCCTGCGCGGCGTGCGTGCCGACCAACGGGAAGACGGCATTGTGGTTGAACGTGACGCCTCTCCATTGAGAGTCCGTCGCGCGATGGCAGGTCTCGCACGAGGTCGAGAATCCGGCGGCGACGTGATTCGGGCTGCGCGTGGCGTTGTAGTCGGCCTGATGGCAACCGACACACTCGCGCGCCGTGCCCTTGAACACGTTGTTGCGATGACAGCTCGCGCATGCCTGCGTCGCATGCACGCCGACCAGTTGGAAGACGGCGTTGTGGTTGAACGGCGCCCCGCCGCGCCACTGCGGATCCGATGCGCGATGGCAGCTCTCACACGACGTCGAGAAGCCCGCGGCCACGTGATTCGGATTCTGCGCGCGGTTGTAGTCGGCCTGATGGCAGCCGACGCAGTCGCGCGCCGTGCCCCTGAACACGTTGTTGCGATGGCACGACGCGCACGCCTGCGTGGCATGCACGCCCACCAGCTGGAAGACGGCGTTGTGATTGAAGGACGTGCCGCCTCCACCTCCGCCACTGAGGACCGCCCGGGCGATGACAGGTCTCACAGGCCGTCGAGAAGCCGGCGGCGGCGTGATTGGGATTCTTCGTCGCGTTGTAGTCGGCCTGGTGGCAGCTCACGCATTCGCGTCCTGTGCCCTTGTAGACGTTGCTGCGGTGACACGACGTGCACGAGACGGTCGCGTGGATGCCCTGCAGGGGAAAGACGGCATTGTGGTTGAAGTCGCCGCCCACGCCCGTCCGCCACGTGGCGTCGCCGGGCCGATGACAGGACTCGCAGTTCACCGAGAAGCCCGCCGCCGCATGGTTCGGCGATCTGGTCGCGTCGTAGTCCTTCCGATGACAGGACGAGCAGACGACCATCCCGGTATTGAAGTTCCCATTTCGATGGCACGAGACGCAGCTCACCGAGCGATGCGAGGCATTCAGCGCGACGCCGGTCGTGCTGGCGTGTTCCCAGCGCACCGCGGTCCACGACACGGGCTGATGGCACTGCTCGCACTGCGTGCCGAGGCGCGTCTGATACCTGTCGTCCTTCCGACGCACCCAGTGACACGCGTAGCAGGTCGCCGGGGTGCCTTGATACTGGCCGTTGATATGGCACGACGCGCACGCCACGGTCAGGTGCCGGCCTTCGAGCCGGAACGCGGTGGTCTCGTGGAACGATCGGTTCGGCGTCTCGAACTGTGCGCGCACGGGCTGGGCAACGGCAAGGCACAATGCCGTCACGAACGCGAGCGCCGCGCAGACGAGCAGCCTGTTCATGGCCTGTGGCACCTCTGACAATCGGGCAGCGCGCCGTTGTGCTCGTCGCGATGGCACGCGGTGCAGCGCGCGTCGATCTTGAAAGCCATGGCCCTGCCCCGCCCGCCGGGAAAATCTCTCGTGGACGGGCACATGGCACGACGCGCACTCCGCCGTCACATGCCGTCCGATGAAGAAGTCCCGAAGTTGTGTGGTTCTGTGCTTGTAGCCCGGGACCGCGAATGAATCGGTCGAGTGGCAGCTCTCACAGCGCTGCTCGACCTGCCCGAGATGCACGTCCTGATGGCAGGCGCGACACTCCATGGCGACGCCCTTGAGGCGCACCGCCGTTCCGGAGCCCGCGGGAAACACACCCGTCGACACCTTGTGGCACGCCGCGCACTCGGCCTTCGCGTGTTTGCCGGTGAGCGGAAACACGGTGGCCACGTGCGAAAACCCGACGACCCCGAACTTCGCCGTCTGCACGCTGTGACAGCTTTCGCACTCGCGGCGTACCTGTCCAAGGTGCACGTCCTTGTGGCACGACACACAGGAGGTGGCCGTGCCTGCGAACTTCACATTCAAGACCGCGGGACGCGCCGCAGGCGCGTTCGCGGGCGCACGCTGATTCGCCAAGTGGCACGCGCCGCACGCCACTGAGGCGTGCTGGCCGGCAAAGAATTCCGGCGTTCGGAGGTGTCTGTAGGTGTTGACCGCGAACGTGGCGGTCGTATGACACGACTCGCACGTCGCGCTCATTTCGCCCTTGTGGACGTCGCTGTGGCAACTGACGCACGTCGTCACGCAATCCGCGGAAATCTGCGGCCCGCGCCGCCGCAGGCTTCGCCGCGGCGGGCTTCGCGGCAGCAGCCGTTGCCGCACCATGTCCTTGCCGCACCGGCCTGCGGGGTGTGACACGCCGCGCAAGCGAGCGGCGCGTGCCTGCCGTCGAGCGGGAACTTCGTCTGATCCGTGATCGAACGGCGCCTTGGCAAAGCTCGTTTCCGTATGACACGACTTGCAGTCCTGCTTGAACGTGCCGCGGTGGACGTCCACGTGGCACGCGGCGCAGGTGTTCGATCGGGGCTTCACCTTCAGGGCGCTCTGCTTGTGGCAGGAGGCGCACGCCACGGCGGCGTGGCGCCCCAGGAGCGGGAATGCCGTCCGCGAATGATCGACCTTCGTCGTTCGCCAGGCATCGGTCGTGTGGCATGTCGTGCAGACCGCGCCGAACGTCGGCTGGTGCGGATCCTTGTGGCAGCTCGTACATGACGAGAAGGAGAGCCCTTTGTAGGCGCCGTTCACGTGACAGCTCGCACAGGTGACCGACTTGTGAGCGCCCATGAGCGGAAACGCCGTTTTCGAATGATCGAATCGGCCACCGGCGATGACGTCCTTGAACGCGACGCGGGTGGTGTGGCACGACGCGCACGCGGCACCGAGCTTTCCGTTGTGCGCATCCTTGTGGCACGACTGGCAGTCGGCGCGGACCGTGAGGAAGGACCGCGTCTTGTGACACGCCTCGCACTTCCCCGCCAGGGCGGCATGCCTGCCGTCGAGCGGAAACCCCGCCACGCCGGCGTGATCGAACGCCGCCCGATCGAACGGGCGCAGCTCGCCGTCTGCGCCGGTGTGCTCGACGTGACAGCTCACACAGTCTCCCTTGACATCACGATGGACACCGCTTCGCCGGGCAATGCGATCCGCCACGGGCTTGTGACACGACAAGCACTTCGCCGCCGTGATGCCCTTCCCCGGCTCGTGACACTTCGAACAATTGGCAATCCCTTCGAGTTCCGCGTGCGCCTTGGTGAGCACGCCGGGCGACAACAGCGTTCCGAGTTGAGCCTCGGCGCGGCCGTGGGCCAGCAGACATACGGCCGAGACGAGCAGCGCCGTGCGCAGCATCCTGCCTACCACCTGAACGGCACGTATCCGAGGTAGACCGCCACGCCCACGTGCGCGGCGACGATGACCATCTGCAGATAGACGAGCGGCAGATGAAACACGTGCCAGAGCTCGAACAGCTTTCTGGTCCATTCGAGATAGGCAATCCGCCGCAGCAGCACCGCCCGCTCGGTGGTGAGCGCGACGACATCGGCCCGAAGCCCCGGCGCCAATCCCGCGCGTGCGAGCTGGCGATCAAGGGCCTGCACCTTCCGTCCGAGCGTCATCTCGCCAAAGAGCAAATCGACGACCGACAGGTCCGCACTCGAATGCGGGACTGCCGCCCGTTCGAATGCCTGCAGACGGGCGAAGACCGTGTCTGATTCCACCGACCGCGCCAGCTCGTCGCGCATCGCGTCGGCACGCTCGTCGAGCTCTGCCCGCGGCAGCTCGGTGCCGCGAATCGATCGCGGTATCCGCACGTACAGATAGCGGCCGACAAACCCCGACAGGACGACGATCACCATCGACCAGTAGGCGGCCGAGACGATGCCGTTGAACTTGAAGCTGGTGTGAAACGTGACGAGCACCGGGCCGAAGATGCCGCAGAACAGATGGACCTCGAGCCAGGTCTTGAGGCTGCCGAGCGACCGGAGGCCCGGGATGCGCTTCCGCATCATGTAGAAAAACGGCATCAGCATCAGCACGCCGCCGATGACCCCGAGCGTCTGGCCGATTGGTCCGGACGGGCGCAGCAGGCGGTGCACGGGCGAGTAGCCGCGGATGGCCAGCGGCGTCGTGTAGTACTCGGCGCCTCCGGCTGGAATCAGAATCCAGATCGCCGCGACGATCGATGCAACGATGCCCAGACCCACGCCGCTTCTGACGACACCCGACATGCGCGCCGCGAGCGGCCGTGCGCCGGATGCGGCCGCCGTGGCGGGAAACGTCGAGCCGGCAACGTCGCGTGTCGTCATAGGTCGATCGTGCAGTTCGAGTGCGCCGTCGCCACGCACGCCAGCACCAATCCACCGGCGCGCTCTTCGGCGCTCAGGGCGTCGGACGCGCATGCGACCTCACCCTGGGTCACGCGCGTGCGGCAGGTTCCGCAGATGCCCGCGCGGCAGAGCGACTCGAGCGCGATGCCGGCGGCATCCGCGGCATCGAGCAGCGTCTGTCCCGGTGCAATCGGCATCGTCTTTCCGGTTCGCGCGCACGTCACGTCGAAGCTGGCACGCGCCTGGCGCGCAGGGGCCGTTCGTGGCCTCGGGCTTGTCTCGCGCAGCCGATGCCGCCACGGCAGCCTCGAACACCTCGTGGCGAATTTGCGCCGCCGGCACCCCAAGCGTCGGCAGCAGGCCTTTCATCAAGTCGATCATCTGAAGAGGACCGCAGACCAGGCAGATCGAATGCGCGATATCGGGCACGGTCGCGCGAATGAGGGTGGCGTCGATCCGCCCCGGGTAGATGTCCGGACTCGAGGCGCGGCTCGATGCGAGATACGCCCGTGCCTGGGGGTGCCGCCGAACCAGCGCCGCGATCTCGTCTTTGAAGGCGAAATCCGCCTCAGTGCGCGCGCTGTAGAGCAGCGTGACGGCGCGCGCCGGTTCGGCATGCACCGCGTGGCGCAGCATGCTGATGAGCGGCGTAATGCCGACTCCTCCGGCGACGAGCACGATGGGACGGTCGTCGCCGGACGGATAGGTAAACGCACCGTTCGGACTGCGGACAGACAGCAACGCGCCGGGCCGAGCCATCACGTGCAGTGCGTTCGAAACCAGCCCGTGACGCTTGACGGAGATCTCGAGGTATCCGTGGACGTGTGGCGCAGAGCTCACCGAGTAGCAGCGCGAACAGTCCTTGCCGTCGACCCGCACCCGCACGGCGATGAACTGTCCCGCACTGAACTCGAAGCCGTCCGGTCGGGCCACGCGAATCGTCTTGATGTCCGGCGTTTCGTCGAAGACGGCGAGCACGGGAACCTGAACGAATCCCTGCGGGCGGGCCGGAGACGGCCCCGATGCCACCGTGGGTCTGGAGCCGGTGGCGCTTGCGCAGTTTTGCGCCCCGCGGGCTGGAGCGGGACGAGGCGCTCGCACACCACGAACCATGCGAGGTGAACGCCGATGCCGAACGCCAGACCGATGGCGCTCGGGAACAGCCACGGCAGGGCCGCGAGGAGCAGCGACACCGCCGCCGTCGAACTGAGCGGTCCCGCCGTGGCGCTGCGATGATTGCGCAGCGACGCGAGCGCGAGATGAATCGTCGTGACGAAGGCCAGTACAGATGAAGGCACGCGGTACTTCTTTCGTGGTCGAGTATTTTTTTCCTGCTGTTGTGCGGGCGGATCTGTGCGCTGCGCGCGCCTTCGGCCCAGCGTCAACGACGAAGCAATTCCGTCGCCACGCAGTTCTCAGTGCAGCACTTGTAGTGTAGTACGGAAGAAGTTCTTCGAGCGGAGACGAAAAAGTAAATGGAGTTACGATTCGCGCGAAATCAACACTGCGGAATTTTTCGCGTGCGGAATTTTTCGCAATGAGCATTCGGATGTGAATTTTTCCGCAGCAATTTCATTTTCAGTTCGTACCAAGAGCAGCCTTGACGCGCTCCGGCGTCAACGGCACCTGTCGCAGCCGTCGGCCCGTTGCGTCGAAGATGGCGTTGCAGATCGCGGCGGCCGTCACGGTGGTCGACGTCTCGCCTGCGCCGCAGGCCTCGGCATCCAGAGCGTTGATCAACACCACCTGCAGTGCCGGCACTTTGAACCCGACCGGGAACGTGTGGTACGTGCGCCAGTCCACTGACGTGACCTTCTCGTGGTCCCAGGTGACTTCTTCGAAGAGCGCCCGGCTCATGCCGTGCAGCGCGCCTCCTTCGCATTGATTGCGCAATCCATCTGGATTGGAGATCGGGCCGCAGTCGACCGCCATGACGAGGCGCTTCACATCCACGACACCGGTGTCGAGGTGGACATCGACCTCGGCCACCATCCCGCAGTAGCCGTTGTCTCCTTCATAAAGGACGCACGCCACTCCCCGGCCGGAGACGATACGGTTCCGGCGATGCCGGTTCTGGGTTCCGTTAGCGTTCAGGGTTCGATGGCGACGGACGTGCCTGCCAGTTGGCCGCCTTTGCGGCGGCCTGCACGACATTCTTCAAGCGTGGATCGCGCAGATGACGCAGACGGAACTCGACCGGATCCGCCTTCGCCGCGGCCGCGACCTCGTCCATCATGCACTCGTGCGCGAACGTGTTCTGAAGACGGCTTGGCGAACGCAGCGGACCGGTCCAGAACGGTGACTCGACCGTGCGCGAGAGCATGCGCTCGCATTTGACGGTGCCGGTACCGCCCGCCTCACCGTTGACGGTTCCGGCGACGTAGGACGGCACGACGTTCGATCCGTTGGCGAGCGGCCCTTTTGGCGGCGGCGCCGGCGAAAGCGGCGTGAACGCCGCCGGCTGGAACCCGGCCAGAAATCCCGTCACCTGATTCCCCGGCTGCGTGTAGCCGGGCCTGCCTCCGCGCACCGGCGACCACGCTTCGTAATCCCACGCGACGATGTTGCCGGTGCGATCGAGGCCGACGCGCTGATCGACGACAAACGCGAGGCCGAAGTTTTCGTGCGCCATCTCGTCCTTGCGCGAGAGCTGCACGCGAACAGGGCGGCCCACCGCCTGCGACATCAGCGCGGCGTCGTAGGACACCGTATCGGCGCCGTTGATGCCGTAGCAGCCCGAACCGCGCGAGTAGATGACCTTCACCTGCTGCGGCTTCATGCCGAGCACCATCGCGCAGCTGTCGCGCTGCGGATAGACGCCCTGCGTCGGCGACCAGATGGTGGCGCTGTCGGCCTTGACATCGGCGACGGCGCACGAGGCCCCGATCGATCCGTGCATGTGATACGGGTGCAGGTAGGTCGAGCGCACGACCTGCGCGGCCGACGCGAGCGTGGCATCGACGTCCTTCGAATCGACGAGCATCGCGTCGCGGCTGGGCGCCTTGCGCATGTGATCGTAGAAGCCCGCCTGCGGCGGAAGCGCGGGGCCGGGCTTCCAGCTCACCTTCAACCGGTTGGCCGCCTGCACGGCCTGCCACTGCTTCTCGCAGACCACACCGACGAAATCCTTCTTGACGACGACCTTGACGAAGCCGGGCATGCCGCTGACCGAGCTCTCGTCGACGCTCACGACGGTGGCGCCAACGGTGGGCGGACGCACGACGCGGCCGTGCACCATGCCGGGCACGCGCACGTTGTGCGCGTACTCGAGACGGCCGGTCACCATGTCGGCCATGTCGAGACGCTTCACCGGGTTCCCGAGGATGGTCCACTCACGCGCCACCTTGCGCTTCGCGCTGGTATTCAGCGGCAGATTGAATTTCCTGCCGCCGATGAGCTCGCCGTAGGTGATCGTGCGCTCTCCCAGATGGACGACGCCGTTGCCGGCCGTGAGCCGTTCGACCGGCACGCCCCAGTGCTTCGCCGCCATCTGCAGCAGCGCCTCGCGCGCGGTGGCCGCGGCGAGCGCCAGATTCGCCTGGTTGAAATTCTGCGGATGCGATTGCGCGCCCGACGTGACGCCCTGGTCGGGCGTCAGCCCCGTCACGCACTGGATGAGCTTCACCTGATCGACGCGCACGCAGAGCTCTTCGGCGACGAGCTGCGTTTGCGCCGTAAAGAGACCCTGCCCCATCTCGCACTTGCCGGTGTAGGCGGTGACGATGCCGTCGGCACCGATCGACAGCCAGCCGTCGAGCTCTTTCGGCGGATTGCCCACCAGCGTGCGCGACGGCCTGGCGCAAACACTCGGCGGCTCGATCGCGAAGCTCACGATGAGCGCACCCGTAGCTTTCAGCATCGCCCGACGGGAGAGACTGCCGCTGTCGGGATTGGGGATTAGGAATTCGGGATTAGGGCGGTGTCATGCCGCACCTCCGTTCGCGTAACGCTTGACCGCGGCGATCATGCGCGAGTGCGTGAAGCAGCGGCACAGCACGCCCGACAGCGCCTGCTGAATCTGGTCGTCGGTCGGCTTCGGCGTGCGATCGACCAGCGCTTTGGCCGTCAGGATGACGCCGCTGAGGCAGAAGCCGCACTGCGCGGCCTGTTCGTCGATGAACGCCTGTTGAATGGGATGTGGCTTGTCCGGCGTGCCCAGCCCCTCGAGCGTCGTGATCTCGCCGTTTGCGACCGTCTTTACCGGTGTCACGCACGATCGAATCGCCTGGCCTTTGACGATCACGGTGCAGGCGCCGCACT
Source organism: Vicinamibacterales bacterium (assembly GCA_963821395.1). Taxonomy (GTDB): domain Bacteria; phylum Acidobacteriota; class Vicinamibacteria; order Vicinamibacterales; family JAMQPK01; genus JAMQPK01. Next base: position 24,080 of record CAWGDY010000011.1, on the reverse strand, counting down.
GGCCGAGGCCGCAGCCGAATTTCGGACCGTTCAGCGCGAGCTCGTCGCTCAGGACATACAACAGCGGCGTCGACTCGTCGACGTCGACGGTTCGCGGCTGACCGTTCACACGCAGGTTGACTATTGCCATCAGCTTACCTTTGCCCTCAATGCTTCGGGCCCGTTGGTCACGACGTTCAGCGAAGCGATCGGCTGGCCGTTGCTGCCACGCGAATCCGAAGCTTCCGCCTTCGCGACGCTACGGCGGACGCGCCGGAGCCTTGGCGTAGGCGGGCCGGGGCCGGACCGCGCTGCGATGCCGAAACGGGCCGCGTGACGCGAGGACACTCTCTTTCGCACTTCATCCTCGCTCGGTGCCCTCAGGCTTCTCGCGCGGTCGATGTCCGAGTCGGCCGCCTCCGCACGGATTCGCGTGCCAGCAACGGCCACCCGCTCGCCCGTCAACGGATCGTTGCAGGTCAGTCCCGAATTGCCGGTGAGTAGTTCCCAATCCCCAATCCCTAATCCCTAATCCCTGCAGGACGAAGCTATTTTTTCTTGACCAGCTTCTTCACGTTCTGGCCGTTCACTTCGCCGATGTAGATGTTGTCGTTCGCGTCGACCGTCACGGCGGTGGCGTTCTTCAGGCCTTCGACCTTGTCGACGATCTTGCCGTCCTTGATGTTCATGATGTACAGGCAGTTGGCCTCGGTGCCGTCGACGACATACAGCAGATCGTCCTTGACGTACACGCCCCACGGCGTGCCGAGGTGGTTCCACTGCTCGATGAACTTGCCGGCCTGATCGAACACCTGCACGCGTTTGTTGCGGCGATCGCCCACGTAGAGGCGGCCGCGCGAATCGATCGCGATGCTGTGCGGCTCGTCGAACCTGCCCGGATCGGTGCCCTTGCCGCCCCACCACATGACGAACTTGCCGTCTTTCGAGTACTTCACCACGCGCGTGTTCGTGCTCTCGCCGTCGGCGATGAAGATGTCGCCGTTTCTCGCAATGACGAGGTCGGCCACGCCGTTGAAGGCATCGGTCGATTCGTTCTCCCCGACGATGCCCTTCCTGCCCAATGTCATCAGGAGCTTGCCTTCAGCGTTGAACTTGAAGACCTGATGGTCGCCCCGGTCGGTCACCCAGACATTCCCATCCCGGTCGGTCCGCAGGAAATGGGTCGTCTTGAACATCCCCTGGCCCCAGCCCCGCAGGAACTTGCCGTTCTTGTCGAACGCCATGATCGGCATTGACTCGATGCGGTGGAACACGTAAACGTTGCCTTTGGAGTCGACGTCGACGCCGGTCGCGCCTCCCCACTTCTCGACGCCCGGAGGAAAGTGCGCCCAGTTCTCGACGACCTGGTACTTGCTGTCCGCTCCCTGGGCGTAGGCCCCGCCCGGAGCCGCCATCGTCAGAAGCGCCATAAGAAGAAGAATGCGTGTGCTGGTCATGCGCGAGAAATTAGCACAACCAGGGATGTAACCAGGAGGAAAATGCCAACGTATAAGCCAATGTCCACTTGCAGGAGGGTGTCATGATCACGACCACCGTCATCGACAGCGTTCGCAGCCTTCTCCCCACCCTGCGCGCACGGCGTCAGGACATCGAACAGGCCCGCCGTCTGCCGCCAGACCTGGCGAAGGGGCTTCGCGATACAGGAATCTTCAGTCTCTCCGTGCCGCGGGCCATCGGCGGCCAGGAGGGCACGCCCATCGAGATCATGCAGGCGATCGAAGAGGTGGCCACCGCCGACGGCTCGGCCGGCTGGTGCGCCATGATCGGCAGCAGCGGCAACATCGCCGCCGGGTACATCAACGAGCGCGGGGCGAAAGAAGTCTGGGCCAACCCCTCGATACCCACGGCCGGCATCGCGGCCCCGGCCGGCGCCGCGGTGCGCGAAGACAAGGGGGTGCGCGTCGGCGGCCGGTGGGCCTTCGCGAGCGGCATCACGCACTGCGACTGGCTGTGGGCCGGCTGCATGGTGATGGACAACGGCAAGCCGCGCATGACGCCGATGGGCCCCGAGATTATCCACGTCTGCATGCCGGTGACCGACGTCGAGATTCACGACACGTGGCACGTCAGCGGCCTGTGCGGCACGGGCAGCAACGACTTCAGCGCGACCGACGTCTTCATCCCCGAGCACCGGATCTTCAAGCTGCTCGATCCATCGGGCCATCGTGCCGAAGCCCTCTATCGCATGCCACCCGTGCAGCTCTTTGTGTTCAAGCTGGCGTCGGTGAGCCTCGGCATCGCGCGCAGCGCGCTCGACGAGCTGACGGAGATGGCGCAGGCGAAGGTGCCGACGATGTATCAGGCGCCGCTTGCCGATCGGCCGGCGACGCAAATCGAGCTCGCGCGTGCGGAGGCCGCGCTGGGCGGGGCGCGTGCGTTCCTGCACGACACCGCGCGCGAGATGTGGGAGACGGTGCTCGCCGGCAAGCCCGTGACGGACCGTCAGCTCGCGCTCGCACGCGCCGCCGCGGCGCACGCCGTCGAGACGGGCACCAGCGTCACGAGAACAGCCAACACGCTCGCCGGGGGCAGCGCGATCTACACCAAATCGGCGATGCAGCGCTATGCGCGCGATGCCGAAGCGATGACGCATCACTTCACGGTCGCGCCCCACGTGTGGGAAGAAGCCGGACGGGTGCTGCTGGGGACGACAGCCGAACACGCCGGCATTTTGAAAGTCTCGTCGGTTCGTCGGTTCGTCGGTTCGTCGGTTCGTCGGTTCGTGGGTTCGAACCCGAACCTCACGAACCTCGAACTTACGAACCCCACGAACCTTACGAACCCCACGAACCCGCTCACGAACCCCGGCGATCCACGACGTGATGATCTTCAAACAGTTCTATCTGAACTGTCTTGCCCACGCGTCGTACCTGATCGGCGACGAGAAGACGCACGAGGCCGTCGATCGTCGATCCAAAGCGCGATGTGCAGGAATACCTCGATGAGGCGGATCGTCATGGTCTGACGATCCGCCACGTCTTCCTCACGCACCTTCACGCCGACTTCATCGCGGGCCATCTCGAGCTTCGCGACAGGACCGGCGCCCGGATCTACCTCGGCGCCAGGGCGCAGGCCGAATACGCCTTCACGCCGATGGCGACCGGCAGCACGCTCGAGTTGGGCGACGTTCGCCTCCAGGCGCTCGAAACACCCGGACACACGCCCGAATCGATCTCGATCCTCGTGTACGACCTCACAACCGACACCACCAACGCGTACGCGGTGCTGACGGGGGATACCTTGTTCATCGGCGACGTGGGCCGGCCCGACTTGAGAGCGTCGCTCGGCTGGTCGGCCACCGACCTCGGGCGACTGCTCTACCACTCGATTCACGAGCAGTTGCTGCCGCTGCCCGACGCGACGCTCGTGTATCCCGCGCATGGCGCGGGGTCGCTGTGCGGGAAGAAGATCAGCAAAGAGACGGTATCGACCCTCGGCGAACAGCGGAAGAGCAACTACGCGCTGCAGCCGATGAGCGAAGCCGACTTCATCGCGATCGTCACGGCCGACCAGCCGGACGCACCGTCGTACTTCTCCTACGACGCCGTCCTCAACTCGAAAGAGCGGCCGACGCTCGAGCGTGTCCTGGAACACGAACTTCAACCGCTTTCCCCCGAGTCGTTGATTGCGGCGATGAAGAATGGCGCCCAGGCACTCGACGTCCGCGATGCCAGCGAGTTTGCGGCCGGGCATGTGGCTGGAAGCATCAACATCGGCCTCGGCGGACAATACGCCACCTGGGCGGGCACGCTGCTCGCTCACGAACGGCCGATTGTCATCATCGCGTCGCCGGGCCGCGAGGCCGAAGCGGCCCTGCGGCTGGGGCGGATCGGGTTCGACAACGTGGCGGGCTATCTCGACGGAGGGATGCTCACGCTGCGGGATCGCGACGACCTGCTGACGGCGACGCCGCAAGCCTCGGCGGATTCGGTCAACGGATGGCTGGGCGCACCGGACGCGCCGTATCTCCTCGACGTCAGAACTCCCGGCGAGTGGCAACAGCAGCACATCGAAGGCAGCGTCAATATCCCGCTCAGCCGGCTGGCGAACCGTCTCGACGAGGTGCCCCGCAATCGTCCGATCGTGGTGTTCTGCGCCGCCGGTTACCGGTCGTCGATGGCGAGCAGCCTGCTGCTGCGCGAAGGGTTCTCGCGCGTGGCGGAAATGACGGGAGGGATGAGCGCCTGGGCGGTGGGGAGTAGGTGGCTAGGTGGCTAGGTGGTAGGTGGTAGGTAGTAGGTGGTAGGTAGTCGGAAGAGTCATTGCTACCACCCACTACCTACCAGCCACCACCTATAACTACAGCCGTCGAATCTGCACGTTGCGGATCTTGATGTCGCCCGCCGTGTACTGAAGCGCGATCGGGCCGCTCTTGAGCGTGCTGTCCATCGCGTCGACCGTCTTCGTTCCGTTCAGCACGACGACGATGTGCGGACCGCGGAGCGTGATTTCGTACGTGTTCCACTTGCCTTCGGCATCGACAATCGCGATCGGCGCCGCGTAGTTCGGGATGCCGCCCGTGCGGCCCGACTGATCCTTCCGCTTGTCGAAGATGTTCGCTTCGTAGCAGGTCTTGTCGGTGATCTTCGCCCCGTCCATGCAGCGCATGTAGACGCCGCTGTTGCCGTTGTTCGACGTCCAGAACTCGACCTTGATCTCGAAGTCGGTGTAGGTCTCCTTCGACACGAGGTATCCCGTACCCATGTTGGCCTGGACCGCACCGTCGACGATCTCCCAGTTGGCGGTTCCGATGACGTTGAAGCTGTTGAGGTCCTTGCCGTTGAACAACGTGACCCAGCCATCCTTCGTCTGGGCTGTGAGCCCCTGGGCGGCAAGGCCGAAGACTGCGAGCGCGATGAGTGACAGACGCTTCATTGTTTCCTCCAGAAGTGGGACATTGTATCCAGCTATCTACCGCCGCCGCGACGGCTTCCTTGCGGCTTTCTTCTTCGGCGCGGCCTTGTTCGCGGCTTTCTTCGTGACCTTGGCAGCCTTCGACTTCTTCGTGACCTTCGTGGCCTTCGTGGCCTTCGTGGCGATTTTCGTGACCTTCGCGCGCTTTCCGGGGGCCGGGGCCGGCGCTTCCCGTTTCTTCGAGTGCGCCGCGAACATCGCGCCCTGGCGATCCACACCGGTGAATACCATGTCGCCGCCGGGTACTTCCGTTGGCTCGTGCGCGATGAGCGCGCCGAGCTCTTTGGTGGCCTCGGCGGTTTTCCGCGCATCGCGAACGAAGATGTAGGGCAGCCACTGCGGGCCGCCGGGCGGCATCGCACCAGGCCCTGGCGTGAACATGCCGCCAAGCTGATGGCCTCCCGTGCCGAAGATCTGGTAGATCCCCTGCGGCCCCATCTCCATGGCCAGCATCTTTTCCCAGCCGAACAGCTTCGAGTAAAAATCGAAAGCGGTCTGATAGTTGCTGGTCAGCAGCTCGTGCCACGAGAAGTCGCCGATCTGCGGCTCTTTCCATCGCGCCCGCTCGATGCGCGCCGAGACGGCAAACATGGCGCCCTGCGGGTCCTGGAGCACGGCCATCCGCCCCACACGCGGCACGTCGGCGGCCGGCGTCACGACCTTGCCGCCCAGCTCGACAGCCTGCCGCACGGTCGCATCCACGTCCGGTGTGCCGATGTAGTTGAGCCAGTGCGGCGGCGGCGTCACGATGTTGGGAATTTCATGTATCTGATACAACCCGGCTCGCCCTTCCCGGCCCATCGTCCAGACCTGGTAGGAGGGGTTCGGGTCCCACGGCTTGCTCTTCCAGCCAATCAGCCGCGAGTAGAAGGCGTCGGCCCCAGTCGTATCGGTGGTATTGAGCTCGTGCCAGACAAACAGTCCGCGATCGGAGGTCGTGGGCATGCGCAGATTATAATGACCATTTTCGGCACTCGATCTGGGTCGATGCGGGGAGTCTTCCCACAGTTTGTCCTTCGGAACCTATGAATAAGCCAGCAAATCACATCTTTCTCTTTTTCCTTCTGTCGTTTAGCGTCACGGCGTGCGGGGGCGGCGAGGGCGCGGCGGCAGGTGGTGCCGCGGGCGGCGGCATGCCCGCCATGCCCGTCGACATCGTGACGCTCGAGGCGAAGCCGGTCGAACAGACGACCGAATTCGTGGGAACCGTGAAATCGCGTCGATCGACCGACATCCAGCCGCAGGTCGAAGGCTTCATTACGCGGATCGCGGCCAGGCCCGGGCAACGCGTCTCGAGCGGCGACCTGCTGATGGAGATCGACTCGCGCGTGCAGCAGGGCCAGCTGGCGAGCCTCGACTCGGTCAGGGCGCAGCGTGAAAACGATGTCGCGTACGCGCGACAGGAGGCCGATCGCGCCACCAAGCTGCTCGCCGCCGGCGCCTCGAGCCAGATGGACGCCGATCGCGCGGCCAACGACCTGAAAGCCGCCGAGGCGCAGTTGCGAACCGTGCAGGAGCAGATTCGCACGGCGCGCACCGATCTCGCTTACTACCGCGTGACCGCTCCGACAACCGGCGTCGTCGGCGACATCCCCGTGCGCGAAGGCGATCGGGTGACAAAAGTCGACCGCGCTGACCTCGATCGACGCCAACGCGGGGCTCGAGGTGTACATCAACGTGCCGGTGCAGCAGGCGACGAAGCTGCGCCTTGGTCTTCCCGTCCGCATCGTCGACGACACAGGCGTGACGATCGCGGAAGAGAAGATCAATTTCGTCGCGCCGTCGGTCGACGAGAAAACGCAGACGGTGCTCGTCAAGACACAGGTTTCGGTACCCGGCACGCTGCGGACGGCTCAATACGTCCGCTCCTTCGTGATCTGGTCGACCGAGCCCGGCCTCACCATTCCGGTCACCGCCGTCACACGCATCAACGGCCAGTGGTTTGCGTTCGTCGCCGAAGCCGGTGAAGGTGGCAAGGGGCTGGTCGCCAGGCAGCGTTCCGTCGAGCTCGGCCCGGTGGTTGGAAACTTCTACACGGTGCAGAAGGGTGTGAAAGCCGGCGAGAGGTTGATCGCGGCCGGCATCCAGAAGATCCGTGACGGTTCCCCCGTGCAGCACCCCCGCGGCGAAGGGCGGGAGGGTTCGCCCGCCTGACGGCGAAAACCCTCCCGACCCTTTCCCGAGGACGCGTAATGTTCACGGACGTCTTCATCCGGCGGCCCGTCCTCGCGACGGTCTGCTCCATCCTCATCACGCTTGCCGGCGCGATCTCCATCCCGACGCTGCCCATCGGGCGCTATCCCGAGCTCGCGCCGCCGACCGTCGCGGTCAGTGCGTTCTACACCGGCGCAAACGCGCAGGCCGTCGAAAGCGCGGTGACCACGCCGCTGGAGTCGGTGATCAACGGCGTCGAGGGCATGCTCTACATGACCTCGGCGTCGACCAACAACGGCCTGAGCACCATCACGGTCACCTTCGAAGTCGGGCGTAGTCCCGATCTCGCCGCCGTCGACGTGCAGAACCGCGTCAACTCGGCGCTCGGCCGCATGCCGCTCGAGGTGCGCACCAACGGCATCACCGTCACGAAGGGATCGGCCGGATTTCTCGCCGGTCTCGGGTTCTACTCCGACAAGAACCAGTACAGCTCGCTCTTCATCAGCAACTACGTCGACCGCTACGTGCGCGACGACTTGAAGCGCGTGCCCGGCGTGGCCAACGTCATCATCTTCGGCGAGCGCCGCTTCGCGATGCGCCTGTGGCTCGACCCCAACCGGCTCGCGGGTCGCGGGCTGACGGCCACCGACGTCACCAACGCGCTGCGCGAGCAGAACGTCCAGGTGGCCGCCGGATCGGTCGGCGCCGAGCCGTCTGCCGAAGATCAGATGTTCCAGCTCAGCGTGCGCGCCGCCGGACGACTGACCGAGGTGAGCGAGTTCGAGGACATCGTCATCAAGGCTGGCGAGGACGGCGCGCTGGTGCGCGTGCGCGACATCGGACGAGTCGAGCTGGGCGCCGAAGACTACTCGTCCCGGTTGCGATTCTCGGGGGTCGAAGCGTCGGGCGTCGGCATCATGCTCCTCCCCACCGCCAACGCGCTGGAGACGTTTCGCGGCGTGGCGGCGGCAATGGATCGGCTCGACGACCAGTTCCCGCCTGGACTGAAGTGGCAGCTCGCATTCGACAACGTGATCGTCGTGCAGGAGTCGATCGTCGAGGTGCTCAAGACGCTGGCCGAAGCCATCGCGCTCGTCATCCTCGTCATGTTCCTCTTCCTGCAGAACTGGCGCAGCACGCTGATTCCGGCCATCACGATTCCCGTGTCGCTGGTGGGCACGTTCGCGTTCGTCAAGCTGTTCGGCTACTCGATCAACACGCTGACGCTCTTCGGCATCGTGCTCGCCACCGGCATCGTCGTGGACGATGCGATCGTGGTCATCGAGAACATCGAGCGGCACATGCGCGAGTTCAAGAAGAGCGCGCACGACGCGGCGGTCGACGCCATGCGCGAGGTCTTCTCGGCGGTCGTCGTCATCGGCATCGTGCTCGTCGCGGTGTTCCTGCCGGTCGCGTTCTTCCCCGGCACGACGGGCCGCATGTATCAGCAGTTCGCGATGACGATTACCTTCTCCGTCATCCTGTCGGTGTTCAACGCCGTCACGTTTACGCCGGCGCTGTCCGCGCTGCTGCTCGACGAAGAGAGCCACGCGCACGGCAGGTTCTTCACCGGCGTCAACCGCGTCATCGACGCCGGCACCGACCTGTACGTCCGCGTGATCGGAGGTGCGCTGCGCTGGAAGTGGGCGATGGCGCTGCTGTTCGTGCTTTCGCTTGGCGCCACCTGGTGGGTGTATCGCGCGGTGCCGGGCGCGTTCGTCCCGGCCGAAGACGAGGGCTATTTCATCACCATCGTGCAGGCGCCATCCGGCGCGTCGATCGAGTACACGACGAACATCATGAAGGAGGTCGAGCAGATCTACTTCAAGCAGCCGGAAATCGCCGGGGTCTTCTCGGTCGCCGGCTTCAGCTTCAGCGGCGCCGCGTCGAACAACGGGCTGATGTTCTCGCGGCTCAAGTCGTTCGACGAGCGCGAGGGCGAGGAGCACTCGCTCGGAACCGTGCTGAATCGCATCCGCGGCCAGGTGTTCGGCATTCCCGGCGCCCTCGTGATTCCCGTCGCTCCTCCGCCGATTCAGGGCGTCTCGTCGTTCGGCGGCTTCCAGATGGAAATCCTCGACCTGTCGAGCGCCGACATCACCCAGCTGGCCGACGTGACGCAACAGGTGGCTGGCGCCGGGAATCAATCGGGTCGCGTCGCGGGACTGTTCTCGGCCTTTACGGCCAACGATCCGCAGCTCGTCGTCACGATCGATCGCGACAAGGCGCGATCGCTCGGCCTTCCGATTCGTGAAGTGACCGATGCCCTCGCGGTTCTGCTGGGCTCTCAGTATGTGAACGATTTCGATTTCAACAACCGCGCCTATCGCGTGTACGTGCAGGGCGATCAGCAATTCCGGGCCGAGCCGGGCGATCTGAGCCAGTACTACGCCCGCGCGTCGAACGGCGACATGGTGCCGCTGTCGGCGGTCGTGCGCACGCGCGAATCGACCGCGCCGTCGGTCATCAATCACTTCAACCTGTTCCGCTCGACGGAAATCACGGGTTCGGCGCTTCCGGGCGTCAGCTCGGGACAGGCGCTGCAGGAAATGGAGCGCATCGCGCGCCAGGTGCTGCCGCAGGGCTACGACTTCGCCTGGGCGGGGTTGTCGCTCGAAGAAACGAAGCTCGGCCGGCAGGCCGCCTATCTGTTCCTGTTGTCGATCGTGCTCGTCTATCTCGTGCTGGCGGCGCAGTACGAGAGCTGGGTTCTGCCTTTCATCATTCTGCTCGGCGTCCCGCTCGCCGTCTTCGGTGCGCTGAGCGCTCAACTCCTCCGCGGCTTCTCCAACGACGTGTTCTGCCAGGTGGGCCTGGTCATGCTCATCGGCCTGGCCGCCAAGAATTCGATTCTGATCGTCGAGTTCGCAGAACAGCTTCGCACGCAGGGGCGACCCATCGTCGACTCTGCGGTGGAGGCCGCGCGCATCCGGCTGCGGCCCATTCTTATGACCTCATTTGCATTCATTCTCGGCGTGCTTCCTCTGGCATACGCGACAGGCGCGGGCGCCGGCGCGCGAAACTCGGTCGGCACGGCGGTCGCGGGCGGCATGCTGGCGTCGACCTTCCTGTCGATCCTCTTCATTCCGGTCCTGTACGTGATCATCCGAACGATCGCGCCCGGGAACCAAGAAGCGCGTGTCGAAACGCGCGGCGGGTGTGGCCCATGCATAAGAGAGCTGCGGCCGCACTGGCATCGCTCGTTCTACTGTGTCCTGCAGCGCTGTCCGCACAGACCACTCCGCCCATCGAGTCGGTCACGCTCGACCAGGCCGTCGAGCGCGCGTTGAAGAACAACCCCACCGTCGGACAGGCGATCCAGGGCATTCTCCGGGCCGAGGCGCTTCTGCAGCAGGCGCGCGCGGTCACGCTGCCCCAGGTGAATGCCAGCTTCACCGGAATCGTCAACAGCACCGAACGGAAATTCGACGACGTGGTGACGAGCCCGCGGATGCAGGGCACGATTGCCGCGAGCGCCTCGATGCCGGTGCTTGCGGCGGCGGCATGGGCGGCGAGAAATCAGGCGAAGGATCAGATGGAGGTGGCGAACCTCTCGAGTGCGGATGTGCGCACGAACATCGCCGTCGCCACCGGGCAGGCGTACCTCGCGATTATCGCGGCCAGACGTCAGGTCGACGTCAGCCTTCGCGCGCGCGAGAGCGCGCTCGCCCATCTCGATTACGCGCGACGCCGCCTCGAAGCGGGCGCCGGCACGCGGCTGAACGAGCTGCGCGCCGCCCAGGAAGTGTCGAGCGACGAGGCGAGGCTCGAGGTGACGCAGTACGCCGTCCGCGTGGGACAGGAAGCGCTCGGGGTCTTGATGGCGTCAAACGGACCCGTCGACGCGGCAAGCGAGCCGGCGTTCGACGTGCCCGCCGCCGCGGATGAAGCGGGCTGGATGGCCCTGCGCCCCGATGTGCGGCTCTTCACGGCCGAGGAACGCGCGGCCGATCGCGTGTGGCAGGACAGTTCGAAGGACTGGTTTCCAACCGGTGTCCTTTCGTTCGATCCGCAGGCGCTCGTGCCGGCGAGCATTTTCAGCTCGGCACGCAGCTGGCGGCTGGTCGTCAACTTCTCACAGCCGATTTGGGACAGCGGTCAGCGGAAGGCGGTGAAGCGCGTGCGCGAAACGAATCTCAACAACGCGCGGCTGGCGTTGACCGATTTGCAGATTCGCGCGCGATCGGAAGTGCGGCTGGCCCAGGACCTCGTTCGCACGAGCGAGCGCGCGTTCAACAGCCTGCGGCTGGCTGCCGAGCAGGCTCAGGAAGTGCTGAACATCACGAACTTCGCGTTTCAGGCGGGCGCCACCACGAACCTCGAAGTGATCGATGCGCAGCGCCAGGCGCGCGATGCCGATTCGTCCGCCGCGGTCGCGCAGAACACGCTGATGCGCGCGCAACTGGATCTGCTGACGGCGCTGGGACGGTTCCCGCAGTAGCGGAGCTCCGGGCTCCAGGCTTCGGGCTCCAGCTCGTTTCGGTAGGGCGCGACTTCAGTCGCGCCCAAATCCGACTGCCCGAATGTCACGGCTCAAGGCCGGCCGAACTCGACGCTGCGAATCCTGGGCTCACCGTCTTCGAGCGCGACGACAACCGTGACGGCTTCGCTGTACACGTCACCGCCGATGCTGACGTATGCCCAACCCAAGTCACCGGGCTCCTGACCAGGCCAGCTCTCCATGGTTGTTCCAATCTCGATCGGGCCAACGGACGTCCAGTCGGTCGGAACGATGCCTCGAATCGATACCGCTTCATGTGCGCCTCCTCGAACCCGGGGCTGGACGGCCGCGCATTGACTGCGAAGACCTCGTCGCCAACGTGGACCGGAGAGTCGACTGACCGGCGACCGGGCCGCGGCTAAGCCCTGCGCCACCGACTTGAGCCGGGTCGTTCCGGCCGGGCACAGCCCTGCACGACCGTGTTACTCGGTCTACGAGCTGCCGACTTGACCTCTCTACGTGGACTGTCGACTGCTCGACCGCCGACTTATCCCGGCGAGCTCCCTTGCGTGTTCGTGTAGACGGCGTAGAGTGACTGCCCCGCCGCCATGAACAGGCGGTTGCGCTTCGGTCCGCCGAACGCGACGTTCGCGCACACTTCCGGCAGACGAATCCGGCCAAGTAACTTCCCGTCGGCATTCCACACCGTCACGCCGCTGTAGCCGATGTTCGAGCCGGCATTGCTGCTGGCCCACACGTTGCCAAAGACGTCGGTGCGAATGCCGTCGGTGCCGCAGCGGATGCCGTCGACGGTGAAGTCGGCGAACTGTCGTGGCTTGCCGAGCTGAGGGCTCGTTCCCAGGTCGAACACCGAGACGATGCCGCGATTCACGATGTAGACGCGCTTGTAGTCGGGGGCAAACGTGATGCCGTTGGGAATGCCGCCGAGGGCTTCCTCGCTGATCGCCATGTCGATGCGGCCGCTCGGATCGACGCGGTACACGTTGCAGCTGAGCTCGCGCTTCAGCACGCCCGAACCGGCCGGCTGCCCGACTTTCGCGTTCAACTGTCCCTGTTTGTTGCTCGGGCCGCCCGCGGCATCGGGCATACCCTCATAAATCGACCCTCCGTACGGCGGATCGGTAAACCAGTAACTGCCGTCGGGGTGACAGGCGATGTCGTTCGGCGAGTTCAAGCGCTTGCCCTGGAACGAATCGGCAATGACGGTCACCGATCCGTCATGCTCGTAGCGCACCACCCGGCGGCCCGAGTGCTCGCACGAGAGCTGGCGGCCCTGATGATCGAACGTGTTGCCGTTGCTGTTGCCGGAGGGCTGACGGAACACCGTGACGCGCCCGTCTTCCTCGATCCATCGCATCTGGCGGTTGTTCGGGATGTCGCTCCAGATGAGATACCGCCCCTGCCCGTTCCAGGCTGGTCCCTCGCACCACATCGCGCCGGTCCACAGGCGCTGGATGGGCGTGTTCCCCACGCGCAGCGCGTTGAACGACGGATCGATCGTGATGATGTCGGGATCGGGATACGAGACCGGCTGCGAAAAGTCGCGAGGCGGGTTCGAGATGACGCTCGGCGGATCGGTCTTCTGAGGCCGCCTGCGTCTGTGCACGCGCCATCCGCGGCGTCAGGGCCGCGACACCCGCAGCGGTGCCAATCCTGGTGAGAGCTTCACGACGCGAGATCATGTCTCCTCCTTGGAAGAAACAAGAGATTAGGAGAACTAAGAGAAATCTTCTTTCTGAAGAAAAAGATTACTCCTAGTCTCCTAGTCTCTTGTTTCTAGTCTTCGTGTTTTCATTGCTAGTCGTCGTCTTTGTGCTTGTCTTGAACTGCCAGGATGTCTTCCAGGCATTCAAAGAAGACGTCCACGACGCGCGGATCGAAGTGCTTCCCGCGTCCGTCGCGCAATAACTGTAACGCTTCTTCGTTCGGAAAGGCAGGTTTGTAGGGGCGCTCGCTCGTGACGGCGTCGAAGACGTCGGCGACCGCGCAGATGCGGCCCCAGAGGGGGATGTCGCTGCCGGCCAGACCGTTGGGATAGCCCGCGCCGTCCCACCGCTCGTGATGGTGCAGCGCGATGACGCGCCCGGCCTGCAGGATCTGGGACGTCGAGTTGTCGAGAATCCGGCTGCCGATCGTCGAATGCTGCCGCATGACCGTCCACTCGTGCGGATCGAGCGACGAGGGCTTCCGGAGAATCGACTCGGGCATGGCGATTTTGCCCACATCGTGCATGCGGCTGGCGTGCAGAATCAGTTCGACCTCGGCGGGCGGCAGCTTGAGGCCGCGCGCGATGACGGCGCTGTACTCGCTCATGCGCTGGATGTGCCGGGCGGTCACCTTGTCCTTGTACTCTGCAAGGATCGCGAGCCGCTCGACGGTCTCCAGTTGCGCCTGGTAGGCCATGCGCTGCGCTTCGGCTGTCTGCTCGAGCGCTCGCCGCAGGCTGGCGGTGCGCTCCTGCACCATCTCTTCGAGGTGCGCCTGATAGCGCTTCACCTCGTCCTGCGCTTCCTTCATCCTCAGCAGCGACGTCGCACGCACGCGCAGCTCGGTGACGTCGACCGGCTTCGCGATGAAGTCGTTGGCGCCCGCCTCGACCGCGTGCAGCCGGTGCTCCTTGGTCTCGAGGGTGGTCACCATGATGACGGGCACGTCACGGCCCGCCGGATCCTGCCGGATGCGGCGGCACACGTCGAAGCCATCGAGCCCGGGCATGACGACGTCGAGCAGGATGAGATCGACGCCGAGCTGCAGCTTGGCCAGCCCTTCGACGCCGTCGCGCGCCGCTTCCACCTGATGGCCGAGTCCTTCGACCAGCATCTGCGTAATCCGCCGGATGCCATCGTCATCGTCGATGACGAGCACGCGCTTCCCGGATGGATAGGCTCCGGGAGCCGTTTTCAGGCTCTGCCGTGGTCGAAAACGGCTCCCGGAGCCCTCTTTCGGATTCCCAGCCGACGAGTGCTCTACGAATGGCTTCGACGCCGGATTCGATCTGATCGACCAGCGGGCCGATCTGCTCGAACGAACCATCCCTCGCGGTCTTTACCAGCTCGGCGCAGGCACCCGCGACAGACTCGCCGCCGACAATCGCGACGCTGCCCTGCAGCGAATGGGCCGAACGATAGAGGCCCTCGCGATCGCCGGACGTCGCCGCCCGCCGCATCGCTTCCATCTGGGAGGAACTGTCGCTCATCAGCGAGTCGATGAGCTGCGCGACAAGCGTCTGCGAGCCGCGAGCCTCGAGGCTGCGCAGATGGCGTGTGACTTCTCCGGCGGGATCTGATGGATGCACGTTGGCCGCTCTACCGTTTGGCGCTCACCGTTTGCAGCCGTTCGAGGCTGTCGCTGCAGAATCCGACGAGCTGTTCGGCGGTGAGATCGGACGCGAACTCCTCGGTCAGCTCCAGCGTGTGCCGCTCCCAGTCGCGCACCACGTTCTCGTACTCGTGACACGCGCGCACGAGATCGCCGCGATCGCGGTAGAGATTGCCGAGCCAGAAATGCGCGAGCGCGAGAGAGTCGTCCAGGTAGAGCGCCCGCCGCAGCGACTGCTGCGCTTCATCGAGACGCTGCTGGCGCGACGCGACCATCCCCACCAGCAGGTGCGCGCGCGGTTCGAGGTCGCTGACCTTCAGCACCATTTCGGCCTGCCGCAGCGCGTCGTCGAAGCGCCCGCGATTGGCGTAGAGCCCGCCGAGCAGCAGGAGCGCGGGGACGAATGTCGGGCACGATTCGACCAGCGACGAGAGCGCCGCCTCGGCCGCGTCCCAGTCGCCGGCGCGAAACGCGGCAAGACACACGTCGTAGCGGCCGGTCACATCTTCGGCGGTGGCTGGTGTCAGAGGGATCGGCGCCGATGCGGTCCGGCTGAAGCCGGCCACGACGGTGTTGAGCCCTGCGGCCGGGCTGAAGCCGGGCAGTGCGACTATCCGGTCGGACGCGGGCGATCGCCGGCTGGCCCGGCGCGGCGATGACCTGCGCGCCGAAGACCTGACCGCGGACCTCTGCGAAACAAGTGAACTCTTCCGATAGCAGAAGGCCCTCGCCTGTTCGACGAGCGCAAATCCATCGGACATCTGCCAGAGCGATTCGGCATGGCCGAGCAGCAGATATCCCTCGTCGGCGAGCGTGTCGTGAAGGCCCTTGATCAACTTCCGCGTCACGTCGGCACGGAAGTAGATCGCGACGTTCTTGCAGAACACGATGTCCTGCGGTCCGGTCGAGGGCATGGGTGTCTGCGTGAGATTGCCGAACTCGAACTTGACGCGCTTCTTGATCGTGTCGGCGAGCGAGAAGGTCTTCCCCTCGCGCACGAAGTAGAGATCGCGCAGCCGCCCCTCGACATTCCGCATCGCGCGCGCCGTGTAGATCCCGGCCCGCGCCTTTTCCAGGACCTTCGTGTTGAGGTCCGTCCCGATGATCTCGATCGTCCAGTCGGGACACGCCCGGTAGATGCCCATGTCTTCGAGCGTCAGCGCGATCGAGTACGCCTCTTCGCCGCTCGAACAACCGGCGCTCCAGATGCGAATCGTCCGGTTTCTGTCGCCCTTCGCCAGGCGTTCCGCAATCAGCCCCGGGATGATGTGATCGCGAAGCAGTCGGAACTGCGAGGCATCGCGGAAGAAGCAGGTCTCGGTGACCGTGACGAGGTTGAGCAGGTTGCGCAGCTCGGTCTCGACCATCCGCGGCGCCTCGCCGCGAAGCCGCTCGACGTACTCGTCTTCGCTGTCGATCCCCAACTGCTGCATGCGGAGCGAGACGGACGCCGACAGCGACGCGCGCTGGCTGTCGTCGAAGCGGAGCCCGCAGCGTTCCTCGATGAGGTCGCGGACGGCGATGAACGACGTCAAATCAGCGATCGCACACGCTCCACGTGGAGAGCATTCAAACAGCGGGCGATGCCCGCCGGCGGCAGCACCTGCTGCGCGGCGCTCAGCTCGATGGCCGAGCGCGGCATCCCGAAGATCGCGCTGGTCTCTTCGTCCTGCGCGATCGTGACCCCGCCGGCCTGCCGGATGGCGAACAGACCCTGGGCGCCGTCCGATCCCATGCCGGTCAGCAGCACGCCGGCCGAACGCGCGCCGTAGACTCTCGCGACCGACAGGAACGTGACGTCGATCGACGGCCGATGGCCGTTGACCGGTTCCGAGTCGGTCAGGTGCACGCGTCCACCAATCGCGGCCACGAGATGCGAGTTCTCGGGGGTGAACAGCACGCGGCGCGGCACGATGGCGTCCCCTTCCTCGGCAAGCTTGATCGGCATCGCGCACCGTTCCTGCATCCAGCGCAGCATGCTCGTCGTGAAGCCGTCCGTCATGTGCTGAACGACCACGATGCCGAGCGCATAGGTGGACGGCAGGCTCGACAACAGGACTTCGATGACACGCGGGCCACCCGACGACGCACCGATGACCACGACGTCGGCGGCCGGACCGACGAACGAATCGAGTTGCGACGATTCCTGCGCGAGCAGCTTGCGCGCGCCGTGGATGTGGGCGATCACCGGCACCTTCGACAGCGACTTCACCTTCTGCACGAGCTTGCCGGCGGCGTTGTGGAAGCGCCAGTCGGGCATCAGCGCGGGCTTCTCGACGACGTCGAGTGCGCCCGCGGCAA
Organism: Vicinamibacterales bacterium; assembly: GCA_963821395.1. Classification (GTDB taxonomy): domain Bacteria; phylum Acidobacteriota; class Vicinamibacteria; order Vicinamibacterales; family JAMQPK01; genus JAMQPK01. The sequence continues at coordinate 6,931 of CAWGDY010000011.1, read as the reverse complement.
TCGCGTCGGCGCGCGAATACGTGCCTTCCTTGTCGAAGAACGAGCTGAGGAAGAGCACCGGCGTCGGATGGCGCGCCATGATGCGGCGGGTGGCTTCCATCCCGTCCATCCCGGGCATCATGAGGTCCATCGTGACGAGATCGGGACGGAGCGTGGCCGTCAGCTCGACGGCTTCGGCGCCGGTCGCGGCCTGGCCGATGACGCGAATCTCGGGATCGGAATTGAGCAGCGCCGTCAGCACTTCGCGCGTCACCGCGGAGTCGTCCACGATGAGGACGCGGACGGCCGGCGAACGCCCGCTGGACGTTGGTGTCTGCTGGTTCTCAGACATGCACGTCCTGCTTTCTTGCGCGTCCGATCAAACGTCTCACCGTGTCGAGCAGCTGCGTCTGGTCGAACTCGCGCTTCAACACGTAGGCGTCGGCGCCCACTTCGAATCCGCGGCGGCGATCGTCGACGGTGTCGCGCGAGGTGACGATGATGACGGGGATGTCGCGGAACTGTTCGTCGGCGCGGATCCGCTCGGTCAGCTCGAAGCCGGTCATGCGCGGCATGTCCACGTCGGCGACGACGAGGTCCCATTCCTTGTGCCGCAGCGCGTCGAGCGCCTCGATGCCATCGCTCGCAATTTCAGATTGCGTATCCGGCGGCAACCAGAATGTTCTTCTGCAGCTCGCCCGCGACCAGCGAGTCATCGACCACCAGCACCCGGCTGACGCGCGGCGCGGGCCGGCGAGACAGCGCCGGCGCGGTGCCCGTTGACGGCGCGCGCGAGGCGAGATCGAACAACGCGTTGACGTCGAGGATCGGCACGATGTCGCCGTTACCGAGCAGCGCGGCGCCGGTGAACGTCCGCTGTTGTCGCAGCGGCCCGCGCAGTTCCTTGAACACGAGCTCCTGTTCTTCGTGGACGGCTTCGACCAGGATGCCGAACCGGCCCTCGCTGCCTTCCGCGACGAGCAGCGTCTGCTGAGCGGCTGTCGGCGCGGCCGGCACCTGCAGCATCGTCGACAGCGGCGTCAACGGGACGGTTTCGCCGTCGACCTCTGCCACCGGACCCTGCTGAAGCTGTCCGATATCGCCCGGCTTCACCTGCAGAATGCGTCTGATCGCGGCCGTCGGCATCGCGAACAGCTCTTCGCCCGCCTCGAGCAGCACGACGCGCAGCAGTGCGAGCGAGAGCGGCAGGTTCAGCGTAATGGTCGTGCCCCGGTCGAGCTCCGACTGCACGCGAACGTTGCCGCCCAGCCGCTCGACGACGATTTTCACCACGTCCATGCCGACGCCGCGACCCGAGACGTCGGTGGTCGAGGATCGCGTGCTGAATCCTGGCTGGAAAATGAGGTCGAGCAGCTGTTCCGCGGTCCATCGCTCGATTTCGCCCGCCGGCGCGACGCTTCGCTGAATGGCGACCGCCCGGAGCATGCGCAGGTCGATGCCGCAGCCGTCATCTTTCAGCGTGATCAGGATGCGATTGCCCTGCTGCTCGGCCGACAGCACGAGCTGACCGGCCGCCGGTTTGCCGATGCGCTCGCGATCGGCCGGCGTCTCGATGCCGTGATCGACGGCGTTGCGAACGAGATGAATCAGCGGCTCGGCGATCTGCTCGATGATTTTCTTGTCGAGCTCGGTCTCGCGGCCGCGAATCGTCAGGTCGATGTCCTTGCCGAACGTGCGGGCGAGATCGCGCACGGCGCGCGGGAAGCTGTCGAAGACGGACGCGACCGGGAGCATCGTCAGCTCGATGACGTTCTGCCGCAGCTCTTCGCTGATGAGATTCAGGCGCACGCGGTCGTCGCTGAAGTTGACCAGAAACTCGCGCATGCGGCGCGTGACAGAGTCGAGCGCGTCGGCGTACTCGGAGAGCTGCGCGCCCCTGTCGGTGTCGGCCGTCTGCGGGGTCAGGCGCGCTTCGCGGACGCGATCGCGAAGCCGGCTGAGCACGCGCTCGAGCCGCCGCAGCTCGGTGTGCCGCTCGAACGCCTTGAGGCTCTGCACCACCATCTCAGGGGCCAGGTGCGCCAGCCGCTCGAGCTTGTCGATCGGCACGCGCAGCGACTGCCGCATTTCCGGCGCCGCCTCTCTCGGTCTTCGGGGTCTGACCCCGGTCGTACGGGGTCAGACCCCATTTCAGGCGCCAATTCAATGTAAGGCCCGTCATTACTGGGCTTTGCAGCTACTGGTGCCGCTACTGTACGGGGGTCAGACCCCGGGTCGACGTCGAGGACGGCGGAGAGCTTGGCGCAGATCTCGCCGACTTCAACTGGATTCAACTGGCCGCGCGCGAGCGCCTCGACCCGCAGCCCAATCAGGTCGACCGATCCGAAGACCAGGTCGAAGGCGTCGCCGTTGAGCACCGTGGGCACCTGCTTGGCCGCGACAAACAGGTCTTCCAGCTTGTGGGCGATCTGCGCGATGTCGGTGAAGCCGAGCATCAGCGCGGATCCCTTGATGCTGTGCGCCTCGCGCATGGCCTCGGCCATCGCATCGAGCCGCGCCCGGCGTCTGTTCGAGGCGCAGCAGCGCCGCGCCCAGCGCCTTGAGGCGATCGCGGGCCTCTTCGACGAATTTCCCGACGAAGGCCGAGGTGTCGAGTGGTTTCATCACGCCGTCAGTCGCCCTGGATCCAGCAACAAGAACACTTCGTCGTTCCGTAAACCGGCAGCGAGGAACGCACGCGTGCGCGTCTGTCCGCGCAGCACGGCCGGCATCGGCGTCAGGCCGCCGAGCGACACGGGCACCACATCGATCACCCGCCGCACACGCAGCCAGGCACCCCGAGTGCCGCGCGTCCAGTGCAGCCACGGCCCATCGGCTTCGCCATCACTGAAGTAGCGGTCGAGATCGAAGACCGGGGTCGGGAGGGGTCTTCCGCTCTCCTGAGCCGGAAAACCCCTCCCGACCCCTTCCAGATGACCCACTTCGGCCGCGACGATCGCCATCAGGCAATCGGCGGCCTCAAAGACGAGCAGCGGCACGACCGTGCCCGGCGACGTCATAGCCTGATCACCCGGGCCAGATCGATCAGCCCCATCAGGCCCGCCGACACGCGCACCGTCCCGACGAAACACGCCGCACGCTCGGCAGACCATGTCGCCGGCGGCGCCTCAATCTCGCCGGCCGTCACCGAGTAGATGTCGGCAATCGAATCGACGATGAGGCCGAGCGGATCGCCGAATCCCCGCAGCGCCACGATGAACGGCGCCTCGGTTGACGTCTGAGCCGGCAAGCCGAGCATCGCGCGGACATCGAGCGCGCACAGAATCTCCCCGCGCAGATTGACCAGCCCCGCCACGCCGTGCGGCGCGCCGGGCACGCGACGCAGATGCGTCACGTGCGCGACTTCGCGGAGCTGCTCGAGCGGCAAGCCGTACACTTCGTCGCCCGAGGAAGAACGCGAGGTACGACACCCGTTCCTGTTCGGCCGGCTGCTCCGCCTCGCCGTCGCGCTGCTGCTCGATCGCGGCAAGAATCGCGTCGGGATCCATGTCCTACAACTTGAACTCTCTGATCCGGGTCTTGAACTGATCCGCGAGCAGGTTCAGCTCGCCGACCGAGCTCGCCGACTGCTTCATGCCGGACGCCGCCTGCCGCGTCACCTCGGCCACCTCGCGCATCGTCTGGACGATCTGCTCGCTCGCGCTCTGCTGCTGCTGCGTCGCGAACGTAATCTGACGGATGGCCTGCGTCGTGCGATCGACCATCTGGATGATCTCTTCGAGGCTGCCGCGCGCGCCGCGTGGCCAGGGAGACGCCGCTCTCGACTTCCTTCACGCCCTGTTCGGTCGCGAGCACGGATGTGTTGGTGGCGGACTGAATTTCGCCGACGATCCCTTTGATTTCTTCCGCCGACTCGCGGGTGCGCTCGGCCAGCCGCCGCACCTCGCTCGCCACGACAGCAAACCGTTTGCCATGCTCGCCGGCCGCCGCCGACTCGATGGCGGCGTTCACCGCGAGCAGATGGATTTCGCCGGCGATGTCCTTGATCAGGTTGAGCACTTCGGAGATGCGCTGCGAGCGCTCGCCGAGCAGCAGCGTCTTTCCCGAGATATCAGCGACCCGGCGGCGAATCTTTTCCATCGCCTCGAGCGCTTCGCCAACCGAGTCGTAGCCCGTATGCGCCGCCTGCGCGCTGTCGTCGGCGATCTTCTCCACCGCGGTCGCGCTCATCGCAATCTGCTTGGCTGTGTTGGTCAGCTCCTCCATCGTCGCGGTCACCTCCGCGATCGACGCCGCCTGCTCCACCGATCCCGACGCGTGCTCTTCGGCCGCCGTCAGCACCTGCGTGGAGGCGCCGGTGATCTGAATGGAGGCCTGCTGCAGATCCTGCAGCAGCTTTCGAAGCTGGTCGGCCATGTCGTTCGCGGCGTCGGCGAGCATGCCCAGCTCGTCCTGGCGATTGACGGAAATGCCGTTCGACAGATCGCCGGCGGCCACCGACTTGAGAAACGGCACCAGCGACATGATGGGCCGCGAGAACTGCGTGGCCCAGTAGAGCGAACCGGCCGCGGCCAGCGCGGCAAGGACGATCGAAAGCACCATGATGGCCCAGAGCAGGCGGCCCAGCGGCGCAAAGGCCACATCGGTGCGCATCAGCAGGATCGTGCGCCAGGTGTCGGGAAGGTACGGTCTGCGTTCCGTCGTGGCATAGCCCACGAGATACGTCGCGTCGCGCACCTTGAGCTCGCCGCTGCCGGCCTGGTCGGTGACGATCGAGCTGAATTCTTCGAGGCCGAGCGTCGACAGACGCGTGCGGCCCGGCTCCCAACCCGTCAGAAACGGCGGCGCCGCCAGAATCGCGTTCTGCGAATTGGCCAGCACGAGATATCCGCGCTCGTCCTGCCCTTCGGGCAGCACGCGCACCGCCTGCAGAATCGACGAAATCTTCGGCCAGTCGAGCACGGCCACGATCACGCCGACCGGCTTCGACCGGTCGAAGCTCGCCTGCAACGGAAACGAGAGCGGCATCCCGACACGCCCCGTCAGATCCTGATGCGCCGGCGAGCCGACCCACGACTCGCCACGCCGCGCGGCCTGCAGGAATTCGCTCGCGCCCACATCGCGCCCGCGCAGCGACGGCATCGTCGACGCGATGACCGTGCCGGCCGCGTTCGCGACCCAGAATTCCTGCGCGATGTCGGAATTGCGTTTGGCTTCCTGGAGGAACTGCAGAATGCGCCCGTCGGCATCGCTGGTGACGGTGTCGTCGCGGATGAACCCGAGCTGCGACCAGACGGCCAGATTCTGCTGTTGATCGAGCAGCAGGCGCTCGAGCTTCTCGTCGCTCTGCGAGGCGAGCGTCTCGAGATTGAAGCGGATGCGCTCTTCGAGCGCGTCGCGCGCGATCACGTACGCCAGCACGCCGACGACCGCGATGGGCAACAGCGAGAGCGCCACCGACACGAGCGCGAGCTGCCACCGGATGTTCAGTTTCAACGCCATCACTTGAGCCCAGTGACTTTGATCACGGCGACCGTCTCGTCCACATCACCGGGCGACACGTACGAAATCGCGCCCGGAACACTTGCCACGAACCGCAGTACTGCCCGCGCCGACCGTTGCGTCGACGGCGGCGACAGGCCCTGGGTCATCGATTGCTGCACCCAGTACTCGGCCATCTCGCGCACCGACCGATTCAGCACCTGTCTCGAAAAGACGTCCCGGATCGCGGCGGTGCTGTCCCATTCGACCGGCACCATCGGCTCGGCGTTCGACCACATCCGCGACTGCTTCATGAAAATCCGCCGCACCTCTGCCACCGGCAGCGTCTTCACCGGGTTCTCCTTGTTCACGATGATGACGAGATACGGGCTCTGCGTGGACGGCGCCTCCATCCACAGAAAGACCAGCAGCCCCGTCAGCAGAAGTCGACGCGTCACGTCAAATCATCAGAAGAAGAACACCGCCGCCGTCGCAAACCCGTTGAACGGTTTCGCTTCCGCGCCTCCCTCCTCATGGTGGAGGAAGTCGCGCTCCAGCGGCTGCGACCGGTAGAGCTCTCCCTTCAAGGCAATCTGCGGATACGGACGATAGTTCAACCCGACGATGTGGCGGCGCTCCGCGCGCTGGATACGCGGGCTCTCGAGCTGCTCGGCCCGATAGAACGTGATCCAGTCTTCGTCGATGCGCCACGCCGGCTGCAGGTAGAAGCCGGTGCGCGTCTGCTCGAGCGACTTGCCCCGCGCCCATTCGGTCTGGAAGAGGAAGCTCGAGATTTCGATCTGCGACTCGAATCCGAAGACGTTGTCTTCGGCCAGCTGTGTTGTTGGTCAGCCCGACGTTGCCGCGATAGATGTCGGCCGCCACGTCGATCTTTCGCACGGCGCCCGATGCCGGGAAGCGCACCTCGCCGCGCGCGCCCCACGATTTGCCGTCGCTGAGATCGGACTGGCTGTTGCCCTCGAAGTTGTTGTTGGCGACGTAGAACTTGTAGCCGAGGCCGAGCTCGGAGTTGCCGACCGGCCGCGCCGTGTTCCCCTGGAACATCACGCCGACCAGCTCTGCGGGAAACAGCTCGCGAAGATAGATCGGGGTGGTCGTCGAGAGCGTGAGGTTCGGGTAGTGGTTCTGCCACCAATACTGAGGCGACAACTGCTTGCCCATGCGAAGCCCGACGTAGCGATTGTGGTTGTATTCCATCCACGCGTTCTCGACCGCCACCTGGCCTTCGCCGCTGATGATCGGTGTCTTCGTGTCCCGCTTCGCCTCCACCCTCTTCGCCCTCTTCGCCGCCTTCCGGCGCGATCTCGGGATGGTGCGGCACGTTCTGCAGCTCGAGCTCCATCAGGAAATTGAACTTGCCCAGCTGCTTCGCCATGAGCACGCCCAGGTGATGCTGCTGGAACGCCGCGGGCTCTTCCGATCCGTCGGTGGAGAATCTGAAGTTGTAGTACCCGTTCAGGTTCACCTTGCTGTTGACGACCTCGCGCAG
>CAWGDY010000010.1:247500-250601 GCA_963821395.1 Vicinamibacterales bacterium | reverse complement strand
CATACGGCAGCGACGCCTCGTCCTGGTCGGAGAGACGACGAACCTCGATGCGGTAGTTGCCGCCGTCGGTCGCCATTCCCGAAATGGAGCGCCCTTCGATCATCTTCGGGTTCAACGGTGCTCCTGTGCCTTCGCGGGCCACGCGAATCACCGCCGCGCCGGCTGGCACGCGCTGGAGCTGGACGGCAAGCGTTTGTCCTTTCGGCACGAACACGAGGTACGAGTCGATGATGTCGACGGCGAGCGAACCCGCGACTTGCGTGGGCTTGGGACCGACGCGAATGCTGACGCGACGCGGTTCTGGGTTTATCGCTGGTGTCGTACGCCGCGGCCCCGGCGCTCTCGAACTGCGGGACGACGATGGAGACGATCTGCAGGCGCCCGGCTGCACGTTCCACGACCACCAGATTGGATCCGATCGAGAGTCCGGCCGGTGTCACGTCAACCTGAGTCCGTCCGGGTTGCGGCAACATCGATGCGCGGGCGATTTCGTCGCGCAAGGGTTCGGTCACGATGTCGTCGTATCGCGCGACGAAGTCTGCCGCGCCGTTGACCGGCACGCGCAGGCCGGCACCGGCGATCGAGACCGTCAGCGGGTAGCGCATCATGGCCGCGACGGCCTCGCGATCTCCAGACGCGATGGCTCGCTGCAATTCGGCGAGAAAGGCCTCGAGCGCGGTGTCGGCGGCCGGCGACTGTGCCAGTCCGGACGCCACCGCGGCGGCAAGAGCGATCGTCAGCGCGAACGCCCGCATTCTGGCAATGTGAAAATCAACCAACAATCTCACAATCTACCAATCTGCGAATCTACCAATGGAGAAACAAAAAAGCCCGCTGCGTTTTCACACAGCGGGCTTTTTGTTTCAGTAATACTCCCGGCAGCGACCTACTCTCCCATAGAGTTTCCCCTACAGTACCATCGGCGGTATCAGGCTTAACTTCCGTGTTCGGAATGGGAACGGGTGTGACCCTGATCCTATGACCACCGGGAACTCGTTGTCGCGTTCAGTGGAGGTCGGGCTGTTTCCGCGACCAGACTCCGGCTGAAACACTCGCGCGACAATCTCAAAGATCAACGCTGATCCTCGACAACTCAATATTCTGCAAACGATCGCTTTTCCGAACCACATTGCACGTTGCATTTCTGACGTTTGCCGTTGACCGTCAACCGTTTACCGTAAACGGCACACGGTGAACGGTGAACGACGGCGTCAGAAGAAAGAATATGGTCAAGCCGCACGGCTGATTAGTACCAGTCAGCTAAAGCCATCACTGGCCTTACACACCTGGCCTATATACCTGGTCATCTTCCAGGAGCCTTTAGGAGCCTTATGGCTCGGGACATCTCATCTCGTGGAGGGTTTCACGCTTAGATGCCTTCAGCGTTTCTCCCTTCCGGACGTAGCTACTCGGCACTGCCGCTGGCGCGACAACCGATACACTAGAGGTCCGTCCAACCCGGTCCTCTCGTACTAAGGTCAGCCCCACTCAAATGTCCTGCGCCCATGATAGATAGAGACCGAACTGTCTCGCGACGTTCTAAACCCAGCTCACGTACCACTTTAATCGGCGAACAGCCGAACCCTTGGAACCTGCTACAGCTCCAGGATGTGATGAGCCGACATCGAGGTGCCAAACCCTAGCGTCGATGTGAACTCTTGGCTAGGATCAGCCTGTTATCCCCGGCGTACCTTTTATCCGTTGAGCGATGGCCCTTCCACGCGGAACCACCGGATCACTAAAGCCTGGTTTCCCACCTGCTCGTCTTGTAGGACTCGCAGTCAAGCTCGCTTATGCTTTTGCACTCTATGGCTGGTTTCCAAACAGCCTGAGCGAACCTTCGCGCGCCTCCGTTACAATTTAGGAGGCGACCGCCCCAGTCAAACTACCCACCTAGCAGTGTCCTCGATCTGGATGACAGACCCAAGTTAGAACGCCGGAACAATAAGGGTGGTATCTCACCGTTGGCTCCCCCGAGACCGAGATCCCGGGTTCAAAGCCTCCCACCTATCCTGCGCATATTGCGCCAGCATTCACTACTAGGATGTAGTAAAGGTGCACGGGGTCTTTTCGTCTAATCACGGGCAACCGGCGTCTTCACCGGTACCACAAATTCGCAGTGCCCCTCGTTGAGACAGCGCCCAAATCATTACGCCATTCGTGCAGGTCGGAACTTACCCGACAAGGAATTTCGCTACCTTAGGACCGTTATAGTTACGGCCGCCGTTTACCGGGGCTTCAGCTCGAAGCGTCGCCTTGCGGCTAACCTCTCCCTTTAACCTTCCGGCACCGGGCAGGCGTCAGACCCTATACGTCGTGTTCGACTTAGCAGAGTCCTGTGTTTTTAGTAAACAGTTGCTTGGGCCTCTTCACTGCAACTCTTTCCTGCTTCACGGCGCGAAGCCGCTGACAGTAATAGAGCACCCCTTATTCCGAAGTTACGGGGCTAGTTTGCCGAGTTCCTAAACGAGGGTTCTCACTTGCGCCTGAGGATTTTCTCCTCGCCTACCTGTGTCGGTTTGCGGTACGGGTACCTGAAAGACTCCTTAGAGGATTTTCTCGGCAGCGTGGCGTCTGCGACTTTGTAGACCTTGCGGTCTTTGCTATAGCCCCTCAGGGAATGTGACTCACCGGATTTGCCGGGCGAGTCCCCCTACAGGCTTAAACCCACACGTCCAATCGTGGGCTCGCATAGCCTCCTGCGTCCCCCCATCGTGATAACGTCTTCCAAGTAGTTCCGGAATATTAACCGGATATCCATCCGCTACGCCTTTCGGCCTCGCGTTAGGACCCGACTGACCCTGAGCGGACGAACCTTCCTCAGGAAACCTTAGGCTTACGGCGGAGAGGATTCTCACCTCTCTTCTCGCTACTTATGCCGGCAGGGTCACTTCTCAACGCTCCACCAGTCCTTTCGGTCTGACTTCACTGCATTGAGAACGCTCTTCTACCATTGTCAGGATCCGAAGATCCTGTTCCAATCTATGGCTTCGGTTTTGTGCTTGAGCCCCGTTGGATTGTCGGCCCAGAGCCGCTTGACCAGTGAGCTATTACGCTTTCTTTAAAGGATGGCTGCTTCTAAGCCAACCTCCTGGTTGTCT
>CAWGDY010000010.1:0-242500 GCA_963821395.1 Vicinamibacterales bacterium | reverse complement strand
CTTGCGGATGAGGTCGGTCCCCGCGACGATGTTCCCCCACTGATCGCTGCCGCCCACCTGCAGCCGGCAGTTGAAGCGATCGTGCAGCACCAGAAAGTCGTACGCCTGCAGCAGCGAGTAGCTGAATTCCGTGTACGAGATGCCTTCCTCGCTCTCGAGACGCCGCTTTACCGACTCCTTCGCGAGCAGGTAGTTGACGGTGAAGTACTTCCCGACGTCGCGCAGGAATTCCATCGCGCTCATCGAGTTCAACCACTCGCCGTTGTCTACGAGTCTCGCGGGATTGTTCGGCGCCTGGAAATCCAGAAACCGCTCGAGCTCCGCGCGGATGCCACGGACGTTCGCTTCGATCACCTCGCGGCTCTGCAGCGTGCGCTCCACGGTCTTGCCGCTCGGGTCGCCGATCATGCCCGTACCGCCGCCGACCACGGCGATCGGCGAATGGCCCGCGCGCTGCAGTCGCGCCAGCGCCATCACCTGCATCAGGCTGCCGGCGTGCAGACCCGGCGCCGTCGGATCGAATCCCACGTAGGCCGTCAGCGACTCGCGCGCGAGCGCGTCCCTGGCGCCCTGAGTGGCGTCGTAGACGAGACCGCGCCACGAGAGTTCGGAGAACAGATCGCTCATTGAGTCCATTATCATAATGCGGTGCTGGTCAGTCGGCGTGCGGCGATCAATACCCTGGTAGCGGGCGGCATCGGCACGGTCATCGGCGGCGTCGCCTACGGCGTCGCGTACTCGCGGCATCAGATCCAGATCCTGCGCGCCAGCGTGCCGGTCGCCGGCCTCAGTCCCGCCCTCGACGGTCTGCGCGTGGGTCTCATTACCGATCTCCATCACAGCGAAATGGTGCCGGCGCGCGATGTCGCCCGCGCTGTCGCGTTGATGATGGGGGAGCGGCCGGATCTCATCGTGCTTGGCGGCGACTACGTCACGTGGGGCAATCGCGACTATGTCGTGCCCTGCTCGGAGGCGCTCGCCGGGTTGATGGCGCCGTATGGCGTCTTCGCCGTGCTCGGCAATCACGATGACGATCGCGATATGCCGGCCGCGCTCATCAAACACGGCTACGAGGTGCTGCGCGACGCGCGCACGACGGTCGAGATGCGGGGCGAACGCGTCGATCTCGTGGGTGTGCGGTATTGGACGCGGCGCGGACGCGACATCGCCCGGTTGGTCCGCGACGCCGAATCGACGGTGATTCTGCTCGCTCACGATCCGCGGCGGTTGGATGAGGCAGCCGAGCTGGACGTGCCGCTCGTGCTGTCGGGCCACACGCACGGTGGTCAGGTGGTGCTGCCCGGCCTCGGGGCGATTGCCGCGAAGAAGTTTCCGGTCGTCGCCGGATTCGGTCAGCGCAACAACAGCTCCATCTTCGTCAGTCGCGGCGTCGGCACCGTGTACGTGCCCTACCGGTTCAACTGTCCGCCGGACGTGTCGGTGATCACGCTGAAGAGCGCCTGAAAAAGGGGGTCGGGAGCCGTTTTGCCCGAGTCACGCGAAAACCCCTCCCGACCCCCTGTAACCTCGTCACCCGCGTACCTCCGGATGCGCTGAAACAAAGCGACGGCCTTCGATGCGCCAACCCCCGTTCAGGATGCAGTTGGATCGCGAGCGGGTACAGATGATGTTCGCGTTCGAGGATGCGCGCCGCCAGCATATCCAGATTGTCCCCATCCTTCACCGCGACCGGTCTCCTGCAACACAATCGGCGCCCCCGTCAAGTTCCGCCGTTGACGAGATGAACCGTCGCGCCGGTCCATTTCACGCCATGCTCCAGGGCCTGATACTGTGCGTTCGTCCCGGGAAACGCCGGCAGCAAGCGACGGATGAATATTCACGATGGCATTCGGAAATGCATCGAGAAACACCGGTCGTCAGTAATCTCATGAACCCTGCAAGACACACGAGACGCACACGTCGGGCCGTAAGTTCGCGAACGAGCTCCCGATCATAGTCCTCGCGTCGTCGCAAATCTTGCCCTGTCTCGATGATCGAGAACCAGGGTCTCGTACTCCTGCCTTTCTCGGCGCGCCTCGAGCCCGGCTGCGTCAGGCCGATTGGAGATCACCACGCTAGGCTCAGCGTTGAGCTTCTTGGCTTTGCACTCGCGTCAATAATCGCCTGGAGATTGCTGACCCTCGACCGGAAATCAGCACCCCGAGCTTGCGACGTGAGGGGGTCGGGAGGGGTTTGGGGATCCTTCATGCCCAGGCATCCTCTTGCTTTCGCCAATCGCTCAACGACCAATGCCGAGGCGACCTCTATTTGTCGGAGAGTTTGTCTATCACGTAATCAATCGCGCCGCCACACAGATGCGGCTGTTCACATGCGCCCAAGACTATATCGCGGCGCAACAGCTGCTATTCGACATCAAACTGGAGTCAGTCTCGCGTATCCGACTCCTCGCCTACTGTATCATGCCCAACCATTGGCATCTCATTATTTGGCCTCGGAGCGACAGCGGAAATGTCGCGGTTTCTGCAATCTTTCACGGCACGCACGCACAGCGATGGCGCGCGACTCGCTCGACGATCGGCTGCTGGTGCCGTCTACCAAGGCCGCTACAAGGCGTTCCCGATTCAGACTGAGAATTACTTCCTGAATGCATGTCGCTATGTCGAGCGGAATCCGTTACGTGCGGGGTTGGTACGTCGGGCGGAAGAATGGCCATGGTCGAGTTGCCGGCTGCGACACGACGGACAGGACAACGGCATCGTCGACAGCTGGCCCCTCCCATGTCCCGATCACTGGTTGAGCATTGTGAATGGTAGGGAAAGTGATGAGGATCTCCTGCACATTCGGGATGCAGTAAAGCGTGGGATCCCTTTGGGTGATGCCGCATGGGTGAAGGAGACCGCCAGAATCATAGGGGTTTCATCCCGGCTCAGACGCCCCGGCAGGCCAGCGTCCATACCCACAGCCGAAAACCCCTCCCGACCCCTCTTTTGACAGACCCCGAAGCTGCCGAAAACTACCTGACGGCGAGGGTGTCGGCTGAGTACTCCAGACGCTTCGGCTTGATCACCACGCGCCTGGTGGCACTCTTTTCTACCTGCCCGGCGCGCCACGCGCGGAAGGGGAACGGTTTGGCCACGTCCAGCACGGCCGGCACGTCCTTCTCGGGCACATAAACCGCGAATCCGGCGCCCATGTTGAAGTTGCCGTACGCCTCGGCGTCGTCGACATTGCCGACCGACTGAATGAAGTCGAACACGGGTGGCGGCGTCGGAATGGTGTCGATGACGTACGCAAACGGATCGGATGCACGCATCAGCTTGCGCCAGCCGTGACCGGTGATGTTGACGGCGTAATGAATATCGACGCCGCGATTCAGGCAATCCTCGACGACGCCCACGTAGATGTGTGTGGGATCGAGCAGCGCCTCGCCGTAAGGCCGGCCGTCGCCTAACAGCGTGAGATAGCCGTTCTCCGCGCGCTCGGCCACCGCACGCGCGAGCGTGAGGCCGTTGGCGTGAATGCCCGAGCTCTCGAACAGCACGATGGCGTCGCCTGCCCGGATATTCGCGCGAATCATCCGCTCCTTCGGCTTGATGATGCCGATGGCCGAACCCGCGAGCACCACCGCCGACGGCTCCACGACCCCGCTCAGCGTCGGCGTCTCGCCTCCGCCCCAGGCGCACCGGGCCAGCTCGCAGGCCGCACGCCAGCCGTCGACGAGGTCGCCGGCGCGCCGATCGTCCTTGAACCAGTCGGACGAACCGACGCCGAGATGCATGGCCACCGCGAGCGGCAACGCGCCCAGCGTCACCATGTCGTTGACGATCATCGCGACGGTATCCTGCGCGAGGTGGTCGTAAAAGGATCGTTCCGGCACGAGACGATACATGGCGTCGGCCACGAGGTTCTTGGTGCCGAGCCCTTCTTCGACGTGCGCGAGGAAACTGTCAGGTGTTTCGACGAGATACGCGCTCTCGCCGCGACTCATCTCGACTTCCGACACGCCCAGACGCCGCAGCACGCCGGCCGTCGATCGGCCGGCCAACTGGGCCTTGCGCTTGAACGGATCGAGCGCGCCATAGTCCACGCCCGAACCGGCATACGTCATGCGGTCCATCTTTGGGTCGTCTCAGAGAGGAAAAACGGATCCCGGAACCGTTTCTCAGAACTCGAGCTTCTCGATCAGCTCCTGCCCGACGCGGCGCGTCGCCGACGACTCGCTCGCTTTCCAGTAGCCGCGGCGGACGTCCACGAAGAAGCTTTCTTCCTCGTAGTCCTCCTCGAGCATGTCGAAGCCTTCCGCGATCAGCTCGATTCCACTCGACGCGCTCTTGTAGGTCTCGAGAAACGCGAGCATCACCGGCGTATTGCGAACCGCGACGGTCGCCACGCCAAGCGCCATCGGCGCGCGTGGAGGGTCCATCGAAGGAATGCCCACATCGAACAGCGCGGCCAACGCCTGCGTATTTCCAGCGTTGGCCAGCGCGACCAGGCCCGCAACCGAGTTGCGGAGCAGCTCCTGATACCCGATGTTCTGTTCCGCGAACTTCAGCGTCTCGATGAGAAACGGCACATGCGCCGCGCAGTTGACGCCGACCAGGCAGATGGCCGCCGCAATCGACGGCTGCGTCTCCCGCTCGACGTTTGCCTGCAGTGACGCGAACGTTTCCATCGCCCGCTTGTCTTTCAGTTTGCCGAGAGCCAGGACCGCGTCGACCTGAAGAGGGCCGGCCTGCCGCGCGATTGCCATCAGCGGCTCGACGGCGTACGAGGCGCCGTAATCGCCGAGCGCTTCGATGACCGCGCTCCTGAAAAAATCCTGCCCGCGTTTGATCTCGACCAGGAAGGTATCGCGCACACGCGGATCGGCGGCCTGTGCGGCGAGAGCCCGAATCAGGGCCGGCCTCACGAACTCGCTCTCCTCGCGCTCGAGCGCCTTCAGCAAGTCGGGAATCATCGCCGGCGTGGGATGGTGCTCGTAGTACATGTAAGCCACCGTCCGCAGCCGGTCGTTCGGATTGGTCGCCACCTCGCGGATGAGCGCGGCCGTCCGTGCGTCGCTGAATCCGGTCAGCAGCACGAGCGCGCGAAACCGGGCGAACTGATCCTTGTGGCTTTCGACGGCGCGAATCAGCGCGGGCGCGACGGTCTCGGCCGGCGCCCGGCGCAGGGTGCGCGCCGCGTTCATCCTGACCGAGAACTCCAGGTTGCCGAGCGAATCGATGGCCTTCTGGATGGCTTCCGGCGAGATCGGCTGCGGTCCACGCTCTTCGGCCACGCCGGCGCCCGGGCCCGGGGCCTGGCCGTGAACGCGCGGCACCGCCACCGCGAGCGCGACCATCACGCCGGCGACGATGCTACGTCTTGACCGCATCGGTATCGAGCTTGAGCGCGAGTTGAAGATATGCCGCTTCGTTGCGCGGAAACGCCACCGGGTACTGACCCGTGTAACAGGACGTGCAATAGCTCGAGCGTCTCGGACCGACGGCCGAGAGCATGCCCTCGAGGCTCAGATAGCCGACGCTGTCGGCGCCGATGTACTTCTGGATTTCTTCGAGCGTATGGGTGGCGGCGATCAATTCCGATCGGCGAGGCGTATCCACACCGTAAAAACACGGAGAGATCGTGGGCGGGCAGCTGATCCGCATGTGCACTTCCTTCGCCCCGGCCGCCTTCACCATCTTGACGATCTTGCGGCTGGTCGTGCCGCGCACGAGCGAATCGTCCACGAGCACGACCCGTTTGCCGTCGAGAATGCTGCGCACGGGATTCAGCTTCACGCGCACGCCGAAGTGCCGAATCGACTGCTGCGGCTCGATGAACGTGCGGCCCACGTAGTGATTCCGGATCAGGCCGACGCGCATGGGAATCCCCGACTCTTCGGCAAAACCGATCGCCGCGCAGACGCCGGAGTCTGGAACCGGCACGATCACGTCGGCCTCCACCGGCCGCTCACGGGCAAGCCGACGCCCCAGATTCGTGCGCACCTCGTTGACGCTTTCGCCGAACACATAGCTGTCCGGACGCGAGAAGTACACGTGCTCGAACACACACTGCGCCAACGCTGCGGGCGGGAACGGCTTGAACGACTTCACACCGGCTGCGCTCACGATGAGGACTTCACCGGGTTCGACATCGCGCACATACGTCGCGCCAATCAGATCCAGTGCGCACGTCTCCGAGCACACGATGACCGCCTCGCCCAGCCTGCCGAGCGCCAGCGGGCGAAATCCGTGCGGGTCGCGAATGGCGATGAGCCGATCCTTGGTCATCAGCACGAGCGAAAACGCCCCTTGCACGTGCGAAATCGCTTCGACAACCGCTTCGTCGGTCGATGCGGCGCGCGACCGTGCATACAGATGCAGAATGACTTCGGTGTCGGTGCTGGTCTGAAATATCGACCCGTGCCGGCCGAGCTCGTCCTTCAACTCGGTCGCGTTGACGAGATTGCCGTTGTGGCCGATGGCAATCTGACCGTGCGCGCAGTCGATGAGAATAGGTTGCGCGTTGTCCACCTTGCTGTCGCCGGCGGTCGAATACCGGACGTGTCCGATGGCGATATGACCGGAGAGTCGTTCCAGCGTCTTCTCCGAAAACGCGTCTGCGACATACCCCATCGATTTCGAGATGCGAACCTCGCTGCCGTCAGATGCGGCGATGCCCGCGCTTTCCTGGCCGCGATGCTGAAGCGCGTACAGTCCGAGATATGTCAAATTGGCGGCTTCGGGATGGCCGAAGATGCCGAAGACGCCGCATTCTTCCTTTAACTTGTCATGGGGCCCTCTTTTTGATTGTCGCGGGGCCCCACCCCCGCGACCTGTGCCTCGCGGCCTTTCGGCCACTCGGCTTTGGTTGCAGCGATTTTCTGCTTAGTCGTCATTGTCTCGCCCACCCTCAGTTCTACGCAGCTCGCTGCTTGAAGAACTTGTCCAGTGCCGTTTCCCAGATGGTCTCGGCTTCGCTCACCGCGACGTCGATCGCAGGCCGCCCATTGATTGAGACGCTGATACGCGAGCCGCCGGTCGTGCCGATTTCGCGTGCCGGGACCGCGAGCGCTTTGGCCCGCGCCAGAAACGCCGCGAGCATTCTCCCGTGCCACGGACACGACGACGCGTGAGGCAGATTCGGAGAACAGCGTGGAGGCACCAGACCACGTCGCGGGACTGTCGACGGCAGGAAGATCGACGCTCAGGCCGATCCCGCCCGTGCCGAACGCGCATTCCGCGAGCGTCACCGCGATGCCGCCTTCGGCACAGTCATGTGCCGACCGGATTAAACCTTCCCGTGCCGCCGTCACGAGCAGCTGCTGGAGCGACTTTTCCGCCTTCAGATCCACGGCAGGCGGCTCTCCCGCCACCGTCTCCAGCACCTGCTTCAGGTACTCGCTACCACCAAGCTCGTGGCGTGTCTCCCCGAGCAGAACAACGGCATCGCCACTGCTGCTGAAGCACCGGCCCAGCACCTTCGTCGAATCCTCGATCAGCCCAACCACACCGAGCACCGGCGTCGGATAAATCGCTTTGCCGTCGGTCTCGTTGTAGAGGCTCACGTTGCCGCCGGTAATCGGAATGTCGAGCGCCGTGCACGCCGCCGTGATGCCCTCGACCGCGCGCGCGAACTGCCACATGATCTCGGGCCGCTCGGGATTGCCGAAGTTCAGGCAGTTGGTGGCGCCAATCGGCTCGGCGCCGGCGCACGCCACGTTTCTGGCCGCTTCGATGACGGCGAGGATGGCCCCGCGATACGGATCGAGATAGCAGTACCGTCCGTTGCCATCGACCGACAAGGCCAGCGCGCGATTCGTTCCCTTCACGCGCACCACGCCTGCTCCCACGCCGGGCAGCACGAGCGTGTTGGTGCGCACCATGTGGTCGTACTGCCGGTACACCCAGCGCTTGTTCGCGATCACCGGCGACGCGAGCAACGCTCGAAATGCGTCGACGTCGGCGAGAGGCGGCTTCCCGGGCAGGGCGAGCTTCTGCGCTTCTGCGAGATACGCGGGCGTCGCCATGGGGCGCGTGTAAACAGGGGCATCATCGGTCAGCGCGCTGGTCGGAATCTCCGCAACGACGGTCCCGCGTTCGCGCACCCGCATCAGCCCGTCGTCGGTGACCTCACCGATGTGCGCGGCGTGCAGGTCCCACTTCTCGAAAACTTCCTCAACCTCCCGCTCGCGTCCGCGCTTGACGACGAGCAGCATGCGCTCCTGCGACTCGGACAGCATGATTTCATACGGTGTCATGCCCGTCTCGCGCTGAGGCACGTGCATCACATCGATGTCGATGCCCGCGCCGCCGCGCGATCCCATTTCGCAGGTCGAACAGGTAAGACCGGCGGCACCCATGTCCTGGATGCCGATGAGCGCATCGGTCTGCATCACTTCGAGGCAGGCCTCGAGGAGCAGCTTCTCCATGAAGGGGTCGCCCACCTGCACCGCCGGGCGCTTCTCCGCCGAGTTCTCGTCGAATTCCGCCGATGCCATCGTCGCGCCGTGGATGCCGTCGCGACCGGTTTTCGAACCGACGTAGTACACCGGATTGCCCGTGCCTTTCGCGACGCCCTTCACAATCTCGTCTGCTTTGGCGAGACCCAGGCAGAAGACGTTCACCAGAGGATTGCCGGCATAGCACTCCTCGAAGGCAATCTCGCCGCCAACGGTCGGAATGCCGATGCTGTTGCCGTATCCGGCGATCCCGGCCACGACGCCTTCCATGTTGCGGCGAACGTGCGGATCGTCGAGGTCGCCGAACCGAAGCGAATTCAACAGCGCAATCGGCCGGGCGCCCATCGTGAAGATGTCGCGGATGATGCCGCCCACCCCGGTCGCCGCGCCCTGATATGGCTCGATGAAGGATGGGTGATTGTGGGATTCGATCTTGAACACCGCCGCGAGGCCGTCGCCGATGTCCACGGCGCCGGCGTTCTCGCCAGGACCCTGGAGCACTCTGGGACCGGTCGTGGGCAGCTTGCGCAGATGAACGCGCGAGCTCTTGTAGCTGCAATGCTCCGACCACATCACCGAGAAGATGCCCAGCTCGGTCAGGCTCGGCTCGCGCCCGAGCGACTTCACGATGCGCTGGTACTCGTCGTCGTTCAGGCCGTGACGATCGAGGGTTGCCTTGTCGAACGCGCTCATGCCGAAGCACTCCCCGCCGCCGTCAACGCGCCGGCCGCGCGGGCGGCCAGCACGGACTCGAAGATGATGCGTCCGTCCGCGCTGCCGACTGCCAGTTCGCAGGCACGTTCCGGGTGAGGCATCAGGCCAACGACGTTCCGCCGCTCGTTGCAGATCCCGGCAATCGAGACGATCGACCCGTTCGGGTTTGCCTCGTCGCTGGCCACTCCTGACGCATCGACGTAACGGAACACAATCTGCCGGTTCTGCTCGAGCTTTCTGAGCTCGTCAGGCGTCGTGAAGTAGTTGCCTTCGCCGTGGGCGATCGGGATGCGCAACACCTGCTGCGGACGGCACGCGAGCGTAAACGGCGTGTCGGTCTCGTCGACACGAACGTGGACGTGCTCGCAGCGGAACTTCAGCTCGCGGTTCCGCAGCATCGCACCCGGCAGCAGGCCGGCCTCGAGAAGAATCTGAAAACCGTTGCAGATCCCCAGAACAGGGCCGCCCGCGGCGGCGAACTTCCTGACGGCGTCCATGACGGGCGAAAACCGGGCGATGGCGCCGGTCCGCAGGTAATCTCCGTGCGAGAAGCCGCCGGGGAGAATCACCGCATCGGCGCCGCGAAGATCGGTTTCCTTGTGCCAGACGAACTCGGCCTCCTGGCCAAGCACGTCTTTTGCGGCGTAATACGCGTCGTGGTCGCAGTTGGATCCGGGAAAGACGATGACGGCGAATTTGGTTTTCACGGGTTTAGCCAACTTCAATCCGATAGCTTTCGATAACCGGATTCGCGAGCAACTTATCCGCAACTTCCGATGCCATCGAGCGCGCGGCGTCGCTCGAAGCGGCGGCGAGCTCGAGCTCGAAATATTTCCCCTGTCGCACGTCTTCGACGCTCCCGTAACCGAGCGTGTGCAACGCGTCGACAATGGTCTTGCCCTGCGGGTCGAACACCGACGGCTTCAACGTCACGAATACGCGCGCACGCATCACGACACCCCCGCTCCGACCGGCACTTTGAACACGCGGTCGAAAATCTTGTCCACGTTCTTGAGCTGCACCTTCAGGTCGAACGCATCATCGATGGTTTTCCTGTCGACCACAGCCATGACATCGCGATCGGCGAGCAGCAGCTCCTTGAAGTCTTTCTTCTCGTCGTAGGATCGCAGGGCGTTCCGCTGCACCCACTCGTAGGCCTGCTCGCGCGAAATGCCGCGCTGCGCCAGCTCGAGGAGAACGGTGCCCGAAAAGACGACGCCGCGCGAGAGCTCCAGGTTCTGGCGCATCCGATCCTCGCTCACGACGAGGCCCTTCACGATGCGGGTGAACCGCCGCAGCATGTGGTCGAGCGCGATGAAGCTGTCCGGCAGGATCACGCGCTCGACCGACGAGTGCGAGATGTCGCGTTCGTGCCAGAGCGCGATGTTCTCGAGTGCCGCGTGAGCATTCGCCCGCAAGAGGCGCGCGAGGCCGGTAATCTGCTCGCAGCCGATCGGATTGCGCTTGTGCGGCATCGCCGACGAGCCCTTCTGCCCTTTGCCGAACGGCTCCTGCACCTCGCCAATCTCGGTTTTCTGCAGGCCCCTCACCTCGAGCGCGAACTTCTCGAGCGATGCACCGGTAATCGCAATGGTCGTCAGCAGCTCCGCGTGGCGGTCGCGCTGAATCACCTGCGACGACACCAGCGCAGCGCTCAGCCCCAGCCTGGCGCAGATCGCCGCTTCGATCGACGGATCGAGATGCGCGAACGTCCCGACCGCGCCCGACACCTTGCCGACCGAGACGACGACCCGTGCCCGCTTCAACCGCTCCAGGTCGCGCTGCAGCTCGGCGTACCAGAGCGCGAGCTTCAAGCCGAAGGTCATCGGCTCGGCATGCACGCCATGCGTGCGGCCCATCATCGGCGTGTGCCGATGCTCTTCGGCGCGCGCACGAACGGCGTCGAGGAGGCCTTCGACATCCTTGAGGAGCAGGTCGGTCGCCTCGCGCATCTGAATAGCCTGCGCGGTGTCGACGACGTCGGAGGAGGTGAGCCCGAAATGCAGCCAGCGCGCGGACGGCCCGACGTGCTCGGCAACGGCGGTCGTAAAGGCGATGACGTCGTGTTGTGTGGTTTCTTCGATGGCGGCGATGCGGGCGACGTCGAACTTCGATTTCTCCCTGATGTCGCGCGCGGCGTCGTGGGGGATGATGCCTGCTTCGGCCATCGCCTCGGCAGCCGCGATTTCAACCTGCAACCAGGTTTCGAATCTCCGCTCTTCGCTCCAGATGCGCCCCATGTCGGGGTGTGTGTAGCGAGGAATCATTTCTTCTAGTTCAAATCCAGGCGCTCTCGCGGAAGTTGAAGTCCATTCACCTGTCCCAGCACGGTGGCGGCCAGAGATCCGTTCGAGAAAAGCTCTCCCGCCACGCGCTGAACATCGGCCGGCGTCACGCGCTCGATGCCTTCCAGCGTTTCATCGAGGCTGAACTGACGGTCGAAGTAGATTTCCTGGCGCGCGAGATGCGACATGCGGCTCGACGTGTTCTCGAGGCTCAGCATCACGCTGCCCTTCAAGTGATCCTTGGCGCGGCGCAGCTCGGAGTCGGGCACGAGCGCCTGCTTCATGCCGCGCATCTCCTCGACCACCAGATCGACGACCTGGCCGACGGCTTCGTTCGCGCACCCGGCGTAGACCGTCAAGTACCCGGCGTCGCGATAGGCATTGATGCCGGAGAACACCGAATACGCGAGACCGCGCTTCTCGCGGATGTTCTGGAACAGGCGCGAGCTCATCGACCCGCCCAGCATGGTGTTCATCACGTAGCTCGCGTATCGCGCGCTGTGATTCTGCGGATAGCTGCTCGCGCCGAGACACACGTGGCTTTGCTCGAGCTCTTTGTTGCGGATGACGACCTTCGGGACCACGTTCGGCGGTCCGCCGTTCTGCTTGACGCCGCGGACCGGCATCGATCCAAAGGCCTGCTCGAGCGCTTCGCGAAGCTTGCCATGCTCGAGATTGCCGGCAGCGGAAATGATGACGTTCTCGGCCGCGTAGGCGCCCCTGAAATGATCGCGCAGCCGCTGCTCCGTGAGCGCCTCGACGCTCTCCTTGGTCCCAAGGATCGGCCGGCCCAGCGGATGGCCCTCCCAGAACGCCTGGGTGAAAATCTCGTGGACGAGGTCGTCGGGCGTGTCCTCGACCATCTTGATCTCTTCGAGGATGACCTTCTTCTCGCGTTCGATGTCGACCTCGTGGAACGCGGGGCGAAGGACGATGTCCGACAGGATGTCGACCGCAAGAGGCAGATGCTCGTCGAGCACCTTGACGTAATAGCTCGCGTACTCTTTGGCCGTAAACGCGTCGAGCTGGCCGCCGATGGAGTCGACCGCCTGGGCGATCTCCTCCGCCGTGCGTGATGCCGTCCCCTTGAACAGCATGTGCTCGACAAAGTGCGCGATGCCGCTGTCCTCGTCCGTCTCGTGGCGCGACCCGCGCGTCAGCCACACACCCAGGCTGACCGAGCGCACGTGCCCCATCGATTCAGTGACGAGACGAATCCCGTTGTCGAGTGCGTCGCGAACAATCATGAAAGTGATGACTAACGCTGTGCAAACCGCTCGGGCCCGTGCATGAGCCGTTGGAGATGAAAGGGTTGAATGCGAGCTGAAAGGATCTTAACACGAGTACAATCGAGATCCAGAAGCGAACATGCCCAACGTTCCGAGCGGTTTAGCGTCGGACGCGCGCGCCGATCTCGGCTCGATGGAGTCGGCCGAGCTCGAAGCCGCGCTCGATGCCCACGGCCATCCCCGGTTCCATGCGCGCCAGATCTTTGCGTGGATCCATGCCAGGGGCGTCACCGACTTCGAAAAGATGACAGATTTGTCGCGACAAAGTCGCGCCGATCTGCCCACGCGCTTCCGTATTGCCACGCCAACCCTGATCGCCAGAGAAACATCGTCGGACGGAACCGTGAAGTTCCTCCTCGGCCTCGACGACGAGGCGCCGCATCGAATCGGTCTTCATCCCCGACACACCCAGCCAGACGTTCTGCATATCAACGCAGGTCGGGTGCGCCATGAAGTGCGGCTTCTGCCTGACGGGCAAGATGGGGCTGGTACGGAACCTAACCGCGGGCGAGATCGCCGGACAGGTTCGCGTGCTCGCCGGCGAGCTCGGACTGCGCGATGCGAAGTTCAACATCGTGCTGATGGGCATGGGCGAGCCGCTGCACAACTACGACAACACGATGAAAGCACTGCGCATACTCAACGACGAGCACGGTCTCGCCGTCTCTCCCAGGCGCGTGACGCTCTCGACCGTCGGGGTGCTGCCCGCGCTCGAGCGGCTGGCCAGCGAGCCGTTGATGCCCAATCTCGCGATTTCGCTGCACGCCACGACAGAAGATCAGCGCGACGCGCTCGTCCCCGTGAATCGCAAGTACGGCCTGGAAGACATCCTCGACGCCGCGCGGAAATTCCCGGCACGGCGGCGCAATCGCATCACCTTCGAGTACGTCCTGCTTCGTGGTGTCAACGACACGCCGGACGACGCCCGGCGCCTGGTGCGCTTGCTCGCCAACATCCGCTGCAAGGTCAACCTGATTCCGCTGAACGAAGCCGCAGGCATCGCCTTCGAGCGGCCGTCCGACCAGCGTGTCAATGCGTTCGCGAAGATTCTTGCCGAGGCGGGCCTCACCGTGTCGGTTCGCAAGAGCCGCGGGCGCGACATCCGGGCGGCGTGCGGTCAGCTGATTGTGGAAGGGACAAGACAGTCGACCGGCCAGAAGGCCGCGGCGCTGCTCTAAGTTGGTTGGTGGTTGTGACTAGGGATTAGGGATTAGGGATTGGTGATTTGTGGTTCGTGCGTGGTCATGGTTCGTGGCGACGAGCGTGCCGGCAAGCACGTCGCCGACCGAGCTGATGTGGACCTTCACCCACTCGTTCCGCGGCAACCCTTCCGGGATCCTCACCTTCAGATAGTTATCCGTGACGACGAGCGTACCGTCTTCGATGGTCAGTCCAGGACGGATCGAGCCATCCTGTTCGCGATGGAACCGCCGGTTGAGATCGCGGCCGATGCCACGGACGAGCGCCGCGCGCTCGCGCACGATCGCGCCGTGCACCTTGCCGGGCAGCGCGGCCGCAACCGTGCCCGGCCGATCCGAGTACGGGAAGACGTGCACGTGCGTCACAGGTGACGAGGCGAGATAGGATTCGAGCACCGCGAAGTCGTCATCGGTCTCTCCAGGAAACCCGACGATGATGTCCGTGCCGAGCGACGCGTGCGGCATCGCGTACCGGATGCGATCGACCAGCCGCCGGTAATATGCGAGCGTGTACGGCCGCTTCATCGCCACCAGCATTCGATCGCTGGCGTGCTGAAGCGGAAGATGGAAATGCGGCGCGAAACACGCCGACCCGGCGACCAGATCGACGATCTCATCCAGACAGTCCATCGGCTCGAGCGAGCTGATGCGGAAGCGCATCCCGAACGACCGCCGCTCTATGGCCTGCAACAAGCTCAGCAGCGTCGAACCGTCACCGAGATCGCGCCCGTACGATCCCAGATGCACACCGGTGATGGCTATCTCGCGGTAGCCGGCATTCGCGACGCGCTCGATGTCCGACAGCACTTCGCCCACGCGACGGCTGCGGCCCGCGCCTCGGGTCGATGGGATGATGCAGTACGAACAGGCCTGGTCGCAGCCTGTCTGAACGCGCAAGGTGAATGCAGTCCGGCCGGCCAGACCGGGGGCGATCGCCGCGCCGCACGCGCCGTCACCATCGCCAAACCGTTCGGCCGTGGTCAAGCCGATGGCCGCCGCCAGATCGTCCTTGCGATCGTTCGGCACGATCTCGATCGCGCCGGCGAGTCCCGCGACATCGTCGGGACGCCGGGTGGCATAGCACCCCGTCACGACGATGCGCGCGTTCGGATTTTCCCGCGAAACTTTCCGCACGATCTGACGTGTCGCTTGATCGGCGGAACTCGTGACCGAGCAGGTATTGACGACGATGATGTCGGCGTCCTCGGCGGCGGCGACGGTGCCGCCGCTCGCGATGAGCTGCTCCTCGATGTGAAAAGAATCGGCCTGATTGACCCGACAGCCAAAGGTGATGATGGAGTACTTCACTTCTCTTGGGACTAGGGATTAGGGATTGGGAAGTTCGCAGAAGCGCTGAGCTTGCGCGCGGCCTCCTCGACCTTCTCCGCGAGCCCGGCCTTGTACTTCTTCACACGCTCCGCGATGGCGTTGTCGCCCAGCGCGAGAATCTGCGCGGCCAGCACGCCGGCATTGGTCGCGCCGGCTTTGCCGATCGACACGGTCGCCACCGGCACGCCCGGCGGCATCTGAACGGTCGACAGCAGCGCGTCGAGCCCGTTCAGCGCCGATGAATCGATTGGCACGCCGATGACCGGCTTCGACACGTGGGCGGCCACCACGCCGCCGAGATGCGCGGCCGCGCCCGCGCCGACGATGAACACTTTCACGCCGCGGGTCTCGGCCTCGCCGAGGAGACGCATGACGCGTTCGGGCGAGCGATGCGCGGACGCCACGGTCATTTCGACCGTGATGCCCAGCTCTTTCAGAACATCGACCGCACCCTGCATCACTGGTGCGTCGTTGGGTGAACCCATCAAAATCAAGACTTGTAGAGGTGTCATGTTTGTCTGTCAGCTCTTGGTCTGGAGTACGGCCTTGGCTCCAATGTCCTTGCGGTAGTGCATGCCGTCGAAACTGATTTTACCGGTCGCCTCGTACGCGCGCTCGATGGCGTCACGATAATCGTCGCCCGAGGCGACGACCGTGAGGACGCGGCCGCCCGCTGTGACGATATCAGACCCGCGCCTGGCCGTGCCCGAGTGAAACACGCTGACACCCGCCACCGCTTCGGCCTCGTCGATTCCGTGAATCACCTTACCGGTTTCATAGGTGTCCGGATAACCGCCAGAGGCCATCACCACACCGACGCGTGGCTCCGGACCCAGCGAAATGGAACCGGCGTCGAGCTCGCCGGCCGCGGCGCTCATCAGCAGGGTCGAGAGATCGTCCTCGATCGCCGGCAGAATCACCTGCGCTTCGGGATCGCCAAAGCGCACGTTGAATTCGATCACCTTCGGGCCATCGGCCGTCAGCATCAGGCCCACGAAGAGAAACCCGCGAAACTCGCTGCCCTCGGCGCGCATGCCTTCCAGCACCGGCAGCACGATCTCGTTCATCACGCGCGACTCGGTGGCTGCGTCGAACAGCGAGCTCGGAGCGTAGGCACCCATTCCGCCGGTGTTCGGGCCGGCATCTCCGTCGAACACACGCTTGTGATCCTCGGCCGATCCCAACGGCAGCGCGCGCGTGCCGTCGCTCAACACGAAAAACGACGCTTCGCGTCCCACGAGCAGCTCTTCGATCACGAGACGTGCGCCGGCCTGGCCGAAGCGCTTGTCGACCATCATCGCGTGAACTTCTGCTTCCGCATCCTTCAGATCGTGCGAAATCACCACGCCCTTGCCGGCAGCAAGGCCATCGGCTTTGAGCACGACAGGAAATCCGAATTCTCCGCTGCGCAGCGACCGAAGGGCCTCCGATGCCGAATCGCACGCTCTGTAGCGCGCGGTCGGCACGTGATAGCGCTGCATGAAGTCCTTCGCGAACACCTTGCTCGATTCGAGCCGCGCCGCGCGCTGACTCGGACCGAACAGCAGATCGCCTTCGGCCGCGAACACATCGGCGACGCCGCGGCTGAGCGGCAGTTCCGGTCCGACGATCGTGAAATCGATCTCTTCGCGCCGCGCGATCTCGGCGACCGCGTGCGCATCCGCGGCGTCGACGGGAATGCAGCGCGCGAGCCGGCTGATGCCCGCATTTCCGGGCGCGCAGACGATGTCCGACACGCCGCGCTCGGACGCCAATTTCCACACGAGCGCGTGTTCGCGCCCGCCGCTGCCGATGACCAGAACTCTCGTGGAGCCCACGTTATCTACTAAACTGTTGGATATAAAAGGTTTAAAGTGAAGGAGTAATCCGTTGACGGGGCTGCGCCTTTGCGCCTAAGATTCGCAGTCCCGAATTAGCGTAACACAATCGTTATTCATCAAAACGTGGTGACAGGTGTTCCGTCATCACGATCGCCCGATTTGAGGGGGTGTAATCAAGCGTGGCGGAAGTCAAGGTGCAGGACGGTGAGTCGATCGAAAGTGCTCTTCGGCGGTTCAAACGGAAGGTCCAGCAGGAAGATATCATCAAGGATATCAAGAAGCACTCCTTCTATCTGAAGCCCGGAGACAAGCGCAGAGCCAAACAGGCGCTGGCGCGCAAACGTAACCGCAAGAAAATGCGACGCGACGCAGAGTAAAGGGCGCGAGCAAGGGGCGACACGATGGAGTTCCAAGACAAGATCCTGAGTTGTGTGGATTGCGGCGCGGAGTTCGTGTGGACGGCTGGTGAGCAGCTCTTTTTCGCGGACAAGAACTTCAAGAACGAGCCCAAGCGTTGCAAGGCCTGCAAGGCCAAGCGCGCGGCCCGGGCGGCGTCGCCCGGGATTCGTGAGCGTGTCGAGACCACAGCCACGTGCTCGGCGTGCGGCAAGGAAACCACGGTTCCCTTCCGTCCGACGCAGGGTCGCCCCGTGTTTTGCAAGGAATGTTTTCAGCAGAGGAAGTTCGCCGGAGCGGGAGGACTGTAAGTCCTTCCGCTTCCGGATAGATGTCTAGTCGTCGGGGCGGCCGCCTGCCTTTCCTCAGTCTCCTGATATCGTTGCGCCCGGGTCAATGGACGAAGAACCTCTTCGTCTTTGCGGCCCTGGTGTTTGCGCAGCGGCTGAACGATCCCGAAGCCGTCCTGCGCGCGTCGATCGTGTTCGTCCTCTTCTGCGCGTTGTCGGGCGCCGTCTACCTCGTGAACGACGTCTCCGATCGCGAACAGGACCGGCGTCATCCCGTCAAGAAACATCGTCCGATCGCCGCGGGCGAGGTGAGCCCCGGCCTCGCGCTTGCCGTCGCGGCCGTGCTCGGTCTGGCGGCACTCGGCGGCGCGTTCATGCTCGGCTTCCCGTTTTTTGCCATCGCCGCGACCTATCTCGTGCTTCTCTCGTTCTACTCCCTCTTTCTCAAGCACCTCGTGATTCTCGACGTCCTGACGGTGGCAGCCGGCTTCGCGTTGCGTGCGGCGGCCGGCGCGGCGGCGATTCACGTCCCGATCAGCCACTGGCTGATCGTGTGCACCACGCTCCTGGCTCTTTTCATCGCGCTCAGCAAGCGACGGCACGAGCTGACCCTGCTGACCGACACCGCGACCGACCACCGGCCCATTCTCGGCGACTACACGCCGTACCTGCTCGACCAGATGATCTCGGTGGTGACGGCGTCGACCGTGATCGCGTACGCGTTCTACACGATCAGCCCCGAAACCACCGCAGAAGTTCGGCACCGATCTGCTCAGCCTGACCATTCCGTTTCCGCTCTACGGGATTTTTCGCTACCTCTACCTCGTGCACCGGCGCGACCAGGGCGGCAGCCCGGCCGAACTGGTCGTGAACGACCGGCCGTTGCTCATCTGCGTCGGTCTGTGGGCGCTCTCGGTGATCCTCATCATTTACCGGTAAAATCGTGGCCATGCCCCAGGCTCGGGTTGCCATTCTGCGCACCAGGCCGGAGACCGTTCTCCGCGACTATCACCGTCTCCTGAATCTCGCGGGCTACCAGGACGTGATCGCGAAAGACGCGGACACCGCGCTCAAGGTGAACATCTCCTGGCACTTCTTCTTCCCGGGCAGCTCGACCACACCCTGGCAGCTCGACGGTGTGATTCGCGCCATGAAGAAGGATGGCTACTCACCGGCTCTCATGCACGCGTGTCACAATCGCACGGTCGTGATTGACGCGCATCTGGGCGAGCGCGAGAACAAGCAGCTCCCGGTCGTCGAGGCGCACGGCCTTCGAAACCTTCACATCTACGAAGGCGAAGAGTGGATGAACATTCGCGACGCGGTTGGCGATCTGACGAAAGACTTCCTGTGCCTGAACTCGGTGTACCCGAAGGGATTCATGATTCCGCGCCGCTTCATCGGCGAGAACATCATTCATCTCCCGACGGTCAAGACGCACGTGTTCACCACGATGACGGGCGCGATGAAGAACGCCTTCGGCGGACTGCTGAACGAACGGCGCCACTGGACGCACCCGGTCATCCACGAAACCCTCGTCGATCTGCTGATGATTCAGAAGAAAATCCACCGCGGGGTGTTCGCGGTCATGGACGGCACCTTTGCGGGAGACGGCCCGGGTCCGCGCTGCATGATTCCGCGCGTGAAGAACGTCATCCTCGCGAGCGCCGACCAGGTGGCGATTGATGCCACCGCCGCCCGTCTCATGGGCATGGATCCGCTCTCCATCAAGTTCATCCGCCTGGCGCACGAGCGGGGACTGGGGTGCGGCGATCCGCGCGACATCGAGATGGTCGGCGACAAGGAGGCCGCCGAGGAAAACTGGCATTTTGCCGGGCCATACCGGAAGATGACGTTCGCCGCCCGCATGCAGCACAAGATTTACTGGGGGCCGCTCCGCAAGCCGGTCGAGTGGTCGCTCAGGACGGTGCTCGCGCCATGGGCGTACGCGGCGAGCGTGGTGTATCACGACAGCTTCTGGTATCCGTTGAAAGCCAAGGCACTGATGCGCGAGGTGCTGGCCAGCCCGTGGGGGCGTCTCTTTCGCGGGTGGGAAACGGCGACGGTCGACGAGAACGGCTACCCTGACTTCGGCAACGAGGACGCGGAAATTCAGCGGACGGGACTGCGCGCGTTGATCAAGTCGATTGGCATACTGGGCACGTGCCTGAAGGAAGCGCCGGAATTCGCGGCGAAGGGCGCGCACAAGGGGGGGTGACCCCCGAACTTATCAAGGGGGTCAGACCCCCGTCGAACAACTATGGCAGATTTCAACATACGAACTGATGCCGTCGACGTCGAGCAGATCATGCGCCAGATCCGGGCGCGGATTCAGGCCAAACGTGGCGTCGACTACACCGAAGAACAGATTCAGGAGCTGGCCAACGTCAAGCTCGAGCGCTTTCTCGATCCGAAAGGCGTTCGCTCGGATCTGGTCGAGCAGTTCAAGCGTGCGCGCGACCGCAAGCCGGACCCGTTTCAGCCGCAGCAATGGGTCACTGACGCCAACGACCTGTATGGCAGCAGCAAGGCGCCCGTCCGCCTGCTGCGAAAGCTCCTCAGCCCAATCCTGAAGATGCTGCTCAACGCCAACCGGCTCGTGCAGGTGCTGCACCAGCAGAGCGAAATCAACACGCTCTACGAAAAGCAGTTCCTTCAGCTGCGCGAGAAAAACCAGCAGCGCGACGAGGTCGACACGCTCTACTACGAGCTCGTCCATAACCTGGTCCTCGAGCTCACGCGCGTCGGCATCGAGAACAGAAACCTGAAAATGCGGCTCGAGTCGCTCTCGAGCCGGATGGATTTCGACGAGCGGCGCGCGCGCGCGCTCGAAACCGTCGTTCAGTACAGGCCGGGTACGGGCCCGTCGCGCGAGGCGCCTGCCCCACGGCCTCGCCAGGACGATCGACCCTATCAACCGCCGCCGCAGCAGAGCGTCGCCGCAGCGCCTTCTCCGGCTGCACCACAGAGTCAGAGTCAGCCAGGCGCAGGCGACACGAATGCGACCGAGGCCCAGGCCGGTGAATCAAACACCGCACGCCGGCGTCGGCGTCGCCGCCGCGGGCGCCGTGGTGGACGCGGGCGGATGCCGGGCGAGAACGTCGCGGCAGCCGGCTCGTCGACGGAAGCTCCCTCGTTGGTGGGCTCGGCGACGCCGCCGCATGGCGACCCCACTGGCGACGCGGCGCTGGACGAGGGGCCAGACACGGACTTCGAGGGTCCGGAGGCGGCGACTTCGGAAACGACTCCGGCGAAGACGACGGGCCGGACTCCGCGCAGTGAAGCTCGCCGTGGTCGTGCAGCGGTATGGCGCCGACATCAACGGCGGCGCCGAACTGCACGCGCGTTATGTCGCCGAACGCCTGGCGCAGCACGCGCAAGTCGAGGTCCTCACGACCTGCGCGCGCGATTACGTGACGTGGCACGACGAATATCCGGCCGGCATCGAGCGGGTGAACGGCGTGCCGGTCCGGCGCTTCCGGGTCGATCACGAGCGCGACGTCAAGGTCTTCGCCCGCTGGTCCGAGCGCGTCTTCGGCGAGCCTCATTCGTATCTCGACGAGCTGAAGTGGCTCGACGCGGAAGGGCCGAAGAGCTCTTCGCTGCTCGCCTATCTGTCGTCAGCGCAAGCCGACTATGACTACGTCATTTTTTTCAGCTATCGCTACTACCACGCCTACCACGGCGTGAAGGCGGTCCCCGCGCGCGCGATTCTCGTGCCGACGGCAGAGCGCGACAACGCCATCGGGCTGGGGATCTCGCCCCGGATTTTCCGCGGTGTCCGTGCGCTGATGTACAACAGTCCGGAAGAGAAGCGGCTCATCCAGGCGGTATCGAACAACCACGACGTGCCGGGTGTGGTGGTCGGCATCGGATCCGAGATTCCCGAGCGGCCAAAGCCCGAGCGTTTCCGCCAGAAGTACGGCATCACGAGCCGCTTCGCGCTCTATATCGGCCGGATCGATCAGAACAAGGGCTGCAACGAGCTCTTCTCGTTCTTCCTGAACGGTCTGCAGGCGCTGCCGAGAGGTCTGCGCCTGGTCCTGATCGGCAAGGAGATCGTGCCTGTTCCCGACCATCCCCGCATCCACCACCTCGGGTTTCTCGACGACCAGGACAAGTTCGATGCGCTGGCCGCTGCCGATCTGCTGCTGATGCCGTCATATTATGAGAGCCTGTCGATGGTGGCGCTGGAAGCGTGGGCCCTGGGCAAGCCGGTGCTGGCCAACGGCCGGTGTGAAGTGCTGCGAGGGCAGTGCATTCGAAGCGGGGCCGGGCTCTACTACGAGACGCAGGCCGAGTTCATCGAAACGCTCCGCGCCATCGCCGAGAGCCGGCGGCTGAACGCGACGTTCGGCGCCAACGGGCGCGAGTTCTTTCAACAGCACTACGCGTGGCCCGTCATCGAACAGAAATACCTCGACGTGCTGGCGCAATTGAAAGACGAAGACATCAGCGCGGCCCGCAGCAACAGTGCGGCTCGCGCCATCGAGCCTGAACCGGGGTGGCTCGCGAAACGGCGCAAGGCCCTGAGGCCCGCGAGCGAGGTGCTCGCGGAGCTTCCATCCGGACCGGTGCTGAATTGAAGAACAGAAGATTCATCAGGTGCTGGCGACGCTTGGCTACGGCGACGCCATCGGCCACGAGGTGCTCGGCATCCGGCGCGTGCTTCGAGCCGCCGGCTTCGAGTCGGACATCTTCGTCCAGACGGCGGACCCGCGCGTCGAAGACGTGACGCGTGACTACAGGGATCTGATTCGCGGAAAGCGACCCGTCGAACATCCTGATCCACCATTTCTCGATCGGATCGCGCGCCTCGCGCATCACCTACGCGCTGCCCGACGGCAGATCCTCGTCTACCACAACATCACGCCGCCCGAATTCTTCGTCGACGTCCACGAGCAGCTCGTCGAGCAGTGCTTCAAGGGACGCCGCGAGCTCGGCATCTATCCCGGCGCGCGTCGATCTCGCACTCGGCGACTCCGAGTTCAACCGCCAGGAGCTCGAAGAGCTGGGCTTCGATCCGACCGGCGTGCTCCCTGTCGTGCCGGACTTCTCGCACCTCGATCACCGGCCGAACGACCTCGGTCGCGCGCGAGTTCGACGACGCTGGACGAACATCCTTTTCGTCGGACGGATCATCCCGAACAAGCGCATCGAAGACGTCATCCGCTACTTCCACGCGTACCAGCGCCACTTCAACCCGCGGTCGCGTCTGCTGCTGGTGGGATCCTATGGCGGCTTCGAGAAGTACCTCGCCATTCTGCATCAGCTGTGCGCGCGGCTCGGCGTGACCAACGTGCACTTCACCGGCCACGTGACCGACGCGGAGCTGACCGCCTACTACGAGGTCGCCGATCTCTTCCTCTGCGCGAGCGCGCACGAAGGCTTCTGCGTGCCGATCGTCGAGTCGTTCTACAAGCAGATTCCGGTTGTGGCGTACGCGGCCACGGCCGTGCCGGCCACCATGGACGGCGCCGGCGTGCTGTACTCCACCGAAGAGCCGCTCGAGGTCGCCGCACTCGTCGATACCGTCCTCGGACGATCAGGCGCTCTACGATTCGCATCGTCGCGAAACAGAACGAGGCGCTCGCGCGGCTCCGCGCACAGGACTTCGACGGCACGCTGCTGAATTTCGTCCGACAGGTGTTGAACGCGCCTCGAAAACCGACACCGCAGGTCGCGTGGGACTTCTGGGATCAGTTCCGGCTGGCTGAAGAGCTCTTCGAGCTTCAGCAGTATCGCCCCGCCATCTTCCGGGGCCTGCCGGAGAGTCCCGAGTCGAAGGTCGGGCCTGGTCGAGGAAAAGCGCTGATGCGCGTCAACCAGTGGGTGCCGGCCGCCCACAAGGGCGACGCGATTGGCGACAGCGCACGCCGCGTCCGCGGGCTGCTCCGGGCGATGGGCCACGAGTCCGATGTCTTCGCGATGACCATCGACGACGAGCTTCGGCACGACATCCGATCGTTTTCCGATCCGGCATCGAAGCAGGGTGACGTCACGATTTTTCATTTCGCCCTGCCCTCGCCGATGTCGCAGGCGTTTGCGGCGCTGCCGCACGGCCGCATCCTCCAGTATCACAACGTCACCCCGGCGCACTTCTTTGCCTCGTATGCGCCGGCGCTGTTCCGGCTGGCGTCGATTGCGCGGGACGAGCTCGCGAGCCTGGCGCCGGTTTCCGACCTCGCCCTGGGAGACTCCGAGTACAACCGGCAGGAGCTCGAAGAGATCGGGTTTCGCCAGACCGGCGTCATGCCGATTGCGGTCGACACGGGCCGGTTGACCAACGCGCCCGGACACCCGGTGCTGGACGAGATTCTCGACGATGGCCTCGTCAATTTTCTGTTCGTGGGAAGGATCGCGCCGAACAAGAAGATCGAGGATCACATCAGGCTGGCCGAGCAGTACAAGCGATATGTCGACGCGTACTACCGCTTCATCTTCGTCGGCCGCTACGACGTCGTCCCGCAGTACTATGCGACCATTCGGGCGCTCCTGTCCGAGTACCAGATGCTGGAGGATCGGTTCATCTTCACCGGGCCGGTACCCGACGTCGAGCTCGCCGCGTACTATCGAGCGTCGAGCGTGTACATCTCGCTGAGCGAACACGAAGGGTTCTGCGTGCCGTTGGTCGAAGCCATGGCGATGGATGTGCCGGTGCTGGCCTACAGCACTGCGGCCGTTCCCGACACGCTGGGAGGGGCAGGCGTGCAGTTCGCGCCCAAGGATCTCGAGTATGCGGCGGAGCTGCTCGGCATGCTGGCGTTCGAGGACAGCCCGAGAGAGGAGATCCTTGCGGGCCAGCGACGGCGCCTTCAGGACTTCGGTGACGCGGTCATCCAGCAACGTCTGGCTTCCGTGATATCGGCCTTCTAGTCCTCGATCGTGCGCATTGCCTTCATCGTCCAGCGTTACGGGTTGGATATTCTCGGTGGCTCCGAGTACCACTGCCGGCTGATCGCCGAGCGCATGGCCCGGAATCACGACGTGGAAGTACTCACCACGTGCGCGCGGGACTACATCACGTGGGCCAACGAGTACCAGGAAGGCACGACCGCGATCAATCGCGTCACGGTGCGGCGCTTTGCGAACGCGCGCACGCGCGATATCGAGTCCTTCAACCGCTACTCGGACTGGATCTTTCACCATCCGCACAGTCGCGATGACGAGATGGCGTGGCTCGAGCAGCAGGGCCCGTGGTGCCCGGCCCTCCTCGACTACCTGTCGCAGACATCTTCGTCGTACGATGCGCTCATATTCTTTACCTACCTCTACGCACCGACTGTGCTCGGGCTGCAGGTCGCTCCCGAGCGAAGCATCCTCGCACCGACGGCCCACAACGAACCGGCGATCGGCCTCGGCATCTACAGAGAGATGTTCGCGAGGCCCGCGGCGATCGCCTACAATACCGCTCGAGAAAAAGCCTTTCTGAAGTCCACATTCGAGTTCAACGCCGTGGCGGAGGAAACGATCGGATGCGGCGTCGATCTTCTCGATGGCCGTCCGGCGCCACAGTCGCGAACCGCGCCGAAGGGCTTTCCTGACGATCCGTTTCTGCTGTACGGCGGGCGCATCGATGCCGGCAAGGGCTGCGGCGAGCTTGTCGACTTTTTCGGCAGCTACACGGATGAAGGCGGCACGGCCCGGCTCGCGATGATGGGGGCCAAATTGATGGCGCTCCCCGAAGTGCCGTGGCTGCGCTATGTCGGCCTGCTATCTGAAGCCGACCGTCTTCGAGCGCTCGAGGCCGCCACCGTCGTGGTGGTGCCTTCACCGCTCGAAAGCCTTTCGCTGCTCGCGCTCGAAGGCATGGCGGTTGGCACCCCGGTTCTCTGCAACGCACGCGCCGACGTGCTCGTCGACCACTGCACGCGCAGCCATGCCGGCCTGTTCTACTCCGATCGTGACGAGTTCGTCGAGTGCACGAAGCTGCTCGTCGCCGATCGCCGCCTTCGGGAACGGATGGGCCGCAACGGGCAGGCCTACGTCAGAACGCCACTACCACTGGGATGTCATCATGGCCAAGTACGACACCCTGATGGCAGCACTGCCGAAAGTCCGGGACATGCCCTTGCGATGACGCTGAACACGGTCCTCGTGCGGCGACTCGTCCACGTCGCGATCTTTCTCGCGGCGTTCGCGACCTACACGATGAGAGTCGTGAACGGCGGAGGTCTTCGCGAGCCGCCCGAATCGGGCGACGGCCACGACTACGATGCCATTGCCTACAACGTCTGGCAGGGCCGGGGATTTGGCTACGAGTGGAGCGACGAAGAGTGGCGCAAGCCTTACGAGGGGATCCCGCGCTACCGCCCATTGTTGTCGCGACAGTCCGAGTACTACCCCACGACCTATCGTCCACCCGGCATGCCGCTTCTGCTTTCCGGCGTGTATGCCGTCATGGGCAGGAACTTCGCGGCCTGGCGCATCGTCAACTGCGGGATTATGGCAGGCGCGGTGACGGCTGCGTCGGCAATCGCCACAACCATCGCGGGGCCGTTTGCCGCGGTGCTGACGGCGGCCATCGCGCTGCAAAGCCGCGATCTGACGCGGTATGCCAGCATGTTCATGACAGAGCCGCTGGCCACGCTCATGGTGGCGCTGCTGACGCTTGGCCTGGGCGCGCCAAGCCAGCTCATGGGTGGACTGTCGCGGGCTCGATCGCGGCAGGCGTCGTCATGGGCGGACTGCTGGCCGCGCGGACGATTTTCATTCTGTCGGCGCCGATTCTGGCGATCCTGCCGGGCAGAGACAAATCATTCGGGTCCTGGCTCGCGTGGAAACCCAAGGCCATCTGTCTTGCGGTCGCCATTGCCGTCATCAGCCCGTGGTGGATCCGCAACGTCATCGTGCTGGATGCGTTCATGCCCCTCGGCACCCAGGGCGGCATTAATCTGCCGATGGGCTTTGGACCGAGAGCTCTTCGATTCGAAGGGTGTCTGGCACTCGAATCCCGAGGACGGCTGGCCCGAGATCGCCGCCCAGAAGCTCGACACCGTGACGTCCGAAGTGAAGCTCGCGCAGTATCGTCAGAAGCTCACGATTAACTGGATGCTGGACAACCCGCGCGACGTCGTGCGGCTGATGTGGCTCCATGTGTCGCAGGAGCTCAGGCCCGGACGAGAGTTCTACACGAAATGGCTTTTGCCCCTGGCTGGCGTGGCGGCGCTCGTCCTGTTCAGATCGCCTGCCGCATGGACCGTCGTTTTCGTTGTGTGCGCCAACGTGCTCAGCATCGCGATGACGTACAGCGCCCACGGCCGATTCATGGTGCCGATGCAACCGCTTCTGGTGGCGCTTCTCTCGGCTGGACTGGTAACCGTGGTTCGTCAGGCCTGGACGCTGGTACGTCCGGCGTCCGCGGCAATCCCACGCGCATCCGCCTGATGATCGAGGAACCAGCGATAGGTTGATTCGATGCCCGCGCGAAGCGGAATGGCAGGCGTCCAACCGAGGCCGCGAAGTTTGCCGATATCGAGCAGCTTTCTCGGTGGCCCGTCGGGCCTCGAGGCATCGAACACGATCTGGACGCGAGGATAGACCACGTCGCGGATCATCTCCGCCAGCTCGCGGATGCTCAGGTCTTCCCCCGTGCCGACGTTGATGTGCGGCTCCTCGTCGTAGTTGCGCATCAGGAACACACACGCCGACGCGAGATCGTCCACGTGAAGGAACTCGCGCCGTGGCCGCCCGCTGCCCCACACGGACACTTCGCCTGCGCCCGACAGCTTCGCGTCGTGAAACTTGCGGATCAACGCCGGGAGCACGTGCGAGCTCGTAAGGTCGAAGTTGTCGTTCGGCCCGTACAGGTTCGTCGGCATCGCCGAGATGAAGTCGCAGCCATACTGGCGCCGGTAGGACTGGCAGAGCTTGATGCCCGCAATCTTCGCGATCGCGTAGAACTCGTTGGTCGGCTCGAGAGGACCGGAGAGCAGCGCGTCCTCCGTCATCGGCTGTGGCGCCTCGCGCGGATAAATGCAGGAGCTGCCGAGGTACAGCAGCTTCTTCGTGCCGTGCAGGTAACAGGCATGCACGACCGTCGCGTGAATCAGGAGATTGTCGTAGATGAACTCCGCCGGGCGGGTGCTGTTCGCGAGAATGCCGCCGACGGTCCCCGCCACGAGGTAAACGTTGTCGGGCCGGTTGACGCGAAACCACTCGTTGACGGCGGATTGATTGCGAAGATCGAGGTCGGCGCGGGTCGCCGTCAGCGGCGTGACGCCGTCTTTCTGGAGGCGCCGGACGATGGCCGACCCCACCAGACCGCGGTGACCGGCGACAAAGACCTTCCCGAGTTCGGACAATCCCGCGCTCCTGAATGGCAGGGCTAAAGCCCTGCGCCACCGAAGATCTGTCAGGCGGGTCTGAAGCCCCGCCCTACCTCAAAAGCTGCCGAACTTGATCCGCCAAAGCCCGGTCATCGTCATTCGCAACAGCGTAAACCCGTCGCGAAACCGCCGGATGTTGGTCGTGCCGTAGGTTCGCGCCCTGTAATCCACCGGAATATCGATTATACCGGTTCCAAGTACAGCGGCCGGAAAGAGGAGCTCGAAGTCGCCGAACGGGTCGAAGTCGCCGAAGTCTTTCCGCCATCGTACGAACCGCTCGTAGTCGTGTCGCGACACCATCTTCGTGCCGCACAGGCTGTCGCCGAGGCGAGCATCGAGCACAAAACTCAGCATCTTGGCGAAGAACACGTTCGCCAGATGGTTGAGAAGGCGCATCGCTTCTCCTTCCATCGGGTAGACGAGCCGTGTCCCGTTGATGAAATCGGCGGCGCCCTCGCAGTACGCCTCGTAAAAGCGCGTCAGCCGCTCGGGCGGCATGGTGAGGTCGGCGTCGAGAATCGTCAGCACCTCGCTCGACGCCTGCGAGAAACCCAGCCGCACGGCGTCGGCCTTGCCTTTGGCCTGCTGCTGAAGCGCGCGCACACGCAAACCCTGGCGGCCGTCCCAAAGCGCGCTGACTCTCTGTATCTCTTCCCACGTGCCGTCGGTGGAATTGCCCTCGACGAACATCACCTCGGTTGCCGCGCCGAAATTCGGCATCCGCTGAAGCGCCGCTTCGATGTTTCCGCGCTCGTTGCGCGCAGGGATCACCACCGTGAGCGACGGCCGCCGCTGCGCGGACCCGGCCACAGGCCTCAGGACGGCCACCGCGACGAAGGAGAGCCAGCGGAGGCCGGGAATCGCCGGCATGATGGCGTTGACCAGCGTGCCGATGCCGTAGAAGTGCCAGGGCAGGTACGCCACCGGGCGCAGGCGAACCAGCTCGAATCCCGACAAGCGTGCCAGCTGCGCGAGATCGGATTGCGTCAGGAACGTGCTGATCGGCGGGCCCTGCCGCATCCCGAATCGATCGGCGAGCCGGTACAGCCAGGCGAAGTACCAGTTGTAGAGCGCGACCACGACCCTGCTGCCCCGGGCCACCTCGGGCCGAATCGTTTCGAGAAGTCCCTGGACGTCGGTGGAATGGTTGAAATTTCCGTTGAAGAGGATGACGTTGACCCCATCCGACATGGCGCCGGAGAGGTCCTGAAGCGAGCTGACGATCTTCGAAGGGGCGTCGATCGCCTCCCTGAGGGTGCCAGAGTCAGCCGGGCTGTGGATCGACGTGGATGACGCGATCGGCATACCGGGTCACCCGCGAGATCTCCCGCGCGACCAGCGCGTACGTGTAGGTTCTCAGATGGCTGGAAAGTGCGGGAGGCAAACGGCAAAATGCTAGCATACACATTCAGCGCGTCGTGCGAATCGCTTTCATCATCCACAGATACGGGACGGAGATTCTCGGCGGACCGGAATACGCCTGCCGGCTGACGGCCGAACAGCTGGCCGAACGCCACGATGTCGAGGTGTTGACGACGTGCGCCCGCGACCCGGGCACGTGGAGGAACGACTACCCCGAGGGCTCAGACCGTGTACGCGGTGTCACGGTTCGCCGCTTCGCCACCGCTCAGACGCGCGACATGGCGGAGTTCGATCGATATTCCGACTGGATTTTCCACAATCCCCACGACGCCGAAGACGAAAAAGAATGGCTGAAGCGTCAGGGGCCCTGGTCGCCCGGGCTCATCGAGTACCTCAAGAAACACGTCAAGCAGTACGAGGCGCTCGTCTTCTACGGTTATCTCTACGCGCCCACCGTGCTCGGACTTCAAATCGATCCCGGCCGCAGCATCCTGGTGCCCGCTGCCCACGACGAGCCGCCGATTCATCTGAACATCTACAAGGACGTGTTCCGCCTCCCGAAGGCGATCGGATACCTCAGCGAGCCCGAGCGGAGGTTTGTCGGGCAGACGTTCGATCGGCACGCGACGATCGACGAAACGATCGGCTGCGGTGTCGACCTGCCACCGCACCAGGCGTATCCGCGAGCCTCGGGTCAGCCGGGCCAGACGAGCGATCAGCCCCAGGGGTCGGAGCCGCCTCTCCAGGAGACAGACGATGCGTCCGGCGGCGAGGGCGGCCGGTTTCCTTCGCATGTCTCGTCCCGCGGCGCGAGCTTCAGGCGACGGCACCGCATCCACGGTGCGTTCGCGCTGTATGGGGGCCGAATCGATCCAGGCAAGGGTTGCGAGGAGCTCATCGAGTACTTCAGCAGCTATGTCAGCCAGGGCGGCGACGCCTCGCTCGTGCTCATGGGGCTCAAGCTGATGCCCTTGCCGGAAGAGCCCTTCATCAATTTCGCGGGCATGCTGTCCGAACAGGAGCGGCTGCAGGCACTGGAAGCCGCCACCGTCGTGGTCTGCCCGTCGCCGTATGAAAGCCTCTCGCTCATCGCGCTCGAAGCGCTCGCCGTCGGCACGCCTATCCTCTGCAATGCGCGGAGCGACGTGCTGGTCGATCACTGCCTGCGAAGCAACGGCGGCCTGTTCTACCGGGACCGCGACGAGTTCGTGGAAGCGCTGAAGCTGCTCGTTTCGGACGAGCGCCTCAGAGCGGCAATGGGACGGACCGGGCGCGAGTACGTCCGGAGAAATTACCGCTGGGACGTGGTGCTAGGAAAGATCGACAGGATGATTGCGAAATTGCGACAAGGGTAGGGAATTGGCAGATTCGCAGATTCGCAGATTGATTAACGGCTTGGCAGATTGTTGCAGATTGGAAGGGGCAGTCTCTTAATCTACCATCTTCCAATCTGCCATCTACCAATTCGAACGTCCCCTACTCTCCGACAGACACCACTTCCCCAACCCGTTCGGGCGTATCGTGCCCGTCGACGCGTGACGACTCCGACCGCTTCCGTCGCGGCCGGATGTCGTAGCGCTTGATCATCTCGTTCAGCGTGGTCGGCTTGATGTGCAGCAGCTCGGCCGCGCGTTTCTGTACGCCCCCCGCCGCCTCGAGCGTCGACTCGATGAGCCGCTTCTCGAAGTCGGTGATGACGTCCTTGAACGAAATCCCTTCGGGCGGTACCACGAAGCGCGGCATCTGGAAGATCGTCGGACGGCCGATGTGGTCGGGCAGCAGGTCCGGACCGATCCGGCGGCCGGTCGACAGCACGACCGAGCGCTCGATGACGTTCTCCAGCTCGCGCACGTTGCCCGGCCAGTCGTACGACATCAGGATGTCGAGCGCATCGGGCACGAGCTCGAGGTCGGGCTTCCGGTTTTCCTCGCCGTACTTCTCGATGAAGTGCTGGACGAGCAGCGGAATGTCGTCTTTCCGGTCGCGCAACGGTGGCAGCAGGACGTTGACGACGTTCAGACGGTAGAACAGGTCCTCGCGGAACCGTCCTTCCTCCATCGTCTTCTTGAGGTCGACGTTGGTGGCCGCGATGATGCGCACGTCGACCTTGATGACTTCCATGCCGCCGAGCCGCATGAACTCGCGCTCCTGCATCACGCGCAGCAGCTTGGCCTGCGTCTCGAGCGGGATGTTGCCGATCTCGTCGAGGAAGATGCTGCCCTTGTCGGCCAGGTCGAAGAGCCCCTTCTTCGGGTACACCGCGCCTGTGAAGGCACCCTTCACGTGGCCGAAGAGCGTCGACTCGAGCAGGTCGGGCGGCAGATTGCCCGAGTTCACCGTGACGAACGCGCGCTCCTTCCGCTGCGAGTGCATGTGCACCGCGCGCGCCACCAGCTCCTTGCCGGTGCCGCTCTCGCCCTGGATGAGAATGGTCGACCGGCTCGGCGCGGCCTGGATGATCAGGTCGAACACGCGGCGCATCGAGGGGCTGCGCCCGACGATGTTGTCGAAGTGGCTGTACTGCTCCTGGATGTTCTGGCGCAGCGTGCGGTTCTCGTTCACCAGGCGCCGCCGCTCGAGCGCGTTCTTGATGACGACGAGCACCTCGTCGTTCTTGAACGGCTTGGTGATGTAGTCGAACGCACCGCGCTTCATGGCGTTGATGGCGTTCTCGACCGACGCGAACGCCGTCACCATGATCACCGCGAGCTCGTCGTCCAGCTTCTTCAACGACTCGAGCGTCGTCATGCCGTCGATGCCGGGCATCATCACGTCGACGATGGCCGCATCGAACGGAATGTTGCGCGCGAGCTCGACGCCTTCTTCGCCGCTCACGGCCGTGCGCACGGCGTAGCCCTCGCCCTTGAGCAGGGTCTCGAGAATCTCGCGCATGATTTCTTCGTCGTCAACTACGAGGATCGAGCCATTTTTCTGCATAAGTTACTCAGTTTCTCGCCGCACCGGACCGCGGAGCGGCCGCCGATGCCGGCAGCGACACGGTGAACCGCGTGCCCTGCCCTACCGCGCTCTGACATGTCAACGTGCCTTCGTGCTCGCGCACGATGCCGTAGGTGATGGACAGGCCGAGGCCCGTCCCTTTTCCGATCAACTTCGTCGTGAAGAACGGGTCGTAAATCCTCGAGAGGTGCTCGCTGGGAATGCCCGAACCGGTGTCCGCCACTTCCGCCACGACGTGACCGTCCTCGAGACGCGTCTCGACCGACAGCCATCCGCCCTTCGGCATCGCGTCGCGCGCGTTCAGGAACAGATTGAGGAACACCTGCTGCAGCTTGTGCTCGACGCCCGCGACGAGCGCGGGAGACGGGCACAGCTCGCGGCGCACCTTCACCTTGCTGGCCGCCACCTGCGGCTCGAGCAGCGACAGCACGTCGCTGATGACCGCGTTGAGATCGACCGGCGCGTTCTCTTCGGAGCTCGAACCGCCCGAGCGCGAGAGGTTGAGCAGCCCGTTCACGATCTTGGCGGCCCGGAACGTCTGCTGCTCGATCTTCTCGAGCATGCGCGTCTTCGGGTCTTCCGGATCGGCGTTGCTCAGGAGCATCTGCGTGAAGCTCGAGATGCCGGTCAGCGGCGTGTTCACCTCGTGCGCCACGCCGGCCGCCAGGAGACCGACCGACGCCATCTTGTCGGAAATCTGCAGCTGCTCTTCGAGGTGCACGCGCTCGGTCACGTCCTCGATGATGATGATGTTGCCGACCGTCGACATGACTGGCCTGGCCGATCGGCGCTCGCAACGGCACCGTGGCGATGTTCACGCGCAGGCGCTCGCCCGCCTTCCCGGCACGGCCCGCCAGCGGCACGCGAAAGAGCGACGCGCCGTTGGCCGATTCGCGCTGCGCCGCGCGCAGCCCCTCGATGAACGGGCCGTCGAACACCTCTTCCAGCCTGTGCCCCGTCGCCTCGGCCGATGAGATGCCGTAAATGCTCTCGAGCGCCCGATTCCACCGAATCACACGGCCGTTCAGGTCTTCCACGACCAGCCCGTTGTCGAGCGACTCGACGATGTTCTCGTTGAACTGCTGCAGCCGCTGAAGCTCGCTGGCCTTGAGCTGCAGTTGCCGGTACAGCCGGCCGTTGTCGAGAGCCGTCGCCACGTGGCTGCCGACGGCCAGCAGGAGCGCCGTGTCCTCGCTGCTCAGCGGCTCGCCCTGCCCGCGTTGCCCGAGCGCGAGCACCGCGATGGTGCCCCCCTTCGAGACGCACGGCACGAAGTAGTGGACCCCCCGCACGCGCCAGAACGCGATCTCCTCGGCCGGAAACGCGCCGTGCATCCGCGGGTCGTCGAGCGACAGGGCCATGCCGCCCGCGAGGCTGGCGGCAATCTGCGAACGGCGGCTGAGGCCGGTCACGGCGAGGTCGCCGAACCCTTCGGCGCGGATCACTTCGTAATCGCCGGATGCCTCGTCGACGAGCAGGAGCACCATGCGATCGATGACGAAGGTGTCGCGAATGCGCGCGACCAGGCGCTCGCTCAGGCGGTCGAGATCGAGGTCGCTGTTGAGATCGCGCGCGAACCCGACGAGCGCGCGCCGATAGTCGTACCGGTCGCGATAGAACGCGCGATCGAGCGCGTTCTGAATCGCGCTCTTGACCGGGCTGAACAGCAGCACGACCACGATCGTCGCCAGCATCGCGATGATCATGTTGTGCCGCTCCGCGGCGCCGAGGAACACGACGCCGGCCAGGCGCAGCAGCGTCGCGTAAATCGTGAAGATCGCCAGAATGACCGCGGTGTACACCAGGCTCCGCTTGACGATCACTTCTACGTCCATCAGGCGGTAGCGGATGAGCGCCGATGCGAACGCCAGCGGCACGAGGCTGAGCGGTATCACCGACAGCTCCATCGGCAGCGAGACCCGCAGTCCCAGGGCATAGGGCAGCGCATAGCCGATGGCGAACGGCCCCGCGCCGAACGCGGTGCCCCAGATAATCCAGCGAAGCTGACGGCGCGCCGTGGCCGACCGCACG
Source organism: Vicinamibacterales bacterium (assembly GCA_963821395.1). Classification (GTDB taxonomy): domain Bacteria; phylum Acidobacteriota; class Vicinamibacteria; order Vicinamibacterales; family JAMQPK01; genus JAMQPK01. Next base: position 208,095 of record CAWGDY010000010.1, on the reverse strand, counting down.
CGATCCATCGCAAGGGTCAGCACGACGAGGCCGACGATCATGAAGACCGACAGGTACAGCGGCTCCACCCAATCGAGCATCGTGAGCACGCGGGAATACAGCTCGGTGTTGACCGACAACCTCCCGACGGCAATCACGTTGACGATGAACAGCAGGCCGGCGGGCACGTAGAGCAGCACGACCAGCCGCTTGCCGGCGCCGCGAACCCACGATTCGGGGCGATCGGGAAACGCGAGCGTGAAGTGCAGGAAGAGCGGCGCCAGGAGCAGCGTCGCCACGACATCGGCCCAGTAGAAGTACCAGTCGAGACGATCGAGCCGGCTGAACGAGAACGTCAGCGTGCCGAAGAAGGCCAGGCACAGCCAGAAGAAGTGCAGCGTCGCCTGATCGTGCGGCCGCCGCAACCGTACGGAGGCGCCGACGAGCAAGGTGAAGATGCCGATCGCGGCGCCGACGACATACAGCGTCAGGTTGCCGGCCGGCACCGGCGCACCTCGACGTTCAGCATCCGCTGCTCGCCGAGACGAAGCACGGCATAGGAGAGCGGTGTCGAGCGAGTCGCGCCCAGAAGCGCGGCCTGAACCTGCTCGACCGTCTCCACGGGTGCGCCGTCGATGGCGACAAGCACATCGCCAGGCCGAATGCCGGCCGCCATCGCACCGCCGCGAGCTGCAACATCAGCGGCGGTGACCCCTTCCGGTCGCAGTTCCCACAGCACGCCGTCCTCGAGCTTGTGCGACGTCGCGCGAACAGCCACATTCAGCGCGCCAAAGCACAACAGGACGCCAACCAGGGCGAAGAGGCCCCAGCCTGCCAACGGACGTCGCTGCGTTCGGTGGACGTGGTCCTTCATTGGTTTACGGTCATGCGGGGAACGGCGATGAGACTGCAAACGCTATACCCCTAGGGAATTCTTCCAGATCCCAGATAATCGGTTGATTCTCAGAGACTTATCGGCCGATGGGATGGGGAAATCCATCCCATTGGACAAAAAAATCCACAAATTTGAATTCTAGTCTACAGGAAAGACCTGATTAGAACCTAACCAGCAGGCCGCCGACGATGCGTTTGGGGGCGCGGATGGCGAACGCCTCGTCGTACACGGACGACTCGACGTCGACCTCCCGGAACATGTTGCGGATGTCGACAAGGGCTTCCCAATCGGCGTTCGAGAATCGCAGGAACGGCAGCGACTGGTTGACGCGCAGGTTGAAGCGCGTGTTGGCGTTGGAGCGGAACTGCGCGTCCGGCTCGCCGTTCCAGAACGCCGTGTTCATGCGGTAGCGGGCAGAGACGCGCGTGGCAGTCTGAGGAATAGTGGCTTCGATCGCCGTCTGCAGATCGTGAATCTTTTCGCTCGACGAGATCGACACCGACCGCACGGCACGCGCCATCGTCATGTCGGAGGTCGGATCCCAGAACGCCGTCGACACCGTGTACTCGATGGTGCCGCGCACGTAACCGGGCACTTCATGCGTCATCCCGACGGCCCAGCCGCGCGCGTCGATGTCGCCGCCGCTCGCGACGTAATAGTGGCCGAGCGGCGCTTCGTTGCGTCCCGGAACCATGTCGAAGATCTCGATCAACTGATTGTCGACGCGCTGATCGAATCCGCGCAGCGACACCGTGATGCCGGATGCAAGATCGCGCTCGATCGCCACCTGCAGGTGGCGGATGTTCTCGGTCGTGAAACGTCCGTCGTAGGACAGCGACGAGAACGTCCGTTCGGGAGGCAGCCACAGCCCCGTGGCCGACGGTGCAAACTCCTCCTGGCCAGGCACGAGCACCTTGCGCGACGCGAGCGCCTTCACTCGGAAGCCGTCCATCGGCACGGTGATGCTGAAGCGGGGGCTCCACACGCCTGGGCCACCGAGGTAGTCGTAGCGTGCGTACCCGGTTCCGTAGCCGAGCACGAACCTGGGCGACAGCGTCCATTCGTCGTAGCCGTATACGCTGCCGACGTTGCGGGCATTTTCGCGAATCGCCGCCGCGGCCGCGACATTGCCACCGTCGTAGCGCTGGGTGCTGTAGGACATCCCGAGCTCGTAGGCGTGGTTCGCCGACTCGATTGACTTATACGAGCCGGCCACAATCCAGGATGCGAGGTCGCCTTGAGTCATCGCGCCCTGCATCGACCACGCGCCGCCGGCCGCCTGGGTGTTGACCGACACGAACGCCACGCTCCGCGGGGCGTTCTCGGCGAAGATCTCACCGGGGCTGTCGAACGAGTCGACCGTCATCAGGTTGACCTGACCCGAGAGCGGCAGCTCGCTGAAAAACGCAATCGGGACGAACGCGGCCGAGCGCCGCTCGTACCAGCGAGCCGAGTCGGCGCCGTCGTTCGACGGCCACGCGGCGTCTTCCGCATCCTTCAGGATGCTTCGAGGCAGGTGACGCATACGCCACGCGGTTTCGCCCTCGTCGCTCGACTCGTCATCGCTGGCAGTGCTTGTGCTGGACGACGCACCGGCAGGAGCCATCTCGACGCGACTCGAGGCCGGCTGCGCGACTGCGCCGCTGAAACCGGCCAGTTGTGTCATCTGGGGTTCCGGCTCTTCGACAACCGCGGGCATCAGCACGGGCGTCTTGCGCGCCCGCGCCAGCTGGATTTCAGGAATGGAGATCTTTGACGTGGTCAGCTGGACGGTGCGCCCGCGCGATTTGAAGTAACCGCGCGAGTGCACGCTCAGGATGTATGGACCGAACGGAAGCTCGCGCAGCGAGTACCGGCCGTCGCGATCGGTCGATGCCGCGGCCGTCGTTCTGCCGACCACCGATACCATCGCACCAACGACCGGGATACCGTTGTCGTCGAGCACCCGGCCTTCGATGTTGCCGGCCGGAAACGAATTGCGACTCGACTTCGCCTCTTTCGGGGTCTGGGCGTACACAGCTGTAGCCCCAAGCACGAGACCCGCGATTGCCGCCGCAGGGATCCATCGGGTCATCAACCCACCACCCTACCAACGTCGGCCGAGGCCGATTTCCATTTCCGACTCAGTCCGTAACCGTGAAATTCACATTACGAGTCACCGACTGACTGTTCGTCTTGTCGGTGACCTTGATTTCCATCCGATATTCACCGGGCGCGATTGCCCCCTTGACCGGAATACCCTGGCCCACGAACACCTGGTGCCCGGCCTTCACGTCGAACTGGCCAGGCAGGGTCGTCGCATTGAACGCCTGCGTGGCGAGCTTCGTGAAAGGCTTCTCTTCATTGGCCCGGTAAAAGAGGTAATCGACGTCCAGGTCCGGCTTGCCGGTACTGGCGACTCCTTCATTGTAGATGAAAAACACAAACATGAGCTCGCCAGATTGCGGAATCGGCTTGCCGAACGACGGCACGACCTGATAGCCGGAAAACGTAAACGGCTGTTCGAGCTGCTGCTGCGCGGTCAACTGCTCGGGCGCGGGGTTCAGGGCAGTTGCCATAATGACACTGCTCGTCGTCAGCGCCTTGTTGAGGTCGGGAATCGACAGATCCTGGGTCAGCATTGCCGTTTTGGGCAGTACTTTGCGGTCGCGGCCCTGCTTCTCCCGCAGGGCGACCGTAATGGTGTACTCGCCCGCCGGCAACTGCAAGGCACGCGGCACCACAGTGACGTCGCCAGATGCGGTCATGTTCTTCTCGGTGAGGAAGTACACGTCCGCAAAGGGCCAGTTCGCATCGATGCCCTTGCCCGCGGGGGGCGGCGCGCCCTTCTGCGCGACCCGCACGTACATCGCGACGGGAAAGGACGTGAACTTGCCGCCACTGACCTCGACGACGTACGGCAGGTACACGTTTTCATTCGATTTCAGATAGTGGCTCTGGAATTTGAGTTTCAGGTCGGCCGGCACCGGCTGTTTGCCTGCCGCCACCTGGTCGACGAAGTCGCTAAGAGCGATGTAGTCTTTGCGCTCGTCACCGCTGAGCTTTCTCTGCTGTTCCTGGGCCGGGGCTGGCTTCTCCTGGGCCAGGGCAGACACGGACAACGAGAGGGCGAGCATCAAGGGGCCGGCAACAGAGGACACGCGACGGAAAATCATTCGAAATCTCCTGTAATTTCAACTAAAGACACCATTACGCGTAAGTTTACGATGATAGGACGGGGTCCCAAAACAAGTCAATCCGGTTGCGTCGGAACCCGTTCTGATCAAGGGTTTTAGGCCGTGGTTGACGATGCGCTGGTCATCTTGCTGGCGGGAGGCGCGGGGGAGCGTTTGTACCCCCTGACGAGGGATCGCGCCAAGCCGGCCGTCTTTTTCGGCGGTCCGTACCGCATCATCGACTTTACGCTCAGCAACTGCATCAACTCGGGGCTGCGGCGCATCTTCATCGCCACGCAGTACAAGTCGCTGTCGCTGAACCGCCACATTCGAATGGGCTGGAGCATCATCTCGGAGGAGCTTGGCGAATTCGTCGAAATTCTCCCGCCCCAGAAGCGCGTCAGCGAGCACTGGTATCAAGGAACGGCCGACGCGGTCTACCAGAACCTCTATTCAATCGTGCAGGAGACCCCCCATCACGTCATCGTGCTGTCGGGCGATCACGTGTACAAGATGGACTACGCCAGGATGCTGCGCTTCCACAAGGAGCGCGGCGCGGCGGTCACGCTCGCCGCCATCGAGATCCCCATCCAGGAAACCTACCGGTTCGGCGTGCTGTCGGTGGACGAGCAGGACAGAGTGACCGGGTTCATCGAGAAATCCAAGAACGCCCCATCGATTCCCGGTTCGCCCGATCTGGCGCTCGGCTCGATGGGCATCTACGTCTTCGATACCGACGTCCTGCTGAAAGCCCTCGAAGCCGACGCGGCGACCGCGTCGAGCCACGACTTCGGCAAGGACATCATTCCCGCGCTCATCACCGAGCTTCCGACCTACGCCTACCGTTTCTACGACGAGAACAAGAAAGCGTCGAAGTACTGGCGCGACATCGGCACGCTCGACGCGTTCTATGACGCCAACATGGATCTGTGCGGCGTCGACCCCGAGTTCAATCTGTACGACCCTGAATGGCCGATGCGGACCTATCAACCGCAGGCGCCGCCTGCCAAGTTCGTGTTCGCCGAACAAGGGCGGCGTTCCGGCACGGCGCTCGACTCGATCATCTCGCCCGGCTGCATCATCTCGGGCAGCCAGGTCGTCGGCAGCGTCCTGTGCCCGAACGTCCGCGTGCACAGCTACGGCATCATCGAGCAGTCGATGCTGATGCCCGGCGTCAGGGTCGGGCGTCATGCGAAAATTCGCCGCGCCATCATCGACCGCGACGTGCTCATTCCTCGCGGCGCGGTCATTGGTTACAACCCAGAGGAAGATCGCAAGCGCCACACTGTCACCGACCTCGGCGTCGTCGTGGTCACCGAAGACGACGATCCGCTGGTCGAACCCATCAGCGAGGAAGCGCTCCGCATCGAAGCCGAAGACGACGGGAGATAAACGTGAAAATTGCACGCGTGCAAGGCAGAGAAATTCTGGATTCTCGTGGAAATCCGACCGTCGAGGTCGACGTCACGCTCGCAAGCGGGGCGTTCGGGCGCGCGGCCGTGCCCTCGGGCGCGTCCACGGGCGAGCGCGAAGCGCTCGAGCTGCGCGACGGCGACAAGACGCGCTACCTCGGCAAGGGTGTGCTGAAGGCGGTGGCGAACATCAACGGCGAGCTCGCCAAAGCGGTGACCGGTTCCGAGCTGGATCAGCGGTCGCTCGACAGGAAGATGATCGAGCTCGACGGCACGCCGACCAAGAGCCGGCTCGGCGCCAACGCGCTGCTGGGCATCTCGATGGCCGCCGCACATGCCGCCGCGGCCGAAGCCAAGAAAGCCGCTGTACGCGCACCTCGCCGAGGGCGGCGGCGAGCGCCTGTTGCCGGTGCCGATGATGAACATCCTCAACGGCGGCGCGCACGCCGACTCCAACGTCGACGTGCAGGAGTTCATGGTGATGCCGGTGGGCGCCCCGACGTTCGCCGAGGCGGTGCGGACCGGCGCCGAAATCTTCCACTCGCTGCGGTCGTCGCTGAAGAAGCGGGGCCTCGCGACCGGTGTCGGCGACGAGGGCGGGTTCGCGCCCAGCCTGAAGTCGAACCGCGACGCGCTGGAGCTCGTGCTGGAAGCCGTCGCGAATGCGGGATTCAAGGCAGGCGGCGACGTCTTCCTCGCGCTCGACGTCGCGTCGAGCGAGTTCTGGGACAACGGCCGCTACGTGTTCAAGAAGTCAGGAGAGAAGACGCGCAGCATCGAAGAGATGGTCGCGATGCTCGCGGAATGGGCGCGCGACTATCCGATCATTTCCATCGAAGACGGTGTCGCCGAAAACGACTGGACGGGGTGGAAGCTGCTGACGAAGGAGCTGGGCGAGAAAGTGCAGCTCGTCGGCGACGACCTGTTCGTCACCAACCCGGCCATCCTCAAACGCGGCATCGAGGAAAACGTGGCCAACGCGCTGCTCGTCAAGGTGAACCAGATCGGCACGATGACCGAAACGCTCGAGGCCATGGCGATGGCCCGGAGCGCCGGCTACGGCAACATCGTGTCTCACCGTTCCGGAGAGACCGAAGACGTGACGATCGCCGACCTCGCCGTCGCGACCAACGCCGGTCAGATCAAAACCGGCTCCGCAAGCCGGACCGATCGCGTCGCGAAGTACAACCAGTTGCTGCGTATCGAAGAGGCGCTGGGTAAGAACGGCCGCTATGCCGGCCGCAAGGCCATCAGGCAGCTCGCGGCTCGATCATGAGCCCCTCGACTCCGCTCGGCAGGCCTGAAAGGGGTCCTCTCGTTCTCCTCGTTCTCGACGGCTGGGGGCTACGCGAAGAACGCGAAGGCAACGCCATCAAGCTGGCACGCACGCCGGCCTATTCGGAACTGCTCGATCGGTACCCGCATTCATCGCTTCAGGCGTCGGGCGAAGCCGTGGGCCTGCCATCGGGACAGATGGGCAACTCCGAAGTCGGCCACATCACCATGGGCGCCGGCCGGGTCGTCTATCAGGACCTGACGCGGATCGACAAGAGCGTTCGCGACGGCGATTTCTTCGAAAAGCCCGCGCTGGTCGAGGCCATCGCCCGGTGCAAGGACGGGAAGCGCGCGCTGCACCTCATCGGCCTGGTGTCGCCGAACGGCATCCACAGCCACACCAGACATCTCAACGCGCTCATCGAAATGGCGGCACGTCAGCGCGTCGAGCGTCTGTTCGTGCAGGCATTCACCGACGGCCGCGACACATCGCCCGTGGGCGGCGCCGGGTTCGTCGGCGAGCTCGAGCGTGTGATGAAGGACGCCGGTGCGGGTCGCGTCGCATCCGTGGGCGGCCGCTACTACGGCATGGATCGCGACAACCGCTGGGAGCGCACGAAAAAATCCTACGACGCGATCGTGGGCGCCCCGTCGCCGCAGACGCAGTCGGCGGTCGAATTCATCCAGAAGTCGTACGAGGCCGGCGTCACCGACGAGTTCGTCATACCGGGAACCGTCGTCGATCCGTCGGGCCAGCCGATCGGCCCGGTGCGGGATGGCGACGTCGTGATCTTCTTCAACTTCAGATCCGATCGCGCCCGGCAGATGACGAGAGCGCTCATGTTCGAGAACTTCGACGGGTTCGAACGCAATCCGTATCCGAAGTCCCTGGCCATGACGACCATGACGCAGTACGACCGGACGTTCACCTTCCCGGTCCTGTTTCCGCCGCAATCGCTCACGCAGTCGTTTGCCGAAGTCATGGCCGAAAACACGCTCGTGCAACCTTCGCCTGGCGGAAACGGAGAAGTATCCGCACGTGAGCTACTTCTTCAACTGCGGGATCGAAAAGCCCTACCCGGGTGAAGACCGCATCCTGGTGCCGTCGCCCAAGGTGGCAACCTACGACCTGCAGCCAGAGATGAGCGCCAGGGGCATCACCGACAACCTGGTGAACGACGTCGAAGGCCGCAAGCACGACGTCATCATCTGCAACTTCGCCAACGCCGACATGGTGGGGCACACCGGGAAAACTCGATGCCGCGATCAAGGCCGTGGAGACCATCGACCAGTGCCTGACGCGCATCGTCAAAGCCGTGCGCGACGCTGGAGGCATCCTCATCGTGACCGCGGATCACGGCAATGCCGAAGAGATGTGGAACACGAAGCTGAACGAACCGCACACGGCACACACCTGCAATCCGGTGCCGGTGATCGTCGTCCAGGACCTGAAAGGCATGCGCCTGCGCGAAGGCGGATCGCTCCAGGACATCGCGCCGACGATGCTCGGAATTCTGGGTGTGAGCGAGCCGAAGGAAATGACTGGAAAAGATCTCAGGATCCTCTAGGGATTAGGGATTGGGGTAGGCGGAAATAGATCGTCTACGGGCATCGACCAGCCGGGAACCGCGGGCTCTGCTTCGGCCCGCGTGCCGCGAGGATATGACGTTCGCGAATCGGGATCGGCCGAGCGATAGACGTCGATGGCCTGTCTGTCGAGGATGTGCACGTCCCACACGACGAGGGTCCCGGCAGCAAAGTAATCGACACGTTTAGACGCAATCGCCCGCTCGGCCGCAGGCCCGTAATCTTCCTTGCTTCGGACCTCGACCGCGAAGACGGGCGCACCATCAATGAAGTCCGCAGTAAGAGGAGCTCCAATCCAGTAAGCAGCGTCGGGGCTGAATGAGCGCCGGTTGGGAAGGTTGACGATGAATCCAATATTGTCGGGCAGCGCGATCCCGCGCTGAGTCCGGCGGGCGTATTCCAGCAGGCTCGAATAGATCAAGCCGCACGCATACCCGTGGAGGCCACCGCCGGGCGTCATGAGCACCAGCTCTCCGTTGACGAGCTCGGCTTTGACGTCACCGGCGCGATACAGATCGTCCACGGTCGCTTCGCGCTTGCGACCCATATCGCAAATCCTACCATCGTCGCGCGGGACGATCTTTGCGTTCTCTGCCACATCTCCCCCGCCACAACCATTTCGGTTGATGCGGAGGCAACATCCGGACCGTGTTATCAAAAACAAAGGGGCCGGATGCACATCGCACCCGGCCCCTTGTCATCGGGACTGGTCTTCCCAATCCCTAATCCCCAATCCCTAATCCCCGACGGGATCAGTTATTCGACTTCTTCTTTCTTCGCCTCGTCGGCGGCAATCCTCAGCGAGCGCAGGAATCGGCGATCGTTTGCCGTCATGTCGAACGCCCGGCGCGCTGCCACCACCTTGGCTGGAGTCGGCACCTTGACCATCGCGCCGCCTTTGTCCGTGGTAGTCGTGCGGTTGACGAACCCGACAACCGCTTCGAGCGTGACTTTCATTTCAAAGCCTGCGGCGCGTGCCTTTTCACGACACGCCTCGACCTGAGGATCATCTGCAACGGCAGCAGCAATGGCATCGGCAAGCTCGCGAGCCAGCCGGTTAACGACGTCGTCCATTGTTTGATCCTCCTTTACCGGGGCGGCGACGCCCCTATACCTTGTGTTGCCAGGCGGACCTATCGCAATCGAGCTTCTACCTACACCATGAGCACGACAGGATGTCTGTCCACCGGACTTGTCATGTGTAAAGAATATCGGTCTCGGGAAACCGTTAATGTAGGACGCGGGTTCATTGTAGGACCGTGATTCGGCACTGTCAAGAACGATAGAATTCCTGTACGGCGTTATATGGTTGATTCTCCACACGTTCCGGCCGCGCCACCCCACCGGGATCCCGACCGGGACCTCGGCAGTCCAGGTGAATTTCCGTTCACCAGGGGTATACAGCCGACGATGTACCGGGGCCGGCTCTGGACGATGCGGCAGTACGCCGGGTTCGGGACGGCCAGCGAGTCGAATCAGCGCTACCGGCACCTGCTGGCGAACGGCGTCACGGGGCTGAGCGTGGCCTTCGACCTGCCCACCCAGATGGGCTACGACTCGGACCACCCCCTCGCCGCCGGCGAAGTCGGGCGTGTCGGCGTGGCCATCGACTCGCTCGACGACATGGCCGCGCTCTTCGAGGGCATTCCGCTGGATCGCGTGTCGACGTCGATGACGATCAACTCGACGGCCATCATCCTGCTGGCCCTGTATGTCGCGGTCGCCGAACGCCACGGCATCGCCCGTTCGACAGCTCTCGGGCACCGTGCAGAACGACATGCTGAAGGAGTATCTGGCCCGCGGCACCTACATCTATCCCCCGCTGGCGTCGCTCCGGCTCGTGACCGACATCTTCGCGTTCTGCGAGCGCGAGCTGCCGCAGTGGAATGCGATTTCGGTGAGCGGTTACCACATCCGCGAGGCCGGCTCCACCGCGGTGCAGGAAGTCGCGTTCACGCTGGCCAACGGGATCGCGTACATCGACGCGGGCCGGGCGCGCGGCCTGTCGGCGGAATCGCTGGGCGAGCGGATGTCGTTCTTCTTCGCCGCCCACAACGACTTTCTCGAAGAGATCGCGAAGTTCCGGGCGGCCCGCCGACTGTGGGCGCGGATCATGAAAGACCGCTTCGGCGTCACCAGCGCGCGTGCGCAGCAACTGCGCTTTCACGCGCAAACGGCCGGCAGCACGTTGACCGCGCAGCAGCCCGACAACAACCTCGTGCGGATCGCGCTGCAGGCGCTGGCCGCCGTGCTGGGCGGCGCCCAGTCGCTGCACTGCAACGGGCGTGACGAGGCGCTGGCGCTGCCGACCGAAGAGTCGGCGACGCTCGCCCTGCGAACCCAGCAGATCATCGCGTTCGAGTCGGGTGTCGCCAACACCGTCGACCCCGTCGGCGGCGCGTTCGAAATCGAGCGTCGTACCAACGAAATCGAAGACGCCGCGCGGGCCATCATCGATCGCATCGACGCCGCGGGCGGCACGTTGAGGGCGGTCGAGTCGGGGATGATTCAGCGCGAAATCCAGGAATCGGCGTTCCGCGCGCAGCGCGCGATCGATTCAGGGGCATCCCCCGTCGTCGGGGTGACGAAGTTTCAGACCGAGGAAGGTCCGACGATTCCGACCTTCCGCGTCGACCCCGAGATCGAACGCGTGCAGCAGGAGCGTGTGAAGGCGGTGCGTGCCTCGAGAGACAGCAACGCCTGGCGCGCAGCGCTCGATCAGGTCAAGCGCAGCGCGCAGGACGGGTCGAACCTCGTGCCGCCGATCATCGACGCGGTCAAGGCCAACGCGACGGTGGGAGAGATTTCGGATACGCTGCGCGAAGTGTTCGGCGAGCACCGCGAAACGTCTATTACTTAATCCGCGTGGGGCCCCACCCCCACGCGCTGCCGTCGCTTACGCTCCGGATCTTGATACGATCGCTTGTCTGCTTAAGTGGAGCATTTCTGTCCCGTATGACAGTTGAGTCGCCGCTTCTTCGGGTCGAGGACCTCACGACCACTTTCAGAGTCCCCCACGGCGTTGTCCGTGCCGTCGATCACGTCTCCTTCGAACTACGCCGCGGCGAGACGCTGGGCATCGTGGGCGAGTCGGGCAGCGGCAAGTCGATGACGGCGCTGTCGATCCTGCGGCTGGTGCAGCCACCGGGAGAAATCGGCGGCGGGCCGATCAGCTTCAATGGCCGCAGCGATCTCCTGGAGCTGAGCGAGCGCGACATGCGCCGCATCCGCGGCGCCGAGATCGGCTTCATCTTCCAGGAGCCGATGACGGCGCTCAACCCCGTCTACACCATCGGCGATCAGATTGCCGAGGCGCTGCGCGTGCACGGCAGGGGCACGCGCGCGGAGGCACGCGCGAAATCCGTCGAGCTGCTCGAAGCGGTGAAGATTCCGGAGCCGGAACGGCGGCTGCGCGACTACCCGCATCAGCTGTCCGGCGGGATGCGCCAGCGCGTGCTCATCGCCATCGCGCTCGCCTGCCAGCCGCAGTTGCTCATCGCGGACGAGCCGACCACCGCGCTGGACGTCACCATCCAGGCGGAGATCCTCGACCTGCTGCACGAGATGAAGGAACGGTTTCATCTTGCGCTGCTGCTCATCACGCACGACCTCGGCGTGGTGGCCGGTCATGCCGATCGGGTCGCCGTCATGTATGCGGGAAAGATCGTCGAGCAGGGGCCGATGCGGCAGATCTTCGAATCGCCGAAGCACCCCTACACGCAGGGGCTGCTCGACTCGATTCCCGGCGGGGCGCCCGGTCAGCGTCTGCACGCGATCGACGGCGTGGTGCCCAACCTCGCGAACCTGCCGCCCGGTTGTGCGTTCGAGCCGCGATGCCCGAAGCGCTTCGACCGGTGCACTTCGGCGCCACCGCCGTCCTACGAGGTCGGGCCGTCTCAGCGCGCCCGCTGCTACCTGTACGATCCCGGCCACGCCTGATGCCCCTGGTCGAAGTCCGCCACCTCGTCAAGCAGTTCACGCGCAGCGAGGGCTTCCTGTCCAGGCCGAGCATCGTGCGAGCGGTCAACGACGTCAGCTTTACGGTTGACGAGGGCGAGACGTTCGGCCTGGTGGGCGAATCCGGCAGCGGCAAGACCACGACGGGACGCTGCATTCTTCGATTGATCGAGCCGACCTCGGGCGAGGTCCGGTTTCGCGGCGACGACGTGCTGGCGTATTCGAAGGAAGCCATGCGGCAGGCGCGGCGGCAGATGCAGATCGTGTTTCAGGATCCGTACTCGTCGCTCAACCCGCGGATGCGCGTGCGGGAGATCATCGAAGAGCCGCTCGTCATCCACAACATCGGCACGCGCGAATCGCGGACGGAGCGGGTCATCGAGCTCTACCGCCTCGTCGGGCTCGATCCGGCGACGCTCGATCGGTACCCGCACGAGTTCAGCGGCGGGCAGCGTCAGCGCATCGGCGTGGCGCGCGCGCTGGCATTGAATCCATCGTTCATCATCGCGGACGAGCCGGTATCGGCGCTCGACGTGTCGATTCAGGCGCAGGTCGTCAATCTTCTGATCGAGCTGCAGCAGAAGCTGGGGCTCGCCTACCTCTTCATCGCCCACGATCTTCGTCTCGTCGAGCACATCTGCCGGCGCACCGCCGTCATGTATCTGGGGCGCATCGTCGAGATGGGGGACACGGCGCTGCTCTTCAACAACCCGCAGCACCCGTATACGAAGGCGCTGCTCTCGGCGATTCCCGTTCCCGATCCCGATCACAAACCGAAGCGGATTGAGCTGAACAAGAAGGATATGAACGTCGACGCACCGTTGCGGGAAGTCGGGCCGGGGCACTTCGCGGCAGTGTAGGTGCCACGAAATGCGAACAGGAGATCAGGAGGTTAGGAGGTCAGGAAAAGATTCTGTCACGGTGGCGCAGGGCTTCAGCCCTGCCGACGAAGATGCGAACGCTTTGTCCTGGTGCTCAATCGGACAAATTGCTAAAGCCGGACACTACGGACGGCGTCTGCAGGCGGGCGGCGGCGATGTTCTGCGGCGCGGCGAATGGATACTCGAAAACACGTGAGCCGCAAGCAGAACGTCGCGGCCGCCCGGCTCACACAGACAGCGTCACTGTCCGGCCGAAGCCGGTCTGAATCGATGGCAACGCGAGACAGGGCTGAAGCCCTGTGCCACCGATCCCCATCACGGTCCGGCTGAAGCCGGACACTACGTACCGGATACGTATCGATACGTCCCAGAAGCCTCTTGATCTTCTGATCTTCTGTCTGTGAACCAGACGGGCAGATTCGTTGAACCTTAATCTTCCAATCTGCGAATCTGCCAATCTGCCAATTCAGGGATCAGGAAAGCGCGGTCGCGGGCCGGTCCTGGTGCACGTCCTTCTCGACGATGCCGTCGCGAAGGTGAAGCGTGCGGTGCGCGTAGGCGGCGACGTCGGCTTCGTGCGTGACGAGCACGATGGTGTTGCCGGTCTCGTGGAGGCGCGCGAAGAGCGCCATGATCTCGGCGCCCGTCTTCGAGTCGAGGTTGCCGGTCGGCTCGTCGGCGAGGAGGATCGACGGGTTGTTCACGAGCGCGCGCGCGATGGCGACGCGCTGCCGCTGGCCGCCCGACAGCTCGTTCGGACGATGGCTCATGCGGCTGGTCAGCTCGACCTTGTCGAGCGCCACCTTTGCGCGCGACGTCCGCTCGCCGGCCGGCACGCCGGCATACACGAGCGGCAGCTCGACGTTGTGCAGCGCGGTCGCGCGCGGCAGCAGGTTGAAGGTCTGAAAGACGAACCCGATCTCTTCGTTGCGGATGCGCGCCAGCTCGTTGTCGTTCATGCGCGCGACTTCCTGGTTGTTCAGCAGGTAGCTGCCCTTGCTCGGCGTATCGAGGCAGCCGATCAGGTTCATCAGCGTGGACTTGCCCGACCCCGACGGTCCCATGATGGCGACGTATTCGCCGCTCTCGATCGAAATCGACACGCCTCTAAGGGCGTGGATTTCCTCCTCGCCCATCACATAGGTCTTCCACAAGTCGTGGGTTTCGATGAGTGCCATGGGAATAGATACGAACGGGCCCGGCCGCCGGTTTCATTATGCCGCGTCCGGACCGGAATCAGTTACCGGCTTCTCGCAGCCGCTTGATGAGGTTCTTGCACGCGGCCGGGGCGTCGGCGGGGATGTGCGCGCTCCAGTCGCGGACGTCGACGGGGATGACCGAAATGCCGGTCTGACCGCGGGATTTCTTCCGCAACTCGGTAATCGCGTCCGACAGCTCCTTCACTGGCGCCACTTTGTTACCCATTAGAAACACGCAAATCGGCGTGGCGGCTTTCTGGGCGGCGCTCCATGCGTCCTGGACGGCCACCTTGTCGACGTGCGGCACGACCTTTACGGCGTACCGCTGGCCTTCCTCCCGCGAAAACAGCTTCTTCGACCGGGTCGCGAAGTCGAGGTCGAATCCCCGGGCGGGAAGCTCCTCCACATGGCCTGCTTCGGCCGAGAGCGCCGCGCGGAAGCGATCGAGCGTGGCCTTGCGGACGAAGTCGTCGCGATCTCTCCGCTCCGAGGCGAACCGCGGCCCGGGAGTGCGCTCGGCCGCCGGAGGCGGCGGCGCGGCCTCGCGATGAACCGGGCGCTCGGGCTGGGGCGCAGAGGACGCCGTCTGCGCGGGCGCCACGGCCGCGGCCACCGTCGCGGCACCCACATGGAGCCGATCGTATTCGGCCCGCAGTTCCACGTTCATCAGCGTGCGATACGCCTCGGTGAGCGCGGCCGCGCGCCCGGCCGCCATCTCCTGGAACTCTTTGCCGAGATGCTGGACCTTGTCGGGGTGATAGCGCGCGATCTCGGCGCGGAACGCCTTCTTGATCTCTTCGGGTGTGGCGCCGGGATCGACGGAGAGTAGTTGATAGAAGTTCTGCACGGTCATCGATTGGGTGAACTACCCCTTCTTGAATTCCGCCACGTTGGCGGGAGGCAGCTCTTTGCGCTCTCGCTCCTTGAGTTTCTTGCCGGCCCGCCGCGACTCGGTCGTCCGCGCGCAATACGGGCAGAAGTTCCATCCCGGCTGAAGCGAGCGGCCGCAGTGCGGGCATCCGCCGCTCAGCCGGCGGCCGCACTGCGGGCACGCCGTGAAATCGACGCCCACCGCCGCGCTGCACCCCGGGCACAGCGCGCGCATCTCGCGCACTTCGGTGACGACGCGCAGCAATTCCTCCGCGGTCGTCTGGCCGCTCTTGACCTTCGCGAGCCCATCCTCGCCAAGGCTGATCATGCCGCCCGCGAGCGCCGCGTCGCGCAACGCATCCTCCGACCCGCGCGAGGCAATCAGCCGACGGAGCTTGTCGGTGACGCGCATCACCTCGTAGAGGCCGATGCGGCCCCGATAGCCGGTGTCGTTGCACTGGTCGCAGCCGGCCGCCTTGTAGAAGGGCACGGCAGCCGCCTCGGCCTCCGAGATGTTCAGCGCGCGCAGCACGTCGGCTTCGGGCGTGTACTGCCGCCGGCAGCTCATGCACAGGCGCCGCACGAGTCGCTGCGCCACCACGCCAATCAACGCCGATCCGGCGACGAACGGCTCGACGCCGATGTCGGTGAGACGCGTCACCGTGGACGGCGCGTCTTCCGTGTGCAGCGTCGAGAGCACGAGATGGCCTGTCTGCGCCGCCTGCATCGCAATCTTGGCCGTCTCCTGATCGCGGATTTCGCCGACCAGAATGACGTCGGGATCCTGCCGCAGAATCGACCGGAGCGCGCTGGCGAACGTCAGCTTGATCTTGTCGTTGATCTGCGTCTGGTTGATGCCGGCCAGCTGGTACTCGACCGGATCCTCGATGGTGATGATGTTCGAGTTCTCGGTCTTCAGCGACGTCAGCGCCGAGCACAGCGTCGTCGTCTTGCCGCTGCCGGTGGGGCCGACGACGAGGATCATCCCGTGCTGGTGACGCAGGAAGAACCGGAGCTCTTCGAGAGCGGCGGCCGCGAACCCGAGCTCTTCGAGCGGCGGCACACCCTTGCGGTGATCGAGGACGCGAAGCACCACCTTCTCGCCGAAGAGCGTGCGCAGCGTGGACACGCGGAAGTCGACTTCGGTGCCTTCATCCGTGGTCACGCGAATGCGTCCGTCCTGCGGGAGGCGCTTTTCCGCGATGTCCATGCCGCCCATGATCTTCAGCCGCGCGATCAGACCCTCGTGGACCCACTTCGGCAGGTCCATCACTTCTTTCAGGAGCCCGTCGAGCCGATGTCGTACGAGCACGCCCTTTTCCAGCGGCTCGATGTGCACGTCGCTGGCGTGGCTGCGGATCGCGCTGCGCACCACGAGATCCACAAGATCGACAATCGGCGCGGTTTCGCTGCGCTCCTTGAGTCCCGCGACCGGCTCGAACACCTCGTCTTCGGTCCGGCGTGCCAGCGACGTCTCGGACGCGCCATCACCGGACCCGCTCTTGCCGCGCGGCGTCTGAACGAGCCCGCCCGAGGGCGACGCCTTTGTCAGGGCCTTGTCGGGATAACTCTTCTGAATCGATTCGAGAATCTCGGCCGCCGTCGCCACGACCTGTTTGATGCGGTAGCCGGTCTGGAACTCGAGGTCCTGCACCAGGCTGAACAGCAGCGGATCGGCCATCGCCACCGTCAGCAGGTTCTTCTCGAGACCAGTGGCGATGCAGACACGCTTGATCGAAACGTCCTTCGGGATGAGGACCACCGCCATCGGGTCGGGCTGGGTATCGGCGAGATTGACGTACGCGAAGCCGAGCTGGTGAGCCAGCGCCTTGGCGATCTGCTTCTCGGTGGCGAGGTTCATCCGTACGAGCACCGCCCCCAGGCGATCGCCCGTTCGCTTGTGCTCGGCCAGGGCGATCTGCAGATCGGTCTCGCTGATCAGCCCGGCCTGGATGAGACATTCGCCGATTTTTTTGCGCACGTCAGGCTTTCCGCTTCTCTACCACGTTCAACGTTTCGCCATCCGAACGACCGGTCGCTCGAGCTCGACCCGCCGGACTCCGCCACTGTCGCCTTCGATGAGCACGGCCTCGGGCTCGATGGCCTGCACGAATCCGCTGCGAATCCGATCGCCCGGTCCGACAACGCGGCCGTCCACAAGGGCGATGCGACGGCCGCTCGAAAACAGGATGGTGCTCACCACGACTTCAGGCGCGTGCCCGGCTGTCCCGGCCTCGCGGTCCCGGATCGCTCCAGGCCGATTGCGTGCCACACCCAGGCTCGGAGTGAGACCGGTCACCTGCGGGACTGGAACACGCGACGGCTCCGGATCGGCAGCCGGCCGAAAGAACGCCGCAAGCTCGGCCCGGGCGTGCATCAATCCACCCGGGGCGCCGCTCGGAGTGACTTCGATCGAGCGCAGTTCGAAGGTGGTCGGCATCGCGCGCAGGTTCGCGAGGAATCGGCCGATCTGCTCGTACCGTGCGTCGAAGCCGATCGCGATCGGCATCTGCATGAACGCGCCCGGAAACAAATTGACCGTCGAGTCCGGCGGCACGGCCGCGGGCGCGCCGGTCTCGACCGAAAGATTCGCAACACC
Organism: Vicinamibacterales bacterium; assembly: GCA_963821395.1. GTDB lineage: Bacteria > Acidobacteriota > Vicinamibacteria > Vicinamibacterales > JAMQPK01 > JAMQPK01. The sequence continues at coordinate 190,286 of CAWGDY010000010.1, read as the reverse complement.
GCCGACCGAAGGGCTGTTCACGACCGTCTCCACGGCATCGGTCACCAGGACACCGGGGTCGCCCGTGGCTGTCCGCGTGTCGAACTCGTCGAGCGCGGATTTCTTGTTCGCTGTGGGCGCGGGCCGTGGCGTCTCTCGCTGGCGATCGCGCTCGCTGCGCGCACCCTCGACGCGCTTCTCGGCCATCCTCCACGCGGCGCGCTGCGGTTGCACGACGAGCACGAAGAGGAACCCAAAGACGAGCGCTGGGGCGACGATGGATAACGGCGTCGGGATCTTCATTTCGACATCCGGTAGCTTGCGCTCGACTCGACGCCGCCCGGCCTGGCGACCATCCGCCGGTTCGGACCCTCGAGCGGAGCACCAAGCGCAGCCGCGCCGGCGATCGCGCGTAGAAAGTCGTCGGCGTGCTGTCCAGCGACGACCGGATCGCGATCGGCGGCAAAGGCCACGACGGTCACCTTCCACCCATCGCGCTCCGGCAGCACCTGTACCGAGCGCACCGTCGCGTCCTGCGACGGGATTCTTCCGAGGACGTCGACAACGCGCGCCATCGCCGGTCCCTGGGCATCGATCGCGTTCAGCGCGGCGCTTCGAGCAGCCTCGACTTCCGATTCGTCACCCTTGATATTTGCCGGCGTGACGTCGTGCGGCAGCGACGCCGCCGTGCGCTGGAGAACCGCAAGCTCGCGCTCGGCCTCCGCTCGTCTGACACCGGCCTGCGCGTAGAGAAATGCACCGAATGCAACAGCGGCCGCGGTTCCGGCCGCGAGAATGTGACGGCCGGTCTCACTCGTACGGGTGGGCGTGACTTCAGTCGGCAGCAGGTTCGCGGGTGGAGGCTCGGCCGCGATCGCCGATGCCAGACGAAATGTCGCCGCCCGTTCCGAAAAGCCCGCGGGTACTGCTTCCGTATCGATCCCTTCGAGCGTATCCAGCGTCTCCACCTGAACCCCGAGCCGGTTGATGAGCGGCGCCGTCAACGAACGGATGTCGGGCATGTCGCCGCACAACAGCACCTGAGACAGTTCGCGATCCCAGTACTGCCTCAGAAAGAGCAGCGACCTTTGCAGCTCGGCGGCCAACCGCTCGGCAAGCCTCTCGCGATCGTCGGTCGCCCGAACATCGGCGGCCTCCACCGCGTAGCCCCAACTGAGGTCGCGCGCATACAGCAGCGCGCCGTCGCTGAAAATTCCGAGCGCGGACTGCGATTGGCCGATCGCCAGGTGTGCGTGGACGTCGCCGGGCAGCAAGGGCTGGCGCAGCCGCGCCTGCGACCAGAGCGCGCCGCACGGCATGGTCACGCCGTCTATGAGGAATCCGGCCTCGGCGAGCGGGACAAGGCGTTCGCGAATGTCGTGAGAGCTTGCGGCGAAGAACGACACTTCCGTTTTGGGATGGTGGCCTGGCTCGCCTCTCGTGGCGCCGATCGTTGCGGCGACCGTCACGTCGCCGGTGCTCATGCCGAGGACCGACGCGCCACGATGCCGCGCCATCGCATGGAGCTCCGACTCGCGATCGGATGGCAACAGCAGGTACTGATGGTTGCTCGGCACATCCCACACGTTTACCCAGGCGCGCCGCGAGATCGCGTCGCGCTCGACGAGCGCTTTCAACTCCGCGGTCAGCGCGCGCATGTCGCCCGCATGAGCGATCGACGCGCAGCCGTGAACGCGGAGGGTCGCCGGTTCGCCCTTCCTGCGGCGGCCGGTTGATTCAGCATCGACGACGATGCAGCGAGTCGGTGAGAGGTCTATTCCAGTTCGTCGCAAACGCGCGTCTCCAAGTCGTTTTTTCGGCTTCCGTAAGACGAACCGGTAGTGCGTCAAACCGTCTGGAATTCGGCCGCAAACGGCGCGTGGTTAGGGATTTGCAGCCCGATTAGCCGCGGCGGCCGGACGTAACGGTGCGATCGGCGAGTAAGCGGCGCGCAATCAAGGGCTTGAGACCGTTGTGGTTCCCGGGCGTCGACCTGGGGCCGGCACAGCGAAATGTGCCGAAACGGAGCACGGAATTGATTGCACGTCTCAACACTCGACGGATCAACAACTTAAGGTGTGCAATTTAGTAAAAGCTGCAGCCCGCTGGCGAGGCTGTTTGAAACGAAACGAGACATGAGCGCAGGCCCCATCCCCCATCGTCCACGCGTACGGACCGGCACCATCACCGAGGCCGCGGCTGACGTTCGTACTGAAATCACGCGTGTCATCGGCGAGCGGTGCGACGCCATCGTCTGCGACAGCGTCGCCACGTTTCCCTACAGCGGACCGCAGCCGCTCGAAACCGATTACTGCGAACGTCTCGGGAAACGGCTGCTGCAACTTTTCGCCGCCAGCATCGACGGACGGCTCGCTGCCGAGTCGGACAGCATCACGGAGCTTCAGCGCCTGGTGAACGATCGCAGTCTGCCGGTGCACCGCCTCCTCAACTTCGTCTACCTGACGGAACGCTCGGTGCTCGACGAGCTCGCGCTCGATTCGGAGATCGGGGCGACGTCGGTGCGTTGGCTGATCGTGTCGCAGGCCGTGCGCAAGGCGTCGTTCGATCTGATGGCTGCCTATTTCGACCGGGCCCAGCACGAGGCCCCGTCGCCGACGATCACCGACAAGCTCACCACGCTCTACAGCCGGGCGATGATGGACGTCGTGCTGTCAACCGAAGTCCAGCGCGCCGAGCGCTTTTCATTCCCGATCGCGCTCATGGTGTTCGATGTGGACCGCCTGGCCGAGATCAACCGCCAGTACGGCTACGGCGTCGGGGATCGTGTGCTCGAGCGCATGGGCATTCTGATTCGAAAATTCTTCCGGCAGAACGACTGGGTCTTCCGCCACGGCGAAGACTCGATCGCGGTGCTGCTCTGCCAGGTCAACGCAGACGACGCGTTCTTTCTCACCTCACGCGTGGTTGCGATGGTCGAGCAGCGGCTGGGGTTCAAGGATCACAACACCGACGATCGCGTGTGCGTCACGGTCAGCGCCGCCACGATCACCGGCCAGGGATCGATCGGCGAGCCCTTCGACGCCGAACGGCTGCTCGTCGAAGCCGACGACGCCCTCAAACGCGCGAAGTCGATGGGCCGCAATCGCGTCGAGCGGACCAACATCGCACCGGCATCTCTGTCGGTGCAGACCGCCGCGCACTATCTGCAGTGCTCGCCGTCGATGGTGCAGAAGCTGATTTCGGAAGGGAAATTGAAAACGACCGGAACGGGTACGACCCTGCGTATCCAACGACTCGGTATCGAGGATTACCGCAGCGCGAAGGTGCTCGACATCAAACCGCGGCGATAAGGGGTCGGGAGGGCTCTTTGCCGCTCCCCCTTGAGAGCCCTCCCCTTACAAAGGTTCCGGGATCCGTTTTTCATCGAAACGGATCCCGGAACCGATTCCTTAACCAGCCTCTTCGTACTCTTCCTTCAGCTTCGCCACGACGCTCGGATCGGCCAGGGTCGTCGTGTCGCCCAGCGCCTTTCCTTCGGCAATGTCCTTCAAGAGGCGCCGCATGATCTTGCCGGAGCGCGTTTTCGGAAGGTCGCCCGCGAACAAAATGTCCTCGGGCCGCGCGATGGCGCCGATCTTCTTGACGACATGTTCCTTGAGCTCGTTCACCAGCTCGGGTGTGGCGATGTTGCCTTCTTTCAGGATGACGAACGCCGAGATGGCCTGTCCCTTCAGGTCGTGCGCCCGGCCGACGACGGCGGCTTCGGCGACCTTGGGGTGATCGACGAGCGCGCTCTCCACTTCCATCGTGCCGATGCGATGCCCCGCCACGTTGATGACGTCGTCGACACGCCCGAGCACCCAGAAGTAGCCGTCTTCGTCGCGCTTGGCCCCATCGCCCGTGAAGTAGATGTTCGACTCCCACTTGCTCCAGTACTGCTTCACGAAGCGCTCGGGGTCGCCGTAGATCCCGCGCAGCATGGCCGGCCACGGACGCGTCAGCGCGAGAAGGCCGCCGCCGACTTCGATCGACTGACCCTTCTGCGTGCGGATCTCGGCTTTGATCCCGGGAAATGGCCGGGTCGCTGAGCCTGGCTTGAGCGGCGTCACGCCAGGCAGCGGCGTAATCATGATCATGCCGGTTTCGGTCTGCCACCACGTATCGACGATCGGGCAGCGCTCGCCGCCGATGTTCTTGTGGTACCAGATCCACGCTTCGGGGTTGATGGGCTCGCCCACCGAACCCAGCAGCCGCAAGGTCGACATGTTGCGGCGCGCCGGCCAGTCGGTGCCCCATTTCATGAACGCGCGAATCGCGGTCGGCGCGGTGTAGAACACCGTGACGCCGTAGCGCTCGACGATCTCCCACAAGCGATCCTTCTTCGGCCAATCCGGTGCGCCCTCGTACATGACGACGGTCGCACCATTGGCGAGAGGACCGTACACGACGTAGCTATGGCCGGTGACCCAACCGATGTCCGCCGTGCACCAGTACACGTCATCGTCCTTGAGATCGAAGACGAGCTTCGTCGTCGCGTAGGTGCCGGTCAGGTAACCACCGGTCGTGTGCATGATCCCCTTGGGCTTGCCCGTCGTACCTGACGTGTAAAGGATGTAGAGCAGATCTTCGGAGTCCATCGGCTCGGGCGGACAGTCGAGCGGCGCCTTCGCCATCAGCTCGTGCCACCAGTGCCACTTGACTCTTGCGCCTGCCGGCAGCTCGCCGGCCCGGTGCGGCGCAGCATGACGACGTGCTCGATCGAGGGCGTGCCCTCGATCGCTTCGTCGGACACCTGCTGAAGCTGCACGACCGAGCCTCGCCGGTACCCGCCATCCGCGGTGATCAACAGCTTGCACTGCGCGTCGTTGATGCGATCCCGCAGCGACTCGGCGCTGAAGCCGCCGAAGACGATGCTGTGCGGAGCGCCGATGCGGGCACATGCGAGCATCGCGATCGCCAGCTCGGGCACGAGCGGCATGTAGATGGCCACGCGATCGCCCTTTTTCACCCCAAGCGACTTCAACACGTTCGCAAACGCGCTCACCTGCCGGAACAGATCGAAATAGGTCAGCGTCCGCCGATCGCCGGGCTCGCCTTCCCAGATGATCGCCGCCTTGTTGCGGCGCGCCGTGCGGACGTGGCGATCGACGCAATTGACCGACACGTTGATCTGTCCGCCCACGAACCACCTGGCGTGCGGCGGATTGCTCCAGTCGACGACCTGCGTCCACTTGCGATTCCACTCGAGCTCGTCCGCGAAACGCGACCAGAAACCTTCGAAATCGCGCTCGGCCTCGTCGTAGATCGCCTCATCGCGAACGATGGCGCCGGCGCGGAAGCCCGCGGGCGGCTCGAAGACGCGATCTTCGTGAAGGAGCGCGGAGATCTCGGGATTTTTTGTGTCGGACATGTGGGAAGGATACCGCTATTTCGGCCTATTTCGGCCAGAGGACGTCGATGCGTTTCCGCACTTCGCCGACCAGCGCGGGATGCGCGGCGGCACCGTACAAGAGGAAGGCGCGATAGTGCGTCAGCGCCCTGGGCGCATCGCCCGCCTCGTCTTCGAGCAACCCCAGGTTGTAGTGCGCTTCGGCGCTGCGGGGATCGATTTCCAGGGCCCGCTTCAGCGAGCTGCGCGCCTCGTCCCGGCGCTGCGATTCCTTGTCGACCGTCGAGAGGTTCACGAGCGCTTCGACGTTTCGCGGGTCGATCGAGAGCGCGGCGTGAAACTGCGTCGCGGCCGTGTCGAACCGGCGCTGAGCCAGGTACACCACGCCGAGATTGTTGCGGGCGCGTGCGTAACGCGGATCGATGGCAATCGCACGCTGGAAATGCCTGATGGCTTCGTCATACAGACCTTTGTCGCGATAGAGCACGCCGAGATTGTTGTGCGCCTCGACGTTGACCTCGTCACGCTGCAACACTTCCCTGTAGCTGACGAGCGCGTTCTCGAAGTCTCCGAGACGCTGGTACATCAGCGCACGGCCGAAATGATCCTCGCCCGCCGTCACCGTGGCGATGGTCTCGTCTTCTGTCTTCGACGGAACCGGCGGCCGGTTCATCCTGGAGGCGACCGGCGCGGCTGCCGATGCATTTGGTGTTTGTTCCGTGCGAGGCCGCGGCAACGCGGGCTCGGCTCGCGCGGTTTCGGACGGTGCGGGCGGTGTCTCAGGCTTTTGCGCTGGCTCGACTCTCGGAGGAGGCTGCGGTGCGACCTGAGCGGTTCGCGGAGCACGCGCAGGAGGCGTCGCCGGCTGCGAGCGAGGCGCGCGATTCTCCGGAGTCGACGCCGGGAGCAATGCCTGCGTGAGCTAGATGACGATGGCCCACAGCAGGAGTGCGACGACCGCGGCCATGACCGCATAGCCCGCCAGGCGTTTGAAGCGGTTGAGTGGTGTCGCCGGGTTGAAGCGGCCGTACCCCAGCGTCTGCAGCACCGCATCGGTCTGCGCGGTGTCTCGATGCTGTCCCGGCGCCTGTCGCGCGCGGCCTCGCCGCAACGCGTCGAGAATGATGGACATGCCTAATAGCTGACCACCTGCGCGTCGGCAAACGTCGGCGTCTGATGCACGCGATGCGCTTCCGCTTTCGCATCGGAGAGCGTCGCGAATTCGCCGACGAGCACGCGCCGCCACTCGCCGCGCTCGTGGAGATTCACGTCCATCGAGCGGACGTCGTAGCCCAGACTACGCAGCTCGCCCACGACCGCCTCGAACCGCGTCGCCGCCGCGCTGCCCTTGCGCAGCACGTCGGTCATCGGAAACGACGCCGTCAGCACGGCATAACGCGCGGCGGCCGATCCGCTCGTCGCAACCGGCATCGTGCCAGTCGTGTTCGGCGCCACCGCGTCCATTCTCTGGGGCTCTGCGATCTCGGCCGCGGCAGCGACTTCGACGGGACCCGCACCCTCGGCGTCTGACGGCGAACGCAGCGCCATGCCGCCGGCAACGGCCAGCGACACGCTCGCGCCGGCAGCGGCCACGTAGACAGACGCGCGGCGGCGGAACCAGCCGAAGCGCGACGGACTCTCGTCGATCAGCTCGAGGCTTTCGGCGGCCTGAAACACGATGTCGGGCGACACGCGATTGGTCCGTCCCGAATACGCCGCGAGAAGCGCGCGATCGCAGACCAGGTTCACGAGGCGCGGGATGCCCTTGGTGCGGCGGTGCACCATGTCGAGCGCCCGTGGCTGGAAGGTCACCGATGCCGAGGCGCCCGCGACGTTCACGCGGTGCGAAACGTACGCCGCCACCTCGTCCCGGCTCAGCGGCCGGAGCTGATACCGGATCGACACGCGTTGATCGAGCTGCCGCATCTGCGGCGCTTTGAGCAGCGGCTGAAGGTTCAGCTGACCGACGAGAATGATTTGGAGCAGTTTTTCCTTGTCGGTTTCGAGATTCGACAGAATGCGGATCTGCTCGAGCACCGGCATCGGCAGGTTCTGCGCTTCGTCGATGATCAGCACGGCGCTCGCGCGCAGCGGCAACAGGCTGAGGAGGAAATCGTAGATGGTCTCGATGAGCTCCTGCTTGCTGACGTGCGTCAGGCGGCCGCGCTTGACGTCTTCGCGCGAGATGACGCCGAAGTCCTGCAGAATCAGCTTCAGCAGGTCCTCCTCCGAGAGGAACGGATTCAGCACCAGCGCGGTGAACGTGTTGCGGTCGATCTGCTCGAGCAGAGCCCGGCACAGCGTCGTCTTGCCCGTGCCGATGTCGCCGGTCACCACCACGAAGCCTTCGCGGCGGCGCACGGCATACTGGAGCAGCTCGAACGCGTTGGCGTGCGACTCGCTCTTGAAGAGGTACTTCGGGTCGGGCGTCAGGCTGAACGGCTTTTCGGTGAACCCGTAATATTCCTCGTACATATGTCCCTCTCGGCGCGGGGGAACCGCGCTACCGGATTGAGACCCGTTCCAGTGCCGGTGTCAGAAGAATCACGAGATCGCTCTTGTGGCGAATCGTCGTCTCGTCGCGAAACATCGCGCCAATGCCCGGCAGATCGCCGAGCACCGGCACCTTGTGCACATCACGCCGTACGCGCTCGTCGAGCAGTCCCGCGATCACGGTCGTCTCGTTTTCGCGGAGGCGCACGAGCGTGTCGGCCTCGCGCACGCTCAGAATGGGCGCCGTGTCGCCCGAGCGCGATCGGGCCTGCCCGGTCCGTTCCGTCAGGCTCGGCGCGATGCTCAGGCTGATGACGCCGTCGTCCGCGATCCGCGGCGTCACGCTCAAGACGATGCCTTCGGTAAACGGCTCGGGCTCCGTCGTTCGCTGCACGACCCGTCCCGTCACGACGTCGGTCCGCGTCGTCGTCTTGAAGAACACGTCGTGGGTCACGACGCGCATGATGGCTGGTTCGTTGTTCAGCGCGCTGACGGTCGGGCTCGCCAGCACGTTCACCTTGCCCTGACCGGAGAGCGCGCGCAGGAACCTGTCGAAGTCCTTCACGTTCAAGCCGACATTCAACGCGCCGACGACGGGCGGGCCGTCGGGCTCGATCGCGAGCACGGCATCGCCCGCGCGCGCGATCAGGAGCTTCCAGTCGATGCCCGCGGCGAACTCCTGGTGCAACGCGACTTCGATGACCCTCGCCTGGATCCGCACCTGACGCGTCGCCCGGTTGCGCACGGCGTCGAGCTGCAGCTGAATCTGATCGAGACGATCCGGATAGTCGGTGGCCTGGAGCAGCGACGCTTTCCTGTCGACGCTGAAGCGGCCGTCGGGCGACAAGAGCGTCTCGACGCCGGATGAGAGATCGGCGAAGACGTCCGCGGCGCCGGCGCCGCGTATGACGAGCGCGCTCAAATCGAATCGGCGCGTCTCGAGCCGACGCTTGAACACGCGGATCAGGTTGCCCTGCACCGAATAGTCGAGACCGTGCGGGTGCAGGATCATGTCGAAGGCCTGGCGCAGCGTCACGTCCTTGAGCTCGCCGCGGAATGTGCCTTCGACGTCGGGATCGGGAACGACACTCAGCCGCGTGTCGCGAACCAGCATCAGCAGCAGATCGGTGACCGGCGTCGCGCGCGACAACGTGATCGTGAGCGGACGCGCGTTGTCGAGATCGCTGCCCTGCGGATGTTCGTCGAGTTGAGTCACGATGAGGGGCTGAAGGTCGGTCGGCACCTGAGCCGCACTCTGGGCGGTCATCAGCAGCACCGCCGACACCGCTCCCCATCGCATGTTCCAAATCAAGACGTGGGCTCCTACGGCCGTCGTTTCGGTCGCAGTCCTGTTAAACGTTACGAATTTCTATGCTTATTCGAGGAATACTGGCGACCCGGTCGCGGGCGCCGGCGCGAGGGAGGAAGACCGGGGATTGCAGATCTGAGAAAGGGGTTCGCGCAATTGCACTAAATTGCACGAACCCCTGAACTGAAGCGATACAGCTTAGTCGTAATACTCGAGCCCGAGGTGCGTAATCAGCTCTTCACCAATCATGTAGCGCAGCGTGTTCTTCAGCTTCATCAGCTGAATGAACAGGTCGTGCTCGGGATACAGCCCCGGGGCGTGCATCGGGCTCTTGAAGTAGAACGAGAGCCACTCCTGAATCCCCGACATGCCGGCGCGACGCGCCAGATCCATGAACAGCGCGAGATCCAGCACGATGGGCGCGGCCAGGATGCTGTCGCGGCAGAGGAAGTTGATCTTGAGCTGCATCTTGTAGCCGAGCCAGCCCACGAGATCGATGTTGTCCCATCCCTCTTTGTTGTCGCCACGCGGCGGGTAGTAGTTGATCCGGACGACGTGGTGGAGATCCTCGTAGAGCCCGGGATAGAGGTGCGGCTGGAGGATGTAGTCGAGCACCGACTTCTTGCTCTCTTCTTTTGTTTTGAACGACTCGGGATCGTCCAGCACCTCGCCGTCGCGGTTGCCGAGGATGTTGGTCGAATACCAGCCCTCCACGCCCAGCAGCCGGGCCTTGATGCCCGGGGCGATGACCGTCTTGATCCAGGTCTGGCCCGTCTTGAAGTCCTTGCCGCAGATCGGCATTTTCTGCTGCTGCGCCAGGGCCATCATCGCGGGCACGTCAACGGAAAGGTTGGGCGCGCCATTCGCGAACGGCACCTCTTCCATCAACGCGGCGTAGGTGTAGACCATGCTCGATGGGAATCGCCGGATCGTTGGCTTCGAGCGCCTTCTCGAAGGCCTCGATCGACTGGTGGGCGGCCCCTTCCTTCATGAAGACTTCGGTGCTGCCGCACCAGACCATCACCACGCGATCGCAGCCGTTGTCGGCCTTGAACTTGCGGATGTCGGCCCGGAGCTGCTCGGCCAGGTCCTTCTTGTTCTTGCCCTTCTTCACGTTGGGGCCGTTCGAGCCTCTTGACGTACCGCTGATCGAACACGGCCGTCATCGGCTTGATGGCCTCGAGCTCGGGCTTGATCTGGTCGAGCAGGGATGTTTCGAGCACCCCGGCGGTGCGGGCCGCCTGATAGGAGTTCTCTTCGAAAATGTCCCAGCCGCCAAACACGACGTTGTCGAGGTCGACGAGTGGAACGGTGTCTTTGATGTGGGGCGAACGACCTTCAGTGCGCTTCCCCAGGCGGAGGGTCCCCATCTGGGTCAGCGAGCCGATTGGATTGGCCAGGCCTTTCCGGACGGCCAATACTCCGGCAATGGTGGTCGTGCTGACAGCCCCGAGGCCGACGAGCAGGATGCCCAACTTGCCTTTTGCTGGAGCGATTTCAAGGTTTTTCACATCGAAAACTATACCACCGGGTCCCCCGTCGACATCTGGGACTAAACGCTAATTATTGGTAGGCTTCCCACCATGCCTCTCTTTCGACGGCCGGGACAGAAGCATTCCCTGGCAATTGCGATGACCGGCGTGAATCTCGGCGATCGTCTGCTGTTCGTAGGGTGCACCGACTCGACCCTTCTGGGGGCCGTTGGCGCCAAGGTGGGTCTGAGCGGGCAGGTGTTCGCCATCGTGCCCAACGAGGCCGAGGCCGCCAGGGCGGTGCGCGCCGCCGAAAAATTCGGATTCCTCCTGGAGCTCGAGACGGGCGGTCTGAACCGGTTTCCGTTCGACGACGGCGCGTTCAACCTGATCGTGGTCGACAACCAGGAAGGCCTGCTATCGGGGATGCGCCCGGAAGGACGCGTCGGCGTGCTTCAGCAGATCCACCGTACGCTCGCGCCCCGCGGCCGGGTGGTCATGATCGAGCGGGCCCCGCGCGGTGGTCTGGGTGCCTTGCTGAGACCACCTGCCACCTCACCCGTCGATCCTCAATATCAGTCCGGCGGGGGTGCCGTCGGCGCTCTGCAGGCCGAGGGCTTCCGAGCCGCACGGCTGCTGGCCGAGCGTGACGGGCTGTCCTTCTTCGAAGGCGTCCGTTAGCGGGGACAGTCGGGCGAGTAACCCGCAATTTTCCAAGCAATTCGCGCCATTTGTACGGCAAGGGATTTGCGACTGTATGGGCGGGCATATCCCGAGATGGCTTTCATAACCAAGACACCGACGGTCGACGTGTACTCCCTCGGCGAGGTCGCTCGAGCGGCTGGCGTGTCTGCCGCGCGTGTCGAAGCGCTCGTCGTCTCGGACCAGTTGCGTCCAATCCCGGGCACCGTCGCGTTCTTTGCGCTGGAAGATGCCGTGGCGGCTGTCCGCTCGCTCCGTGCCGATGCGGGCCGAAGCGCCGCGATGCTGTTCGACAAGCCGGAGTTCGCGCACACGTCGGCAAAGCTGCCGGTGGCCGCGGCGAGCGCAGTTCATGCCGGCATTGCCGCGACGCTCGTTCTCATCAGCATGATTGGCTTACCGCAGGCGGCCGAAAGCGAACGCCTGCGCCTCGAGCCCGTGCAAACGCGCCTCGTCTTCGTCGCTTCGCCCGGTCCCGGCGGTGGCGGCGGTGGCGGCGGGTTGCGCCAGAAAGCTCCGCCGCCGCGCGCACAGCGAAAGGGCAAGTCGTCGCTCGACAGTCCGGTTCCGATTCGCAAAGCACCAAAACCGATTGAAGCGGCGCCGAAACCAGAGCCGCCTCCACCACCGCCCGAGGTGAAGCCCGAACCGCTTCCTCCGGTCGTCGCGCCGGTCGCGACAGTGGCCGCGAACGAAGTCGATCGTCCCGGCGTCATCCTCGAGCCCGCACCCAAGGAAAGCGAGAGCCGCGGGCCAGGAGCCGGCGGCGGAGCCGGCACCGGAACGGGTACCGGTCTGGGGAAGGGCGATGGCTCGGGCATCGGCGACGGATCGGGAGGCGGTATTGGCGGCGGACCCTATCGCCCCGGCAGCGGCGTCTTGCCGCCGCGCCTGCTGCGAGAGGTGAAAGCGGCCTACACGGAAGAGGCGCGCGTCCGGAATCTCGAGGGCGAGGTCGAGCTGGAAATCGTGGTGCGCCGCGACGGATCGGTCGGCGACGTCAAGCTCCTGCACGGACTCCCGAGCGGATTGAACGAACGCGCGATTGCCGCGGTGCGGCAATGGCGGTTCGCGCCGGCGACGCGGCAGGGACAGGCCGTCGATGTGATCGTCGAAGTCGCCGTTGAATTCAAGCTGAGGTAATGGCCATGGAAACGCTGCTCGTCGTCATCACAATCATCTCGGTCGCGACGGCCATCGTCGCACTGGCGTCGGCGCATCGCCTGACCAGGCACGAGCGCGAGCGATCCGAGGCACGCGTGGCCGCGCTGGCGACCGCCGCGGAGACGCACGGCGGCACGGACGGTGGCTGGAAGCAGGTGGCCGGTGAATGGCAATGGGTTGCCGAACCTGCGCAAACTCAAGGGATTAGGGATTTGGGATTGGGGATTAGTGCTGCGACACAACCAATCCCTAATCCCCAATCCCTAGTCACTGGTTCCGAAATCACTGGTTCTCAGCGGCTTTATTCGGGACGGTTCAGCGCGAAGAGACGTCGGGGAGCCGATGGCCGGTGTTCGCCGTTGCGGCGGTCATGCTCCTCATGCTCGGCGGCGCGCTCGTCTTCCTGAACGCGTCGGCTTCGAGCGATCCTGCGGCGACCGCCGTCAAGGTCGGCCCCAGCGAGCCGATTGAACTGGTCGCGCTCGGACACGCGCGCGAGGTGCACACGCTGACGATTACCGGCACGGTACGCAATCCGTCGAGCGGCGCGAAGCTCGAAGGGCTGACGGCCGTCGTCTCGCTGCTCGATCGCGACGGTGCGCTCGTCTCCACGAAGGACGTGCCGCTGGATTACCGGGCGATCGGTCCCGGTGAAGAAGCGCCATTCAAGGTCACGATTCCCGACCCTGGCGCCATTGCCCGGTATCGCGTGAGCTTCCGCGCCGGCACCGACGTCGTGCCGCACGTCGATCGCCGGGTTGACACGAAACTTGCGAGCGCGCTGCATTAAGCGCATCGTATAGACAGGATTCATCATGAAACAGATGCTGCGCTTCTGGATCGGTCCCGCGGCGGCTGCCGCGGCGATGGTCATCGCGAGCGGATCGAATGTCGCGGGGCAGAAGCAGGACGAGTTCCGCTTCCGGAGCGGCGTCGATCTCGTCAACGTGACCGCCACGGTCATCGATCGCAACGGACACTTCGTGCCGGCGCTCGGTCAGGAGGATTTCATCGTCTACGAGGAGAATCAGCTGCAGGAAATCACGCACTTCAGCAACGAGCGGGTGCCGGTCAGCCTCGGCATCGTGCTCGATACGAGCGGCAGCATGGTTGGTGAAAAGCTGACGAACGCGCTGCTGGCGATCGACCGCTTCCTGACGAAGCTGCTTGCGCCCGAAGACGAGGTCTTTCTCTACAAGTTCAGCAATTTTCCCGAGCTCGTGCAGGACTGGACGACCGATCGCACGCGCCTGAGCCGCGTCATCCGCCGCATCAGTGCCGGCGGCGGGACGGCGATGCTCGACGCGATTGCGGAAGCAGTGCCGCTGGCGCAGACCGGGCAGAACCGCAAGCGCGCCATCGTGCTCATCTCCGACGGCAACGACACCGACAGCCAGAGCTCGTTGCGCGAGGTCAAGCAGCTGATTCGGGAGTCCGAAGTCATGGTGTATGCGATCGGCATCGACGGCCAGGCCGAAGGCACGATCTTCGGCATGCCGCCGACCACCCGTCAACCTCTGCCGCCCGCGCCCATGCCGTTTCCCGGCGGACGCCGGCCGAGGGGACCCGGCGGTGTCATGCTGCCGCAGTTGCCGCAGTTCCAGTGGCCGTTCCCGCAAGGCCAGACGACCCGCCGCAGAATGGGCGCCGCGGACGATCGCGTCAACGTCGACGCGCTGCGCGAGATTACCGACGACAGCGGCGGCCGCACGGAGATCGTGCGCACCGGGAGGGATCTCGATCCGGCGACCGCGAACATCGCCGACGAGTTGAGCCGCCAGTACTATCTGGGGTACTCCTCGACGACCGACAAAGACGGACGCTGGCACTCGATTCGCGTGGAAACGCGCGACAAGGCGTTGCGCGTTCGCGCGCGTCGCGGGTACATCGCAACGCCGTAGGCGTTGCTGAATTGGCAGATTGGAGGATTGGTAGATTGACAGAATGTTGTTAGATTGATGATTGCAGATTGCGAGATTCCTATTCTTCATTCTGCAATCATCAATCCCACAACATTCTCTCAATCTACCAATCCTCCAATCTTCCAATTCCCGGTGCTATTATCCCCCCGTGCGTTCGCTCGCGTGGGCCGTCGGGCTGACTGTCGCAGGCAGCCTTGGCGGCGTCCTGGTTGCCTCAGCGCTTCTCCTTTTCAACGATCGTCTCCGCGTCAAGCTCGTGCCGTGGCTCGTCAGCTACGCCGTCGGCACGCTGCTCGGCGTCGCGCTGCTCGTGCTGCTGCCTGAGGCGCTCGACCACCTCTCGGCACAAGGCCGTGCTCGGATCGCTGCTCGGCCGGCATCATGCTGTTCTTCCTGCTCGAGAAGCTCGTGCTGTGGCGGCACTGCCACACGCACGACTGCGAGGCGCACGGCATGGCGGCGCCGATGGTGCTCATCGGCGACGCGTTCCACAATTTTCTCGACGGCGTTGTGATCGGCACGGCCGTTCGCACGTCCGTTCCGCTCGGCATCAGCACGGCGCTCGCGGTCGCGACGCACGAAATTCCGCAGGAGCTCGGCGACATGGCGATTCTGCTGCAATGCCGGCTACTCGAAGCGAAAGGCGCTGCTCCTGAATCTGGTGTCGGGAGCCTCGGCGGTCGCTCGGCGCGGTCCTGGCGGTGCTCGCGCTCGAATGGGTGCCGCAGCTGAATCAGTACGTGCTGTCGGTCGCCGCAGCGGGATTCCTGTACGTGGCGATGGCCGACTCTGATTCCCGACCTGCATCGCGGTCGCATCGACTCGAGCACGTTCCGTCAGCTCGCGCTGACCGTCGCCGGCATCGGCACCGTCGTCGGGCTGAATGCGTTTGTGGGAGGACATTGATGTACGCCGTCGCGCATCATCCGGTACCGGCGTCCGCTCGAAGAAGTGATCGTGCACCAGGATGCGCATCGCGCGTACCTGCGTGGCCTGAAGGATAAAGGGCTGCTGATTGCGTCGGGGCCGATGAATCCGCGGTTTGGCGGGCTCCTGCTGTTCCGGGTTCCGGACGACGACCCGAAGGTGCTCGACAGATCCGCGACGGACGACCCGTTCTTTCAGAGCGGCGTCGCGCAGTACGAGCTGATCGGCTGGGCGCCGGTGATCGGCAAGGAGGATCTCGACAAACTTTGACGGATCGTAAAAGTTCGTCGGGTTCGTTGGGTTCGTCGGTTCGTCGGGTTCGTCGGGTTCAGCCGGAGGTTCGTCCGATTCGTCGCGATCGTCTCCCGATAACCGCACCTCCGTGATCGCGTATTCGTCAACACGTTTCCCCGCGATGAGATGCTCCTGGATGATGCGCTCGAGCACCGGCGGATCGCAGCCCCGATACCACGTGCCTTCGGGATACACGACGGCAATGGGACCTCCCTCGCAGATGCGAAGGCAGTTCGCCTTCGTGCGCAGGATGCCGCCGGCCTCCGACAGGCCCAGCTGCTTGAGCCGTTTCTTCAGGTACTCCCAGGCCTCGATCGAGCGCTCGCGATCGCTGCATTTCGGCGTCGTCTGATCGGCGCACAGAAAGATGTGCCGCCTGGCCTGGGGCACGCCGATGGACACGGCAAGGTCTTTCAATCGTGCGGTCGGGTCGTCTGACATATCATTGAGAGCGAAGATGCCTGAAGCCGTGACGAGAAATATTCGGGTGCGCGTCGACTCGGAGTTCGCGCCGGGGCGATCGAATCCGCCACAGAACCAGTGGTTCTTCCTCTACACGATCCGCATCACCAACGAAGGACGTGAGACGGTGAAGCTCCTCAGCCGCCACTGGATCATCACCGACGGGATGGGCGTCATGCGGGAAGTGCGCGGCCCGGGCGTCGTCGGCAAGCAGCCGCTGCTCGAACCGGGCGAGAGCTTCGAATACACGTCGGGCTGCGATCTGACCACGCCGTTCGGTTCCATGCGTGGGACCTACCACATGATCACCGACGCGCAGGAGCGGTTCGACGTCGATATTCCGATCTTCACGCTGACGGAACCGTATACGACAGTGCACTAGGGGATCGTCTCGCGTACTTCCGCTCGATGTACGCATCGACGATCTGCTTGAACTCGGCGGCCAGCTCGTCGTAGGTACCGCGCAGCGTTTTCACGTGCGCCCCGTCGATGTAGATCGGGCAGCTGGGTTCTTCACCGGTGCCGGGCAGGCTGATGCCGATGTTGGCGGCCTTCGACTCTCCGGGACCGTTGACGACACAGCCCATCACGGCCAGCGTCATCTCTTCCACGCCCTCGTAGCGCGTCTTCCAGACCGGCATCATTTCCCGGATGTACTCCTGCGTCCGCTCGGCCAGTTCCTGAAACGTCGTGCTCGTGGTGCGTCCGCATCCGGGACAGGCCGTCACGCTCGGCGCAAAAGACCGCAGGCCGAGCGCCTGCAGGATTTCGCACGACGCGTACACCTCTTCGCGGCGATCGCCGCCCGGGCGTGGCGTCAGCGACACGCGGATGGTGTCGCCGATGCCTTCGTTCAGCAGCGCGCCGATCGCCGACGCCGACCAGACGAGGCCCTTGATGCCCATGCCGGCCTCGGTGAGGCCGAGGTGCAGCGGCTGATCGGTCCTCTTCGCAAGCTCGCGATAGACGGCAATCAGATGCAGCGGCCGCGACACTTTGCACGAGATGATGATCTGGTCCTTGCGAAGCCCCGACTCGAGCGCGAGCGCGGTGGAATCGAGCGCCGACAGGATCATGCACTCGTTGATGATCTCGTCCGACGTCTTGCCCAGGTTGCGATCGGTGTTCTCCTGCATCCGGGCCATGACCAGCTCCTGGTTGAGCGAGCCGCCATTCACGCCGATGCGCACGGGCTTGCCGTTGTCGGCCGCCACCTGGCAGATGGTCGTGAACTGCTCGTCGCGCCGCTTGCCGGTGCCGACGTTGCCGGGATTGATCCGGTACTTGTCGAGCGCTTTCGCGCAATCCGGGTACTTCGTCAGCAGGATGTGCCCGTTGTAGTGGAAGTCGCCGATGAGCGGCGCGGTGACGCCCGCGTCGAGCATGCGCCGCTTGATGGCCGGCACGGCGGCCGCGGCTTCGGGCAGATTCACCGTGATGCGGACGAGCTCGGACCCGGCCTGCGCCAGCTCGATGCACTGCTGCGCCGTGCTCGCGACATCGGGCGTGTCGGTGTTGGTCATCGACTGGACCGCGACGGGCGCACCGCCGCCCACCTGGACCGGACCGACCTTTACACCAACGGTTTTATGAAGCCTGATGGGTTGCATCGCTGAAATTCGCAGGAAGCGGATCTGATCCCATATCTTCCCACAAGGGCACGACGAGGCCCGAAAGCGGGCTGACCCGCGATCCGGGCGTGATGATGCCGCCCAGATTCAAGGGATCGGCTGCCGAAACGTGCGGGGCGGCGCCCACGTTCGGATCGCGACGAATCTCGCGCAGCAACTCCACGGCCTCGGGCCGCGCGAACTGCTCGCCGACAAAGCCCGACACGAAGCGGCCGCCGCGAATTTCGCCCTGCGCCTCCATGCGGCGGAATGTAATGAGGAGATCCCGCCACGCCGGCGTCATCGTTTCGCGCGCCAGCAGGTCGCGAAACACCACGCCCCATCGCAGCAGGAGCTGGCGCGCAATCGCCTCCAGCGTCGCCACCGTCAGCTCGTTTTGCCCGCCTGGCGGCTGCCCGCTTGCCCCGCCTGGCCCGCTTGGGGTCTGACCCCCGTACTGTACGGGGGTCAGACCCCAGTACGGGCGCAACAAGGCCCAGCGGCCGGGCACGAAGCGCGCTCGCCGGGTGGGATGCTTCGAGGTCGCCAGGCGCCGTTTCGGATCGATCAAGGCTCGCAGGTTTTCAAAGCCATCAGCCGTAACCAGCCCCGCTGCAGCAAGTTCCCACAATCCGTCCTCGACCACGCTGGTCAACTGGCGCGTGTCTTTCACGATGTCGGCCAGAAACGACGCACCCCGCCGGTTCAGCGATTCAAGCACCTGCCCGGCAGCGCTCGACAACGGGGTCAGACCCCGCCCTGTACCGGGGTCTGACCCCCGGCGGGCGGCAGCGTCGAGCAGCCATGACGCGTCCTCGCGGAGGAACAGCGCAATCGGCGCCGACCGCGTGGGGCGGACGCGACGCGACTTGACCCGCTCCTGGTCGTCGAACGCCGGATGCGGCGACAGGCGCCCCCACACGACCTCGCCCGACATGCAGAGCTGATCGAGCAGCTCCGGCGCGTACCTGCCGACCCTTCGCCGAAGCACGTCCCCTTCCCACGCCGCCGCGGAAATCTCGTATCCCTGCAGCTGCTTGATGATGTGCAGCGCGCCGTCCGGCCCATGAAGCTGCGCACCCGGCTTCAGATGCTGCCAGTGATACAGAAAGCGCATGAAGTCGCGGCTGTTCACCGGCTCGATCTCGCGGCGCAGCCGCCCGAGCGTCAGACGATGAATGCGCGCGAGCACACGCCGGTTGCACCACTCGATCTCGCTGTCTTTCGCCGAAGCCGAGGACGTGAACCGGCCGCGCAGAATCTGCCCCTCGGCCTCGAGCCTGAGGAGCGCCGCCTCCATCACCTCGGTCGGCAGCGCAAATCGCCGGGAAAGTCCGCTCTGCGTCTGCGGCCCGCTCGACTCGAGCCAGCCGCGCAACGTTTCGGTAGCCGCCGTCTCACGATCCGACGTCGGCGTGCGATCGAAGTCGTCGATCGCCGGCTCCAGCGTCGCGTCCGGATACAGCAGCCGCGCCGACTTCACGCGCTCGGCCGCCACCCAGAAATTCGCGCCGCCCGCGCTCAGGACGGTGGCGCGCCGCGACTCGCGCAGCGTGCCGAAATACTCCTCCCATCCCGAGACGGGCGGCAGGACGATGAGGGTCAGGAGCGCATCGTGCAGCTCCTCCGCATCGCGCGCGGCGGGCCACGATTCGGCCGCGACCTCGGCGATCGCCGCAGGGTCGAGCGCCGAAACCCCGTCCCCGTCGGCCCCAATCGTGCGCCGCATCTGAACCGCTCTCGCTCGCCGCTCCTCGAGCGGCGCATCGTCCAGATAGGCGTACGGGTTCGCGTTGAGAATCTCGTGGGAGAACGGCGACGGCTCGGGCGTATCGATCGCCACCGTCTTGAGCGCGCCGGTGCCGATCTGCTCGACGAGCTGCTTCAGGCCATCGAGATCCATCGCCTCGTGCAGGCAGTCCTTGATCGTCTCGTTGACGAGCGGATGATCGGGAATCCGGATGTCGCCGACGATGTTCTCCTGGCAGGCCGCCTGATCGGGAAACACCGCCGCGAGCAGATCGTCGGCGCGCATGCGCTGAATCTGCGGAGGCACCTTGCGGCCGCCGGCAAATCGCAGCACCGCGAGCGCCCGGGACGTGTCCCATCGCCAGCGCACCTCGAACATCGGCGCGGGCAGCATGGCCTGCGTCAGAACCTCCTCGACCGTTTCCTTGCTGAGGAACTTGAACACGAGCTCCAGCGGAAAACTGTGCTGGTCGCTCAGCGAGATGACGATGCCGTTGTCGGTGGCCGCGGCCTGCAGCTCGAAATTGAAGGACCGGCAGAAGCGCTTCCGGAGCGCGAGCCCCCACGCCCGGTTGATGCGCGCGCCGAACGGCGAGTGCAGGACGAGCTGCATGCCGCCGCCCTCGTCGAAGAATCGTTCCGCGACGACGGTGTCCGTCGTCGGCAGCGCGCCGAGCGCCGCCGCACCGGCGCGAACATACGCGACCGCCTGCTCCGCGCCTCGCTTGTCGAGGAAGCACTCCTCGATGAGGAAGTCCTCTGGCGAGAAACGGATCCCGGATCCGTTTTCCCGGAGCCTTTTCAGGATCTCCGCGCGCAGGTCCGACACCGCGCTCGACAGCTCCCACGTGCGTCCCGGTGCTTCGCCGCGCCAGAACGGGATGGTGGGCGCAGCGCCCTTTGCGTCTTCCACGCGCACGCGTCCGGCCTCGACGCGGCGGATGCGCCACGACGTCGTGCCGAGCAGGAAGACGTCGCCGGCCATGCTTTCGACCGCGAAGTCTTCGTCGAGCGTGCCGACCACGGTTTCGTCGGGCTCCGCGAGCACCAGAAACTGGGCGTTGTCGGGAATCGCGCCGCCCGAGGTAATCGCCGCCAGCCTCGCACCCCGCCGGCCGCGCACGATGCCATGAACCCGGTCGCGGTGGAGGAACGCGCCGCTTCGGCCGCGCTTGGTGCTGATCCCTTCGGACAACATCTCGATGACCGCGTCGAAGTCCTCCCGCGTCAGGTCGGCGTAGCAATACGCGCGGCGAACCAGCTCGAAGAGATCGTCCTCGCCCCAGTCCTCCGCCGCCGCCATCGCCACGATCTGCTGCGCCAGCACGTCGAGCGGCGCCAAGGGCACGAGCAGCCGATCGAGATCGCCACTGGCGATCGATCGCGTCAGCGCGGCGCATTCGATGAGCTCGTCGCGCGTGGTCGCGAAGATTCTGCCCTTCGGCTTGGTGGTGTGCTCGACCTGATGGCCGGATCGCCCGATGCGCTGAAGCGCGACGGCAATCGACCGCGGCGACCCAATCTGGCACACAAGGTCGACGGTGCCGATGTCGATGCCGAGCTCGAGAGACGCCGTGGCGACGACCGCCTTCAGCTTTCCCGTCTTGAGCCGCTCTTCCGCCGTCAGCCGAAGCTTGCGCGACAGGCTGCCGTGATGCGCGAGCACCGCATCTTCGCCAAGCCGCTCACCCAGGTGGTGCGCCACGCGTTCGGCGAGGCGCCTCGTGTTGACGAAGACCAGCGTGGTCCGGTGTTCCCGTATCAGCGCCGCGATGCGCTCGTAGATTTCCTGCCACATCTCGTTCGACGCGACAGGCCCCAGCTCGTCGCCGGGGACCTCGACCGCCAGGTCCATCGCGCGACGATGCCCATGGTTGATGATCTGGACGGGCGCATCCGAGTCGGGCGCCAGGAAGCGGGCCACCGTTTCGATCGGCTTGACGGTCGCCGACAAACCGATGCGCTGCGGACGCCGACCGCCCGCTTTCCGGACGAGATCGTCGAGTCGCGACAGCGACAGCGCCAGATGCGCCCCCCGCTTGTCGTCGGCCATCGCGTGGATCTCGTCCACGATGACCGTGCGGACGTTCCGCAGCGTCTGGCGGCTCCGCTCGGCGGTCAACAGGATGAACAACGACTCGGGCGTCGTCACCAGGATGTGCGGCGGGTGCTTCACCATCCGCTGGCGCTCGGAGGCAGACGTATCGCCGGTGCGCACCGCCGTACGAATCGGCGGCAGCAGCAGCGCCCGATCGGCGGCCAGCGCCGCCAGTCCCGAGAGCGGCACATCGAGGTTCTTGTGGATGTCGTTGCTCAGCGCCTTCAGCGGCGAGACGTACAGCACCTGCGTCGTGTCGGGAAGCGCGCCCTCGAGGCCGCTCTGGACGAGATCGTCCAGACAAATCAGGAAGGCGGCCAGCGTCTTCCCCGATCCGGTCGGCGCCGAAATCAGCACGTGCTCGCCCGATCGAATCGCGGGCCAGGCACGCTTCTGCGGCTCGGTCGCCTCGCCGAAGCGCTCGACGAACCAGTCGTGCACCAGCGGTTGAAGGACGTTCACAGCCGTTCGATTTCCTGCTCGAGCTGCGTGACGCGCGTGTCGAGCTGCCGCACGACCGCCTCGACGGGAGCGGGCGTGCTCAAGTCAACGCCCGCGCGCTTGAGCAGCCGCATCGGGTAATCGCTGGCCCCCGCGCGGAGCAGCTCGAGGAAACGCTCGACGCCCTCGCGCCGTTCATCGATGCTGCCCGACGTGATCTTCTGAATCAGCTGCGCCGACGAGGCGTAGCACGTGGCGTATTGATAGACGTAGTACGGGCTCCCGAAGAAGTGCGGCACGCGCGCCCAGGTAATCTGCGCGGAATCGTCGTAGGTCATCGCGTCGCCGTGGTACTCCTTGAAGAGATCGAAGTAGATGCGGCTCAGCGTCTCGGCCGTGATCGGCTCGCCGCGCTCGGCCGTGCGATGCGCCTGCAGCTCGTAGTCGGCAAAAAGGCACTGCCGGAAGAACGTGCCGACCACATCGTCGATGGCGTGCTGCAGCAACACGACCCGCTCGCGCTGGTCGGTCGTGCGCGACAGCTTGTGATCGAAGAACAGCATCTCGCTGAGCGTCGATGGCACCTCGGCGACGAAGATCGTGTAGTCGGAGTACACAAACGGCTGATGGGCCTCCGACAGCATCGTGTGCATCGAGTGGCCCATCTCGTGGGCCAGCGTGAACACCGAATCGAGCGTGTCGTTGTAGTTCAGCAGCATGTACGGGTGCACGCCGTACACCGGCGCCGAATACGCGCCGCTGCGCTTGCCGGGGTTTTCGTAGACGTCGATCCAGCGCCCCTCGAACGCCTTCCTGACGTTGCGCTGATAGTCCGCGCCAAGCGGCTTCATCGATTCCACGATCTCGTCGATCACTTCGGCGTACTGGTACTTGCGATCGAAATCGATGAGCGGCACGAGCTGGTCGTAGGCGTGATAGGTCTCGAGCCCGAGCACGCGCTTTCGCAGGCGGTGATACCGGCGCAGGGGCTCGGCCCCCGCCTTCGCGGTTGCCACGAGGTTCTCCACCACCGCGGGCGGAATGTCGTTGCTGTGGAGGGCCGCTTCGAGCGTGCTCTTGAACTGACGCGCCTGCGCGATGAACCAGTCGCGCTGCAGGATGCCGTTGTAGACCGCCGCATACGTGTTCTGGTTCGCGGCAAAGGTCTCGTGAAACGCGTGAAACGCCGCGGCGCGATCGGGCTGGTTCCGGTTGGTCTGCAGCAACGCGTTGTATTGCGCGTAGGTGAGCGTCACCTGCCTGCCGTCGGCGAGCGTAATCACGGGATGCTTGATGTCGGCGTTCGCCAGCATCGAGTGAATATCCATCGGCGCGTCGCCGAAGCGGCTCGAGAGCGACAACAGGTGCTCGCCCTTCTCGTCGAGCACGTGCTCCTGCTGGTGATACGTGCGCTCGATAGCGAAGCGATAGACGGCGAGATCGGCATTCGCGTCCATCCAGCCCCGCACGGTCGGCAGCGCGATCCTCAGCAGCTCGGGCGTGAACCACGACTTGGCTTCGGCGGCCTTCGCGAACAGTATCTGGACTTTCTGACGGCGCGCGTTGGCCGAGTTGTCGCGCTGGTCCTGGTCGTAGGTCAGCCCCGCGTAGAACCACAGCTTGTAGGAGAGCTGGCCGAGGTCGTCGTCGAGGCGGAACGCCTTGAGCAGCCGTTCAGGCCCCTCGGCGAGCGCGCCGCGAAGCTCGGCATATCCCGCGAGCTTTCTCTCGAACTCGGCGAGCCCGGCTTCCCAGTCGCTCCAGCCCGGATAGATGTCGGAGAGATTCCACGTGAACTCTTCCGGGATCTGGTCGCGCGTGCGTGTACGTGGATCGACGGGTGTTCCGATAGCCATCCCTCGATTTTAGATCACAAAGATCACTAAGAGAGTGACCCTGACAAGATCATGAAGGGACTTCGTGCTCTTCGTGTTAGAGGCGCGTGCGCACAAAAACGAAATAGACAACGAGCAGTGCGGCCACGATATACGAGACCGTCCCCACCTGGCGTCCTTTGCCCGTCAGGACTTTGAGGACGGGATAGCTGATGAACCCGAGCGCCAGGCCGTCGGCAATCGAATACGCGAGCGGAATTCCCACCAGCGTGAGAAACGCGGGCACCGACTCCGACAGATCGTCCCACGCGATGTGCTTCGCGTTGGTCATCATGAGCGCGCCAACGATGATGAGCGCCGGCGCCGTAATCGGCAGATAGTTGCCGATCATCCCGATCAACGGACTGAACAGCAGCGCGACGAAAAACAGCGCGCCCGCAACGACCGCCGTCAATCCCGTCCGGCCGCCCGCGGAGACACCCGCGGCGCTTTCGATATAGGTCACGATCGTGCTCGTCCCGAGCGCGGCGCCGAGCACCGTGCCGGCGGCATCGACCACGAGCACGCGTTCGGCCCTCGGCAGCTTGCCGTCCCGCATCAACCCGGCCTGCTGGCTCACGCCGATGACCGAGCCGATCGTGTCGAAGACGTTCATGAACAGGAACATCGCCACAAACGGCATCCACCGCGGGTTGAACGCGGCCGCGAAGTCGAAGCGGAACGCCGCCGGCGTGTTGATGTGCGGCAAACCCACCAGGCCGGCGTAGTGGATTTTTCCCAGCGCCGCCGCGACCGCCGCGGCGGCCAGAATGCCGATGAGCATCGCGCCGCGCGTGCCGCGGATCTGAAGCGTCGCGGCAGTCAGCAGCCCGACACTGAACACCGCGACGTCGGCCGACACGATCTGCGTGCTCATCGTCACCAGCGTGCCGGGATGCGCCACGATGAGGCCGCCGTTCCGGAGTCCGATGAACGCGATGAACAGCCCGATGCCCGCGGCAATGGCGTGCCTCATGCTCGGGCTGATCGAGTCGAGCACCGCCTCGCGCACGCCGATCACCGACAGGATCAGAAAGATGACGCCCGAGACGAAGACAATGCCGAGCGCGGCACGCCACGGCTCGGCGACGCCCGCCGCGCCCAGCGCCATGATGACGGAGACGAAGAAGAAGTTCTCGCCCATCCCGGGCGCGAGAGCGATGGGATATTTTGCCCATACCCCCATCAGGATGCTGGCCGCGCCCGACACGATGCACGTGGCCAGCAGCACCGCGCCGAAGTCGAGACCTGTCGGCTTGCCGGTGAAGTCGGTCGAGAGCACGGCCGGCTGGACGAAGATGATGTACGCCATCGTCAGGAACGTCGTGACGCCGGCGATGACTTCAGTCTTTGTAGAGTCGAGTCACTCTGAAAAAGCCCTCCCGACCCCTTTTTCACTTCCAGCCGACAAGCCTGCGGAGTTTTTCGAAAAGTGAAGGATTCTCGCGCGCGACGGTCGCCTGCACGAGCACGTCGAGCGCCTCATTGATGTTGTACGCCGTGCCGATGCCGAGCCGCCGGGCGCTGCTTTCGGCAATCGGGTCGTCAGCGTCGACCAGGAGCACCGCCCGTGTCGACGAATCCGCCAGCACGTCCACGCAATTCTGCGGCGTGTCGTCGATCAGGTAGTCGAGCTGAAGCGCAGAGGCGGCCCTCCCCCGTCCACCGGAGAGCGGAATCACGTTCGGCATGCTGAACCCGTGCTCGACGAGCCACTTGTGCGTCTGCCACTGGACGGTGCCGCCCGCCGTCGCGGGGCGCTGCGTAATGAAGAACACCTCCCACTTGTGCTTGGCGGTCAGCTCGTTGAGCCGGACGATGGCCGCGGCGTCGATCGGCTTGAGGGTCATCCAGAAATCCGGGGTGGCCTCGATGGCGCGCCAGACGCGGTCGCGACGCCCGCCACGGGCCGCCGCACGACGGGCCGCGCGCTTGCGCCTCGCCTCCAGCTCGGAGGCAGGTGGCTCCTCTGGCGCCTCCTGTTCCCCCTGCTCCTCGACGTGCTGCTCTTCTTCGCGGGCTTCGGGGGCGGGCCGTTCGTGCTCGACCACCTCGGCACCAAAAATCCTGTCCTCGATGGCCGAGTAGGCCGAGGACAAGTCGGCCAACGTACCATCCATATCAAAGGCAATTCGCAACGGAATCATTTGGAGTACCGACCTCTATAGTATGGCCCGCTAAGAATTTAGGCTATTCAATCGACCCCAAGACTCGCTAAAATGCTGCTTTTCCCGCGGAATCTCATGGAACCACATTATCGCCTCGTTCTCGGCCTGCTTTTCACGGCAAGCGTTGCACTTCCGGCCTGTTCCACCAGCAACGCGGGCGGACCCGCGGGCGGCGGGGGACAGCAGTCGGTCCCCGTCACCATCGAGAGGGTCGTGCAGAAGGATATGCCCCTCGAGGCCACCGCCGTGGGAACCGTGGAGGCCTATTCCACCGTGGCCGTCCGGGCCCAGGTGACCGGAGAGATGAAGTCGGTCAACTTCCAGCAGGGTGACGACGTCGAGGCGGGTCAGGTCCTGTTCGTCCTGGACACCCGTCCCCTCGAGGCGGCGCTGAATCAGGCGGAAGCCAACCTCCAGCGCGACATGGCGCAGGCGGCCAACGCGAAAGTCATTGCACAACGAATGGACGACCTGGTCGAGAAAGGGGTCGGTACGCGTGAGCAGCGCGACACCGCACGCACTCAGGCGGCAGCCCTCGATGCGGTGGTGGGCGCCAACCAGGCGGCCGTCGAAAACGCGCGCGTGCAGCTTCAGTACGCGACGATTCGCGCGCCGATTGCCGGGCGCACCGGCGCCCTGATGGTGCATGCGGGCAATCTGGTCCGCGCGAACGACCAGACGTCGCTGGTCGTCATCAATCAGGTGAGCCCGATTTACGTGTCCTTCGGCATTCCCGAGGCGCTCCTGACGGATTTGCGCCGCTACATGGGTCAGCGCGAGCTCGAAGTCCAGGCGGCGGCCCCCAACGATTCGGGACCGGCGGCGGCCGGCCGTATCACCTTCGTCGATAACCAGGTCGACCAGACGACCGGCACCATCCGGATCAAGGCGACGTTTCCGAACTCGAACCGCAGCCTCTGGCCGGGGCAGTTCGTGAACGTCACCATCCGCATGTCCATGGATCGCCAGGCGCTGGTCGTGCCCTCGGTTGCGGTGCAGGCGGGCCCGGAAGGGCAGTACGTGTACGTCGTGAAAAGCGATCAGACCGTGGACATGCGCAAGGTCGTCGTCAAGCGCACCGCGGGTGTGGAAACCATTCTTCAAGAGGGCCTGAAGCCCGGCGAAACGATCGTCACCGACGGCCAGTTGCGCCTCGTACCCGGCAGCCACATCACCGTCAAGGGCAGCCCCACCGAGAAGGCGGATTCATGAACCTCGCAGCGCTGTTCATCAAACGTCCGATCACGACGACGCTCATCACGATCGGCATCGTGGTCTTCGGCGTCATGTCATACCGGGAATTGCCGGTGGCGGATCTTCCGGCGATCGATTTCCCGACCATCTCCGTCAGCGCAGGGCTGCCGGGCGCCAGTCCCGAAACGATGGCGTCGGCTGTCGCGCTTCCGCTCGAAAAGCAGTTCTCGACGATCGCGGGTCGTCACGTCGATGAACTCGACCAACATGCAGGGCAGCACGAGCATCACGCTGCAGTTCGACCTGAGCCGCAACATCGACGCCGCCGCCCAGGACGTGCAGACGATGATCGCGCGGGCGTCGCGGCAGCTTGCCGCCGCAGATGCCTTCGCCGCCGACGTACTTCAAGGTGAACCCCGGCGACTATCCGGTCATGATGCTGGTCATGCGGTCGGCGACGCTGCCCGCTGTCGACGGTGAACGAGTACGCCGATTCGAACGTCTCGCAGCGCATCTCGATGGTCAACGGCGTCGCGCAGGTCAACGTCTTCGGCCCGCAGAAGTATGCCGTCCGCATCGACGTCGACCCCCGCAAGCTCTCTGCCCACGGCATCGGCATCGACGAGGTCGTCACCGCGGTGCAGTCGTCGAACGTGAACCTGCCGACCGGCACGATGTCGGGCCGCGAGCGCATCTTCACCGTGCTCGCCGACGGTCAGCTCTTGAATGCCGCGTCGTACGCGCCGATGGTCATCGCCTACAGGAACGGCAATCCGATCCGGCTGGGCGACGTGGCGCGTGTGTACGACGGCGTCGAACAGGACAAGACCGCGAGCTGGTATCAGGGGCAGCGCAACATCAGCCTGATGATTCAGAAGCAGCCTGGATCGAACGTCGTGCAGGTGGTCGACGACATCAAGAGCGCTGCTCCCGGCCATTCGCGCCCAGCTTCCGCCCTCGGTGCCGCTCGACGTCAGAATGGATCGCTCGATGTCGATTCGC
Source organism: Vicinamibacterales bacterium (assembly GCA_963821395.1). Classification (GTDB taxonomy): domain Bacteria; phylum Acidobacteriota; class Vicinamibacteria; order Vicinamibacterales; family JAMQPK01; genus JAMQPK01. Next base: position 162,076 of record CAWGDY010000010.1, on the reverse strand, counting down.
GAATCGGTCCACGACGTGAAGCTGACGCTCCTCATCGCGCTCGGGCTCGTCATCGCCATCATCTTCATCTTCCTGCGCAGCTTCACGGCCACGATCATCCCCAGCCTGACGCTGCCGGTGTCGCTCATCGCCACCTTCGCGGTGATGTACCTGCTGAACTACAGCCTCGACAACCTGTCGCTGATGGCGCTGACGCTGTGCATCGGCTTCGTCGTCGACGACACGATCGTCATGCTGGAAAACATCGGCCGGCACATGGAGATGGGCAAGCCGGCCATGCGCGCGGCGTTCGACGGCGCCAGGGAAGTCGAGTTCACGATCGTCGCGATGACCGCGTCGCTCGTCGCCGTCTTCATTCCCGTCCTGTTCATGGGCGGCATCGTCGGCCGCCTGCTGCAGGAATTCGCCGTCACGATCGGCGTCGCCATCCTCGTGTCGTGCTTCGTGTCAATCAGCCTCACGCCGATGCTGTGCAGCCGGTTCCTGAAGACATCGCACGGCCAGAAGCATGGACGCCTGTACAACCTGACCGAGCGGATGTTCGATGGGTCACTGCATGCCTACGACATCACGCTGCAGTTCGCGCTCAGGCATCGCGCCGTCACGATGGCCTTCTCGCTGCTCCTGGTGGCGGCGACGGCGTATCTCTTCATGATCGTCCCGAAGGGCTTCCTGCCGTCGGAAGATCAGGGACGCTTCCAGGTGAGCGTCGAGGCGATTCAGGGTATTGGTTACGAAGAGATGGTCCGCCACCAGCAGGAGGTCGCGGCGATTCTGGCGAAGGACCCCGACATCGCGGGTTCCAGCAGCAGCGTTGGCGATGGCGGAGGAAGAAGCGGCGGCAGCTCGTCGAATCAGGGCCGCATCAGCGTCGACTTGAAGCCGCGTGACCGAACGTACGCGGTCTGTCGATCAGATCATGGCCGGTCTGCGGCCGAAGCTCGCGCAGGTGCCGGGCGTGCGCGTCTTCATGGTGAATCAGCCGCCCATCAACGTCGGCGGCATGGGTGGAGCCCGCTCGAACTACCAATTTACCCTGCAGGATCCCGACACCGCCGAGCTGTACCGGGCGGCACCGATGCTGGAAGAAGTGATGCGCCAGATTCCGAGCATCGAGGACGTCAACAGCGATCTTCGGCTGAACAACCCGCAGGTTCAAATCAGCCTCAATCGCGACCGAATCGCGGCGCTCGGGCTGACCGTCAACCAGGTCGAGACGGCGCTTTTCAATGCGTACGGCACGCGGCAGGTCTCGCAGATTTACGCGCCCAGCAACCAGTACCAGGTCATCCTGCAGGTCGCACCGGAGTTCCAGCAGGATCCTGCGGCCCTCTCCATGCTGTATGTCCGCTCGACGAGCGGAAAGCTCATTCCGCTGGATACCGTGGCGAAGGTCACGATGGGCGTCGGACCGCTGTCGGTGAGCCACACGGGACAGCTCCCGTCGGTCAACCTTTCGTTCAACCTGAAACCTGGTTATGCGCTGGGCGACGCGGTGAACGCCATCGAAGAAGCGGCCGCGACGACCTTGCCGGCAACGGTGAGCACCAGGTTCCAGGGCGCCGCGCAGGCGTTCCAGGAATCGCTGCAGGGCCTCGGGCTGGTGCTGGTGATGGCGATCGTCGTCATCTACATCGTGCTCGGCATCCTGTACGAGAGCTTCACGCAGCCGCTCGTCATCCTCTCGGGCCTGCCCGCCGCGGGTTTCGGCGCCCTGCTGACGTTGATGCTCTTCAAGACCGACCTCAGCCTGTACGCGTTCGTCGGCATCATCATGCTCGTCGGGCTCGTGAAGAAGAACGGCATCATGATGGTCGACTTCGCGGCCGTGGCCGAGCGCGACCATGGCAAGTCGCCGCTCGAGGCGATTCACGAAGCCTGCCTCGTGCGCTTCCGGCCGATCATGATGACGACGATGTGCGCGCTGGTGGGAACGCTGCCGATCGCGCTTGGACTTGGCGCGGGCGCCGAGGCGCGCCGGCCCCTCGGGCTGGCCGTGGTCGGAGGCCTGCTCGTGTCGCAGTTCCTCACGCTGTACATCACGCCGGTGTACTACGTGTACATCGAAGGCGCGCGCCTGCGGCTCGTGAAGAAGAAGGTGAAGTCACAGGACGACGCGGAGCCGGCCGTCGCGTAACGCATCCACACCCGGCGCGCCATGAACGACGTGCGGCCGCCGGTGTGGATCGTCGTTCTCGTTTTCATCCTGACAATCTGGAATCCCGCGAGCCTCGCGCTGCGCGCGGCCTCCGCCGTGTCGAGCCTGTCTTCCCCATCGACGCTGTCCCTGGCGTTTCTCGTCGTCCGTATTGTCGTGACGAGCATCGGCGTGGCCGCCGGCATCGCGCTGTGGCTTCGCCGTCCAGGCGCCGTCTGGCTCGCGAAGCTGGCGCTCGTCCTTGTCGCCGTCGAGACGGCCGTGCGAATGGCATCGCGGACCGGCCTGTCCAGCGCGCCGCCCGGCACCCGGCTGCCGCTCGCGCTGGCGGTCATCCTGCACAGCAGCGCCTGGTACCTCTATCTGCAACTCTCACGTCGCGTCCGGACGGCTTATGGCCTAGAATCGCTGGCTGATCAAGGAGAACCGCATGCGTAAATCTCTGTTCGTCGTGTGCGTGCTGGCCGCGTGCGCGATGCCCATCGCGTCGTCAGCACAGGCACCGGCAGGCAAAACGCTCGACATGTATTTCATCGACACCGAAGGCGGGCAGTCCACCTTGTTCGTCTCGCCGGCCGGGCAGACGCTGCTGGTCGATGCGGGCAATGCCGGCGAACGCGACCTCAACCGCATTCTCGAGGTGTTGAAGCTCGCCGGTGTGAAGCAAATCGATCACTTCTGGCTGACGCACTATCACGGCGATCACTACGGCAGCCTGTTCGACATCGCCAAACAGTTCCCCATCAAACAGCTCTACGATCACGGGCCGTCGATCGAAGGCGAACGGCCGAACATCCAGAAGTTTCAGGCCGCGTACGCGGAGTTCTACAAGACGATTCCGCGCACGGTCGTCAAGCCGGGCATGAAGCTCGCGTTCGCCGGCACGGATACGACCGCGGTGGCGAGCGCGAGCGAATCCATCAAATCGGCGTTGCCCAAAGCGCCCGGCGCCGGCAGGCCGAATCCGCTGTGCGCGAACCACAAGGAACGCGACGAGAGCAAGGTCGATCCCGATAACCATCAATCGGCGGGCTTCGTCCTGAACTACGGCCGGTTCCGCATGGTCGACTTCGGCGATCTGACGTGGAGCCGGGAATTTCAGCTGATGTGCCCGACCAACCAGATCGGCACGATCGATCTGTATCTGACGACGCATCATGGCCTGGACCAGTCGGGCGCTCCGGTGGCGGTGCACGCGCTGCAGCCGCGGGTCGCCCTCATGAACAACGGCACGCGAAAAGGTGGAGCCGTGCAGACGTTTCAGACGCTCGAAACGTCGCCCGGGCTGGAAGACATCTGGCAGCTGCACTGGTCGTACGCCGCGGGCGTGGAGCACAACGCACCAGCTGTGATGATTGCGAACATCGACGAGCGCGATCAGCTCGCGGCGATCCTGACGGGCGCGCCCACACCACCGGCGGGCGCGGGCGGCAACGCCGCGCACTCACCCGCCTATTACATCAAGGTGACCGCGCGAACCGACGGCTCGTTTACGGTGACCAACAGCCGGAACGGGTACTCCCGGACCTACGGCGCTAAGCCGTAAGCAGGATCTTTCCGATGTGGCTGCCGGACTCCATCAGGCGATGGGCTTCGGCGGCCTGGCGGAAGGCAAACGTCGCGTGGACGATCGGGCGGATCTTGCCGGCCTCGACGAGCGGCCAGACGGTTCGTTCGACCGCCCGCGCAATCGCGCCCTTCTCTTCCACCGTCCGGGCACGCAGCACCGAGCCGGTAATCGTCAGACGCTGGCGGAGCAGTCGCACGAGGCTGATCTCCGCTTTCACGCCGTGCATGACGGCAATCTGAAGCAGCCGGCCCTCGACGGCAAGCAGATCCAGGTTGCGGGCGAAGTAGGGCGCGCCGACCATGTCGAGGATCACGTCGACCCCGCGACCGCCCGTCATCGCCAGCGCGGCCGCCACGAAATCCTCTTTCTTGTAGTTGATCGCACGCTCGGCGCCCAGCCGCTCGCACGCATCGCACTTCTCGTCGGTGCCTGCCGTCGCGAACACGCGCGCGCCAAACGCGCGCGCCATCTGAATCGCCGTGGTCCCGATTCCGCTGGCGCCTCCGTGCACGAGGAACGATTCGCCGTCGCGAAGGTGGCCCCGTTCGAACACATTCATCCAGACCGTAAAAAAGGTCTCGGGCACGCCGCCGGCGGACACGACGTCGAGCCCCTTCGGAATCGGCAGGCACTGAACGTCGGGCGCCACGCAGTACTCGGCGTAGCCGCCGCCCGAGACCAGCGCGCAGACTTCATCGCCTTCGTGCCAGCGCTCGACGGACCGGCCACAGGTCACGACCGTGCCCGACACTTCGAGCCCGGGAATATCGGTCGCGCCGGGCGGTGGCGGATACTTCCCCTCCCGCTGCATCAGGTCGGGCCGATTCACGCCGGCGGCAGCCACGCGGATCAACACCTCGTGCGGTCCCGGGACCGGCATCGGCATCTCGATGGGCTGCAGCACTTCCGGTCCACCCGGCCTGGCAATGGTGATGGCAATCACGTGTTGTACCTCGAGCGAATCGTCGGGATCAGGTATTCGTGAAACGCACGCTCGAAGTCGTAGGCCGGCGCAAAGTCCCAGTCGCGGCGGGCCGCCTGGTCGTCGACGTCCTCGGGCCACGAATCGACGATGCCCTGCCGCTTCGCGTCCAGCGTGTAGGTGATCGTCGCGTCCGGAAAGGCGCGGAGCGCTGACGCGCGGACCTCGTCGGCCGACGGATTGAACGCGCGCACGTTGTACGCCGAGCACGACAGACGGCTGGCCTGGGCCGTCGACAGCTTCAAGAGCGCCTCGATGGCATCGGGCATCGCCATGAACGGGATTCTCGTGTCGGGCCGCACGAAGCACGCGTACGGCTCGCCGCGCGCGGCGGCATGAATCATCTCGGGCGCGTAATCGGATGTCCCGCCGGACGGCACGGTCATCGCCGAGATCAACCCCGGAAATCTGAGACAGCGGAAATCGACACCGCGCGCGCGCGTCTCGAGCAACTGCTTGTAGTGCTTCGCATAGTAGCGTCCCAGGTGCTCGCAGTAGAGCTTGTTGCACCCGTACATCGTGATGGGCATGTTCCAGTCCCCTTCACGGACCCGCCCGGCCTTGCGCCGCGTCTCGAGATCGGGAAGGCCGTACGCGGCGATGGAAGACGGATAGACGAACACGACGGGACGGCCGTGTGATTCCGTTTCGCGCGCGGCAAACTCGAGAAGGTTGAGGGTGCCCTCGACGTTCACGTGATGCGCCGCCATCGGCGTGAACTCGGATCGGGTCGACAGCAGCGCGGCGAGATGAAAGATCAGGTCGACCTCGAATTCCGACAGGACGCGCTCGAGCAGGTTGGCATCGAGAATCGATCCGGTGAATCTCGCGGTGTACCATCCGCGCGATGTGCGGATCGAGCGCGTTGACGTCGAGTGAAACAACGGCCTGATTGCGCTTGGCAAGATGGGCAACCAGCGCATGGCCTATCTCGCCGTTGGCGCCTGTGATGAGGACGACGGGTTTTCGCACGGTCATTGGGCCCGTCTAAGCTATATTATTTGCGTCTGCCAATGGAATACCGAGCCGTTTTCAAGTGCATTGCCGGATGTGACGCCGAGTACGGCCTGGAGCAGCCGCTCTACCGCTGCCCGAAGTGCGGCGATCTGCTCGAGGTCGTGCACGACCTCAAGGCCCTCGGCGGCCGCAGCGCCGACGAGTGGAAACAGATGTTCGACGGCCGCTACAAGCGGACGGAATGGCCGTACGGCTCGGCCGTGTGGGGCAAGAAAGAATGGGTCTGCCCCGGCGTCCGCGACGAGAACATCGTGTCGATGGACGAGGGTGGCACCAACCTGATGTGGGCCGAGCGATTCGGGCGCGAGCTCGGCATGGACGAGCTCTGGATCAAGATGTGCGGGCAGTCGCACACGGGATCCTTCAAGGATCTCGGCATGACGGTGCTCGTCTCGGTCGTCCGGCAGATGATCGTCGACAAGAGACCCGTTCGCGCCGTCGCGTGCGCCTCCACCGGCGACACGTCGGCATCGCTCGCCGCGTACGCCGCCGCCGCCGAGATTCCTTCGATCGTCATCCTCCCGCGGGGCAAGGTGTCGACCGCCCAGCTCGTGCAGCCGCTCGCGAACGGCGCGCTCGTGCTGTCGCTCGACACCGACTTCGACGGCTGCATGGCCATCGTGCAGCGGCTCTCGGTCGAGGAGGGCGTGTACCTCGCGAACTCGATGAACAGCCTGCGTCTGGAAGGACAGAAGACGGTCGGCATCGAGATCGTGCAGCAGTTCGACTGGTCGGTCCCGGACGTCATCATCATTCCCGGCGGCAACCTTGGAAACGTCAGCGCGCTCGGCGCGGGCTTCGACATGATGGAGGCGCTCGGCTTGATCACGAAGCGCCCGCGGATCGTCGTCGCGCAAGCCGCGGCGGCCAACCCGCTGTACCTGGCGTACAAGAGCAACTGGGACTTTCACGCGGTGACGGCGAAGCCCACGCTCGCCTCGGCGATCCAGATTGGCAACCCCGTGTCGGTCAAGAAAGCCATCCGCGCCTTGCAGAAGTACAACGGCATCGTCGAACAGGCGACGGAAGCCGAGCTCGCCGATGCCTCCGCGCGCGCCGATCGCACGGGCATGTTCAACTGTCCCCACACCGGTGTCGCGCTCGCGGCCCTGATCAAACTGCGCGAGCAGGGGCGCATCGGCTCGCACGAGCGTGTCGTCGTCATCTCCACGGCCAACGGCCTGAAGTTCACCGACTTCAAGGTGGCCTACCACTCCGGCGCGCTCTCCGGCGTCTCCTCGCGGCTCGCGAACAAGCCGGTCGAGCTGCCGAACGACTACGACGCGGTTCGCCGGGCCATCGACACCGCCGAGAAGAAGACGCAAACGGTCCATTAGTCCTTGCAGCTGCAGAACAGCGTCTTCGTCGTGACGGGCGGCGCCTCCGGACTGGGCGAAGCAACCGCACGTCTGCTCGTTGAATCGGGCGCGGGGGTCGTGATTGCCGATCTGAACGCGCCTCGCGGGCAGGATGTGGCCAGGGATCTCGGCAGCAGGTCGCGGTTTGCGCTGGTCGACGTGGCCGACGAGTCGAGCGTCCAGCGCGGGCTCGAGGTGGCGGCGCAGCTCGGCACGTTGCGCGGCGTCGTCAATGCCGCGGGTATCGTGCTGGCGGAAAAAGTACCTGGGACGCAACGGCGTCCACCCCCTCGACGCGTTCAACCGCGTCATTCAAATCAATCTCACGGGTACGTTCAACGTGATTCGACTCGCCACAGCCATCATGAGCTCGAGCGAGCCCACTTCAAGCGGCGAGCGTGGCGTCATCGTCAACACGGCGTCCGTCTCGGCGTTCGACGGCCAGGTCGGCCAGGCTGCGTATTCCGCCTCGAAGGGTGGCATCGTCGGGATGACGCTGCCTGTCGCCCGCGAGCTCGCCCGCTATGGCATCCGCGTGATGACGATCGCGCCGGGGATTTTCGACACGCCGCTGATGAGCAGCCTGCCTCAGGCCGCGCGCGACAGCCTCGCCACGCAGGTGCCCTTTCCGCCCCGCCTCGGTAAACCGTCCGAATACGCGGCGCTCGTGAAGCACATCATCGAGAACGAGATGCTCAACGGCGAGGTCATCCGTCTGGACGGCGCCATTCGGATGGCACCCAGGTAACTTCGATGGGTGTCAACATTGTGAGGGCTGGCATGAGAACAGTAATTGTCGTTGGCAGCGCTGGTGTTGGCAGTGGCGGTGCTGATGTCGGCGTGCAGCACGGTCAAGCCGGATGCCGGACACGAGGCGGTACTGGTTCGCAAGCCTCTGTTCTTCGGCAGTGGCGGCGTCGATCCGGCGCCAGTTCGCACCGGGCTGAAGTATGTCGCATGGACAACAAGTGGAATCGACGTGAACATGCAGCCCGGGCGCATCGACGCCGAGTTCGCAGATTTGATGACGAGCGACGGCGTGCCGATCGACTTTCACGCCGTGATTTCGTATCAGGTCATCGACAGCGTGAAGCTTGTGCGTGACTTCGGCGCCGACGTCAACGAACAAGGCTTGCCGGGATTCTGGCTCCGCAATCTCGATCAACCGTTCCGGACGGCGACGCGAGATGCGGTCAAAAAGCACGGCATGAACGAAATGGCCATTGCCGCGACGGCAGCAGAAGAAGTTGACGCCGAAGTGACCTCACATCTGCTCGCCATCATCAAGGAAACAGGTGTGCCGGTGAGGATTCTCGACGTGTCGCTGGGCCGCGCCAATCCACCCGATGCGATCCTTCATCAGCGCGTGGAAACGGCGGCGCAGGAGCAGCGGATCAACACCGAGAAGCAGCGCAAGCTCGCCGAAGATCAGCGCAAGATGGCCGAGGAAAGCCGGGCGGCGGCCGACCAGGCCTACAACCAGCGGATGGGGTTGAACACAGAGCAGTACGTGGCACTGCGCGCGATCGAGATGCAACGCGAAGTCTGCGCGAAAGGCGGCTGCACGTTCCTGTTCGGCGGCAACGCGACACCGCTGATCAATATGGGCAAGTGACGGCTCACATCAGGGCTTTTTCCAGCCTTACCTCGTCGCGGATCGGAATCCCGCCGAAACCGGCCAGACTGGCACTTTTCGTCAGCCTCGCGGCGCCGTTCGGAATCCACTCGGCCACGTGATAGCCACGGCGCTGATAGAAATACAAAGACGGAAGGTTGTCGTTGGTCATCGACACGATGACGCGGGGAATCTTGAGGCGGCGGGCCAGCAGCTCGGCTTCCGCGACGAGATGGCCGCCGACGCCCGAACGCTGCCACATCGGATCGGTCGCCAGCGCCACCACGTGCAGACCGGTCTCGACCAGGCGGTACGCGAGCGCGCCGGCGATTTCGCCGTTCATCTCGGCGACGAGCGCCGGCGACGCGTCGAGATCCATCAACTGGCCGAAGGCCACGATCCCGCTGCGGCCAAAATCGCGCCGGAACAGCTCGAGGGCATCGGCGACGCTCGGCGTCGGCGGCCTCCCGCACGAGCACCGGCGGCAGCTCGAGGCGCGGCTTGCACTCGCATACGACCTGCGCGCGCGCATCGGCCCAATCGACGAACGTGCCGCAGCGGCTGCAACGGAGCACTGCGGGCTTCGCTTCCGGTGAAAAAGCGCTCATGCGGGTACTTCGCTCCTTCCCTTTCGGCTCACCCACCAGATAACGAGACCCAGCACGGCCATCGCTGCCGTGAACGTGCCGCCAAACAGCCAGAGCGTACGATAGAGGATCGACTCGGTTTCCATCCGCGCTTCCATGCGCAGCGGCGTGCCGGCGAGCCGATCGCGAAGCGTCTGTTCCCACACGACGCTGTTGCCGCGCTCGACCCGCAGCGGCGAGTTGTTGAAATTGATCCGGCTCGGCAAGTGCACGCGAAACGCGACCAGTTCGTCGCCGGTCCAGCCGACATCGCGGACCTCCAGTTGCGCCGCCGGGCCGACTTCCTGCACGAAACGGAACTCCTGCTCCAGTCGATCGAGGCTGTACCGCGACCACGACAGCGGCACCAGGCGGGGCAGCTGCGCGATGTCGCTCACTTCCAGGCGTACGTGGACGAATCGTCGTCCGTGGCGCCTGAAGGCGCTCACGTCGCGCACGCGAACGCCCGGCCCTTCGTACAGACGGCGGAAGGCCTGACGATCGAAACGTGCCTCCGGATCGACGCTCAGTGTCGCACCGCGGAGCGCCACCAGCGCGGGAATCGATGCGTTGATATCGACGATGGCCGAACCGTCGAGTGAAAGGTCGACGCGCTCGTCGTATTCGTACTGCTTGACGAGACCCAGCTTGTGGCAGGCCGCCGACGCCACCACGAGCAGGACTACCCCGAGAAGCCGCCCGAAAGCCATAACTCCCAATGATATACTGACTTAGATAGCTTCCGGACCGCTTGGCGAAACCCACCCTGTATCTCATCGACGGCAGCAACCAGATGTACCGCGCTTACCACGCGATACGCGGTCTTACGGGTCCGGACGGGCGGTCTACCAACGCCATCTACGGCTTCGTGACCATGCTCCGGAAACTGATCGCCGATCACAACCCGGAATGTCTCGCGGCCGCGTTCGACCTTCGCGGCCCGACATTTCGATCCGAGCTGCGCGACGACTACAAAGCCAATCGCGCGCCGATGCCATCGGACCTCGCCGAGCAGATTCCCTTCGTGCACGAGGCCTGCGAGGCGCTGGGCGTGCCGGTGCTCACATACGCGGGGTTCGAAGCCGATGACGTCATTGGCACGCTCGCGATGCGAGCCGTCGCCGACGGACGTCCCGCCGTCATCGTCACGGGCGACAAGGACTTCTTTCAGCTCGTGGACGACGACAAGAGCGTCCGCGTGTTCAACCCGCGCGATGAGGGTGCGTGGTACGACGCCGAAGGCGTCAAGACGAAGTTTGGTGTCACGCCCGAACAGGTCGTCGACGTGCTCGCGCTGATGGGAGACTCCATCGACAACATCAAGGGCGTTCCCGGCATCGGCGAGAAAGGCGCCCGGGAGCTCATTACGACTCACGGCTCGCTCGACGCGCTGCTCGAACACGCGCCGGCGCTCACCGGGAAGAAGCGCGAGCTGCTGACCACCTATGCGGACTCGGCCCGGGAAAGCCGGACGCTGCTTCGCATTCGCACGGACGTGCCGCTGCCCGACGTCGACATGTCGTGCTTCACCTATCGCGGCGCGAATCGTCAGAAGTGCTACGAGCTGTTTTCGACGCTCGGCTTCCGGTCGCTGGTCACGGAGTACGCGCCAACCGCGGACACTGTCGATGCCGATTACAGCGTCATCACGACCGACGAGGGTTTAGCCTCGCTCGCGGCCGAGATTCGGCGCGTGGGACGCGTCGCGATGAGCGTCATCGGCGATTGCCCGGGAGGCATGCATGCCTCTCTGGTGGGCATGGCCTTTTCGACGGCGGCGCGGCGCGCCAGGTATCTGCCGATCGGGCACACCGCACTCGACGAGCCATCGGCACTCAACGGCCGCGCGGCCCTCGGGGCTCTGAAGGCCATCTTCGAAGACCCTTCGATCGCAAAGATCGGGCACGATCTCAAATTCGATCTCATGATGCTGCAGCACGAAGGCATCGAGCTGAAGGGGCTCGAGTTCGACACGATGCTGGCCAGCTATGTGCTCGACGCCAACCGATCGAGCCATGCCATCGAGGAAATCGCGCTCGAGTATCTGGGCTACAAGGCACTGACGCAGGAAGACATCTGCGGGACGGGCCAGAAAGCCCTGGCCCTGCCGCATCTGCCGGCGGCGGCGCTTCTGAGCTTCGCCGGCGAGCGCTCGGACCTTGCGTGGCAACTCCACGAGGCGCTGGAGCCGCGGCTCCGCGAGGATCGTCTGGAATTGCTCTTCCGCGACCTGGAGCTTCCGCTCGTGCCGGTCCTGGCCGACATCGAGCGTCACGGCGTACGGATCGACCTGCCCGCGCTCGCGGCGCAGTCGCGACGCATCGACGCCGACCTGGCCGCCCGCAGCAAGAAAATCTTCGAGCTCGCCGGCGAAGAATTCAACATCAACTCTCCCAAGCAGCTGTCGGCCATTCTCTTCGAGAAGCTGGAGCTCCCTACCGCGAAGCGGACCGGCAAGACGCGCGTTGCGTCGACCGCCGTTGACGTGCTCGAAGAGCTGGCGCTCACGAACGAGCTCCCAAAGCTGATCCTGGAGTGGCGGGCGCTGATGAAGTTGAAGGGCACCTACATCGACGCCCTGCCGCAGCTCGTCCACGCACGCACGACCCGCGTCCATACCTCTTTCAATCAGGCGGTCGCGGCAACCGGACGGCTCAGCAGCAGCGATCCCAATCTTCAGAACATTCCCATCCGGACCGATCTCGGCCGCGAGATCCGGCGGGCGTTCATCGCCGACCCCGGGTACGTGCTGATCTCGGCCGACTATTCGCAGATTGAGTTGCGGGTGCTCGCGCATCTCGCGCAGGATGAAGCGCTGATCGAGGCGTTCCAGCGAGGCGAGGACATTCACGATCGCACCGCGCTGAAGGTATTCGGGCCCGCGAGCGGCCTCGACAAGCACGAATTGCGGCGCCGGTCGAAGATCATCAACTACGCGCTTCTGTACGGAAAGACGGCATTTACCCTTGCGAAAGACATCGGCGTGACACCGGCCAGGGCACAGGAGTTCATCGACGCGTACTTCGGGGGGTATCCTCGCGTCCAGACCTTCATTGACAAGACGCTCGAAGATGCCCGAAAGAATGAATACGTCGAGACGATGTTCGGACGGCGGCGCAGGATGCCCGAGCTGAACAGCCGCAACGGCACGATCCGGCAGGGCGCCGAGCGCATGGCGGTGAACTTCCCGATTCAGGGCACGGCGGCAGACATTCTGAAGCGCGCGATGCTTCGGGTACACGAGGCGCTCCGGGGAAACAAGGCGCGGATGATCCTGACGGTCCACGACGAGCTGCTCATCGAGAGCCCCGAGGAAACCGCGACAGACGTGGGCGAGCGCGTGCGCGAAGCCATGCAGGGCGCCGCGGAACTGGCCGTCCCGCTGACCGTCGACGTGGGCGCCGGCCCGAACTGGCGCGAGGCGAAGTCATAACACCGATGTCCGAGCCCGTCATCATCCCGCGCAGCGACCATCCGATCTCGCGCCAGAACATCGATCCCGACGCGCTCAAAGTCCTCTATCGCCTGCGTCAGTTCAACTACATCGCGTATCTGGTCGGCGGCAGCGTGCGCGATCTGCTGCTGGGCCGCACGCCGAAGGACTTCGACATCGGCACATCGGCGCACCCCTATCAGGTCAAGCGGTTGTTCAGGAACTGCTGGATCATCGGCCGCCGCTTCCGGCTGGCGCACGTCAAGTTCGGCCCGAAAGTCATCGAGGTCGCGACGTTCCGCCGCCAGATCCCCGCCGGCACCGAGGAAGAGCCCGTGGTGATCCCTCCGGTACCGGTTCCCGTGGCCACCGCGGTGGACGATCCGGACCTCCTCATCCACCACGACAACACGTTTGGCACGCCCGAGGAGGACGCGTTCCGTCGCGATTTCACGCTCAACGCGTTGTTTTACGACATCGAAACGCACGCGATCATCGACTACGTCGGCGGCCTCGACGACATCCGCGCCGGCATCATCCGATGCATCGGCGTTCCGGAAGAACGCTTTCAGGAAGACCCCGTCCGCATGCTGCGGGCCGTCGCCCTGGCTGCCCGGCTCGATTTCAGGATCGACGAGCCGATTCTTCGCGCGATCGAGAAGTATCACGGCGAACTGGCGCGCAGCGCGCCGGCGCGCCTCATGGAGGAGATCTACAAGGTCCTGCGCGCGGGCTCCGCCGAAAACGCGTTCCACATGCTCGTGGATACGGGGCTGCTCGCCGCCATCGCGCCGGAAGTGCCCGGGCGGATCAACGCGGCCTTCTGGCAGTCCCTTGCGGCGATCGACAACTACCGGCGATCGTTCAAACGGAATCCCGAAACGCTCAGCAATGCCATCCTGCTCGGCTCGCTGCTCATTCCGCTGGGGCTGCTCGAGCAGCATCATGGCCGCGCGAAAGAGCTGGGCGCGCGCTTCGGCATCCTTCCCCTTGCACGCAGAGACGTCGAGTTTCTTCGCCAGATCCTGATGCTGCAGCGGCATCTCCGCGACACGCACGCGTCGCCGCGCCACAAGCGCGCCACCATGCACCGCACGGCGTTCCCGGCCGCATTGATGTGGCTCGAGCTCCACGGCGGCGCGCCCGAACTGGTCGAGTCCTGGCGGACGTTGCAGACCGAGTTCGCCTCCGAGATTCCAGAGGGGGAACAGCCGTCAGGCGACGCGCCGCGGCGGAGACGCAGGCGTCGAAGGCGCCGGCGTCCATTCGGCGGCGGTACGACTCACTCGTAAATTTCGTCGATGGTCTTGTAGGGAGAGGCCAGCTTCAGCGCGATCAGGAGCTTGATGACCGGCCAGGCGGGATCGATCTCGCTGGGTCGCGCGCTGAACTTGGGGCTGCGCGGGTGCCCGTGGTGATTGTTGTGCAGCCCTTCGCCGCCGGTCAGCACGGCCACCCATCTGATGTTGGTTGCCGTGTTGTCGAAATTCCTGTAGCCGATGTAGTGGCACAGCCCGTTGATCGACGAGGACAGCACGAACACGTACATCACCAGGTGAAGGACCGCCGCGAGCAAGCCCCACCAGAAGCCCAGCACATAGCAGAGCCCGACGATGCCCAGCAACGGGCCGGCGAACCCGAAGCGAAACGCCACCCGATCGAACACGTCATCCTGGATGTCGCGCGCGTAGCGCTCCAGCGTCTCCGGGTTTTTCGCTTCCTTCAGGTAGTGAAAGACGTTGCCGAATTGCACCGACCAGAACCCGTGAAGGTGAGGACTGTGGGGATCGCCTTCGACCTCGGTGAAGGCGTGGTGCTTGCGGTGCACCGCGACCCATTCGCGCGTGCACAGGCCGGTCGTAATCCACAGGCAGAACCTGAAGATGAAGGCGACGGCGGGATGCAGCTCGAGAGCCTTATGAGTGGCGGTGCGATGGAGAAAGATGGTCGTGCTGAAGACCGCGACCTGCGTCACGATGGTCGATGTGAACAGGCACCAGAACAACTGCCGTAGCACGAGCGACAGCCTACCACATGTCAGCCGTTGCGCCGTTCGAACTCCTTCATGAAATCCGCCAGCGCGTCGACGCCCGCTTCGGGAAAGGCGTTGTAGATCGACGCGCGGATGCCCCCCACCGACCGGTGGCCTTTCAGGCCGTCGAGGCCGGCGCCCTCCGCTTCCTTGACGAACTGTTTCTCGAGCTCCTCGCTCGACAAGCGGAACGTCACGTTCATCAGCGACCGGCTGTCCTTCTGAGCGGTACCGCGATAGAAACCCGTGCGATCGATCTCGGCGTAGAGCTTGGCGGCCTTGCGTTCGTTCTGAGCAGCCATCGCCTCGAGCCCGCCCTGCTCGACGAGCCAGCGCATGACCAGGCCGAGCATGTAGATGGCAAACACCGGCGGCGTGTTGTAGAGCGACCCGTTCTGGGCGTGGACCGCGTAGCTCAGCATGACCGGCAGCGAGGCGGGCGAGCGCGCCAGCAGGTCTTCGCGAATCAGCACGACGGTGACCCCCGCGGGGCCCATGTTCTTCTGCGCGCCGGCGTAGATGAGCGCGTGTCTGGCGACATCGATCGGGCGGCTGAACATGTCCGACGAGGTATCGCTGACGAGCGGCACGTCGCCCACGTCGGGCAGGCACTTCCATTCGGTTCCGTAGATCGTGTTGTTCGACGTCATGTGGACGTACGCGGCGCCCGGCGTCAACACGATCTCTTCGGCGCGCGGGACCCGCGTAAACTGCTCCGCTTTGGTCGTCGCCGCGATGTGCACCTTGCCGATCTTCTTTGCCTCCTCCGCGGCCTTCGACGCCCACACACCGGTGACCACATAGTCGGCGGTGTTGTCGTGGGTCAGGAGGTTCATCGGCACCATCGCGAATTGCAGGCTGGCGCCGCCTTGCAGGAACAGCACCTTGTAGTGCTCCGGCACCTTTGCGAGCTGCCTGATGTCGGCTTCGGCGCGAAACAGGACGTCCTCGAACACCTTGGAACGGTGGCTCACCTCGAGGATCGACATGCCGACGCCGGGCAGCGACACCAGATCCTGTTGCGCCTGCTCGAGAACCGCGACCGGCAGCACCGCCGGTCCCGCCGAAAAATTGAAGACACGCTCAGATTTCATGAATCAGCAATCCATCCCGAAGCTTGGGTTCGAACCACGTCGATTTGGGCGGCATGACGTGTCCGCCATCTGAGACCTCCATCAGCTCGACGATGCTGACGGGGTACATCGAGAACGCCGCCGCCATTCTGCCGCTGTCCACCAGTTGCTCGAGCGTCTTCGTGCCCTTTGCACCGCCAACAAAATCGATGCGCGTGTCGACACGCACGTCCTTGATGCCGAGGATGGGCGCCAGCAACCGCTGCTGCAGAACGTTGCCGTCGAGCCTGTCGATGACGCTCGTGCCGGTGGTGCCGCCGCTCTCCAGATCGACCGAATACCAGCGTCTTGCGAGATACATCGAGACCTCACCCTTCCGCGAAGGCTCCGCGGATCCCGGCGTCATCGCAAAATGCCTCGCCACCTCACCAAGGAAATGCTCGGGCGTCATACCGTTCAGATCGCGCACGACCCTGTTGTACGGAAGAATCCGCAACTGATCGGACGGAAACGCGACGGCCAGGAAAAATCCGGCCTCGTCGGACTCGCGCACGGCATCGCGCGCGCGGGCGGCGCTCGCCGCCCGATGGTGGCCATCGGCGATATAGAGCGCCTCGACGGTTTCGAACGCCTGGACGAAGGCGCGCCCATCATCCGGCTTCACGTGCCAGATGGCGTGCCGCACGCCGTCGAGGGCCGTGAAGTCGATGAGCGGCTCCTCGGCCGCGCGGATCCGTCGAGCCAGCTCGTCAATCCCGGGATTCGGGCGGTGCGCCAGAAAGACCGGTCCTGTCTGGGCACGAAGCTCCAGCATGTGGCGCGTGCGATCGTCTTCCTTGTCCCGCCGCGTGTGCTCGTGCTTCCTGATGCCGCTGGCGTCGTACTCGGCGAGCGAATAGCAGGCGGCCAGGCCCGTCTGGCCGTGGCCCTCGTAGTCGAGGTGATAGAGATAGACCGACGGCTCCGTCTCCCGCACGAGCGGCGCGTCCCGCTTGAGCGCGCGATACCGTTCCGCGGCCGTTCGATACACCTGGTCGTCGTGGGGATCGGTTCCGGCGGGCAGGTCGATTTCAGCGCGCGACACGTGCAGGAAGCTCAACGCGTTGCCCGCCGCCAGCGCGCGCGCCTCCTCGGTGTCGACGACGTCGTAGGGCACGGCGGCGACGCGTGGTGCTGCGTCAGGAACAGGACGTACCGCACGGAAGGGTCGGATGACAGCCATCGCGAACCTTCAATTATAAAAGAGTTCCGGATCCCGGAACCGTTTCTCTGCTTTATTAGCGTCGGAAGAATTCGATGTACTGGGCGACGCGATCGCCGCGCGTCACGTGGACCTTGAACATCTTGGGCTTGCCAGGTCCGCGCAGCTCGACTTCGTGAATACCGGCCTCGACCTTCAGCGTCAGGGGCGTGACGCCGTGGGGCTGGCCGTTGACGAGCACGGCAACCCCCTGCGGGTTCGATTCGATGACGAGCGTGCCGGTCTGTGGAAAACAGCCAATCGGGCGGTGGAACGTACTGCGCGGCCGTGAAGGCGCACGTCATGGTCAAGATCAGCGCCGCCATCCACAGGAATTTCCTGAACCCGCCGCTGACCGGTCCGCGCGGTGTCGAGGGAGCGGCTGCCTGCCAGTCCAGCTGGCGCGGATCGACGTCGTGCGCCTGCCACGCGTCGCGTTTGGGTTTCGCCACGGGCGCCGGCGCCTTGGCCGTGGACGGCAGAAGTTTCGGCAACGTCGAGGCCGCGGGCGGCGGCGATGGAGCCACCGGCCTGACGCTGCCGGCTGGTTTGAATTTGGTCACCACAGATCGGCCTCCCGCGAGCGCGTCGAGATCTCGCCGTGCCGGCCGGATGCCCGTCTCGGCGATCGCCTCGTTCAGAGCCTTCGAGGCTTCACCGGCATGGACGAACACACGGCGCGGATCCATATGCAGCGCCTTCAGCAGCCAGGAGCGTATCGGCTGAGGGACCGAAATACCCACCATCACGTCGCCGAGACCGCCAAGGTGCTCGTCGTCGCGCAGCGGACGGCCGGCAAACATCGCAACGCCCATCATGGCGATCTGCGCGACGTCGATCGGGCGATCGAGACGCACGCCGCCCGCCGACGAGCTCGCGGCCACCCGCATCTCTTTCCAGTACCGCTCGGGCGTGAAGCGCAGCTGCTCGATGGCGGAGCCGAGCACGTAGTCCGCGATCCGCACATGGCGATCGGCGATCACGATACGCTCGGGCGCGAGCGCGCCGTGCGCCAGCTCGCCGCTCTGGCGGTGCAACTCGGCCATCCCGTCGAGCACTTCCTTCAGCACGAACACCGCGGCTTCGACTGAGATCGAGAGTCCGCCCGATTCGGCGCGCGCCAGCACCTCGGAGAGTCGCGTGCCTCCCGTCAGATCGTGGACCAGGCTGATGGTGGTCAACTTGCCGGGTACCCGCACGATGTTGCGAATGGTGAGGAATGACGGGTGATCGAATTTCTCCACCAGCCAGATGCGCTCGTTCAGCGCGAACTCGAACGACGGGACAGAGGTCAGCTCGGGCCGAATCAGCAGCGACTCGTGGGTGGGACGACCCTGGGTATCTCGAATCAGGAGCCGGTCGCCAAGACCATCTCTGAAAAGGACCTCTTCCGGGGCAGGCATCGACTTGGCGGCAGACACGTCCACAGGGCCGGTACAGCGGGATTCGTGCCCGGCGCCGTTGGGACTTTTCCGGCCAGAAACGGCGATTCTGCCGGCAGGAGACTTACAAGCCCGACGCGCGAAATCACGCTTTTGTAACGCAGCGGCGTGCACGATGGCTCAGGGCGCTCAGCCGCCGGGCGCACTCCAGGGCCTCGGGTTCGCCGGTCAAGGGCATCGACCGGCCAGGGGAGGACCCAGGTCCAGTTCTCGTCGCTGATGGTCGCCGGATGATTGATGCGATCCGCCCACCCGAAGACGTCCTGGATCGGCAGCAGAACGAGATTCGATCCGGCGTTGTAGATGCGAATCGAGCAGGCTGTCGCGGACATGCGTATCGAACTGGGCCGGGTACTCGCCGAAGCGTTCCCGCTCGTCGGGTGTCATCGACTCCCACCAGACGGCCAGCGTTTCGGTGTCGTGCGTTCCCGTCATGGCGATCGATGCGGCGGGATACAGGCTGGGATCGGACGGTTCCCAGCGCAACACCTTGTAGCCCGGCAGGCCGAGCCGCGCGATCGACTCACGGACGAAATCCGGCACGGTGCCGAGATCCTCGACGCTCACGTCGGCCTCGGTGTCGATCATGATCCGCATCATCGCCTCGCCGAGCGCGGTCTGCCCGGCCTCGTCAGCCGGCATGAAGTACGCGGGCTGCTTGTCGAGCGGCCGCACGTACGTGCGGTAGAAGCCCACGAGGTGATCGACGCGAAACCCGTCGTACAAAGCGGCCTGCCGCCGTACGCGCATCCGGAGCCATGCGAAATCGTTCGCGCGCGCCTTGTCCCAGTTGTAGGGAGGAAGCCCCCACTCCTGACCGGTTTCGCTGAACGCATCCGGCGGCGTGCCCACAGAAGCATCGAGCATGAACTCTTCGCGGCGGCTCCAGACATCGGCACTGTCGAGGGTCACCATGAACGGAAAGTCCCCGAGAATGTCGATGCCGGGCGTTCCCGCGCGTACGGTCTGCCACTGCCCGGCCGCGATCCACTGGACGTACTGATAGAACAGGATCTCGCGAGATAGCTGCGTGCGCGCTCGCACCAGCGCGGCCGGGTTGCGATCGCGGAGGTCGGCGGGCCAATCGGGCCACGACCGCTCGCCCGCTTTCGCGCGCAGCGCGCGATACAGGCTGTATTCATCGAGCCACCACGACTCGGCCGCGACGTACGAGCGAAGTGCCGCGGCCTGCTGGGTATCCGGCCGCCACTCGATGTCGAAAAAGCGGTCGAACAACGCCCGCAGCGCCCGGTCCTTCAAATGGCGCACCGCCTTGTAGTCAACTCTCGGCCCACGCCGCACTTCTTCGATCTCACCCTTCCACGCGTCCTCGAACACCTGACCCTCGTCCATCATCCAGATGCTGATGAACTGGGGATCGATCGCCATCGCGCTCAGCGCCGAATAGGGAGAGGACTCAGACGGGGCCAGCTCGTTGAGCGGAAGAATCTGGAGGACCGACTGACAGGCGGTGCGCAGCCAGCCGGCCATGAACGGGATGTCGCCCATCTCGCCGATGCCCCATCCGCGAGTGGAACGGAGCGAGAACAGGGGCACGCTGACACCGGCTTTCCGCTGGCTCATCGAAAGCCGCCCATCTCGGCGAAGAGCGTCCGCAGCGGCCGGTTCAAACACACCAGGCTCCGGAAGGAGACTCAGGACGAGGAACGCCTCGCGTTCGAAATCGAAGAAATAGCCGGGATGCACCAGGATGCCCGTGCGGTCGAGGAGGTCGAGCACGATCATCTCTTCGGGCTTTGTCGCCGGGACCTGCACGATCGCGTACCACCCCGCTTCGGCCGGCAGCACCGAGCAGGCCGGATTCGCCGCCGCCAGGGCTCGCAGCGATTCGACGTTCTCGCGCACGCGCCGGTGAATCTGGCCTCGAACGACGGATCCCGATCGCAGCAGATCGGGCGCGGCCACCTGCACCGGCGTCGAGACCGACAGGTACGCATCGCAGATCGTTTCCAGGCGCTCCATCGCTGTGTCCACGAGATCGGACGGACCACCGACACCAATCCAGCCAAGCTTCACCTGCGGCAGGCCGACAGACTTGGACAGGCCGCCGAGCGCAAAGGTCAGCGCGGCCTGCTGGCGAAGCACGCTCGCGCACGATGGCGCCGAGAGCGGATAGTCGGCAAACACTTCGTCGGCGATGAGCGCCACCTGATGCTCGTGAGCAAGCGACGCAAGCACCTCGAGCTCGGCATCCGTCACGATCGAGCCGGTCGGATTGTTCGGGCTGACGACCACGATGGCACGTACCCGTCCGTTCGCGGGCGACGACAGCTTCACGCGCAGCGCATGAATGTCGATCGTCCAGCGGCCATGAAACTCGAGGCCGTAGTGGTCCAGCGAAACCCCGTCGAGCTCCGTCAGGTGCTCGATGAGCGGATAGCTTGGTCTTGGCGCAAGGACCACGTCTCCGGGATCGCAGAGCAGCTTGAACAGCAGCGAGTACGCGTCGCTGGTGCTGGCGCTGAGCACCAGGCGATCCGGTGGCACCGTGATGCCACGCCTGGCGAAATCATCCGCAACCGCCTGCCGTGCCGACAACAGGCCGAACGGCTCGGGCTGATAGCACAACGCCCGCGGCTGACTCATCGGCTCGAGCATGCCGGGCGGGTACGCGAAGCCCGCACGCGTGGGATTGGAGAGCGTGAGATCGACGATCGGCAGTCCTGCCGACCGACGCCGATCGAGGGCCACCGCCAGACGATTGCGGCCGGCTGTCTGCCGCAGACGCGAGGAAAACATCAGCGACCCTGAGCCGGCCCGGCCGCCGACCGACGAAATTCCTCGCGGGTGGCGCGCGTGGCCTTCGAGTATTCGAGCATCTGCGCGGTCAGATCCTGCGGGTAGCTGATCGTCACATCGCGGACGGCGCCGTCAGCGGCTCGCACCGGTTCGAGTCTGGGCTGGATGAACGCCGTGTACGACGGCAGGTTGAGCTTCTCCACCCGCGCGACGATCTCGTCGCGCAGTTTCGGATCGAAATGGATGCCGTGGCGCTCGAACAGCGCCTTCGCCGCCGCGTAGTCGCCGTTGGACTTGATTCGCTGCACTTCGGCGAGCAGCCGGCCCACTCCTTCGCGGAATGCCCCGGCATCGACGACGACGTTGTACGTCTTGCCGTCGCGCACACGCCGTTCGATCGCTTTGGTGTTGGCGATCAGCCAGTTGACGATCATCTGGCGGTTGCGCATGTGATCTTCTTCGATGGTCGTGCCCTCGCGCATGCGGCGCAACTGCACGAGCGCGGTGCGCGCGTAGTTCTCGTACTCGGCGAGCGCGACCTCGCGATGGTCTTCGGGACGAATCAAGCCCATCTCGACAATCTTCGGATCGGGCAGAAAGTACAACGCCACCAGATCGGCACGCGCCTCTTCGAGCGCCGAGTACTGCTCTTTCAAATGGGTCTGCGGCGTGCACCCCAGGTTGTGGTTCAGCCGGCCGGACGCGTGCCCGATGACCTCGTGCAGATCGGTCGCCAGCTCGTGCGCGGCCCCCTGCCACTGTTTCGCGCGTGCGGTCTCCTCGGGCGACCACGAAAACTCGCTCCGGTATCCTGCGTCCATCGACCGGTCGTACGCCTCGTTCACGTTCGCAATCGACACGGACTTGCTGCCGTACTTCTCGCGCACTTCCTGTTCGTTCGGCAGGTTGATGCCGATCGGCGTAATCGGTCCGGCGTCGCCGGTTTCGATGACGACGTCGATGATGTTCGCCGTGACGCCCTGGACGTTTTCCTTGCAGTACTGCCGATCCCAGGGCATGTGGTCCTCGAACCACTGCGCGTCGGCCGCCAGCTTCTGGATGGCGGCCGTTTTCGTCCGGTTCACGTAGTACACGAGGGCTTCCCAGGCGCCCTTCATGCCGCGCGCGTCGAGGTACACCTCGGTGAAGCCGTTGATCGTGTCGATCGAAGACGACGTGTCGGCAACCCAGGCAATGTCGTACGCCCGGCGGTCGCGCTCCTCGCCCGTGCGGTACCACTGAATGAGCGCGCGCAACGCCTGCGCCGTTGGATCGGGCGCGTAGGGAATCGCCGCCTCCAGATGGGTGATGATGTCGCGGATCTGCGGATCGTATCGGCCGCCGACGCGATAGACCTCTTCGACAATGCGGCCGTCGGCCTTCACGACCCGGGAGTTCAACGGATACTTCTCATCGAACCCCTCGAGCTCTTTTGCCGTCACACCCGAGTACAGGTTGTTGGCGCTCGACGCGAGAATATCGCCGCCGCCCGCGGGCGTCTTGGTCGTCACCGACGGATCGAAGGACGCATCGAAGAACATCGGCTTCAGCCGCGCCAGCATCTGATCGATCGTTTCGCCCGGACCGAGCGGGAACGTCGCGCCCTTTCCGGCTGCGGCGTGTACGGCCGACGCAAACTGTTCGGGCGTGCACTTCAGGACGAACTTTCTCGCGGTGAGATTGTTGTAGGGGCCGCTGTTGGCCCAGAACAGCTTCGTGTAGCGTTCGATTTCGGCGCGCACCGGCGCCTCGCCCGCGGGATGGCTGATCAGGGCCTCTACGACGTCGCGCATGTCGAGGTTGTGGGCGTACCGCTGGTCGTAGAAGATGTCGCGGCCCGCAATCGCCGCCTGATAGAGATGCCACGTCAGGATGCGCTCCTTGACCGGCAGTGCCGCGAATCCGTCCGCGTACAACTGCACGAAGGCGGCCTCGTCGACCCGCTCCACCAGATACTTCCGCCCCGACGCCGCGGGCCCGAACGCACCGTCCGACGAGCTCGCCGGCGACTGCTCGGTATCCGGTGCCGGCGCAGGGCCCGAGCACGCTATCGACATGGCTGCAACCGTCATGGCCAACAACCCTCTGCGCATCAACCTGTTCAGCTTAACTCCACTTGCTCGAGGTGGGCCGGGGCGTGCACTTTCCAATGCAGGCGCGACTCAATTGTCGATTTCAGCGCATCCATCGGTCCGGGCTCGCCATGCACCAGGTAGGTGATCGACGGCGGCGTCTTGAATCCGCCCAGCCACCGCATCGTTTCCTCCCGGTCGGCATGCGCCGACATCGAGTCGAGGCGCTCGATCCGCGCGTTGACCGCCACGAGCTGCCCGCGAATCTTCACGTCCCGGGCCCCGTCGATCAACGACCGGCCCCGTGTGCCCGCGGCCTGATAGCCGACAAACAGCACCGTGCTGCGCTTGTCGGGCAAGGCGGCCTGCAGGTGGTACAGCACGCGGCCGCCGGTCGCCATGCCGCTCGACGACACCACGATCGATGGAATCTTCGATCGAACGAGCTCCGACGACTGTTGCGCCGACGCCACCGGCTGGAAGCGCGCGGTGAAGAAGCGGCGCATTTCGACCGCGGCCTGGATGTCGGGGTCGAGCTCGCTCGCGCGGCTCGCGTAGTAGCGCAGCGCGTCGAGCGCCATCGGGCTGTCGAGAAACACCGGCAGCTTCGGGATCCTGCCGTCGTCCTCGAGCTTCTTGATCCAGTACAGCACTTCCTCCACGCGGCCGATGGCAAACGCGGGAATGATGAGCTTGCCGCCGCGCGCCACCGTGTCTTTGATGATCGCCGCGAGACGCTCGCCGTCATCATCCGGCTCGTGAAGACGATCGCCGTAGGTCGACTCGAGCAACAGCACCTGGGCAGGTGGTGGCGGCGATGGATCGGGCAGCACGGGCCGCGCGTAGCGCCCGAGATCTCCGCCGAAGAGGATGGTCGGTCCGTCTTTGATCGTCATCCTGATGTACGCCGATCCGAGCAGGTGACCGGCGTTGATGAACTCGATGTCCACGCCCTCCACGAGCTGAAACGGTTTGTTGAAGCCGACCTGCTGCAGTTGCGAGAGCGCGCGGAACGCGTCGGACTCGCGATACAGCGGCAGTGCCGGGCTGTGCTTCGAATACATCAGCCGGTTGGCCTCTCGCGCATCCTCTTCCTGCAGCCGCGCCGAGTCGGGGAGCACCAGCCTGCACAGGTCGGACGTGCCTGGCGTGCAGATCACCCGGCCGTGGTAGCCCTCGGCGACCAGTCTGGGCAGATATCCCGTGTGGTCGAGATGGGCGTGCGTCAGCACCACCGCGGACAGCTCGGCCGGATCGAGCGGCAGCGGCTGCCAGTTGCGCAGGCGAAGCTCTTTCAGTCCCTGAAACAGCCCGCAATCGATCAGAATCCGGCGGCCGTGAACCTCGAGCAGGTACTTCGACCCGGTCACGGTTCGCGCGGCGCCCAGAAACGTCAGCTTTGTCATAATCTGGGCGGGTATGGTACTGCGTTCCGCGCGCGCGCGCGGACTCGTGGCGGCGCTCGTCGGCCTGCTCGTTGCCGTCATCGGCGGGCAGGGCCGGCAACTCACCGTCGAAGAGCTGTACAGCTACGAAGGCTGGACGCGCTTCAACGGCAGTCAATCGGCGACGCTGAACTGGGTGCCGGATGGCGGTCCGTGGCTGGACGCGGCGCATCATCTGTGGCCGGCCGCTGAATCATCCGGGGCGTCGTGGCTGCGCGTCGACGCGGCGACCGGCACCAGCCGACCGTGGTTCACTCACGCGCAGCTCGAGTCGGCACTCACCAGCGCAGGCGCGCCGCCGGGCGAGGCGCGCACGGCCGCGCGGCGGCGTCCCTCGAATTTCAACGCCAGGCGCGACGCCTTCCTGCTGACGATCGCCGACGATCTGTACGTGTACGAGATTGCCGCGGAGCGGGCGACGCGTCTGACTCGCTCGTCAGGCGTGAAGGCCGAAGCCACGTTCAGTCCCGACGGACGCCAGGTTGCGTTCGTCAAGCAGAACAATCTCTTCGTCACCCGGATCGATGCGCCCGAAGAAAAGGCGCTGACGTCGGATGGGACCGACACGCTCGTCAACGGTCTCCTCGATTGGGTGTATTCCGAGGAGCTCTACGGGCGCGGAAACCATCGCGCGTTCTGGTGGAGTCCGGACTCCTCACGAATCGCCTTTCTTCAATTCGACGAGACGAATGTCCCGCTGTACACGCTCATCGACGACATCCCGTATCGCCCATCGTTGAAGCGGTGGCCGTATCCCAAAGCCGGCGATCCGAACCCGAACGTCACGCTCGTGGTCGCTTCCACCTCCGGCAGCGCGCTGCAGCGCGTTGACACGACGAAGTACGCCGACTTCCTCATCGTCAACGTGGGCTGGTCGCGCGAGGGCGCTGTCGTCTTTCACGTGCAGGATCGGCAACAGACGTGGCTCGACTTCAACCTCGCCGACGCGTCGACAGGCGCCTCGCGCACGCTCTTCAGGGAGACGACCGGGGCATGGGTCGAGCGATGGACGGACTCGAGCGCCGATCCGCTGTGGTTGAACGACGGATCGTTTCTGTGGCTCAGCGAGCGCAGCGGCTGGCGCCACTTCTATCACTACGCGGCGGACGGCCGGCTCATCAGACAGGTGACGCGCGGCGAGTGGGAAGTTCGCGCGCACCATGGGTTGGATCGCGCCGAGACCTGGCTCTATTTCACCTCGACCACCGCGAGTCCGATCGGTCTTGATTTGTATCGCGTGCGACTCGATGGAACAGGGCTGGAGCGCCTGTCGGCCATCGACGGCAAACACGAGTCGTTTCTGGATCCCTCGCGCACGCTCTTTCTGGACTCGCGCAGCGATATCAACACGCCGCCACAGGTCCGCCTGCATCGCATCGGCACCCGCGAAGCCGTGCGCGTGGTCGATGCCAATCCAGTTCGCGCCCTGAAGGAATCCGGCTTGTCCGTCCCGGAACTGCTCCAGGTGAAGACGCGCGACGGCTTCGTCATGGAAGCCCTGATGATCAAGCCGCCCGACTTCGACCCGTCCAGGCAGTACCCGGTCTATCAATTCACCTACGGCGGACCACATTCGCCGCAGGTGTCGAACGCCTGGGGCGGCATTCTCTTCATGTACCACCAGCTGCTGGCGCAGCGCGGCATCATCGTCTGGATCTGCGACAACCGCACGGCGAGCGGCAAGGGAGCGCAGTCGGCGTGGCCGCTCTACAAGCGCTTCGGCGAGATCGAGCTGCGGGACATCGAAGACGGCCTGGCCTGGCTCAAGCGCCAGCCGTACGTGGACGGAACGCGCATCGGCATTTCGGGCGTCAGCTACGGCGGGTTCCTGACGCTTTACGCGCTGACCCACAGCCGCAGCTTTTCGATGGGCATCGCGGAGGCCGCCGTCTCCGACTGGCGGAGCTACGACACCATTTACACCGAGCGATATCTCGGCCTGCCGGCGGACAATCCCGACGGCTACCGGGCCAGCTCGCCCCGCTTCCAGGCGGCAGACCTCGCGGGCAAGCTGCTGCTGATTCACACCGCCCTCGACGACAACGTCCACCCGCAGAACACCACGCAGTTCGCCTACGAGCTGCAGCGGGCGGGGAAGCCGTTTCAGATGATGACCTACCCGAAATCGGCGCACGGCGTCACCGACCCGCAGCTGGCGCCGCACCTGCAGCGGACGATGCTGGACTTCACCACCCAGAATCTTCTGCGGTAGGATTGGGGCAATGAATCCGGCCGTCCGAGCGTGGGTGAACGAAATCGAATCCCTGACCACGCCCTCGTCCGTCGTGTTCTGCGACGGCTCGAAGGGCGAGCGGGATCGCCTGATTGCCGAGTGCCTCGCGTCGGGCGAGCTGATCGAGCTGAACCAGCAGAAACTCCCCGGCTGCTACCTGCATCGAAGCGCCCCGCACGACGTGGCGCGTACCGAACATCTCACCTTCGTGAGCACGTCGGACAAGGAAGATGCGGGGCCCACGAACAACTGGATGTCGCCCGAAGACGCGCGCGCCCGGCTGACACCGCTCTTCAAGGGGTCGATGAAGGGGCGCACCATGTTCGTGGTGCCGTTCCTGATGGGCCCTCCCGGATCGCCGTATTCGAAGGTCGGCGTCGAGATTACCGACAGCCGTTACGTCGTGCTGAACATGCGCATCATGACGCGCATCGGACAGGTCGCGCTGCAGCAGCTCGGACAGTCGGACGACTTCACGCGCTGCCTGCATTCACTCGGCGACCTCAGCCCGGACCGCCGCTTCATCGTGCACTTTCCGCAGGACAACGCGGTCTGGTCGGTGGGATCGGGCTACGGCGGCAACGCGCTCCTGGGCAAGAAGTGCCTCGCGTTGCGCATCGCCAGCTATCAGGCCCGCCACGAGGGGTGGCTCGCCGAGCACATGCTGATCGTCGGGTGCAAATACAAGGACGGGCCCGTGCGCTACGTGGCGGGCGCGTTTCCGTCGGCGTGCGGCAAGACCAACATGGCGATGCTGGTGCCGCCGGCGTCGATGCCAGGATGGAAGACGTGGACCGTCGGCGACGACATCGCGTGGATTCGGCCGGGTGCCGATGGCCGGCTGTGGGCCGTGAATCCTGAAGCGGGATTCTTCGGCGTCCTGCCGGGAACGAGCCGCAGCACGAACCCGACGGCGTTCGACATGATCCAGCGCGACACCATCTACACCAACGCGGCACTACGCCCCGACGGGACGCCGTGGTGGGAAGGACACGACGATCCACCGCCGGCGGAGGCGCTCGACTGGCAGGGGCGCCCCTGGACGCCGGGCTCGACCGAAAAGGCGACGCATCCGAACGCGCGCTTCACGACGCCGGCGACCAACTGCGCCTCGCTCTCGCCGGAGTTCGAGAACCCGGACGGCGTGCCGCTCGACGCGATCATGTTCGGCGCCCGGCGCCAGCAACGCGTGCCGCTCGTCTACGAGTCGAAGAACTGGCAGCATGGCGTGTTCCTCGGCGCCACGCTCTCCTCGGAAACGACGGCGGCGGCGTCGGGCAAGACCGGTGTGCTGCGCCGCGATCCCATGGCCATGCTGGCGTTCTGCGGCTACAACATGGGGGACTACTTCCAGCACTGGCTCGACATCGGCAAGAAGGTGACGCGGCCACCCAAGGTGTTCCGCGTGAACTGGTTCCGCACCGACTCGCGCTCGAAATTCATCTGGCCCGGCTTCAGCGAAAATCTCCGCGTCGTGAAATGGATCTTCGAGCGCGTGGACGGAACGGGCAAGGGCCGGGAAACGCCGATCGGGATCGTGCCCACGCCCGACGCCATCGATCAGAACGGGTTGACGATTTCGAAGGACGCGATGGAACTGCTGGTCGCGGTCGAGCCCGGCGACTGGGCCGAAGCGTCAGCGGAGCAGGCGACGTTCTTCAAGTCTCTTGGATCGCGCGTGCCGCAGGAGATGTTCGAGGAACAGAAGCGGCTGGCTGATGCTCTGGACCCGCACGTCACTAAGTAGCCCGGTCTCGATATCACAAACAACTGCAGGAACCTGACGCAGAGGCGCAAAGCCGCAGAGGTTTTGTTCTTCTGAAAAGAATTCTCTGCGCCTCCGCGGCTCTGCGTCAAAACCCGTCACCTTACATGGCGACCACCGTCAACGCGCAGGGTCTCGCCGGTCACGAAGTCGCAGCTCAACAGCGCGAGCACTCCTTCGACGATTGACTGTTCGCCTCCCCATCCGCCGAGCGGAGTGGCCTTCTCGACCGCGGCCAACTCGTCTTCGTGTCGTCTCTGGCGGCGCGAGAATGGGCCCCGGTGCGATCGCGTTGACGCGAATCCTGTCGGGCGCGAGCTCGAGTGCGAGCGCTTCGGTCAGCCCGATGACCGCCGGTTTTGGCGACGTAGTACGGCAGATACCCGGTGTAGCGCGGGCGTCCGCTCCGCGAGAGCCAGTCGGAGAAGTTGATGATGTTGCCGCCGCCGGCGCGCTTCATGTGCGGCCAGGCGGCGCGGGAGCAGACGAACGCCGAGCGCAGATCGACCGCCACGTTGCTATCGAACTCGTCGACCGTCAACTCGCTGAAGGGCCTGGCGACGTAGATGGACGCCATGTTGACGAGAATGTCGAGGCGTCCCAGCGCGGCGGCACCTTCGTTGACGAACGCCTCGCACTCGCCGGCCTCCGCGAGATTCGCCTGCATGACGAACGTTCGACGGCCGAGATGCTCGATCGACGCCGCGGTCTTCTCGGCCTCGTCGCGAGATCGGTTGTAGCAGAGTCCGATGTCGGCGCCTCGCCTCGCCAGCTCGATCGCGACGACCGACCCAATCCGCTTTGCCTCCGGTCACCAGCGCCGCACGATTCGTCAAGTCCATTCCGACAGCTTAACAGCCGGCGCAACTGAAGTTGCGCCCTACCGGAGTTTGACAACTCACGTACGCGGATGTATGTACGTCTCTTCCGATACTTCAATTCCCGCGCGTCAAAGGAGCTCGTTATGGCGAAGAAAATCCTGATGCTCGTCGGCGACTTCGTCGAGGACTACGAAGTGATGGTGCCGTTCCAGGCCCTGCAGATCGCCGGTCATACCGTGCACGCGGTGTGCCCCGACAAGAAGGCCGGCGACAAGGTCCGCACCGCCATCCACGATTTCGAAGGGGATCAGACCTACACCGAAAAACGCGGCCACGACTTCGCGCTCAACGCGACGTTCGCCGACATCAATCCGGCCGACTACGACGCGCTCTGCATCCCCGGCGGCCGCGCGCCCGAATACCTTCGGTTGAACCCGGCAGTGCTCAAATACGTGAAGCACTTTGCCGACACGAACAAGCCGATCGCGGCGGTCTGCCACGGACCGCAACTGTTGACCGCGGCCGGCGTCGTGAAGGGTCGCAGGCTGAACGCGTACCCGGCGGTCGGCCCCGAAGTGACCGCGGCCGGTGGCGAGTTTGTCAGCATCGGACTCCCGGATGCGATCACCGATCGCAACCTCGTGACCGGTCCGGCCTGGACGTGTCACGTCGAATGGCTCAAGCAGTTCCTGGTGATGCTCGGCACGAGAATCACGCAGGAGGAGGCCGTCGGAGCGAGGGGATGACGCGCTTTCGTACGTCATCGTCGAACGTCGGCGAGTCGCCGTGCCTTGGCATTGCCGGACCACCTTGTGAAAAACGTCAGGAGAATCGAATGCTGAAGAGAGTTCTGGGATTGGGAACGATCTGCATGCTCGCGGCGGCACCGGCTTTTGCTCAGGCTCAGGCTCCAGCTCCGGCTCCTGCCCCTGCGGCACCCACACAAGGCGCACCGGCGGCGCCCGGCCAACCGCCCGCACGCGGTGGCGCCGGTGGAATGAAGACTGGCCAGACGGGCAATCCGGATCCCGGCGTGAATTTCCTGGTCGTGGTCGAGAATGCTCATGTGCGCGTGCTCCAGGTCACCCTGCAGCCGGGCGCCGTCCGGCGTCCGCACGTGCACAACGACGTCACCTTCCACATGCTCGTGCCGGTGACCGGCTCGCTCGACCTCACGGTCGAGAAGGATCCGGTTATCACGACGGTCCCGGGACAGGCCTACTACATGGTGAAAGGCCAGACACACGGCTTCACGAACAAGTCGAGCGCCGCCGTGCAGGTGATCGAATTGTTCATCAAGCCGGAAACGCCGCCCGCCGCGAACGCCACCTCCGGCTCAGTACAGATGGCAGATGGCAAGGGCGCCGCATGGCAGCTGCCTTTGCCACTTTGCCACTTTGCCATTTGCCATGACAGCGTCAGTTACTGAACCGCCTTCCCTTCGTCATCAAACAATTCGACCGGGCCGAACGGGCGCAACGCCGTTTCGATTTTGGCGGCATCGCCCACCGCCACGATCTGAAGGCGCTTGGGATCGAGATACTTTCTCGCAATGGCCTGCACTTGTGCCGGGGTCACCGCGCTGATCCGGTCGGTATATCGATCCCAGTAGTCGACCGGGTAGTCGTAGAGCTGCCGGACGATGTAGAGGTTGAGCAGCTCGGCCGGATTCTCGAGCGAGAGCGCGAACGACGCGGTGAGCGACCGCTGCGCGTCCTTGAACTCGTCGGCGGGTACGAGCTCGTCGCGCATCCTGCCCAGCTCGGCCAGCAGATCGCGCAACGACGCCTCCGTCACCTCGGTGCGGACGTCCATCTGCGCGCGCCAGTCGCCGCGATAGCGGAGCGCACGCGCGAAACTGTACACACCGTAGGTGTAGCCCTTCCGTTCGCGCAGCTCCCGGTAGAGCCGCCCGTTCGAGCCGCCGAGAATCTGATTCATCACCGTCATCGCGTCGTAGTCGGCATCGGTCCGCTTGATGGCCGGCTCGCCCGCCATGTACGCCGTCTGCACCGACCCTGGCCGGTTGACGAGCGAGATCTTGAACGCGCCGCTCTCCGGCGGATCGACGACCCCGGGACGCGGCGTGTTCGACCTGGCCCATGTCTTCAGCGCGCTGTCGAACTTCGTGCGCGCCTCGGCGAGCGTGATGTCGCCCGATACGCCGATGATGGCGTGATCGGGCACGTAGGTCTTCTTGTGAAACGCGACGAGCGCCTCGCGCGTGATCTTCTCGACCGATTCGCGCGTGAGCCCCATGCTCGCCGCGGGATGGGTCCCGTAGATGGCCCTGGCGTAGCGCTCCTCTCTCAGGAAATCCGGATCGCTTCGTTGCTCTTCCAGCGATGCGCGGGCGCGGACCTTGTACAGCCCGAGCTCCTTTTCAGGAAAGCTGGGATTGAGCAGGACGTCGGCCGCGAGCGCCAGCACCTGATCGAACTGATCGGTCAGCGCCGAACCACTGACCGTCGCGATTTGCGAACCTTCGTTCGCGGACACCGCGACCGTTGCGGCCATCGTGTCGAGCGCCTGCGCGATCTGCTCCGAGGTTTTCGTCGCCGTGCCCTCGTCCATCAGCGACGCCGTCGTGTCGGCCAGGCCGGGCACGTCGGGCGGATCGTAATAGCCGCCCGCGCCAATCATGATGATCTGGAACTGAATCGACGGCACGCGATGGTCTTCGAGCACCATCAGACGGGCGCCGTTTGCAAGCTCGGCTTCCTGGGCCCTCGGCAGTTTGATTTTCAGAATCTCGCTGCTCACCGGCGCTTTGCCCTTGAACGTCGGGGCCGCGGCGGGCGGGGCCGGAGCCTGCGCCAGCAGCACGCTCATCGTGAGCGCGACGATGAAGCTCAACGACAGAAGACGTCTCATTGGGCCCCTCCCTTCGCCGGCGGTGCCTGTTTGGCGGCGGGACTGGTCACGGCGACCGTGCGGTTGGTCTGGACGAGGTATTGCCGCGCGACACGCTGCAGGTCCTCGATCTTCAACGACGCAATGCGCTCGTAGCGCGTGTTGATGATCGACGGATCGTTGAAGTACACGCTGTAGCGGGCGAGCAGGATGGCGCGCTGCAGCGAGCTGCGGAGATTGCCGACGAGGCTGCGCCGGGCGCCGTTGCGTGCCTTGTCGAGCTCCCACTCCTGGATGGGGCCCTTCTGGACCTTCTCGACTTCGGCGTACAGCGCCTTCTCTACTTCGTCAGGGGTCTTGCCGGGCGCCACCATCGCTTCGAGGTAGAAGAGGCCGGGGCCCTTCCCCTGTTGCATCCCCGAGTAGGTCTGCACGGCCAGCTGCTGCTGCCGCACGAGGCTGTCGTACATGCGCGAGCTGCGTCCCGACCCGAGCACGGTGCTGAGGGCGCTCAGCGCGTCGACATCCGCGCTGAGCCCTCCAGGCACCTGATAGGCGACATCGACCAGCGTGAGGCGCGCGAGCGCATCCTGCAGCGCCACGCGGCGCTCCTGCGTCTGCGGCGGCTCGGCGGTATCGAGCGGCGGCGTCGGCGGCCCTGAGGGAATGCTGTCGAAGTACTTGCGCACCTTCGCGAGCGTCGTGTTCTCGTCCACATCGCCCGCGATGGCGAGGACGGCGTTGTTCGGCGCGTAGTAGGTCTTGAAGAACGCGGCAAAGTCGGCGAGCGACGCGGCGTCGAGGTCGGCCATCGAGCCGATGATCGAATGCTTGTTGGCGAAGTTCTCGAACGCCAGCTCGGCGATCGTTTCCGACGTGCGCCCGTAGGGCTGATTGTCGACGCGCAGGCGCCGCTCTTCCTTGACGGCTTCGCGCTGGTTGTCCACGTTCTCCTGCGTGATCGCCGGCGAGCGCATGCGATCGGCCTCCAGGAACAGCACCATGTCGAGCTGATTGGACGGCACCTCTTCGAAATAAATCGTGTGATCCTTGTCGGTCTGCCCGTTGTGGCTGCCGCCGTTGTTCTCGATGAGGCCGGCCAGCTCGCCATCGGCCACGTTCTCGGACCCTTTGAACATCAGGTGCTCGAACAGGTGGGCAAAACCCGTGCGGCCCTGCCGTTCGTTCCGCGACCCGACGTTGTACGCGACCGCCACCGACGCCACTGGCGCCGACCGATCGGGCGAGATGATGACGCGCAGGCCATTCTTCAGACGGGTGTCCGTGAAGGTCACCTTGGGAACGGTGATGGCGGCCACGCCGGCCGCCATTGCGGCGGCGATCGACACGGCGAGGAGAATGCGATGAGACGTCATGGTTCGCGCTCCAGGAGGTCCAGCAGCTCTTTCAGTTGTTCGAGTTGATCGTGGGCGGCGTGAATGATCGCCCGGCGCTCCTGCACCGACGGCGTCGTCCATCCCTCGTCGTCGAAGCGAACGCGGCCGTCGCCATCGAATTCGACCAGAACCGCGTCCATCGTGGGTACGAAGAGTCGCATGACATCAACCCCGGGCGATCTCGGGTCACATGCCGGTGATATAGGACGCTTTCTGCGCATCGGCAACGCCGATGACCACGCCGACCATCGCAAAGCGATCGATGGCACTGGCATAGGCATAGTCCACGTTGATGCCGGCGTCGCCCAGCAGCTTCAGCGCGCGGCCGAGCGCGCCCGGCTCGTTGGGCATCGAGGAGTACAGCACGTCGCGTTCTTCCACGCTGTAGTGCTGCTCGCGCAGCGTGCCCGCCGCGTGCAGCGGATTGTCCACCACCATTCGAAGCTGTCCGGACGGATCGATCGACATGGCGAGCAGGTTGATCCGCTCGCCGCCCAGCAGCTGCGCGACGCGGTTCAAGGCGCCGGGGCTGTTGGCAATCTTGACGGTGATTTCCTTTTGTATCGCCATGCGAGGACTGTAAGCGTGGAGCGTCGAAAGAGCAAGCCCGGGCGATGTGCAGAACTGGAACCTCAGGGGTCGGTGTCTGGCGGACACAAAACCTGACGCCTGTTCGCGAGCGCCAGCGGCCAACTGGTACAATCGATGACCTATGGGTACCCCAAAGACCGCCGCCGTTATTCGGACGGCAAACCGGATGAGCACGGTGAGCTATCCGATCCGGCGCGTGGTGGTGGAAGCGCGGAAGGCGGAAGCGTCGGGCAGGAAGATCCACTGGCTGAACACGGGCGATCCAGTGCACGCCGGCTTCCAGCCGCCCGCGCACATCGTCGAGGCCGTGCACAAGGCGCTCCGTGACGGCGAGCATGGCTACGGTCCGTCAGTCGGGTTGTCCGAGGCGCGCGAAGCGGTGGCTGCCGAGAACACATCTCGCGGCTGGCCCGTCCACCCCGATCGCGTCGTCCTGACGTCGGGATCGTCGGAAGGCATCGACTTCGTGCTGACGGCACTCGCCGATCCCGGCGATGAAGTCCTCGTGCCGCTGCCGACCTATCCGCTTTACACCGCGGTCCTTCACAAGATCGGCGCACGCGAGGTGTATTACCCGACCGATCCGAAGAATGGCTGGCAGCCGGATCCGAAAGAGATCGAGAAGCTGATCACGCCGCGCACCAGGGCGCTGGTGGTGAACGACCCGAACAACCCGACCGGGGCGTCCTATGCTCAGTCAATCCGGCGGGAGCTCCTGAATATCGCCGACCGCCACAACCTGCCGATGATCGCCGACGAGATCTACCAGGACGTCGCGTTCGACGGACCCGTCGCGCCGATCGGCTCGCTCAATCCCGAGGCTCCGGTCATTTCGCTGTCGGGGTTGTCGAAGGGCTACCTCGTGCCCGGGTGGCGGACGGGCTGGCTCGCCGTTGGCGGTGGGGATCGGTTGAAAGACGTGCTGGCGGCCATCGCCAAGCTCGCGGAAGGACGCCTCTGCTCCACCATGCCGATGCAGCGCGCGATCGCCGCGGCACTGCAGGGCGACCGCTCGCATCAGCCCGCGTTCCGGGCGGCGCTTCGCGAGCGGGCCGAGCTCGTCTACCAGCGCGCCAACGCCATCCCTGGATTTTCCTCGACGCGGGCCATCGCGGCGTTCTACGCGATGCCGAAGTTCAGTCTGCCGGCCGGCAAGTCCGATTCGGATTTCATCGTCGACCTGGTGCACGCGACGGGAGTGTTGTGCGTCCAGGGATCGGGGTTCGGCATGAAGCCGGCCGACGGCTACTTCCGGATGGTGACCCTCGCACCGCCCGCTCAATTGAACGAGATCTGGGATCTGATTGCAGGATTTGCCGCACGCTACGCCTGAGTCACCAGTTTCGAACCCTCTGATCGCGACGGCTGTCTACGGCGCCGTCGCCATCATCTTCACCTGGCCGCTCGCGCTCGGTCTGACCACCGACATCCCCTGGGATCTTGGCGATTCGCTGCTGAACTCGTGGATCCTCGCGTGGGACGCCGACCGGCTGCTTCGATTCCTCACCGGCGATCTCGGCGCGCTGCGGAGTTTCTGGAACGCCAATATCTTCTACCCCGAGCCGCTGACCCTCGCGTATTCGGAGCACCTGTTCGCGCAGGCGGTGCAGATACTGCCGGTGTACGCGTTGACCGGCAACATCATCCTTTCCTACAACCTTCTGTTTCTCTCGACGTTCGTCCTCTCCGGCCTCGGCATGTATCTCTTCGTGCGCGAGATCACCGGTAGCGCGCGCGCGGGATTCGTGGCGGGTCTGATCTATGCGTTTGCGCCCTACCGCGTGCCGCAGTTCTCGCACCTCCAGGTCATCTCGTCGCAGTGGATGCCGTTCGTGTTCTTCGGCTTACGCCGGTACTTCGACAACATCACGGTCCGGCTGACCGCCTACGCCAAGGCTACGGCGAGTCTCGCCGAAGCGCCTTCGGCGCGAAGGCGGAAGCCGGACACTACGTCCTGGAGCGTTTTCACACCTCTCGTCGGCGCCGGCGCGGCGCTGGTGGCGCAGAACCTGTCGAACGGCTATTTCCTGCTCTTCTTCGCGCCGTTCGTCGTGGCGTACGTGCTCTTCGAGATCGCGACGCGCAACCTCTGGAAGAACACGCGCATCT
The DNA here is from genome assembly GCA_963821395.1 of Vicinamibacterales bacterium. GTDB lineage: Bacteria > Acidobacteriota > Vicinamibacteria > Vicinamibacterales > JAMQPK01 > JAMQPK01. Next base: position 125,484 of record CAWGDY010000010.1, on the reverse strand, counting down.
GGATGTCGCTCTCGGCAACCGCGATGGCCGTCTTCGCGCTCACGCTGCCCTTTCTGTTGCCATATCTGGAGCTGCGCAGTCTCGGAATGGGTCCGAGGACATTGGACGAGGTGAAGTCGTTCTCAGCCGACGTGTTCAGCTACTGGACGGCTCCGCCCGAATCAGTCATGTGGGGCAGCCTCATGCGCGCGTACCCGAAACCGGAAGGCGATTTGTTTCCGACGCTCGCCGCATTCCTTCTCGGGGCCGTCGGATTCGCCGGCGCGGTTTCGACGTCGTGGGCGCTGGCGCGAACCAAACCGCCAGCGAACGCGCCGATGCTCGTGCCGCTCGTGTATGTTCTCGTCGCGGCTGCCGTCACTCTACCTGCTGTTCCTTGTTCTCATCCTGTCGGGTCACGGCTTCACGCACATCGGTCCGCTGCCGATCAGCGCCAGGAACCTCGGGCCCAGCTTTCGCGTGTTCGCCATCCTTTTCGGATTGCTGCTGCTGGTCTCGCCGCGCGCTCGATCGTTTGGGCGCGAGTGCGCGCTTGGCCTCGGCGCGTTCGCGATACTCGCGGCGGCGATCTCGTTTCTGCTCTCGCTCGGTCCCGAGATGAGAACGGGCGGCCGGCTCATCGGCGAGGCCGGGCCCTACTCATTTCTCTACTGGCACATCCCCGGGTTCGATGGACTTCGCGTGCCGGCACGATACGCGATGCTCGTCATGTTGTTTCTCGCGATGGCCGCGGGATGCGGGGCCGCGGTCCTCGAACGGCGGCATCGCCTCGGCGGTACGTTCGCTCTCGCACTCGGGGTGTTCGCTGTAGCGGAGGCGTTTGCCGCACCCATCACTATCAACGGAACGGTGGAAGACACGCGTTACGCCCCGCCGCCTGCCCGTGTGTACACGGGCGAGCAGGTGCCGCCGGTGTATCGCTTTCTCGAAACACTCCCGAACCCCGGCACGGTACTCGTTGAGTTCCCGTTTGGTGAGTGGGCCTACGAGGTGCGTTACGTGTTCTATTCGACCGAACACTGGCATCCGCTGCTCAACGGCTACAGCGGCCACTTCCCACTGAGCTACAACCTGAACGCAACCATGTTGCGTCATCCACTCGACGCTCCGGACGCCTCGTGGACAACGCTCGCGGAATCCGGCGCGACGCACGCCATCGTGCACGGAGCCTACTATCGCGACGACGAAGGCACGAGGATCGCGCAGTGGCTGGTCGAGAATGGCGCGAAGCCGGTCGCCGAATTCGAGGGTGACCGCATCTTTGTACTGAAGTAGCCTGAAGCCCGCAGTCTGAAGCCCAGGAGCCTTTCATGCGCACCGATCCGCTTGCATTTCTCGGCGACGAGCTGAGCGCGCTCAAGTCGCAGGGTCTCTACCGCCGCCTCCGCGTGCTCGACGGCGAGCAGGCCGCACGGACCCGCGTCGATGGCCGCGAGGTCGTCAATCTGTCTTCGAACAACTACCTCGGACTGACGACGCACCCGAAGCTCAGGGAACGGGCCCTCGCCGCGCTCGTGCAGTTCGGCGTCGGCACCGGCTCGGTGCGCACGATCGCCGGCACGATGGCGATTCACATGGAGCTCGAGCGCCGGCTCGCGGAGTTCAAGAAAACCGAGGCCACAGTCGTCTTTCAAAGCGGCTTCGCCGCCAACGCCGGCACGGTCGCGGCCATCCTGACCAAGGACGACTTCGTCGTCTCGGACGAGCTGAACCACGCCAGCATCATCGACGGCTCGCGGCTGAGCCGCGCATCCATCAAGGTCTTTCCCCATCGCGACGTGAACGCGGCCCGCGACATCGTCCGCGGGCTTCCGAAGACGGCCCGCAAGCTGCTGATCACCGACGGCGTCTTCAGCATGGACGGCGACCTCGGCGCGATACCCGATCTCTGCGGTGTCGCCGAAGAGTACGGCTGCATCATGATGGTCGACGATGCGCACGCGAGCGGCGTGTTCGGGAAGAACGGGCGCGGCACCATCGACCACTTCGGGCTGCACGGTCGTGTGGACGTACAGGTTGGCACGCTCTCGAAAGCGATCGGCGCGCTCGGCGGCTACGTGGCAGGGACCAGAGACCTGATCGACTTCCTGCATCACCGCGGGCGCCCGTTCCTGTTTTCGACGTCCCACCCGCCATCGGTGACCGCCACCTGCCTCGCCGCGCTCGACGTCCTGATCGAAGAGCCACAGCTCATCGACCAGCTCTGGGACAACACGAAGTTCTTCAAGGACGGCCTCCGGAAGCTCGGGTTCAACACGGGGGTCAGCGAAAGCCCCATCACGCCGGTCATCGCCGGCGACGCCACGAAGGCCATGAAGTTGTCGGATCGGCTGTTCGAGGAAGGCGTCTTCGCCCAGGGTATCGGTTTTCCCACGGTTGCGCGCGACAAGGCCCGCGTTCGCACCATCGTTACAGCGACTCACACGAAAGCGGATCTCCAGTTTGCGCTCGACGCGTTTGCAAAAGTCGGACGGGAAATCGGGCTGATTTAGGGACAAAGCCTAGAGTCGAAAGCCTTTTGCCGTGGTCTAATTGACACGTGAGGCGCATCCTTGTCCTCTCGCTGCTGGCCCTGTTGATGGGCGCGCAGGGCAGCCAGGCCCAGACCCCGCCTGCGCCCAACGACGGCATCGGCCGGGTGTTGCGCGAGCTCGAGCGCGTGCTCATGACGGGCGATTCGAAGGTGTATTCGGCCCTCCTCCTTCCCGAGACCACGACCAGCGAGGAATTTCTCGAAGAATGGATTCAGGCAGGTGTAACCCGCGCCGTCGTGCAGGAGCGGCTGCGGGCCGAGTCGCAATCGCTGCCAAAAGGCGAGTACTACGACGTGTATGTCGATGCCCTGGCCGAGTTTGGCAGGAATGGCCGCGTCGGCACGTGGATGATCAGGGTCAAGCGGGTTTCGACCGCGACTGACGAGTGGAAGATTGCGGGTCTCACGGTGCTGACCACCGTGCGCGGCCTCTATCGCCTGTCGCTGAGCCCGGAAAAGCAGTACTCGGTGGTCAACCTGGCGATGAGCGCCGAGGACTTCGAGCTGCGCGTGCCGAACGGCACCGCCTTCGTCGCGGAAACCGACGCCGGTGTCACCGGCATCATCATTCTCGGACGAGGCGAGATGACGTTTTCCCCGACACCGGCACCCGAACGGGGCCAGGTGAAGATTTACTGCGGGAACGAAACGTTGAACGCGCGCTTCGACTGGGTGTATCTGCGCGCGCATCCCGCCGAATTCGATCGACGGCTCGACGTCTCGACGTTCCATGCCCGCGACGTGGACGCGCGCGACCTTCGGCGCGCGGAGGCGGTCTTCCAGGAAAACCTGCCCCGATCGTTCGGCATCGAGCTCGCGGACCTGAGCCGCGACCGGTGGTCGGTGATTCCGAAGTTCGGCGATCTCGTTTCCGAGATGAACGCCGACCGCGGGCACCTCACCTACATGAAATCGATGGGCGATCCTGAAGACATCCGGTTCTTCGATCGTACGCGCACCCGGACCATCGCCATTTACCCGTCGAAGGAAAAGCTGGCCGCGCGCGGGCCTTTCTTCAACGAAGACGACTCGCCCGACTTCGACATCGTCAACTACGACATCGACGCCAGCTTCGATCCACGCCGGGAATGGATTGAAGGCAGGGCCACGCTGCTCCTGACCGCGCGCCACGGCCCGACCTCGACCCTTATCCTGAACCTTGCCGAGTCGCTCACCGTGCGATCGGTCACCAGCCGGCGGCATGGTTACCTGATGGGCCTGCGGGTGAGCGGCCAGGACGACATCATCATCAACCTGCCGCAGCCGCTGCAGCCCGACGAGCTGATGGATCTGGAGTTCACCTACGGCGGACGGTTGCCGGCGATTCCTCCCGAGCGCGAAGCGCTCAGCATGGCGCAGAACGAATTCTTCTCGATCCAGCCGCTGCCGAGCTACATCTACACCGGGCGATCGGGATGGTACCCGCAGGGCGAAGTCACCGATTACGCGACGGCCAACCTGCGCCTGCGCGTGCCCGAGGGCTACTCGACGGTGGCCAGCGGCGCGCTCGACGAAGGCTATCCCCGAGCAGCTTCCGCCCGAGGGACGCACGGGTATCTGGTTCGAGTACCGGTTCAGCGCGACGCAGCCGGTGCGATACCTCGGATGGGCGACCAGCCGGTTCGTCCACGTGGACACGGCGACGTTTTCCATCACACCGGCCGAGGAGGAAGGCCCGACGCTGACGGGCGTGTCGTACTCGTTCGGCCTGATATCGGTGGAGTCGAGCGGCATGCTCGCCCGAAAAGGCCGCGAGCTCTTCGACGTGGCGCAGCGCGTGATGAAGTTCTTCGGATCGCTCCTGGCGGATGTGCCGTACCAAAGCTTCACGGTGGCGGTCGTCGAGCGGAATCAGCCTGGCGGACACAGCCCGCCGTACTTCGCCGCGCTCAGCCATCCTCCGCCGGCGACGCCTATTTCCTGGCGCGCCGACCCTGCGTACTTCGACGGGTTCCCGGAATTTTTCCTGGCCCACGAGGCGGCGCATCAGTGGTGGGGACAGGCCGTCGGCTGGAAGAACTACCACGAACAGTGGATCAGCGAAGGCTTCGCGCAGTATTTCGCCGCCCTCTTCGCCGAGCACATCAAGAAGGACGACACGTTCAGGCAGGTCATCAGTCAGATGTCGCGCTGGACGGTCGACCGTTCCGATCAGGGCCCGGTCTATCTGGGCTATCGTCTGGGCCACATTCGAAACGACGGCCGGGTATTCAGGGCGCTCGTCTACAACAAGGGCGCGATCACCCTGCACATGCTGCGCCGCCTCATCGGCGACGACGCGTTCTTCCGTGGACTTCGCCGGTTCTACGCGACCTGGCGGTTCAAGAAGGCGGGCACCGAGGACGTGAAGGCGGCCTTCGAGATCGAGTCGGGCCGGGACCTCGACTCGTATTTCGACAAGTGGATCTACGGCTCGTCGCTGCCGCGGCTGAAGTTCAGCTACACGACTGAAGGCAACAGCGTGAACGTGCGGTTCGAGCAGGTGGGCGAGCGCTTCGAAGTGCCGGTCACCGTCACGCTGAAATACGGCACGACGTCATCCGAAGTCATGGTGCCCGTCACCGAACAGGTGACCACCATGCGGATCCCGACGACCGGCCCGTTGCGCGGCGTGGGCGTCAACGAAGACGGCGCGGCGCCTGTTGTCCTGGTGAAGTAGACCCCTTTTCCTACTAGAATTAAGAGCGAATGGATACGGTCAAGGTCACGATTGACGGCCGCGAACTGACGGTCGAAAAAGGCAAGACGGTCCTTCAGGCAGCTCTCGAGAACGGCATCGAGCTTCCCTACTATTGCTATCACCCTGGCCTCGGCGTCGACGGCTCGTGCCGCGTCTGCATCGTCAAGATCGAGAAGATGCCGAAGCTGCAGACGTCGTGCTCGACAACCTGCACCGATGGCATGGTGGTGCACACGCAGGCGCCCGACGTGGTCGAGGCGCGCGCGGGGGTGTTCGAGTTCCTCCTGATCAACCATCCGCTCGACTGTCCGGTGTGCGACAAGGGCGGCGAGTGTCCCCTGCAGGATTTCTCGTACGCGTTCGGACCAGACCGCAGCCGCATGGAGTTTCCGCGGCGCACGTTCGACGGCGAAGGGGTGGAGGCCGACGTCGACTTCGGGCCGACGCTGATGCTCAACCGCAACCGTTGCATCCTGTGCACGCGCTGCGTCCGCTTCATGCGCGATGTCGACGCCGACGCGCAAATCGGCATAACCGACCGGGGCGCCGGGAGCGAGATCTCGACCTACAAAGAGGAAGGCGTGCACTCGCTGCTCTCGGGGAACCTGATGGACGTGTGCCCCGTCGGCGCGATCACGACGCGCGACTACCGCTTCAAGTCGCGGCCGTGGGACAACCCGCTCGCCGGCGACACCATCTGCACGTTCTGTTCGAAGGGATGCAGCACGACGGCCTGGATGAAGGCGAAGCCGGAGTGGGCGCGCGCGGCGCAGATGGCGCGCATCACCCCGCGCTTCAATCCCGAGGTGAACGGCTATTGGATGTGCGACATCGGCCGCTTCGACTACCACTGGGTCGAGGACGACCGCCGGCTGACGCAGCCGCTCGTGCGCGCGGCCAATGGCGTGCAGCAGCCGGTCAACTGGCACGACGCGTGGCGCGCGCTCCGGGCGCGTCTCGGCGACGCGCCCGATGGGTCGGCAGTCGCGCAGGCCGACGGGCTCTGCTTTCTGACATCGGCACATGCCTCGCTCGAAGAGCTGCATCTCCTGAAGCAGCTCGCCAAAGGGACGGGAGCGAACATCTTCGTCGGCTGGACCGTCTCGGAAAAGAAGCAGCCCGCGGGCGTGAAGTTCAAGGTGCCCGCCGTGAACGCGCCAAACCTCAACGGAGCGCGGGACCTCGGCCTCGATGTTCCGGCCGACAACACCACGCCCCCGGACTTGCGCCCGCTGCGTGCGTTGCTCGATAGCGGCCGCATCAAGCTGCTCTACGTGTTCGACCCGGGGCCGTCGGGATCGCTCGGCGATGTCTCGTGGATCGTGGCGGCGCGCGAGAGCGGCCGGCTTCCGCTCCTGGTCGTCCAGGGCGCCGTTCAGTCGGACTTGACGGCCGCCGCCGACGTCGTGCTGACCGGTTCGACGTCGTTCGAAAAGGATGCGACGTATACCAACGATCAGGGCCGGGTCCAGGCCGCGGCGGCCGTCATCGCGGCGCCGGGAGATGCCAAGGACGACTGCCTCATCTTCTCGAACTTCGCGATGTTGTTCGGTGGGACGGTCTCGAGCGCTCAACACGCCCGGCCCGAGATTGCCGCCGCGCTCGCGCACCTGCCGGCCTACGGCGTCCTGCCCAACATGACGTTCACCCGGCCGGTTTCGATGCGCACCTGGCTGCAGATGTCCAATCCGTCCGAACGCTGGAAGTGGGATTTCCTGTTTCAGGACAACGCGCCATTCAAAGGGGCTCTCGATCCGAGCGCGCTTCCTCCAGAACCTCCCCGAGTGATTCGGCTCAAGCCGGTCGACTGATGCAGGAAGTCACACTGCTCGCGGCGTTCGTCGCAGGGGTCCTCTCATTCGTGTCCCCGTGCGTCCTGCCCGTTGATTCCCGGCTACCTGTCGTTTGTCTCGGGCGTCACGCTCGATGAGATGCGCGGGACTTCGGCGGCGGGTGTCAGCGCCCCTTCCGACGTGAGGCGTCGCGCCGTCGTGATGTCGATCGCCTTCGTGCTCGGTTTCTCGCTCGTGTTCATCAGCCTCGGGGCATCGGCCACGGCCATCGGGTCGCTGCTGATGGAGCACCTCTCGATTCTGGGGAAGATTGCCGGCGTCGTCATCATCCTGTTCGGGTTGCACATGATGGGCGTGCTGAAGATCGGCATGCTCTACAGCGAGAAGCGGATGCAGACGTCGGGCAAGCCGGCCGGCTTTTTCGGCGCCATGCTCGTGGGCATCGCGTTCGCCTTCGGCTGGACACCCTGTATTGGCCCCATCCTCGCCGCGATCCTCGCCGTAGCCGCGGCACAGGACTCGGTGGGCGAGGGAGTCAAGCTTCTGGCCGTGTACTCGGCCGGCCTTGGCGTGCCGTTCATCGTGACGTCGCTGGCCATCAACAAGTTCTTCGCGGCTTCGGCGCGCATCCGCAAGCACTATCACACCATCGAAGTCATCTCCGGTGTTCTGCTCGTGGTGGTGGGCGTGTTGATTTTCACCAACCGCTTCACCGTCATCGCCCAGCTGCTGACACCCTACCTGCCGACGTTCTAGAAAACCACGTACGAACCGCAAGTACCGCTTGTACTATTGCGGGTCGCTTGCTATAGTGATTCCCTCGAATGAATCCGCGTCTCATTCGCGTCGCGATCGTCGCCATCGGCATCCTCGTCGTTTCGAGCGCGTCGTATTTTCTGAACGACCTGAACACCCAAATCAACACCCAGCGTTACGCGATGGACAACCTGCGCGAGCAGGCGGCGGGCCTCAGCGCGACCATCGCCGGGGTACACGCCGGGCAGTTTGCGTACGTCGCCCGCGGCCAGAACGAGGGGTTCTGGATGTCGCACGTCTCCGGCCTGATGCCGGTCGTTGAAAAGCAGGCGGCGGACTTCGCGGCGTCGCTCACCTCGCCCGCGGCGCAAAACGCGTTCGAGACCACGACAGCCGCGCTCGAGAACCTGAAAACCCTCGACAGCCGCGCCAAAGAGTTCGTCCAGGGCGGCACCTCACTGCTGGCCGGGGACATGATCTTTTCCGACGGCCTCGAGCAGACCACAACCGCATCGACGCAGCTGATGACCGCGTTGAACGAGGAGTTGCGCGCGCGACATGGGACGACCGCCGGCCTCCTGAGCCGCCAGGTGACGATCGCCGGTGTCACGGCGGGCACGATGATCGTGCTGCTGATTGCGCTGGTGGTGGCCTCGTCGGTGCAGGCGCAGGTGCCCGAACCCGACGTCGCCGCGGTTCCGCCTATCGATCCCGTGAGATTCGAAACGCCGCTGCCCAGAGCGAAACCGGCGGTGACCCCCAAGCTCATCACGACCGCGCACCTCTGCGGCGAGCTGGCGCGCGTCGCCGACAGCTCGGCAGCTGCCGACGCTGCTGATGCGGGCGTCGAAAGTCCTCGACGCATCCGGCATCATCGTCTGGGTGGCCGAGCCGGCGCGCAACTGCCTTAGACCGGCCATCTCGCACGGCTACGAGGACAAGGTCATCTCCAGGATGGGCAACATCCACCGTGACGCCAACAATGCCGCGGCCGCCGCATATCGCTCGGCCGAAATCCGGACCGTCGCGGGCGATGCGATTACCAACGGCGCGCTCGTCGTGCCGCTGATGACGAGCGACGGCTGCGTCGGCGTGTTGTCGGCGGAAATGAAAGGTGGCGCCGAAAAGGACGAGGGCTCCCAGGCGCTCGCCACCATATTCGCCGCCCAGCTTGCCATGCTCGTTTCGACGCCCTCCAATCCCGGCGTATCCGCTGCGTTCAGCGTCCATTCAGAGCCCGCCCCGTTGAAAGCCGCCGCGCAAGGCTAACAGCAGACTGTCAACTTCCGGTTACGCCCTTCTGTCCGTGTTTTGTGACGGAAGTCTCGAAATTTCAGCAGTTTCGAGGGCTGCTGCACGGCACGTGTTTTGGATTGCCTTCTGTCGGGGTCGCGCCGTATCACCGGAATGCGCTACAGGCAGGCGCTGGCATCGCCGCATTCCGCGGTTCGTTCACGATGCGTGTTCGGCCCCGTTTGCACATACAGACTTCAGGCTTCGGACTTCGGGCTTCAGGGCTCGGGGTCCGAAGCCAGGAGCCGGAGGGTTCAATGAAATTGCTCACTCGCGCGGTTGTCGCGTTGTTCTTTGCCGCAATCGTTTCCGGTTGCGCAGGTATCTTGCGCAACCCCGATATCGCCGACGTCAAGCGGAACTCGGGACACTACTCGGATCGGACTGTCACGCTCGACGGAACCGTCACAAGCGCGTGGGGTGTACCGCTCGTGCCTTTCAAGATGTACAAAGTGGACGATGGCACGGGCGAGATCACGGTGCTGTCGCGTGGCGGCAATCGAACGCCGGTGAAGGGCAGCCACGTCAAGGTGAAGGGCGTGGTTCGCGACGTGGCCGTCTTCAACGGCATGCCGCTCGGCTTGCACCTCGAAGAGAGAGACCTCGATATCCGGAGAAACTAGCCCGTTATCCTCACGGCCACCGCGGTCATGTCGTCGGCCGCGGGGCCTTCCTTTCTGAAGCTGTGCACGTCCTCGAAGATGCCATCCACGATCGCCTGCGCCGGCTTGTCGGCCAGGCGATCGATCACCTTCGTCAGCCGTGAGGAACCGAACTCGTCGCCGCTATCATCCTCGGCCTCGGAAATGCCGTCGGTGCAGAACACGTACAGGTCTCCCGCTTTCAAGTCGAAGGTGAGCTCTTCGTATGTCGTACCCGGGAACGACCCCAGCGGGACGCCGGGCAGCAGAATCGGCGCCGACTCGCCCTCGCGGCGCCGAATCGGATACGGCAGACCCGAATTCGCGATGACGAGCTGCCGCTTCTTGAAGTCGAAAGCGGCATAACACAGCACGCAGAAGTATTCCTCGAGGCGCCGTTCGTGGAGAATCGCGTTCATCGACGCGAGCACGCCACCCGGGCTCGATCGAATGGTCGTAAACCGTCTCCGAAAGGTCCGCGACCGAACCAGCTCGCCCGCGAAGGCGCCGTAGAGCGCCGCCGGGACGCCCTTGCCCGACACGTCGCCCACCGCAACCACCAGCGTGTTCGGATCGGGCAGGAGGTAGTCGTACAGGTCGCCGCCGATCTGCCGCGCCGGCTCGAATCGTGCGGCGAGGTCGACGTTTTTCATGCGCTTCGGCAGTTCCGTCGGCAGGAGCGCCGTCTGCACGCGCCGGGCAAATTCGATCTCCCGTTCGAGGCGCAGCTCGCTGGCCCTGACCGTTTCGTACAACCGCGCGTTTTCGATCGCCACGGCGACCTGGCTGGCCAGAATGCCCAGCAGCTCGGCGTGCCGGTGCGTAAACGCTCCCAGCTCGGGGCTCTCGAGGTCGAACACCCCGATGCAGCGATCCTTCAAGAGGAGCGGCACCACCAGCTCGGAGCGCACGTCGTCGAGCACTTTGATGTACCGCGGATCTTTGGACACGTCTTCCACGACGAGCGGAACCTTGTGCTGCGCGGAATAACCGACGAGCCCCTGGCCGATCGGAATGTTCAGCATGCTCGTCTTTTCGCCGTACTGGAGCGCGACCTTGGCCTCGAGCACCTGTTTCGCCTCGTCCACCAGCAGAATGCCGAACGTCCGGTAGTCGATGATGCGTTTGGTGAGAATCGCCACGCGGCTCAGCAGCTCGTCGACGTCGAGAATCTCGGCCACTTCGCGTGCGATCTCGGTGAGCGTCTCGAGCGTATCCGAGTAAGCCCGCTCCTGTTCGAACATCCGCGCGTTCGCCAGCGCCTGCGCCACGTGCACCCCGAACTGCGACAGGATTTCTTCGTCGGCCTGGGTAAAGGCGCCGACCTTGTCGCTCAGCAGGTTGAGCGCGCCGAGGACGCGATTCTTGCGGCGAAGCGGCACGGCCAGCTGCGCGCTCACGCCGGGCACGAGCCCGAGATATCGCGGATCCTTGTGCACGTCGTTCACGAGAATCGGTCTCTGTTCGGCGACGGCCGCTCCGACGATGCCCTCGCCCACCTTCAGGCGGAAGTTCAGCACCATGTCGAGCGGATATCCTTCCGCGTACGCGATCTTCAGCTCCTGCCGGCGCTCGTCGAGCATGTAGACGGAGAACACCGTGAACGACGTCAATCGGGCAATCAATCCCGGGATCCGTCGAAGCAGCTCGTCGAAGTCGAGCACGGCCGACACTTCGCGCCCCAGCTCGAAGAGCGTGGCGACGAGTTCCTGATCGCGGGGGCGTGAAGCAGTTTCGGTCATGAGTTCAAGACTTCGGGCAAAGACGACCTATAATATCAGTCCCGATGGACCCGCTGACGCTGCCGCTCGAGTACGCGGCGATCGAGAAGATTCTTCCGCACCGCTACCCGTTCCTTCTTGTCGATCGCATCACCGAGCTCGAGATGGACAAGCGGATCGTTGGCCTGAAGAACATCTCGTCGAACGAGCCCTACCTGATACGCTCGCCGTCAGGCGCCCTGGTGCTGCCGCCGACGATTCTCACCGAGGTCATCGCGCAGGTCGGCGCGATCCTGATTCTCGCGAAGCCCGAGAACCAGGAGAAGCTTCCGTTCTTCGCGGGAATCGAGAAGGTCCGCTATCGCCATCCCGTGCATCCCGGCGATGTGGTCATCATCGAGGTCAACGTGAAGCGTCTCAGGAGCCGTATGGGCGTGCTCAGCGGCTACGCCCGCGTCAACGGCAAGGTCGTCGTTGAAGGCACGATGACGTTTGCGCTGGGACCGAGGTGACGCCGGAATCTAGAAACTAAAATCTAGAAACTAGAATCTAAAACACCGGAAATCTGGAATCTCTGCTTGAACCGGAGACCCGAGATTCTAGTTTCTAGATTCTAGTTTTTAGATTCACGATCATTTGAGCACCAACGCCACGCTTCCCATCTTCACACCACGCGACGCCCATGCCGCCCATCGCGCGTCGGCGTTGAAGTAGCGGTACATGTCGAGCAGGGCCGGCGCCAGCACCATGAGCCCGATCCAGCGTTCGTCGATGCGCCGCGATGTCGCCATCCCTCGTGTGTCGCGCTCGACGGGACCCGTTTTGCCGAGTGCCGCACCCGAATAGATGAGCGACGTGACGACGTGAAAGGTGAGCATGCCCTTGCGGAAGGGACTTTCTTCGTCTTTCAGACGTGGATGATGCGTGAGAATCTGCTCGCTGTAGAGATACTGCGCCCAGAACCCGGCCGACGACACGACGTATTCACGGCGCGGTGAAAGATCGGGGGCATGCGACAGCGCGAAGAACGGGATGCCCTTGTAGTCGACCTTCTTGACGACCACCTTCTCTTCGAACGCCCAGTTGGCAATCAGGTGACCGGTTTCGTGGAGCCCGAGCCCCGCCGCGCCGCCCAGGAGCACCTTGCCGAATTTCGACGCCCCGGACTCTTCCTCCTGCGCAAATGCTGGCGCTTGACAAAGCATCAACGAGGAGCGCGGGAGCATCCGGCTGCCGACTTCCGGCTTCCGACCCGTTCGGGCCTGGAGCCTGAGGTCTGAAGTCTGAAGCCTATCCCCGCCACAGCACCCGTCCCAGCCGAGAGTGATACGCCGTGAACTCTCCGTCGCCGTCCTCGGCGAGCGCCTGCTTCACCTGGTTGATCTTCGCGTCCAGATCGTCGGCCGCCGACAGAATCATGGCCTCGATCGTCATCGGTTCGATCGGGGCGCCAAATTCCTTGCGGCCGTGGTGCGACACGATCAGGTGCTCGATTTGCGAGCGAAGCGCGGCCGGAAAGTCTGGAATCCCGTCGATGGCGGCCCGGACCATGATGGTCCCGAGCGTGACGTGTCCCACGAGGTTGCCGTCGCGCGTGTAGCTCGTCGCACGATCGTAGTCGAGCTCTTCGAGCTTGCCGATGTCGTGGAGCAGCGCGCCGGCCGTCACCAGATCCTGATCGGCCCCGTAGACGGCGCCCAGCGTGAGCGCCGATCGGGCGACCGACAGAATGTGCTCGAGGAAGCCGCTGCGATAGGCGTGGTGCACGGTCTGAGCGGCCGGCCAGATGCGCAGCTTCTCCGCATGACGGGTGGTGATGCGCTGAAGCAGCTCGCGCACGAACGGATCGCGCACATGTTGAATCAGCTCCTGAAGCTCGGCCCACATCTCCTCGACGGGACGCGCGGCCGAAAACACGCAGTCTTCCTCGCGAAACCCGTTCCCCCTGTCCTGGTCGGGGTTGACGCGCCGGATGTGCTCGACGACCACCTGGACCCGCCCGTTGAAGAGTTCCGTGCGCCCCGACACCTTCACGAAGTCGCCGCTGTCGAACTCATCGCGAAATCGCGCGGCATCATTGAAGAGGCGCGCCCGGGTGATGCCGGTCCTGTCCTGGAGCGACATGATGATGATGAGGTTGCCTCCGCGGTCCTGCTTGACCTCTTTCCGCACGCACAGGAAGAAGCCCCACCCGTCCAGATCGGGAGAAAGGGCGCGAATCGACGGGAGACGGCTCGACGACATGCGTTCCGCCCAATCATATCCAATCCCCGATCGCGCTTCGTGGCTTGCCGGTTGAAGTAGAATTAAGCATCACCATGCTGAAGCTTCCGCTTGCTCTCCTGGCGGTCAGCGCCGCTCTGGCGCTTGGCGCATGCTCAACCAACGAGCCGGCCACGCCGGCAGGCGACCCGGCGAACGCCGCGGCCGGTGACAAGTCGACCGCGCAATCGGCCGCCGCCAAGCCCGAGCCCGACTATCCGCAGCCGACCGTCGTGGTTCCGCCCAGGCCCAAGCCGGGGGCGCCGCACGGTCCAGGCTTCGACATGCCGCTCATCGAGCTCCAGGGCTATACCCCGTCGCGGCCGATGGACATCCTGAAGGACGCGCACATGTTTGCGGCCGACCACCCGGAGGTGGCGAGCTACGTGCCTTGTTACTGTGGTTGCGGCAGCGCCGGACACAAGAACAACGCCGATTGCTTCGTGCGAGGCCGCGATCCGGAGGGACGCGTCACCGAGTGGGAGCCGCACGGCGTGGCGTGCGCGGTGTGCATCGACATCGCCGTGGACTCGATGAAGATGAGGAACTCGGGCGCCTCGGTCATGGCCATTCGGAAGAAGGTTCAGGGTGATTACCGGCCGAATTTTCCGGACAGCGAAACGCCGACGCCGGCACCGCTTCAGGGTAAATAACCTTGCCCGATAACCGCGCCGACGCCTTCGCAAGGCTGTTCGAGGCGGTTCACGAAGGCGTCTACATCGGGCTGCTCGGGCCGCGGCAAACGACCACGCTCGCGGCCAATCCCCATCTGAAGCTCATGTTCGGGTACGGCGCGGAAGCCGCCGACCGGCAAATCCGGCCGTTCGACACGCCGCGTTTCGTCGATCCCCAGGCACGGGTGGCCTTCATCGAACGCCTCGCGTCGGAAGGCGCCGTCACCGACTATCTGCTTCGCCTGCGGCGCGTCGACAACTCGCCGGTCTGGGTCGAGGTGACGGCGCACGCCGAGCCGCCGACGGATGACGGATCGATTCGCATCGACGCGCTCGTCCGCGACGTCAGCGAGCGAAAAAAGCTCGAGGACCAGACGCGCGACCTCTACCACCAGCTGTTGCAGGCCGAAAAGCTCGCCGCATTGGGTCAGACGATCTCGGGTGTGGCGCACGAGCTGAACAATCCGCTCGCCACGATCCTGACATGGGCCGAGCGGCTCTCCGCGCGGCCGGTCGACGACAAGACCAAGCGCGGGCTCGAGACGATTCTGAGCGAGTCGGAGCGGGCGGCGAAGATCGTCCGCAACCTGCTGACGTTCGCGCGCAAGCGGCAATCCACCCGCACGATGGTCGACTTGAACCACGTCGTCCGCGAGACGCTGACGCTGCGCTCGTACGAGCAGCGCATCACGAACATCACCATCGTCGACGCGCTGGCGTCGGGGCTGCCGCAGGTCTTCGCCGACGCGCATCAAGTACAGCAGGTGCTGCTCAACCTGATTATCAACGCCGAGCAGGCGATGCTCACCGCGAACGGCCGCGGGACGCTGGTCGTGCGCAGCTGGCACGACGTCGAACGCGAGAGCGTCGTGCTCGAAATCAATGACGATGGACCCGGAATCGCCGAGGAGCTGCAGCCGAAGATCTTCGACCCGTTCTTCACGACGAAGGAAGTCGGAAAAGGGACCGGCCTGGGCCTGACGGTGGCCTACGCCATCGTGCAGGAGCACGGCGGCCGAATCAGGCTCGCATCGAACGCGGGCTCGGGTGCGTCGTTTTTCGTGGAAATGCCCGTCAGCGGCACGCCGCTGCAGCGGCCCCCCGCTCCCGTGCAGAAAGCCGACTTCGGTTCGCTTGCCGGCTCGACCGTGCTCGTGGTCGAAGACGAGCCGGCCCTGGCCGCGGCCGTCTGCGAGGCGCTGACCGATGCCGGCTTCGCCGTCGATCGCGCGGGGGACGGCGAAGAGGCCCTCCGCTGCGTCGACGCCAAGTCCTACGATTTGATCGTCTGCGATCTGAAGATGCCGAAGATCGACGGCATCCGCTTTTACCAGAAGCTCGCGCCCACGAGTCCAGACGTGGCCAGACGGGTGATTTTCGTCACGGGAGATGTGGCGGGAACCGACGCCGAGAACTTCCTGCAGGAAAGCGGGTGCCGCTGGCTGGCCAAGCCCTTCAGGCTCGGCGATCTGCTGCGCACCGCGCGAGAGATCCTCTCCTGAAGTGATTAGTCGGCAGTCATCAGTTGTCAGTCGTCAGTCTTAGTCATCAGTCAGTCATCAGTCTTCAGCCTCCACTGACGACTGCCGACTGAGACTGACGACTGAGACTAACGACTGACGACTGACAACTGACGACTGGCTTATCGTGCGAGCGCCACGGCCGCGCGGGCCGCGGGCGACAGACCCGGCCGTGACGAACCGCTTGGCGCGCGAGGGCTTGATGTCGACGACGACCGCGGCAGGCGCGGGCGGCGCCACCGCCGGACGCTGCGGAAGCGAGGCCTTCGCCATGACCGGCTTCTGGTGGAACGCGAGCACGGCGTTCTTCAGGGCGCTCATCGCCTCGGCCGGCGCCATGTCGGCGAGCACGACGCGGAGGCGCTTGATGGCGCGGGCATGCAGCTGGGAGACGCGCGACTCGTTCACGCCAATCTCGGCGCCGATCTGCTTCATCGTGACGTCGCCGTAGTAGTAGAGCGAAATCACCTTCTGCTCGCGTGGCGGCAGCGATTCGATGGCCGCGCGGACCTTGTCCTGCATCTCGCCCCGCTCGTAGGCGGCGTCCGGCGCTTCCGGCTCGGACGGCACCAGCGCGGTCGGCAAACAGGCTTCGTCGACGGTTTCGCTTGTGGCCAGGGGTGAGGTCGATTCGATCGTGTGGATGCGAACGATGGTGCGGCCGAGCCGCTTTTCGTCGGTGCCGACCTTGGCGGCCAGATCCGACAGCGACGGTTCGTGACCCAGCTCGCGGCGAAGCGTCTCGCGCGCGGCCTCGAGCTCGCGTCTGACGCGGCGCACCCCGCGGGGCCAGGCGTCGCGGCGGAGGGCGTCGATCATCGCGCCCCGGATGCGCCGCTCGGCAAAGGTTTCGAACTTGATGCCGCGCCCTTCATCGAAGCGGTGGGCGGCGTCGATGAGGCCGATGACCCCATCCTGCACCAGGTCGCCCACGTCAATGGAGTGAGGCATCGTCGACGCCATGCGTCGTGCGAGTGCTTCGACAAACGGGAGACCCGCGACGATTCGACGGCTTTGGGCGGCGGTCATTGAGTGGGCGCGCATTTCGTTTTTGGCTCCTGAAAGGCCGGTTTACCCGGCGACGAGCCGGGTGTATCGCAATTGGGGTACCAATATGGAGACAAAACAAAGGCGAAGCTGATACAAGGGGGGGCCGGCTTACGTTAAGTGGTTCAACATGAACCACTTAGAGATCTGAGGTCGGGCGAAAGGACAGGAAAAGAGGCCGATGTACCGCCCGTACTCTGTCAATAATTTGACGAGATCCGCGTAAATCGTCAAATTGTTGGCAAATTCTGATCACAATTTTGTGTGTCGCAAGTTGCATTTTCGCACAGTGCAAAATTCAAAAACAGGATGGTGTCGGTGTAACTGGAAGTGAAAAAGAGGGATGTGGCGATAGCCGTCGTTCCGTTTCACTTTGGAACGCCGGCGATCGCCTTTCGATTTTGAGACGGGATTTTTTTAGGCTTCGGACGCTTTCGCGCCCATCTGCATGCGGATTTCTTTAGCGGTCCCCATCGCGTCGAGCACACTGCTCACGACCTGTGTCGCGCGCGATCGACTGGTTTCATCCGCCGCCTTTTTCTCCATCAGCTCAGCGTGCGCCAGGATGATGCCGAGCTGATTGTTCAACTGGTGAAAGAGGCGGCGAAGTTCCGGCGGTTGTTCCATGGCGCCCCGCTCGAGCAGATCGGTAACCGAGTACGAAAGACGATCCATTTTACTTCTCCGGCCGGGGGCGATGCGGACTCAGCCAGGCGCCGGCCTAATGCTGAGTCTGCTCGTCCTGCGGACCCTGGGGCGCGCGCCAGAGCGAGTCGGCGAAGATCCGGACCGACCCACCGGCCGTGCGCACATATTCCACCTTGCCGCCCGCCATCCAGTTGTAGATCGTCCGGCGGCTCACTCCAACAACCTCGCAAGCTTTCATGATCGAGAGCGTCTGTCTTTCGATGTCCACGTGCGTGTCCTCCCTGTGAGTCTCCTATCGGAACAGCGTTTACAACTCTGTAGGGTCTTGCGCGGTCTTGTCACTTTCTTGGCGTGAGGACTCCCCCGGTTGCTTTAGAACTTTGAACTATCCTCCTGTCTATGTCAATATCTTGACGCCTTAACATGCCTGAAGCCCGCAAGCATCTTCTGCTCGTCGAAGACGAAGCGCCGCTCCGCGAGGCGCTGGCCGAACGCCTCATCGAGCACGGCTTCGATGTCGAGCAATCCGACAGCGGTGAAGCCGCCATCGAACAGCTCGCGGAATTTGCCTTCGACATCGTCATCACCGATCTGCGCCTGCCCGGACTCGACGGCACGCGCGTGCTCGAGGCCGCGCTCCTGCGCTATCCCGATATCGTCGGCATCATCGTGACCGGTTACGGAACCGTGAAGGATGCCGTTGAAGCGATCAAGCGCGGCGCGACCGACTTCGTGACCAAGCCGTTTCAGTTCGACGAGCTGCTCCACGCGCTCAACTCCGCGCTCGAACAGCGCCGGTTGAAAGCCGAGAACGCGTACCTCCGGTCGCAGCTGCAGGAGCGTTACCGTTTCGAAGGCATCATCGGCCGCAGCCCCGCGATGCGGGAGCTGTTTCAACTGCTCGAAACGGTCTCGGCCTCGGCAAGCACGATTCTGATTACCGGCGAAACCGGCACCGGCAAGGAAGTCGTGGCGCGCGCCATTCATCACAACAGCCCGCGCCGCGCGCTGCGGTTCGTGGCGCTCAATTGCGGCGCCATCCCGGAAACGCTGCTGGAAGCCGAGCTCTTCGGCCACGTGCGCGGCGCATTTACCGGAGCCATCGGCACGCGGCAGGGACGGCTGGAGCAGGCCAACAAGGGCACGCTCTTCCTCGACGAAGTGGGCACGATGAGCTGGGCGATGCAGATGAAGCTGCTGCGTGTGCTCCAGGAGCGCGAGTTCGAGAGGATCGGCGACACGCACACGATCAAGGTCGATGTGCGCGTCGTCGGGGCCACCAACAGCGACCTGCAGAAAATGGTGGCGGAGGGATCGTTTCGCGAAGATCTGTTCTACCGCCTCAACATCATCCCGATTCATCTTCCGCCGCTGCGCGACCGCAAGGAAGACATCCCGCTGCTCGTACAGCACTTCCTGAAGAAGTTCACCGCACCCGAAACCGCGGCAGCGGGCGCCAAGGCCGATCAGAGCCGAGGGCCCGAGCTCGCGGCCCGGTCGCTGTCGATCTCGCAGCAGGCCATGCGTTGCCTGATGGGATACAGCTGGCCGGGCAACGTGCGCCAGCTCGAAAATGCGATCGAGCGAGCGGTGGCGTTGAGCGGGGGCCGCAGCCAGATCGAAACGTCCGACCTCACGGCGGATATTCAGCAGGCTTCACAGACGGCCGCGACACCCGACGTGACGCTCCCCGAGGGCGGCATCGACTTCGACCACTACATCAGCCGCATCGAGCACGGCTTGATTCGCCGCGCGCTCGAGAAGACCGGCGGGAACAAGGGACAGGCGTCGAAGCTGCTGAACCTGAAGCGAACCACGCTGGTGGAGAAGTTGAAGCGGTTGGATCCGCAGCCGGGATAGACGTGCTCGTCCACGTTGTGCTGTTCCGGCCCAAACCGGGCCTATCGGAAGAGACCCGTCGCGAGATGTTCGACGCGCTCCGGGCCGCCGCATCGGGCATTCCGACGGTGCGCCGCTTTCATGTTGGAGCCCGCACGACCCACGGCGCCGCCTACGAATCGTTCATGCGCGAAGATTTTCCTTTCGCCGCCATCATCGAGTTCGACGATCTCGAAGGACTTCAGGCATACCTCCGGCATCCTCACCACGAGAAACTCGGCGCGCTCTTCTATCAGTTGCAGGAGATGGCGCTGGCCTACGACTACGACATGACGGCGGTGTGACTCACCCCCTAGCCCAGCGGCTTAACTCGCCGGGTTAGTACATTCGCGGAATTGATCCTGTCCCTTCGGATGGCGCACAGTTACGCCTTCCAAACTGCGCATTTACCGCCAGTTACAAGGACAGGTTCAATATGGGTTATCGATCGATCGGCTTTCTGCTGTTCGCGGGGGTTCTTGCGGTGTCGCCGGCGTACGCGCAGGAAGGCGCCTCGGCCGCTGCCCCCGAAGAGAGCGCCTCGCTACAGGATTTCGAACGCGACGGCGCCACTCCGGCAGTCAAGAGCCTCGCAGATGCGTCGATTCCAGCGGAGCACGACACCCTGCTGACCACCGACAACTCGGCTGCCGCCAACAGAGCGTCCGGCAGTCAGAAGTCACAGGGCTCAGGCGCATTGCGGATGGCGCTCTACGCAACCTACGGAACATTTCAGGCGCTCGATGTGCACTCCACGCTGAAGGCGCTCGACAACGGCGGGGCCGAGGGAAATCCGCTCGTGAGGACTGTCGCGGAGTCGCCGGCCGGCCTGATTGCCGTGAAGGCGGCATCCACGGCTGGTTTTGTCTACGTCGTCGAACGCCTTCGCCGGAAGAACCGCACTGCCGCGTTTGTTCTCGCGATCGGCGTCACCTCGCTGCAGGCCTACGTCGTCGCCCACAACTACGGCATCGCCACGCGATAGCTCGACAGCTCCGCCATTCTTGATTCGATTGATGATTTTTTCTGGCTGGGTTTCCGTGTAGTCCAACTCTCGGCGGGACTAGCTACAAGCCTGGAACAAGCTCTCGAGAGGGCTTTGCCGACGTGCGGCGGCGGGAGTGACTGCGCACGGGCTCGTGAATGGCCAGTGCGACACAGGTTGCGAACAACAACGCGACGCCTGGAATCTGCAGGCTGAAGTCGGACAGCTCCTGGACGGCGATACCGCAGATGCTCGCCACCGCACCCATTCGAATCCACCAGGTCATTTCGTCCTGAGGCTCGACCAGGCGCCGGGCAATTCGCCGGACGACGAGAGCGCCCGCGAGAAGCCAGGGCACGATCACGAGCAAGCCCCCTTCGACGGCGAGCTGCAGGTAGTCATTGTGGGCCTGCTGTGCGTGCACGCTGGGATCCGACTGCGGGTAGAGGATCATGACCGTCCCGTAGGTGTTGAGCCCGGACCCAATGCGCCAGAAGTCCTTCAGCGGTGCGACGGTATCGCGCCATAGCGCGAATCGCCACTCCAGGGTCCTCGTATCGCCGTAGGAGGCCGCAACGGTGTCGAGCCCCCGCCACGTCGCCGCGCCCGCGAGCGCGAGCACGATCGTGGTCGTGACGAGGATCCGGCGCCATCCCCGGCCACGCGACCCAAGCCCGGCGGCGGCCAGCACGGACAGCGCGATGCATCCCGCCGCCATCCCCGAGCGCGAGAGCGTCCACACGAGCGACACGGCCATCACCGCAAGACCGGCTGCCGTCATCAGAATGCCACTGGCCTCGGGCGAACCGACCCACAAGAGGTACTCCCGCACGCTGTTCTTCAGACGCCCGCCTGCCAGAGTGATTCGGCCGCCAAGGTATCCGGAGCCGAGACACAGCGCGAGCAGCATCCATCCCGCAAAATGATTGCGGTTCACGAACGGCCCGAAGTGGTTGCTCGCAACCTTGAACTGCGATTCCCAGAACCAGTAGATCTTGCCGTTGAAGGTCGCCTTCTGCGCGAGCGCCTCTATCGCGACAAGAACTGCGAGGAGCGTGACGGCGCGTACGAGCGTCGACGCTTTGATGACGCCCGTGTGAAGACCCCGCCCAATCCCGGCGATCCAGAGGATGCCGACCAGAAGGTACAGAAGCGTCAGCCGCGTCAGCGGTGCGTTCACCGACACCGAGTGGGTTCGCCCCGATCCGCTGAGCGTGAAATCGAAGGCACGCAGGAACTCGAGATTCTTCGGCGCGATCGCCTCGATCCAGTGCTGAGGAACCGCGAGCACCTGAAGAAGCGGCGGCACGACGATGAGCGCGATGACGCACAACGTCTCGATACTCGGGCGCGACCGCCGCACGCCGAAGAGCAGCCACAACCCGCACAGAGCGGCGCCAGACAGGAGCGGCCAGTACGCCCATGGATAGACGCCGCCGAAGGTCAGCACACCCCAGGCGATGACCGCGACGACCGCCGTAAAAACAACTCGATTCATCACGAGAAGAAAGATCTCATCAAGAACTAGAAGCACACGTCGCTACCGAAGTCGCGAAATGTAAAGCCGGCAGCCGGGATGAACTCCCATGTGTAATCGGCCGGCGCGAGACTGAGTTTCAGGTACTCCTGCCGAACTATTGTTGAAGACCTCGCTGTTGGCCTTCATCGATTCGAGGCCGGTGAACTCGTTGCCTCCGGTTCCCACCACGAACTCCCGGATGCCACGTCCAGGCCGAGGCTGGCCATTAATGTCCTGCGGACCGAACCGCTCGTAGTTGTGGGAGTGTCCTACCAGGACAATATCGGCGTTGTGCTCGTACAAGAGCTCCCAGATGGGCCGCATGTTTTTCATGTTGCCCTCATAGCCCGAGCTGAAGACCGGATGATGCCAGTACGCGAGCGTGCACTTTGCGGTGGTGTTTCTCAATTCCTCCGCGATCCAGTTGTACTGCGCCGACCCCGGTCCGGCCGGGACGTTGCTGTTGAGCGACAGGATTTTCCACGCTCCGTAGTCGAAGCTGTAATAGCCCTGACCCGGAGGTCCGGCGTTTTCACCGAAATACCCGAAGTATCCGGCGGCGCCAGGAGTGTAGTAGTCATGATTGCCAGGCGATGGTCTGGTGCGGGCGCGATGCCGTCCCCACGTCGGGTCGTAGCACTTCTGCGAATTCTTCCGGCGTCCCTTTTTCGTAGGCGTTGTCCCCGGTCGTATAGATGAGACCCTCGAGACCATCGAGCAGCTTTGAGACGCGCTCATTCTGGGACATGGCCTTTGGAGAACAACTCGCGATGTCTCCCGTACCCGAGAACACGACAGTCGGCGGAGTCGGGGCAGGAGCCGGCGTCAGCGACGAGTTCGGCGACGGCGAGGCCGGGTTTGACGGTCCACCCTTCCCACCACAGGCGATCCAGAGAGCAACGACAGAGACCGATGCCGCGAGTGTGAGGCGGGCATGATTGCGCATCAGCTCTCTCTCAGTTTCTGACCCTGTCCGGAACGCATCAGGCGTTCGTAGATAGATTCAAGTTGTTCTGTGGACCGATCCCAGTCGTAGAGCTGCGCCACACGCGTGGCGGCCGCCGCGCCCATCCGCTCGCGAAGCGCGCCATCGGCCAGTGCGGCCTGCAGCGAATTCGCAAGCTGGTCTACGTCGCCCGCCGGGACCGTCAGGCCGGTATCGCCGAGGGCCTCGAGATTCTCCGGCAGCGCGCTCGCCACGATGCAGCGCCGCGCGGCCATCGCTTCCAGCAGCCCTGTTGACAGGCCTTCGATCTGTGACGGAAGGACGAAGACTTCTGCGTGCTGAACCAGGGCACGGAATTCGGCCCCCAGAACGGCGCCGACGAAACGTACCTGCGGACCTGCATGGCTTTTCAGATTCTGCGCGTAGGCCCCGTTGTAGAGATCCTCTCCGGCGATCACCAGGTCGACATCAGGAGGACAGATTCTCGCGAAGGCCTCGAGCAGATAGTGGCATCCCTTTTCCGGCACCAGGCGCGCGGCGAAGAGCACGTAGCGGCGCTTGCCCAGACCGAGTGACGCGAGCCTTTCGCGCGATTCGGGCGCCCATCTCGCGACCCCGTTGGGTACGTAGATCGGTGACCGCCCCGGGCGTGCCTTGTATGCGTCCTCGAGCGTGCGGCTGACGACCACGACCGAGTCGGACCACCGGCGCGACGTCGCGTCGGACGCCCAGAGATACGCCGATGCGCCAACGCCCCACTTCGCACGGCGCCAGTCGAGGCCGTGACTCTGAACAACCACCGGAATGCCCCGGAACTTCGAGATAGCGATCGCGGGCGCGAAATTCGTGGTGTGCACGTGTAGTACGTCGGTCTTGCCGCCCATCGAAACCGCCGCCGCCAGGGCGTGGGTGACCGCGTCGAGGTGTTTGGTGGCGATCGACCATGTGGGCCGGATCTCGATTCCGCGATAGTTGCGCGACTCACTGCGGGCCAGGTGCGCCCTCGTGAACACCGTCACCTCGTGGCCGCGGGCAACGAGACGCGACCCGACCTCTTCGACGACCTTCTCGACACCACTGGCCGACGGCAGGGTCTTGACGCCCAGCATGGCTATGCGCATGAACCGCTCACGGATAAGGGTTATCGGTTGAAGAACGGGCCGAACGGCGCGTACGGCTCGGTGGAGACGGCGTGTGCGCTTCTCTTGATGTTGACGTTGAGAAACTGGACGCGCTGCGGCACGGAGGCGTCGCGCCTGACATCGTTGTAATCGACGTAGCGGTCGAACGGAATCGACTGGCCGAGCGTGACACGGCACTTGTTCGCCAGGACCCAGCTCAATGGCGCCCGTTTCGGCAACGCCGGGATTCGACGGCTTCGCATCGCCGTTCTCGCCGTCGTCACCATCCAGCAGTTCTGCTTGCAGGTGCTCACCTTGCTGCGAATGGCGGCCGCCGACGGTCCCTCGAGAATCTCGCTCCAGGACTGCTTCGCCAGATTCCCCATCAGGAGATCGGGGCGGACGTTGCACGCGTAGACGTCCGACCAGGGATCGATGAAGGCGAAATCGCTCGCCGCGGTGCAGGGAATCAGACGGTCCTGGCCGAGCGTCTTGGCGATGAGCCCGAGGTTCAGGTACGCACGGAACCAGTTCTTCACCGACCACGTGCTCAGCATCTCGACGATGATGCCTTCGATTTCTCTGGCGACGCGCACCCGGTCGTACGGAATGTTGTCGCTCTTGTGGAACTGAAACGCGTTGTGTAGCGCCGAGGTCGCCAGCTCCACCCCCTCGCGGCGCGCGAAGCGGTAGAGATCGACCATCTCCGACGCGTTGTCATCCTGAATCACCGCGGCGAAGCCCACGTCGGTCGCGCCAAGTTCCTTCAACCGCCGGAGGCCAGCCACTTTCTTCTTGAAGCCGTCCTTCTCGCCGCGGATCTCATCGCTCTTCTCGCCGGCGGCCTCGAGGCTGAACCGGACTTTGATGTTGGGGTACGCCTTGATGATCGGTTCGAGGCGGTCGGCATGGAGGCCGTTCGAGCTGATCTCGAGCGTGCGGGCCTTCGGGTACAGGAGCGCCACGACTTCCGCAAGGTCGCGGCGAAGCGTTGGCTCGCCGCCGGTGATGTTCAGGTTGTCGAAGCCGCCCGGCAGCTTCGCGAGCGTGTCGAGCGTCACTTCGTCGCGCTGCGGCGTCGGATGCTGCCAGATGTGGCACATCGAGCACTTCGAGTCGCAGCGATAGGTCGTAATGACGGTTAGGTCCATGATGTCTGCCGTTCGGCGACCGCCATGTGCGGCCGCGTTACCGATTCGTTTGCCTGCCGGTAGATTTCCGTGACCGTCGCGACATGGCCCTCGACGGAGTGATGCCGCATGACGTACTCGCGCGCGTTCTGGCCGAACCTCCTGGCTTTGGCCGGCTCCCGATGAAGCTGGATAATCGCCTGCGCCAGCTCGTGGGCACTGCCGGCCTCGACGAGCAATCCGCGCTGGCGATTCACGACGAGCTCCGGAATGCCGCCGATGCAGCTGCCGATGACGGGCACGCCGGCGGCGAAGGCCTCGAGAATGACCATGGGCTGGTTTTCATACCAGAGCGACGGGATGACGAGCGCCCGCGCGTTGGCGAGCAGGTCGGTAATCTCCTGCTTCGTTTTCGTGCCGACGTAGCGGACGTTCTTGGGCAGGTGGCTGAGACGATGACGCAGGCCGGGATCGTCGCAAGCGCCAACGAGCACAATCGGAGCGCCGTTCACGTGCTGAGCCGCGTCGAGCAGCGTCTCGACCCCCTTGAGCGACTCCATCTTTCCGATGAAGAGAAAGTGACTGCCATCACCACGTGGCGGCAGCACCGGATCGGCGGCGATGAAGTTCGGCACGTGCCGCACACAATCAGACGGCCACCCATGCTCGAGCAGCTTCCCCGCCAGGAAGCGGCTCGGCGACAGGAAGTACTGGACTTTGCTCCTGAGCCCGCTTCCCCAGTGCGCATAGGCTTCGATCGCCGCCATACCGCTCGCGGCCAGCGAGTCCTTCTTGCAGCGTTTGACAAGTGCCCAGTGGTACCGCCCGGGTCGGCACGCCTCGCACAGCGCCCCGGTCTCGTCCACCCGGAAGTGCGAGTTCGGGCACATCAGCTTGTAGTCGTGTTGCGTCCACACAACCGGAAGGCCCAGACGCGACGCGGCGAAGACGATAGACGGCGTCAGGTGCGCGTGGATGTTCTGCAAGTGCACGACGTCGGGCTTGAAGCGCTCGACGAGCCCGGTGAATTTTTGCTCGGCTTCGCTGCTGAAAATGCTGCGCCGGAGAACCTTCACGCCCGTAGCCACCGACTTGTGCCGGTTCAGCTCGCGGAAGTCGATGTAGCTGACAAACAGGTCTTCGTTCGGATCCGGCTCATTGCGCGTCCCTGCCATCGCGAAGAAGCCGACCGCGTGCCCGGCGCCGCGCAGGGCCTCGGCCAGGGCAAACGTGTAGGTACTGTCGCCCCCCTGGCGAAAGTGCCGCGTGTTCGCGATTAGGACGCGCACGCGGTTTTCACCTTCGGCCGGATGGCATACATGCGGCTTTCAGCAAACGGGCCCAGCAGATCTTCGTGTCCGACGACGTCCGCGCCGACGCCGGAGACGAGCGCGCGAATATCCTGGTCGGTCTCGTCGTACCAATGCAGCGCCTGCGGCCGCACGCCCAGCCGCCACATGGCTTCGCGCTTGACCCGCAACAACGGCGTGCGCCGCGCGAACATCACGACGATGCCTACGCGAGAGATGCGGAGCATTTCTTTCAGCGCCCGTACCTTCGCGTCTCTCGGAAGGTGGCCCATCAGCCGAAGCGACATCACCGCATCGACCGATCTATCCGCCAGCGGCAGGTTCTCGATATCACCGGTAATAGCACCCACGAACCCCGCGGCGGTGTCGAGCCCGTGCAGCACGAATCCCTGCCGCAGCATCGCCGGGGAAACGTCGACGCCAATGGCGAAATATCCGCGTTCCAGCGCCGCGCTCGTCAGGCGGCCGGTGCCCGCGGGCACGTCGACCACCACGCCATGGGGCCCAACGCCAAGATGCTTTAAGCCGGCGAGCATCCTGGTCTTTTCGAGGTCGCCGCCAACGCGTCCCGACCAGTTCCGGAATCGGCGCTGCTCGTACACATTCGCAATAGCGTCGTCGCGGTATACGGTTTTGGCTGAGTAGGTCATCGTTTTTCCGATAGAAGCTGGTGATACACATCGGCGTAGCGGGCTGCTACGGTCCGGATCTCGTATCGACGTGTGTGGTGTTCTCGGGCCTTCTGCCTCATCGCCTGCAGCTTTCCTTTGAGGCCGATCTCGAGCAATCGCATCTCGAGCGCGTCGTAGTCGGCCGCCACGATTCCGGAGACGCGGTCGGCAATGACCTCGTCGACACCCGGGTGCGCGGTCGTGATGACGGGAACACCGGCTGCCATGGCTTCGAGCCACGTCAGCGGAGGCGCAGGCGTGCTCTTGCCTTCAGACACCGGGGACAGAAATGCGTCAAAGGACTCGAGGTCGCCGAGAAACGAACGGCCACCCGACCGCACTTCGATGCCGGGCGCCTCGAAGGCTTTGAATTCCTCCGAAAAGCACTCGGGCTTCAGGGAAAACGTGAAGTGAACGTCGGGGCGGCGCTGCCGGACGCGCTGGGCCAGCGCGAGGCTCTTGAGCAGATCGGTCCGGCCGATCTGCTGAAGGAAGCCCGACCACAGGAGCCGGACTCGCGTTCCGCCGCCGGCGTGCTGAATCGGCTGGTGTTCGCGCGGCGCGGCACAGCCCCAGGGCTGCACCACGACGCGATCCTCCGCGCATCCGTCTCGAATCAGCCGCTCGCGAGCGGCTTCGGTTCCGGCGAAGACGCGGTCCGTCCCTTTCAATGCCATCGCCCGCATGGTGCGCGCCGGACGGCTCGCCGGCAGGTAGCGGAACACCGACGTCACGTATTTGTGCTGCTCGCCACACACGGCCCGGACGGCCGGCATCATCAGCGAGCTGTCCATCCAGTGGATCACGGCGCGGTCGTACGGGCGAAGCGCAGCCTGAATCGTGCGGCGTTCCGCGACCAGCGTCGACGCCAGTTCGAAAACGGTCCGCGCGGTTCCGTGCGGATGACGGTAGCCAAGGATGCGGCCGCGCTCGTCCCGCCTCACGTAGTGATCACCCGGCTTGTGCAGGGCACGTTTGACGAAGGTGTAGCCTTCGGCCTGCGGGGGGTTGTCGACGTTCACGATGCTGACGAAGCTCGTCTCGATGTTGTGCGTTTGGAGATGGGTGGAGAGATCGAGGAGGAAGTTCTTGTCGCCCGCAACGCGGTGCGGAAAGATACCGACGCCGACGAATAACACGCTCTTCACGCGACGCGCCTCTCACGTTGATCTTCAACAACAGCTGCAACGCCCGCCTTCATGAAGAGCCTTTCGTAGGCGGTCATCGCCGCCTCCGGTGTGTGACACTTCCCGTAACATTCACGAACACGCCCGGAAACCTCGTCCCAATAGGCATCATCCCGCATCAACCTCTCGGTCGTCCGCGTCATCTCGTCGAGATCCGTCACGACGCTGACCACTCGCTGACCATTCACCGTTGAGCCCGTGTCACAGAAGCTCACGGTCGGAATACCAAGCGACCAGGACTGCAGGAATGTGTTGGGGAATCCTTCATAATCCGAGGTGTTCACGAATACACGCGCCGCCTTGAAATGGGTGTGGATCTCCGAAAACGGGACGAACCCTGTGAACTCGAGGTTCGGGATGCTTGCGGCCTCTTGTTTGATTCGCGCGAACAGTGCTTCCCCTCCAGCTTCGGTCGCTGCACCTCCGACCATACGGAAATGCAGATCCGGCAGACGTCGGGCCATTTCAAGAAAGAGCTCGGGCCGCTTGGCTTTGCGCAACGCTGACACCCACAGCACTGTGCCATTTGAGTTCCGGCTGTTTGAGGTCCGGCTGTTGCCAAAGGTGTTTTCAAAACAGCTTGGAATGAGTGTCGGGACTCGCCGGTGCCAGCGTTGATAGGTTTGCATCTGGCCGGCGTGCTGCACGACGACGTCGCCAGCGAGCTTCAAGCCCAACTGGAACAGTTGTTGATCTCGCCAACCGGCTCGGCGTTGAAACAGCTTCCAGGTCTGATCTCGCGCTACGTCGAGATCGCAGGCTGCCGCATAGACAAAGCGCCGACCATAATTCTTTGCAAAGAGACCGATCACACCTGTCTGTGCTGCGGCAGACCGCTGATAGTAGATGTCGGCGTCGACCCGCCGCAGGGCCGCCCACAGACCCGTGAGCCGCGGATGGAAAAACCGGATCACGGGAAGGCCTTGAAGTGGGGCATGACACTTGAACACCGTGACACCGTCGACGATGACCTGGTCGGGCTGGCCGTAGTCCATGCAGATCATCGAGACACGAAATCCTCGCTGAACCAGGCGTTTGGCGAGCAGGCTCTGTTGAACCTGGGCGCCTCCCGCCGACTCGACGCGGCGGTCGTTTGCCAGGACGGGCCATGTGTCTGGCGCGACGAAGCAGATATGGGGCTTTTCCTGGTTACGCATGAACAACATATTTCCTGTAGACCGCTTCCAGGCGATCGGTTTCCCGGTCTATCGTGGCGTTCATTTGCAGCCACTCCTCCTGTTGAGTGACGACCTGCGAACGTTCTGCATTGGCTCTCATGACGGCCGTCGCCAGCTGCGCCGCGTCCCGGCTCTCGACGACCTGCCAGGGGTTTGGCAGGATCAGCGTGATGTCGGAGTACTGCGTGCTCACGACCGGCGTACGAACGGCCATCGCTTCGATCACAACGTTGGGAAATCCCTCGTGTATCGACGTGGAGAGGAGGACATTCGACTGCCTGACGATGTCAGGTACATCACTTCGCAGACCCGCGAATTGCACAAACTCTTCAAGTCCCAACTCCTGGCGAAGCCGATAGATCCGCTCCTTGTAGTCTCTGGTATGAGGCAACGAATCACCGACAAACAGGAAGCGCCACGACCGGTCTCTCTGAATCAGCTCCTGTGCAACACGCAATGCCAGCTCGTGATCTTTCTGCGGCCTCAGCATCGCGACGACGGATGCGAGCTTGATGGCGGGCGTGTCGGGGAAGAACGTCTTCTTGATACTCTCCGCCGACTCTCCCTCCCGCCCGTCGGCAGGCACCTTCACACCGTTCCAGACCACGTCCACCTGCTCTGGCGGCAAACGAAACGCTCGCTGCGCAAAACGTCCGCCGGCATAGGTATTCGCCACAACGCCTGCTGCCATGCGGCGCGTCAGGATCAACGCAAGCCGGTGCTGCATCGGGATGTGGTAGTTGTCGTTTCTCTCCGAGTTCAGCGCCGGCACGCCAGTCTTGAGAGCAGCCAGCCTCGCATAGAGATTGCCCTCAAGGAGAAACCCGTGAACAATGTCGGGTCTCAGTTCATTGATGGCTCGTCGCATGCGGAGGACCAGGGCCGGGTCGAACCTGCGGCGTTTGCGATCGGCAATCACGCAGACCGACGAAGTCCACCAGTTCCGCGTGGCGGGGATTGTCGTCCGATAGCGTATGGATGAACACTTCGTGGCCACGTTCGGCCAAGGCACGGCTGAGCGCGATGACCTGCGTTTCAGCACCGCCGTAAACCAGGCTATTGATCACGAAAAGAACCCGCATGCGCCGCGATGTCGGCTTCACCACCGCCATCGCAGCCGGTGCGGTCACAGCCATTGCTCGCGCCACATTTGAAAGGCCAGCAACGACCACACGCGGTTGGTCGCATTTTCGTCCTTCGCTCTAAATCCGCGGATGGCTTTCTCAACGAGCGCGGGATTGAGAATGTTCTGCTTTCTAATGGCGGCGGGGTCGAGGTAGTCATCGATCAGATAGCTGAGATCTCCCCTCAGCCACTGATCGATAGGCACGCCGAAACCCATCTTGGGGCGATCGACGATTTCAGCTGGAACGTGCTTGTAGAGAACCTTCCGAAGAAGATGTTTTGTCCCTAGCGGACCCCGCCGCATTTCGAGCGGCAGCCGGAGAGCAAAATCTACCAATCGGTGATCGAGCAATGGTTCTCTGCCCTCAATGCTCGTGGCCATCGTGGCACGATCCACTTTCGCAAGAATGTCGCCTGGCAGATAGTTGTGAAGGTCCCATAGACACATCTGGTCGGCAAAGCCGCCGGTGTACTGGTCAGGCGATTTACGACTATGCGGGTACTGTTGGTAAGGATTGGCGCCTGGTCGGACCACCAGCTGTTGCCGAGTGCCGTCTCGTACATATGTCCCGGGGTCGGACTGCCCATCCAATCGCGGATGCGCCGCAGGCGGTAGGTCGGGCGCTGCCGGCCTCGCCAGCTCTCCGGAAGATACCGACTCAAGGCAAGTGTTTCGTCCAGAGAATCAAGCGGCAGCAATCCGATTGAGGTACCGACCATCTTGCGAACCGGCGTCGGAATGGCCTCACGCCGTCGCATGTTGGCAATCATGTTTGTGTAAATGCTGTAGCCGCTGAAGAGCTCGTCGCCGCCGTCCGCTGAAAGGACCACCTTCACTTGCTCTCCCGCCAGCTTCGATACCAAATACGTCGGGATACCCGACGAGTCGGCGAACGGCTCGTCATACAGCTCAGCCCATTTCAAGAGAATTCGCTTGGCGTCGCTGCCATCAATCACTTGAGCGGTGTGCTGAGTTCCCAGGTGGTCGGCAACTTTCTGCGCATGAGACGCCTCGTTGAAGCGATCGTCGGAGAATCCGATGGTAAAGGTCCGGATGTTTCCGTAGTGCTTTTGCAGCAGCGCCGTGACCACCGAGGAATCGAGACCGCCTGACAGGAACATTCCCACCGGAACGTCGGAGACCATGCGCAGGCGGAACGCGTCTACCATGAGCGCTTCGAGCTGCTCGGTGAGCTGATCTTCGTTGCCTCTCAGCGGATCCTGCAGCGCGTCGAGGACACTCCAGTACCGGCGGATGACCGGCTCGCCGCCGTCCTTCATTTCGAGCCAATGACCGGGCTCGAGCTTGAAGACGTTTCGGTAAATGCTCCGCGGTGCGTTGATGTAACCGTAGTAGAAGTAGTCGGCCAGCGCGCTACGATCGATCTCGGGCTGCCAGTGAGGAAACGCGCGGAGCGCCTTGAGCTCGGAGCCGAAGCAGAACGTCGTGCCGTCCCAGCCGAAATACAGCGGTTTGACGCCGAGCCGATCCCGAATCAGGAGGAGACGCCGCTCGACCTTGTCCCACACGGCCAGCGCGAACATCCCGATGAAGCGGCGCACCGCGGCTTCGACACCCCATGCCTCGATGGCCGCCAGCACGAGTTCAGTGTCACCGCTGCTGGCAAAGGACTGCCCCTCCGACTCCAGCTGGCGCCGGACATCGCGAAAATTGTAAACCTCGCCGTTGTAGACCATCACATAGCGTCCACTGCGCGAGACCTTGGGCTGACGGCCCTGTTCGGACAGATCGAGAATCGACAGCCGACGGTGGCCGAGCCCCACGCCGTCGCCCATCCACACGCCGCCGGCGTCGGGACCCCGATGATGAAGAGCGCCCGCACCGCCTTTTGAAGCGCCGTCTCCCACGCGGCGCATGTCGCCGGCCGGGGCGAAGGAATCCGGTAATACCACACATGTCTACACTCCGTTGACCGCCGTTATTCGCGACGGCACAGCGTCGAGTCGCGTCCACCAGCGGCCGCCAGAATCGCTGACTTGCGGCCTCGGCCGATCTGCACTCGAGGCCTTCAGGGGCTTGGTGTGTTCGAGCCAGCAGGATCCCGACGGCAATCCACAGCAGGCTGTTGGTCGCCGTCGGAGTCAGCCGGTTGTTCGTGAGTGACGCAGAGCAAGAACGCGAACAGGGCCAGTTCGCTTCCGGCGAATAGCGCCCTGTACGCGGGCAACGGGATCGGTCGTGCGCGCCACGCCGAAATCCGCGCCACGTGTACCAATACCAAGCCACGATCGGCAGGGAGCCGATGAGGCCGAAGTCGAGAATGAGATCCAGGAACGCGTTGTGGGCCAGGTTCGCCGGAAAGATCTCCTGGAATTGCTGGGCGTCGGTCCACATGATTGACTGCAATCCCTGGCCGAACCACACATGGTCGGCAATATCGGGCAGCAACGGCACCCACAGGTTGTCGACTCTGCCGGCGCTGATCTCGTTGACGTCCTTGCTGGTCACGCCATACCCGATTCGATCGAGCAACGGCGCCGGAGCCGCCAGCAGGACGAGTGCGGTTGCGCACAGCAGAACCACCTTCTTTCTGGGCGCCCCCTTTAGGAACGACCATGACAGTAACCACCGCCACCGCGAGATACGCGCCTCGCGAGAACGTCAGCAGCACGGCCAGGGCCGTCATCGCCAGCAATGCTCCAAGAGCCGTTCTCGAGCGACCTTGCTCAGTTCCATCCCAGACCCCGAGACCGAGTCCGTACGCGATCGCCAGGAACGCACCGAGCTCATTGGAGTGGAACCCGAGACTTATCAGATGCTCGCTGCGCTGGGTCGCCATCACCGACAGCGGCTCTCCCGATGTCACCACCTGCCCGACGATCAGCAAATCGATTGCGCACACCAACGTCCAGACAGGCGTCATGATCGCGCTCAGCTTCTGTTTGTCGCATAGCGCCGCACCGACGAAAATCGCGAGCAGGGGGAGGAGAACACCCGGAAACACAACGGTCCTGTAGTAGGTCCAGGGCACTCCCAGATCGGCATCGGAGCCGGCCAATACCCACGACGGAATGGTTCCGACACTTTCGGCGCCGTGCACACCGCCCGCGACGATCGTGGCAATCAACAGCCAGGTCCACTTGTTCGCGATGAGCGGAAGGCTGCTTCCGCTCGCCCATTCCGAGCCGCAGCAGATAAGCGCCCAGCGTCAGAGCGACGCAGGCATACAGGACGTAGCTGAATTGAACCAGATCGAAGAACACGGCAGGGATACGCAATAGCCAGATCAGGGCGACCCAGATGGTCACCGTTGCCGCCAGTCGGAAATTGCTGAGCAGCAGCAACACCAGGGGCAATGCGACGACCGCGCCGAGCTCGATTCGCCGGGTGTAGCCGACCAGCACCACTGCTGCGACGACAAACAGCACGCCGATCGCAATCGATCCGATTGCTCCCTGATCTCTGGAAAACCCTAGTCGCTCGCTCGTCATTGGACGCATGTGCATCTCACGCCGAATCTCAAACCGTTTGTATGTCCGGCAGGGCCGGCAGGGCCTCTCTTCTGGCGGTCAACGTTCGCCGCAGCACGAAGAGGAGAACCAGCGAACACGAGAACGTGGCTGAACGCGTAGGCCGCCGGCGCCGCCTGGGCGCCCAGCGAGGGGCGCCACACTGCGCTCAGGGCGACATACAGCGCCGGCCCGCCAGACCGCCTGCGCGATGTAGCTGCCGTGCCCGACGCTGCGTGACCAGCACCATCTGCAGCGGGTAGTCCATCACCTTGAACACGTCGCCGATCAGCTGGAACGCCAGCAGATCGCGCATCGGAGCAAAGTGGCTGGTCAGCACGACCGCGATGATGACGTCGCGCAGCAGATAGATCGCCGCCGCGCAGCAGGCGGTGACGATGCAGAGCTGCACAATCGTCCGGCGCAGCAACTCGCCCCGCGCGCCTTCTCCTTCAAGCGACGCAAAAGTAGGCCATGAAGTAGAAGCCGAGGGCCGTCGTGATCACGCCGACGTACATGTCCGACAAACGCCACACGGCCTGCAGGTAGCCGCCCTGCTCCAGCCCGAGGGTCCGCACGGTGCCGCCTCCTCACGAGCAGCTGGGCGAGCGGCAGGGCAATCGAGTGGGCGATGAGCATCGGATAGAACTTCCAGATGTCGCGGAGGGTCGCGCGGTCGAAGCTGCTGAACAGCGCGCGCGGTGAAATCAGCTTCGAGCGAAACGCAATCCAGCTCGACACCGCCAGCTTGCTGCCATAGACCGCGGTCATGCCGACGAGACCGCCCCAGATACCGAAGGTGTAGGTCAGGCCGGCGAACAGGATGAACTCGACGATCGTGCAGGCGATGCTCGCGCTCGCAATCAGCTTGATCTGCTTGAGCCCGTTCAGCGCGCCAATCAGAACCGTGTCGACGACCGCCAGCATCACCACGAACCC
Organism: Vicinamibacterales bacterium; assembly: GCA_963821395.1. Taxonomy (GTDB): domain Bacteria; phylum Acidobacteriota; class Vicinamibacteria; order Vicinamibacterales; family JAMQPK01; genus JAMQPK01. The sequence goes on along the minus strand of CAWGDY010000010.1, from coordinate 90,456 downwards.
GCCCGCGACGATCACCGGCCAGTATTTCGCGTCGAACAGCAGCCACGCGCTCAGCGTGGATGCACTCGACAGCACGACAAGGGCGACCAGCCCGCTCAGCAGCAGCACGGACCAGATCGCGGTGGCCCACAACTCCTGCAGGCGCGCGGGCGACGAACGACGTTCCGCCGTGAGGTTGACGACCGCGGTCTGCGCGCCGTTCGCGATCGCGCCGGTCGAGACCTGGATGAAATTGGCGATTTCCCCGACCAGGGCCATCCCCGCTGGTCCGAGGAAGAGCGCCGACACCTTTGCGCTGAAAAAGCCCAGCACGATGCGGAGCACGCTGTTGGCGCCGGACCAGCTCATGGCTTTCCACAGAGCCGTTTCCCGCGACGTTCAGACGTTTCAGCAATCGTCCGCTCATGGATGTCGTATGCAGATGAAATGTCGTCGGTAGATGAGAGACGCGGGCCTAGTACGCGCCGCGGCGGAACAGGGCCGGAACCGTGCGCGCGAGAATCAACAGGTCGGTGAAGATCGACCAGGACTGGATGTACTCGAGCTCGAGACGGACGACCTTGTCGAAATCAAGGATTTGGTTCCGCCCGCTCACCTGCCACGGTCCGGTCACGCCGGGCACGACGAAGAGCCGCGTCATGTCGCGCTCGAAGTAGTGCGTGAGCTCCTCCGGAAGGCACGGCCGTGGCCCAACGAGGCTCATCTCGCCCCTGAGCACGTTGAAGAGCTGCGGCAGCTCGTCGAGCGACGTGCGCCGCAGGAATCGTCCGACACGCGTGACGCGGGGATCGACTTTGATCTTGAACAGGCGCTCGTCGGGGTACTCGTTGAGATGCTGGAGCGCCTCCCGTTCTTCGTGCGCGCCGACCCGCATCGTCCGGAATTTCACGATGTCGAAGAGCTTTCCGCCAACGCCGGCTCGACCTTGTTTGAAGAACACCGGACCGCGGGAATCGAGCTTCACCGCGATCGCGACGAGCAACAGCACCGGCCAGATCACCGCGAGCCCGAGGATGGTCAGCCCGAGATCCATCGCGCGCTTGACCAGCAGCTGCGGAACATCCAGCCTGATCGGCCTCAGCCGCAGGAACGGCCCGATGGCGCTTCTCCGCACCTCGAGCTGCGTTCCCGAAATCGCCTTCAGCGTCGCCGGCAGCACCGACACCGACGCGCCGACTCGAAAACAGTGCCCGACGACCGTTTCCAGCCTGGTGAACGGCAGGTTGGCCACGATGATGAGACCCTGCGCCCGCGCGGCAGAGAGCGCCGCCTCGATATCGTCGAGCTGGCCTACGAGCGGAACGGTACCATCGTCGAGATCCGACTCTTTCGGTCTGGGCGGCACACGACCGACGATCTCCAGTTCGCATCCTGAAGTCCGGCGGCACCGGTTCGCCAGCCGGTCGGCCTCCTCGATGCTCCCGACGACGACCACTCGCATCCGCAGCAGGCCCTGGTCGTAGCCGGCTGCAACCACGTGGTCCAGTGCCAGCCTGAACAACCAGACGTAACCGGCAATGACCGCCGCTGAATAGAGATAGGCCGTCTTGTTTGGCAGATCGGGCGTGTCACGGCCGAACAACTGTGCCTGCACCCATCCAAGGAACGCCGCAATCAGGACGCCCGACGCGATCTTGACGAGATCGACGCGGGCCTTCCCTCCTGCATACGCGCCACACGCCCAGAGCGAGAGCGGAAGCAGGCAGAACACCATGGCAACGAGCGGGACGTAATCGGGAAGCGGACGAATCCCGCCTGCCGACACCAGCTCCCAGGTTCTGAGCACGGCGCCTATCGCGAGCACGCCGGCCAGGCTGTCTGTGACGAAGAGCGTGACGACCCGGATGACTCTGCGGGACGACTCGCTCCAGCCGCGGAACGCCCGCTCGTCGAGCTCTGAGCGGACGTCCACGGTTGGAAGATGAACGCCCTGCGGTAGTGCAACGACCGCCGGATGCGATGCTGGGGGGGCTGAAAATCGCACTGAAAGTTCCTCCGTGGCTGATAGCGCTTAAGTGGTCGCCACGTAGTAGCCGGCGTATTCCTTTCGGTAGTACTTCGAGTAGTAGTACGCGTTGCCCTCGAGGTCGACGCGATTCAACACGGCCCCGATGAACTTCACGCGCGCGTGCTCGAGCTGGTCGAGCGCCGTCTGCGCGGCATTGCGGTTCGTGACATCGGCCGCCGCGACGAAGAGCACGCCCGACGCGCGGTAGCCGATGACCGCGGCATCGGTCACCGCCATGACCGGCGGCGTGTCGATGACGACGAGATCGAAGTGATCCTTGAGCGAGTTCAGCAATTCCGCGAATCGCTTCGAGCCCAGGAGCTCCGCCGGATTCGGCGGAATTTTTCCCGCCGGCAGCACGTAGAAGTTCGGCAGCGCGGTCTGCCGCATCACCTCGTTCGCCTTGGCCGCACCCACCAGCAGGTTGGAGAGCCCGGGTTCGTGCTGAATTTTGAGCGCCTCGTGCACGCGCGGGCGGCGCATGTCGGCGTCGATGAGCAGCACACGCTGGCCGGCCATCGCCATGCCCAGCGCGAGATTGCACGCCACCGTGGTCTTGCCTTCTCCCGGTCCCGTGCTCGTCACGACCACCGAGCGCGATCCCCCGTCGGCGAACGAGAACAGCACGTTCGTGCGAAGCCCTCGGAACGCTTCGGCGAAGTTCGGCCGGCACGCTGCCATTGATGAGCGGGTCGCCGGCGTGCTCGCCGGTCAACTTCGGAATGATGCCCATCGATGGCAGACCCAGCTGCGTTTGCAGCTCTTCCGGCGTCTTGATCCGGTTGTCCATGTACTCGAAGAAGAACGCGACGCCGACGCCGCAGAGGATGCCGCCCAGAAGCCCGATCAGCAGGTTGAGCATCCGGCGCGGGCTCACCGGGTCGGACGAGACGTCGGCCAGGTCGACGATGCGGATGTTGCTCGTCTTGAGAGCGCCCGACACGCCGGTTTCCTTCGCGCGCTGCAGCAGGCTCTGGTAAATCTGCTTGGAGCTCTCGACATCGCGTTCCAGAACGCCGTAGTCGATCGCCTTGCGGTTCATCGACTGCGCTTCGTCCTTCTGGGCGTTCAGCGCCGACGTCAGGCTCTGTTCCTGCGCCTGCGCCGCCTGGTATTCGGTCCTCACGCCCTGCACGACCTTCGCAATCTCGCCGTCCAGCTTCATCTGTGACGCTTGAATCGCCGACTGGAGCCGCAGCATCTCGGGATGCCGCTCGCCCAGCTTCTCGGCCTGCTGCGCGCGCTGCCGCTGCAGGTTCGCGAGCTCGGTTTTCTGCTGCTGGATGAACTGGTTCGCCAGAATCGCCGGGAACGTGTCGAGCGCCGCCGCGTCGCGCTCGATCGTCGACGTCAGCTGCCGGTACATCGATTCCTTCAGCAGGCGGTCGGTCTTGGCCTTGGTCACCGCGCTGTTGAGATCGGCCAGCTTCTGCACCACGATGTTCTGGCGATCTGCGACAGACAGCGCGTCGGTCTGCTCGCGGTAGTGCTGCAACGCGGTTTCGGCCGCTTCGACCTGCGCGCGCTGCTCCTCGAGCTGCTGGGCGAGCCATGCGGACGCGTCGCGCGACGCCGTAAAGCGGAACTCGAGGTTCTGCTCGATGTAGGTCTTGGCGATCCCGTTGGCGACCTTCGCCGCGACCACGGGATCCTGCGACCGGAAGCTCACCTCGACCAGCCGGCTGTTGCGAACCGGCGAGACGTTGAGCCGATCGAGGAAGTTGCTGATCGCCTTCACCTGCACCGCCGTTTCCCCGGGCTCCGGAATCTGACTCGGCGCCTTGCTGCTGAAGAGCGATACCGCCCACGCCGCCGAGGAGCGCACCGTGTTGCCGATCGAGAACCCTTTCTTCGCAGGGTCCGGGCTCAGCTCCGTGTTGCTCCAGAGCTGCAGCGCATCGATCGTCTGCTTCGCCAGGCTCCGGCTCTGCAGCAGCCTGTACTGCGTCTGGTAGTAGTCCTGGCGGCTCTGCGCCTCGTCGATGACTTCCTTGAAGTTCACGATGTTCGGGTTGTCTGCCTCGATCAGCAGCTGGACCCGCCCTTCGTAGAGGGGCGTCGCCGTGAACGTGTACACGGCGGTGGCCAGGAAGATCGCGACGAACACCGCGAGGGCGACGTGTCGGCGCTTGACGACCACGCGCGCGTAGTCGAACAGATGCGGCTCCTCGCGAGGCTGCCGCTGGTTGGGACGGGGACCATCTGGCTGCGATTGAATCGCGAGGTCTCCCGAAGTTCGCAGTCCTGCCGGCTGAAGTTCGTCTGTCATCTGATTCACCCTTAGAAGTACCGCTCGGGCACCATGATGGTGTCACCGGGCTGGACAATGGCCGTTAACTTCACGCTGATTTCTCTCTTGTCGCCTTCGACGACGCGGATGATCTTCGTCCGGTTGATGGCGCCGTTCGGCGTCACGCCGCCCGCAAGTGACAGCGCTTGCAGCACGGTCGTGTCCGTCTTGATCGGATACGCCGCCGGATTCTTCACTTCGCCGAAGATGTACACGAGCTCGGCGCGCGCGATGTAAATCGTGTCGCCGTCGCGCAGATCGATGTTCCGCACGGCGGCGGCGCCGCTCTGCAGATCCTTCAGGTTGAACCGCAGGATCTCCTTGTCGCCCGCCGCGTCGATCGCGATCGGGCCGTCCACGCCCTTCGTGCCGCGCACGACCACGACCTCCTCGCTGGCGGTTGACGTCGTCGAGCCGGCCTTGGCCAGCGCCTCGATCAGCGTCATGTCGCCGGTCAGCGGATACGCGCCGGGGCTCCTTACTTCCCCGGTCACGAACACCCGCTGGCTGCGGTACTGCTCGATGGCCACCGTCACCTGCGGATTCTTGAAGAAGCCGTCCGCGAGCTTCTTCTTGAGCTCCCCCTCGAAATTTCGAATCGTCAGGCCGCCCGCCTGCACCCGTCCAACCAGCGGAAAGGTGAAGCTGCCGTCCAGCTCGACGGCGTACTTGCCGCCGAGGTCCAGCTGGTCGTAGACGGCAATCGAGAGGACGTCCTGGGCGCCGATGACGTAGTCACCGGCCGATTGCGTTAGCGCGACGCGCGGAGCGCTCAAGGTCAGCACCATGAGAAGCGCCCCGATCGTCCTGAACGAAAATGAGAATGTGTTGTCCGGCATCACTGCAGCCTCGTGTTTAGAATCCATACGTCACCGACGATCCAATCCTGAAGCCTTCGTAAATTGCGGTCGCGTTCGTGTTCGAATCGCGGCTCATCTTCGACACGCCCACACCGACGCGCATGTCGCGCTTCGGTGTGTAGCCCATCGAGAACGTGTAGATCACCGTCACGTCCTGCCGTTCGGGGCGAAACCGTGACTGCGGGTCGCCCGGGAGGAGGAGATTCCGATAGCTGTAACGCTGGTGCTGCACCGTGCCGGCGGCGTCGAAACGGCCGACGATCTGCCGCCGCACGGTGACGCCGAAACCGTCAGCCACGAAGTACGGCTGGAGCTGCTTCGTAGGAGAACCCGAGATCGCGATCGCCCGAGAATTCGAGCGTCGCCGCGCGCGGCAGACGGAACCTGAGGCGGGCCGATCCCACGACGCCGCGAAAATCCGGCAGCTCGTCGTGCAGCGCGAGAAAGCGTCCGTAGCCGAGGTACGCGCTGCCCGACACCAGCGCGCGTGGGCGGAACTCGACTCCAGGCTGGACTCGCAGCGTGTCGCCGTCGCGCAACGGTGCCGAGATGAAGCGATCCCGATACGTCTCGGTGCGCACGGCGAGGGTCGTCAAGGGTGTCCGCTGATACCGGGCCGTCGCGCTGAGGCCGTTGGTATCGCGGTTCAAGGTCTGCTCGAGATCGCTGCCCGTGAAGACCTGGTCGCCGTCGAACCGGAGGATGGACTTCCGGCCGGCGACCTCGACGGCAAACTTCCTCGACAGCCGCAACTCGCCGCCGGCGCGCAGCGTGTTCTCGAGGCGGCGCGCCCGCACGTCGATTTCGTAGTTGGGTCTCTGCCGGGTGTTGAGCAGATCGTTCTCGAGGAACAGCGTCACGCGGTGCAGGTAGACCTCGCCGCGCACCTCCGCGTGCGGGTCGATCGAACGCTCGCTCGAATACTCCTGGAAGTACACCAGGTCGGCGCCCGCCGTCGTTTTCACCAGGCCCCGCCGCCCGATCGGCACCCACACGTGCGCTTCGGGTCCGAGCGTGAAGGTGAAGTCCGACTTCGGATTGATGGCGCTGTTGAAGACGTTGGTATCCACGCCGATCTGGCGCAACTGCACTTCAGGCGTCAGGTACACCGGACCGAAATGGATTTTGGCTTCGGTGCGAGGGTCTTCGTTCCGCTGCGACTGCGCGGCAGCCCCGCGCGTCAGACCCAGCCCGAGCGCCAATGCCAAGGCGATCCGCAAGGCGGATGATGAAATGTTCATGTGTGAGATACCGGCAGAAGAATCTGCCTGTCTGTTGTTTGATTGACGGGAAACCGGAAACGGAAGTGACTTACCCGGAGCGGGCGGGGGACGCGTTGGGGCGTCCCCCGCTCACCCTTTGGAGCTCACTGCTTCCTACTTCGAGCCGCTGGCGTCGTCCTTGGTGACGACAAACGCCGTGGTGATCCCGGTTGCGATCGTCGCAACGGTGATCATACCCAGCGTGCTGGTCCAGAAGCTGCCGCCAGAAACCGGCACCGCAGCCGCCGCGGACGCCGCCAACGCCGTAATCCGGACGTCGCCGGCCGTCATGCTCTTCGACGTCAGCGTCACCGGTGCGCTCGTGCCCGAGACAGCGCCGTTCGAGACGAGCTCGACGACATAGCTGCCCGCGTTCACGCCGGCGAACGAGAATTCGCCGGAGCCGGTGGTCATCGTCGTGATCGTCACGGCGTCGCCCTGGTTATCCAGGCTGCGCAACCGTGCAATCTGCCCGGCGAGGTGATCGCCATTCTGGAGCATGGCGACGCCGCTGATCTGGCCTGCCGGACCTGCGGCGAAGAGGATGGGGTTCGCGGACAAGATGATCGCGAGCGAGAGAACAACCGAGAGTACACGCTGCAACATGGGGAGCCTCACTGAAAGAAGTTAAACGCTGATTGCAATGATACGGACGCCGCTTGTGTAGTCAACGAAAGCGCGGACTTTATGTATCCGTTTCGCACCGGGTCCCAGATTCGAATGATGCGGGTCGATCACGACTGACGCGTGCTCGTTTTGCGGGAAAGTTTCGAGACGTTCATGCGGCGCAGTTTCCGATAAAGGTTCGGCCGCTGGACACCGAGCGTCTTCGCCGCGTCAGGAATACGGCCGTGATGCTGCTCCACGACGGCGACGATGTACTCGCGCTCGAACCGCGCGCGGGCTTCACGCAGCGTCCCGCCCGTGGCGAACTGTTTCGCACGTCCGTCGATCTGGATTGTGGCGAGCACGTCGGTGAGATCGATGACGTCGGCGCGGCTGCGTTCGGCGAGCTCGCTCAGCAGGCGCCGCAGTTCGGCGGCATTGCCATGCCACGGCAGAGCGGACAGGAGCTGCTGCGCCGCGCTCGAGAGCTGTTTGGACGGCAGCCCCGCGCCACGGCACGACTCGCTCAGAAGAAATGACGCGAGGGCCGGTATGTCCTCGCTTCGGCGCCGCAGCGGCGGCAGCTCGATCCGGGAGCCCGAAATCAGGTGAAAGAGCTCTTCATGAAGACGCCCGTCTCGAACGGCTTCCTCATAGCCCTGCTCGACCGCCGCAATGGCGCGCACCGTCACCTTGATGCGCTTCTTCGCCTGCAGGACGACGGCCTCCCCGCTGCGGAAGAGACGCGCCAGCCGGATCTGAATGCGGGGAGGAATCGCCGGCAGATTCGCGAAGAAGATCGTGCCGCCGAGTGCGTTGTGAAGATGGCCCCCTCGCCCGATCCGTTCCACCGCCCGCCGTTCGGGCCGATCGGTGCTCTCGGTGGCGTTGTAGCCGAAGAGATCGAACTCGAAGGCCTCTGGCGCGGCCGGATCGTAGACGACCTTCACGAAGGGCCCGCCGGGAGACGGGCTGCGGCGATGAACTTCGCGAGCCACCAGCTCGTGGCCGGTGCCAGGCTCGCCGCTGATGATGACGTTTGCGCGCGACCGTGCCGCCTGGGTCACATCGTCGAGCACGCGGCGCATCGCGGGCGACGAAGCAAAAATCGGGAGTTCAAGCTGCGCATTCACCGCAGCTGGGGTCAGCGGGTTCAGCGATAAGCTCAAAGTTGTTGAGAGCACGCTCGCGTTGTCGCGAGCGCGCAATGCCTCGGGAAAAAATTGCGTTGACGGAGTGAGAAGAACGGACCGACGTGGCCGCGTCAGGAATCGCGGCCGGGCCGCCGCGGATTCGGGCGGACCCTCAAGTGACGCATCTTTCTATAGAGGTTGCTGCGTTGGATCCCGAGCGTCTTGGCGGCCTCGGGGATCCGGCCGTTGTGATGCGCGACGACCGCGGCGATGTACTCGCTCTCGAAGCGCGCGCGAGCCTCGCGCAACGTGCCGTTCACGCCGAACCAGGTGGCCTGACCGTCGAGCCTGACGTTGGCGAGCACATCGTCCAGGTCGATCGTGTGCGTGGTCGTGCGCGTGACCAGCACCTCGAGGAGCCGGTTCAGCTCGTCGCCGTTGCCACGCCACGGCAGCGCGGCCAGCATGCTTTTCGCGGCATGGCTGAGCTGCTTCGCCGGAACATTCGCCCGCTCGCACAGATGCCGAACCAGATGCGTCGCCAGGTCGGGGATGTCCTCGCGCCGATCGCGCAGGGCCGGCACGTCCACCCGGAACTCGCAGAGACGCTTGTGAAGATCCGCGAGCATCCGCCCGTCCTGGACGGCCGAATCGAGCGAGCGGTCGGCCGCCGTGATGATGCGGTGCTCGAGCTCCACGCGAGTGCCATCGTCCATGAGGACGACTTCGCCGTCGCGCAGGACCCGGATGAGCCGCATCTGAATGCGGGCCGGCAGGTCGGCGACGTTCTGCAGGAACAGCGTGCCGCCCTTCGACTCGAGCAGCTGCGCCGAACGGCGCACGCGCTCGAGACTGCGGCGCTCGACGCCGCTCCGGTTGCCGCTGGTCGCAAAGAGCTGGGCCTCGAGATCGGCCGGCGCCCGCCGGGCGCAGTCGACGATGACGAAGGGTCCTTCGTTGAACTTGCTGTGAGCATGAATGGCCCGGGCGATGATCTGGCGGCCGGTGCCGGCCTCTCCGCTCAGCAGAACATGGACGGGCCGCTCGGCGGCGCGCGTAATCTCCTGCACGACAAATCGCATGGCCGCCGACGCGGCGATCAGCTGCTCGCCGTCCATTGGAGTCGGATTCGAGAGTTCAGGTACGCTCACCGTCGTTCTTTGCGATAGTCGATTGTGACCGTCGGCTTTCCAGATTTAGTCATATCGAAGGAAACCACTGCAAGTGATCCCCCCTCGTAGGTCTCCCACTTGTCGACCCGGCCGTCGGCATCAGTGTCTTCCTCGGCACGGGTCCGGTCGCCCTTCGCGAAGAACTCGGTGCGATTGGCCCGGCCGTCACGCCTGGTCGAGATCTCCACTTTGGCCGGCAGACCGTCGGTACCCGCGAAGAGCCAGGAGTCCACGATTCCATCATTCGCCCTAGAAACACCGACCTTCTCGAGCTTCTGGTCGGCGCCGTAGTATTCCCACCTGTCAATCGAGCCGTTCTCGTCGTTGTCGATCTCGATCCTGACGAACTTCGAGCCGTCCATATAGCTGAACACGTCCGGCTTCCCATCTTTCTTCGCGTTCATCGTCAGCTCGGCCAGCTTGCCCGTCTTCTCGTTGTATTTCGCTTCCACGGCCCCTGCGGCCTCGGTCGCCCCGGGAGCGGTGCAACCCGCCGAAAGGGCCAGGACACCTACCATCGTCGCCACAGCGGCGACCGGAATTAGGTCATAAACCCGATTAATGTGTTTTGGCAAGAGCTTCGCCCTCTGAGTTACAGGTGGTTCTCGGTCACATGCCAGAGGACGGCACGTGAGGACAAGGGAGACAAGCCGCCTTGGGGGCAAGCTTGGGGGGATTCCCTTCGACGCTCCGCTGAATTGCCTGGGCTCGTCGTCCGTTGCATCTCCGCGCATCTCTGCGCAGCGCGACGGAAGAGGTAGTTCTACCGGGCCGATATCCTGTGTCAACAAGGAATACTCTTTGGACTAAAATGATACACTAGTCCAATATTGCGACTGGCAATTTGAAGAAATTTCTAAGGAAATCGCGAAGTTCCGGGATGGTTTGCAAAGTGTTGACACTTGTTCTCAGATGCGCACCGTTGTGAGTCCCTTTTGAATACCAGGACATCAAAGCGCGCACTTTGTTGATCACCCAACGTTGGTGGCGAGTCTGCGTCTCTCCAGCCTTGTGTCTAAAGCCCTCGGCTTCGTTCTCGCCTTCGTGCAACAGCAGATCGATGTATTCGAGGAGGAACTCTCCGCGGTCCTGAAGCGAGATCTCGCGAGGTGGGCGGCCTGCGGTTAGGTCGGAAGCCTGAGAAAGAATCCACGGATTGCGAAGCACGCCGCGCCCGACGAGCACGCCGCTCACTCCTGTGGCCATGCGCTCGAGAATCTGGCCGGCATCGAGGCAATCGCCCGATCCCAGCACCGGAATCTTCACCGACTGGGCGACGCGATCGATCAAGCTCCAGTCGGATTGACCCGTATAGGACTGCGCCGCCGTACGGCCGTGGACCGCGACCGCCGCCGCACCGGCATCCTCGACGCGACGGGCCAGCTCGGGCGCATTGATCGACTGATCGTTCCAGCCAGCCCTCATCTTCACCGTGACCGGAATCTTCACCCGGCTGGCCATTGCCGCTATCACGCTCGCGGCGTGCGCGGGTTCGCGCATGAGGCTGCATCCCGCGTTGTGTTTCGCGATCTTCGGCACCGGGCAGCCCATGTTCACGTCGACGATATCCGCCCCGAGCGCTTCGACGATCTGCGCGGCATCGGCCATCTTTTCGGGATCGCCCCCGAAAATCTGGATGGACACCGGACGCTCTTCCTCGGTGTATTCGGCGTATTCCAGGGTGCGATCGATGCCGCGCACCAGCCCGTCGGCGCTGACCATCTCGGTCACCACGAGCCCGCACCCCCCCTGCCGTTTCACCAGGCGGCGGAACGCGGTGTCGGTCATGCCCGCCATGGGCGCCACCACGAACGGCGAAGCGAGCGGGACGTTGCCGATTTTCATGGACAACCCAGTATAACCAGCGGGCGGGGCCGCGACGTCGATCCGGACACACGTCTTCCCACCTGCACGGTTTTGCGCGCTGTTGTGAAACCTTCCGGCCGCTTCGTCATCTTTGAAGTGCCGCGGCCAATCAGCTTGCGCGCGATCCCGGGAGTCCGTCTGCAAAACGCGGCTGCGGCCCGGCGTTCGATGAGCGCGGGGGCCCCCCATCCCCACGCACTCTCACGCCTCGCCGCGTTTTCTCGCGTTCGCTGGTATTCGCACGTCTACGGGCTCGCTCGCAAGCCGATTGCCCGCGTCACTTCACCGGCATGACCAGCACTCGATCGCGTCGGCACCCTCACGGTCAAGAGGACACACCTGCTCCAGCGCGAATCCGTGCGCAGACACGGGTCGCCTGACGCGCGAGAAGCCTGTGGGAGCCGAGCGAGGACGAAAGGCGAAGATCGTGTCCTCGCGTCGGGCGGTCGACGTCGGGCCTCGCAGTGCGTCCGGCCCCGGCCCGCCTACGCCAAGGCTCCGGCGCGTCCGCCGTAGCTTTGCGAAGGCGGAAGCTTCGGATTCGCGCTGGAGCAGGTGTGTCCTATTGGCCGGTCACGCCGACGTGTTACGGCGTGGCGAAGGGAGACGCGAGCTACAAAGCCGTGGGAATTTCAACCAGCCTAGAAGGGCTTGACGTCAGCGGCGTCGACTTCCACGCTGACGCCCTGGCCGATGAGATCGACCGACAACACGAGGCGCGCGTGCGCCCCCTTGCGGACGAGGCGGCCGACGACACCCTTCAGGACGCCGTGCGTCACCTCGACCATCATGCCTTCGCGGATGAGCGGGCAGGGATCGAACTGCAGGTCGCTTTCAACCAGGCGCCGGATGCCGTCGATTTCGTGCTCGGGAATCGCCGCCGGTCTGCCTTCGAACGACACGATGTTCACGACACCGGTGCACTTGAGAATGGCCAGCGATTCCTCTTCGTTGAAACGGGCAAAGCAGTAGCCGGGAAAGAGCGGCCAGTCAATTTTCTTCTTGCGATCCTTCCACCGGCTCCAGCGGGTGATGGTCGGAAGAAACGCGTCGAAGTTCTTGCGCGCGATCTGATCGCGCACGACCTGTTCGTGCCGCGATCGTGTCCAGACCGCGTACCAGCTGGTCCCCGGTTGATCCATAGACTAGAAGGTGGGCTCCGCCGCGACGCCGATCTCCCACGCCTTGCGGAGATCGTCATTCTTCCACTCGATGATGGCCTGCGCGCGAAGACGCTGCAGGTACTTCTTGAGCTCGCCGTTGACCTTCTCGCCGGTCAGCCGGTCGGCAATCTGCGCCCGCGCCGACTCGAACGGCAGCGTGGTCGATTCGATGCTGGATTCCAGCTTGAAGAACTGCGAGCCGGTCTGGGTGTTCCGCACCGGCGTCATCTCGCCGACCTTCATCTTCGAGATTTCCTTGAGCAAATCCTCGTTCATCTCATCGCGCGAAATGGGACCGATGAGGCCGCCGTTGGCCTTGGAGGGCGAATCCGACGCCTCGGCCGCCACCTTCTCGAAAGGCTCCCCCTTCGCGATCCGCGCCCTCAGCGCGTTGGCTTTTTCCTCTGCGTCTTCGAGCGAGCCCACGCTGGGCGCCTTTTTCACGGGATCCAGCTCGGCCGTCACGACGAATTCCCGCAGCGTCACGCTGGGCGTCGTGCCGAATTCCGTCTGGTGGGCGTCGTAGTACGCGCGCTCCTCGGCCTCGGTCACCTCGACCCGGCTGCCGATTTCGCGGCGTTGCACCTGGCCGATCAGGATTCGCTTGGAAAGGATGGTCTTGAGCTGCGCCAGCGTCATCCCCTCGCTCTTCAGCGCGGCCTCGAATGCGGCCTCGCTCTCGATCTTGTTGTCTTTCTTGATCGAGTCGAGCACCTCGGAGAACTGCGCATCGCTGACCGTCATCCCCAGTTCCTTGGCCCGCTGCATCATCAGCATCTCGTCGATCATGCCGACGATGGCCTGCGGGTTGACCTGCGCGAAGATCTTCGAAAGCTCGGCGTCGGATGTCCGGGAGGGGTCGGGCGGATTCGGCAGCTCGCGAAGCGCGGTCAATCTGGACCCTCTGGAACTCGGTCTGGGTGATGATCTCGCCATTCACCTTGACGAGCACCTGCTCCAGAATCTCGGCATTCAGCCCCGCCGCCAGCAGCGCGACGAACAACTGCGACAGACAGCACGTTCTTCATGACCATTCCTAATCGCTAATTCCTAGTAACGTAAACATTTATTGTATCCCGGCCAGTTCGCCCAACAAACCGCGTACCCTGGCAAACACTCCGCCCGGCGCGTTGGGGTCTTCCTTTGGCGGCTTGAGAATCTCTTCCTTCGTGAATCCGGCCTTGACCTCGCCGGCGGTGGCGCGCGCCGTCCACCAGCTCTGGCCCGTGCTCTGCCGAGCCCTGGCTTTGGTCCCCATGGCGCCTGGTGTCGAGCCGGACCCGGGAGCCCCTGGTCTGCGCTCGCCCACCGGCCGCGGCACGGGTGCTGCCGGGGCCGCGGGGGTCTTCGGGCCCGCGGGCAGCCGCAAATCCATCCGGATGCTCGCCGGCGGAACGATGGTGGTATCGCCCCTTCCGCCGACGACCTTTAACAGCCGCTCCACATTCAGACGCTGCCCCTGGGTGTCCGGCCTGAACTTGACGACGACGGTCTGCGCCTCGCGGTCGATGGACTCGATGCCGAGCCGGTCGGCCATGATGCGAATCCGGCCGTACTGCTCGAGATGCTCCACGGTCTCCGGCACGGGCCCATAGCGATCGCGCAGCTCGCCCAGAATCCGATCGAGCTCGTCGTCGCTGCGCGCGTCGGCGATCTTGCGGTAAATCATCAGCCGCTGATTCATCTCCGGCACGTACGAGGGATCGATCTTCAAGTCGACGCGCAGGTTCACCACGGCACGCACGTCGTCGAGGATGTCTTCGCCTTTCAGCTCGCGGATCGCCTGTTCGAGCAGCTTCATGTACATCTCGAAGCCGACGGTCTCGATGTGCCCGCTCTGTTCACCACCGAGCAGATTGCCCGCGCCGCGAATCTCGAGGTCGAGCGCCGCCACGCGGAACCCGCTGCCCAGATCGCTGAACTCGCGGATGGCGGCCAGCCGCTTTTTCGCAACCGCCGACAACGTCGTCTCTGGCGGAACCAGAAGGTACGCATAGGCGGGCCGGTCGGAACGGCCGACGCGGCCGCGCAGCTGGTAGAGCTGCGACAGTCCGTACCGATCCGCGCGGTTGATGAGAATCGTGTTGACGTTCGGAATGTCGAGGCCGTTCTCGATGATCGTCGTCGCGAGCAGGATGTCGTACTTCCGGCTGATGAAGTCGAGCATCGCGCGCTCGAGCTCGTCTTCGCCCATCTGGCCGTGTCCGACGACGATGCGCGCCTCGGGCACCAGGCGCTGGACCAGATCGCCGATGGCAAAAATCGACTCCACGCGGTTGTGGACGAAATACACCTGGCCGCCGCGCTCGAGCTCGTGGCGGATCGCGCGCCCGATGACGTGGGCGTCGAACTTGACGACGTTGGTCTGGATCGACAGCCGATCCTTCGGCGGCGTTTCGATGATCGACATGTCGCGGATACCCACCAGCGACATGTTCAGCGTGCGCGGGATGGGCGTCGCGCTGAGCGTCAGGACATCGACCTTTCGCCGCATCTGCTTGATGCGTTCCTTGTGCGCGACGCCGAACCGCTGCTCCTCATCGACAACGAGCAGGCCGAGGTCCTTGAACTGGATGTCCTTCGAGAGCAGCCGATGCGTGCCGACGATGATGTCGATCTTGCCGGCGGCGAGATCCTTGATGATCTGGTCCTGCTCGGCCTTCGTCCGGAACCGGCTGACCATGTCGGTGACGACGGGAAACCCGGCGAACCGCTCGCTCAGCGTTTTCTGATGCTGGAAGGCGAGCACGGTGGTCGGCGCGAGAAACGCGACCTGCTTGCCGTCGATGACCGCCTTGAACGCCGCCCGCATGGCCACTTCGGTCTTGCCGTACCCGACGTCGCCGCACAGGAGACGGTCCATGGGCGTCGGCGACTCCATGTCGCGCTTGATGTCGCCGATGGCGCTCGTCTGGTCGGGCGTGAGCTCCCACTGGAAGGCGTCTTCGAACTCCCGCTGCCAGTGGGCATCCGGGCTGAACGCGTGGCCCGGAACCGTCTTGCGCGCGGCGTACAGCTTGAGCAGCTCCTCGGCCATGTCGCGCATGGCCTTCTTGACGCGGGTCTTCGCGCGCTCCCACGAGGTGCCGCCAAGCTTGTCGAGCGGCGGTTTGGTCGTGCCGCTGTACTTCTGCACCAGGTCGAGCCGCTCGACCGGTACAAACAGCTTGTCGTCGCCGGCGTAGAGCAGCTCCATGAACTCCTGCATGGAGTCGCCGACACCGATCTGCTTCAGGCCGACGAACTGTCCGATGCCGTGATCGACATGGACGACGTGATCGCCCACCTTGAGATCGCGCAGATCCGACAGAAACGTCTTCGCAATCGACCGATGCCGATCGCCCTTGCGTTCGGCCTTGGCGCGCTCTTCCTCGAAGACGTCACCCTCGGCGATGATCTGCAGCTCGGCGCCCGGCAGCCGGAATCCCTTCGAGAGCTGGCCAACCGTGATGTGCACCGCGACATTCAGCAGCTCCTCGGTCCGATCGATGAGGACGCCTCGAAGGCCGTACTCCGCCAGCATTTCGGCGGTTCGCTCGGCGCGCCCTTCAGTGCCGGAGACGAACAGAATCGTGTCGCCGCGCTCGCGAATGCGCTTGAGGTCGGCGATCCACTCCTGAATCCGGCCACGGAATTCGACTGCCGGCTGACAGGCGATGTCCAGGTGCGATGGGTGCGTCGGCGACCCCCAGTGCCAGTTGATCGACGCGCGTGGCCTGGGCCAGCTTCTCGTCAACCTCGGACCACGGAATCAGCAGCTCGTCGGGCGTGGGCGCCTTCGGGTTTTCTTGCTGCGCCTCTGCAAAGCTCGCCTGCACCTGCGCGGCCAGCTTCGCGGCGTGCGCCCGCACCTCTTCTTCTTCGAGCACGATGAACGAAAGGTCGCGGTCGCCGGGCAGGTAGTCGAAGAACGTCGCCGTTCCTTCCTTCTCGGCCAGGGGTACGACGGATGCCTGATCGAGGGTCTCGATCGATCGCTGGGTGGAGGGATCGTACCGGCGGATCGATTCGATGTTGTCGCCCACGAACTCGACCCGAACGGGATTGTCCGCGCCGGCCGGGAAGAAATCGACGATGCCGCCGCGCACGCAGAATTCACCGTGCTCGTCCACGGGATCCTCGCGAGTGAATCCCGCGTCGGCCAGCAGATCGCCGAACGCGACCGGATCGAGATCCATGCCGTTCTTGAGCTCGATGGCCGCGGCTTCCAGATTCCCCGGCGCGCTCAGACGCGGCAGGAGCGACGCCGCGGATGCCGCAATGACGCGCGCACGGCCGCTGGCCGCGCCGTGCAGGGCGGCGGCCCGTGCCGAGGCCACGCCGAAGTGAGGCGCAATCGTGCGATACGGATCAACCTGGAGCGACGGAAACGGCTTGACGGCTTCCTCGAGCGAGGCGGCCGACGCCCCCTCGAGCGCGGCCATGAAGAATCGGACGTCCAGGCAAAACCGATCGACCTCTTCGTCGGTCGGCACCACGACGACCGTCACCGCGTTGCGGCGGTGACTGACTTGTGCGGCCACGTAGAGCGCCTGGGCCGACGGCGACAGGCCCCGCACGCGATTGGCGGACGAGTCCATGCCGGTTCGCGTCGCGGCGGTCTTGAGGAGGGCCTGCAGGTTGAGGGATGTGGTCGTTGGCATACGGAGCGTGCTTCCCGTCAGGGCAGCGGGCTGATGGCAGATGGCAATCCCGGCGTACCCTCATCCATCGGCCATCTGCCCTCTGCCATGACGGATCTTCTCGATTATGGCAGACGTCGAGTATCCCTCCGCGCACGCGATCCTGACGACGCGCCCGCCTTTCGATTCCACGATATCCCGGCCGATGATGGCGTCGAGCGCCCAGTCGGCGCCCTTGACGAGCACATCGGGACGCAGCCGGCTGATGATTTGGTACGGATCGTCTTCGTCGAACACCACGACCGCATCAACACACGCGAGCGCCGCGAGCACCTCGGCGCGTTCGTGCTCCGGATTGATGGGACGCGCCGCTCCCTTGATTCTGCGAACGGAACGGTCGGAGTTGACGCGCAACAATCAGCGCATCCCCTTCCCGACGCGCGTCCTGGAGATAACGGACGTGTCCCGGGTGAAGCAGGTCGAACACGCCGTTGGTGAAGACGATGTCCTTCCCGGCGTGGCGCAGATGCTCGACAAACGCGACGGCTTCCGCGGTCGACAGAATCTTCCTGCGCATCGCTTCGGCGGTCAGCCCCTGGTGAGCCTGATGCCCGGCGTAAAGGCCCAGGCATGCCTCGGGCGGTAGATACCGACTTCCTTGATGCGGGACTTCACGCGGAAGGTGTAGAGCAGGCGGTGAAAGTCGTACGGGTACCCGTCTCGCTTGTGCACGGCCACATCCAGCTTGTAGGTGCCTTCCACGAGATCGAGCGCGTCGATCGCGAACGTCACCTCGCCTTCGCCGGAGATCTCTTCGGGCGTGAAGTTCTCGATGTCCGTGTTCGTGCCGAAGCAGTTGACGCCCTCTGCGTTGTACACGCCGATGCCGAACACGAAATCGCTGTTCGGCTGGTGCGCGCGGACGCTCAGGTGAATCGACATTGCGCTCGCCCGACTGGAAGATGTGCGACGCCTGCCCGGCGGCGTCCTTCAGCGTCACGCCCGTGATCTCGATTTCCCGCGAGCCCCAGCGGCCTTCGTCCTTGCGGGTCATGTCTTCCACTGCGGGAACGATCTGGCTGGATTCTGGTCTTCCGCCAACCTGTTCGTGGGCCTGGTCCTGTCCGCCCGCGCGCGCTTCGGCGGGACCCGCCATGCGTTCGACCTCTCGCCCTTCCGCCCGCGCGAGCTCTCGCTCTTCGCTCTTGCCGACGTCGGTGAGATAGGCACCCACGACCCTCTTGGGGTCGCCCGATCCACGCACCCGTCCGCTGTCGAGCCACAGCGCCTCGTCGCAGAATCGCTCCACGAGGTCGAGCGAGTGGGTCACCAGCAGAATCGTCCTGCCGCGCCGCTTGAACTCGCCGAACTTGTCGAGGCACTTGTGGGTGAACCCCGCGTCGCCGACCGCGAGCACCTCGTCGACCAGCAGCACGTCGGGATCGACATGGATGGCGACGGCAAACCCGAGCCGCATGTACATCCCGGACGAGTACGTCTTCACCGGCGCGTCGATGAAGTCCTGCAGTTCCGCGAACTCGACAATCTCGTCAAACCGCCTGCCGATGTCGCGCTTGCTGAGGCCGAGCATGATGCCGTTGATGAAGACGTTCTCGCGGCCGGAAATCTCGGGGTGAAATCCGGCCCCCAGCTCGATGAGGGCCGAGATTCGTCCCTTCACCTTCACGGTTCCGGTCGTGGGTTTCGTAATGCCGGCGACAAGCTTGAGCGCGGTGCTCTTCCCCGATCCGTTCCGGCCGATGACGGCGTAGGTCCGGCCCGCGGGTACGCTGAACGACACGCCCTGGAGCGCAGGAAACGTTTCTTCGGGCTGCAGATCCTGAATGAGGCTGCCCTTCAACAGGGCGCTCTTCAGCGTCGCGAACTGCTTCCGTCGGGCGTACCTGCGGTACACCTTCGTGACGTTGGTCAGCTCGATCGCGTTCACGGAACGTCGCCTCACACTTCCTCCGCGAACGAATCGCGCAGGCGGTCGAACAGAAAGTACGCGAACAGAAACAGCAGCCCCGATCCGACGGTCAGCGCCAGCAGCCACTTCCAGTGGCCGAAATCGCCGTCGAGATACAGGATCTCCTGATACGAAATCGCGAGGTGGGTAAACGGGTTCAGGTCCAGATACGGCTGAATCGGCGCGGGGGCAAACCTCCAGTAATAGATGATTGGCGTGGCAAAGAACCACAGCGTCATGACGTTCGCGAGGATGTCCTTGATGTCGCGGAAATGGACCGTCAGCGCCGACAGGATCAGGGCCAGGCCGACGCTGAGCAGCAGCTGCACCAGGACGACGAGCGGAAACCACACGAGCTCGGACGCGTGGAGGGGCCTGTCGAAATAGATCAGGAACGCGAGGAGAATCGGCAGGCCCAGCAGAAAGTGCACCAGATTGGCCAGCACGGTGACAATCGGCAGCACCTCGGCCGGGAACATCACCTTCTTGATCAGGTTGCCGCCCGAGATCAGGATATTGGACGACTCGACGAGCGAGGTCTGGAACCACGTCCAGGGCAGCAGCCCGCAGAAGAGGAACAGCGCGAAATTGGGGATCTCCTTCGACTGCGCCGGCGTCATCACGTAGGCGAAGACGAACGTGTACACGAGCAGCAACAGCAGCGGATTGACGAACGACCAGAAAAAGCCGAGCACCGAGCCTCGATAGCGGGCCTTGAGTTCCCGGGCGACGAGGCTCTGAATGAGACCGCGGTATTTGGGAAGTTGAAGGAGATTCTCGAACACGTTCAGTCGACTGTCGAGTCGACAGTCGACAGTCGACTGAAAACTATACACGGGTGCGGGCTTTCGAAGACACCTGAATGCGGATCATCGCCTTCATGAGCGCAATCCGCACGCGCTCGAAGTCCATGTCCGGCGGAGGACTGGTCAGGCGTGCTTCGGCCCGCTTTTTGGCCGCTTCGGCGCGCGCGACGTCGATCTCGTCGGGACGTTCGGCCAGCTCCGCCAGAATCGTGACGCGATCGGGCAGCACTTCGGCAAAGCCGAACGCAATCGCCACGTAGTGCTTCTCGCTGCCCTGGCGGTACCACAGCTCGCCGACCTGCAGCATCGCCAGCATCGGCGTATGGCCCGGCAGCACGCCGAGGTAGCCGTCGGCCGCCGGAATCTCGACCTCGTCGACCGAATCGGCCACGACAGACCGATCGGGCGTCACGATCTCGAGCCGCAGATGCGTGGGAAGCGCCGGTATGTCCATGTCTGCTATCGCGACGCCATCTTCTTGGCGTTCTCGACCACCTGGTCGATCGTCCCCTGCATGTAGAACGCCTGCTCGGGCAGCGCGTCGTGCTTGCCTTCGATGATCTCCTTGAAGCCGCGAATCGTCTCGGCAATCGGCACGTACTGGCCCTCGCGCCCGGTGAACTGCGACGCGACGAAGAACGGCTGCGAGAGGAACCGCTGCAGCTTGCGGGCGCGGGCCACCGTCACCTTGTCTTCTTCCGCGAGCTCGTCGATGCCCAGGATCGCGATGATGTCCTGCAGATCCTTGTAGCGCTGCAGCACGCGCTTCACTTCCTTGGCCACGTTGTAGTGCTCGTCGCCGATGATGCGCGGATCGAGGATGCGCGAGGTCGAGGCCAGCGGATCGACCGCCGGGTAGATGCCGAGCTCGACGATCGCGCGCGACAGGTTCGTCGTCGCATCCAGATGCGCGAAGGTCGTGGCCGGCGCCGGGTCGGTGTAGTCGTCGGCCGGAACGTAGATGGCCTGGACCGACGTGATCGACCCCTTCTTGGTCGAGGTGATGCGTTCCTGGAGCTCGCCCATCTCGGTGCCGAGCGTCGGCTGGTAGCCGACCGCCGACGGCATGCGGCCCAGGAGCGCCGACACTTCCGAGCCCGCCTGCGTGAAGCGGAAGATGTTGTCGATGAAGAGCAGCACGTCCTTGCCTTCGGCGTCGCGGAAGTACTCCGCCACCGTCAGCCCCGACAGCGCCACGCGCAGCCGGGCGCCCGGCGGTTCCGTCATCTGTCCGTACACCAGCGCGGCGCGCGATTTCGACGGGTCCTTCACGTCGATGACGCCGCTCTCCTGGAACTCGAGCCACAGGTCGTTGCCCTCGCGCGTGCGCTCGCCCACGCCGGCGAACACCGACACGCCGCCGTGCTTCGTCGCGATGTTGTGGATGAGCTCCTGGATGATGACCGTCTTGCCGACGCCGGCGCCGCCGAACAGGCCGATCTTGCCGCCGAGCAGGTAGGGCTCGAGGAGATCGACCACCTTGATGCCGGTCTCGAACATCTTCAGTTCGGTCGACTGGTCTTCGAGGGTCGGCGCGCTGCGATGGATCGACCACCTCTCCTTGGACAGCACCGGCCGATCGGGATAGTCCACCGGCTCGC
The DNA here is from genome assembly GCA_963821395.1 of Vicinamibacterales bacterium. Lineage (GTDB taxonomy): Bacteria > Acidobacteriota > Vicinamibacteria > Vicinamibacterales > JAMQPK01 > JAMQPK01. Next base: position 69,098 of record CAWGDY010000010.1, on the reverse strand, counting down.
CGAGCACGTTCATGACCCGGCCGAGCGTGGCAGGACCGACCGGCATCGAGATGGGCTCGCCCAGGTCGACCGCCTGCATGCCGCGCTGCATGCCGTCGGTCGGCTTCATCGCGACGGTGCGGACGCGGGACTCGCCCAGGTGCTGCTCGACCTCGCAGATGATGTCGACGGCCGATTCGCCGGCCTTGCCTTCGGTCTTGATGTGGACGGCGTTGTAGATGTCCGGCAGGTGGCCGTCGGGGAATTGGATGTCGACGACGGGTCCGATGACCTGCACGACCTTGCCCACGTTCTGCTTGCGCGCGACTTCGGTTGCCATGTTCCTCGCTTCGCAGAGTGCCTGTGCACCAGACACGACTTCGATGATCTCTCTCGTGATCGCCGCCTGGCGCACCTTGTTCATGTAGAGCGTCAGGCCGTCGATCAGTTCGGAAGAATTCTTGGTCGCCGCATCCATCGCCGTCATGCGCGCGGCGTGCTCGGCGGCCGCCGACTCGAGCAGCGCCCGGTAAATCTGGATTTCGATGTGCTTGGGCAGCAGCCCGCCGAGAATCTGGGCCGGTTCGGGCTCGTAGATGTAGTCGACGACGGCGCTGACGTCGGCGTGAGCGCCGGCCACAGCCGACTTCGGGATCGGCAGCAACGGCTCGGTCGTCACCCGCTGCTGCATGACCGACTTGAACTCGTTGTAGATGACGACCACCTTGCTGGCACGGCCGCTGACGAACGCCTCGATCGCGGCCTCGGCGATACGCTTGGCATCGGCATACTGCACGCGCTGGAAGATCCCGATTTCCTCGAACGCCACGGGAAAGCCCCGGCGCTTGAAGAAGTCGCGTCCTTTTCGTCCAACCAGGCCAAGTTCGACGCCAGTGGCCCGCGTCCCGGCGATATAGGCGCTCGCCGCCTTGATGATGTTCGTGTTGAAGCCGCCGCACAGCCCCTTGTCTGCCGTGACGACGATCAGCAGCGCCTTCGACCCGGGGCCCTCCTCGTGCTCGATCAGGAGGGGATGCAGCAAGGGATCGACCCGGCTCGCCACGCTGTTCAGCACGCGTTCCATCTGCCGCGCGTACGGGCGGGCGCCGATGACGCGATCCTGCGCCCGGCGCAGCTTCGACGCCGAGATCATCTTCATCGCCTTGGTGATCTGCTGGGTCGATTTCACCGCGCGGATGCGCCGGCGCAGGTCGAGCAGTGACGGCATCGCTAGGCTGCTTTCCTCGCCGCGAACTGCTGGCCGAACTCCTTCAGCGCGGCCGAGATCTGCGCCTTCAATTCGTCGTCAATCTGCTTTTTCTCGGCAAGCGTCTTCAACAAACCCGGGTGACGCATCTCGAAGGTCCGGTACAGCTCGGATTCGTAGGCGTTGACGTCGCCGACCTGCACCTGATCGAGGAAGCCGTTGGTACCGGCAAAGATGAGGAGCACCTGCTTTTCCACCGCCAGCGGCTGGTATTGCGGCTGCTTCAGGATTTCGACCAGGCGCGCGCCGCGATTGAGCTGCGCGACCGTGGACGCGTCCAGGTCGCTGCCGAACTGCGCGAACGCCGCCAGCTCGCGGTACTGCGCAAGGTCGAGGCGCAGTGAACCGGCGACCTGACGCATGGCTTTGATCTGGGCCGACCCGCCGACGCGCGACACCGAGTTGCCGACGTTGATGGCCGGCCGCGTGCCCTGGTGGAAGAGATCCGACTCCAGGAAAATCTGGCCGTCGGTAATGGAGATCACGTTCGTCGGGATGTAGGCCGACAGGTCGCCCGCCTGCGTTTCGATGATCGGCAGCGCCGTCAGCGATCCGCCGCCAAGCTCAACGCGCATCTTCGCCGCGCGTTCGAGCAACCGCGAGTGAAGATAGAACACGTCGCCCGGGTACGCCTCGCGGCCGGGCGGACGCCGCAACAGGAGCGAGATTTCGCGATAGGCCTGCGCGTGCTTCGACAAGTCGTCGTACACACACAGCGCATGCCGGCCGCTGTCGCGGAAGAACTCGCCCATCGTGCACGCGGAATACGGAGAGATGTACAGCAGCGGCGCCGGATCGGACGCGCCGGCGGCAACGACAATGCTGTAGCGGAGCGCGTCGGCCTCTTCGAGCGTGCGCACCACCTGCGCGATCGTCGACTGCTTCTGGCCGATGGCGTTGTAGATGCAGATGACGTCCTTGTCGCGCTGGTTGATGATCGCGTCGACGGCGACGGCGGTCTTGCCGGTCTGACGGTCGCCGATGATCAGCTCGCGCTGTCCGCGGCCGATGGGCACCATCGCGTCGATGGCTTTCAGACCGGTCTGAAGCGGCTCGCGCACGGGCTGGCGATCGACGACGCCGGGAGCAATGCGCTCGATCGGCATGAAGGTCTTCGACGTGATAGGACCTTTGCCGTCGATCGGCTGACCCAGCGCGTTCACGACGCGGCCGAGCATCTCTTCGCCGACCGGCACCGAGATGATGCGTCCGGTCCGCTTGACGGTGTCCCCTTCCCTGATTTCGGTGAACTCGCCGAGCAGCACGGCGCCCACGCCATCCTCTTCGAGGTTCAGCGCGATGCCGAACACGCCGTGCGGGAACTCGAGCATCTCGCCTGCCATGGCGCGTTCGACGCCGTGCACGCGCGCGATGCCGTCGCCGATCGACACCACGCTGCCCACCTCGGCGACGTCGACCTCGACCGCATAGCTGCCAATCTGCTCGCGGATGATCTTGGAAATCTCTTCAGCTTTAATGTCCATTTTTTGTTTCTGCCCTAGCCGACGTTCAAGCGATCTCGAATCTTCCGCAGTTGCGTGGCGATACTGGCGTCGTAGACGGTGCTGCCCACGCGCGCGACGACGCCGCCGATCAAATCCTTGTTCACCTTCGTCGTCATGGCGACCGTCTTGCCCGTCACCGCGGCGAGCCTGCGTTCGATCGCCGCGGTGCGCTGCGGCGACAACGGCTCGGCGCTCGTCACCTCGGCGCGGACGACATTCTGCCGGTCGGCCAGGAAATCATGATAGGCCGCCGCGATCTCTTTCAGCAGGACGAGCCGGTCGCGCTCCGCCAGGAGCACCAGCAGCTTCGAAACGTTGGGAGTCTGTTTGGACAGCCTGGTGATCTGCTCCATCGCCGCGCGCTTGCGGGGTGCCGGCACCGCCGGGTTCAGCAAGAGACGCTCGAGCGCGGCCTGCTGCCCGAAGAACGCCACGACCTCGTCCAGCTCACGGGCGATCTTGTCGAGATCGGCCGACTCTTTCGTGGCCACGTCGAGCAGGGCGCGGGCGTAACGGGCGGCGGCGGTGCGACTTGTCATTTTGAATCCGGGGGCCCTGCCCCCCGGCAGGCGCCTTCACTCGTGGGGCCCCCGCCGTCTGTCATCAGGTTCGTCCGGGGGCTGCTTGCGCCAATTTTCACAAGCGCAAAACACCCCTTTATACCATGAAAACGGCGGTTTTGCGTCCCCACCCGACCCGAGGTCAGGAGGTCAAATGTTCGTACAACCGATGCAGTTCGTCCTCGGAGCCGAAGTCGATCTCGATTCGGCCCCCTGCACCCTTTCGATTGATTCGCACCCGCGTGCCCAGGCTCAGACGCAACTTCTCCTCGGCTGCGCGGGTGTGAACATCGGGCGCGGCCGGCTCGCTGCGAGGCGCGGCCGGTCCCTGGGCCACCCGCTTGACCATGGCTTCGGTCTCGCGCACCGACAGATTGCGCGCGATCACCTCGCGCGCGACCTCCCGCTGACCGGTTTCGTCGGTGACGGCCAGCAACGCGCGCGCATGCCCCATCGACAGCCGGCCGTCCGCGACTTCGGCGCGCACTTCCTGCGGCAGCTTCAGCAGCCGCATGTGGTTGGCGACCGACGATCGATCCTTGCCGACGGCCTCGGCAATTTCTTCCTGCGTCATGTTGAAGTCGGTGCTCAGCTTCTCGTACGCGGCGGCCTCATCGATGGGATTGAGATCTTCGCGCTGGATGTTTTCGATGAGCGCCATCTCGAGCAGCTGCGCGTCTCGTCCAGCGGCCACCTCCTTGACGACGACCGGTACCCGCGTCAGACCCGCGCGCTGCGCGGCGCGCCAGCGGCGCTCGCCGGCGATGATGCGATAGCCATCGGCAACCCGGCGGACCACGATCGGCTGAATGACGCCGTTGGACCTGATGGACTGGGCCAGCTCGTCGAGGCGTGTGTCCTCGAAGCGATGGCGCGGCTGGTGCTCGTTGGGCGAAATCCGATCGACGTCCACTTCCGTCGTGGGCGTATTCAGCCGTATGTCCGGCACGTCGGGAATGAGCGCGCTGAGTCCTTTTCCAAGTGCGGGACGTTTCTCCATAGGTCCTTTCGAATCGCCTCGAACAGCTACTCTGCGAGGCTCTGTGCCTCCGCGCCTCCGCGCTGGATCTGGTCGGTGCTGCGCGCGAGGAACTCGCGCGCGAGCGCGAGATAGGATTCCGCGCCGCGCGACTTCGCATCGTACACGGTGACCGGCAGTCCATGGCTCGGCGCTTCGGCGAGCCGGACGTTGCGCGGAATGACGGTCGTGAACACTTTCTCCTTGAAAAACTCCCGCACGTTCGCGGCCACCTGCGCACCCAGATTTGTGCGCTCGTCGTACATCGTCAAGAGAACGCCGTCGACCTCGAGCGACGGATTCAACCCGGCTCGTACCCGCCGCAGCGTCGTCATGAGATCGGCGAGCCCTTCGAGGGCGAAGTACTCGCAGTGCAGCGGAATCAGGACGGCCTCGGCGGCGACCAGCGCGTTCAGGGTGAGCAGGCCGAGCGACGGTGGACAGTCGATGAAGATGTGATCGTAGTGATCGCGGAGCGGCACCAGAAATCGCCGCAGCTGCGATTCGCGACCGGGCAGCGCGACCATTTCGATTTCGGCGCCCGTCAGGTTGCGGTCGGCCGGCAGCACCGAGAGATTTGGAATCGCCGTGGACAGGATGAACTCGCCGGGATTTTTCAGCGCCGATCCGTCGGTCGCCGTCAGCACGTGGTAGATGTTCCCCGCGTCGGCAGACTGGCCGCGCAGACCGATACCGCTCGTCAGGTTGGCCTGCGGGTCAACATCGACGAGCAGGACGCGACGACCTTCTGCGGCGAGGGCCGAGGCGAGGTTGATTGCGGTGGTGGTCTTTCCGACGCCGCCCTTCTGGTTTGCTAGGGCCTGTATCTTTTTCATTCGACGCGACTTACGTTGTTATTCTGGTTTTTGACCTAACAAGAATTTCACCGATCTTGGCGAGTGGGAGGAGGATACCTCACAGTTTTTCAAACGCAAGCGTGAAATAACGCGCAATTTGTTCCACGTGAAACAATGCGCAGTTATGACGAGTTCTTTCGCAGGATCTGCAACTGACTTCCCCATTGCTTCAGCAGGACCTGGTCGTTCATCGCGGTCAACTGCGGCGTGGCCTTGACGGTGATTGGATTCGCCGAAGTCCCGAACAGAAAGAGCAGCCCTCCCGGTCTCAGGAAAGACTGAAGCGCGGCCAGCGTCTTCGGTTCAACCTTGACAGCTCTCAGCGTGACGACGTCGACCGTCTCGTGCAGCTCGGGCCGAGCCAGAAGCTCCTCGAAGCGAACGGCGTCGACTTCGGTCCGTTCCAACTCGAGAACCCTTGCGGCCTCCCTGAGAAAGGCCGCCTTCCGGGTCTTCGATTCCACCATCCTCAGCGACGTGCCAGGCGCCACCAGTCTGAGCGGGATGGCAGGGGAGCCGCCACCAGATCCGACATCGATAATGCTCGACTCCGGCGATGGTAAAGATTTCGCCGCGAGCGCGGGCTCGATCAGCAGGCGATCTATGGCCTCGTCGCCGGCGTCCTCAACGGGGAGGGCCGTAAGGGAGACTTTGCGGTTCCATTTCTGAAGCAGCTCAAAGTACGCGGCGAGGCCTTCGGCCACCGGCGGCGCGAAAGATACCCCGGCCCTCTGCGCACGCCTGGCGAGCCTCTCCCGTAACGACACGCTTTCAGGATATTAGATTTCGCTGCCGGGAGACGTAGGTGGAGAGGACGGCGATCGCGGCTGGTGTAATTCCTGGAATCCGCATGGCCTGGCCGATGGTGTCCGGCCGCACCTGGCTGAGGCGCTGAACGGCCTCGGCGGAAAGGCCAGGAATTCCTACATACGAGAAATCCCTGGGAATACCCCGGCCCTCGTCCCTGGACCGACGGTGAATATCTGATTCCTGCCGCTTCAGGTAGCCCTGATACTTCAGCGTCGTCTCGACGCTCGGAATGTCGAGGCGGCTCACAGGCCTTTCGAGCTCGAAGCCGCTGGCCACGAGATTCTGCGAGCTTCGCTGACGGTTGCCTCAGCAGTTGCTCGGCGGCCACACGGGCTCCCGTCGAATCCTTCACCGATGTGTTTCGAAGTCTCCGGAGGTTTCCCTCGAATCGCGCCTTTCGGGCGGTGAAGCTTTGCCACCTCGAGTCGTCGATGAGCCCGCACTCGCGCCCAATGGGAGTCAGGCGCAAGTCCGCATTGTCTACGCGAAGCAGCAGGCGATACTCGGCGCGAGACGTGAACATCCGATAGGGCTCGAGACAACCGTGCGTAATTAGGTCGTCTACCATAATTCCGATGTACGACTCGCTTCGCCCGAGCGCGAGCGCACTCCGTCTCGCGACACACAGCGCCGCATTCGCCCCCGCTACAAGGCCCTGCGCCGCAGCTTCTTCGTATCCCGACGTGCCGTTGATCTGGCCCGCAAGAAAGAGCCCGGCGATTGTCTTCGTCTCCAGCGTCCGGGACAGCTCGGTCGGCTGAATGAAGTCGTACTCGACCGCGTACGCCGGCCGCAGCATGCGTGCGTCCTCCAGACCGGGCATCGCGCGGACGATCTCGAGCTGGACATCCGCCGGCAGGCTCATCGAAAACCCGTTGACGTAGATCTCGTCCACGTCCAGACCTTCGGGCTCGAGATAGATCTGATGCCGCTCGCGCTCGGGGAACCGCACGATCTTGTCCTCGAGCGACGGGCAGTATCTCGGTCCGATCCCGCGAATCTGTCCGTTGAACAACGGCGACTTGTCGATGTTCGCCGTCACGATCTCGCGAACGCGCGCGTTGGTGTGAGTGAGGTAGCACGGTGTCTGCCGAATCTCGATCGACTCGGTGAGAAACGAAAACGGCACCGGCGGATCGTCACCGGGCTCGAGCGCGAAGCGGCCGTCGTTCACGGCGCCCGCGAAATCGATCGAGCGGCGATCGAGGCGTGGGGGAGTGCCCGTCTTCAAGCGGCCCCACGTGAAACCAAAGGACTTCAGCGACTCCGCGAGCTCGCGCGACGGCGGCTCGTTCGCGCGGCCGGCGGGACGCTGCTCGCGACCCACGTGCACGAGGCCGTTCAGGAACGTCCCGGTCGTCATCACCAGCGCCTCGCATCGATAGCGAGGACCGTCTTCGAGCGCGAGACCGGCGACACGGCCGTGCTCGACGAGAATCTGTCCGGCCCTCCCGAAAATCCATTCGATATTCGGTTCCTGCTCGAGCGCCTCGCGCATCCATCGGCCGTAGCGCTGCTTGTCGGCCTGCGCGCGCGGCGACCACACGGCGGGGCCGCGGCTGCGATTCAGGACCTTGAACTGGATGCCGGTCGCGTCAATCGCGCGCCCCATGAGTCCGCCGAGCGCGTCGATCTCGGCGACGAGATGTCCCTTCGCGGTGCCACCAATCGCCGGATTGCACGGCATGTGCGCGATCGTGTCCTGAGACAACGTGCAGATGGCGACGCTGCGGCCCAGACGCGCCGCGGCATACGCCGCCTCGCAGCCGGCATGCCCCGCGCCAATCACGATCACGTCGTATCTGTCAGCCATGTCCCGAACTACTTTCCAATGCAGAACCTGGAGAAGATGTGCCGGAGTAGATCGTCGGACGTTCGCTTGCCGGTCACTTCTTCGAGCGCCATCCGCGCATCGTGCAGATCCGTGAGAACGAATTCCTCGGCGACAGGACCGCCGGGCGCCTGAACGGACTCCAAGGCGCCGCGCAACGCCGTCCGTGCGCGCTCGAGCAGCGCCGCGTGACGCACGTTGGTCACCGCGGCCGAATCGCGCACCGTGGCCGGATTCCCGCTGTCGAGCGCGGCGCGGATTTCCTGGCGCAGCCGATCGAGGCCGGCGCCGGTCTTCGACGACACGTCTGCAGCCGCCGGCGCGAACCGCACGCTGGACCACACCGGCGGCAGATCGAACTTGTTCGCAACGACGATGCGGCGAAGATGGTCGGTCTCGTCGAGCAGCGAGGCGTCGGCGGCGTCGAGCGCCTGCGACGCGTCCAGCACGACCAGGGTCAGGTCTGCGGCCTCCCACGCGCGGCGCGCGCGAGACACGCCTTCGCGCTCGACTTCGTCGTGGGTGTCGCGCACGCCGGCCGTGTCGACGAGCTCCAGCCGCAGGCCGTCGACGTCGGCCGTCTCCGTCACCAGATCGCGCGTCGTGCCGGCAATCGGCGTCACGATCGCCCGCCCCGCGCCGACGAGCGCGTTGAACAGGCTGGATTTTCCGACGTTCGGTTTGCCGCTAATCACCACGCGTGCGCCCTCGCGAATGAGGCGGCCGCGCCTGGCGTCGCACAGCAGCGTGGCGAGCTTGCTCTCGATAGCGCCGAGCGCCGCCGCCGTGCCGCCGGCGTCGATGAAGTGATAGCCCTCGTCCGGAAAGTCGAGCGAGGCCTCGAGCCGCGCCGTCAGGTCGAAGAGATCGGCATCGATCTCCGCGATCCGCGTCGTCAGCGTACCCTCCAGCTGATCGAACGCCGCACGCGCCTGCAGTGGCGTCACCGCGTCGATCAAATCAGCGACCGCTTCCGCCTGGACGAGATCCAGACGCCCGTTCAGGAATGCGCGCAGCGTGAACTCGCCAGGCTCGGCCAGCCGCGCCCCCGCGCCGATCGCGTCCTCGACGATTTGCCTGAGCACGACGGGGCTGCCGTGCGCGCTGATTTCCACCACGTCCTGGCCGGTGTAGGAGTTCGGAGCAGGGAAGGCGGTCGCCACCACCTGGTCGCCGCGAGTACGCGCAAAGGTGGCGTACCTCGGTTGAAGAGGACGATCGAGTTCCACGAGCCTCGACGCGATCCTCAGCGCATCGGGACCGCTGAGCCTGACGACACCGATGCCACCCCGGCCGCTCGGCGTCGCAATGGCCACGATCGTGTCATCCGTAGCGAACATAAAACGGGGTTCAAGACAAACAAGAGATCAAGAGATCAGGAGGATCTCTTGTTTTGTATCTCGTCTCTTATTTCGTGGCGCTGATCGTGACGGTTTTCACCGCGGCATCCCCGATGCTTTCCGAGGTGACGCCTGGAATTTCGGCGACCGCGAGGTGGACGAGCCGGCGCTCGTAGGCATTCAACGGTCCGATGTTCTGCTCGACGCCCGACGTCTTGGCCTTCTCGGCGAGGAATTTGGCCATCTGGCGCAGCTCGTTGTCTTTGCCGCGCCGAAACCCCATACAGTCGACGAGCAGCCGCTCGTCGCCCAGCAGCTTACGGAACGCGCTGTCGACGATGTGCTGGAGCGCTTGAAGGCCTTCGCCGCGCCGGCTGAGCAGCGCTTCGGCGCCCTCGCCTTCGAGATTGATCCGGGTCCCGTCGGCGCTGGTCTCGACCTGCGCCTGAAGCGCCAGCCCCATGTCCCGGGCCACCTTGACCACGAAGTCCGCGACCTGCTGTTGTGCGCTCATGCATCCACCTTCTTCATCAACGCGGGTGGCCCGGCCAGCCTGTTGGTCAACAACTGCTGACCCATGATCAGCACGTTGCTTGCGAACCAGTACAGCGCGAGCCCTGCCGGCGACGTGATGAACAGGAACGTGAAGAACACCGGCATGAACATCATCATCTTCTGCTGAACAGGATCGCCGCCGGTCATGGGCATCATCCTCTGCTGGAGGATCTGGGACGCGCCGACCAGGATAGGCGTCACGTAATAGGGATCGGGCGCCGCGAGGTCGTGAATCCACAGGATGAACGGCTGGCCGCGCAGCTCGATCGCTTCCGACAGCAGGCTGTAGAACGCGAACAGCACGGGGAAGGTGAGCAGCATCGGCACGCACCCGCTCGCCGGGTTGACACCCTTCTGTTTGTAGAGCTCCATGAGCTCCGTATTCATCTTCTGCCGCGCCGGATCGGTCGCCTTCAACTTCGCGTAGCGATCCTGAATCGTCTTGACCTGCGGCTGGATGGCCTGCATCTTCCGCATCGACGTGTTGCTCTTGTGCCGGAGCGGAAACATCGCCGCGTTGATGATGACCGTCAGCGCGATGATCGACCAGCCGTAGTTGCCCAGGAATCCGTGGAGCCAGTTGAGCGCGGACAGCAGCGGCACGCAGAGAAACGCGAACATGCCGAACCAGATCGCGCGCACCAGATCGACATCCACGCGGCGCATGGTCTCGAAGTGCTTCGGGCCGACGAAAAAGCGCGCGTTCGTCGGGCCGTTGGGCATCGACTGGAAGCGGATGTCGTAGCCGATGTAGTCGCGCGAGAGCGGCGCGTCGCCCGTCTTCGCGGGAATCGAAAGCGCGTAGGTACTCGACGTTCGCGGTTCCCGGCTTCACCGCCACCGACGTGAAGTAGTGCGTCTCGACGCCCGCGAATTCGAAGGTCCCTTGATGGTTCGGGGCCTCGGCGAGCTTCGGCGCGAGCACGCGCGAGACGCTGCCGCCGATCGAGTACACAGCCTGAGCCTTGCGGACGGGCATGAACATGCCGCCCGCGCCGGTTGCCAGGATGTCGCCAAGGCCCGGACCCCACTGAACCGTGGGATTCAGGCTGCGGCCGCCATCGGTCACCGACGCCGTGATCGTGACGACGTATGAATTCGGTTCGATGCGGAACTGCTTCGTCGCGCGCAGCCCGGCCGCGTCCTCGTAGTCGAACGACACCGTGACGGGTGCGGTTCTCGCATCGAGCGTGGCGCCCGATGAGGTCGTGAACAGCGCGCCGTTCAGCCGCGCCGATTTCGACGCGTCGTCGAGCTCGAGCGAAAACGGCTTCGGCTGGTTCGGCGGCACCTCGTGCGGCACCAGATCGATGGGCTTGCCGTCAGGCCCCGGATAGCCGGACAGCGCCCACGAGTCGAGTGTGGCCCCGCGATTGGAAAACACCGCGTGCACCAGACCGTTGTCGACGGCAATGGTTCGTTCGGCCGTGTCGGCTTTGACCGTCTCGACCGCGGGAAGCGGCGCGGGCGGGGTGTCGGCGCCGGCACCGCCGGGGCTTGCCCGGCGCGGCCGCCTGGCGCCTGCTCGGCGCGGGCGGTCGTGGTCGACCCGGCCGCCGCAGCGGGCGAGGTCGGCGGTGACGGTACCAACCACTGGTAGGCCGTCAGGACGATGAACGTCAGGACAATGGCGAGGAGAAGGCGGCGTTCCATCGGTTAAGGGACCGGATCCAGACCCGCGCCGCCGAAAGGGTGGCAGCGGAGCACGCGTCTGAGGGCCATCCAGCCGCCTCGAAGCGCGCCGTACGTGACAATCGCTTCGGCTGCATACTGCGAGCAGGTCGGCAGATACCGACAGGAGCCCGTAAGTAGCGGCCGGATAAGAAGTTGATACCCGCGGATCGCGGCAAGCGCGACACACACGGAGATCGGCCTCTCAGAGTATCTTGGCAAACCGCTGGAGTGCGGCACAGTATTCGGCCTCAATGTTCCGCCAGGAGGCATCCATCATTTCCCGGCGCGGGATGACGACGAGATCGATGCCTGCTACAGGTTTCTGGCTCCGAAACAGCTCGCGAACAAGCCGTTTCGCCCGGTTCCGGACGACCGCGTTTCCAATTTTCTGGCTCGCCGCAATCCCGAGGCGGGGCGCCCCGACCTCGTTGGGGAGGGCGAAGCAGGTCATGAGCCGGCCCCGATAGCGCGTGCCATGGTCGTAGACGCGGGTAAACTCCGCCCGGCGGCGCAGTTTCACCGTGATGAAGAAACGGTCAGCCGCTTGCGGCCCTTCGCGCGACGGCGCTTGAGGACGATGCGGCCGTTCTTGGTCTGCATGCGGACGAGGAAGCCATGGGTGCGGCGCCGCCGGCGCCGATTGGGCTGATACGTACGTTTCATCGAAAATCCTTAGGAAATTAGAAAAAATCGCAGCGCGCGAACCTACAATCCTAATGGGGCACACACCAGCCTGTCAACGAAGCGGCGCGTATGCTACAGTGCCCGTTTCGGCGATGACGCGGTGGCGCTGATGGAATTTGGTCTCCTCCCAAAGATTTCCACACCTGTGCAAAAACCTGTGGAAAATCGTGTTTTGCGGCGTACGAATTCGAGAATAGGCCCTGTTTGTGGACGGTTTTCGCAGGCGAAAGTCCGCGACCCTCGATTTGCCGGGAATTTTGCCCCTTCTTGTCCGTTTTTCCGGGTACAACCCGCCGCTCGGCGGTAGCGAAAGCGCAAGAACCGCCCATGATTGCCAGCAATATCTGGGATGACATCCTGTCGCGCGTCCAGGCCAAAGTAAACCGCCATAGCTTCTATACGTGGTTCAAGCCTACGGCGTTCGTCTTCGACGACGGCCGGATCGTGACGGTCCGGGTGCCGAACCCGCTCTTCAAGGACTGGATCACGAAGCACTATTCGGGCGTGATCACCGAAGCGCTCGAGGAAGTGTCGCGGGCGGAAGCGCTCGTCAATTTCGTCGCAAGTGGCACCGCAGAAGCAGAGACCCGCGCGCCGCAGACGGCCGCAGAATCGGGAGGCGGCATCATGGAACAGGCAACCCGCAGCAGCGATCCGGAAGCCGGATCGGCCGAAGCCGCACTCACAGCCGTGCAACCGACGTCGTCTGCGGGGCTGAATCCGCGCTACACGTTCGATACCTTCATCGTCGGATCGTCGAACCAGTTCGCCGCATGCCGCCTGCCGGGCGGTGGCCGAAGCGCCGTCGCGTTCCTACAACCCGCTGTTCATCTACGGCGGTGTGGGGCTCGGCAAGACGCACTTGATGCATGCCATCGGCCACTACGTCCTCAGCCACAACCGGAATCTCGTGCTGACCTACATTTCGTCCGAACGGTTCATGAACGAAATGATCAACGCGGTGCGCTACGACCGGCTTATCGACTTCCGCGAGCGATACCGCAGCGTCGACGTGCTCCTGGTCGATGACGTGCAGTTTCTCGCGGGAAAAGAAGGCACCCAGAACGAGTTCTTCCACACGTTCAATGCGCTCTACGATTCGCAAAAACAGATCGTGCTGAGCAGCGATTGCCCTCCCCACGAGATCGAGCAGCTCGAGGAACGGCTGCGATCCCGGTTCGAATGGGGCCTGATCGCCGACATTCAGTCGCCGGATCTCGAGACCAAAGTGGCGATTTTGAAGAAAAAGGCCGAAGCCGAAGCCGTGCCTCTGCCCGATTCGGTCGCCATCTACATTGCCGGCCGCATCAAGTCGAACATTCGCGAGCTCGAGGGTTCGCTAATCAGGCTCATCGCCTTTGCGTCGCTCACCGGCCGCGAGCTGTCGGTCGAGCTGGCGCAGGAAGTCCTCCACAACGTCAAGGACCACGAAGAAAAGGCCGTCACGATCGATCACATCCAGAAGTTCGTCTCGGATTACTACCAGCTGAAGCTCGCGGACCTGAAGTCGCGGAACAATTCGAAGTCGATCGCCATGCCGCGCCAGGTGGCCATGTATCTATGCAAGGCGCTGACGCACGCATCGCTCCCGGAAATCGGCCGGAGCTTTGGCGGGAAGCATCACTCGACCGTGATCCACTCGATCCGGAAGGTCGAAACGCTGCGCAAGGGAGACAACCAGTTCAACATGCTTCTCAACAGCTTCATGGAAAGTTTCCGGTGAAATTTTGCGTTTTCCACAGGTAACGGCGGGCGGTCCCTCACAGGCCTGTCGGGCGACCGTTTTTAGGGCGAAAGCCTGCCCGGAACACGTGCCCGGGTACGACCATTTATCCACAGGATTACCGCACAGTTTAAGTACCTGTAAGACAAGCACTTCCGCCAAAATTTAGATTTCCTCAACAGCACCTTTTTCTTGTATAATTCTTTATCTCTTTTTTCCCCTTCTTACTTCAAGAGATCGCCGGGCCAGACGAGCCCAAATTTTGAGGTTCAGCCAGCTATGGAACTAGTCGTTAAGAAAAACGACCTACTGCGAGAACTGCAACTTTTCCAGGGCATCGTCGAACGGAAGAACACGATCCCCATTCTGGCGAACGTGTTGATGGAAGCCCGGGGAAACGAGATTCGAATGCTGGCGACGGATCTCGAAGTTGCGCTTCGCAGCCGCTGCGATGCCGCCGTGGAAAAAGAGGGCACGCTGACGCTGCCGGCGAAGAAGCTGTTCGAAATCGTCAAGGCGTTGCCCGAGACCGACGTCCGCATTGCCGAAGACAAGAACGGCGTGAAGGTGGCCGCGGATCGCTTCGACTCGCGCATGCAGACGTTGCCGAAAGAAGATTTTCCCGCGGTGCCCGAAGCGAGCGGTGCGACGAGCGCCACGTTGCCGCGTGCGGCGTTGAAGGAGATGGTGGCGAAAACGCAATTCGCGATCACCGGCGAGGACACGCGGTTTTTTCTGAACGGCGCGCTCTTCATTCTCGGCGGCAGCGAGATGAGCCTGGTCGCGACCGACGGCCATCGCCTGGCGCTGGTGAAAGTCGATCGGAAGGGTGGAAAACCGTCGAAAGAAGGCGAGGAAATTCGCGCGATTCTGCCGCGCAAGACGTTGTGGGAGCTCGGCAAGCTCTTGACCGATGGCGACGGCGACATCAGCTACGAGCGCGGCGAGAACCACCTGTTCTTCGATGTCGGCGGGCGCATGCTCATCTCGCGGATGATCGACGGACAGTTTCCCGCCTTCGAGCGCGTCATTCCGAAGGGCAACACCAAGCGCATCGAGTTCGAGCGCGAGCGGCTGACCAACGCCGTCCGGCGCGTGGCGTTGCTCTCGAACGAGCGGTCGCGCTCGGTGAAGTTTCAACTCGACAAAGGCAAGGTCGAAGTGACGTCGAGCAGCCCCGAGTTCGGCGAGGCCAAAGAGACGCTGCCGGTCGACTATTCCGATGGCAGCATGCAGATCTGTTTCAACGCGCAGTATGTGATGGAGTTTCTCGCCGTGGTGGAAACCGATCAGGTTGCGCTCGAGTTGAAGGACGAAGTAAGCCAGGCCGTGATGAAGCCGATCGGAACCGAAGGCTACGACTACACGTACGTGATTATGCCCATGAGGGTGTGAGGGAATCGTCATCAGTGAACAGTCAGTCAGTTCTCAGTTGTCGGTCAGCCGTTGACCCACTGAGAACTGACAACTGAAAACTGAAAACTACACATGACCGATACCAAGAGCGTAGAGCTCGAACAGAACGCGCCGGGCCTGAACGAGGCCGACTACGGCGCTGACAAGATCAAAGTCCTCGAGGGACTCGAGGCGGTCCGCAAGCGTCCGGCGATGTACATCGGGTCAACCGGACCGTCGGGCTTGCACCACCTCGTCTACGAGGTCGTGGACAACTCGATCGACGAGGCGCTGGCCGGCTTCTGCGATCAGGTGAACGTCACGATCCACATCGATGGGTCGATTACGGTCGTGGACAACGGCCGCGGCATTCCGACCGATCAGCACACGAGCGGCCGGTCCGCGGCCGAAGTCGTGCTCACGGTGCTGCACGCCGGCGGGAAGTTCGACAACGACAGCTACAAAGTATCGGGCGGCCTCCACGGCGTTGGCGTGTCGGTCGTGAACGCGCTCTCGCAGGAGCTCGACCTCGAAATCTGGCGGAACGGCCAGGTCTTCAAGCAGAAATACGCAGCGTGGCAAGCCGCTGGCCGACCTGGAAACGACGGGCACGACGAAGAAGCGCGGCACCAAGATCACGTTCCGTCCCGACGCCGAGATTTTCGAGACGGTCGATTTCAGCTTCGACACGCTGGCGCAGCGGCTTCGCGAGCTCGCGTTCCTGAACGCCGGCATCCTGATCACGCTCGACGACGAGCGCGAGACGAAGAGCCACAAGTTCCAGTACGACGGCGGCATCATCTCGTTCGTCAAGCACCTCAACAAGAACAAATCGGCCGTCAACGAGAAGCCCATCTACATGAAGGGCGAGCGCGACGGCATCGACGCCGAAATCGCGCTCCAGTGGAACGACGGCTACTCGGAAGCGATCTACACGTTCGCCAACAACATCAACACGCACGAGGGAGGCACGCATCTCTCGGGCTTCCGGTCGGCGCTGACGCGCACGATCAACTTCTACGCGGGCAAGAACAACCTGGCGAAGGACCTGAAAGAGAGCCTCAGCGGAGACGACATCCGCGAGGGATTGACGGCCGTCATCAGCGTCAAGATCCCGCGGCCGCAGTTCGAAGGCCAGACCAAGACCAAGCTCGGCAATACCGAAGTCAAGGGCATCGTCGAGGCGATCGTCAACGACAAGCTCGGGTCGTTCCTCGAGGAGAATCCGCCGATCGCCAAGCGCATCATCGGCAAGACGGTCGACGCGGCGCGCGCGCGCGAAGCGGCGCGCAAGGCGCGCGACCTGGTGCGCCGCAAGGGCGCGCTCGAAGGCGGGGGCCTGCCCGGGAAGCTCGCCGACTGCCAGGAGCGCGATCCGGCCAAGAGCGAGCTGTACATCGTCGAGGGCGAGTCGGCCGGCGGGTCGGCCAAACAGGGGCGCGACCGCCGATTCCAGGCGATCCTGCCGATCAAGGGGAAGATCCTGAACGTCGAGAAGGCGCGGTTCGACAAGATGCTCGGCAGCGACGAGATCAAGACGATGATCGCGGCGCTCGGCTGCGGCATCGGCGGCGAGGACTTCGACATCTCGAAGCTGCGATACCACCGCGTCATCATCATGACCGACGCGGACGTCGACGGCTCGCACATCCGCACGCTGCTGCTCACGTTCTTCTACCGGCAGATGCCCGAGCTCATCAACAACGGCTACATCTACATCGCGCAGCCGCCGCTCTTCCGCGCCAAGCGCGGCAAGAGCGAGACCTACATCAAGGACGAGCGCGAGCGCGAGACGTACCTGATCCACCGGGCCGCGGAGTCGCGCACCGTCAAGCTGAACGGCCGCGAGATCTCGGGGGCCCCGCTCGAACAGTTGCTCCACCGGTTGATGACCTATCGGAAGTACCTGCGTCTGGTCGAGCGGCGCGGTCACGTGCGCGCAGGCGATCGAGGCGCTGCTCGACGCCGACGCCCACGAGAGGTCGTTCTTCGACAGCCAGGAAGGGTTGACGTCGCTCGCGGCACGCCTGACGACCAAGACCACGACCGTCACCGTGCAGCCCGACGAGGAAAACAAGTCGTTCTGCCTGGCGATCGAGGATCGGTCGAACGGGTATGCCCGGCACCACACGATTTCGATCGATTTCGTGACGGCGCCCGACTACCGGACGCTGCTGCACAGCTACCGCGAAATCCGCGACATCAAGCCGCCGATGACGGTGGTGTCGTCTGCGGTGCCGGCCGAGCCCGAGTCCGCGTCCGACGACGCGGCCCCGCCGCAGCCGGTCGGCCGCGCGAAACCCGAGCCGACCGTGGCCATCAGCTCGCTCGACGCGCTCCTCGAGTACTTCATCAGCGCGGGGGAGAAAGGCGTCACGATCAACCGCTACAAAGGCCTCGGCGAGATGAATCCGGACCAGTTGTGGTCGACGACGATGAACCCGGAGGTGCGGACGCTGCTGCAGGTTCGGGCCGAAGATCACACCGAAGCCGATCAGATGTTCACCACGCTGATGGGCGACCAGGTCGAGCCCCGGCGGAAGTTCATCGAAGACAACGCGCTTGATGTGCGGAATCTGGACATTTGATCTCTCGACGATTTTGACGCAGAGCCGCGGAGCCGCAGAGTGGCATAGCTTGAAAGCCAGTCTCTGCGTCTCGGCGTCTCTGCGTCGAGACACCCAATCATGAGCGATACATCACAAAAAATCCCCGTCAACATCGAAGATGAAATGAAGCGTTCGTACATGGATTACGCCATGAGCGTAATCATTGGACGAGCGCTGCCCGACGTCCGCGACGGGTTGAAGCCCGCGCACCGCCGCGTGCTCTACGGCATGAAGACCATGGGGCTCGCGTCGAACCGCGGCTACCGCAAGTGCGCGAAGATCGTCGGCGAGGTGATGGGCAACTTCCATCCGCACGGCGATGCGTCGATCTACGACACGCTCGTGCGCCTCGCGCAGGACTTCAACATGCGCTACCCGCTCGTGGACGGGCAGGGCAACTTCGGCTCGATCGACGGCGATCCTCCGGCGGCGATGCGCTACACCGAGGCGCGGCTGCAGGCGCTCGCCGACGACGTCATGGCGGATCTCGACAAGGAAACCGTCGACTTCGTGCCGAACTACGACGAGACGACCGAAGAACCCACGGTGCTGCCGGCGCAGATTCCGAACCTGCTGGTGAACGGGTCGGCCGGCATTGCGGTCGGCATGGCGACCAACGTGCCGCCGCACAACCTCCGCGAAGTCATCGACGGCGTCATCTGGACCATCGAGACCGAACAGGAGCGCGGCGCGAAGCTCGACAAGATCGACAAGCTGCACGGCCTGATGGAGCACGTCAAGGGACCGGACTTTCCGACCGGCGGCTACATCGTCGGACGCTCCGGCATCGCGGCGGCCTACCGCACCGGGCGCGGCGCGATCCTCATGCGGGCCAAGGCCGCGATCGAGCAGGCCAAGAAGGGCGACAAGCAATCGATTATCGTCAGCGAGATTCCGTATCAGGTGAACAAGGCGCGGCTGATCGAGAAGATCGCCGACCTCGTGAACGACAAGACGATCGAAGGCATTTCGGACATCCGTGACGAGTCCGATCGCGAAGGCATGCGCATCGTCATCGAGCTGAAGCGCGGCGAAGTGCCCGAGGTCATTCTCAACAATCTCTACAAGCACACGCAGCTTCAGCAGAGCTTCGGCGTCATCATGCTCGCCATCGTCGGCGGCCGCCCCAAGGTGCTGACGCTGGCCGAGCTCATCGACAGCTTCATCGACTTCCGCCGCGAGGTCGTGATCCGCCGGACGCAGTTCGAGCTGCGCAAGGCCGAGGCGCGGTACCACATCCTCGAGGGGCTGAAGATCGCGCTCGACAACCTGGACGCGGTCATCAAGCTCATCCGCGGTTCCAAGACCGTGCCCGAGGCCCGCGATGGCCTCATGACGCAGTTCTCGCTGAGCCAGATTCAGGCACAGGCCATTCTGGACATGCAGCTGCAGCGGCTGACCGGTCTCGAGCGGCAGAAGATTCTCGACGAGATGGCCGAGCTGCTGAAGACGATCGAGCGGCTGCGCGCCATCCTCGGCAGCGAGCAGCTGCTGATGCAGGTCATCGTCGGCGAACTGAAGGACGTGCGCGACAAGTACGGGGATGACCGCCGCACCCAGATCATCGACGGGGACGCGGGCGAGATCAGCATCGAGGACCTGATCGCCGAAGAAGACATGGCGATTACGGTGAGCAATACCGGCTACATCAAGCGGACGCCCATCACGAGCTATCGGAACCAGCGGCGGGGCGGCAAGGGTCGCATCGGCATGCGGACGCGCGAGGAGGACTTCGTCAGCCACCTCTTCGTCGCCTCGACGCACGCCTACATCATGATTTTCTCGGACCGCGGGCGGGCGTACTGGCTGAAGGTGCACGAAATTCCAGACGTCGGGCCCGGGGGCAAGGGCAAAGCGATTGCGAACCTCGTGTCGATGGCCGCCGACGAGAAGATCGCCGCGCTGCAGGCCGTCAAGGAGTTCGAGGAAGGCAAGTTCATCGCCATGGGCACGCTGCGGGGCGTCGTCAAGAAGACCGAGCTCTCGGCCTTCAGCAACCCGCGGGTCGGCGGCATCATCGCCATGGGCGTCGAGGACGGCGATCGCCTGATGGCGGCCCAGATTACCGACGGAACGGGCGAAATCTTCATCGGCTCGCGCGACGGGATGGCCATCCGGTTCCCTGAGGGCGACGTGCGGCCGATGGGGCGGACCGCCTACGGCGTGAAGGGGATCACGCTCCGCGAGGGGGACGAGGTGGTGGCCATGGAGGTGGTCCGGCCCGGCAGCACCCTTCTGACGGTGGCCGAGAACGGCTATGGCAAGCGGACCGAGCTGGACGAATATCGGGTGCAGTCCAGAGGCGGTGTGGGTATTATTAACATCCAAACCACCGAACGAAACGGTCGCGTCGTCGGAATGGCGTCTGTGCACGATGAGG
The DNA here is from genome assembly GCA_963821395.1 of Vicinamibacterales bacterium. Classification (GTDB taxonomy): domain Bacteria; phylum Acidobacteriota; class Vicinamibacteria; order Vicinamibacterales; family JAMQPK01; genus JAMQPK01. Next base: position 48,911 of record CAWGDY010000010.1, on the reverse strand, counting down.
ATGAGTTCATGCTCATCACGCAGCAAGGCAAGATTCTGAGGACCGTCGCGCGCGACATACGGACGATCGGGCGGGCCACGCAGGGTGTGCGCCTGATTGAGATCGATGCCGATGACCGAGTAGTATCTCTCGCGCGGCTTGCGGAAAAAGACGAAGAGAACGGCTCCGAGAGTATTTAGCCGCAGCCGGTGGGGCAAAGGTCCCGGATGAACCGGGGCCCCAGGATTAATCAAGGAGGCTGACATGTTTCGGCCGAAGCCAAGTGTGTATGTGCTGGCGTCCATGGTGCTGATGGCCGCCGCGTTGAGCGCGTGCTCGTCAGCGAACGCGAACGAAGAGAATCTCGTGCGGCAGTTCTTTCGCGCGTCCACTCTGCGCGACAACATGACGCTCGCGAACTTTGCGGTCGTTTCCTTCGATGCGAAAACCGAAGGTACCGTCAACGACTTCGATGTCACCGCCGTGTCACCCGAGAAGACGGAACCGCTGCGCGTCATCGAGCTGTCCAAGGCCCTGACAGAAGCCGAAGCCGCGAACAAGGCCTTCAACGAAAAGAAGAAGACCTATCAGGACGCGAACATGGAAGCGATCGATCGCGTGCTCAAGGCCGAGAGTGCCGGGCGCAAGCTGTCGGGCAAGGACGCGCAGATACAGGCCGAGTGGACGAAGTGGCGCGACGATACAGGCGCTGAGGCGAAGAAGGTCTCCTCCGCCCGCGCGGAGCTTTCCAACGCGCGGCCGCTCGCGGAGCTCAGCCTGATGCCGAATGCCGGCGCGGCAACCCCTAACGTCGAAGAGATGGATGGCACGATGGTGTCGAAGGACATCACCATCGCGGCAACCGTCAAAGCGCCAGACGGGGCGACGAGCCAGAAGAACTACGTGATCACCGCGCAGCGCGCCGTCGTGAAGGGGAAAGAAGGCGACCGCCAGGGACGCTGGATCATTACCGGAATAAAACCGGCATAACAAAGCCGAACGGTTCGTAGGATCGTAGAGTTCGTAGGTTCGTCAGGTTCGAAGGGTTCCGAACCCCGCGAATCGACGAACCCTACGAACCAACGACTTCCCGAACCAACCTCCTCAGAGCCAGTTCCAGCTTCGCGTACTTCGCTCGCAACGTCTTCGGTCCCACCGAAAATCTCACGACCAGTTTCACATCGTCGGCGAGCGTTTCCATGCTGAGAATCGTGCCGATGCCGAACTGCGGGTGGCGTACCTTCGCGCCGAGCCTGAGCCCGGCGGCGGTCGACTGATCTTCGTCTTCGTACGCGAACGTCGATTCTTCGCGCGCGCGGCCCGGCCGGTGATACGTCGAGTAGCCGTCGCGATCGCGAGACGGACGGCCGCCGCCATAGGCGTTCGATCGTCCGGCGTATCCGCTGAACGAGCTTTGATAGCTGCTGGTTGGATAGGCCGGCTCGATGCGGTCGACGAGCTGCGGCGGCAGTTCGTCCATGAAGCGCGACGGCTCCATCGGCTGATATTCGCCGAAGACGCGCCGCCGCGCCGCGCCCGTCAACACGAGCTGCGAGCGCGCGCGTGTGATGCCGACGTAACAGAGGCGCCGCTCCTCGGCCATCTCGTCTTCTTCGTCGAACGCCCGCGAGTGTGGAAAGACGCCCTCCTCGAGACCGGCCATGATGACGGTCGGGAACTCCAGGCCTTTGGCGGCGTGGAGCGTCATCAGCCAGATGCGCGCGTCGAGGCTTCCCTGGCCTTCGTCGGCCTCCGACAGCAGCGAGAGCCTGTCGGTGAAGCCGCCCAGCGACGCCTCGGGCTCGCGCCCCTCGTACTCGCGAGCGGCCGAGACGAGCTCCATGAGATTTTCGATTCGGCCCTGAGAATCCTCGCTCTTGTCCTCGCGCAGATCCTGCAGGTAGCCGGTCTGATCGAGGACTTTGCCCAGGACGATCGACAGCGGCTCGCTGCGAGCCACCTGCTGCAGATTGACGATGAGGTCGCGAAACGTCTTGAGCGAGGCGAGCGCGCGCGCGGGCACCAGCCGCTCGTCGATGGCGCGCGAGACTTTCGTCCACAGCGAGTTCGGCGCCGGCACGGCAATGCCGCTGGCGAGCAGCAGCGGCGGGGCCTCTTCGGCCGAGACGCGATCGACCGAATCGAGCACGCCCTTGCCGATGCCACGCGCCGGAACGTTAATCACCCGTCTCACGCTGACATCGTCGTGGGGGTTGATGAGCAGCTTCAGGAACGCGAGCGAGTCCTTGATTTCCTTGCGCTCGTAGAAACGTACGCCTCCGACGATGCGGTACGAAAGGCCGGAGCGCATCAGCGCGTCTTCGATGACGCGCGACTGGGCGTTGGTGCGATACAGCACGGCCACCGTGCAATCGGGCGAGGCGGAGATGCCCGAATGCGCGGTGCGGGTGATGAAGTCGGCCTCTTCGAGCTCGTCGGAGCCGCGGAAGTACTTGATCAGGTCGCCACCCTTGCGTTCGGTCCAGAGCCGCTTGTCCTTGCGGTTCCGGTTCTGGCTGATGACGGCGGTTGCCGCATCGAGGATGACCTGCGTCGAGCGGTAGTTCCGTTCGAGCTTCACGATCCTCGCTTCGGGAAAATCGTGCTCGAAGTCGAGGATGTTGCGCAGGTCCGCGCCGCGCCACCGGTAAATCGACTGATCGGGATCGCCGACCACCGCGAGATTTCTATAACGCTCCGAGACGCGCTGGATGAGGTGGTACTGCGGCCTGTTGGTGTCCTGATATTCGTCCACCATCACGAACCGGAACTTCTCGGCATACTTGGCGCGCACGTGCTCGGCCTTGTCGAACAGCTCCACCGCCTTCAACAGGAGATCGTCGAAGTCGAGCGCGCCGTTGTCTCTCAGCCCCTGCGTGTACTTCTCGTACACCTTCGCGAGCTGCTCGCCGCGCTGGCTCCAGCCCTGCGCCCTGAAGAAATCCGGGCCCGCCATCGTGTTCTTCGCGTGGCTGATTTTCGACAGCGCCATCCGGGGCTGAACGACGCTGTCGTCGATGTGCAGCTCCTTGAGGATCTGTTTGACGAGCGCAACCTGATCGGACGAATCGTAGATGACGAAATCGCGCGGCAGGCCGATGGCGGTGGCCTCGCGCCGCAGCAGACGCGCGCAGAGCGCGTGGAACGTCGAAATCCACGAGCCTCGAAGCGTGGCGCCGACCAGCGTTTCGACCCGGGTGCGCATTTCCTCCGCTGCCTTGTTCGTGAAGGTGACGGCCAGAATCTCGTCGTGCTGCGCGAACCCTTCCGACAGGAGATAGGCAATGCGCTGCGCGATGACACGGGTCTTGCCCGAGCCCGCGCCGGCCAGGATGAGCAGAGGGCCGTCGATGTGGAGCACGGCCTCGCGTTGTTCGGGATTCAGACCTTGTAGTGGATCCAACGGCTTCGGACTCCAGACTTCGGACTAGAAGGGGTCGGGAGGGGTTTCGGGTTTGCTCTGAGTCGGAGCGAAACCCCTCCCGACCCCTTATTCTACCGTCACACTCTTCGCGAGATTGCGCGGCTGGTCGACGTCGCAGCCGCGCCGGACGGCGACGTAGTACGCCAGCAGCTGCAACGGCAGTACCATCGCGATGGGCGAGAGCATTTCCGGCACGCGGGGCAGGGCGAGCAGCGCGTCTTGTGCCGGATCCAGGATGCTTTTCAGCGTGTCGTGGCCTTCGGTCGTGATGGCGATCACCGATCCGCCTCGAGCCTTCACCTCTTGAATATTGCCAAGCATTTTCTCGAAGACGTGATCATTTGGTGCAATGCTCACGACCGGCATGTTGCTGTCGATGAGCGCGATCGGCCCGTGCTTCATCTCGCCGGCCGGGTAGCCTTCGGCGTGAATGTAGGAGATTTCCTTCAGCTTCAGCGCGCCCTCGAGCGCGATCGGGTAGTTGATGCCGCGGCCCAGGAAGAGAAAATCGGTCCGGTTGAAGAACCGGCCCGCGATCTCTTCGACCGCGCCGGACGACTTCAGGGCCTGCTCCATCTGCTTGGGAAGCTGCATGAGCGCGGTCAGGTGGCTGCGCGCGTCGGCCTCGCGCAGCGACCCTTTCATCTGGCCCAGGAAGAGCGCCAGCAGGTTCAGCGCCACGAGCTGCGACGTAAAGGCCTTGGTCGAGGCCACGCCGATTTCCGGCCCGGCATGCGTGTAGATGGTGCCTTCGGACTCGCGGGTGGCCATGCTGCCGACGACATTGCAAATCGCCAGGCTGCGGGCGCCTTTCTTGCGCGCTTCGCGCAGCGCCGCGAGCGTATCGGCCGTCTCTCCAGACTGCGTGATGATGACGACCAGCGTGTGGCGATCGACGATGAAGTCGCGGTAGCGATATTCCGAGCCGTAGTCGACCTCGACGGGCAGCCCGGCAAACCGCTCGATGAGGAATTTGCCAACCAGGGCCGCGTGCCATGACGTGCCGCAGGCGATCAGCGCGACTTTGTTGACGTTGCGGAGGTCGGCTTCCGAAATCGCGATTTCTTCCAGGAACACCTTGCCGGTATCGAGGCTCACGCGGCCGAGCAGCGTCTCTTCCGCGGCGCGCGGCTGCTCGAAGATTTCCTTCAGCATGAAATGGCGGTAGCCCGATTTCTCCGCCATGACCGGATCCCACAGCACGCGCTGCGTCGCCTTCGAGACCGGCGTGCCCGCGAAGTTCGTGAACTCGACGCCGCGCCGGGTGACGACCGCCATTTCTTCGTCGCCGAGGAACACCACGTCGCGCGTGTGGCTGAGAATCGCCGGCGTGTCGGACGCGACGAAGAACTCGTTGTCGCCCAGGCCCACCACGATCGGCGGGCCGTTGCGGACGGCGACGATCTTTTCCGGGTCGTCGGTCGAAATCGCCACGAAGGCGAAGAGGCCGCGCATGTGGAGCAGCGCCTGCCGGGCCGCGTCTTCGAGCGTCAGGTGGGAAACCGCGTTCATTTCCTGCTCGATCAGGTGCGCGATCACTTCAGAGTCGGTCTCGGTCACGAACGTGTGGCCGAGCTTCTGCAGCTCGCGTTTCAGGTCGAGGTAGTTCTCGATGATGCCGTTGTGCACGACGACGATCTTGCCGGTGCAGTCCTGGTGCGGGTGCGCGTTTTCCTCGGTCGGACGGCCGTGCGTGGCCCATCGCGTGTGGCCGACGCCGTACAGGCCGTCGAGCGGCTGCGTGTCGATGGCCTGCTCGAGGTTGACGAGCTTCCCGGCGCTGCGCCGGCGTTCGATCTGTCCGTTCCGGACGACCGCCACCCCCGCGGAGTCGTAGCCGCGATATTCGAGCCGCCTGAGCCCGTCGAGCAGGATGGGGACGACTTCCTTCGATCCGAGATACCCGATAATGCCGCACATACGGATTCTCAGGTCCGGCTGACGTCGGACTTTCGACTTTCTTACTTTCCACTTTCTTACTGACCCAGTCTTCAAGGTTGCGCTGCTTCCCGGCGCTCACGGCCAGCGCTCCGGCGGGCACGTTTTCGCGAATGGTCGCACCGCTGCCGACATAGGCGCCTTTGCCAATCGTGACAGGGGCCACGAGCTGGCTGTCGCTGCCAATGAACGCGCCGTCCTCGATGGTCGTCAGGTTCTTCTTCTTGCCGTCGTAGTTGCACGTAATCGTGCCGGCGCCGATGTTGACGCCTTCGCCGACGATCGCGTCGCCCAGGTACGACAGATGCCCGGCCTTGGTCCCTTTGCCGAGGACGGTCTTCTTCAGCTCGACGAAATTACCGACGTGCACCGACTCGCGCAGCTCCGTTTCGGGCCGGACGTGCGCAAACGGCCCGATCGTGACGCCGATGCCCAGCTTGCCGCCGTTGATGACGCAGTGGTTCTGCACCGTCACGCGATCGTCGAGCACGGAATTGACGATCCGCACGCCCGAGTGGATCTCGCACGCCTGGCCGATCTGGGTCTTCCCCTCGATATGCACGCCCGGGTGAATCACCGTGTCGGTGCCGATGACCACGTCGTCGTCGATGTAGGTCGTCGCGGGATCTTCGATCGTGACGCCCGCCGCCATGAGCTCTTCGTTTTTTTTCTGTCTCACGATTCGGCTCGCCTCTGCCAGTTCCGACCGGCCGTTGATGCCGTGGATCTCGTTGGGATGCTCGATGACGACCGTTTCGACGCCGCGCCGGCGGCGGCGATAGGTCGAGATGAGGTCCGTTAGATAGTACTCTCCCTGCGCGTTCGCGGTGGCAAGTCCCCTGAGTGCGTCGAACAGCGGCGCCAGGGAGAAAACGTACACACCGCTGTTGATTTCCTTGATCTTCCGCTGCGCCGGCGACGCGTCGCGCTCTTCGACGATGCGCGACACGCGTCCCTTGACCCGCACGATGCGCCCGTATCCGTAGGGCTGCTCGACGAGCGCCGTCAGGATGGTGGCCGAGGCGTGCGTCTCTTCGTGCCGGCTCACCAGGCTCGCAAGAGTGTGGCGATTCAGCAACGGAACGTCGCCAGATAGCAACAGAACGAAGCCGTTTTGCCCTTCCAGCACGCTGGCCGTCTGGAGCAAAGCATGCCCGGTGCCAAGCTGCGGTTCCTGGGTGACAAACGACAGCTCGGGATAGCGCGAGAGGCCCTGACGCAGCAGCTCCTTCATGTGTCCGACCACGACCGTGATCGTGCGAGGCGAGAGCGACTGGGCCGCGCGAATCACGTACTCGACCATCGGGCGGCCGGCGACGTGGTGCAGGACCTTGGGCCGCGCCGATTTCATGCGCGTACCTTTGCCTGCAGCCAGGATGACGACGTGGAGATCGGTCATGGATGAGTGAGCGGGCCGCTCAACAGCCTATCGCCGCCGGGCAGCCTTGCGGCGGTCCATCGCCGCGGCCTTCGCCGCAACCGGTGCTTCGAGCGCCGCACGTACGCTGTCGAACTGCCGCAGCACCTCGAGTTCGGGGTCGTGGCGCGCGAGCGAGCGATTGTCTGGGTTGAGCTCGATCGCGCGAAGGAGAACTTGAACGGCTTCCTCCACCTGATCGCGCAGCGTCAGGACGGACGCCAGCATGTAGAGCGCATGGTCGTGTTCGGGCAATTCCGCCGTGGCCGCACGCAGGTGTGCGAGGGCTTCGTCGAAATTCGCGGCGTTCACGGCCAGCGTGGCGGCAAACACCCGCTCTTCAGGTGTGGTCGGCGACGCGGCGCGAGGGGCCATGTGCCGCTCGCAGACGTTGAGGTAGAGCCGGACGCGCTCGTGCAGCTCTCTCTCCTCGGGATAGCGCGAGAGAACGGACCGGAGCAGCGAGGACGCGCGCGGGTATTCGTGCGCTTGCAGCGCCGCGACTCCTTCTTCGTAAAGTGCGACCGCTTCAAGGTGCCCTGGGCGGGGTCGTGGCGCAGGCGGAGCACTTTGCAGCGCCCGCTCGCGCTCGGCGTGGATCGACCTCTCGACGGAGAGAACCACGTCAGCAGGCTTCGGCCGGACGGGGCGGGAGCTCACCCGCCTCTGCTTCGCCATGTAGGATCGCCCTGAAAGGGCGCTACGGTAACAAATCGCTGTCGTATCGGTCAAGACGGCCTGGCTGGCTTCAGCCGCTCCAATCGAGCGTACACGTCATTGGTTGAAAGACCAAATTTAGCGGCGGTCGCCGCAATGGCCTGACGCCTGGACTTTCGCTCGTCGGTCATTTGATAGAAAAATAAACTCAATTCACTATCGTCAACGTTTTCTGTATTTTGTAAAGGTGCAAAAGGACCAAGCACGATCGTGAACTCACCCTTTTCTGGTATCGCGGCCTGGGTGGCCGCCCGAGCCGTCGTTCTGACGATTTGCTCGTGGAGTTTTGTTAGCTCCCTTGCCACAGTTATCGGTCGTTCACCCAAAATATCGGCCATATCTGAGAGGGTCTTTGCAATTCTGTGCGGCGCCTCAAAAAAGACCACGGTTCTGGGTTCATCAACCAAGGCGAGGAGCCATGATTTTCTGTCGTTTGACTTAGGTGGTGCGAACCCCGCGAACACGAACGAATCGGCGGGGTAGCCCGACGCCGCGAGTGCTGCGGTAACGGCGCTCGCGCCGGGGATCGGCACGACCTTGATCCCCTCCTCGACGGCCTTCGCGATCAACCGCTGCCCAGGGTCTGCGACAACCGGCGTGCCTGCATCGGTGACGAGCGCGATGTCGACTCCGTTCGCGAGCTGACGAATCAACTGGGGCATCTTCTGGGTTTCGTTGTGTTCGTGAAGGCTGGTGGTCGGCGTTGTGAGGCCGAAATGCTTGAGCAGGAGCGCCGTCCGGCGCGTGTCTTCTGCGGCGACAAGCCCGACCGATCGAAGGGTTTCGACGGCCCGGACTGTCATGTCGTCCAGGTTCCCAATGGGGGTGGACACGACATACAGACTGCCCGCCATGGGATGAAGTATTAGGGTATTGTACCATTGTGGGTTGTCGGAATTTAGATACCGAAATCAGGGACACGAGCTGCTGCCCAAATGATGCGTTCGTCCGAGCCATTTCATCATTTCGTCGACGACTATCTCGCTTATCTTCACGAAGTTCACCCGTCGAGTGCGACGCTTGACGGCGTCCACACGTACGACGATCACATCGAGGACTACAGCCGGCAAGGCATCGACCAGCACACCCGGGCGCTGTCCGGGTTCGCGCGCCGGCTGCAGGACATCAACCCGGGCGATCTGACGCCGGTCGAAAAGGTCGAGCAGCCGATGGTTGCCTCGAACATCCAGGCGAGGATGTTCGAGCTCGAGCAGATCCGCACGTGGGAACGAAGCCCGCAGCTCTACTCGGACACGCTGTGCTCGAGTCTGGCGGCGCAGGTCGTGTTCGCGCACGCGCCGCTGTCCGAGCGCGCCCGCCGGGTGCTCTCGAAGCTGCGCCAGGCGTCCCGGCTCGTGCAGGCGGCCCGCGACAACATCAAGGATCCGCCGGGCATCTTCGTGAAGGTGGGCCTCGAAACGTTCCGCGGTGCGCTGAACTTCATCGAGAAGGATCTGCCGCGCGCGTTTTCGGCCCTCGACGACATGCACCTGCTCGGCGACCTCGCCGACGCCTCGACCGAAGCCACGAACGCCATCTCGAGCTACATCCAATATCTCGAAGAAGAGGTGGCGCCGAAGGCACGAGCGTCGTTCCGACTCGGCCAGGAGCAGTTCCAGCGCAAGCTGGCGCTCGACGAGAGCATCTCGATCGACGCCGACCGCCTGCTCAACATCGCGTTGCGCGAGTTCCAGGCGACGCAGGACCAGTTCCGGCTGCTCGCGGGCAAGCTCAACGGCACCGACCCCATCGAGGCGTGGCGCCGGGCGAAGGACGAGCATCCGGCGCCGGGCGCGATCTCAGCGGCGGCCCAGGAACAGCTCGACGAGCTGAGCACCTTCATCGATCGCAACGGCATCATCACCCGTCCCGAAGGCGAGCCGGTCATCGTCGCCCCGACGCCCGAGTTCTATCGCTGGTCGTTCGCGAGCATGTGGGTGCCCGGTCCCTTCGAGCAGAAGGCCACCCGCGCCTACTACTACGTGACCGACGTCGACCCGTCGTGGCCTGCCGACCGGCAGGAGGAACACCTGCGCGATTTCAACTACCCGACGCTGTGGGCGATTTCCATCCACGAGGTCTACCCGGGACATTTCCTGCACTATCAGTTCCTGCGCCGCGTCGAATCGAAAGTGCGCAAGTCGATCATGTTCGCGCCGGCCTCGTTTGTCGAAGGATGGGCGCACTACACCGAGCAGATGATGGTCGAGGCGGGTTTTCGCCGTAACGATCACACGTTCAAGCTGGGCCAGCTGGCCGAAGCGCTGATTCGCCTCGGCCGCTTCATCGTCAGCATTCGCCTGCACGTCCAGGACTGGTCGGTCGAGCAGGGCGTGCGTTTCTTCCGCGACGAATGTTTCATGGAGGAAAGCAGCGCGCGCCGCGAGGCCGAGCGCGGCACGTTCGATCCGACATACCTTGTCTATTCCGTCGGCAAGCTGATGCTCCTGAAGCTGAGGCGTGACTACCAGGAACAGCAGGGAGCGAAATACACGCAGCGCGCGTTCCACGATCAGCTGCTGAGCAACGGCACCGCGACCTTTGCCGCGCACCGCCAGTTGATGCTGGGCGAATCATCGGGCGACCTGTTGGAGTAGCGATGAGCGCAACTTCAGTTGCGCCATGCGCCCGGTGCAGACCTGTTATTCGGGAGCCGATAGAAACTAACGATGCCGATGTACGAGTACCGCTGCAACGCTTGCGGGCACCTCTTCGAAAAGATCCGGAAGTTCTCCGATCCGCCGGTTGACGTGTGCCCGAATTGCGGCGAACGGAACGTCGAGAAGCTGCTGTCGAGTCCGGCGATTCAGTTCAAGGGAACGGGCTGGTACATCACCGACTACGCGCGGAAGGGTGCGTCGGGGAAGGACGGCGACGCCAAGACCGGCGGCAGCACCGAGAACAAGCCGGCCAGCACCGATTCAAAATCCGATTCAAAATCCGATTCGAAATCCGCGTCTTCCGATTCCAGCACGTCCTCGTCGTCATCGACGTCGTCGAGTCCATCCACCACGACGCCGACACCGCCTTCAACGAAGACGTCCTGAGAGCTAGGAGCTTCGGCTGCGCGCGGCGGCCATGCCAATCCAGCTGCCGCGAGGACGACCACCTTGTCCGGTCCGGCTGAAGCCGGACACTACGTACTACAGGGAATCCAAAACTGCTCTAGTCCGTCGCCTTGCCGGCGCGTACCGCGCTGCGTCTTTCGATGTTTTCGGATCTCAGGTAGGCGCGAAACTCTTCGCTCAAGTCCGCGCGTCTCAGCGCGAAGTAGACAACCGCCTTCAGGTAGCCGAGCTTGTTGCCGGTGTCATGGCGGACGCCGTCGATCTCACACGCAAAGATTTTTCGCCGCTTCAGGAGGCTCCGCAGCCCGTTGGTCAGTTGAATCTCCCCCGTCCGATCGCTGGCCGTGGCGCGGAGTTCCGGGAAGATGTCGGGCGTCAACAGGTACCGGCCGATAATCGCGAGGTTCGAGGGCGCTTCGTTGCGAGGCGGTTTCTCGACGAGATCGCGGACGGCGTAAACGCCCTTGCCCAGGCTCGCGGAAGGGTCGATGTCGACGATGCCGTAGCTCGAAACCTGTTCGGGCGGAACCCGCTCGACCGCCAGCACTGGTCCGCCGACTCGTTCGAAGACGTCGATCATCTGTTTCAACGCCGGCGGTGTGGCGTCGATCACATCGTCTGCAAGGATGACGGCGAACGGTTCGTCGCCAACCAGATCGGCGGTGACGAGCACCGCGTGGCCGAGGCCGAGCGGCTCGCCCTGCCTGACGTAGGCGACCTTGATCATGTTGGAGATCTTGCGAATCTCCTCGAGCAGGTCGAGCTTGCCGCGCTGCTGCAGGAAGCTTTCGAGCTCGACGTTGACGTCGAAGTGGTCTTCGATGGCGTTCTTGCCCCGTCCGGTGACGATGATGATGTTCTCGATGCCGGACTGGACCGCCTCTTCGACACCGTATTGAATAATGGGCTTGTCGACGAGCGGCAGCATTTCCTTCGGCTGGGCCTTGGTGGCCGGAAGGAATCGGGTGCCGAGCCCGGCGGCGGGAAAGACGACCTTGCGAACGGGTGATTTCACGCGCCTATTCTACTGAGAACGGCCCGTCGTGCGCTGCCCGCTGCTGCACGGAACGTCCGGGGAAGTGATATCGGATAGGATTCCACCATGCTCGATCCGGCTTATGTGCGCGACCATCAGGACGACGTGAAGCGGGGCCTGCAGAACCGCGGGCTTCAGGTCGAGGGCGAGCTCGAGCAGCTGGCCATTCTCGAGAACCGGCGGAGGCGGCTCATACCCGAGCTCGAAGGGTTGAAGCGCGATCAGAATGCCTCTGGCGACGAAGTCGCACGCGCGAAGCGCCAGGGCAAGGACGCCAGCGCGATTTTTGAGGCGAACCGCCAGAGAGCGCAGCAGATCCGCCAGATCAGCATCGAGCTCGATCAGGTCGAGCAGCAGCGGACGAATCTGCTCATGTCGTTCCCCAACCTGCCGCACGCGAGCGTGCCGGTGGGGAAGAGCGAAGCCGACAACGTCGTCGTGCGCACCTGGGGTGAGCCGACGAAGTTCGATTTCGAGCCGCAGGCGCACTGGGATCTGGGTCCGGCACTGGGGATTCTCGACTTCGAGCGTGCGACGAAGATGTCGGGCGCCCGATTCGCGGTCCTGATGGGCGCTGGTGCCCGATTGTCGCGGGCGCTCACCGACTTCATGCTCGATTTGCATACGCGCGAGCACGGCTATGTCGAGGTCGTGCCGCCGTATCTCGTCAATCGCGCGTCGCTCGAAGCGACGGGTCAGTTGCCGAAGTTCGAGGCCGATCTGTTCAAGATCGCCGGCGAGTGGGATCTGTTCCTGATTCCGACGGCCGAAGTGCCGCTGACCAATCTCCATCGCAACGAGATTCTGAACGGCGACCTGCTTCCACTCAAGTACACGGCCTATACACCGTGCTTCCGGAGCGAGGCGGGGTCGTACGGCAAAGACGTGCGCGGTCTTATCCGGCAGCATCAGTTCGAAAAGGTCGAGATGGTGAAGATCGTCCATCCCGATACCTCGTACGACGAGCTCGAGTCGATGACGCTGAATGCGGAAGACGTCCTGCAGCGCCTCGGATTGCCGTACCGCACGATCGTGCTTGTGTACCGGCGACGTCGGTTTTTCCATGGCCAAGACCTACGACGTCGAGGTGTGGCTGCCCGGCCAGAACGGGTACAAGGAAATCTCCTCGTGCTCGAATGCCGAAGGGTTCCAGGCGCGGCGGGGCAACATCAAGTTCAAGGTTGGCGGAACGGGAAAGGCGGAGTTCGTCCACACGTTGAACGGGTCTGGCCTGCCGATCGGCCGAACGCTGGTGGCGGTGTTGGAGAACTACCAGCAGAAGGATGGATCCGTCGTCGTGCCCGAGGCGCTGCGCCCGTACATGGGCGGGTTGGAACTGATTGTGCCCCGCTAGGGCGTGTACTCAGTCATGGCAGATGGCAGATGGCAAAACGCGGATTCTGCCATTTGCCATGTGCCATGTGCCATCTGCCATGACTGAGTTCACCTCGAGTACCGCCTCTCCAGTTTGTGCGCCGTCATCTCGCGGATATGTGCGAGCGTCGCGTCCCCGAATTTGTTCTGCACCATGTCCAGATACGGCTGGTGCCTGAAGTAAATATCAAACGCCCGATCGCGAAAGCGCAGAACCTCGCCGGCGGAAATGTGCCTGGTCGGCAGCGGTAGCGTGTCTATCGCGTGCTGCGAATAGCCGCTCCAGGTGTCCGGCAATCGCCAGCCGCGGCGGCGGGCCTCCTCGTACAGCGGCGAGCCGGGGTACGCCATCGCCGAATAGAAGTTCGCGAACTCGCAGTTGAGATCCAGCGCGAGGTCGAGCGTCCGCTGCATCGTCTCATGGGTGTCTTCCGGCAGCCCGAAGATGTAGTTGCCGATGATGTTGATGCCGGCCTCTTTGATGCGCCTGACGGTGTCGTACACCTCGTCAATCCGATAGCGCTTGTCGACATCGGTCAACACGCGATCGTCGGCGGCCTCGATGCCCAGCGCGAGCCAGTTGAATCCCGCGCGCTTGAGCTTGTCGAGCATGTTGGCCTTCACCGTATCGACGCGTGCGTACGCCCAGATGTTCAGGTCGTAGCCGCGCTCGATCAGCAGGTCGCAGATGCCGGTGACGTGCCGGTGGTTCAGGACGAACATCTCGTCGGCGAACTTGATGTTCCGCACGCCGTGGTCCCTCACCAGCAGATCGATTTCTTCGACCACGCGCCCGGGCGTCCAGAAGCGATAGCTGTTCGCGTCGCTCGCCAGCCCCATCACCTGTTCACCGGCTTTGAACGGCGCCTGGATGCAGCAGAAGGAACACCGGTACGGACAGCCGAGCGTCGTGTAGATCGCCGCATAGGGCTCGCGCTCGAGGTCGCCAAAGCAGTGCCAGTTGTGTGCGCGATACCGCTTCATCGGCAGCAGGTCCCACGCGATGCCGGCCATCTCGCGGTCGAGCTCTTTGATGAGCGGCGCCGCCGGGTTGCGAACCGGACGGCCGTCCACTCGATAGACGAGCCCCCGCACGCTCGACAGGTCCGGTGTCCGGGATGCTTTGAGCACGGAGAGAAGGTCGACGACCGTCTGCAGTCCTTCATCGCTCGAGACGAAATCGCATGGCTCGTCTTCGAGCGTGCGCTCGGGCAATGCGGCCACGTGGCCGCCGAGCATCAGAAGCGGCAGGGCCGGAGCCGATGCTTTGATGGCGCCTGCGAGGGCTGACGCCCCGGTCATGTTCTGCGTCGAGGCAGATGGCTGATGCCCGTAGACCACGATCGCGGCAAGCACGGGCGACAGCGCGGCCACACGCTCCGCAACGTCCAGTGGTGTCAGCTCGTCGGCCTCGGCATCGACGATCTCGACCGAAAATCCCTTCGTCCTGACGAAGGTCGCGATCAACCCGGCCCAGACCGGGTTTTCGACCGCCGTCAATCGTTTTCCGAGCGACTGGTAAATCCGCGCGCGGCTCGTCGGGTTGACGAGTACGAGATCCGGAGTGACGCTCCTCATCCCTGTTTCCCGGGCCCGGGTCGTGGCTCGTCGCCGATCACCGACTCGATGATGTACGCCGGACGGCCTCTGACGTCCTTGTAAACGCGTATCACATAGGTTCCGACGATGGCGATCGCGGCGATGATCGTGGCCCAGAAAAACGTCAGGGCCGCCATGACGGTCGATCCGCGGAAGGCCAGCACGAGCGCGACGACGAGGCCGGCGGCAGCCAGCGCGAAGCAGGCGTAGATCGGCATGAACGAAAACGACGTCATGCCCATCGTGAACGTCTTCCACGGATTTCTGCTGAAAAACGGGAAATGCGTCCGCCCCGCATGACGCGATTCCCGCTCGTACGGAATCGCGACCTGGTTGAAGCCAAGCCACACGACGAGCCCGCGCAGATAGGGATCCGACTCGCGCAGCCGCAGCAGATGGTCGACGGCCGCGCGCGAGAGAAGCTTGAAGTCGCCGGCATCGACGGGCAGGCGAATCGACGAGCCAAGCTGGATGAGCCGGTAGGCGAGGCGCGTGGCCGCCATTTTCAGCGGGTTTTCGCCGTGGCGGTGCGTGCGCACCGTGTGGACGACATCCGCGCCCTGGCGCCATCGATCGACGAGAAGGGGAATGATCTCGGGCGGATCCTGCAGGTCGGCGTCCATGTAGACGATCGCGTCGCCGCGCGACATGCTCATGCCGGCCAGCACGCCTTCGGCCACGCCAAACCGGCGCGACATGTTGACGATCTTGATTCGGGCGTTCTCCTGCCGCTCTTTCGTGAGAAGCGCGAGCGAGCCGTCTGTCGACGCATCGTTCACGAAAATGGCCTCGTAGTCGGCATCCACCGGCTCGAACGCCTTATCGATGCGCGCGACGAGCGTCGGAATGTTTTCCGCCTCGTTTCTGAACGACAGGACGACCGACACGAGCGGCCTGGCAGGGCGGGGGTCCATGAAGTGGCGTTAGTTTACCCTCTTCGACGATGGTAAGATGCCGCTCGCGTGCTCGATGAGCTCCGGGTTCTGAAGCTCGTCACCGGTCGACTCGAGGAAGCGGGGATCCCCTACATGCTCACCGGGTCGATCGCCGTCGGCCACTACGCTCAGCCGCGGATGACCCGCGACATCGATCTGGTGATTGACGTTCAGCCTGGAGACGCCGATCGACTCTGCGATCTCTTCGGACCCGAATTCGAATGCGACCCGCGTGCGGTTCGCGACGCCATTGGCCGGCAATCGATGTTCAACCTGATTCACACGGAGGCCATCGTCAAAGTCGACTTCGTCGTCCGCAAGGGTTCTCCGTACCGGCGGGAGGAGTTCGATCGGCGGCGTGCCGCGGTGATTGACGGCCACCCGGTGTGGGTCGTTTCAGCAGAAGACCTGATTCTCTCGAAGCTGTTGTGGTCGAAAGAGAGCCGATCGGAGATTCAGCTTCGTGATGTGCGCCGCATCATCGCGGATCAGCCGGCACTCGACTGGTCGTACCTCGAGCGATGGGCAGCGACGCTGGGTATCGCAGCGATGTTGAGCGAGGTCAGGAGATGAACGACACCCCGCCGGATATCGAGAGGCGGATGACGGAGCTGTTCATGAGCCGCCCTGCCGGTGAACGGATACGCGCCGCCTGCGAGATGTTCGATCTGGCGCGTCAGGTTCTGGTGGCGGGACTCCGGTCCGAGAATCCCGGCATCACGCAGGCCGAACTGCGCGTGAAGATCTTCGAACGCACCTACGGTCCGGACTTCGAGCCCGCCGATCGCGCGCGCATCGTCGCCCGCCTACGGGCCGAGGCGACCCAGCCATGAACTGCCGGGACTGTTACTCGGGAATACGGTAGAGACGCAGGTCGCCGTTCTCGGTGACGAGCGGCAGATCGAGCGTCCAGTCGGCCCAGGTGACGACCTGCGTGACGTTGTGCGTGCGGCGAATCTGCCGCCACCGCTCGCGTGAATATCCCGCCCACACCCCTTTGTTGAAGTCGTCAGGTACGACGCCCGACTGGCGCGCCTCTTCGGGTGGGTTCATCAGATCGAGGCCGTAGACGTCAGCGAGCACCCGGCGCATTTCCGGTCC
This sequence comes from Vicinamibacterales bacterium, assembly GCA_963821395.1. Lineage (GTDB taxonomy): Bacteria > Acidobacteriota > Vicinamibacteria > Vicinamibacterales > JAMQPK01 > JAMQPK01. The sequence goes on along the minus strand of CAWGDY010000010.1, from coordinate 32,323 downwards.
GCCTTCGGGCGCGTACGGCAGTCCGTCGAGTCCGCCCCCGTCGAGGAGGACCGGACGCCGCGATCGAAGCTGAATCAGATGCAGCGAGCCGCCGGTGGCAACGAGTCCCTGTGTTTCAGCGGCTACCGCCGCGAAGAAAGGATCGTTGGAGTAGTCCTCCAGGCTCGTCGTCCATGAGGTCAACTGTGCCCGCTCGAGAACGAGAAGAGGTTTGTAGACGAAGCAGACGACCAGAATCAGCGCCGGCACGACTGGCGTGAAACGCGCCCGGGGCAACAGCGAGGACACCCCGATGGCCATCGCCGCCAGGACCATCGTGTTGACCGTGAGAACCCGCGTCGGCATCAGCATCAGCAGCACGGACGGGACGTGTTGCGGCGGAATCCACGAGAAAAGCACAGCGCTGATGCCGAAGACGCCGCACACGATCAGGGATTTGAGAAAGAACGACATGCCGGGCAGAAGACGATGCCCGAGCGCCGTGAGCCCGATCGCGGCGATCGCCATCGACGCGAAATTCAGCAGCATCGGACGAGTCAGGAGGGAGAGCGGCGCGCGATGGTAATCCCAGAACGAGACGAAGGCATCGAGATCGCGCGCGGCCTCGTGGGGATCGACCGTGGGAACATCGGTGATGAACGCGAGCTGGACGAAGAGGCTGAGCGCTGACAGGGCAGAGCCCGCAACGAAGAACGTCAGGGCCGGGCGCCGGTCGGCCAGGCGCGAGCGACCTTCCCACCACAGAACGATGAGCACCACGCACCAGAGCCAGACGCCAAGACCGGCGTGTATCGCCGGCGCCAGACCCAGAAGAAACGCCGCCCCGCGTTGACAGCCGGCGCCGAAGAGCGCAAGGACGAGGACGAAGAGAGAAAGGCCGAGTGCGCCGTACGTATCGCTCGTGCCCATCAACGTGACCGGATACACCGCGATCCCCTCGGCGACACCGGTCAGCACGATGACGATGGACGCCGCGATCGCGAGCGCGACGTGTCTGCTGAGCGCGTAGACGCTCATGCCCAGCGCCTGGAAGGCCACCATGCCGAGAAGGCCGCTGATCAGCCGCGAGAGGGCCAGTTCCGAAACGCCCGCAACGAGCAGCAGCGCTCCGGCTTGATGCAACAGCGTCCAGAGTTTGGTGTGATAGATGTAAAAGGCGTTGCCCGGCGGATACTGAACGATGCCGGCGACCACCTGCGCCGACTCGACGGCAACCTGCAGCGAGGGAACACGAAACATTCCCACCACAAGTCCGACGAGCCCGCTGAAGACCAGGACGGCGGCTGCCTTCAAATGTTCGAGTACTTCGTGTTCCGTATCATGGCGAACCCCTTCAGAAGCTCGCGGATGCCCTCGTCCAGCGAGAAGGCCGGCTTGTACCCGGTCCGCTCGATTTTTTCGTTCGACACGATGTAGTCGCGCTTGTCCGGATCGCTCCCGACGTTCGACTCGTGGATGACGAACGTTCGGCAGATGTTTCTGAATCTGCTGGCAGAGCTCGAGCTTCGACAGGTTGGCGTCGGACAGGCCGACGTTGTAGATCTCCCGCTTCATCACCTCGAAGTTGTCGATCGTGTGCAGAAACGCCCTCGCCACGTCGCGCACGTGCAGGAAATTGCGCTTGAAGTGGCTCTCGAAGAGCACGATGAAGCGATCGGTGTATGCGCGATACGTGAAGTCGTTGACGAGCAGGTCGAGCCGCATGCGCGGCGACATGCCAAACACCGTGGCGAGCCGCAGGCTGACGGATGCGGAGTGGCGGTCGAGCAGCGTCCGTTCCACCTCCACCTTGTCGCGGCCGTACAGAGAAACCGGCCGGATGGGCGTCTCTTCGGTGCAGTACTTGCCCGCCTCTCCGACACCGTAGCCACTGTTCGTAATCGGCAGGATGACACGCTGATTCGGGCTGATGTGTCCCAGCATGTCGATGATGGCCTGCTTGTTGGTCGATGTCGCGGCAAGAGGATCGCGATCGCACAGAGGTGCGCCGACGAGCGCCGCAAGCGGAATGATGAAGTCGGCGCCCTTCAGGAGCGGACGCATCGTGTCAAGCGAACGCACATCGCCGCGGACCAGCGAGAAGTTCGGGTGATAGCAGACGCGGCCAGGCTGTCCTGGCCGTACATGAAGTTGTCGACGACCGTGACGTTGAAGTCGCGCTCGAGCAGGACCGGGACCAGAATGGCGCCGATGTAGCCCGCGCCGCCCGTCACCAGGACGTTCGTCATCCGATCCCCTCCAGGACGCGATGGAGATGGTCGATCTCCGCGGTGAGGTCGCGCGGGTGATTGCCGACGAAGAAGCCGCGCTCGTGCGCGAGCCGCGCGTTGGGAATACCGCCGACGATGTCGTAATCGAAGAACTTGACGGCCGCGTGCTCGGGAAAACAGCCGCCGGTGATCATCCGGAACTGGATATCCGCCTTCCGCAGCTCGTCCATCAGCCGCGTGCGGTCGAGATTCATGTCGGGGTTCAGGATGATCGTAAAGCTGAACCACGAGCTCTCGCCATGCTCGCGCTGGATGATGAAGCGCGGATCCTCACGGAACCGCGCCACGAAATGCGCGGCGTTCTGCCGCCTGATGGTCAGCATCGCGTCGAGCTTCTTGATCTGCTCGCGGCCGACCGCGCCGGCAAGCTCGAGCGGGCGCACGTTGTAGCCCGGCACGACGAAGCGGTAGGCTTCGAAAAACGGGTCGTCGAGGTTCTGGCCTTGATTGAGCGTCGAATCGGGCGGCACGTCGCGGGCCCAGCCGTGATTGCGGATAGCCCGCGCCAGATGATCGATCTCGAGGTCGTTGGTCACCAGCAGCCCGCCCTCCATCGTCGAGATGTGGTGGGAATAGAAGGTGCTGAACGTGTTGATGTCGCCGAAGGTGCCGGTCGGACGGCCGTTGAGGCGGGCGCCCATCGACTCGCAGTTGTCCTCGAAGAGGATCAGATCGTGGGCGTCGCAGAAGGCGCGGATGCGATCCAGGGCGGCCGGATTGCCCAGAATGCTGACCGCGACCACCATGCGCGTGCGCGGCGTCAGCGCGCCCGCCAGCTCGTCGACGTCGATGTTGAGCGTGTCGAGCCCCACGTCCACGAACCGCAGCTTCAACCCGTACTGCTGGAGCGGATGGAACGTCGTCGCCCACGAGATGGCAGGTACGATGACTTCGTCGCCGCGCTCCAGCGGCCGTTTCGATCGATAGAAGAGCGCGGCGATGCCCACCAGGTTGGCCGACGAGCCGGAGTTGACCATCACGGCGTGCTTCATGCCGAAGTGCGCGGCGAACTCGTCTTCGAAGAGCCGCACCTGCTCGCCCATCGTGAAGCGGCCGCTTCTGAGGACGCGCTGCATCGCGTCGAGCTCTTCCTGTCCCCAGCTCGTGCTCGAAAGCTCGTAGACCATCAGGATCGGACCAGTCGCCGCGCGGCGTCGGCAATGCGGGCCGCGTCGGGGTAATAGAACTGTTCGAGAGTGTAACCGGCCGGTGTGGGAATGTCGGGCAGGCCGATGCGCACCACCGGCGCCTTGAGATCGGCGAAGCCTTTCTCCGCGGCCAGGCATCCGATCTCCGCGCAGAGCCCGCCCTTCATCCACGCGGTGTCGACCGCGAGCAGGCGTCCCGTCTTTTTCAGCGAGCCCAGGACGATCTGCTTCGTCGAGCGGCTTGACGGTTCGCAGGTCGATGACATCGGCCTCAATCCCCTCCGACGCCAGCACGGTCGACGCCTGCAGAGCCAGCTCGATGGCGTGTGACACACCGACGATCGTCAGGTCTTGTCCCTGACGGCGGTGAATCCCCTTGCCGATGGGCACACGATACAGCCCCTCGGGGACCACTCCGTCCTTCTTCATCAGCCAGCGATGCTCGAAGACGCACACCGGATTGTTGTCGAGAATGGCCGAGAGCAGGAGACCCTTGGCGTCGTACGGCGTGCTCGGCATGACGATCTTCAGCCCCGGCACGCCGAGCAGCATGCCGTGGATGGCCTGCGAATGTTGCGCGCCCGATCCCCAGCCCCGGCCGATCGCGGCCCAGACCACCATCGGCACGGTCGTCTGCCCGTTGTCCATGAAGTGAAATTTCGAGGCGTGCGTGACGAGCTGGTTGAACGCGAGCAGCACGAAGTCGGGACGGTTGTGCATGAAGACCGGGCGCATGCCGTTCATCGCGGCGCCGGCCGACACGCCCATCATCGCCTCTTCGGACAGCGGCGTATCGAACACACGCTCGGGACCGAACTGTCGCGCGAGATCTCTGGTCGTGCCGAACATCGCGGTGGGATCGTCGACCCCCTGACCGAGCACGAAGACGCTCGGATCCTGGTGCAGCGCGATCGTCAGCGCTTCGTTGATCGCGCGGGACGTACGACACCACGCGTCCCTCGCTCGGATCGGGGCGATCGTAGACCAGTGAATTGACTAACCCTTCATCCCACGGCATGTTTAATCGCGCGCTCAGTCGGCGTAGACGTGCCGGTACAGATCTTCCTCGGTGGGATTCGGGCTCGCGAGCGCGACCTCGAAGGCCCGGGCAATCTCTGCCGCGATCTCCTGCTCCATTTTCTGAATGGCACTTCCATCCAGCCGTCCCGAGCTGGTCAGGTGCTTGCCGAACAGCGCGACCGGATCCAACACCTCCCAGGAGGCTCGCTCGGCCTCCGAGCGATACCCCGTTTTGCTGTCGTCGCCGGCGCCGCCGTGCGCGCGAAAACGATAGACCGGCGCCTCGATGAACGACGGACCGTCGCCCGCGCGTGCCCGCGCGACCGCGGCTCGCACCGCATCGTGCACGGCCAGCACGTTGACGCCATCCACGGCAAGGGCCGGCAGCCCGTGTCCTTCGGCCCACGCGCGGAGGTCGCGGGGAGGCTGACGCGTCGCAAGCGGCGACTGCACGGAATAGAAATTGTTTTCGCAGAAGAAGATCACCGGCACTTTCTTCAACGTGGCGAAGTTCAGGCTCTCGGCCATGACGCCTTCCTCGGTCGTCGCATCGCCGATGAAGACCACCACAACCCGATCTTCGCCCTTCATCTTCGCGGCGAGTGCGGCACCGGTGGCGATGGGAACGGCGCCGCCCACGATGGCAGAGGTGCCGGCCATGCCGACCGACTTGTCGATCAGGTGCATGGAGCCGCCACGCGAGCCCACGCAGCCGTTGATGCGGCAGTGCATCTCGCACAACATCCGCTCGAGGTCGCCGCCCTTGGCGAGATAGGCGCCATGGGTCCGGTGGCTCGTGTACACGAGGTCCCGTTGGCCGAGCGCCGAGCAGCAGCCGACCGCGGTCGCCTCCTGCCCGATCACCAGGTGGATCGGCGTCTTCATCTGATCCTGGTGATACCGCCGCTCGATTTCTTCCTCGATACGGCGGATGCGCAGCATCGCGCGATACCAGGCGATCAGATCGCCGGTCGAGTGAGCATGCGCCACGCGGTCGAATCCGTCGAGCCCCTGGCCCTTGTAGGAATACCTGATGGTCATAGCCCGTTGGGTTGGTACAGCACGATACGGCCGCCCGACATGTCGAACTTGAACGGCACGATGATGAGGTTCTCGAGCGCGGCGCGAACGCGAGGCTGATCTTCCGGCCGGACGAACAGCAGCATGAATCCACCAGCGCCTGCCCCGAGCAGCTTGCCGCCGACGGCTCCCGCGCGCATCGCGGTGTCGAGCAGGTGATCGACGGTCGTGTTGGTCACGCGCGGTGAGAGCGACCGCTTCAACTGCCAGGACTCTTTCATCAGTCGCCCGAACTCGACCACATCGGTCGTTGCGGACGAGATGATGCCGATGGCGTGGTCCACCATCTGGTGCATCGCCGTCAGGTCGGCGGCCTTCTCTTTCATGTTCAGCACGATGGTTTCGGCGACGTCGCTCGCGGTCCGCGAGATGCCGGTGAAGACCAGCATCAGGTGGCTCTGCAGCGCGTGCAGCCGTTCGACCGGCAGCACCATCGGCGTCACGCTGTAGCCGCCATTCCGGGCGATCGAGATGTGGTTGAAGCCGCCGAACGCCGCCGAGACCTGATCCTGCAGGCCGACGCGCTCGCGCAGCACGCACTGCTCGACGTGAATCGCTTCGTTGGCGAGCGTTTCCTTCGCCACGTGATGGCCGTCGAGCGCGTGCACCGCGTTGATGAGGCCAACGGTAAAGGCCGAGCTCGAGCCCAGGCCCGAACGGGCGGGCAGGTCGCCGTCGTGATGGATTTCGAGGCCTCTCGTCACCTTCATCGACTCGAGCACGCCGCGCACCGCGGGATGCTGGATCTCGCCGATCTCCTTCACGTTTTCGACGATCGAGTAGACCACGCGAAAGCGGTGGTCGAAGAACGGCGGCAGCTCGCGCACGCTGATGTAGCAGTACTTGTCGATGGTCGTCGCGAGCACGGCGCCGCCGTGCTCGGAATACCATGCGGGGTAATCCGTTCCGCCCCCGAAGAACGAGATGCGAAACGGCGTGCGGCTGATGATCAAAGCGCCGACAGAATATCAGTTTTGACAGTCGTCAGTTATCAGTCGTCAGTTATCAGTCGGGAATGTCGTAGAGCAGCAGGCGCCGGCTCTGCGAGGCGAGAGGAAGCTGCAGCGACCAGTCGGCGTAGGCGAGGACCTGCGTCACGCCGAACGTGCGCCTGATGCGGCGCCAGTCGTCCGGCGAGTAGCCCTCCCACGTCTTCTGATGCGCCAGCGGCGGAATCCGTCCCGAACCAACGGCGTCGGGAGGCGGGTTGAACAGGTCGAGACCGTAGACCTCGCTCAGGATGCGCTGCATGGCCGCGCCGGTTTCGAGCGAGTACATCACGGTGTCGAGCGCCCCGCTGTCGACGAGCACCGGCCGCCGGGTCCGCAGCTGGATGAGATGGAGATCGCCGGCGACCACGAGCACACCCGAGCCGGCGGCGACGTCGGCGAAAAACGCGTCGTTGGTGCGATCGCTGAAATGCGCGCCCGAACGCGGCTGTCGTCTGGTGCAGCGTCATGAGCACGACGACAGCCAGCACCACGATTTGCGCGGCGTGAACGACGGCGCTCCCAACTCCGCGACTCCGGACTTCCGGACTGCCGGACTCCGAGACTCTGTCGGACTCCCAGACTCTTATCCCGCCACCGTGTCCACGCCGCTCCTGCAAACAGCGCGGCCGTTGCCAGCCACACGACGTGAAGCGTCCAGATGCTGCTCTGATATCGAACGTGGTGGTGATGCTCGATCGATTCCCACAACATGCTGCGATCGACGACCAGCAGGCCCAGGGTAAACAGGATCAAGCCGAGACGGCTCCAGAGCGCGCGGTAACTTCCGAACAGCCCGACGATCGTGGCCACGAACGTCAAGGCGGAAAAGTTCAGGTAACGTCCCGGCATCAGCACCAGCAATGCGCTTGGCAGACGATCGGGTGGCAGCCACGACAGCGGGATGAGCGCCAGCGCGAGGAACGACGCCGCGGCGCTGATGCGCAGGAAGAGCTGCGAAGAGCGCGGCAGGCCGTCGGAGAAAAACATCAGCCACACGCACGCGACCACGAGCGCGGCCACGTTCAGTTGAACTCCCTCGCGCCACAACGCGATGGCCGATCGATGGCCGTCCCACGCCCTCACGAACGTCGCCAGGTCCTGCGGCGACAGCCGCGTCATGCCGACCGGCGTGTGATAGACGAAGACGAACTGAATCAGAAGGCTCGCAAGCGTGACGCCGCATCCCGCGAGAAACCACGGCAGCGCCGGGCGAAGCTCTTCGCGGAGGCGCCTGAAATCCGAAAGGAGCGCGAGCGCGACGATCGTGCCCGTCCAGACGCCAAGCGAGGGATGGACGGACGGGGCGATGCCAAGCAGGACCGCGCCAGTCCGATACCAGCCGGCGCCGAGCGTGGCGACGACGAGCACGCTCAGGGTGAGGCCAACGACGCCATAGGTATGCTCGGTGCCGACGAGGAAGAGCGGGTAGACGACGCCGTACTCGACCGAACGTGTAAAGAAGATCAACGCGGCGGCGCCGATCGACAGGAAGACGTCGCGGCTCAGCGCGTAGACCACCATGGCGAGCGCCTGGAACGCGAGCATGCCGAGCACGCCGCTGACGACGAGCGAGAGCTGCAGCTCGCTGAATCCCGCGAGAAGTCCCAGCGCGAGCACGTGGTGCAGCGACGTCCAGAGTTTGGTGTGGTAGATGTAGAAGATGTTGTCGGGCGGATACGGCACGAGGCCCGCCACGACCTGCGCGGTCTCGACGGCCACCTGCCAGTCGGGATATCCGATCATCCCCACGCGAAAGCCGAGGATGCCGCTGACGACGAGGACCCAGAACGCGCCGGTCACGCGCGGAAGTATGTACGGATTCGCCGGGCAACACCAATGGCGCGGCGGTTTTTCACGAGTGTGGAATCGCCCGCCAGTTGCCGCGGATGACCCGCGTCATCACCCAGAGGCTCGTGGTGATCAATACCGGCGAGCTCCAGAAACCCGGAAGCAGCCTGCCGAAGTACACCGAGCCCATGATGTGGCCGCAGGCGTTACCGATCATGAGCAGGCTCAGGACACCGCAGACGAATCGGATCGTCGTCCCGCCGCGCGACACGACGCGTGTCAGCGCGAGCCCGATGAGAACAGCCAGCGTCAGCCCGGTGATCCAGATTGGAAACGTGAAGGTTGGCGCGGGGAAGAACCCCAACCGTGTCCGCAGCGCGAGCACCTGCGCGTTGTAGAAGGGCAGGAAGCCTGTGAGGGCTTCGTCGGTGACGTGCAGGGCCACCGATATGACCATGGCCAACCACGCGCGTGCGTTCCGGCTCATCGTCCGCTGCCGCCTGCTATTGTGCGGCTGCGGTCAAGTGGGCCCGGCCAGCCTTAGCTGGCCTTCCGGCTCTGACGGCTGGGCGCAAAAACGGAATTCGGAAAGCGCCCACCAGAATCACACCGCGATCGTTCTGCATCCTGTCCGGCGCCGCTGAATGAACCGTCTGCAATCGCCTTCCGCCGAGGCAACTCGACGTGCGTCTGCTGAAGAAAGGGATCTCCTGACGCCCATTCGATGGAGCTCGACACGATATCGAGATCCGGCAGTTCCGACGCGAGCAATGCCATGCGCCGCAACTGGCCAAACTGCGCGGCCGTCGGCATGGCGCCCGCCGTGAAGAACACCTGCAACAGCCGGCCGTCTCCGTAGCGCGACGTGGGCACCGCGAAGTGAACCGGTTCGGTTCCAGGGTGCGAACGGCAAGCTGGAGGACACGCGCACCGCGTGCACGCCGGAAAGCTCGCGGGCCCAGCGGGCAAATCGCCCGATCGTCTCGCGGGATGCGCGCCGGAGCACAGGCGGCTGGCTGCGCGTCAGCGCCAGCACGTCAATCGGTGCGAAAAACCGTATCGCCGTTCTGTAGGATAGCGACGGGATCAGCCGGATGAGTTCCACCCGTTCGATCCACCCCGCCTTTTTGATCGTCGCGTTCGCATCGAGCACGACCATCTCTCGCTCGCCCGGTGTCACGCGGACAGGCGTTTCGATGAGGAGACCCCCGTCCGAAATGTCGATGACGGCGACATTCGTCGAGCGAGCCGTCAGTGCCGAGAGCGACGGGAAAGCGGATCCGGCAATACGGGCAAAAATCCGGCGATCAGCCATGGATTAAGGACGGCTCTGGCACGACACGGCCAGTGTCGGACTGCCACTTGTGCAAGCTCCGCGCCGCCAATCCAGCCCAGGTCTTGCGCCTATTTATGCGCGTGCCTGGTTCCGGCGGCTAGGGCCGCTTTCTGTGAGAGATCGCGTTTTCTGCCTGCCACGGGAAATTTGTCTCCCGGCACGTGGGTGCTACGATCCCCCTCCGATGCGACGGCTCGTCGTCGTGCTGGCGGCCCTGGCAGGGTCCGTGGCGCACGCGCAGGTTTCGTCCCGCGCCGATGCGTTTGCCGCTGCCCGCGACGCCACCTGGGCTGTCGCGATGCTCCGCATGGCCCCGAAGGGGCAGATCGATCAGGCCGCCTTCGTAGGAACGGGGTTCTTCGTCTCCCGAACACACTTCATCACGGCGTCGCACGTGGTCAACGCGAAGCTGCTCGGCCGTTCGCGAAATCCCGGCGATCAGATTAAGGGCGGAACGCAACGGATGATTGCGACGTTCAACGTCACCGAAGGCAACAGCGGCAGCCCCGTCTTTCTCACATCGACCGGACGCGTCGTGGCCGTGCAGACGAGCCAGGCGACCAACTCCGCAGGCAAGGACCTGGACGGCTACTCGATCAGCACGCCGTTGTCTGCGATTCGTAGCGAGCTCGAGAAGCTCGGCAGTCTCCCGGCAGCGCGCTGATGAGGGCGCGATAACACGGCGAGCCGACGATCACAAACTCACGTACACCGGCTTCGAGCCGGCGTCCTCGAACCAGCAGAGCCCTTCGTCCACCAGGTCAACCTTGAGGACGTACCTGGTGTCGGCATCGGGCAGCACGGCTGACACGTCCAGGTCGATGGCGCGGCCTGGGGCGACGTCCATGTCGAAGGGTGTCCGGCTGAACTCCATGTTCAACAGTCGCCGCTCCGCGTCGAGGAGCTGAATGCCAAGGCGGACATGGCCCACCTCGTCGCCTCCAGCCAGCCAGATCGTGTCGCCTGCGTTCCGCAGCCCCACTCGCCCAGCGACACGCGAGCCTTCGCGCTGCAGGCGCGCCGTGATTTCGGCGACGAGCTTCCCGGCATCCGCGTATCGAAGGGTCGAGACCCCTTGCTGAAAGCCACGATGGGTCGCTCGAGCATCGATTGCAGGACGAACTGCGAAAACGGCTCGGGCCGATTGTCAAGGCGGACGGTCCATTGATCCTGGGAAGCGGTCATGGCCCGTTTCACATCGTCGGGCATCATCGTGATGAGCGGGATGTAGTGAGGCACGACGCGAACGTCGTCGAACCCCGCGGCGCGCCCATGGTCGATCGCTTCGAAGAGGTGGATCTCGCGTTCCTCGACGCCGTGCTCCATCACCTCGCCGCGCGACTTCCCGGTCTCGGAATGCCCTTCGCCCGGCTCGGCGAGCACGAAGTGTCCACCTTCGACGAGAACACGATACACCTCGCGAAACACGGCGGGCACGTCCGGCACGTGATGCAGCGCATCCACCACGACCACCGCGTCCATGGATGCCGACGCCACGGGAAGCTGCGTCATGTCCGCCGCCACCGACCGCGCGGTCAGGCCCGCGCGCGCAAAGCGCGTCCGTCCGATGCCGAGCAGGGCAGACGAGACGTCGAGCGTGAACGGCTTGTATCCGAGCCTGGCCAGCAGCTCGCTCACCCAGCCTGAACCTCCGCCGAGATCGAGGACCCGACCGTCGTACGGCAGGTGGAGATGTTCGGCGGCCACGAGAAACGAGTGCAGCAGCCGGACGTTTTGAATGCGGTTGATGCGGGCGAACGGCTTCTTCAGGAGGTACTCGTTTTCGCCGTCGGCGTCGTATCGCTCGATTTCCGCTCGAGGCCCCTCGTCACTTCTCGTCGACCAGTGGCCCGGTCAAGAACATGGCCCACGCCTCCGGAGTGCTCTCGTGCGGGCGGGGACCGCCGATGCGCAGCCACTTTGCAAGCACGTCAAGATGACAGGAGGCCAACGTTGCCAGAAAGTCGACGGTGTTCGTGGAGTCGCCGATGCGCCGGGGCGCCGCAAGCGCCTGGTCCAGCAGGTCGGCCGGCAGGGCCGTCACGCTTTCTCCGCAGCACACGAGGGCGGAGGCAGCGGCGATGCGTTCGGCGCGATAGAGACCCGTGAGCGAGGCGCGCAACGCGTCGATAGACGCGGTGAGCCGCACTCTCCCAGGGCCAGGGCGGCCGCCGTTCGCACAATCCAGGATTTGTCGAGGAGGCCGTTCGCGACAAAGTGACGCACGTACTTGCCCTGGTGACCCGCGCTCGGAAAACGCTCGCTCTGGCCGGGGACGCGCCGCGCGAGCCATCGCAGCGCGCGCAGCGAAAAGTTTTCGGCACGCGCGATGCGTCCTGCGGCCGACCAGGAGAGCGCTCGCATTTGCCAGTCGCCCTGCCGCGACATCCGGAAGATGTCGTTCAGTCCGCGCGCGCCGCGCTCGGGGAGACGGAGGAGCGCCTCGCGGTCCAGCACAGTCACGGCCCTCAGGCTACAGCAGTTCAGGCTGCGATGTATGCGGGATGGGGCATTGTGATCGGCCACAAGATGGAGGAGATTTACCGGCGGGAGTATCGCAGGGCTCTCACAGCGCCAGTAGTATCATGGGATGTTACTGATTGTCACAGAGTCGGGTTGTCGAGCAAACCGCGCGGAGAGATGGCCGAGTGGTCGATGGCGGTGGTCTTGAAAACCACTGTACCCGGAAAGGTACCGGGGGTTCGAATCCCTCTCTCTCCGCCACTTCACAACGGTCCATTCCGGAGACATAGGTAACAGATTATTCCGGAGACATAGGTAACACTTTCGGACCGAACGGATTCTCGATTGGTTCGAGCCGACAGGTTTCGTCGTCGAAGTACCCGAAATCGTAGTCCATGAAGCTGACGAGCCAAATGCGGTCAGTGACCTGCCGTATGCCCACCTGCTGGCCGGCAAAGACCTGGCTCAGATTCACCTTCCGCCAATTGAAGCAAATCCGACCGCAGTGGGTGACGATCGCCGTCCAATCGTGTAACGGATAGGCGAGATCGCTGAGCCCTCGGTACGCTCGGGTCGATCGCGTGTAGAGCTCGCCCGGGACGCGCATGTCCAGGGCCTGGTGCGGTCGTTCGTGGTTAAAGCGCTCGAGGAAGTCATCGAACCGCGCCTGCTGCTGCAGGAAATTCGGCGGACGCGGGTTTCGTGGCCTCCCGTTTCAGCGTCAAGTGCATGCGCTCATGCCGCCCGTTCTGCTCGGGATGGCCCGGCTTGATGCGTTCGATCTGAATGCCGAGGCGGAGCCACCAGACCGAGAGTTTGCTCAGGCCATAGAGCGCATTAGGCGAGGCGAACGGCACGCCGTTGTCCGTCCGGATCGCCGTCGGCAACCCAAATTCTTTGAACACCCGCTCGAAGACGGAGAAGGCATACAGCTCCTTGGTCGTCGACAGCGCCTCACAGCGAATCAGATAGCGGCTGGCAAAGTCGGTGATGGTGAGTGGGTAGCAGTAGCGCCGATCGGTAAGCATGAACTCGCCTTTGTAGTCGGCACACCAGAGCGCATTCGGCTGGGCCGGCCACGTGAGCGGCGTTCCCTCGGCCCGGTGCCGCCGGCGGCCGGCGCGGCGTCACCAGGCCGTGCCGGTCGAGCACGGCGTGCACCGTGCTGATCGCCGGACACCGCACCCCGGGCCAGCGCTTCCGCAGCCGCTCGCGGATCTTGGGCGCGCCCCAGTCGGGATATTCGCGCTTGAGGCGCGACGATCAGCTTCTCGACCGCCATCGGCAGCTGATTGGCGTGCCGATACGGGCGGCGGCTGCGGTCCGTCAGCCCGTCCACGCCGCAGTCTTTATAGCGGTCGTAGATCTTGTAGCCCGTCTTGCGGGAGATCCCGAACTCCACGCATAGGCCGCGCTCATCTTCTCGCCGTCGAGCAGGCGGGCAATAAACCGGAGACGCTCGTCCACAACGTGACACTCCTTCCAAGGCATGCCCCCTCCTCTGAAGGGGCAGAGTGTCACCCATGTCTCCGGAATGAAGTGTTACCCTTGTCTCGGGAAGCACAAACTTGCAAAGATCAAGACCCGCCGGAACGCTTCATGATTCAGATCGCTCTCGAAAAGCCCGGCCACTTCGTCGCCATTGAAGGGCCGTCGCCCAGCCAGGCGCCCGGCGAGGCGCTCGTGCGCGTGCATCGCATCGGCGTGTGCGGCACCGATCTCCACGCGTTCGCCGGACGGCAGCCCTTTTTCAACTATCCGCGCATCCTCGGTCACGAGCTTGGCGTCGAAGTCATCGATCCCGGCAGCGAGCCGAACGGCCTCAGCCCCGGAGACCGCTGCTCGGTCGAGCCCTACCTGAACTGCGGGCGGTGTATCGCCTGCCGCCGAGGCCGATCCAATTGCTGCGCCGAGCTGAAGTGCCTTGGTGTACACGTTGACGGCGGCATGCGCCCGGAGATCGTCGTGCCGGCGCCGAAGCTCCATCGCTCGCCGACGCTCACCTACGATCAGCTCGCACTGGTCGAGACGCTCGGCATCGGCGCGCATGCCGTCGAACGAGCCAACATCAAATCTGATGATTTCGTCCTGGTGATCGGCGCAGGTCCCATCGGCCTCAGCGTGTGCCAGTTCGTGGAGGTGCGTGGCGCCACGCTGGCTGTGATGGACATGAGGGAGTCACGGCTCGAGTTCTGCCGGCGTCAATTCGCGAGCGCGCACGCGCTGGTGCCCGGACCGGATGCCGTGGACCAGCTTCGCGCGATTGGCGGGGGCGATCTGCCGACGGTTGTGATGGACGCGACCGGCAATGCGGCGTCCATGGCCCGCACCTTCGATCTGCCCGCGCAGGGCGGCCGCATCGTCTTCGTGGGCCTGTTCCAGGGCGACGTCAGCTTCAACGACCCGAACTTCCACCGCCGCGAGCTGACGATTCTGGCCAGCCGGAACGCGGTGCCCGGCAACTTCACCGAGATCATCGCGCTCATCGAGTCGGGGCGCATCAACGTCACCTCATGGATGACGCATCGCTTCGCGTTGGCCGACACACCGCATCGGTTTCCCGAGATCGCGGCGGACCCCGGCGTCATCAAGACCATCATCGAGGTGTAAAGACGTATGTCACGAATGGCATCACACGCAGCGTTGGTCGTGCTGGCGATCCTCGTTCTGGGTTCTGCCGGCGCGAGATCGAGGCTGATACCGCCGTCATGAAAACCCATTGTCGACGTCGCCCACTAGTCCTTTGGAGTACGTCACTGTCCTTTGAATCAGGACATGATAGACTCCCGCCGCCGTGACGGACCTGAATCGGCTCTGTCTCCGAGCCTCGGCTCTCGTCGCAGTTGTTCTCGTCGCCTGCTTCGTTACTCGTCCCGCACCAACGGTCGCGCAGGGACCAACCCCGGCCCAAGTCGGTCAGTGGAGCCCACGTCTGGACCTGCCGATGGTCGGCGTTCATCTCGTCATGATGCCGACCGGCAAGGTCTTCATGATGAGCGCCGAGTCTCAGGTCGTGCGGCGCCGGCACGCTCGTCTGGGATCCCGCGTCACCCACGACGTTTACCGGCCGACCTTCGCTGAACGCGAACATGTTCTGCGCCGGCCACACGCTGCTCGCCGACGGGCGCATTCTCGTCACGGGCGGCGATCTCGGTCAGGGCGAAGGGATCCTCGACGCGGATATCTTCGATCCGTTCACCGAAACCTGGACCGACGCGGCCGAGATGACCCTGGCGCGCTGGTATCCCACCGCCACGCTGCTGGGCGACGGCCGCGTGATCGTGATGGGCGGAACGAACGCCTCCAGACAGACCGTGAGCACCCACGAGATCTACGACCCGCTGGCGGACGCCTGGACGCGGCTCCCCACGTCCGCGAACATGCCGTACAAGTACTACCCGCTGAACTACGTCCTGCCCGACGGCCGGCTGCTCGTCGCCGGCTCGTACTCCGATCTCGAGCCGACACGCGCGCTCAACCTCACGACCAACCTGTGGACGACGATCGACGACACGCTTCGCCAGGCCGGCAGCTCCGTGATGTTCCGTCCGGGCAATGATCCTGAACACCGGCTCGCGCGCCTACCAGACTGGCGCGGCCTCTGTCCGCGACTCGATGGTGCTCGACATGTCGAGCGCGTCGCCGTCGTGGCACGCCACAGCGGGTCGATGGCGCATCCGCGCGCGTATCACACGTTGACGATGCTGCCTGACGGTCAGGTGCTGGTGACGGGTGGTACGACCACCGGCGCGAAGAGCGATCTCGCGGCAAACGTCCACCAGGCGGAAATGTGGTCGCCCGCGACCGGGTTCTGGACGCCGATGGCCACCGCCACGGTGCCACAGGGATACCATTCCGCCGCCATCCTGTTGCTCGACGGCCGGGTCTTCGTGACGGGTCAAGGGCGATCCAACGGCCCGAACGACGCCGACGCCAACGATCAGAAGTTCGCCGAAATCTACTCGCCGCCGTACCTGTTCAAAGGCGCGCGGCCGGTCATCACGTCCGCACCGTCCACCGTCACCCACGGTTCGACGTTCTCGATTCAGACTCCGGATGCTGCCGGCGTTTCCGCGGTCTCGCTCATCGCGCTGCCGCCGTCACCCACGGCTTCAATCGAGAATCAGCACTTTCTTCCGCTCACCGCATCGCCCGTACCTGGAGGGCTGAGCATCCAGGCGCCGGCCGACGCGAACCTCGCACCGCCCGGCTACTACATGCTCTTCATCGTCAACGCCGCCGGCGTGCCGTCGGTCGCGTCCGTGCTCCGGATTCCTGCGGTGGGCGAGGATCCGGAGCCACCCACGCCCCGGGGGCGCTCGTCGCGACATCGCTGCCCGGTTCGGTCGGCCTCGGCTGGAGTGCCTCGACCGACAACGTCGGCGTCACGCTGTACAACATCCACCGATCGGCGGTTGACGGTTTCACGCCGAACGCGTCGAACCAGATCGCCGAGACCACAGCGCTGTCCGCGATCGACGCGGCGCTGCCGACCGGCGATACGTATCACTATCGCGTGACCGCCCAGGACGCGAAGGGCAATGTCAGCCAGCCGTCGAATCAGGCGTCCGCGGCGCCGTTCCCCGCCGCGGTTCCCGACGTCGTGAATCAGACGCAGGCCTTTGCATCGACGACCCTGACTGGATCGGGGCTGGTGGTTGGCACGGTGACCACGGCGTCGCATGGGACGATTCTGTCGGGCCGAGTGATCGAGCAGAATCCGGTGGCTGGCATGAGTGTGTCAGCGGGCAGCGCAGTAGCGCTCGTCGTCTCGACCGGCCTGCCGCCGGTGCCGGTGCCAAATGTGACGGGCATGACGCAAAGCGATGCGTCCAGCGCGCTGAACGCCTGGGGGCTGAAGCCTGGTGCGATTACGCTTGCGCCGAGCGTGTTGGTTGCGAGCGGATCGGTCATCAGCCAGTTGCCTCTGGCTGGAGCCGGCGCTGCGCCCGGAAGCGCGGTCGCGCTGACGATCTCGACGGGTTTGCCGGCGGCCACGATTCAAATCGCCAACGTGCAATCGACCGTCAGCAATACGTCGAGCAACACCATTACGCTCGCGTACACCGTTCCGAACATGGCCGGGCAGGCGCTGATGCTCGTCGTGGAGGCAGGGTCGGAAGCCAGCACGACCGGCGCGGCGTTGCCGGTCTCCGCGACGTTCAACGGCCGTACGCTGACGCGCGCGGCGGCGATCCGCACGCCGGCCAGCGGCACGAACAACGGCAGCGGGCTCTTCTGGATGCCGGTGTCGGCCAACGAGACGGGCACGATTCAGATCACATTCACTGGCACGTGCATCGAGAAAGGCATCGGCGCTCTTACGCTCGCAGGTGCCGATTTGACCGGCCCGACGGTCGTCGAGACGGCAACCGGCACCGCGAGCCTGACGGATGTGATTACCACGTCGACGCCCGGCGCGCTGGTGATCAGCACCGCGATGCAGGGAAATGCCGGGACGCTGACCGCGACAGGGACGGGCCATCTGCGCGACTTCACGGTTGCCGCCGCCTCGTCACAAATTGCGGGAGGACGTGTCCAGACCACGGCTCCCGGCACGCTGACGATCGGCTATTCCGCGAGCAACATCAATCGCATCGCCATGGTGCTGGCGGTTTTCAGCATTCCCGGGACGCTGGTGGTCGCGCCCGACCTCAGCGGCCGCACCCAGAACGATGCCCAGTCGGTTCTCGCCGCGCAGGACTGAAGCCGGGCGCGATCACGTCGGCGGCAAGCGCGTTGGTCCCGAGCGGATCGGTCATCAGTCAGTCTCCGCCGGCGGGAGCCGGCGTCGCACCCGGGAGCGCCGTCGCGCTGACGATTTCCACGGGAGCGCCGGCTGCCACGATTCAGATCGCCAACGTGCGAACGGCGATCAGCAACTCGTCGAGCAACAACATTACGCTGGCCTACACCGTTCCGAACGTGCCCGGACAGGCGCTCATGCTGGTGGTTGACGCGGGTTCGGAAGCGAGCTCGACTGGCGCGGCTCTGCCTGTGTCCGCCACCTTCAATGGCCGCACGCTGACACGCGCGGCCGCGATCCGCACGCCAGCCAGCGGCACGAACAACGGCAGCGGGATTTTCTGGATGCCGGTGTCGGCCAACGAGACCGGCACGATTCGGATCACATTTACAGGCACGTGTATCGAGAAAGGGATCGGCGCGGTGACGCTTGTGGGAGCCGATCCAGCCGGACCGTCTTCGGTGAAGACGGCGACCGGCACCGCGAGCCTCACAGATGTGATCACGACGACGACGCCCAACGCCCTGGTAATCAGCACGGCGATGCAGGGGAATGCCGGGACATTGACGGCGACAGGGACGGGCCATCTGCGCGACTTCACCGTCGCGCCTCGTCGTCGCAGCTGGCGGGCGGACGCGTCCAGGCCACGGCGCCGGCGCCTCTGACGATCGGCTATTCCGCGAGTAACATCAATCGCATTGCCATGGTGCTGGTGGCGTTCCGCCTGCGCCCCTGACCCGGCAGGTCTTCCTTTTCGGCCGTTGCTCATGACCGATCCTTGACGCGTCAAACCAAATAGCCACTAACAGAGGAACCTCATGACTCGACCGTCGTCTCGTCTGAGCACGCTCGTCGCAATCCTGATCTGGATCGTGGTCAGCGCGGCCATGGCGCAGCAGGGATCCGCGCCATCACCCTACGTCGTTGGAAACAGGCTCGGGTTACCCATCCTGCCCGACCCGGCCGGCACGTTCAATCCGATTTCCACCAACGTGAAAGTCTTCGGGTCGATCTACGCCGCGGAGAGCTGCTCGTACGATCCGAGCCGCAACCTCATCGTCGTCCCGAGCCGCGGCGTGCCGCAGGATGTCCAGGTCAACAACGGCTGGGTTTCGTTGATCAACCACGATGGATCCATTCACACCGCGCGCTGGATTGGCGTGCAGAACCCTGGCGACCAGCGCACTCGCAGTAAGCCACCGCTCATCCTCAACGAGCCGTTCGGCAGCGACATCGTGAATGGCGTGCTCTACGTGGCCGACCGCGATGGCGGGACCGGTCCGAACGACCCGACCGTTTCGGTCATTCGTCGTTTTGAGATGGCGAACGGCGCACCGTCTGGCGAGATTCGCGTGGATGCATCGACCGGTTTCAACGATATTGCCGTCGCCGGCGACGGCACCATCTACGCGACCCAGACCGGCGCGTTCGGACAGACGCCCGACCCGACGTCCTGGCAGATCTGGAAGATTTCGCCAAAGGGCGCCGCATCGATCTTCTTTCAAGGAGCGCCGCTGCGACAGCCCAACGGCATCGCGCTCGACCAGCAGGGCAACATCGTGGTGGTCAACATCGGCAACGCCGACGTGCTGACGTTCTCGACCGAGGGCAAACTGCTGCGGACCGAGGCCGCGGCTCAGCCGGGAAACGACGGCCTGGTCATCATGAAGGACGGCACGAAGTACGTGAGCAGCGTCGTCAACGGCGGCGTCTCGCGAATCCGCCCGAATCAGCCGGCGACCCTGATCGCGCAGAATATTCCGAACGGGGCGTCGATGTGCTATGACATCGAAGGCCAATCAGCTGGTGATTCCGATGAACGCCAACAACGCGCTGGCGTTTGTTCCGCTGAAGGAGTGATCGGAGGGCACGATGAAATCAGGAACGTCGTGCGGGCAGGTGGGCGCTCATTGCAGCACTGGTCCTTGCTCCGCTCTTCTGGCCCGCGTCGGAGATGCGCGTGCGCGCGCAGTCCGCGACAACCGGCCCGCAGTTCGAAGTCGATCCGCTCGTGGCCGAAGCAACTGCCCGAGCGATGGGTCACGGGCGAGCTCGGCGGCGTCTGCGTCGACGCCAACGACCACGTCTTCGTCCTGTCGCGCGCGAACCTGTACCCGGGCATCGCCGAAATCGCGCAACCGGCGCCGCCCGTCATGGAATTCGACCAGGCCGGCAACGTCGTGAACTCCTGGGGCAATCGCGACGTCATGGCGGAGGCGCTGCACGGATGCTCCTTCGATGCCGAGGGCAACATGTGGATCGCCGGCAACGGCGACGGCTTCATCCAGAAGTACACCCGTACCGGAAAGTTGTTGCTGCAGATCGGCGTGAAAGGCAAGGTCGACTCCAAGGACGGCACGCTGAAAACCGCCTTCCTGAACGCCAGCCCGGTCGCGTTCTATTCCCCGACCCATGTCGCCGTGGATCCCGCGAACGGCGACCTGTTCGTGTCAGACGGCTACGGCAACAAGCGCGTCGTGGTCTTCGACAAGACCGGGAAGTTCCTGCGGCAGTGGGGGCGCCAGGGCACGACGGCCGAGGCCGCCGCCGGGGTGGGCGGCGCGTTCGTCAACATCGTGCATTGTGTCGTGATGGCGAATGACGGCCTGCTCTACGTCTGCGACCGCAACGGCGATCGCATCCAGGTCTTCGACAAGACGGGCGCCTTCAAGCGAAATATTCCCGTGCCGATTCTGTATCGGCGCGCCCTACACGGGGAACGGCACCGCGGGGTCGCTCGCGTTCTCGCGCGATGCGGCGCAGAAGTACATGTTCATCGGCGATTTCAGCGACAAAGTGATTCGCGTCTTCGATCGAGTCTCGGGAAAAGAGCTCTCGCACTTCGGTCGCCCGGGCAGCCACCAGTTGGGGGGCATCGCCAGCCCGCACGGCATTGCGGTCGATTCGAGAGGGAATCTCTACGTGGCCGAGTCGCTGGACGGACGACGGGTACAGCGGTTCAAGCCGGTAGAGGGTAAGACGCCCAAGTAGTGTCCGGCTTTAGAAGCCCTTTTCATTTCGGTGTAGCGTCGGCGGCGGCAGTTGGATTGGCAGGGCTGCGGCGCGGAGCCGTGCGCAGGCGGCCGATCCCCCGTGACGCCTGACCGCGCGAGACGCCTCTGGGCATCGAGCGAGGTTGACCGAGCGACGACTGGGACCTCGCGTCGGACGGCCCAGGTCGGGCCTCGTAGCGCGTGTCCGGCCCCGGAGCTTCGGCGACGCGCGGCGGCCATGCCAATTCAACTGCCGCTCGGGAAGATCGACTGGGGGTCCGCTAAAGCCGGACACTACGTACTACAGGGAATCGAAAACTGCGCTAGCCGGACTTCACGCGGTCCGCCTGAAGGCGGACGCTACGTACAAGCACCTCACGCCACCGACACGTGATTCCTGCCAAGCGATTTCGCCTGGTAGAGCGCCGCGTCGGCCGCACAGAACAAATCCTCGCCCAGATCGGCGTCGCTCGCGAACGCCCACGATTCGGCTGATTCAAACCGGCGGCACGCCACCCCCACGCTGATCGACAGCGTCTTGGCCGGATACGGCGTGCCCGCGAGCACCGGCGCGACGGCATGAACGGCATGACGCAGGTCGTCCGCGATCGCGCGTCCCCTGGTTTTCGTGCAGCCCGGGATCGCGACGACGAATTCGTCGCCGCCATATCTGCACGCAACCGCGTGCGCCGGAACCCGCTCGCCGATCAGATGACCGATCGTTCGTACCGCTTCGGCGCCCGCGAGATGCCCGTGCGCGTCGTTCAGCGATTTCAAGCGATCCACATCCATCACGAGGATCGTCAACGGCACCTCGTCATGGCGGCACGACCGAACGAGCGTGCAGAGGGTCGTTTCAAACGAACGCAGATTGTGCAGTCCCGTCAGGTCGTCCGTGATCGCCAGCTGGTGCAGGCGCCGCGCATCGTCGGTCAGCCTGGCCGTGATCAGTCCGACTGCCATGAACAACACCATCTGAACCAGGTCCCAGTGCTCGTACCCGAACGCGAGGAGGCGCGGATTGGCCGCGTGGTACAGCGCGATGGCGGCGAACGGGGCCGCGAGCACCTCCCGGTGTGCCGAACTCGATCGCCGAGAAGATGATGGGCAGGTAGTAAAGATGCTGGACGGGCGCCGAACCGGTCGACTGATCCAGCGCGAAGACCATCAGCAACCCGGCGACGAGTGCCGCGGCCGACACGGCGGTTCTCCACGGCGAAGACCGCTTCTTCTTGAGAGCCTTCGCCCCCGTCTGGCGTACCGTTGTCAGGCGCATGGTTTCGAGTCGCACCGGAGAGCCGGATTGGGGCTCCTGCTATCGGTCGTCACAACACGGCCGGTCCCCGCAGGAGCCCCATCCGTGATGGCGCTGGTCAGTGCCCACCAGCGCCATCGTGCCTCGGACGCTACTTGTGTGCCGTCTGCTGCTTCACCGGTTGGCCGGTGATCGCGGTCGCCGTGTACATCTTGCCGTTTTCGTTGTACCGCACCGACACCTGCGACCCGACGGCGACGCTGCCTTCACGATGAGTCTCGGGGCTGACGGCGAAGGTCATGTCTCCCTTTTTTCCGGAACGCGCAATCACCAGCGTGCTGTCGTCGATGGACTTCACCACGCCGGTCGTCGCATGGGTGGCAGCCGTGGCAGTTGTGGTGTGCTTCCCGCTTGTTTGTGCTCCTGGAGCGGGGGCCGCCACAATTGCCACGACCGGAAGGAGGGCCGCGAACGTTCCAGCGAGGAGGGTTGCTGCAGTGGTGTGACGCATGTGAGTTCTCCTGTGAGTCATTGTTCCCCACCAATATCGCGCCCCCGTGTGACGCGCACGTGATCGGCAGATTAATTCCCGTTAACCTCGAGGACCCCTCCGGCGGACGTAGAATGCGAAGGAGGGCCGATGCGCATTCTCGTGATTGAAGACGACCGGAAAGTCGCGAGCTTCATCCAGAAGGGCCTGGAGGAAGAGGGCTACGCGGTCGACGTCCTCAACGACGGCGACGAGGCCGGCGTGCAGGCGCGGATGATCGAGTACGACTGCGTCGTGCTCGACTTGATGCTTCCCGGCCGTTCGGGGTTTCAGGTCCTGCGCGACATCCGTGCGAAGAAATCCGAGATCCCGGTGCTCATCCTGAGCGCGCAGGCGTCGCCCGACGAACGGGTCGCGGGGCTGAACAGCGGCGCCGACGACTACATGGGCAAGCCGTTCATCCTCGCCGAGGTCTCCGCGCGCATCCGGGCCCTTCTTCGCCGGGGCAAGCCGAGGGACACCAGGCTGCGCGTCGCCGACCTCGAGGTCGACACCATTCGGCGGCGCGTGTCGAGAGGCGGCCGCACGATCGACTTGAAGCCGAAGGAGTACGCGCTCCTCGAATTCCTCGTCTCGAATTGCGATCGTCCGGTCACCCGTTCGCACATCATCGAGCACGTGTGGGACATCCACTTCGACAGCATCAGCAACGTCGTCGAAGTCCACATCAATTCACTGCGCAACAAGATCGACCGCGGCGCCGAGGCGCCGCTCATCCACACGGTTCGTGGCGTCGGCTACATGCTGACGGACAAGCCCTCGTGAAGCCGCTGCCGCTCCGGACATCGTTGTCGCTGTTCTACACGGGCATCCTCGCCGTCATTCTGACGGCGCTCGGGCTCGCGCATCACTCCACGCTGGTGCGCCAGCTCGATGTTGCGGAGACGGAAGGTCTGGAGGAGAAGGCACGCGCGCTGCACGGCTACATTCAGTTCAGGAACCACATGCCCGTGCTCGCCTACAACAAGGACGATCTCGAGCAGCAGGCGTTCATTGGCGACGCGACGCAGTACTACCAGGTCTACGACGCAGACACGGGACAGCTGCTCGCGCAGTCGCCGGGACTGCAGTCGCTGGGCCTGCACTACACGCCGGCTGAAGTGCTCGAATTCCGCACCCGTCCCGCCGTGCGCGACGTGCAGACCGACCACGGCCGGATTCGACTGTCCACGACCGTCATTACCCCGGGTCCAGGCGAGGCGTACGTCGTGCAGGTCGGCGACCTGCTCGATCGCGTCGACAGAACGCTGGTGGGCTTCGACCGGTTGCTGCTGTGGAGAATCCTGGAAGGTCTGCTGTGCGCCGCCATTGCCGGGCGCTGGCTCGCGGGTCGCGCCCTGTCACCCCTCTCTCGACTGGCAGAGGCCACGCAGCAGATCGGCGTGACCAGCCTCAGCGAACGTCTGTCGGTTCGAGGCGTGGGCGACGAGCCCGACCAGGTGGCCGAAGCGTTCAACCGCGCGCTCGCGCGCGTCGAGGCCTCGGTCGAAGAGATGCGGCAGTTCAGCGCGGCACTCGCGCACGAGCTGCGCACGCCGCTCGCCATCCTCCGGGGCGAGGCCGAGCTCGCCCTCTCGCAGCCGTTGTCGGCAGACGAGCTCCGGGAGCGGCTTGCGAGCCAGATCGACGAGTACGACAGGCTCACACGGTTGATCAATCAAATCCTGACGCTGGCGAGGGCCGAGGCCGGAGAAATCGTGATGGCGCGCGGGGCCGTGGATCTGTCGGCGGTGACGTCCGCCGTCGCCGAGCAGATCGAGCCCGTGGCTGCCTCACGGGGTCTCGTCCTGACGTGCGACATCCCTCCTGGCGTGATGGTCGAAGGCGACTCCGGGTGGCTGGAGCGGCTGGTGCTGATCCTGCTCGATAACGGGATCAAGTTCACGCCCGAAGGCGGCCTGATCTCCATGTCGCTGTCGGTGACCAACGGAATGGCGCGCATGTCGATCGCGGATAGCGGGATCGGCATACCGCCGGCGTCGATGCCGCGGCTGTTCGAGCGCTTCTATCGGGCCGATTCGTCTCGCTCGCGTCAGACCGAGGGCGCGGGGCTTGGCCTGGCGCTGGCGAAATGGATCGCCGAGCGCCATGACGGACGGATCGACGTCAAGAGCACGCACGGCGCCGGCACCACCTTCACCGTCAGCCTCCGCGCGGTCGAGGTGAAGTCACCCGCGAACGCGAGCGTCGTGGCAGGCTGACATGCCGACCCTCCGACGGTGTCTGGTCGTTCTGGCGCTGTGCACGGCGCTGGCGTACGGCCAGCAGATGCCGGAACAGCACACCGAAACCATCAGCATTCGCGGGCACGCAGAGTCGCTTCGGATCTACGGGTCGCGCGGCGGCGTTCCCGCGATCGTCTCCAGCGGCGACGGAGGCTGGATTCATCTCGCACCGCACATCGCCGAAGTCCTCGCGGCCAGGGGCTTCTTCGTCGTCGGGGTGGACGTCAGGGCCTATCTCTCCAGCTTCACGGCCGGAGGCGTCGCCCTGCGTCCGGAGGACGAGCCGGCAGACTACAAAGTCCTCGCCGATTTCGCGGCGCGCGGATCGTCCCGGAAACCAATTCTCGTTGGTGTATCGGAGGGCGCGGGTCTCTCGATTCTTGCGGCGACGGAGCCGCGGACACGGCAATCGGTGGATGGCGTCGTCGCAGTGGGATTGCCGAACATCACCGAACTGGGCTGGCGATGGAAAGACGCGTTGATCTACGTGACGCACGGCATTCCGAACGAGCCATCATTCAATACCGCCGCCGTCGTCGGTCGCGTGCGGGAGATCCCTCTCGCGGCCATCCATTCGACACACGACGAGTTCGTGCCGCTCGCGGAGGTCGAGAAGATCATGGCTGTTGCGAACGTGCCGAAGAAGCTGTGGGTGATCGAGGCGTCCGATCACCGCTTCAGCGACAACCTTTCCGAGCTCGATCGATGTTTGCTGGACGCGATGGCGTGGGTGCGCGCCAGCGCCGCCCGCTGAGATCTTCGTGGACGAGCGGCTGCGGCGGGTGATTCCGGTCGCTGTTGGTCTCACGACGTTTGTCGTGTCGCTCGCGGTGCTGCGGGTCGAGCTGCGCGCCGTCTCGTGGAACCAGCTGACAACCGCCATCACCGCGACGCCCGCGTCGAGCCTGGTCCTCGCGATGGTGCTGACCGCGCTCAACTACGCCGCGCTCGTCGGCTACGACCTTCTCGCATTCGCCTACATCGGCAAGGCGCTGTCGCGAGCGCGCATCGCGTGGGCGTCGTTTCTGGCCTACGCCATCTCCAACAACGTCGGCTTCGCCATGCTCTCCGGGGCATCCGTTCGATACCGCTTCTACACGCGCTGGGGCGTGACGGCCGAAGAGCTGTCACGGATCGTGTTTTCGTACTCGGTCACCTTCTGGCTCGGATTGATGGCGCTGGGTGGGCTCAGTCTACTGGTGGGCCCACTCCCGACTGCCGAAGAGCTTCCAGCGCGTCCTCTCCTCGTGCTTGCCGGCTGGCTCCTCCTGTTGGTGCCGCCTCTCTACCTGCTCTCCACGTTGCTGCGGCGCGCGCCGCTCCAGTTCAAGCGTGTCAGTTTCCCGATGCCATCATTCGCGATTGCCGCCGGGCAGTTGCTGATTTCGATGGTTGACTGGGCGCTCGCGGGTGCCGTGCTCTACGTGCTGCTTCCACCGGGCTCGCTGGGATTCTTCGCATTTCTCAATGCGTTTCTCGTCTCGATTCTGCTGGGGATGATGAGCCACGTACCTGGGGGTGTTGGCGTGTTCGAGGGACTGATGGTGCTTCTTCTGAAGCCGTACCTCGGATCGAGCGAGTTGTTGCCGGCGCTGGTCGTATTTCGAGCCGTGTACTACCTGCTTCCGTTCTCCATGGGACTCCTTGGCCTTGTCGCCGACGAGGTGTGGCAGCGACGGGCGCACGTCGTACGCGCGGGTTCGGCGCTGGGCCGCATCTCCTCACAACTGATTCCGAAAGCCATGGGGCTCGCCACCTTCGTCGCGGGCGTCGTCCTGTTGTTGTCGGGCGCCACGCCCGGCGCTCCTGGACGTCTGGCGCTCGTCGACCGCGTGCTGCCGCTGCCCGTGATCGAAGCGTCGCACTTTCTCGGCAGTGTTCTCGGTGCGGTGCTGCTGATTCTGTCGCAAGGCCTCGCGCGGCGCCTCGACGCGGCGTACTACCTCACCTCGTTCGCGATCGTCGCCGGCATGGTCACCTCGCTGATGAAGGGATTCGATTTCGAGGAGGCGACGCTCTTGTTCGTGCTGCTCGTGGCGCTGTGGCGGGCGCGACCGGCGTTCAATCGGAAGGCCGCATTCTTCGACACCAGATTTTCAGCCGGGTGGGTGGCGGCGCTTGCCGGGGCGATAGGCTCGTCCGTCTGGCTCGGGTTCTTTGCCTTCAAGCACGTGAACTATTCAGACGAGCTCTGGTGGCAGTTCGAGCTTCACGGCGAGGCGTCGCGGTTCCTTCGGGCCACGGTCGGCGCCGCCGTGGCGGTCATTCTCTTCGGACTGGCACGACTCGTCGGCTACGCGCCGCATGACGCGCCGACGCCGACCGATTCGGATCTCGACGACGCCGGACGCGTCATTGCCACACAGACGCACACGTATCCGTTCCTGGTGTACTTGCGCGACAAAGCGCTGTTGTTCAACGACAGCCGGACGGCCTTCGTGATGTATGGCGTCCAGGGGCGTACCTGGGTCGCGCTGGGAGATCCAGTCGGGCCGCCGGGTCATTTCTCCGCAATCGTGCGGCAATTCCTCGAACGCTGCGACGATTTCGGCGGCGTGCCGGTCTTCTATGAGGTTGGCAGCGCGCACTTGCACCTGTATGCCGATTTCGGACTGACCTTCGTCAAGCTCGGAGAAGAAGCCAAAGTTGACTTGCCCACGTTCAGGCTGGAAGGCGCTCACGCGGCGAAGCATCGCCAGGTCGTGCGGCGGCTCGAGAAGGACGGCGGCTCGTTCCGCGTGCTCGAGCCCGCGGCAGTTCCTTCCGCGATGACCGAGCTGCGCGCGATATCCGACGAGTGGCTGGCGGCGAAAGCCGGTGCGGAAAAGGGATTCTCGCTGGGTTTCTTCGACGAGACGTACGTGTCCCGGTTCCCGGTCGGCGTGATCGAACGCGGCGGGCGAATCGACGCGTTCGCGAATCTCTGGGCCGGTCCGTGCCATGAAGAGCTCTCCGTCGACTTGATGCGCTTTCGCCACGATGCTCCGAAGAACGTGATGGAAGCGCTGCTCGTGCACCTGATGCAGTGGGGGAGGGAACAGGGATACCGGCGATTCGTGCTCGGCATGGCCCCGCTTGCTGGAATCGAACAGACTGCGGCGACGCCGCTCTGGAACCGGATGGGCGCGTTTCTCTACGAGCACGGCGAGTCGATCTACCACTTCCAGGGATTGCGCGCGTACAAGCAGAAGTTCGATCCAGTCTGGGAACCTCACTATCTGGCGTATCCGGGTGGTCTGCGGCTTCCGCGCATCATGGCCGATGTCTCGGCGCTCGTCGCGGGCGGCTATCGGCAGATTTTTCGAAAATAATGCCACGCGGCGAGTGGACCGGCCGCGTGGCATTGACCTACGAACGCTGCATTCGTTACTGATGGACCGCGCGGCCCCGCGTGGCCGACTCCCAGATGCCCGTCAGACGATACTGATTCTCCTGGTGCTTGAACGTCAGGACGGGTGTGTCCCCGGAAGGGTCGTGGCCTGACGCCGGCGTTGTCAGGATGAACATGTTGGCATGAACGTCTTTTTCCGCCCGCATCTGAACAACACCATTGCCTTCGTCGTTCAGCCGAGTACTGGCCCGCCGGCATCGTGCGGCCCTGAACCATGAACGCAAATGGCACCTTGACTTCCATCGTCGATGCGCGCGCCGAGCCGGTGCACGCGAACACGAACGCCGCCGCCAGCAATCCCGCCTTGATAAGAGATCTCATGTCTTGCCTCCTACAAACCTTTGACGGAGTAACTGGGGCTCCCGGCACATCATCAGGCGGTTATTAGCGAAACTTAATACAGAGTTCATGGGGTGATCAGTGAGTACCTGGAGGATCTATTCAAGAGGACCTTCGGAGGTAGAGAGATGACTTGCCAGGAACTCGCTCATGATTGGTTGACGCTCATCGAGGCAGAGTTCCGAGAGATGCCGGGCCTTCAATTGACCGAGTGCCAGATGCGGCGTCTTTGGGGACTCGACGATGTCACGTGCACGGTGATTATCGACACGCTGGTTGCAGCCGGTGTCCTGCGCGAAACGCCGAAGCATCAATTCACGCTGGCGTCGGGTCGCCGCGTCGCGACAAACCAGAGAGCGGTCAGCAGGCCGCTCTCTGGCTCGACTGAAGTGACGGTGTCAGTACCGTGAGCTGCGATACGTATCGTTCAGCCGCAGCGACCGCACCGACTGATTGAAGATCTGCCGGTAGGTCGAGAACTCCCGCGCCGGCGCCACGCCGACGACGAAGAACATGCGGCCGTCGTTCATCTGCGTGGTGTAGAGCGCGATGCGTTCCGGCTGTCCCGTGACGTCCGACACGTTGGTGAGCACCGTCGCCAGCCCGTTGCGGCCGTCGATGCTGACGTTGCTGAACGTGCCCGACTGGCGCAGCTGCGGATTGCTCTGGCCCAGTGACTGGATCAGCTCGGTCGTCCCCGTGCGCAGGTCACGCGCACGGCTGTCTTCGATGCCGACCTGCAGGCCGTGCGTGAACACGCTCTGGCCGCGGTAGTCGCCGTACCCACCCCGCGGAGAAAACGTCACCGAGTTGTTTCCCTGGAGCTCCTGCCAGTTCGACGGCACCGCGATGCGGAAGAGGTTGCCGCCGTCAAACGTTTCGTAACGGCCCGACGGCGGATCGACGTTGCCGATTCGATTGTCGGTCGTGCGACCGCCAGAGGTCCTGCCCGATCCGCCGCGCTGCGCCACCTGCTCGGTGGTCGGCGCCGGCGCCATCCGCTGCAGGCGCGACTTCACTTGCGTGAATTGCGGTGTCGAGTGAATCGGATTGGACACGTGTAGTTGCGCGGCTTCCTGGGTGATGGCCTGATAGCGATTGCTCGGGTTCGGGTGGCTGCTCAGCCACTCGGGGCCGCCGTTGCCGCTCTTGGCCTGAATCGTCTGGAACATGGTGGCCATGTCGCGCGGGTCGTACCCGGCGCGCGCCATGATCTGCGCGCCCAGCAGATCGGCCTGACGCTCGTATTCGCGGCCGTATTTCAGGAATGCCGTGCCGAAACCGAACTGCGATCCGAGCGACACGGCCTGCCCCGCGACGCCGCCGATGATGGCGCCCGCGATTTGTCCGAGAATCGAACCGACCTGATACGGCGTGGCCTTGCCCGCCTGCGCCGTGCCGTGGCGAAGCGCCACGTGGCTGATCTCGTGCGCGAGCACGCCGGCCATTTCACCTTCGTTCCGTGCGGCTTCGATCATGCCGCGGTTGACGAACATCGGTCCGCCTGGCAAGGCGAACGCATTGATGTCGCTGACGTTCACGACATCGAACGTGTATTGGAACTGCGGGTGCCGGAACTCAGACGGAATGCTGTCGACCAGACGCGCGCCCACCCGATCGACGTAGTCGTCCACGCCGTCGTCGCGCAGGATCGGCAGTTGCTCCTGCACCTGAGCGGCCGCCTCGCGGCCGGCCTTCACGTCTTCCTGAACGCTGTATTTGTTGTCGGGCGCGACGATCTTCGTCTGGCCGAAGACCATCGACACCGACGCGAGTAGCGCGACGACCGTTGCGGTCGCGCGCGAGGTGTGATGGTGTTGAAGTCTTGACATCATGCTCGTGATGTAAAGCAGGGTACGTGCCAATTCCTGGGGTCGTTTTTAGCGCGCCCGGCTGGAATTCAGACCCTCGATTCTCATTTTCTGGACAATCCCAGCAGTGTGATCGGAAGTACGAGTACCGACAGGTGGCCGTGTATTTTTTTCCGGCTCGGTACGCGGCACGCCGCGAAATGCTTGAAGAAACAGCCACCTCACTCGGTACGAAGGTTGATACTCCCTTGCGGCACCCCCGAAATCCCAAGGAGGCATCATGCGTTTAATCAGCATGCTGATGGCTGTCGGTTTCGCGCTCAGCACAGTCGCAGTGTCGGCTGACGGGCAGGGGCGCGGCAACGGCCACGCGAAAGCGCCGGCGACGCAAACGACGAGAAACACACGCCAACACGCCAAAAACGAAGACGCATACAACGACGAAAACGTCGGCCAAGAGCAACGCCAAAACGGTGAAAGCGGAAACGCACGCCGCCAAAGCCGAAACGAAAGCCGCGCGGAAGAACGGTACCGTCGCGACGACGTCGGTAAGCCCGTCGACCGAAATCACGCCAACCACGCCGACGGCACAGCCGGTGAAAAATGCGAAGCTCGAGGCTCGGCTGAAGACGCTTCTTCCCGCCGACATGACCGTGGCCGATGCCCGGAATGGATTCAAGAACTGGGGCCAGTTCGTGGCGGCCGCACACGTCTCGAACAATCTGGGAATTCCGTTCGCCGATCTGAAAGCCAGGATGACCGGTCTCACGCCTGGCCCGACGCCCGGGACGACGATTCAGGGCACGCCGATGTCGCTCGGTCAGGCCATCCAGTCGTGGAAGGCGGAGCAGACGACGCCTCCAACCGGGGGAGCACCGCTGACGACCACGCGAATCACGAACGAAGTCAAGAAGGCAGAGGATGCGGCCAATGCGGATCTGCGGCGCACACGCAGCTAACGTTGCGGCATTCCTGCTGAGCCTCGTTGTCGCGGCGGGCCCTGCCTTCGGGCAGGGCCGCAGCGACGCGGCGCCGGGCAAGAACAAGGTCAAATCGCCAAAGAGCTCAAACCCGGGGGCGAGAACGCTTGCGTCCGGCAGCGGGCTGGCCTCGCCGGCCACGGCAACCGCGTCGACGAGCGCACCGACGGCGTCGGCAAACGCCGCCCTGTACTACGGCTCGTGGCTGGACGATGCCTCGATCGTCGGGCCCGGCGACATATGGGTCGGGCTGGCCACCGGTTACTGGAGCGGCGACGACAATCGCCAAATCGATGCGCCGGTCGCAAGCGTGGCCGTTGGCATCAGTCCCCGGTTTCAGGCCGGCGGCAATTTTTCTCTCTACCACTTCCGCGATGCCGAAGGGCTTGGCGAACACGGCGTAGGAAATCTTTCGTTGTACGGGAAGTTTCAGTTGCTGGATCCCTATCGCGCGGCTGACGCCATCGGCGTGGCGGTGACGCCGCTCATCGAGATCTCGCCCGGAACCGCAAACGAGCTTGGCTGGGCGCTTCCGGTCAATGTGGAAGCCCATCGAGGCAACTTGCGTCTCTACGGATCTGGCGGCTATTTCTCCCGAGGCTCGATCTTCGGCAGCGTGGGGGCGGACATCCCACTCGCCTCGCAGGTTTCCATCAGCGGCAATTTCGGGCAGTCGTACGCCAGCGCGGGCACGCACCAGACCTCGCTGGGAGTTGGCCTGGCGTGGGGTCTCACGTCCACTAACACGCTGTATGTGGGTCTTGGCCGGACGTTCATGCCCGTCGCAGTCGGCCCCGGCGGGCTGTCGCTGGCGGGCGGGATGTCGCTGCTCCTGCCGGAACCAAAAGCTCCCTAACTCCAGTCATTTCAGCATCTTCAGTCCATTGGAACCCGCGCGTCGCGATGCGCGTCTAACTCACCGTGTATTTACCGGTA
>CAWGDY010000009.1:0-48461 GCA_963821395.1 Vicinamibacterales bacterium | reverse complement strand
GCCGCCGTCGACCAGCAGCGTCTGCCCGGTGACGTACTCGCTGGCATCCGACGCGAGAAAGACGACCGGCCCTTCGAGATCGCTCAGCTTGCCCGGCCGCCGCAGCGGAATGCGGTCGACGAGGTACGACACCCACTCCGGGTCCTCGTACATCACCTTGTTCTGCTCGGTCTTGAACCAGCCCGGCGCCAGGCAGTTGACCGTGATGCCGTGCGGTCCCCAGTCGTCGGCCAGGCTCATCGTCAGTTGCTGGATGCCGCCGCGGCTGGCGCCGTACGGACCGAGGCCGGCGTAGCCCATCACGCTGGTGACCGAGCCGATGTTGATGATGCGGCCGTACCCGCGCGGGATCATGTGTCTCTGGCCACCGCCTGCGCGACGAAGAACGCGCCGCGCAGGTTGGTGTCGAGAATCAGATTCCAGTCGTCCCAGGTGACGTCGACGGCTGGCTTGCGCACGTTGCAGCCGGCGTTGTTCACCAGGATGTCGATGTGGCCGTAACGCCTGCACCGCGTCGTCGACCATCCGGCGGATGCTCGCCTTCGTCGCGCACGTCGAGCTCCAGCGGCACGACGCGGCGGCCCAGCGCCTCGATTTCCTGCTGAAACGGCGCCGAGCGAGTCGAGCGTGCGGCTGGTGATCACGAGGTCGGCGCCGGCGCGCGCCAGCGCCCGCGCCGAAGGTCTGGCCGAGCCCGCGGCTGGCGCCGGTGACGATGGCGACCTTTCCGCGTGAGATCGAATGAGTCGCCCATCGCTAGGGTTGGCGAATCACTTTCATGACGGCGGCGGTCTCCAGCCAGTCATGAGCCGCTCGAAGAGCGACTTCATGGTCCTTCGCCGTGAGTAGAGGCGCTCGAACCATCCGGAGCGTCGTCGAGCGGCCTGCAGGCTGATGAGCGGCTCGACGTCGACGGCGCCGCGGGCCAGCAGGTCGATGCACTGCGGATACTCGCCGCTCGACGCGCACGATCCGAGCAACGGAAATCTCGCGGCTCACGACCTCCTGCAGCGGCATCTCGACCTTGGGCGACAAGTTGCCGACGAGCACGACCGTCCCGCCCTTGCGAAGGCTTCGTATGGCCGTCAGCACCGTGTCGGTATGACCGACCACCTCGAACGACGCGTCGGCGCCCTTGCCCGCCGGTGAGTCTCGCGGTCGCGGCCGGCACGTCCAGCGCCCTTCGCGTTCAGCACACGTGCTCGGCACCGATGCGTTTGGCGAACGCCAGCTTGTCGTCGTCGACATCGACCGCGATGATGTTGCGGCAGCCCTTGTCGCGTCAGCACCTGGATCACGAGCACGCCAATCATGCCGGCCCGACCACCAGCGACGGCGTCGTCGGGCGTCGGGACGTGGCAGGCTCACGGCGTGGACCGCAATCGACACCGCTTCGATCAGCGCCGCGTGCTCGAACGGCAGGCGTGTCGGGGAGCGATAGAGAATCCGCGCGGGCACCGACCACGTACTCGGCAAACGCGCCGTGGCGGCGGTAGTCGCCGCAGGACACGCCGAGCACCGTGCGGTTGTCGCACAGATTGATCTGGCCGCGCGCGGCAGAACTCGCATTTGCCGCACGAGACGGTCGAGTCGAACGTCACGCGATCGCCGGCGCTGGAAGTCCGTCGACGCCGCGTCCTAGTCCGCTCGATCGAGCCGGCCGCCTCGTGTCCCATGACCAGCGGCGGAATGCGCCGGCCGGTCGACCCGTCGTACCCGTGAATATCGCTGCCGCAGATGCCGCACGCGCGCACGCGGACGAGCACCTCGTCGTCGGCAATCTCGGGCGTCGGCATGTCGACGACCGAGAGCTTCTTGTACTCGGACAGTAAGAGTGCTTTCATATTCTCGAAATCCGAACATGAGATCAGGAGTTCAGGAGGGCAGGAGCATTTCTTTAAAGAAGCTCTTCATCTCCTAGTCTCCTGTTAGATGTTGTATGTCACCGAAACAGCAACTGTACTTGTGTGTAGATCGTCAGCGCCGCGAGCGATCCGAAGAGCAACGTCGACCAGACCAGCGTGGCCGTCCGGAACGGGGTGATCCGGATGGCCGCCGGTAGCATCTTCCGGTTCAGCGCGATCAGCATGAACGAGTAGAGAAACATCATCGTGCCACCGGTCGACGCCGAAATCACGAGCAGCGTGAGCGGCTGCGACATGCCGGCCATCAGAATCGTGCATCCCAATCCCGACCATGCCCCACACGAGCCAGAAATACGTGCGGCTCTCGGACACGCGCGGCATGTAGGTGGTCTTCAGGATATCGGCGGCGAGACGGCTGGTGTAGTCGATGATGCCCATGGCCGAGCCGAAGAGCGAAAAGGCGCCGGTGGCCAGGAACAGCACGCCGAACCACCGCCCGACGCTTTGCTCGAGCCGCTGCGCCTCGATCTGCAGGAACGACACGTTGTTTGGCAGATTCGGCTGGCCGAACAGCGTCGAATGGGCGAGCAGCGACGTCAGACCGATCGTCACAATCGTGACCAGGACGAAGCTGAAGACCTGTTCGACGTTCGCGAAACGCCACCAGCTTCCCCACCGGGCCATGTTGGTCGGCGTCGTCTCGAAGATGTAGCTCGTGGCCGTCACGTGCTTCGCCTCCGGCGCGCCCGTGACGGGGCTGACGAGGCGGGGCACGTACTGCCCCATGCCGAAGCCCTTGTCGCGAATCCAGTTGCTCTGACAGAGATTCTGCGCCCCGCCCGAACCGGCAAATGCGATGGCGCCGAAGACCAGCGCCACGTTCAATCCTGACGGAATCGTACCGATGCCGGTGAATGCCGCCGGCAGCGCCTGCCACGACTCGGGCTCGATCGCAAACACCACACCGAGCACGACGAGGATGAGCACCGCGGCGACCTTCACGAAAATGAGCCGCTCGAGGGCGACGTAGATGACCGGTGCAAACGTCAGCGAGAAGCCGATGACCAGCAGGCTGGCGATCGCGATGACCGTCGGGCTTCCGCCGAAGAGATAACTCGCCAGCGTCGCCGAACTGATGGCCCATCCAGGCCAGAGATTCGCGAAGTAGCCCATGCTGGCAAACACCAGCCCCCAGTGCTTCCAGAACCGGTTGAATCCGGTCACCGCCGTCTCGCCGGTCGCGAGCGTGTAGCGCTCCACTTCCATGTTGAGAAAAAACTGCGTGATGACGCCGACAAACGCGCCCCACAGCAGAACAAGCCCGACCTGTGACGAGATGAACGGCCACAGCACGAACTCGCCCGACGAGAGGCCGACACCTCCAGCGACGATGCCGGGACCGACCAGACGCCAGTAGTTGCTGGGCGGCTCGGGCATTTCGCGGATCTCGCGAACTGGGAGACCCTTCTCGCGGACACTTTCCACGGGCATTACCGCCTCGTTGACAACCGGCATCGGGGGCCTCCAGACAGTGGACGGCTCATTCTATACTTGCAGCACCAATCAACCTATGAAGCCTGCAGCCGTGCTCGATCCTGCCACCAAGGCAGATACATCGGCCGACGCGTCCGAATACGCAGCATCGAGCGCCGGGCGCTGGATGGCGCTCGCCGCCGCCCTTCTCGGATGGATGTTCGACGGCTTCGAGATGGGATTGTTTCCCTGATCGGAGGGCCTGCGCTTGCCGATCTGCTTGGCGCCGGGGCCGCGAGCCAGGCGACACAGTGGTTCGGCGCCATCATCGCCGTGTTCCTCGTCGGCGCCGCAACCGGCGGCGTGTTTTTCGGATGGCTGGGCGATCGCATCGGCCGGGTCCGTGCGATGTCTCTGAGTATCTTGACGTATGCGGTGTTCACCGGACTGTGCGGATTCGCGACCGAAGCGTGGCACATCGCGGCGCTGCGGTTCATCGCATCGCTTGGCATGGGCGGCGAATGGTCGCTCGGTGTGGCGCTCGTCAACGAGCTCTGGCCCAACAAGTCGCGCGCGCTGCTTGCAGGACTGATCGGCGCAGCCGCGAACCTCGGATTCCTGATGGTCGGGGTGTTGAGCATCGGGCTGCACAGCTTCATCGGCGGTGTCGAAGCGCTGCTGTTGGGCGTCGGGATGCCGGAGTCGATGGTAGCCCGCCTGCTGGCAAATTCCGGATGGCGCTTCCTGATGATCAGCGGTGCGCTGCCGGCGCTGATGGTGTTTTTCATCCGGCTTTTCGTGCCCGAATCGAAAAAATGGGAACACGAACGCGCGCGTGGTGCCACCTCGCACTGGTCGAACGGTGATCTGGTAGGGGTGGCGATAGGATGCCTCGCTTCCATCGCCATCATCTGGAGCTGGTCGCCCCTGGGGACACGACCTGTAGCAGCAGCCATCATCACGGTTCTTGGTGTCGCGGGCGCCCTATGGGGATTTCTCTTTCCGGTCCGGCGTTACCTCAACCGCGCCGTGTCCGCCGGCTCTCTCGCCCCGCAACAGCAAGGGATCGTCATCCGGCACATGCTGCTGGGCGCCGGCCTCGCAGGCGTCGCGCTGCTCGGCACGTGGGGTTCCATCCAGTGGGCACCCCGCTGGGCATTTCAACTTGAGCCCGACCCGAGCCGGTTCTCGAGGGAGTACACCCAGATTTCATCGGCATTGGGCGCGATTGTCTTCCCGATTCTTGCGGGCGTCATCGCCGGGCGATTTGGCCGCCGGCCGACATATGCGGCCCTTTGCGTCGGCTCGGTCCTGTCGTGCCTGCTGCTCTATCAAGGGAACGACCGGTTCGACGGGTTCTTTCTCGTCTCGATCTTTCTTGCCGGCGGCATCACCGCGGCGTTCTACGGATTCTTTCCGTTGTATCTGCCGGAGCTCTTCCCCACAGTCGTACGCGCCACCGGACAGGGCTTCGCCTACAACTTCGGGCGGATTCTGGCCGCCATCGGCGGATTGCAGACCGCCACGCTGATGGGTCTCTTCGGCGGAAGTTTCCCGATGGCGGGTTCGGTGCTGACGATCTTCTATGCGGTCGGCTTCGTCATCATCTGGTTCGGGCCGGAGACGAGGGGAAAGGCGTTGCCGGAATAGAACTTAGAAAGCAGCACGATTTACTTTTCACTTTTTACTTTCTG
The DNA here is from genome assembly GCA_963821395.1 of Vicinamibacterales bacterium. GTDB lineage: Bacteria > Acidobacteriota > Vicinamibacteria > Vicinamibacterales > JAMQPK01 > JAMQPK01. Next base: position 43,429 of record CAWGDY010000009.1, on the reverse strand, counting down.
ATTCCCCACCCTCCCTAATCCACCCCTTCCGCGTTGATCTCAATCACATTCCTGTCGGGATCCAGGATGTGAATCTGCGGATAGCCCGTCACGCTGGACGGATTGACGCGCATCGACTTCCCTGGCTCGTCGGTGGACGTCGCGTTGAACCCCTTCGATTCGAGGTACGCGAGCGTCTTCCGGTAACTCTTCACGCGGAGGGCGAAATGGCCGTCTTCCAGCGTCACGCCCTTCGTCCTGAAGCTTGGATCTCTCGAGACGATCAGATGCAGTTCCCGATCGACGATGCGGTACCACGCGCCGGCGAAGGGAAAGTTGGGGCGTGCGATTTCCTCGAGGCCGAGGATTTCTCCGTAGAAGCGTTTCGCCCGGGCGAGGTCACCAACCGAGATCGCGACGTGATGCAGCGTTTCAAATTCGAGCATGACGAACCATGTCCTGTAGGTTGCGGCCGCAGATGAGGCTGCCCTGAAACTTGTCTCCGTTCGGCCCTTTCCAGTGGGTCTCGAGGCTGATCGTACCCCGATATCCGTCGCGCACCAGCGCCGCGAGCTGGCCGGGCCAGTTCACCGCCATCTCGCCGAGCGGCCCGAACACGGGCACATGATCGCGCACGTCACAGTCCTTGGCGTGCACATGGACGATGCGCGAGAGCGGAAGTTTGGTGTAGCCGTCGGGAAACGCCCGCTCGCCGGCCACGAGGGCATTCGCGGGATCCCAGATGACCTGAAGCGACGGCGTGCCGACCGCGTCGAGGAGCCGGGCCGTCTCGGCACCCGTGGCGATGTTGCAGGCATGCTCGTTTTCGATCCCGACCACGAGCCCGCGCCGCCCCGCCTCGTCGGCAAGATCCCTCAATGCCGAGGCGACGCGTTCGAAGCACTGCTCCGGATCGACCGTGCGCCAGTAGGAAAAGACGCGGACGATGCGGGCCCCGGTCCGCTCTGCGATCTCGAACGCGCGGCGTGCGAGCCGCGGTTGATCCTGGAAGCCGAACGACGCGCTGAACATGTCCTGCTGGATATGCGGTGCGACGGGGGGCGCATCGGGAAGCACACATTTCAGCACCGGCGACGCAATCGACACAATCCGCATGCCGTGCGCCTCGACTTTCGCGCGCACCTCGTCTATTTCGGCATCGCTGTGATCGATGATGTTCCTGCCGTTGACGACGCGAAGCTCGGCGAACGTCATGCCGAGCCCGGCCATCGCCGTCAGCGCGCGATCGAGATTGTCTGGCGAGAATTCGTCGGTGACCGCACCGACCTCGAGGGGAAAGGTTCCGGGATCCGTTTTTAAGGAAGCGCGTGTCAAAACGGATCCCGGAACCCTTTTTACTTGATCTGTGCCGGCTCGAGCCGAGGCGAGAGCAGGTGCACCATCAGCAGCGCGAGCAGGTACGCAGACGCCGCGATGATGAAGACCGGCACGTAGCTGCCCGTGTACTGCAGCACCGACGCCGTGACCTTCGCGATCAGCATGCCGCCAATCGCGCCAGCGGTGCCGCCGAATCCGACGACCGAGCCGATCGCCTGCTTCGGAAACATGTCGGACGCCAGCGTGTAGACGTTGGCCGACCATCCCTGGTGTGCGGCCGCCGCCAGTCCGATGAGGCCAACCGCGAGCCACAGATTCGAGGCCTGCGCCGCAAACACGATCGGCGTCACGGCCAGCGCGCAGCACAACATCGCGGTCTTGCGGGCCGCGTTCACGGTCCAGCCGCGCTTGATCAGCGTCGACGACAGCCAGCCGCCTCCGACGCTGCCGACGTCGCCGATCAGATAGATCACCACGATCGGCAAGCCCATCGTCGTGAGGCTGAGGCCGTAGTTGCGGAATAGAAAGTCGGGAATCCAGAAGAGATACAGCCACCAGACCGGATCGGTCATGAACTTCGCCACGGCGAAGGTCCAGGCCTGACGATGTGGAAGGATCTTCGCCCACGACATCTTCATCGTCGGCTCGGGCGGATCGCTGCGAATGTAGGCGAGCTCGGCTTTGGTGACGCTCGCGTGTTCCTCAGGCGATCGATACATCACCCACCACAACGCGAGCCAGAGAAATCCCAGCGCGCCGGTTGCCACGAACGACCACTCCCAGCCCCAGGTCAGCGTGATGACCGGGACGATCAGTGGCGTCAGCAGCGCGCCAATATTGGTGCCCGCGTTGAAAATCCCGGTGGCGAACGCGCGTTCCTTGCGCGGAAACCATTCGGCCACCGTCTTGATCGCGCCCGGGAAGTTGCCGGACTCGCCGAGTCCCAGCGCGAATCGCGCGCCGATGAAACCAGCCACCGACGCGCTGTACGTGAGCCCGCCCATCGCCAGCAGCGCGGCAATCGACCCGCCGAAATACAGGACCCACGCGTGCGCCATCGCGGCGAGACTCCAAATGACAATCGCAATGGCAAACCCGACGCGCGTGCCCAACCGATCCATGATGCGTCCGGCGAACAGGAACCCGATGGCGTACGCGAGCTGGAACGACAGCACGATGTCGCCGTAGTCGAGCTCGCTCCACCCGAACTGCTGCTGTAGCGTCGGCTTCAGGATGCCGATCACCTGCCGATCGATGTAGTTGATCACCGACGCAAAAAACAGCAGGCCGCAGACGTACCAGCGGTAGTAACCCGCTTTGGCCGCGGTGACGACACCTGTTCTGATGGCAGGCTGCGCGGAGGCCGGGACCTGAATGCTCATGCGCACTCCTTTTTTCTACCTATTATCGTCCAAGCCAGCCGCCGTCGACGACCAGGACGTGCCCGTTGACGTAGTCCGACGCCCGCGACGACAGAAACACGACAGCGCCCCCGAGATCGTCCGGCTCGCCCCATCGCCCCGCGGGAATTCGTTCGCCAATTTGCCTGCTGCGGACGGGATCGGCCCGAAGGGCGCTCGTGTTGTCGGTGCTCATGTAGCCGGGGGCGATGGCGTTGACGTTGATGCCGCGCCCGGCCCATTCGTTGGCCAGCGACTTGGTCAGCTGCGCCACCCCGCCCTTCGCGGCCGCATAACTGGGCACCGTGATGCCGCCCTGAAAGGACAGCAGCGAGGCGATGTTCACGATCTTGCCGCTGCCGCGCTCGATCATATGAACGCCGGCCGCGCGGCTGAGCAGAAACACGCTCGACAGATTCACCGCAATCAGCTCGTCCCACATCTCGTCGGGATGTTGCGCCGCCGGCGCCCGCTGAACGGTCCCCGCGTTGTTGACGAGAATGTCGAGCCGCCCGAACGCGTCGATCACCGACGGGACCAGGCGTTTGGTTTCGTCGCGCATGGCGAGGTTCGCCGTGAAGCTGCGGGCCTGCCGTCCCTTCGCCTTGACGGCCGTCTCGGTCGCCGCCGGCGGCGTCTCGTTCCCGTGCACCGCGATGTCGGCGCCGGCATCGGCGAGGGCCAGCGCCATCGCCGCACCGAGTCCGCGCGACGCACCGGTCACGAGCGCGACTTTTCCCGTGAGATCGAAAGGATTTCGCGTCACCGCGTCAGGAAGTCCTCGCGCGGCGGCGTGAAGACATCGACGAGCACCACCTCTTCGTCGAGCATCGTCGCACCGTGCGGAACGTGCGGAGGAAAGTGAAGGACGTCGCCCGACGAGCACACGCGTTCCACACCATCGATGATGTACAGGACGCGGCCGCGCTCGACGATCGTCATCTGCTCGTGCTCGTGCGCGTGGACGGCGGTGACGACGCGCGGCTGGATCGTCAGCCGGCAGATCATGAGCTTCTCGCCGACGACCATCTGACGTTGTATGCCTTCGCCAACTTCTTCCGACGGAATCGCCTGCCAGTTCATCATGTCTCGCGCCGTTCGCGGCTTCACTTCTTGCCCTTGTCCAGACCCGAACCGCCCGCGGCAAATTCGGGCTGCACGTTGACGACGCCGAACAACCGGTCGTCGTCTTCGCGGTTGGCGGCCATCATCCACAGAAAGTTGATGGCACCGCCGGGCGCCGCGACGTTGGGATGGTACCCGGCCGGCATCAGCACGACGTCTCCCTCGCGAACAATGGTCGCGACCTCCGGATCGGTCCTGTTGGTGTACACGAGCTGCACGCCGAACGACGGTGCGGGCATGTCGATGTAGAGGTACGCCTCTTCGGCGAGCACGGCATGCTCGTGCGGCGGCCACGACGTCCAGTTGCCCGGCTGGCTGAAGGTGACGCCTGCCATGAGGCGGCCGGCCTGGACGTTCTTGCCGATCAGAATGTTCAGCTCACGATGGGCGCCAGGTCCTCCGGCCGCGAAGTGCAGGCCCGGGTCCTTCTGTACCTCCGCAAACGAAACGTACTGCACCGGGTGACGCTTGACCACCGGCGACGAGATTTCAGCAAGGTCGCAGCCTTCGGTCCCGGGCGTTACTTCGATGGACGCGTCGCGGGGTATATAGAGGGCATCGTAACGGCTGAGATTGTACGTCGTGCCTTCCGTGCTGACGCGCGCCGATCCGTTCAGCGTGATGAGGCTCGTCTCGCGGTCGCTGGTGCCGAACCGGACCGGAGCGTCGCCGGGCTTCAGGATGATGCGGCCATATCGAAGATGACGGGCGGCCGTTTTGCCGGGTTCGACCGAAAACGTCCGGCCCGCGGCGGACGCGGTGTTCCGGACGATGCAGCTCGTTGCCGTAATCGGTTGGACATTCATAGATTCGTTACTTTACCGCTGAACGCGGCCCGACGCGTCACCCTTCGCGAGACGGTCGACCTCGGCCACCGAGACGCGGTTGAAGTCTCCTGGAATGGTCTGTTTGAGCGCGCTCGCCGCGACCGCGAATCGGAGCGAGGCTTCGGGATCGCGGCCCGTCAGCAGCCCGTAAATGAGACCGGCCGCGAAGCTGTCGCCGCCGCCGATGCGATCGACCAGCCGTACGTCGTAGTGCTGGCTGCGGATGAACGCGCCCGATGACTGGTCCCAGAGCGCCGCGCTCCATCCGTTATCGCTGGCCGACACGCTTTCGCGAAGCGTGATCGCCACCATCGACGGGCCGAACTCTTTCGAAAGGCGCTGGGCGACGCCTCGGAACCCTTCGACGTTCAACTCGCCCGACGTCACGTCGGTGTTCGGCACTTCCAGCCCGAGCACCGACTGAATATCTTCCTCGTTGGCTATCACGAGATCGACGTGCGCCATCAGAGGGCGCATCACCTTTTGAGCCTGCGCCTCGGTCCAGAGCTTCTTGCGGAAGTTCAGATCGACGGACACCTTCGCGCCAGATTTGGCCGCGGCCTCGATCGCCTCGCGGGTGGCGTGGGCACCTTTCTCGCCCAGCGCCGGCGTGATGCCCGTGACGTGGAACCACGCGGCGTCCTGAAAGACCGTTTTCCAGTCGATCGCGCCGGGGTCGAGCTCGCTGATGGCCGAGCGGGCGCGATCGTAAATGACGTTCGAGGCGCGCTGGCTGGCGCCCGCTTCGACGAAGTAGACGCCGATCCGATCGCCGCCGCGCACGATGAAGTCGGTCTTGACGCCTTCGGAGAGCAGCGCCCGCACGGCAGCGTCGCCGATGTCGTTCTTTGGCAGACGCGTTACGTAGTAGCTGTCGAGACCGAATCGCGCAAGGCTCGTGGCGACGTTGGCCTCGCCGCCGCCGAACGTGGCGCAGAAAACGGGCGACTGAAGAAAGCGCTCGTAGCCGGGCGGGCTGAGCCGCAGCATGATTTCGCCGAACGTGACGACTTTTGGCATAGGGATTATCTGCTTCGCGCCGCAGCCACGTTCGCCACCATGCGACGCGCGTTCGCTTCGATCACATCGAACTGCTTTGCGGCGATGGCTTTCGTGTCGAGCAACGCCGACCCGACGCCCACCGCGACGGCACCCGCCTTGAGCCAGTCGCCGACATTGTCGATCGAGACCCCGCCGGTGGGCATCAGCTTCACGTGCGGCAACGGTCCACGAACGTCTTTCAAGTAGCTCGGACCGACGGAGGTAGCCGGAAAGACCTTCACGATGTCGGCGCCAAGATCCCATGCCGCGAGAATTTCGGTCGGCGTAAAACAGCCCGGCAGCGCGGGAATGCCATCTTCGTGCGCGGCTTTGATGACTTCGGGCCGGAACACCGGGCTGACGATGAATTGTGCGCCGGCGCGCGAGGCTCGATGAACGGTTTCGGCATCGACGACGGTTCCCGCGCCAAAGAGAAAATCATCCGGTAGCGTCGGCGCAATCTGGGCAATCAACTCGATCGCCCCCGGCACGGTCATCGTCACCTCGAGTGCCTTCACGCCACCCCGCGCGAGCGCATCGACGATGCCGCGGACGGCAGATGCATCCTGAAGGCGGATGATCGCCACCACGCCAAGCCGCTCGATTTCCGCAACGATTTCAGATCGGGATCGTTTTTTCATAAGCGTGGAATCGACAGACCTCCATCGACGTTGAACACCGTGCCGGTCGCGTACGCGATGTCGCCGCGAAGAAGCGCGGCCACCGCGCGGCCCACGTCTTCGGGTTGTCCCCATCGCCCCTCGGGAACAAGGCCATCGGCGATGCGCTTGTCGTACGCCTCTTTGACGCGGGCTGTCATGTCGGTCGCGACGATGCCGGGGCGTACTTCATACACCGGAATGCGATCGGGCGCGAGCCTGAGGGCAAACAGCCTGGCCGCCATCGACAGCCCTGCCTTGCTGACACAGTATTCGCCGCGTTGCGGCGATGCCATTTCGGCCGATATCGACGTGACGAAGACAATCGCGCGCGGCGAGCCGTCCGCCGCGCGGGCGAAATGATTCGCCACGGCCTGCGTCAGAAAGTACGGCCCCTGGAGGTTGGTGCGAAGCACCTCTTCGAAGCTCTCCTCGGTGGACTCGAGCAGATCGGCGCGCACGCGCGGTGCGCGCCCGGCATTGTTGACGAGCGCGTGAATCGTGCCGAAATGCGAAACGGCCGAGGCGAGCAGTTGCTCGCGATCGCCCGCGCTGCCGACGTCGGCGGGCCAGTACTCGACGTTGCTGCCTGCAGCCGTCAGCTCGCGTACGACGTCCGCGACCTGGTCGCGCGGGCGCAACCCGCAGAGAGCGAGCGACCAGCCTTCGCTGGCCAGTGCGCGTGCGATACCCAGGCCAATGCCGCGTGTGCCGCCGGTCATGAGTGCGATGCGTGGAGGCATTACATCGCCGGCGCCGAAGAATGTGTAGTGTGGCGCGCCTTCGGCCATCCGCTTGACGAGGAGGGCCGCCTCGCGCAGGTGATAGTCGCCCCACATGCTCGACTCGCCGCGCGGGATTTTCGAGCCCGCCGGCACGTGGTCCCATCCATTGGGCCGGTGATAGATCGAATGGAGCAGCAGCCCCTGATGCCGTGATTCGCGGCTCAGGTACGGCCCGCTCTCGTCGATGAGCGTGTCGAGCACACGCAATCCAGCTTGTTCGTACTTCGCCCCATCTGCGCCACGCCGCATCGCCACGCTGGCCAGGCGAAACAGGCCCTGCGCGGCAATCGCGGCCGCCGAACTGTCCACCGGCTCGTAATCGTTGAAAGGATCGGCTGCGCGCGAGCCCCAGTCGCCGAGCGCCGCCAGCCCCGGCGCGCCGGTGTCCCAATAGGGCACCCCGTCGGCCGCCGCCGCGTGATCGATGTAGAAGTCGCACGTCGCCACCGCCGCGTCGTAGAGAGGATCGTCGTCGGCGCGACGCGCCATTTCTGCGGCATCGATCGTCTCCAGGAACTCCAGTTGCTCGGCGAAGCCGAGCATCGCCCACGCCAGCCCGCGCGTCCAGGTCGAAAACGGCGAATAGCCCTGCTGCGAGCTGGGTCCGCGATAGGTGCCGTTGGCCGCGTTGAACAGGCTCTCGTGCGCCGTCCGCCCGCGCACGTCGTAGCTGTCGCGGCCTTTGCCGTAGTAGACACTGTAGGCGGCTGTCGCTCGCGCGTGCTGCATCAGACGCTCGAGCAGATCGACCTGCACGTCCTGCTCTTCGAACAGCCGATGCCCGAGCACGTGCGACAGCGCGAGCGCGCGCAACGTGCGAAGGGTATCGACGAACAGCGAATGGCGGCCGTTGAACGAATAGATGAACCCGCCGTCCGGAATCGGCGTCCAGCGCCGCGCCTGCACCGCACCGCTCACCTTCAGCGCGAGCTCGTAGAAGCTCACCTCCCACGCACCGGCGTCGAACCTGCCCTCGCGCGCGAGCCGCCACAGATTCCCGTAGGTGCTCACATTGTTGAAGCCGTGATCGTGGACGCCGGTGTGCGTCAGATGCGGCGCCATGCGCTCGAGCGTGCGGGCACGTCCCAGCTCGAGAAACTCGCGATCGCCCGTCGCGTCGAACTGGAGGAGCGACGCCCCGAACTGAAACCCCTGCGTCCATTCCGTCCAGCCGCGGGATTTGTACACGCCGTCGACGGTGAACACGGGCGACCCGTCCTCGGGACGCCACGCGGCTTCGATTGAGCGGATTTTTTCGGCTGACCGATCAAACATCCGGTTGATGGCCGGCAGCAAGCCGGCTGCCGTGCGCCGGCGGTCAATACGGATCATCGGGCGTCAAATCATATCAAGTGGTTCGGCTCAGAGCCGAATGACGCCGCCCGTGCGGCACGACCGATAGATCGCATCCACCAGCTCGAGCGCGCGATAGCCTTCTTCGCCCGCCACGAGCGGCTTTCGGCCCGCTTTGATGGCGTGACCGAAATCGAGGAACTGCCGCTCGAACGAATCGACGGCAATCGCCATGGGGTCGGACGCGCCCGAGGCCACGCCGGACGCCAGCGGTGGGGGTTCCCCGTCATCGTCGCGCACATCCCAGGTCGTCAGCTGGTCGCCGGTGATGATGGCGCTGCCCTTCGTGCCGTGAATCTCCACGCGCTCGCTGTAGCCCGGCCACAGCGCGGTGGCGGCCTGGATGACGCCCGTCGCACCGCTCTCGTAGCGAAGCGTCGCGCTGACGAGATCCTCCGACTCGATCGCGTGTGCGGCGCCAAGCTGCCACATGCCGAAGACCTCGCGAACCGGACCGGCAAACCACAACAGCAGATCCACCTGGTGAATCGCCTGCGTGATGAGCGCCCCGCCCCCTTCGGTCTTCCAGCTTCCCTTGATCGGCCGCGCGTAGTAATCGTCGGAGCGCCACCACTTGATGTAGGCGTCTGCCTGCAGCAACCGGCCCAGGCGCCCCGCACGAATGGCCGCCGAGAGAAACATGCTGGCGCGATCGAACCGGTGCTGGCTCACCACTCCCAGCGTGATACCTGCGGCCCGTGCGACCTCGATCATCTCGCCTGCGGTCTCGAGCGTCGTCGAGATGGGCTTTTGAACCTGTACCGGCTTGCCGCTGTCCGCACACGCCCGCACGACGTCGAGGCGCATGGACGGAAACGTGCACACATCGACGAACTCGACATCAGGATGGCGGCAGAGATCTTCATACCGCTCGACGAACTCCGCGCCGTGCTCGTCGGCGAAGCGGCGGCCCTTGTCCTGTGTCACGTTGGTGCACGCGCGAATGGTGTAGCCGATGTTCTTGTACGCGCGCGCGTGCATGCCCGCAATCGCGCCCGTGCCGATGATGCCGACGCGGAGTGACGCGGTTGGCATCATTTGATCTGTCCGAGTTCCGCGGGCGTCCAGGCGCGGGTGCGTCCTGCCGTCGCCGCGCGGATCTGCTGCACCGACGCGGCATCGATCGGCGACGCCGTTTGTCCCCACGCACGGCGCACGTAAGTCAATACGGCTGCGATTTCCGCATCGCTCATCGACTCTCCATGCGCGGGCATCAGGCCGACGGCCCCTTCCTTGCCGTGCAGAAGAATGCGAATCGGAATGCCCGGATCGCCAATCACGTTGGGAGCGCCGGCGATGTTGGGCGTGGCGCCAGGCTGCTCGCGCCCATCGGCGCCATGGCATCCTTCGCACAGGTTCTTGTACAGCTCCTGCCCGGCCGCGAACCGCGTCTGATCCGCCGCGCTCAGCGGTGCGGCGGCCGCCATACCGGGCTTGCCCGGCCATCCCACGCGCGCCAGCACCTTTGCGGCGCGATCGCCGAGCTCGCCGGGCTGCGCCGCGACCGCAACGAGTGCGGGTTCGGACGCGAGCATCACAAACGGACCTCCCGCTCGCGACGGCGGTGCCGGCGGGTCGGCGCCTTCGAGCGCACCCGGAAATGCGCGCGCGCCGCCGGGTCCACCACGTCCGCCGGGACACGTCTCGCACGGCGTGTTCGGATCGCCAGCGCCTCGACCTGGATTGCCCGGCATCGTCGCGCCGAGCAATGAGACTTCCGCACCGCGCAGAAGCGCAGCGCGCTGCCAGGGCGCGCGTGCCGTTTCCGCCACCCGCTGCATCAATGCCTGCACCGGAGCGTCATCGGCCGCCTTCACGATCGTCGCCGCGAGCATCGTGATCGCCGCGGCGCGCTGCGGCGTTTCCGATGTGCCCTGCAGCAATCGATCGAGCACCACCAGCTCGCTGCCATTCAGACCGCTCAGCGCCGCGTCGACGGTAATCGGGTCGTCGCCGTAGCGCTCGAGGATGGTGGCGATCGCGGACTCCTTCGATTGCGCCGGCAACTCGCCGAGCGTGGCAGCGAGTTGACGCCGAACGGCCCAGTCGTTGTCGTCGAGCCGCTTCAGCACCGCTCCCTGCAGCGGATGATTCGCCTGGCCCAGCCAGCGCTCGGCAAGCCGGAGCCCGGACACCCGCACGTCTCTGTTTGCATGAGAGAGCGCAGACATGACGTCGCCAGGCTCGATGGCGTCGAGCCCGTCGAGCGTCCACAACGCATGGAGCCGCGTCCGAACGTCGGCGGCGCTCGATGCCATCTTCCGCAGCGCCGGGACGACCGACGTGTCTCCACGTTCGACGAGCAGCTGCTGCGCCATGTCGCGGCGCCAGCCGTTGGGATGCGCCAGCATCGACACGAGCTGCGCCGGCGTGGATCGCATCGGCAGCGGCGTCGTGTCTCGCTTCGAGCTGTCGTGCATGATGCGATAGATGCGTCCGCGCGAGTTCGGCTGCGCCATCTCGTGCGTCTGCACGTAGTCGCGCAGGTACTCCGTCATGTAGCCCTTGTGCTGAATGATGCCGCGGTACATGTCCACGACATACAGCGTCCCGTCCGGGGCGAGCGACAGGTTGACGGGACGGAATCGCTCGTCGGTCGAGGCAAGGAACTCTCCGCGCACTTCTCGATAGGCCTTGGCCGCCGTCAGCCCGTCCTTGTCATCCGCGAGAATGATGCGGCTGACGAGATTCACGGTCGGATCGACGAAGAAGAGGTTGCCGTAGAGCTCCGACGGCAGCCGGTCGCCGCGATACACCATCGGCGTGCACACCGACGTGTACTTCGCGAGCGTTCCGTCGTCTCTCAGAATCCCGTATTGATAGCCGCGGTTGACGCCGCGCGTCGGACGGATCGGCCACACCTCGTTCAGTTCGCCGTTCGGGCCGTTGAGCGACTCGTAGCTCCCGCGCGTGCGAACGAGGTTCGGATGGCGCATGTAGTAGCGCGCGGGCACCACGTCGACGTGCAGCGCCGACTCGTTCGTGTTTCTGAAAATCCGTCCCGCGTCGTCCTGCGTGATGCCCCACTGCCCGCGGGAGAGCGTCTTGCGCACCTCGAACTTGCCGTTCTTGAGCCGCAGGTCGATGTCGATCTCGGAGGTGTAGATGTTGTTGTCGAGCGCCCAGAGCAGGCTGTTGGCATTGTGCTCGACGTTGCCTTCGCGGCGGCCGTACTCCTTGGTGACGAGCTCGCGGCGATCGGCGCGAAGGTCGCCGTTGGTGTCCTCGAACAGCCAGAGATTCGGCGGTTCCGCGACGAGCACGCCGCGGCCAAGTACTTTCAGCCACCGCGCAAGGACCAGACCGTCCTGAAACACGGTCCGCTTGTCCATGCGCCCGTCGTTGTTCGTGTCTTCGAGGACGACGATCTTCCCGATGGGATCGTGCTCGCCCTTCGCGTTGATGTCGGGCATGTAGCCCGGCATTTCGACGACCCACATGCGGCCCTCGCCGTCCCAGTCGATCATCACCGGGTCCTGCACGAGCGGCTCGCTGGCCACCAGCTCGACGCGATAGCCGGGCGGCATGGAAAAGCGCTTCAGCGCTTCGGCGGGTGACAACGGCGGCGAGTCTTCCGACACCCGCTGGAGTCCCGGCGGCCAGGAAGTACCGACCTGTGCGGCGTAGCCGACAGCCACGGCCGCAACGACAAAGAGCAGAATCGCGCGAAGACGTGGAAGCATCAGCGGATTATACTGACGCGGGTGAAATGGAAAGTAGAAAGTAGAATGCAAAAAGAAGGGGGCGTTATGCACCTGACACGTCGTGAGCTCGGACACCTGGCGATGGCGCTGGTCCCGGCGGGGTTGCTGCCGGCACGCCTGGCCGCACAGGGGGCTCGGAAACCGAACTCGAAGTTCGCCGGCGTACAGGTGGGTTTGAACGTGCCCTACAACTTCGGAGGGCGCGAGATGGACCCCGACGAGGTGCTCAGCCGGTGCCTCACGCTGAACGTCAACGCGCTGGAGCTGCGATCGCAGCCGGTCGAGGCGTTCCTGGGTTCGCCCGGGTCGAACGGCCGGAAAGCCACGCCAGACGAGATGACGAAGTGGCGCACGTCCGTGCAGGTCGATCGCGCCGCGGCGTTCCGCAAGAAGTACGAGAGCGCCGGCGTGCTGATCGAGATCGTCAAGTACGACGGCATTTACGCGATGGCGGACGCAGAAGTGGACTACTGCTTCAACCTGGCGAAAACGCTCGGCGCGCGCGCGATCTCGTGCGAGATCGACGCCGCACACACCGAGCGCATCGGCCGGTTCGCCGACAAGCACAAGATGATGGTGGGGTATCACGGCCACGCGGCGACGGCACCCGCCCACTGGGAGGCGGCGTTCGCGCAGGCGAAGTTCAACTGGGCGAATCTGGACATCGGCCACTTCGTCGCCGGCAACAACACGTCACCCGTTCCGTTCCTCAAGCAGCACCACGCGCGCATCACGCACGTGCACGTCAAGGATCGCAAGATGCACGAAGGCGCCACCACGCCGTTCGGACAGGGCGACACGCCGATCGTGGAAGTGCTCCGGCTGATCCGCGACAACAAGTGGCCGATTCAGGCGACGATCGAGTTCGAATATCCCGTGCCCGCCGGATCGGATCGCATGACGGAAATCGCAAAAACCATCGAATACTGCCGACAAGCTTTACTGTCCTAAATAAACAGGAGATTAGGAGACTAAGAGATTTTTCTTCAAAAAGAAACAAAACAAAACTCCTAAGCTCCTAATCTCCTGTAAAGACTCAGATGAGTTTCATACACGACGACTTCCTGCTCGAGACGAAGGCGGCGCGGCGGCTCTTTCACACCTACGCGGCGCCGCAACCCATCATCGACTACCACTGTCACCTGCCGCCCAAAGATGTCGCCGAGGATCGCCGGTTCGCGAACCTCTTCGAGATCTGGCTGGAAGGCGATCACTACAAGTGGCGTGCCATGCGCGCCAGCGGGATCGACGAACGGTTCTGTACGGGCAACGCCGATCCGTACGACAAATTCCTCGCCTGGGCGGGAACGGTGCCGCAGTGCCTGCGCAATCCGCTGTACCACTGGACGCACCTCGAGCTGAAGCGGTACTTCGGCATCGATGACCTGCTGGACGAGAAAACCGCCCAGAGCGTATGGGAGCGCGCCAACGAGAAATTGAAGACACCGCAACTGAGCGCGAAGGGCATCCTCGGCAAGTTCTGCGTCAAGGCCGTCTGCACGACCGACGATCCGGCGGATCCGCTCACCTATCACGAGACGATCGCGGCGTCGGGGCTGGCCACCAGAATCTATCCGACGTTCCGCGCGGACCGCGTCATGGACCCGCACCAGCCCGAGGTCTTCAACCCCTGGATCGACAAGCTCGCGAAGACGGCGAACGTGCACATCGCGCGGCTGCAGGACCTGCTCGACGCGCTCGGCAAGCGCCATCAGGCGTTTCACGATTTCGGCGGCCGGCTGTCGGACCACGGCCTCGACCAGGCCTATGCGGCCGACTGCACCGACGATCGGGCCAGGGCGATCTTCGACAAGGCGCGCGCGGGCACTCCCGCGACGGCCGACGAGCGCGAGGCGTTCGCCTCGTACCTGATGGTGTTTTTCGGCCGGCTCGACGCCGGGAAAGGCTGGACCAAGCAGCTGCACCTGGGTGCGCGGCGCAACGCGAACACGCGCGGGCTGAAGAAGCTCGGCCGCGACGTCGGCTACGATTCGATCGGCGACCTGCCACAGGTAGATGCGCTCGGCCGGTATCTCGATCGCCTGGAGCAGGAGAACGCGCTGCCAAAGACGGTGATCTACAACCTGAACCCGGCCGACAACTACGCCTTCGCGACGATGATCGGCAACTTCCAGGACGGCAGCGTCGCCGGCAAGATCCAGTTCGGCAGCGGGTGGTGGTTCCTCGATCAGAAGGAAGCCATGGAGTGGCAGCTGAACGCGCTCTCCAACAACGGCCTGCTGGCGCACTTCGTCGGCATGCTCACCGACTCGCGCTCGTTCATGTCATACCCGCGGCACGAATACTTCCGCCGCGTGCTGTGCAATCTGCTGGGGCGGGAGATGGAGAACGGCGAGCTGCCGAATGACGAGGGAATGATGGGCGCACTCGTCGAGAAGATCTGCTACAAGAACGCCGAGCGGTTCTTCGGGTTGCAACTGTAACCACGAAGGCACGGCCACGAAGACATCATGTGCTCAACACGAGCACGAAGGCCAAACAGAAGATCAGATGATCAGAAGATCAGGGGATCATGGGAATTCGTTGAAAAAGAATTCTTCTGATCTTCTGATCTTCTGTTTCTGTTTTTTCTGATTTACTGGCTCTGTGTCTGGTCTCGAACTCAATCCCCGCGGCATCGAGCTGCTCGATCTCCTCGCGCGCTCAGGCGGAACGTGGCCGCCCCGATCAGCTCGTCAATCTGCTGCGGCTTGCGCGCGCCGACGATCGTGGCCGTGATGGCCGGGTGGCGCAGCGTCCAGGCGATCGCCACCTCGCCGGGCCTGTGGCCGTGCTTCTCGCCAATCGCCTTCAAGTGCTCGACCAGAAACTGCGCCTTCGAGAACATCGGCTCCTGGAACCATCGGGCGTTCCGGCGCCAATCGCCCTCGGGCAACGACGCAAACCGCTCCCGGGTCATCGTGCCGGTCAGGAGCCCGGACTGCATCGGCGAGTACGGGATGACGCCGATGTTGTGATCGAGGCAATACGGCAGGATCTCTTTTTCGATCTCCGGGCGCAGCATCGAGTACGGCGGCTGAAGATTGGCCGGCGTCTCGATGGTCGAGATTCTCTTCAATTGACTGACGTCGAAGTTCGACACGCCGATGAACGCCACTTTCCCTTCGTTTCTCAGCTGGGTCAGCGTCGTCCAGGCTTCTTCGATGTTGCCGGGATCGTGCCCTTCGGGGCTGGCCGGCCATTTGGGCCAGTGAATCTGATACAGATCGATTCGCTCGGCCTGTAACCGTTTCAGGCTCTGCTCGACCTCCCGCCGAATCGACTGGGCGCGCAGGCTGTGCGAAGTCGCGCCCGCGTCATCCCACACGAGGCTGCACTTGGTGAACACGTAGGGGCGTTCGCTTCGCGGGATGTCCTGAAGCGCCCGGCCGACAACCTCTTCGGAATGGCCGAGTCCATAGATGGCGGCCGTATCAATCCAGTTCAGTCCGAGCGCCACGGCGCGTTTGATCGTCGCGATCGACTCGACGTCGTCCTGATGCCCCCAGCCGAATCGCCATTCTCCGCCAATCGCCCATGCGCCCAGCCCGATGGGCGTCAGTTCGAGCGTCGACTTGCCGAGTCTGCGTGTGGAAAACATTGCCATATTCTCAATTGTCGATTGCCGCATTTATTGCCGATTGGGGATTGATGATTGGTGATTCTATTGCAATTTGGCGCGATTTTGGAGGCTTCGACCTCTTCGCGAAATCGGCATACGCCATGCCTAATCGACCGTATGGGAACACAAGCAGACGACCTCAAGAAACGAACGTTTCAGTTCGCGGTTGCGATCACCAAGCTGGTGCGGGAACTTCCAACAACGCTCGAAGGACGGCGAATCGGTGGACAGCTGTTCGATGCCGGGACATCCGTTGCAGCCAACTACCGGGCTGCATGCAAAGCGCGCTCGCACGCCGAGTTTGTTGCAAAGATCGGAATTGTTCTTGAGGAAGCCGACGAATCTGCGTTCTGGCTTGAGCTACTCGTCGCAACGGCGATCGTGCCAGAAGCCGCCGTCACCTCACACCGCGTGGAAGCATCGGAGCTCACGGCGATTTTCACGGCATCACACAAGACAGCGTCTGCGCACAAGCGGCTTAGAACTTGACGCTTGCATCGGCAATTCTCGATTGAGAATCCCCAATTGATTGCCAATCGGCCATCGCCAATCGTCAATCAATTGCAAATTGCCGATTGAGAATGTGGCAATGCCCGCATCACTCAAACGCCAGCCCTCCGTACGGATTCGGAAAGCCTCTTGTATCCTTCGGCCATCCCTTCGTAATCCACTCGTGGTACCGCATCGCTTCGTCCGCGTCCTCGACCCAGTTCCACTGGCCTCCGGTCGCCGGTTTCACGGGATACTCGCGAATCGATCGCGCGAGGTCGGGAATCTGCTTCAGCGCGCCTCGCACGCTCGACATCACCGCCGGCGTCCGGAACGACTCGCCGCGCGCGTAGACACGGAATCCGAAGTAGGCGGCCGACACCGCCTCGTGCAGCCGCGCCGTCAGGAGCGTGCGCGCAAAGTAATGGTGAAGATCCTGATACTGCGCGTCGGTCAGGTGCGGCCTGGCATGCTCGATGGCCCGCAACGACGCCTCGGCCAGGCGCGCGCCGTAGGACTTCTCTCTCAGGATGTAATCGAGGTACGTGCCGTCAATCACATCGCCCGGCGTCAGCCAGCCGCGATCGATCACTTCCGGCGTCTCGGTGAGCGGTGTTCCCGTCAGCACTTTGCCCCACGCCGGCGCGAGGTGGTTCACGACGTCGGTCCAGTAATGGAACCTGAGGTTCACGTCGTGGCGGACCTCGACCAACGGCGGATCGATCCATTTGCCCGACACGCTTCTCGAGTAGCTCGACGCGTAGGGATCGTAGTCGAGCTTCGAGTGGTTCGCCGTGTTCGTGCCGAGCGTGTAGAGCGTGGACGTGATGATGTCGAAGGCGTTCCTGAAGGCCTCCTTCACGTGCGGCAGCGCCGCGCGGCCGTAGCGGGCGGTGATGAACTCGTCGTACACCTGTTCAGCCGTGACGCTCGGATTCTCGCTGACGCGTTTAAGGGCCAGCAGGTTGATTTCCGAGGGCCGGCCGATGATGCGCGTCAGGCCGTAGCGGTCGGTTCGGGCGACATAGCCGGTGACGTGCGGGCGTCTCAGCAGGTCTTTCGCCCGTTGCAGAATGTGCTCCGGCCACGTGTTCGCGATCAGGCCCTGGCCGTTGTACTCCGCGCCGGTGTCGAACTCGACGAGCGTCGGGCGGGCGATCGTGCCGGCGAAGAAGTCGTTGGGGTGGGTGAGAAAGAAGTCGTGCGGCACTTCCTTCATCGCGAGCCTGACTTCCGGCCTGGCGAACTTCGCGATGGCGCCCCCGATGTTGCGATACTCTTCGTGCGTGTAGGAGAACGTGCGGGCGTAAAGCGTCAGCTTCCGCTCGCCGATCACGACATCGGCGACAGCATTGACGACCGCCGCGAGCTTGTCCTGCGGCGTCACGAGCTTGGTCGAGTGCTGGCGCTCGACACGCGCGCCCGTTTCGATGAACGTCAGCACCACGCCGTCGGCACGTGGCGACAGATCCAGCAGCGCGCGATAGTCGGCCTTGAACCAGTCCCAGAATTTCGGATTGTCGAGATCGAGCGTACCCCCGGGACCCGTACGGAATTCAGCCGGGTAGTAGTTCAGATCGTAGAGCGCGTGATCCCAGAGCAGCACCTGCCGAATGCCGCCCTTGTGCGCCGCGTCCACGAGCCGGTTGACGAGGGCCTGGCGCTTCGCATCCCGAATGTCCCGCAGATCCATCACGATCTCGTGCGACAGCTCGAGATGATTGATGTCGTATCGCTTCGCGGCGGCAATCACCGCCATCGCGTCGGGCTCGCTGTTCGAGAGGATGGTCCAGCCGCGAACCTGGGCGCTCGGCCCAAGAGGTTCGGCCCACGCGCTCGAACGACAAGGCCAGGAGCGCGAGCGAACACATTGCCATATTCGCGATTGTCGATTTCCTCATTGATTGCCCGTCGATGATTGTGGATTGACGATGCAGATTGGCGATTCCCAATCGACGATTGCCAATCAATCCGGCAATCGTCAATTGAGAATATGGCAATGCGAGGGCCTACGTCAGTTTGACGAGCTCCGAGATCCTGACCGCCCGCTTCTCTTCGATGCTCCTGCGCGCCGCGATGCCGGTCAGGCACGACATGGCGCCGGCGCGCGAGTCGGGCAGCCGCATGTGTTCGGGCGCCGACGCGTGCTTGAAGATCTGGTCGCGCATCACATCGTCGCCGCCGCCGTGGCCGCCTTCCGCGGTGGCGACCGGAATCCGCTTGCGGAGGCCGAAGCTCTTGGTCACGTAGATTTCGGTCTCTTCCCCCGTGGCCACTTCCCACGGCTGCCGCTCGTAGTCGCGCATCTCGAGACGGCCGAACTCGCCGTTGAACGCCACCCGCAATCCCTCGAACGGCATGTGCGCGTCGAGCGAGTAGGCCATGGTCGCGCCGTTGGAGTACTTCACGATCGCCTGCATCGAGTCGTAGATGTCGATATCGGGCCGGAAGACGCACGCGTCGCGATAGTACTTGTCCTCGCTCTCGGCATCGGCATAGAGCTTCATGCGCGTCGGATTGGTGGTGAGGTCGTAATAGAAGCGGCAGTCCTTCTTGTGCGGACACACGCGGCAGTTGTCCGCCCGGATGTTGCCGTTCTTCCCGTAGACCTGCAGCTGACCGTTGGCGACGACCTCGACCGGATCGGCGCCGAGCCACCAGTTCATCAGATCGAAATGATGCGTGGCCTTGTGCACCCACAGGCTGCCGCCACCGTTCTTGTACGCGTGCCAGCGGCGGAAATAGTCCGAGCCGTGGTACACGTCGAGATACCAGGCGAAGTCCACCGACAGCACCCGGCCGATCTCGCCGGACATCAGGACTTCCTTCACCGTCCGGTGCTTCGGCGCGAAGCGGTAGTTGAACGTGACGATGATCTTCTTCTTGTTCCGCTTCTCGGCGTCGAGCACCGCCTGGCACTGCTTCTCGTCGATGACCATCGGCTTTTCGGTCATGACGTCGAACCCGCGATCGAGCGCGCGGACGATGTACTGGCTGTGGAACGAATCCCGGGTCGTCACCATGACGACGTCGGGCTTGGCCTTGTCGAGCATCTCGTCGAAATTCGTGAACGTCGGACAATCGACGCCCATGAGGGCCTTCGAATTCTCGACACGCTTCGGGTTGATGTCGCACAGGCCGACGAACTGGATGACGTCCGAGTATCGCTCGCGAATCTGGCTTCCCCACATGCCGGTCGCACGCTCGCCGGTCCCGATGATGGCGTACCGTCTGCGTCCCGGAGGCGTCTGCGCGAACGCATCGGCGCCAAGGAGCGACGTGGCAGCGACAACCCCGCCGGTGGTCTTCACGAAATCGCGCCGGTTCACGAGATTCTGTTCAGACATCTCTCGCTCCTCTCAGGTCCGGCTGAAGCCGGACGTTACCCAGAAGCTGACGCTCGAGTCCGGCTAAAGCCGGACACTACGTACTTATCGGTTACCGCTGAATTCTCGCCGATCCGCCCCTGGCGAACGCCCGCACCTGATCGATCCTGGCCATGGTGGTATCGCCCGGATACGTCGTGACGAGCGCGCCGTGCGCCCATCCAAGCTTGAGCGCCTCTTCCGGCGTTTCGCCCGTCATCAATCCGTAGAAGAACCCCGACGCAAACCCGTCTCCGCCGCCGACGCGGTCGTGCACGTCCAGCTCGCAGGTGGGCGCGACATACGCCTTTCCCGTCACCCAGGCCACCGCGCTCCACGTATGGCGGCTGGTCGAATGCACCTCGCGCAGTGTCGTGGCGAGCACCTTGATCTGAGGATGACGCGAGACCACCCGGTCGATCATCGCGAGAAAAGCGCTCGAGTCGAGCCCCGAGTGCGACGCCGCTTCGGGCCCCGGAATGCCGAGACCTTTCTGGAGGTCCTCTTCGTTCCCGACGAGGACGTCGACGTATTTTACGATACGCGACATCACGTCGAGCGCTCGCTTCGACCCGCCGGACGCGTTCCAGAGCTTCTCGCGATAGTTCAGATCGAATGACACCACCGCCCCGCTCGCCTTCGCCGCCTGCATGGCCTCGATGATGAGCTCGGCCGTCGTCTCCGACAACGCCGCGAAAATGCCGCCGCTGTGGAACCAGCGGACGCCGCCCGCGAAGATCGTCTTCCAGTCGAAGTCGCCCGGCTTCAGCAGCGCGGCCGCCTCGTTGCTCCGGTTGTAGAACACCACCGGCGCGCGCACGCCGTGGCCGCGATCGCTGTACACCGTCGCCATGTTCGGGCCGCGTGCCCCGTCGTGTTTGAACCGTTTGTAGAACGGGCGAACTCCCATCGCTCGCACGCGCTCGTCGATGAGGTCGCCCACGGGATAGTCGACGATGGCGCTGGCGACGGCCGTGCGCAGGCCGAAGCAGTCGGCGAGGTTGGCCGACGTGTTGAACTCGCCGCCGCTGACATGAATGGCCACCGACGTCGCTTTGTGAAAGGGATAGATGCCCGAGTCGAGGCGATGCACCAACGCCCCGAGCGAAAGAAAATCCCACTCTCCCTTGGAAGGTATATCCAGCCCGCCACTCATGCGTGTGTCCAATCGGTGTGAAAGACGCCGTCGCGATCGATGCGCCGGTAGGTGTGCGCGCCAAAGAAATCGCGCTGCCCCTGGGTGAGATTCGCCGGGAGCCGCGCGCTGCGGTACGCGTCGTAGTAGGCCAGCGACGAGCTCAACGCCGGAACGGGAATGCCGGCGGCCACTGCCGTCTGGACAACCTCCCGCAGCGCCTGCTGGCCCGGCGCCAGCGATCGCGCGAAGCGCTCGTCGAGCATCAGGTTCGTCAGCCCGGGCGCACGGCTGAACGCGTCGCGGATGTCCGACAAGAGGGCCGCGCGAATGATGCATCCGGCCCGCCAGATTTTCGCGACCTCGCTCAGGTCGATGTTGTACTTGTATTCCTCGGAGGCGAGCCGCAGGAGCGCCATCCCCTGCGCGTAGGACGTGATCTTCGACGCATACAGCGCCCGACGGGCGGACTCGATCAGCTGTTCGCGATTGCCGGGCTGAAGTCCGCGCTACCAAGCTCTGAGCTGTCATCGGCCCGGTCAGTACGTTGCTCGCGGCCACGCGCTCGGACTTCAGCGACGAGAGCAGCCGGGCTTCGACCGCCGCGTTCACCGTGGGAATCGGCGCGCCCACGTCGAACGAGTTCTGGCTCATCCACTTCCCCGTGCCCTTCTGCTGGGCTTCGTCGAGGATGAGATCCACGAGCGGGCGGCCGGTCTCTTCGTCCACGCGCTCGAGCACGCGCGCGGTGATCTCGATGAGATACGACTTCAGCTCCCCCTCGTTCCACGCCGCGAACACGCCGGCAATCTCTCGAGCGGGCATGCCGGCCGCGCGGCTCAGCACGTCGTACACCTCGGCGATGAGCTGCATGTCGCCGTACTCGATGCCGTTGTGAATCATCTTCACGTAGTGGCCGGCGCCCCTCGGGCCCATGTAGGCCACGCACGGCTCGCCGTCTTCCGCCTTCGCCGCCATCGCGCGCAGAACGGGCGCGAGCGCGTCCCAGGCCTCACGCGGCCCGCCGGGCATCATCGACGGCCCGAGCAGCGCGCCTTCTTCTCCGCCGGAGACGCCCATGCCGACGAATCGAAAGCCCGCCGCCGCGAGGTCGTCGGCGCGGCGATCGGTGTCGCGAAAAAACGAATTGCCGCCGTCGATCAGGATGTCTTCGCGCTCGAGATGCGGACGCAGATGCGCGATGACGCTGTCCACCGGCGCCCCGGCCGGCACCATCATCAGCACCCGCCGCGGCCGCTCGAGCACGGCCATCAGGCGATCGGGCGCATCCGCGCTGCCGATCGTCGATCGATCCGGGGGCCCCTGCCCCCCGGTAGAGTCCGCCGAATGCCCCGCGGCAAACGCGTGCGTTTTCGCCGCGTCGAGGTCGTACCCCGCGACGGCAAATCCCCGGCTCGCGATGTTGCGCGCGAGGTTCGCGCCCATCACGCCGAGGCCC
Organism: Vicinamibacterales bacterium; assembly: GCA_963821395.1. GTDB lineage: Bacteria > Acidobacteriota > Vicinamibacteria > Vicinamibacterales > JAMQPK01 > JAMQPK01. The sequence continues at coordinate 21,148 of CAWGDY010000009.1, read as the reverse complement.
ACGACGCCTATCTTGTAAGTCATCAGCTCCATTCGTCAGATTCGCAGATTCGCAGATTCGAGCAGATTCGATTGGCGAGATTGAATCTGCGATTCTACCAATCTGCGGATCCGCGGCAGTCTGTACAGCATCTCCCCCGCGCGCGGAATGACGAGCGTCTTCGGGTCGCCTTCGAAATCGCGCGCATCGACCTTCGCGTGATCCTTGTAGCCGAGGTTCACGAGGCGGCAGCGGTCTTCGGGAATGCCGGTCGCCAGCGTCACCTGCATGCGCGGCGTTTCGACGTCGCGCGGCGCGTCGTACGTGCCCAGGCCTTTGACGTGCGTCGAGTGCGCCAGAATCCCGCCAGGGTACCGGCGAAACCGCTCCCACTGGCCCAGGAAGTAGTCGCGGCAGTGATACCCGACCTCTTCGATGACGCGGCCGTGCACGCGGCTGACTTCTGTGACGTGCGGCGCGTAGATGATCACTTCGCCGCCGTCGGCCACGACCGGCTCGCTCTTGTACGTGCCCTTCGCGGCGGTCCACAAGTCGTCGTACATCGCCGGCATGATCGCGAGCACGCGGTCGTACGGCTCGTCGACCCACACGATGTGACGCCGCGACGAGAGGGCGGCGGCGCGCCGCCACGCCTCGTGCACGTCGCCGCAGAACATGCCCGCGACGCCGTGATGCGTCACGACGAGCGCGACGAGCGAGAGCGGCGTCCGCACGAGCGACGCCGCGCGATCGATCACGTTGCGCACGGCCGTCTCGATCTTGCCGATGAGCTCGTAGGATGTGACGAGGGCCCCGAGCCAGTGAGTGAAGTGAATGATGTCCGGCGCCGCGATGCCCGGGAACAGGTATTTCGTGCCGCCCGAGAAGCCGGCCACCTCGTGCGGGAACACAGGCCCGCAGATGAGGATGTGCTCGTACTCGGTCGCCAGGCGATTGAGCGCGACCGGCACGTCCGCGCGCAACCGGCCCTCCGTGATCGCTTCGACATCCCGCGCGGGAATCACGCCGAGATTGGCGAACGTCGCGGGGTCGTCCCAGCGATGATTCATGATGCGGCGGCTGCCGCATCGACCGTTCACGACCGGACGCCCGACGAGCGCGGTCAACTGCGCATCATCCATGGGCGAATGCGTGCCCAGCGCGACCAGGTAGTCGAGCGCGGCGACTCGAGGTCCGAGCTCGCGTTCGAGGAGCTCGAACATCAGCGGCATCGGCATCGTGCGCGTGCCGTCGGGGATGATGACCAGCACGCGGCGGCCGTCGACCGGGAGCGCCGCCAGACCTTCGCGCGCAACACTATCTATCTGGTCGCGCGTCAGATATCCGTCGGGCACGCCGGCGCCGATGACGGTCTCACGCATTGCCACATTCTCGATTGGCGATTGCCATATTGAAGGCCGATTTCCGATTGATTATTGCCGATTCGATGGGAATCGAAAAATCAATACGGCCATCCACAATCGAAAATGTGGCAATGTGCGCCGCGATTCAGAACCCCAACCGGAGACCCACCCTGAAGAACCGCTCGTCGATGCCTTCGCGCCCGCTGTTCGCGGTGTTCGTGATGATGCCGAAGCTCGCGGGATTCGACGCGTTACCCGACGGATTGGCGAAGTGCGCCGTGTTCGTCAGGTTGAAGATCTCCAGCCGGAACTGCAGCGTGCGTCCGCTGCCCAGGGCGAACTGCCGAAACACGCTCATGTCGAAGTTGGCGAAGCCGGGGCCGCGCATGCTGTTGAAGCCGGCGTTCCCGAACCGGACCGCGGTCACGGGCACGAACGCGGAGGTGTCGAACCACGGGTTGCCCGTCCCGATGCCGCCGAGGATGGCCACGTCGTCTTTGACCTGATCCGCCGGCTGATTGCTGCCCGGCAGGTTCAACGACGTGGCGGCGGACGTGACCGAGAATGGCGATCCCGAGTAGGCGCTGAACAGTCCGTTCACCTGCCAGCCGCCGAGAATCATCGACGCGGCGCCGCCGTCGTTCAGGTAGGGCTTGCCCACGCCGAACGGCAGTTCGGCCACGAACGAGGTCTGGAAGTTGTGCGGCCGATCCTGCGGAAGGTGCGCTTCGTTCAGGTCGAAATACTCGAGCGCCTGCACCTGCGGCGGGTTGTCGCTGAGCGTGTCGCAGCAGATGCCGAATGCCTTCGACCACGTATACGCCACGTTCAGCTGGACGCCGTTCGCCATGCGCCGCATCAGCGACGACTGCAGCGAATCGTAGTTGCTCCAACCCGGATTGCTGAGGATACCGGTCGCACCGGTCCGCCCGTACTGCTGGAAGAGCGGCCGCCCGGCATTGCCGGCGCCAATAACCTGGCCGGCGTTGGCATCCATGATTTGATTGATGTCGCGCTGCCGGGTTCCCACGTATCCAGCCTGACCAGTGAACCCGCCCGGCAACTCGGACTGCACCGTGACGTTCCACGAGTGTATGTAGCCGCGCTTGGGCTCCTGCGGCAGCGCCCGCGCGCTGACGCCACTCGGCACCGGGATGGTGCCGCTCGTCACATCCGGCACGGGAATCTCCGGAATGCCTGCCGCCAGCGTCCCCGCAGCCTGAAACGCGTTGGCCTGCGGAAGGCTGAGATTGATCGAAGACGGGTAGTTCCCGAGCAGATTGCGGACAAACGCCAGCGGATACGGGTCGTAGTTGATGCCATATCCGCCGCGCAGCACAATCGCCTCGTTCAGCCGATACGCGAGCCCCAGTCGCGGAGAAATGTTGCCGGGGCCCATGTCGTAGCCGCAATCGGTGGGCACCGAGCCGACGCCGCAGATGAGCATCGTGTTGGTGGCAAGGTCGTACCGTTCCATGCCGCGCGTCGTCCTCGTGCCCACCGGAAAGTAGTCGTATCGCAGCCCGAGCGACGCGGTCAGATTGCGCGTGGCCTGCCACTGATCCTTTGCGAAGAAGCTGAACTGCCAGTTGCGGCTTCTCGTGTAGCCGTTCTCGTACGGAATGACCCCTTTCGAGACCCCCGTGGGGAGACCCAGAAGGAACGAGGCGAACGTGTTGTACTGATTGACCGACGGCCCACCCGAGAGGGCCGTCGGACCACCGGCGAACGAGAAGCTGCCGGATCCGTTGCCCAGCTCGTGCCGGTTCATCGCCTGCCGGACGATGTCGCCGCCGAACCGAACCGTGTGCGAACCTCTGGTCCACGTCGCATTGGCGGTGTACTGCACCTGCCAGTTGTCGTCGACGTAGGGCGAGTTCGCGCTGCCGGCGTAGCCGATCTCGGAGTAGTTCGTAATGGCGAAGTGCGGCCACCCGCCGTAGAGGCGATCGTCGCCGTTGGTGCCGGGAATGCCGAGATATTGCAGTCCGAGCTGCTCGTCGAGGCGATCGGGCTCGGAGAGCACCTCGATGGTGGTGACGCCGGCATACGTGTCAATCAGGAACGTCGGCGAGAACACATAAGAGCCGCTGCCGGTGAAGGTGTAGGTGTCGCCGAGACCGGTGCCGGCCTTGGCTGCCGTCGAATTGATCGGAAGGCCGCCCAGCTCGCCGAACATCGCGGGATTCTTGAAGTTGTAGCCGAGCCAACCCAGGCGCGCGGTGATGCCGAGCCTGTTGGTGGGGTTGTAGTTCATCTTCGCGTCGATGTTGTGGCGATCGAACGTGTAGTCGCCGGTCGCGTAATAGTTGTTCGTGATGCCCGGCTGATTCGGCAGCGGCAGCGTTTCGATCAGCTTCAACGCAATTGAATCGATGCGCGCGCGCGGAATGACGTTGCCCGGGAACGCCGTGCGTCCCGTGCCGTTGGCGTTGCCCGTCGCGGGATCGTAGATGGGGTTCGGCGACGCCGAGAAGTCGCCGTTGCGCATCGCCTGCGTCGGCACCGTGCCGAACCGCTGCGCCAACTGCGTGTCGAACGTCCCCTGATAGCTGCCGAAGAAGAACAGCTTGTTGCGGACGAGCGGCCCGCCGAGCGTGCCGCCAAACTGGTTCTGGCTGGTGTCCGGCTTCTTCTCGGTGGACGGCAGGAAGTAGGGTCGCGACTTCATGCTCTCGTTGAAGAAGTACTCGAACGCCGAGCCGTGGAACTGGTTGGTGCCGCTCTTGATGAGCACGTTGGCCGACATGCCGCCCGACAGGCCCTGATCGGCGTCGAACGTGCTCGTCGTCACGCCGACCGATTCGATGGCTTCGAGCGCCGGCACGTAGGCCGCCACGTGCGGCAGCCACAGGTTGTTCGAGATGGCGCCTTCGATGCGAATCGCGTTCGCATTGCGCGTGGTGCCGTTCGAGCTGAACGCGAGGCCGCGCGCCGGGTTCACCGCGACCGAGTGCATGTTCTCGGGCGGCGAGATGCCGGGCACGGTGACGAAGAGGTTCTGATAGTTCCGTCCAACGGGAACCGGCAGGTTCTCGAGCTGCGTCGCGGGAATCTCGGTGCGCACGTCGGCGCGATCGGTCTGCAGCACCGCCACACCGGCGCTGACCGTCACCGCGTCGGTTAACTGGCCTACCTCGAGCAGGCTGTTGACCCGCAACACGTTGTCTTCGGAGACGCGCACACCGGTCGTGCGGAATTCCCTGAAGCCGGAAAGGCTCACCCGGACGTCGTAGGTGCCCGGCGGCACCGTCGTGAAGGTCACCGTGCCGACGTCATTGGACGTGGTGGTTCGCGTCCACCCCGTGTCGGCATTGGTGATGGTCACGTCGGCGCCGGGCACGGCGCCCCCGCTTTGATCGCGCACATCCACGACAATGCTTCCGTACAGGACTTGAGCTGCCAGGCCCGACGGCAGCGCCAGCAGCCCGGTCAGCACCAGGCAGGTCACCAGAGAAACTGCGTGTTTCATGCGGCCACTCCCTCCTTTGAATTTGAAGCCAGTGGTATACCGAACTTTACCGTTAAAGTAAACAGCTTTACTGGCACGGTGGGCCTTGACTGAGGGCGTGATGGCTCTCTAGAATCGGCGCGACAGGTCAATCTGGACTTTGGCGACTTCGAAAGGACGTGTGTCTCATGAATCGTCGCACCTTCACCAAGACTCTCCTGGCCGGCATGGGTGCCGCGCCGCTTCCGGCGCTGGCCGAGGCCCAGGCCCAGAAGCGGCTGAAAATCGGCATCACCATGCTGATCTTCGGCGCGGTGCCGCGCTCGCCCGAAAATCTCGAACCCGCGCTCAAAGACTGCAGCGAGCTCGGGTACTACGCGTTCGAGACCTTCGCGTCCGTTCTCGAGGACTGGGACACGAAGGGCACGCTCGGCGCCGCTGCTCGAGAAGTATCCGATTCCGCTCCGCTCGGCGTTCGTCACGGTCAACCTGACCGATCCCTCACAGCGGAAATCGCAGATCGAGATGCTGCAGCGCTACGCGAAGATCCTGAAGAAGTACGGCGGCAGCTATCTCGTCCAGTCGCCCAACGGGCCCCGGACCGGTTATGTCTTCGCCGAGCACAAAGCCAACATCATCGCGGCGCTCAACGAGTACGGCAAGGCCGTCACCGACCTGGGCCTGCGCACGGGACTGCACCAGCACACGGGCACCGTGGTCGAGACACGCGAAGAGACCTACGACGTCCTGAATGCCATCGACACCCGGTACATGCACTTCGCGCCCGACATCGGCCAGGCGCAGAAGGGCGGGACCGACGCCGCTCAGATGGTCAAGGACTTCGCGAAGATCATCGACCACATGCACCTCAAGGATTTCAAGGGCTGGGAACACATGGGCGGCTACTGCCCGCTCGGCGAGGGCAAGGTCGATCTGAAGTCGGTGCTCGAGACCATGGAGAAGGCGAACCCGAACGCGAACATCATGCACGAGCTCGACGGGTCGCAGAACATGCCGTATACGCCGAGGCAGACCGCCGAAATCAGCAAGAAGTACTTGCAATCTGCTCGGGTACTTCGCTCCGCCACCTGAGCCACCCTCACCATCACAAGGAAAGCGCGGAAACAATGAGACTCAAGGGCAAGAAAGCGCTCGTCACCGGTGCGAGCCGCGGCATAGGCCGGGGGATCGCCGAAGTCTTCGCCGACGAAGGCGCGGATGTCGCCGTCAACTACGTGCACAGCGCGAAACAGGCGGAAGAGGTCGCGAAGAGCCTGCAGGCGAAGGGCCGCAAGGCGATCGTCGTCCAGGGTGACGTCGCGAAGCGTGCCGACGTCGAAGCGATGATCGACAAGGCGTGGAAAGAGCTGGGCGGCCTCGACATCCTGGTCAACAACGCCGGCATCGAAACGATCGTGCCGTTCCTCGAGCTGACCGACGACCAGTGGACGCAGCTGGTGGACATCAACCTCAGGGGCGCGTGGATGTGCTCGCAGGTCTTCTGCCGCCGGGCGCTCGCCGAGAAGCGCAAGGGCAGCATCGTGCACATCGGATCGATTCAGGCCGCCAAGGTGCTCCCCGGCCGCACGCACTACGCGCCGACCAAGCTCGGCCTCGAGGCGCTCACGCGCAACATGTCGGCCGAGATGACGCCGCTGGGCATCCGCGTCAACTGCGTGCACCCCGGTCTCATCGACACGGACATGACCGCGTGGGTCATGAAGAGCCCCGACATCCTCCCGATCGTGCTCGCGCAGATTTCACTGGGCCGTGCGGGTCAGCCGCGAGAAATCGGAACGGTCGTGTCGTTCGTCGCGTCCGACGAGGCGAGCTACCTGACCGGGCAGTCCATCCATGTTGATGGCGGGTGGGAAGGCAAATAGGAATTGCCACATTGTCGATTGCCAATCGTCAATCGATACGGCAATCGTCAATTGAGAATATGGCAATGCGGATTCAGATATGCCCCGATTGATTGATCTCAGTATGGAAGTGTTTCAGGGGATGATGACCTACCCGAACGTGGCCAAGCCGGTCATCGTCGAGATGGAAACCTACAGCCAGATGGCGCAGAGCGTGGGGACCGACAAGTTCGGGGTTACCGAGATTACCAACCACTGCATGATCGTCACCGGCGACCACATCGGGACGCACATCGATTCGTGGGGGCACGTCAATCCCACCGCGCCACGGGCCGAGGGGATTCCGATTGAGTACTGCTACGGCGATGGCGTGGTGCTCGATCTGACGCACAAGGGGGCGGGCGACGAGATCACGGTCCCCGACATCGAGGAAGCCGAGAAGAAGCTGGGCGGCTACCGGATCAAGGAACGCGATATCGTGCTGCTGCGCACCGATGCGGCCAAGAAGCGGCTCGACAAGGCGTATCTCACCGATCATCCCGGCATGACCAAGGAATCGGTGCACTACATCCTCGATCGTGGCGTCAAGGTGATGGGCATCGACGCCATCGGCTTCGATCCGCCCGTGGCCAAGATGTTCGAGCGGAAGAAATTCTGGGAGGCGCACCGCGTCATGCGCGAGCGCGAGTATTACCATCTCGAGAACATGTGCAATCTTCACGAGATCCCGGCGCCGTATCATTCGTTTACCGTCAGCGTGCTGCCCGTCAAATGGCGCGGCGCCTCGGCCGCCCCGGTGCGTGCCGTGGCGATCATCGGATAGGGGTCGGGAGGGGTTTGGGGTCGGGAGGGGTTTTCGAGGATCAATGGACGAAAACCCCTCCCGACCCTAAACCCCTCCCGACCCCGTTTCAAAAGGAGCAACATGAAACGTCAGTACAAAACCGGCATCACGTTCGTCGCGGCGATCGCCGTGCTGGCAGTGGCCCAGTACGCCCTGCAGATGGCCACCCTGGCGCAGACGCGCGGCACCGTGCAGGCGCCGGTGTACCAAGTCGATCCGATGTGGCCCAAGCCGCTGCCGAACAACTGGGTGATGGGATCGGTCGTCGGCCTCAGCATCGATGCGCGCGATCACGTCTGGATTACCCATCGCGGCAACGTCGCGCCGAAGGAAGCCGGCATGGTGGCGGGCACCAACGGCATGCAGCAGCCGGGTGGATCACCGCCGCCGCAGCCGGGCGACAAGCGGAAGATTTCCGACCTCTGCTGCGACGTGGCCCCGCCGGTGCTCGAGTTCGATCCGGCCGGCAACCTGGTGTCGTCGTGGGGCGGCCCCGGGCCCGGCTATCAGTGGCCCGCGTCAATGCACGGCATCACGATCGACGGCAAGGACAACGTGTGGCTGCCGACCAACCAGGGCCATCAAATGCTCAAGTTCACGCGGCAGGGGAAATTCCTGCTGCAGATTGGACACGAAGGTCAGAGCAAGGGCAACACGGACACGGCCAACCTCAACCGCGCCGCGGAAGCGGAAGTCGATATGGCCGCCAACGAGGTGTACGTGGCCGACGGGTACGGCAACCGGCGCGTGATCGTCTTCGACGCCGACACCGGCGCCTACAAGCGGCACTGGGGCGCGTACGGCAAGAAGCCGGATGACGCCGATCCCGGCCCGTACGACCCGGCGGCGCCCATCCCGCAGGTGTTCCGAACGGTGCATTGCGCGCAGATCGCCAACGACGGGCTGGTGTATGTCTGCGATCGCGCGAACGACCGCATTCAGGTGTTCCGCAAGGATGGGACGTTCGTCAAGGAAGCGCAGATCGCCAAGAGCACGCTCGGCGACGGCGCGGTGTTCGACATCGGGTTCTCACGCGACGCCGCCCAGCGTCACGCGTTCATCGCCGACGGCGCGAACCATCGGGTGTGGACGATGCTGCGCGAGCCGCTGCAGGTCATCAGCCACTTCGGCAACGGCGGACGGATGCCCGGCCAGTTCTACGCCGTGCACAACATCTCGCTCGATTCGAAGGGGAACATCTACACGGTGGAAACCTACGAAGGCAAGCGTCTGCAGAAGTTCAACTACAAGGGAATCGGCGCGGTACAGGCGACTGACGAACTGAGCGCACCTTGGCAGATGGCAGATGGCGGCGAAGGGTCGCTAGGCGAAAGTCGGCAGTCGGGATGGCAAGTCGAGTCGTGGCAGAGCGTTCTCGCCTTTGCCATTTGCCATTTCGACCATGACAGGGAGCTAGTGCAGGTCCACCCGCCGTCCACCATCAGCACGTGGCCGACGACCATGTCCGAGAGATCGCTCGAGAGGAACAGCACGGCGCCGACGAGGTCGTCGGGCTGATTCCAGCGCCCTCTCGGGAATCTGTGTGCCGACCCATTCCTTGTAGCCGGGCCGCTCGAGAATCACTTTGCGCGAGTCGGTCTCGGTGATGCATGGCGCGACCACGTTGACCAGTAACGCCCGACTTGGCCCATTCGAGCGAGAGCGCGCGTGAGAGATGATGCACGCCGGCTTTCGCCGCGGCGTAGACCGCGCGGCCGCTGAACGCGATCTCGCCGAAATTCGACCCGATGTTGATGATCTTGCCGCTGCCCTGCGGAATCATCACCCGCGCCGCCGCCTGGCACGCGAAGAACACGCTCTTCAACGACGCGGTCAGCGTCTTGTCGTATTCCTCCTCGGTGACGTCGAGCGCCGGGCCGGTACCGGTCCACGAGGCGTTGTTCACGAGGATGTCGACTCTGCCAAGGAGCCGGACGGTCTCGTCGATCATCGACCGTACCTGGTCCACCTTGTTGACGTCCACCATCACGATCGGCGCCTTGCGGCCCAGGGCTTCGATCTCGGCCTGGACCGATTTGATCTCGTTCTGCCGTCCCTCAGGGTGCTTCGCCAGCACCACGTGCGCGCCGGCCTGGGCCAGCCCCACCGCGATGGCCCTGCCGATACCCTGCGACGCCCCGGTGACGATGGCGATCTTGTCCTTCAGGCCGAAACTGGAATAGTCCTTGGTAGTCATCAGTTGTCAGTTTTCAGTCTTCAGTTTTTAGATTCTAGTTTTTAGATTTTAGTTTCTAGTTTCAGCTTTCCCGTGTCCCGCGTCAGTCCGGAAAGTCCACACCCTCGTGCATCTGATAGTTCTCGAGCCCCGTCGGGGGCGCGAAGAAGCACACCACCTTCATCTCTTCGGTGCCGGTGTTGTGGAGCATGTGCACCGCGCCCTGCGGGAACAGCACCGCCATGCCCTGTCTGACGGGACGCACTTCGCCCGCGACCAGCACGCGGCCCGAGCCCGTGATGATGTAGATCACTTCCTCGCCGTTCGGATGCGAGTGCGCGGGCCTCACCTTCTCGCCCGGCGCGACGCGGATGACGCACGCCGAGCAGTTGTTCGCGTTCACCGCGTTTTTCGCGACGAGCCAGCGAAGATGGCGTCCCGGCAGGCCCAGATCTTCGGCGTCGTCTTCGTGAATGGCAGGAACGGTCATGGAATCCTCAACTCTTCAGCGCGCCGGCCACGGCCGCGGCGATCTTTGCGGGGGTCAGGCCGAAGGCCTCGACCAGCTCTTCATACGTGCCCGAGTGAATGAAGTGCGGTCGGCCGTCGGGGCCCAGCGTGTTGATGGCGAGCACCTTCTGAAGGAGATTCGGGCCAGATCGCCGGCGCTCGTCGAAGGCGACCTTCTGGAGGTTCTCGAGAATGTACCCGTTGTTCTGCTCGGCCACACACACGAGCTTTCCCGACGAGCAGAGCTCGGTCAGCAATGCCGCGTCGATCGACGGCAGATCCACGACCGCGGCCGTGATCCCCTGCTCCGCCAGCTGACGCGCCGCCCCGATCGCTTCGTGCACGCCGCGTCCGCTCGCCACGATGAACGCATCGGCGTTCTTGTCGCCGTGGACGAAACAGCCCTTGCCGAACTCGAAGGTATAGTCCGCGCCGTAGAGAACCGCGGACGGCGTGCGCATCACGCGCACGTACAGCATGCCGCGGTTGCCGTCCATGATCCACCGCATCACCGCCAGCATCTGCTGCGGGCACGAGACGTCGATGATTCTGAGATGGGCCACGGCGTCGAACGTCGTCGAGTCGTCGTTCCCCATGTGGGTCGCGCCGTTCGTGCGTGTCTCGAAGTTCGCGGCCGTCGCGAGCATCGTCAGATCGAGGCCGTGCCCTTCGCTCAGCCACCCGTCGGGTGCGTCGATGGCCTCGTGCCGCTCCTGATGTCCGACGGCGATGCGGCGCAACACCTTCCAGTCGTAGAACGGACAGAACGTGCTGATCCAGGTGTTGTAGCCCAGCGCGGCGAAGGCCTCGCCGATGTTCATCATGTTCGCTTCGGCGACGCCGACGTTCAGCGCCCGTCGCTGGTCGACGGCGGCCACGCCCGCCTCGAGGCCGCTCGTGGTCGCCAGATCGGCGTCGATGCTGACGATCCTCGGCGTCGCGCGCGAAGACCTTCATCGCCGATGTCACGATATCGCTGGCCGCGTATTCCTTCGATCGATCGATCTTCGGCAATTGCGCGGCGTCGTACTGAATGCGCTTGTCGCGCGGAGGCACGCGGGTGGTCACCACCGGGCCGAGCACCTGGGACAGCGACAGCGGACCCGAAGACGACTTGCGCAAATCGAGGCGCATCTCGGCCGCCAGCTCCACCAGCATCCCCTGCAGCTCGCCGCCGCCCGCCTGGCCGGCAAGACCGTCGTAGAAGCTCGCGAACTCGTCGACCCGGCTCTGCCGCTGCTCCTTCTGCAGCGTCATCTCCTGCTCGATCAGCCGGTCGGGCACGGTCACCTTGTGCTTGTTCAGAAAGTCCGACAGCGCGCCGTGTCCCTTCATCCCGTGACAGATGATCGCCGTCGGCCTGCCGTTGCGCGGCCCGAAGCGGAACCGCTCGAGCGCCGCATACATGCCGTCGTACTGCGTCGCATCGACGCTCGCGACTTCCCAGTTGAACGAGGCGAACACCGCCTCCAGCTCGGGCATGGGGAAAATCATCCGGTTCGCCATGTCGAGCTGGCCGTTGTTGCGATCGACCATGACGCACAGATTGTCGAGGTGCTTCTGGCCGGCGAACATCACGGCTTCCCAGATCGGCCCCTCCTGGAGCTCGCCATCGCCGCACACCACGTAGCTGTCGAACCGCGGCGACATGCGTCCGGCAATCGCGAAGCCCTGCGCGACCGACAGGCCCTGGCCCATCGGCCCGGTCGCGATCTGGATTCCGGGGAGGATCGGCCCGGGATGGCCGTTCAGGATGCTGCTGTACGACCGCGAGTTCGCCAGCACCGAACGGTCGAAGTAGCCGAGCTCGGCGTAGATCGACGCGAGCGCGGCGACCGCGTGCCCCTTGCTGAGCACGAACAGATCCTGTCCGCGCCGCGTCGGATCGGCGACGTCGACGTCGATGAACCCGCCGTAGAACAGCGTGACGAGCGGGATCGTCGCCGAAAACGCGCCGCCCGCGTGCAGGCTCTTGTCGACGGCATCACGGCACTGCTCGAGCGTCAACAACCGGATGTCGGAGTCCTTGACAGCCAGCAGCTTGAGGATCGCCTGACGCAGCAGATAGTCGGACGTAGCGGCGGGCGCTCTGACACCCGGCCGCCGTTTCAGGATGGAGGTTTGTGACGACATTGGGCTAGAACCTGCGGGTCCACTGCTGCGGCCACCGCTCGACGATGACCTTTTCCTGTGTGAAGAACTCGATCGCGTCGCGCCCCTGGCCGTGCAGATCGCCGAAGAAGCTTTCGCGCGCGCCGCTGAACGGGAAGAACGCCATCGGCGCGGCGACGGCGATGTTGACGCCGATGTTGCCGACCTCGGCTTCGTACCGGAACTTTCGGGCCGACGCGCCGCTCGTCGTGAAGAGGCACGCCTGATTGCCGTAGGCGCCCGTGTTGACGAGCGCGATGGCCTCGTCGATCGTGTTCACGTGGTGCATCGAGAGCACCGGTCCGAAGATCTCCGTCCTGGTGACGCCGCTCGAGAACGGCAGATCGTCGAGGATCGTCGGGCGGATGAAATTCCCCTTCTGATACTTCGGAATATCGGGGTTGCGGCCGTCGACGACGGCGCGCGCGCCATCGGCGATCGCCTTCTCGATCAAGCTGGCGATCCGCTGCCGGCTTTCCGGTGAGATCACCGGCCCCATCTGCACGCCTTCGTCCAGGCCGTATCCGGTGACGCGCGTCCGCGCCTTCTCCTGGATGGCCTCGTTGAAGGGCCGTGTCGCGTCGCCGACGGTGATGGCCAGCGACGTCGCCAGGCACCGCTGCCCGGCGCAACCGAACGCGCTGTCGGCGATGATATCCGACGCGGCCGACACATCCGCATCGGGCAACACCACGACCGGGTTCTTGGCGCCGCCCTGACACTGCGCGCGTTTGCCGGCGGCCGCCGCGCGCGCGTACACCTGCCTGCGCCACGGCGCTCGATCCGACGAAGCTGATCGAGCGGATGACCGGATGGTCGAGCAACGCATTGACGACCTCACGCCCGCCATTCACCAGATTCACGACGCCGGCCGGCAGGCCGATCGAGTCGATGCAGCTTCATGACCTTCTGCATCGTCAGCGGCACGCGCTCGGACGGCTTCATCACCACCGTGTTGCCGCAGGCCATCGCGTAGGGAAGGAACCAGAACGGAATCATCCCGGGAAAATTGAACGGCGCGACGATCGCACAGACGCCAAGGGGCTGGCGCACCATGATCTCGTCGATGCCGACCGCGATGTCCTCGGAGTTGTAGCCCTGAATCAGGATGGGCGTTCCGCACGCGACTTCGACGTTTTCGATCGCACGCCGCATCTCGCCGCGGGCCTCCGCGAGCGTCTTGCCGCACTCGACGGTAATCGTCCGCGAGATGTCCTCGAACTCGTTTTCGAGCAGCCCCTTCAGCTTGAAGAGGTACTGCACGCGCTCGGTGACCGGCGTGCGGCGCCACGCTGGAAACGCCCTGCGCCGCTGCCATGCGCCGCCTGATCGACTTCGCTCGCCGGCGACAGCGGTGTCCGCCCGATCTCTTCCAACGTGGCCGGGTTGATCACCGGAATCCGCTCGGTCGCGGCCGATTCCCGCCAACTGCCTTCGATGTAATTGAGCATGGTCTCCCTTACTGTCCTGCGGGCAACGCAAACGCGACGTACCCTCTGGTCCGCGGTGTGCCGGGCTTCATGGCACGGCTGCCCGCTTCGGTGGCCGACGTCGCGTTCACAACGAAAAACTGCCGGCCGTTCACTTCGTACATCGCGGGAATGCCGCGCGACCCCGAGGGCAACTCCGTGGTCCAGAGCACCTGCCCGGTGTCCGAATCGTAGACGCGAAGCATGGCGTCGCCGCCGGCATGGAAGAGCAGACCCGACGAGGTCGTGATGATCCCTGTTCTCTGGCTGATGAAGCCGGTGTCCTTACCGCCCGCCGACACCGCTCGCACGTCATCGCCGCCCGCGGGGATCTGCCACTTGATCGTACCCGTATTGAGATCGTAGGCCGACAGCGTCGAGTACGGCGGCTTCACGATCGTCCCGTCCATGCCGTAGCCGGTGTACATCCGCACTTCCGGAACCTTCACACCCTTGGGATAGTCCGGGCCCACCATGCCGCCGGCGCGACCGGAAGGAACGGTGCGACCACCGGGCGCTCCGCCCGATGCGACCACAGGTCCGCCGCCTGCGCCTGGCGCCGGCCCGGCTCCGCGGCCGCGGCCCGTCGCCGGATTGGTGCTTCCCAGAAACGCGATGAGCGCCGCGAGATCTGGTTGCGTCAGGTCGTTGTTCGACGGCATGCCCGGCCTGCCGCCCGTGATGACTTCGCGCAGCGTCTCCGGTCCGACTCGCAACGTGATATCGACGAGCGACGGATAGTTGCCATCACCTCGCAACTCCGGACCATGACAGCGCTTCGCACTTCTCCTGATAGAGCGTCCGTCCGCGTGCGATGGTTTCCGGCGAGGCCGGTCCGCCTCTGCCGGGCACAGGGGCTTCGTTGCTCAACTTGTAAATTGAAGGCACGTTGATGCTGAGGATGTACACGATCCCTTTCGAGGGATCCGCCGCCGTCGTGCCCCAGTTTGCGCCCCCCTGCGCCCCCGGAATCGACACGGTGTCGCGCAGCGAAGGCGGAGTGAAGAGACCGGCATTGGCGGCGTTCGCAATCCGCTTCTTCCAGGTCTCGCGCTGTTCGGGCGTCAGGATGTACGGGTTGATGTCGTCGACCGTCAGCGTTTGACGCGCAAAGGGAGGCGGCGCCGTGGGAAACGGCTGCGTGGGCCACGCCTGCTCTCCGGGAATCTCGCTGGGCGGTACGCGGCGTTCTTCGATCGGGAACATCGGCTCGCCGGTCACGCGATCGAAGACATACAGGAATCCCGTCTTGCCGGCCTGCGCCACGACGTCGATGCTCTTCCCGTTGCGCTGGATGGTCGTCAACTGCGGGGCGGCGACGTTGTCGTAGTCCCACAGATCGTGATGCACCATCTGGAAATGCCAGAGCCGCTTTCCGGTGCGCGCATTCAGCGCGAGGAGCGATGTGCCGAACAGGTTGGCACCGTGACGATCGGCCCCGTAGAAATCGTAGGTGGGAGAACCGAGCGGAAAGTACGCGATGCCTCGGACGGGATCGACGGTAATCTCGCCCCAGGTATTGACGCCTCCGATGTATTTCCAGGCATCGGGCGGCCAGGTCTCGTAGCCGAACTCGCCCGGATGCGGAATCGTGTGGAACTGCCAGACGAGCGCGCCCGTCACGACGTCGAAGGCGCGAACATCGCCTGGAGGCGCCATGTAGTTTTCGCCCGCGGCCGATCCAAGGATGATGAGGTTCTCGAAGACCTTTCCCGGGTTGGACGACTGCGTCTTCACGACGGTCGCCGGATCGCGGCGGAGGCCTTCCCTGAGGTTGACGGCGCCGTTCTTGCCAAACGTCAGGATCGACTTGCCGGTGCGCGCGTCAATGGCCTGGAGATAGCTGTTGAGCTGAAACAGCAGACGGCGATCGGACCGATCCTGGCTCTCCCAGTAGTTGATGCCGCGCGGCGCGATGCCTTGCAGGCCCTCGTGGACCCAGATCTCCTCACCGGTCGTCGCGTTGATCGCCACGAGCGAGTTGTTCCTCGCCAGCACGTACATCACGTTGTCGACGATGATCGGGTTGAAGACGTACGAGATGTTGTCGTTGGTCGCGTAGGTCCACGCCACGCGAAGCTGGTCGAGGTTCGAGCGGTTGATCTGATTCGACGTGAAGTGGCGCGCGTTGTCGGCGCTGCCGCCGTAGTCGGTCCACGTCGTCCTGCCTGCCTGGGCATGGCCGGACTGGTTACCCCACGCCGCCAGACAGATGACCAGCACCACGGCTTTGAGCTTGTTCATGAATACGGCTCCTGCTCTCGCCCGATTATCGATAATTTCCGGGTAGCCCAATATAATGTGAATCCACCCTCGAACACCAGCCTTCAGGAGGCCGCAATGAGACGCTTGGCTTTGCCGTTCGTGCTTGGCGCGACGCTGTCAGCCCAGTCCGCCAACACCGTCGATTCCCACGTCGCCGCCGCGAAAGCGCTTGCGGCCAGCAATCCAACCCCGCTCATCACCCTCTGCACGCCCGAGCAGGCCTCGCGCGCGACGCCACCGGCGCGCCGTGGCGGACAGGCGCCGGCCCGGGGCGCGGGCCAGCCCGCACGCGGACCCCAGGCGGCGCCCGACCGATCGACGTGGGCACGCGAGCCGATGAAGATCTTCGACAACCTGTACTACGTAGGGGAAAAGGAGTATTCGACCTGGGCGGTCGTCACGTCAGCGGGCATCATCATCATCGATCCGATCTTCGACTACTCCGTCGAAGAACAGGTGGTCGGCGGCCTCAAGAAGTTGAAGCTCGACCCCGCGCAGATCAAATACGTCGTCGTCAGCCACGCCCACCGCGACCACGCGGGAGGCGCCTGGTACCTGCAGGAACGCTTCGGGGCTCGCGTGCTGCTGACTGCCCAGGACTGGGACATGCTGGCGAAAAACACGCAGAGCTGGCCGAAGCCGAAGAAAGACATGGTCGTCACCGACCGGCAGCAACTGACGCTCGGCGATACGACGCTGACCTTCATCCACACGTTCGGACATACGCCCGGCACGATGTCGACGATCCTGCCGGTCAAAGACAACGGCACGCCGCACGTCGCCGCGCTGTGGGGCGGCACCGGATTCAATTTCACGATCACGCCCGAGCAGCCGGCGTCTCACTGGTTCGACGCCTACATCGCGTCGGCGCAGCGATTCCGCGAGGCGGCCGCCAAGGCCGGCGCCGACGTGTTTCTGTCGAATCATCCGAGCTGGGACGATTCCAACGACAAGATGGCGCGCCTCGCCAAGCGCGCGGCGGGCGACCCGAACCCGTATGTGGTTGGCGCGAAAACCGTGCAGAGCTACTTCACGATCGCGGAGCACTGCGCGCAAGCAGGGAAACTGAGGCTGACGCAGAAGTAGAACTCTGGGTTCGCAGACTCGTAGATTCGCAGATTGTACGTCGTGTCCGCCTTCAGGCGGACCGCGTGAAAGTCCGGCTAAAGCCGGACACTACGTACTACATGGAAGCGAAAACTGCTTCAGGCCGCTCATTTGACTATTTGCCTGATGACCCCATCCCGCTTGCTGAGGACGTAAATCTCACCGTTCGGGCCTTCGCCGAAGCGAAGGTCCGCGCGCGTGGAGGGCGGCTTCCCCTGCGCGACGTTCTTTTCCTGAATCAGCTTCAGCAGCGTCTTCGTCTCGCCTTTATCGCTGAACAGCACGCGGCGGATGGCATCCTGTCCGCCGTTGGGCAGCTTGTCGGCGTTCACGTAGAAGATTTCGCCGCTCGGGTTGTCGCCGAAGATCAGAAGATTTGAAAGCTGAGGAATCTCCTTCCGCCGGTACACCACACCCATCGTCACGGCCGATTGGGGTTGGAGCAGCGGATCGAGCTGGCCGTACTCCGCAAGCGGATAAGTGACCTTGGGATCGCTGCGGGGGTTCTCGAGGCGGACCGCCTCGCGGCTGATGAACCCGTAGCTGCCTTCCCATGTGTTCCATCCGAGGTTCGCGCCCCTGGTCACCTGGCTCACCTCTTCGACGATGTTCTGACCGATGTCGGCGAGGTACATGTTTCCCGTCCGCGAGTCCCACGCGAAGCGCTGCGGGTTTCGAACGCCGTACGCGTAGATCTCACCCAGCGTCTCGGGATTGTTGTCGTTGGCGAACGGGTTGTCTTTCGGAATGCCGTACTTCCCGTTGGCGCTGTTGGTGCCGAGCGGATCGATGCGGAATATCTTGCCGAACGCCGAGTTCAGCTTCTGCGCGTTGTTCAGCGGATCGCCTCCGCTGCCGCCATCGGCCAGGCCCATGTACAGGAGACCGAAGTCGGCGCTGTTCGGGGCCGCAAGCGGGTTGAACGAGAGCTGGCCGCCGTTATGGTTGCCGAACGGATGCTCGAACCGCATGAGCTCGCGTGGCGCGCCGCCATCGTAGGCGGCCGCGGCGGCGTTTTTCGCCGTCCACTCGAGCAGCACGGCGTCGTGGGTGTGCTGGCCGCCGCCGGGTTTGAAGTCGACGACGGGCGGCATGTTCGCCGTGTCGACATACGTATAGAACTTGCCGTAGCCGGGCGTCCCCGTCCGTCCGAACTGCGGGTGAAACGCGAAGCTCTGGAATCCCCGCTCGTTGCCCTGCGAGTTGACGTTCAGGCCCCACTTCGGATCGTTGAGATCCACATACACCGCGACCGTCTTGCCTTCCCTGGGAATCGTGTAAAGCGGCCCTCGCATGTCGTTGACGAACAGCCGGCGCGTACCGGGCTCATCGACGAGCAGCATCGGACGCGCGGGCATCGGCCCTCCCAGATCGGGCAGCGTCGCGAACTCGACGTAGTTCACCTTGATGACGTCCGTCGAGTTGATTGGCGTCGGGAACGGATCGGTCGGAATCTGCGCGTATGCGTACGCGCCGACGAACACCACCGCAATCGCGACTCGCAGGAATGACATTGGGGCTCCTTACACCAATCCTCGTATTGTGCCGCCGATGTCGAGGCTCGCGCCCGTGATGAACTTCGCCAGCGGCGACGCGAGAAAGACGACGGCGTGGGCGACGTCTTCGGGATTGCCGATGCCCATCGGCATCTGGCGATCCTCGAGAAACTTCTTCACCGAACTGTCGCGGTCGAGCCCGTAGTGCTGCATCAACTGATCGACGATGCCGCCCTCGCGCGTCCACATTCGCGACCAGATGGGCCCGGGCAGCACCGTGTTGATGCGGACCTTCGGCGCGTATTCCTTGGCGAGTGCCTTCGTCAGGTACAGGAGGCCGGCCTTGCACGCACCGTAGTCCATGAACCCCGGTTCCGGCTGCTTCGCCAGATCGGAGCCCGTGTTCACGACCGCACCCGACCCACGCTCCGCCATCTTTGGCAGAAACGCACGGCACATCCGGACCGTGCCCATCAGGTTGGTCTGAAACGACTGCGCCCACTGTTCGTCGGTGATCTGGGTGAACGGTCTGGCGTCGCCGACGCCGAGGTTGTTGATGAGAATGCCGGGCGGCCCCTTGAACGTGTCGAGCACGTACGCCACCGCGCGATCGACACCTGCGGCTGTCGAAAGATTCGCCGCGACCGTGCCCTTCCATCCTGGCCGATTTCTCGCGCAGCGTGTTCTCGTCCTGGTCGGCCACCACGACGACGGCGCCTTCCTGTACCAGCAGGTTTGCGATGGCCTCGCCGATGCCGTGCGCGCCGGCGGAAACGAAGGCGGTTTGACCGTTGAGGTGGTAGTCCATACTTTTTGTTGTCGTGGGGCCCACCCCCACGACCTGCCACCTCGCGCTCTCGCGCTCGGCGCAATATCGCAGCGTTATGCGGCTTAGGTGCGACGTCCTTGCCCTACTCGACGACGTCGTAGAACGTGCGCACGCGGCTCTCGAGCATCGGGATGACTTTGCCCAGGATGTTCTCCTTGAACGCCTCGGTCGCCTGGTGGGCCTTGTAGCCGTCCTCGTTGACGTACACCTCGTAGAGCAGCAGCTTGCGCCGATCCTCGAGCGACTGGTTCACCATGTAGACCTTGCACCCCGGCTCCGCACGCGAAAGCGGGATCATCTTCTTGAGGATGTCGAGCACATCCTTTTCCTTGCCCTCCATCACCGTGTACTGCGCAGCCACGACGTACATCGCTTATCTCCTCTCTATCCGGTTTCGTAAGATGCCGATGCCTTCGATTTCGAACTCCACGACGTCGCCCGGCTTCAGCCATCGATCGAGCTCGAGGCCGCTGCCGCCGGTGGTCGTGCCCGATCCCCACAGCTCGCCGGGGTAAATCGTCTCGCTCTGCGACACATAGACGATCAGGTCTTCGAACGAGAACTGACGGCCGGCGCTCGACGAATCGGTCCAGGTTTCTCCGTTCACCTTCGCCGTCATCCGCAGATTGCCGGGATCGAGCTCGTCGGCCGTCACCAGGTAAGGACCGATCGTGTTGCCCGTGTCGAAGTCCTTCCCTTTGCCCGGTCCCATGCCGAGCGGACCTTCCCTCATCTGCTGATCGCGCGCGCTCCAGTCGTTCCAGATCGTGTAGCCGGCGATGTAGCGCTTCGCGTCGGCCTTCGCGATGTTCTTCCCCGAACGGCCGATAACGACAGCGAGCTCGAGCTCGAAGTCGAACTTCTCGCAGTACTTCGGCCACTCGATGACCGCGTCCGGGCCGGACACCGTGTCGGGAATACCTTTGTAGTACGCGGGCACTTCGTACCAGACCGGCGGAATCGTCGGCCGCCCGAGCGCTTTGCCGGCCGTCAGCATGTGCCCTTCGAACGTGAGGAAATCGCGGATGACACGAGGACGCGTCAGCGGCGCGAGCAACCGCACTTCGCTGCGGGCGAGGCTCGTGCGGGCGCCGAACGCGTCCGGCGTCCGGGCTGCGGCCTCGATCGCCTGCTCGGCCGCCTGCCGGCCGAGATCGCCGGTCCCCAGGAACGCCACCATGTCGGGCGGAAACAACAGCGCCGCGAGCCGCTCGGCGTCGCAGCCAGGATCGGCGCGCTCGAGGTGAGCGGCGTAGGCCGACACGAAGTCGACCAGCCTGCCATCGACGGCCGCCCCGATGCGGCGGATGGGGCCAAGGGCGGTCGCGATCTCGAAGGTCGCCAGTTTCATGAGCGTTTTATCTTACTTGAGTGTGGAGGTCACGGAGCAGCTTCAACACGGAGGCACGGGGACACGGAGGAACACGGAGTTTTGTTTTTCAAGAAAAATAGGCTCTCCGCGTCAGAGGAGCGCGCGGATCGAGAACACGGTGAAAAAGCCGTAGAAGACCGACATGGCGACGAGCACGACGCGCCGCCACATGGCCGGGCGCAGCCCTTCGGGAAGGAGTCGCGTGTTGACGTAAAGCAGATGGAGCGACGCAACCGTGAAGACCGCGCTCGCGATATTTGCCGCGGCGAGGAT
>CAWGDY010000008.1:0-145517 GCA_963821395.1 Vicinamibacterales bacterium | reverse complement strand
AGAAGCCCGGCAGGTTGACGAATCAACTCCTTCGTCAATCTGCTCGACATGAGCACGCAATGGCAGCCGGCCGGCGACAACCTGTACGAGGGACGGGACCGTAAGACGAACGCGGTCAAGTGGACCGGTACGCGTGTCGACCTTATTTTCGGGTCGCACTCCCAGCTGCGAGCGCTTGCGGAAGTCTATGCAGGCGCGGACGCGAACGAGAAATTTGTGAAGGACTTTGTGGCGGCGTGGACCAAGGTGATGAACGCCGATCGTTTCGATCTCCACTCAGTTCAGCGGAAAGCTGCGATAAGGCGCCGCATCAAAACACAAACAAAACGGCCGGGCGAAAGCCTGGCCGTTTTTCCATTTGACGCGGGGGCGGTCCCGACGGGCCTCATGGATCTGGCGGTTACTGGCCGCCATTGTCATCCGCGCCTGACGCCTTCAGCGCATCGGGCTGCGGCATGGCGATGACGTTGTAGCCGGAATTCGACGAAATGGATTTCGCCGGTGACGCCGGTCGACAGATCCGACAGGAGATACAAGCCAGCGCCGCCCAGTTCCTCCAACGTGACGCCGCGGCCAAGCGGCGAATGCTTCTGCTGGAAAGCGAACATGTAACGCGCGTCGGTCCGCGAGCGCAGCTTCTCCGCGAGGGAACTTATCATCGGGTCTCATCTCAATCGTCTGGCGTCGAAGCATAACGCGGGACGGTCAATTCTTGATAAGCGCCAATTTCTTCTCTTTGTGTTCTTGCAGGCCGCCGATAATTGGCTGCCAGCGCGTCCAGTCCGAATTCGAAGCTCTCGGATAGACTGCAAAACCTCCATCCCCGGTTCAAATCCGGGCGGCGCCTCCAATCAAATCAGGTCCATTCCGGACCCGCCGGCGCCCGGGCTACGGCATGATTCGCCCCACTTCCGTGGTTCCTCCGCGACACCTTTGATGGTGTCGTAGGCGCAATTACACGCTACTCCGCCATGCGTCACGGTTAAAATGCGCGCCATGGCCTTGCCTCACCCCCACGTGTTAAGCTCTGCGGCCTTCCCTCTTCCTTTCGGGTCCGACTACGCTCCGGCGGTTGACGCACGATGATCAGGAGGAAGCAATGAGACTCACCCAAACCCGCTTCTCGATTCTCGTCCTGGGTTTTCTACTGTTGTTATCCTCTGCTTTCGCACATGCCCAGGTGACCACGGCCGATCTGGTCGGGACGATTAGAGACAGTTCCGGAGGCATAGTGCCTGGCGTTACGGTTGCGTTGACAAACGAGGCCACCGGTGTCACCCGCACAGCTACAACTGGCGCCGGGGGTACCTACATCTTTACTTCGCTGCAACCGGGTCTCTACAAGCTCACCGCCGAGATTCAAGGTTTTCGTAAAGTCGAGCGCACGGGCGTACAACTGCAAGTCAATCAACGGGCGGAGATTGACCTTGCGCTGGAAGTCGGACTGATCAGCGAAACCGTCACCATTGCGGGGACCGCGCCGCTGCTCGAGACGCAGTCGTCGGTCCTCGGCACCGTGATCGAGGAAAAACAGGTGCAGGATTTACCGCTCAGCGGCCGCAACTTCGTGCAACTGGCGACGCTCAGTGCCGGTGTATCTGGCGCAGGTTCGGGTATGCGCGGCACCATCATGAGCGGCACCAGGCCCGACGACCTGCGCCCCGGCACAGAGTTGTTCGTCAACGGCAACAGGGAAAACTCGAACAACTACCTCTACGACGGGATTGACAACAACACGCGGCTGACACTGGTGACCGTCTTGCGTCCGAACGTCGAGGCCATTAAAGAATTCAAGGTTCAGACCAACCTCTACTCCGCCGATCAGGGGCGGAATCCCGGTGGACAGATCAACGTCGTCACGAAGTCCGGCAGCAACGCGATGCACGGTGTGGTGTACGAGTTCCTGCGCAACGACAAGTTCGACGCCAACAACTTCTTCGCCAATCGCGCCGGGCAGGACAAACCGCCGTTCGAGCAGAATCAGTTCGGCGGCGCTGTCGGCGGTCCAATTATCGCGAACAAGACGTTCTTCTTCGCCGACTACGACGGTTTCCGCCAGGAGTTGGGGCGCGTGTTCGTCAACACCGTGCCGACCGCGAAGATGCGGCAAGGCGACTTCAGCGAAGTGGGGACGATCTACGATCCGCTGACCACGGTCGTGGCTCCCGGCGGCGCGGTCACTCGCCAGCCGTTCGCCGGCAATCTCATACCGCAGAATCGCTGGGATCCCGTGACGGCCAAGTTGATGAACGCCTATCCGATGCCGACCACGTCAGCGTTGACGAGCAACCTCGTCACGACACCCTCGCGCACGCAGAACTGGAATCAATTGGACGTGCGCGTGGATCACACCCAGAGCGATCGAGACAACTTCCTTGGCCGTTACTCCTGGTCGAAGACGTCAACCATCAACCCGTACACATTTGCCCCTGTCCAGCTCCCGGGGTTGTCGAAGCCCGTGGGTCTGGGCAACGAGGACACCTTTGCGGGTCCTTCGGATTTGTGGGCCGAGCACGCGGTCTTCGGCTGGGTCCATGTCTTCTCGGAGCGGCTCCTTCTGGATACGCGCGCCGGCTACAACCACTTCAATCTCGAGTTCACGCAAGCCGACGTCGTCAACGGCGACCAGCTCGGCGAACAGCTCGGCGTGCCCAACGCCAACCAGCAGCTCGGGCAGGATGGGATTCCGATCTTCAGCCCGGCGAACTACACGGGCATCGGTCACAGCCGTTCGCTGCCGATCTTCCGGCACGAAAAGATGTTTCAATACGTGACGAACCTGACCTTTCAGGGTGACAAACACACAATCAAGACCGGCTTCGACCTGCGCCGCCGTCACATGGGCGAATTTCAGACCAACCGCGGCAACGGGCGATTCAACTTCGCGCCGAACATCACCAACAACCCGGCGAACAACACGGGCGGCCACGTGATGGCGTCGTTTCTGCTCGGAGCGCCAAGCCTGATCGAGCAGGACTACCTGCTGGCGTCTGATGTGGGAATGCGCAGCACCGAGTACGGCCTCTACATCGCCGACGACTGGCGCGCGACGCAGCGGTTGACGTTGAATCTCGGGCTCAGGTACGAGCTCGACACGCCGTTCACCGAGGTGGACAATCTGTGGGCCAATTTCGATCCAAACACCGCAACAGTCATGGTTGCAGGCCGTAACGGCGTGAGCAGATCGGCAGGCGTGAACACCTTCTGGAAGGCCTTTGCACCACGTCTCGGCTTTGCCTACCAGGTGGCACAACGGACGGTCGTGAGGGGTGGGACGGGCCTGTTCTGGAATACGCCAGGCAACGGTGGCGCTGCGCTGCGGTTGCACCGGCACGTACCCTTCGGGCCGATCTATAGCTTCAACCCCGGCACCCAGTTCGTTACGCGGCGTGTGGCGGATGGTTTCCCCACCATTCCGCCGATGGATCTGACTCTGGCCGACAATCCGAGCGGCAGCGTGATCGGCGTCGATCCAGACTATCAGCCTGGCTATGCCGAACAGTTCAATTTGACCGTCGAGCAGGAGCTTCCTTCAGCGCTGTTGCTCAAGGTGTCGTACGTGGGAAACATCGGCAAGCATCTCGACACCACGTACAACCTCAACCAGGCGGTGCCGGGAACGGGTGCCGTCAACAATCGTCGGCCCTTCTTCGACGTGCGCCCCGCGCTCGCCGACGTGAACTGGGCCGTGTCCGACGGCACCGCTGCGTACCACGCGCTTCAATTCAGCGCCCAGAAGAGGATGACGCATGGCTTGAGTGGCCTCCTTTCGTATACCTGGTCTCATGGAATCGACACGGTAGGCCAGAGCTTCGGGGGCGGCGCCGACGGACCGTTGCCGCAAGATCCGCTCAATCGACTCGCGAGTCAAGGCAGCTCACCGTTCGATATCCGTCATCGATTGACCATCGCCTGGAACTACGCGCTGCCACGCGGGTGGCAGGTCAACGGCATCAACACATTCCAGACAGGTCTTCCGTTCACGCCGACGCTCAACACGACGACGATCAATACCGGGACGGGCCAGCGCCCAGACCGCGTCGCTGACGGCAAGTTGTCGGACCCGACGGTCGACCGCTGGTTCGATACGTCCGCGTTCACGACGCCGGCACCGTTCGTCTATGGCAACGCGGGACGGAATATCCTGTACGGGCCGGGACGCGTGAATTTCGACTTCTCGCTGTTCAAGGAGTTTCGCGTCAAGGAAGGCATGCAGGTCCAATTTCGCGCCGAGATCTTCAATGTCCTGAACACACCACAATTCGATCTGCCGAATGCCTCGATCGGCGCAGCTCAGGCAGGCATGATCACCGGCATCGTCGGCACGCCCCGCCAAATTCAGTTCGGTGGGAAATTCGTGTTCTGATTTAGCGGCTCTATCGCGCTCGCGCTCGACGCACGCGGTTCTGAACCGTTTGCCATTCCGCTCTTAGCGCGCGCCTCGCTGACGGCGCCAATCCGGACTGGAGTTGCACCACGACCTCAACCGTGACGTGATGCTTGAACGCGTCGGCGTCCCTCTGCAATTTTCTCAACTGTTCAAGGGTGTGCTCGACGCGCGCCAGGCGTTCTTCTTCCTTATTCGATTCGATCATCCCAAGGATCAGGCTACGCGCCCGAAGGAGTCCGGGCTGTCCGCTTTTGAACACCCGGCACAGTCCAAGCCTAACGAATGCACTGTGGCGTTTGGATTCGTCGGGTGGGCGCGATGCCCAATTCCCGTGAGCCGTCTCCCAACTGAGCGATATACTCCGTGACGGTCTTCTTAAGGGGAGAAGTGAAAATGCACAAGAGCTGGCGTAAGGGTCTGGCGACGGTCACCGGAGCCGTGTGGCTGTTCGCCTTGGTCGCAATGGCAGCTCCCCGAACGTTCGTGCCCGATGTCGTTTTCACGGGATCCAGCCTGAATGGCTGGCATCCAGTCGGACAGGCGGATTGGAAGGCACAGAACGGCGAAATCGTAGGCACGCCGAAGACCGCCGAGGGTGGCTGGCTGGTGCTCGATAAGTCGTTTCAGGACATAGGAGTTGTCGCGAATTTCCGCTGTACCGGCGGATGCAAGACAGGCGTTCTTTTCCGAGCCGAGAAGATAGCCGACGGCGGGATGAAGGGAGTCCTGGTTTCGTTGAACGCGGGCGACGTGAACGCGTACGAGGTGACGTTGGACTTGCACGGCAAGGAAGTGAGCCGTGAGAGGCTGAAGGCTGGACCGACCGGTCGCACCGATCCTGTCACGTTCATGTATCCAGCCGAAGGCGGTGGTGGTGGTGCGGCGGCGGGACGCGGCGGAGCCCCACAGGGGTCTGGACAGGGCGGCGCACCTCCGGGACAGATGACTCCCGCGGCCCCAGCGGGGGTGGAGCACGCATTGGCTGGAGAAGTCATGCGCGATCGGCCTGCCGGGACGCTGCATGCCGGCCAGTGGAACGAGCTTGAAATCATCATGGACGCGCAAGCGCCCAAGCTGCTGATGAACGAAGGCGGCGTGACGTTGTCGGGCGTGACGTCCTACACGGGCTTTGGTCCGATCGCGCTGTACGTCGGAGGCAGCGGCGAGGTCCGCTTCAAAGACTTTGGCTACAAGGATCTGAACCGCTTTACGTACCCTGAGGAAGAAACGTCCAGCCGGTTCCGGATGCAGCGTCTGCGCGAGTACTACGTGTCATGGTCGGCCGGTGTCGCGGATGTGAACCACGACGGAGTCAATGACATCGTGAGCGGCGCGTACGCGTATTACGGTCCGGACTACACGACGTCGCGCGAAATTTACATCGCGGAAAGCTACGACGTGCACAAGCAGTATCCGCGCGCCTGCGCCGTCAACTTTGCTTACGACTTTACCGGGGACGGCTGGGCTGACCAGTGGTGCGCAACGGGAAACAACGGGATGGGCCCCGGAGTGTTGTATGTGAATCCAAGGAACGAGCCGCGACGCTGGGAACGCTACGAGGTCACTCCCGACGTATGGATCGAAGAGACCGCGCTGAGGGACGTCGATGGAGACGGGAAGCCAGAGTTGATCATGGGCATTCCGGGCGGAACCATCGTGCTGGCGAGGCCCGATCCCGCCAACCCCACGAAGCCCTGGATTCTCACGCCAATTTCCGAAGCGGGTCCCTGGGCCGCGAACAACTCGCACGGGCTCGGGGTCGGCGACCTTAACCAGGACGGACGTCTGGATATCCTCACAGCCTGGGGCTGGTGGGAACAGCCGGCGAAGGGAAGCGCCCAGAAGCTGTGGACCTATCATCCAGTGGCCTTCGGCCGCAGGGGACGTTCACAGGGAGCGGCCGGCGGTGCTGAGATGGCTGTCTACGACGTCAATGGCGATGGCTTGAACGACGTCGTGACCTCCCTCGAAGCGCATGGCTGGGGCCTGGCCTGGTTTGAACAGAAGAAAGGCGCGGACGGGAAACCGACCTTCGTTCGGCACATGATCATGGATAACTTCCAGACCAAGAATGCCGGCGACGTGATTTTTACGGAGCTGCATGGCGCCACGGCCGCCGACATGAACGGTGACGGGATTCAGGACTTCATTGTCGGGAAACGGTATATGTCGCACTTCGGCTATACGGATCCGGATTCCTACGGAGCGCCCGTGTTGTACATCTACCGTACCGTTCGGAATCCGAGCGCTCCCGGCGGAGCCGAGTTCGTGCCTGAGCTGGTTCACAATCGCTCCGGCGTGGGATCCCACATCGTCGCGATGGACATCAATAAGGATGGCGCGACGGACATCGTGACCTCATCCACGCATGGCACTTACATCTTCTGGGGCAACAAAGGGGCTGCAACCCAAACGGCGCGCTAGCGAGTCCCTTCCGCAGATGGGAAATCCGGCGCGGTCTAATTCTCTTAATGATGAGGAACAGAGCCCTCACTTTTGCCGGAACGGTCGTCCTGAGTGTCACCGCTCTTCACGCCGCCGACTGGCCTCAATGGCAGGGCCCCGATCGTACGCGAGTGTCGAAAGAAACCGGCCTTCTGAAGGAATGGCCTAAGGCCGGGCCTCCAGTCTTGTGGACGGCGACCGGACTTGGTGCCGGCTACGGTTCGGTGGCGGTTGCGGGCGATCGCGTTTTCCTCCAAAGCACCCGCGGCCGCAACAGCGTGGTCGTGGCGCTCAATCGTGCGGATGGGAGGGAAGTCTGGTCGAAGGCGGTGGGGGCAGCGCAAACGGACGATCGGGGACCAGGACCTCGCGGCACGCCGACCGTCGACGGCGATCGCCTTTACGTGCTCGGCGAGAACGGCGACCTGATGGGCCTCAAGACCGATGGCACCGCGCTCTGGCAGCGCAACATCCTCCGCGATTTTCGAGGGCGGCAGCTGCAATGGCTGATCAGCGAGTCACCGCTGGTCGACGGATCGCATGTGATTGTGTCTCCCGGCGGGCCTGGCGCCGGCATCGTGAAACTGGACAAGATGACGGGAGCCACCGTCTGGACCGCGAAGGAGCTCAGCGATTCCGCGGGGTATTCGTCGATCATCGCTGCAGACGTGCTGGGCGTGCGCACATATCTGACATTCACGTCGACGGCGGGCGTCGGCGTGCGCGCGTCCGACGGCAAGCTGATGTTCCGCTACCCGAACGCGGCGAACGATGTGGCGAACGTCGCGACGCCAATTTTCTCGAACAGCAAGGTGTTCTTCACCTCCGCGTACGGCACCGGGGGCGGGCTTCTCGATCTCACCGTGCAGAACGGCGAGGTGAAAGCCAGGGAGGTGTACTTCACGCGGAGCATGAACAACCACCACGGCGGGGTCGTCCTGGTCGACGGCTATCTCTACGGGTTCAATGATTCGATCCTGACCTGCCTCGAGTTTGCGACGGGCAAGATGATGTGGCGGGATCGCAGCGTCGGCAAGGGTTCGGTGATGTTTGCGGATGGCAACCTTTACATTCAGAGCGAGAACAACGTCATCGGCCTTGCGGAAGCGACGCCGTCCGGCTACCGCGAGAAGGGCCGCTTCACCATTCCCGACAAGGACTATCCGAGCTGGGCGCACCCTGCAATCAGCGACGGTCGCTTCTACGTGCGCAACCAGGACACGCTGATCGTGTACAACATCAAAGCCGGTAATGGGTCCTAATCGGCATTATCGGCGGCGCGCCTCGCTCAGTTCCCAGTTGAAGTCGAGCGTCACGGTGACGGGCGCGTGCACCGGCGGCGGGTCGGGGCAGGTGGCCATCACCGATCGCGGGCCAGGTGATGAGGTCGCGACGCTGCGCGTCTGGGAAGACGAGAAGATCCTGCGCTATTCGGGAGGCACCGGTCCGTGGCCCGGAGATGTACCGACGTATACGCTCCGATGCCCCAACCAGCCGCCGACGCAGATGATTCTCTTCATGGCGCTCGGCTGGTGGACAACCGACATGCAGAACGACACGGTCGCCGACAACGGCATGACGATCCGCGCAACCCTGACGACGAACCAGGGAGATGCCACCCAGTCGATCACCGATCGGATCTCCTACGAGCTGCGCCGCGCGCCGTAGCGGCGGCACCAGACGGGTAGCGCGTGGCAGCAACACCAACCCAACCGTGCGGCCGAGCGCTTAAATGGTCCTCTCTACTCGCTTCGGCCGCAACGAGACGTCACGGAAGTCAACAGAAACTGGGCTTGCATCGACGCGGCACTGTGCCAGAATTGTGCCCATCGCACACGAACGTGTCGGAGCTGTGTGAGGAACGCATGCGCTCGATCCTGTTCGCGACCTGCACGACCTGCCTTCTGGCTATCCCACTCCTGCATGCGCAGGATCCAAGCTACCTGCGCGATGTTCGGCCGATCCTCGACAACCACTGCACGAGTTGCCATCAGCCCGCGTCGAAACAGTCGGACCTCGATCTCACGACGTTCGCCGGGTTCGAGACCGGCGGCAAACGGGGACCCGCATTCATGGCTGGTTCGCCGGAGCAAAGCCTGGTGATGCAGTTCATCACCGCGGCCCTGAAGCCATCCATGCCGTTTGGCCAGCCGCCGCTCGCCGCGACCGATGTCGCGAAACTTCGCGACTGGATCGCCGCAGGGGCAAAAAACGATTCGACGATCGAACCCGTCTCGAGCGAGCCGACTGTCTACCACCAACCTCCGGTGATCACCGCGTTGCGCTTCTCACCCGATGGAAAGACGCTCGCCGTCAGCGGCAATCGCGAAGTTCTGCTGCATCGCGCCGATGGGAGCGGCCTGGTGAAGCGGCTGTCCGGCAAATCCGATCGCATCCTGTCGATCGCCTTTTCGGCTGACGGCCATCTGATGATCGCCGGCGGCGGAACGCCGGCTCGCTTCGGCGAGATTCAGTTCTGGGAGCCGGGCGAGGGCAAGCTGCTGCGGGTTGCGGAAGCGACCAGCGATACGGTGTTTGGCGCGTCGCTGTCCCCTGATGCGTCCAAAGTCGCCGTCGGTTGCGCCGACAACACCGTGCGCGCATTTGACACCGCTACCGGCAAAGAGCTCTACAAGATCAGCGCGCACGAAAATTGGGTGCTTGGGACGGTGTTCGGCATCGATTCCCAACGGCTCGTCTCGGTTGGACGCGACCGTGCCGCCAAGCTGATCGACGCAAGCGCCGGGCAGTTTCTGGAGAACGTCAACCAGTTGCACGGCGAACTCGCAGCCGTGGCGCGGCATCCGAAAGTGGACGAGATCGTGATCGGTGGCGACGATCGGATTCCCTACATCTACAGAATGGATCGTCCTCGCAACCTCAAAGTCGGCGAAGACGCGACGCTGGTCCGCCAGCTCGCTGCTCAGGACGGTGCGATCTTCGCGCTCGACTGGTCGCCTGATGGCCGGCGCGTGGCGGTAGCCGGGGCCGGTCCGAGCGTGAATATCTACGACGCCGAGACGGGATCGCCGCTCGCTTCGTGCAAAGGACACACCGCAGGCATCTATGCCATCGCGTTTTCCCCAGACAGCACGCACCTAGCCACCGGAGGCTTCGACGGTCAGGTCCGGTTGTATAGTTCGCAGGACTGCACCTTGGAAAAGAGCTTCGTGCCTGTACCGCTGGCTGGAGGTGCGCAATGAAGTGGCGGGTGTTGTCGTGGACTGTTGCGGCGTTGATATTCTCGGCGGCGGGCCTCTCAGCTCAGCCGGTGATCACCGAGTTGCAGCCACGGGGAGCGCAGAAGGGCAAGCCCTTCACGCTGACGCTGGTTGGCAGAAATCTCGGTGAAGGCGCGAAGATTCGCTCGACGATGCCGGCTTCGTTCACGCTCCTGACTCCCGATCAGCCCGCGTCGATGCCGGATGGTCCGATGCAACCGGAGGGTCGCTACGCGACGTTCCTGGTCGAACCGATGCCGGACCTCGCGGTCGGCGTATACCCGATCCGAGTCGTCACGAGCGAGGGCATTTCGAATGTCCAGCTCTTCACGGTCGGCGCGTTTCCTGAACTCGTCGAGGACGAATCGCGGCCCGGCGCGCTCCCCAACACCAGCGACAGCATCGAGACGTCGCAGCCGCTGCCTCCGCCGCCATTCACGTTGAACGGCACCTTGCGTGGGCCCGAGCGCGACATCTTTCGCCTGAGCGTCAAGGCCGGTGAAAAGCGAGTGATCGAAGTAGAGGCGCGGCGCTCGGGATCGGCCATCGATCCGCTGCTCGAGATTCTCGACGGCCAATGGCCGGGTCGTCGCGCGCAGTGAAGACGAGCCGTTGCTCGGGCTCGATGCCAGAGTCGAGGTCGCCTTTCCGCAAGGCGGCGACTACTACGTCGTCGTGCGAGATGCTCGCTTTTCTACGCAGACCGCCAATTTTTATCGGTTGAAGGTTGGCTCCTACGCCTATCCGCGCGAAGTGTTTCCTTTGGGTGGAAGGCGCGGAGAGGTGATCGAGACGTCGCTCGGTTCGCGAGAGAGTCAAGACGGACCTGCGGAATATCGGCGCGAGCGTCCGCCAGGTGTTTGTGAACGTGCCCGGCAGTCCCGCGCTTCCGGTGCCGTTCGCTGTGGGAGATGATCCAGAGGTCACGACGCCTGCGGGTGACGCGACGCTCAGCGCGCCTGTGACCATCAATGGGCGCCTGACCAAGCCGGGCCAGGTGGATCGCCACACGCTGCGCGTGCCAGCCAGCCGCGCGATGATCTTTCGCATCCAGGCCCGCGAGCTGGGAACGTCGAAGCTCATGGCGGTCATCACGGTGCGCGACGAGCAGGGCGCTGTCCTCGGACGATCGGGCGACGAGCCGCTCGCCGAGGATCTCTTCAACGTCAACCAGAGCCGCACGGCGGGCGATCCGATCACTGCGGGTGCAGGCGCCCGCGGGCGTGAATCAGGTAACCGTCACAGTCGAGGACTTGGCGTTGCGCGGTGGTCCCGACTACGCGTACCGGCTCAATATTCAGCCAGTGGCCCAGGACTTCCGGTTGATTTTGAATTCGGCGTTCGTGAACGTGCCGGCGGGGGGCTCAGTGGCTGTTCCGGTGACGGTGCAGCGACAGGGCTACGAGGACGACATCCAGTTGCGAGTCGCGAATGCGCCCAAGGGATTGCGAGTGGAGGGCGGCTACGTCGTGGCGGGGCTGCCGGTCAAGGAGACACCACAGAATCGCAACAGTCGGGGAGTGCTGATTCTCACGTCGGAATCGGGCGAGGCGTTCGAACTGCAGGACTTGACTGTGGAAGGAGTGGCGACGCTTCCGGATGGCTCGACGATAGTGCGCAGGGCCGAGGGGCCGGGCATGATCGTGAACGTCTCGGGCGCGAGCGAGCAGGGCGCGGTCGACCGGCAACGCACGCTGACAGCGCCCTGGATGGGTCTGGAGCTGGTCGCGGCGCCAACGAAGCCAAGCGCCGCGACGCTCGAAGTGACCATGCTCGAACGGACGCGGATGTCGGAGGGCGATCAGATCAAGTTTCGCTGGAAGTGGATCGCCCGAGATGTGACACAGGCGTTTCCGAAACTCGTCACCGCCGAAATGGTGGGATCTGCCGATGTTCGCGTGATTGACATGCAACCGGATGCGCCGGACGCCTCCACGGGTACGTTTTTGATGACGACGACCAGGCTCACACGGCCTTCCAGGTACGACATGTTCATTACAGGCCGGCTGAGTCTCAGTGGCGGCGAGCAGGAAGACGTCGTGTCGCGGCCGATTGCCGTGAAAGTAGACGAGGTAGGTGCAGGCAATGCTGAAACCAGTTCTCGTCCTTAGCGTCGTCGCTTGCGCCATTGGTTTAGCCGGTGCGCCGCTTGTCGCACAGGTGTCCCAACAGCCGCGCGTGACTTTTCTGCGCGACGTCGCACCCATTCTCAACAAAGTCGGCTGCACGGCCGGCGCGTGTCATGGTGCGGCCAAGGGAAAGAATGGCTTCAAGCTCTCTCTGCGCGGATACGATCCGCAGTTCGACTACGAGGCGCTGCTCTACGACCTGTCGGGCCGCCGCTTCAACCGCGCCGATCCCGCCAGGAGCCTGATGCTGGCCAAGCCGTCGCAGGAGGTCGCGCACGGCGGCGGCCTGCGGTTCGCGAGAGATTCCGACTATTACAAGACCATCTACAACTGGATTGCGCAGGGCGTCCCATTCGGCGATCCGGCGAAGGATACGCGTGGTGGAGCTGCGCGCCGAACCGGCGGAGATTTTCATGACGCAGGCCGGGCGAGACAGCGTCGCTCAAGGTCGTGGCCCGCTACCAGGACGACGAACTGCGCGATGTGACGCGCGAAACGATCATCGAATCGAACGTGCCCGACGTCGCCTCGGTGGAGCCCGACAAATCCATGGTGCGTGGCGAGCGCGTCGGAGAAGCCACCCTGCTGGTGCGCTATCAAGGCAAGTTTGGCGCGATTCCGGTGACCGTGTTGAATCCCAAGCCGGGTTTCGCCTGGAAGCCGCTTCCGCAGCACAACTACATCGATCGTCTGGTTGACGCCAAGCTCGAGCGGCTGAAGATTCAGCCGTCGTCCGCAACCGACGATGCGACGTTCCTGCGCCGGGTGTCGCTCGATCTGACCGGACGCCTGCCCTCGCCGGAACGCGTCCGGGCCTTTCTCGCCGATCCCGGTGCCGTCGCGCGTCAAGCGCGCGAAGATGATCGACAAGCTGATCGCCAGTCCCGAATACGTGGATCACTGGACGGTGAAGTGGGGCGATCTGCTGCAATCCAGCCGCAAGTATCTCGGCGAGAAAGGCGCCTACGAATTCCGCAGTGGATTCGCGATGCGATCGCCTCGAACCAGCCCTACGACGGCTGGTGCGCGAGCTGCTGACCGCGCGCGGCAGCTCGTACGACAATCCGGCGGCGAACTACTTCCGCGTCACGCGCGAGGCCAAGCCGACGATGGAGAAGACCACGCAGGTGTTCCTGGGCGTCCGCATGGTGTGCGCGCAGTGCCACGATCATCCGTTCGAGCGCTGGACGCAGAATCAGTATTACCAGATGGCGGCGTTCTTCTCGGCGGTGGGCATCCGCGCCGGATTCGAAGTCGGCGAAGAGATCGTGTTCGATCAGCGCGCCGACTACGAAATGAAGCATCCCAAGGACGGCCGCGTCATGAAGCCGCAGTTCATGGTCGCTTCGGGCGTCGCTCCTGTTCCGGACGGCCCGCGAGCGGCGCGAGGCACTGGCGGAATGGCTGACCTCCAAGGACAATCCGTTCTTTGCCAAAGCGATCGTCAACCGGATGTGGAGCTATTTCGTCGGTAAGGGCATCATCGATCCGGTGGACGACATTCGCGCGTCCAATCCGCCGTCGAATCCGGCGCTGCTGGACGCGCTGACGAAGGATTTCGTGGCGCACCAGTTCGATCTGCGCCACCTGATGCGCACGATCGTCAATTCCCGGACGTATCAGGCGTCGATCGTCACCAACGAGTGGAACGCCGACGACCGCGACAACTTCTCCCATGCCATTCCGCGGCGACTTTCAGCGGAGGAACTGATGGACGCGGTTGCCGCGGCGGCGGGCGTCCGGCCGCGTTTCCCCGACGTTCCCGAGGATACGGCCGCGTCGCAGTTGGTCGATCCGCACATCGGCAAAGACGGGTTTCTCGATCTGTTCGGACGTCCGGCGCGCGAGTCGTCCTGCGAGTGCGAGCGGCGATCGGATTTCAGCCTGCCGCAGGCGCTTGAATCTGGTGAACGGAAGAACGATTTCCGATGCCGTCGCGGATCCGAAAGGGCGCGTGGCCAAGCTGATTCTGAGCGGCACGAGCGACGAGAGCATGGTCGACGAGCTGTATCTGGCGGCGCTGAGCCGCCTGCCGACGACGGAAGAGCGCCAGCGTGGATTGAAGTATCTGGCGAGCGGAGCGAAGGCAGACGCGTGCGCAGGATCTCCTGTGGGCGCTGCTCAACAGCAAAGCGTTTCTGTACATCTACTGAAGGGGAGGACATCATGCTGAATCTTCCTGGACATCGCGGCTGCAACTGCGAAGGACCCACCCGGCGCGAACTGCTGCGCATCGGCTCGATCGGCATGATGGGCCTGAGTCTTCCGCATTTCTTCTTCTGGCGCGAGGCCCAGGCCGCCCAGGTGGCCAGCAAGTACGCCGGCGCGCGCGGCTGGGAGTCGGCCAAGAACGTCGTCATGGTCTTCCTGCAGGGCGGGCCGTCCCACATCGACATCTGGGATCCCAAGCCCGATGCGCCGTCCAACATTCGCGGAGAGTTCAAACCCATCAAGACCAAGATCCCCGGCACCTGGATCGGCGAGCACATGCCGATGATGGCGCAGCATCTGGACAAGGCCACGCTGATCCGCTCGATGAGCTACACGCCGAACGGCCTGTTCAACCACACCGCGGCGATCTACCAGATGCTGACCGGCTATCCGCCCGACAGGGTGTCGCCATCGGGCCAGCTCGAGCCGCCGTCTCCCGCCGACTTTCCGACCGCCGGCAGTCAAGTGTCGAAGCTGAAGCCGCCGGCAGATCCGGTGCTGCCGTTCGTCGAACTGCCGCGCCCGCTGCAGGAATCGGGCATCATCGGCAAGGGCGGCAGCGCCGGATTCCTCGGCAAGGCCTACGATCCCTATCGCATGTATCAGGATCCGGCCAAGGCGATCAAGCTGGAAGATCTGTCGCTGCGCAAGGACATTCCGCCGGAGCGCCTGAAGGATCGCTTCGAGCTGCTCAAGGGCATCAACGAATCGATGCCGGACCTGGAGAAGGCCTTGAACGACTACGCCGTCGACGAGTACTACGGCAAGGCCTTCGATCTGGTGCTGTCGGGCAAGGCGCGCGACGCCTTCGATCTGGAGAAGGAACCGCCCCAAATGCGCGAGCGCTACGGTCTGCACACGTTCGGGCAGAGCCTGCTGATGGCGCGCCGGCTGATCGAGGCGGGCACGAGGTTCGTGCAGGTGAACTGGCCGTCGGTGGCCAACGGCAATCCGGAGACCACCGCCTGGGATACGCACGCGGCCAACTTCGGGCCGTTGAAGAATCTGCATTGTCCGAAGCTGGACCGCGGCCTCTCGGCGCTGCTCGAAGACATGGACCAGCGCGGCCTGTTGAAGGAGACGCTGGTCGTCGCGGTCGGCGAATTCGGCCGCAGTCCGCGCATGGGCGTGTCGACGTCGGGCAACTCGAACGCGCCCGACGGCCGCGACCACTGGCCGTACTGCTACAGCGCGGTGGTGGCGGGAGCGGGCATCGCGCGCGGCGCGCAGTACGGTGAATCCGACGCGACGGCGTCGTCGCCGAAGGAGAAGCCGGTGCATCCGACGGACCTGCTGGCGACGGTCTACTACGCGCTGGGGATCGATCCCGACATGGAGATCCGCAATCACCTGAACCAGCCGCGCGAATTGGTCAAAGGAACGCCCGTCATGGGACTTTGGTCATAACGCCCGTGTCTCGCTGACGATTCAGGGTTTGTCCTCGATCGCCCTTGCGTCATCAGTTGAATGGACCTCACGTACCACGCTTCAGGTGAGGCATCGAGCTCATCGGTTCGGCTCATAGATTTCCTGCGTGTCCACTTCGGTGCCTCCACGGGTTCGCGAGCCAGACGCGAGGTAGATGCGCCCGTTGCGAAGGATGGCCTGCGTCGCGTGGCGGCCCATCGAGAGCGGCGCAAGCGCAGTCCACCGTCCGGTTGCCGGGTCGAGCGATTCGACGTCGGCGTGCGCGAGCGGTTGGGGGCTTTCACCCCCGATGACGAGGAGCCGTCCGCTGACGACCGCTACGGCCGCACCGGCGCGCTGGGTTGGCAGGTTGCCCGCGGCGGGCAACGTCGACCACTGGTTCGTGCCGAGATCGAAGACGTCCACCTCTGGCACCGTCAGCTCGAAAGTCTGTTTCGTGGCGTACGAGCTGCGGCGACCGCCGGCGACGTAGATCTTGTTGTTGATGATGGCGGCGTGGAAGTGATCGCGGGCACGGGGCGCGTCGGGCAACCGCCGCCACCGGCCTGTGCGCGGATTGAACGCGTCCACCCACCTGACATGTCCGTCGCTGTGGCCGTTGGTGATGCCGGCGATCAGGATGATCTCGCCGTTGTGGAGCACCGCGCCGGCACCACCACGCCGCCGGTCGGCCGGGACCTCGGGCCCGACGGTCCAGACATCGGCCGCCGGATCATAAACGTACACGTTAGACAACGGCGGCTCGGTGGGGAACGGGCCGGTCATGGCGCCAACCAGGTAGATCTTGTTCTCGAACGAAACGGCCTGGAAGTGATGGATCTCGACCGGCGGCGGCGCGCCCTTGGTCCAGGTGCCGGTGGCCGGGTCGAAGATGTCGACGGGCTGAATGCGGCGGCCGCCGAGCAGGTAGAAGCGGTTGCCCACCTGCACATAACCGTGCTCGTGACGTGACGTGATCCCAGGGCTCTGGCCGAGCGCGACCGTGCCCGCCACGGTGCCGGCCAGGAGCAGTGCTGTCATCCATCGCATCTGACGCATAGAACTCTCCCAAAAGCCTCCACTGTACCGCGATTCTTCAGAACAGCGACGCCTTGCGTGAGCCTCGCCGAAAGGGAATACTCGTTTTCGTGATGCTCCGTCGCTCCGCAAAACGAGTCTGGCCTGCCCTGGCAGTCCTGTCGATCGCCGGCCTGTCAGCCGCTCAGGGGCCGGTGGGCACTTCCACCGCTGTTGCGGCGCAGACGATTGTCATCGACGCCGCGTCGGTGCCGCTCAATCCTGGAGACCCGTCGGTCACGGCGCTCGGAGACTTTTCCTACGCTGGCGGCCTCTGGCTCACTTCCAAACAGACCGATCGTTTCCGCGAGCTCTCAGACATCGTGGTCACAGGCCAGGACAGACTCACCGCGGTCGGAGATGGAGGCGTTCTCTTCAGCGCCAGGCTGGTGTTCGACGCAGCACAACGCTTGATTGGCGTAGCGGACACCAGGTTAGCGCCACTGATCGGCGAAGACGGAAGGCCCCTGACCGGCGCGCGCGCAGATGCGGAGGGGCTGGCGATATTGGCGAATGGCGACCGCCTGGTGAGTTTCGAGCGCGACCATCGGATCTGGCTGTATCCCGCAGGCGGACGGCACGCCACGTGCGGTGCCGTCACCAGCGGCGAACTTCCCGTCGAATTTCGGAATGGAGGCGATTGCCGCCAATCCTGACGTCGGACCAGACGCCTACAGTGTTGGCGAGGAGATGACTGGCAAAACCTGGGCGTGCCGGTTGACGCTGCCGTGCGTAGCGGGTCGGACGTTGGAAAAGCCCGGAGAGTTCGGTCTCGTTGCCATGAATCACCTCGGTAAAGACACCGAGGTCTACCTTCTGCGCGCGTACGATCCTTTTCGTGGTAATCGGATCATGCTCAAGATGTTTCGTTCCACGAGCTTGATCGCTCAGATGGATCTGGCGCTTCCGC
This sequence comes from Vicinamibacterales bacterium, assembly GCA_963821395.1. GTDB lineage: Bacteria > Acidobacteriota > Vicinamibacteria > Vicinamibacterales > JAMQPK01 > JAMQPK01. The sequence continues at coordinate 127,727 of CAWGDY010000008.1, read as the reverse complement.
TCACCGTGGACAACTTCGAAGGGCTCGCGTCGGTGCCTTCCCCGAACGGCGGCATTCGTTTTTATCTGATGTCGGACGACAACGGTTCATCTTCTCAGCGTACGCTGCTTCTGGCCTTCGATTGGCGTCCGAAATAAAAATTCTGGCGGGAGGCACTGGAGGTCGATCGCGAACGCTTGAGGGGCCTTCCTATTCTAAGTGTACGTGGGGGGCGTGTGCAGTTCAAGACTGTTTGTCACGCCGCGAGACCCGTATCATTGGAAGCTCATGCCGAAAACCATCGCTCGCGGTCGGCCCCGTGCTCGCCAATCCCCGCAACTGTCAGATCTCGTGGCACTCGTGCCTCACCTCGCGCCAGAGACGCTGCATCAGCTCATCGCGCACCGCGGTCTCGATGTCTGCGCAGAGATCGTCGCCTCGGCGACACCAACACAACTAGCGTCTGTCCTCGACCTCGATCTCTGGCGGAGCGCGCAACCAGGCCACGACGAGCGTTTCGACACGGCGCGCTTCGGCGAATGGCTGGAACTGATGGCGGACGCCGGCGGCACCGTGGCCGCGCAGACCATTGCCGCCATGGACGAGCACCTCGTCGTGGCCGGGCTCTCCCGGTACGTACACGTGTTCGACCCGGCGGCGATCGCCGCCATCGTCGATGGTGAACCACTCGACATCGACGAGCCGCCGCACACAGGTCCCGAGTGCGAGGTGGGCGGCTATCTCGTGCGTGGCATCACGACCGACGCCTGGGACGCCATCGTCGCGCTTCTCCTCGCGCTCGACGCCGACCATCACGACCGTTTTCACGCGGTGATGCGCGAGTGTCGACGGTTGTCCAACTCCACGCCGGAAGTTGACGGGCTCGACGACCTGCTCATGGAGCCGGAACAACTGCTTCATGACGTGGGCCTGGAGCGCGAGCATCGGCGCGCGCAGCAGGGATACAGCACGCCGGCTGACGCGCGAGCGTTCCTTCTGATGGCGCGACGGCGCCGGCGCGCTTCGCGGGGCGAGCCGTCGGTCAATCCGCTCGTGGCTGCGTACTTTCGGGCTGCCAACGACACCATCGCATCTGGAGACGCTGCCGGCGTCCCGGAGGCCCCGCCGGACGGCGTCGTCGAGATGCTCGACATGCTCTCCAGGGCAGGTCTGGTGCCGCAGCGACCCCGCGCGCTGCTCGAAGGTGCACACGCTCAACCATCACGTCTCGCGCTCGTCCGAACGCTGATCGAGCACGTCCGCGACAGCGACGACACCCTCTACCTCGCGCGGAGCCATGAGCTGGCCTTCCTCGCCAATACGCTCGTGGCCGGGTGCTCGATTCAATCCCGCTCGTTTACCCCGCAAGAGGCCTCGGATGCCGCCGCCGGCGTCTGCAATCTGGGTCTCGAGCATTGGCCGGCACGTTGGCCCGAAGCTGTCGCGCCGACCACGACCGACCTCGATGTGGCGTTGCCCGACACGTTTCTGATGCACCACGACCTTGTGTCGGCGTTCGAGGTGGGATGGGCAGTGCTGCACGAGGACGTCGGCATGTTCGCAGCCGACCAAATCCTCTCCACGCTCTCGACCCTGCGATGCAGCGATGCTGACATCCAGGAAGGGCTGAACGCCCTCCGGATCGACCTCACGAAACATCGTAAGACAGGCACGCCGTGGCACGCCCGCGATGCTCTCGACGTGATCGCGATGCTCGACATACCCGTCTGGGTCAGCGTGATGGGGCTGCTGGATGAATGTCCTGTGATACCGGCCGCATTGACCGCCACGCTCGATGGTCGGTCCGACGCGGTCAGTGCGACCGAGTTCGAGTTCATCTCCACGAGCAGCCAGCTTGGCAGGGTCCGGGAATTCATGGCGCGGCTTCCCGAAATTCTGCGCCGCTGAAGAGGCGCAGGATCTCGTCCGGGATCCCGACTATAATCCCGCGCGATTCTTCTGTTCGGGAGCAATTGAATGACTACCAAGACGCATGTTCCTGCACTGTCGGCCCTGGGCGCGGCAACTGGCGCGGCGATTGGACGGCATCTGGACAGCGCGTTCCGCGCCATGGTTCGCAGCGGACATCGCACCGAGGCTCCGCGATTCCTCCGGCTGCTCACCGGTGAGCCGCATCCGTTTGGCAATTTCGCTGTTCTCTCCGCCCCCGTGGACGTTGATGCCACGCGCGAGGTCGTCGATCCGCTTGTGACAAGTGGGGCCCCGGCAGCCGTGATCTTTCCCGACATGGACGTGCCGGCCACCGTCGATGCGTACCTCACGGGACAGGGATTCGCCTCGCACGGTGCGATGCCGGCAATGGGTGTGGACATCGCCAGCCTGGAGCCCACGGTGCTGCCCCACGGGTACGAGTTCGTGCGCGTTGGCGATGGCCGCGATGGTGAGGAGTGGGTGCGGCAGTTCGCCACCGGCTACGAGCTGCCGCTCGGCGTCGCGCAGTGTTTCTCGCCGGTCGCTCTGCACGCTGGGACGTCGCCGGAGTCGGCGATTCAGTTCTTCGCCATTCGGCGGAACGGCACGACGGTGTGCACGTCGTTGTGCTATCTGGACGAGGGCCTCGCCGGGATCTACTGCGTGTCGACGATTCCCGGGGAGCGCCGGAAGGGACTGGGCGCCCACGCGACCGCCGAGCCCCTGCGCCTTGCGGCCCGCATGGGCTACCGGGTAGGGATCCTTCAATCCTCAGAGGCAGGTCACGGCGTGTACAGGAGCCTCGGATTCGCCGATTTCGGTGGCATCCCGCTGTACGTCAGGATTCCTGCCTGATCGCTAGACCGTTGACCTTGTCGAGCGAACTCGATGCTGAGCGCATCCAGCTGGAACACGTGCTAGCCATACCTCTTTTCCTGAAGGCTCATCACAAGCGCGGGTTCGGAGCGTGCCTGTTTCTGGCGACGCTGATGTTGGCCACAGCGTCGGGGGCTGCCGGCCAGGGTACGCAACCTGCCGCGCCGGCGGGCGCTGTAACCGAACCGGACGATGACACCATCGAGGCCGGTGAAGCCGACGCCGAGACGCCACGCCGCCGGCTCATTCGCTGGAACGAATACGAAGGGCCGTTCTTCACGCTACGCGTAGGTGCCGGCGTGCTCTACGACTATGCCGCATTCTCGCAGGACGACGAAAGCTCCCAGCAGTTCCAGCTTGCGCCGGAGAGCAAGATGCGCGATGGCCGGGTTCTCCTGAAGGGGCGCCTCAAGTTCAGGCGGCCCGTCACCTGGTCTTCCGGACTCATGTACGACGGCGCGACGGATTCGTGGCTCGTCCGCGAGACCGGGATTATGGTCGAGATTCCGGAGGCCTGGGGCCACGTCTTCGTAGGCCGCACCAAGGAGGGCTTCTCGCTCAACAAGGTCATGGTGGGTTACGCGGGCTGGACGATGGAGCGCGCCACGATCAGCGATGCGACGATCCCGATCCTGGCCGACGGCGTGAAGTGGCTGGGTCTCGCCCCGAAGCTGCGCTTGTTGTGGAACGTTGGCGTCTACGGCGACTGGTTGTCGGAAGATCAGTCGTTCTCGACCTACGACCGCCAGGTCGTGGGACGTGTCGCATGGCTGCCGGCGTTCAGGGAGCGGACGAGGCTCCACCTCGGCATGAGCCTCCGTTATGGGAAGCCCGATGACGGCGAGCTACGGCTGCGATCGCGGCCGGAAAACTTCATCGCGCCGTACTTCGTCGAGACCGACAAGTTCCCCGCCAGCAACACGAAGATGGTTGGCATCGAGGCCTACTACCGTCCGGGTCCGTTGCTCGTCGGCTCGGAGTACTTCTTTCAGAAAGTCAAAGCGACGGAATCTGGCGACCCCATGTTCCACGGGGGCGACGCCGTCGTCTCGTGGCTGCTCACCGGAGAGACGCGCGCGTACAACACGCGAGGCGGGTTCTTCAATCAGGTTTCACCGGCACGCACGGTGTTTGAAGGTGGACCCGGTGCGTGGGAGCTCGTTGGACGCTTCTCCTACATCGACCTCGACGATGGTCCCATTAGCGGCGGCCGGTTCTGGAGGGCGACGCCGATGGTCAACTGGTATCTCTCGGATCAACTGCGGCTCGAGTTCGCCTATGGTTATGGCGTGTTGAACCGCTTCAATGTTCGTGGCGCGACGCACTTCTTTCAAAGCCGGCTTCAGGTCCAGCTCTGAAGGAGTCCAGAATGCGTCAGGGGCGGTGAAGCCAGGCAGACATCCGTGACGTACGCCAGCTAGCCTGGTTGCTCAAGCTCTGTCGTCTGGAGTCTGAACCAGCCCTTTGTCGCGTCGTAACGCCGCAACAAGGGCCACGCTAACGGCTATCGCGGAGATAAGCGACAGGCCAATCGTGATCTCGGCGGGAAGGAGGGATTTCGGTGTCGTAATGACCACCGCGAAAATGGTAATCGCGCTCTCTTGAAGTTGGAGCATTTCGCGCACCTCGGAGAATGCGCTGCCCCAGGTGCCAAATGCGTGCCGGTAAGCAGATAAGGCTACTGCCGGGTGAACCGCAGCAACTGCCACCCCACGCTGATGGTTCTGAAGTTCGTGCCGGTGCGCACCGCCACGCCGGAGCTGTAGGCGACCTTGAACGACTGCTGCCGTCCCAGCGGGAACGACACCGTCGCGCCGAGCCGGGAATTGTTCATCTCACCCGATGGCTCGGCCACGTCGATACTCGCGGCCCCCCCTTGGTACCAGGTCGCATCGACGGCCGCCCAGAGGCGCGGCTTGAAGGTGTAGCTCGCATGGCCCTGGAGCGCCGCCACGCGGTTCTGCGAACGCAGCCGGCCTCCCGGGTAGAAGTCGCCGTTGTTGGTAAACAACCAGACCCCGATGTACGCGTCGAAGTCCCAGCGCCCCTTCGGCACCGCCACACCGACCTCAGGCTTGAAGGCCCACCTGTTGGTGCCGAGGTTGATCAACTTTGCACCGTCGTACTGCCCCGTGGGTGCGGTCACCACCAGGCTCGTCCCCACGATGGTCTTCCGCGGAGCCTTGACGAATGCTCTTACCCCCATCGCCGGGTTGCCGACGAGATTGACCGAGAGCTTGACGCGGGCATCGGCCAGACCCGATCGCGTGACCGTACGGGCCTCCTCGCCAACCTTACCGCTCACTTCGCCCCAGGCGTATGGCAGCGCAGCCGTCACCAATGCGAGCTTGCCGAACAGCCCGAACGTGAGCCCTCCCGCGAGCGGCGCCCCGCCGATCGTCGCCTCGATGTCGGTCACCGGCAGCGTCGGATCGGTGAGGACCGATCCGGTCGACCGGGAGAGACCGAGGACCAGGAATGCCGCGCCGACGGGACTGGCCGAATACGCCTTCGGCTCGAGATCCTGCGCGCGCGCAGATGCGGAGATCGCCAGGAGGCACACGAGAGCCGTAAAGGTAGGTCGCTTGATCGTCATTGTCGCGGATGGATTATGGATCGAGTGCTAGGATGCCGTAATGCGACGGCTCCTCATCGTGGTGGCCGTATTGACGCCCATGTTGCGTGCGCAAACTCCATCGCGCGCCGATGCATTCGCTGCCGCGCGCGACGCGACGTGGGCGGTGGGAATGCTTCGCATGGCACCCAAGGGGCAGATCGACCAGGCGGCGTTCCTGGGTACCGGGTTCTTCATTTCTCGAACGCACTTCGTCACGGCATCGCACGTGGTCAACGCGAAGCTGCTCGGCCGGACGCGAACCCCCACCGATCAGATCCGCGTGTTCAAGAACGAGCTGACTGGCGACGGCTTCAGCCAGATGAAAGTCATCTTCGACGATTCGGGCCTGGACATCGCCATTCTCCAGAGCGCGATCACGACAAAAAACTGGATGACGGTGTCATTCGAAGCACCGCGCGAGGGCGATGAAATCGCGATGTATGGTTATCCCCTCGTCGAGTTCGGCGATCTTTCACGCGCGACGGCGTTCGCGCTGGGCCGTCTCGGCATGGTCGCGGGGTTTGGACGACGCGGCGGATCGCGGCAGATGATCAGCACGTTCAACGTGACGGAAGGGAACAGCGGCAGCCCGGTGTTTCTCACGTCGAATGGCCATGTCGTGGCCGTGCAGACGAGTCAGGCGACGGACTCTGCCGGCAAAGACCTGGACGGCTACTCGATCAGCACGCCGTTGTCTGCCATCAAGGGCGAGCTTGAAAAGCTCGGTGTTCTCGCGCGCTGAGCTACGGCGCAGACTGATGGCGCTACCGCCCACACACGAAGTTCGCGGCATCGTCCGTGCTGCCGGAACCTGAGTGAGACGCCGACTTCGGATACACGCACAGCGGCCGCGTGCGATCGACGGCCCCGTTGGTCGAATGTGACGCATCAATGCGTTCGGGCGGCTGCTTCTGCTCGACCCATTGCTCGAGCGCCGCGAGCATGTCGAAGCTGTTCGGTCCCGGACCGCCACCACAGTGCAACATGCCGGGCACCATGAACAGCCGCGCGAATTCCTGAGTCCGCGCGTCCGCGTCCTGCGCAGCGCCGTTCTTCTTGACGTTCGCCACGACCTTTTCGTAGTAGTTGATCGTGTTCAGCGGCGAGATCGATGGATCGTTCCAGCCGTGGTACAGCAGCAGACGGCCGCCGTGTTTACGGAAGCGCGTCAGATCGGGATCGAACGCATCGAGGATCTTGCCGAGCTTTTTCTCGGCAAAAGCCGCGTCTTTCTCGACATCGAACCGGCGATAATCCCAATTGGGATTTTCAAAAACCAGGTATTTCAGTACGTTGGACGCCTGTTCCCAGTGATTGCCGGAGAGCGGGCCGGTCCCCGACATATAGGCGTTCCAGCCCCCGGGCGACGCTTCACCACCGCGCATGTAGCCGGGATAGATCAGCTCGCCCCGCGAGGTGTGCGAGCCAGACCAGACATCGTTCACCGCCTTCGCCTGCTTCGCAGTCAGGCAGGTTGCACCGTCCTTGCCCTCTGGGCACTGCAGCTTCTTCGCGTCGAAGGTGCACTTGCGTGGGTCGGCGATGATGCCGTCGGCGATCCCGTCGAGCGTGTCACAGGCCGCGTTCACCGCGTCGCCAAGGGTCTTCAACTTCGTCGCCGGCACGTAGCTTTCAGGATCCCTGTTGAACGCATCCGCCACCCACATGTGCCCGCCGGTCTGGAAACGCGACCAGTTCACGGCCGGCGCACCCGCGATGATGCCGTCGTAATCCTCCGGAAAGCGCTGCGCCTCCATGAGCGCCTGGCGCCCGCCCGTGGAGCACGCCACGAAGTACGAGTATTTCGCCGGTTCCGCGTAGAACTGGCCGACGATCTTCTTGCCGTTTTCGGCCGTCACGTGAATCGCGCGATAGCCGAAGTCGACGACCAGTTCCGGATGCCCGATCGCCCACTGACCATCGCGGGCATTCTCGGTCTGGTGGCCGGTATCGGTGCTCGCGGTGGCGTATCCGCGCTTGAGCGCAGTGACCATCGCCGCGTAGCCGATCGTGCCGGCGTTGGCGCCGTTGCCGACGCCCTGGAACTTGCCGTTCCAGGTGTCGAGTGGCAGCCAGACCTCGAACTTGACCGCCGGCCGTGTCACGGCAGCGACGCGGCAGAACGCCGGCAGACCGGTCAGCTCCCTGGAGCCGCGCGGCGTCAGGGTGCCGCCGGTCACTTCCTCGGCCGACGTAATCGTCGTGTCCGGCAACTTCAGCGCGGTGAGGCTCGCGCACGAGTTGTGTGCCGGCGCTGCCAGCGACCGCGGAGCACAGACGATGAGGAAGAGAAGGCACAGCCCCGCGGCCCCGATGATTGTTTTTTTCATGCGGTCATAGGGTCGCAGTACGACCCGCTGAAAACAAGAGCAGAGGTGATGCGACAGCCGTGTGTTTGCCGCGCCTCGACCCCTCACTTCTGCTGGAGTGACTCCAGATATTTCACCAGCGCGGCGATCTTCTGCTGGGTCAACTTGGCGCCGTCGGCAGTGTTATCGAACGCTTCGCCCCACACCGGCATGTCGCCTCCACCATGGCCTGCAAGCGACTTGCGTCCGTCGATAATCCGCGCGACCATCTCGGCCGAGTAGGTGCCCCCGTTTCGGCGGGCCAGCAGAGTGAGATCCGCTGGGGTTCGGCGCAGCAGTTTGGCCAGCGGGCCATCGCCCTTTGCCCCCGTACCGTGGCAGGCCTTGCAGTAGTCGTCAAACAGCGTGGCTCCGCTAAAAGTGGCGTCGGGTGACACGCCGGGGCTTTGCGCGGCGCCGGACGTCGTCATCACGATGGCGACAAGGACGATCGTTCCGGCCGCCGTCGCCATGCGAGCTGCGAAGTGATTCATATACATCTCCCGGCGCCTCCCTGGGCAAGACGGATACCAAGATGTGCGGCGTCGACTTTCAGGGAATTTCAAGCACTGAGAGGAAGTTGAACCCGCAAGAGTGGGGAAAGATGGCTACGGCTGGGGGATTTTTCGCTGTGTGCGGCGGTTGACTCGCTGGTGTTGAAGCTGAAACGGTGGGTTTGACCGGGCTCGTCGAGTACCACACCCCTGATCGTCCAGCCGACGCTGGCGAACGAGGACGCCGAACGAAAAGAGACGACCGCTCGCATCGCCGAGTTCAAAGCGGCTATCCCCCAGCAGAAGCATCGCGAGGTCGGCCATGACCTGGAGCTCCTCGTCAACAAAGTGGAAATGCGGCTGCGATTTTTCATACGGTCATCGGGTCGCAGTACAACTGGCTGAAAACCAGAGCAGATGTCATGCGGAGATCTGGGCTACCATCGCGCGAACGTGTTCAGACGCGGCTTGCTTGAACGGTGTGGTGCCATTGCGAAAGTGAGGCAGCTATGAAGTCGTGGATCGGTGGGGTCGTCGTCGCTCTTTTGCTCGCCAGCTCCGGGCCCGCGGCGCAGAACCGCGTGCTTGTCCTCGAAGGCGGGACGCTGATCGACGGCACCGGCAATGCGCCGGTCGCCGATGCCGTGGTGGTTGTCGAAGGCAATCGCATCACCGCTGTCGGACGTCGAGGACAAGTGACGGCTCCGCCGAACGCCAACGTCATTCGTCTCAACGGCCGGACGATCCTTCCCGGCCTCATCGACACCCACGTGCACTTGATCGACTGGCACCTGCCGATGTTTCTGCCCTACGGCGTGACGACGATTACCGACCTTCACAACGATACGGCATGGGATCTCGCACAGCGCGAGGCGCTCAAGAGCGGACTGATCAAGGGTCCGCGACTGTTCATATCGGGCGCGCGCATCATCGGACCCAACGGGCGAGGCGTGGACGGCTTCCTCGTGAAAGATGCCGCCGACGCGCGCGCGTACGTCCGGCGCCTGAAAGCGGTCGGCATCGATGTCGTCAAGGTCGCCGAGGACATCACCGACGAGCAGTTGAAGGCGGTCATCGAAGAAAGCAACGCCGTGGGACTGAAGGTGCTCGGCCACACGCAGAACATCAAGAAGGCCTTGTCCATGGGCATGAAGCACGAGGAGCACATGAACACGATGGCTCGCGCGCTCCTTGAAGAAGAAGGGAAAGACCCGCGTCAGCCCAACCCGGAGGCGGCGGTCAATCCGAAGCTCTTTGCGCCGCTCATCGAGTACATGGTGAAGCAGGGCGTCTACATCAACCCGACGCTGGTGCAGGGGTGGCTGGGCAACACCGAGCGCTGGCGCGATCAGATGGTGCTGGCGCAGCAGCTCGTCAAGGATCCGAAGCTCGCATTCGTCCCCGCCGGGATCAAGGCGACGTGGGGCCGGGAGCCGAAGCAGAATCGACCCACGATCGGCGGCTACGCCAACATCGCCGAGTTCCTCAAGAAGTACTCAGAGGCCGGCGGGAAGGTCATCGTCGGGACCGACGCGGGCCTGGTCGTCATTCCCGGACTCAGCGTGCACTACGAGATGCAGATGATGACCGATCTGGGCATTCCGCCGATGAAGGCGCTGCAGGGCGCGACGCTCTGGGCGGCAGAGGCGCTCGGTCAGCAGAAGGATCTGGGGAGCATCGAACGGGGCAAGCTCGCCGATTTCACGATCGTCGAAGGCAATCCGCTGACCGATATCGGCGCGACCAAGAACGTGCGCATGGTGATCAAGGACGGCCAGGTCATGGATACGAGCTACGACCCGAACTGGGTGAATCCGATCCTTTTCTGTGCGGCCTGTCACAAGGGGTGGGACGGGCAGCAGGAACTGGTGGGTCCGATCACACGCTGAGTCGATCCTGCGGCGCCGGCTACGCTCTGTCCGATTTCAGCCAGGTTTTCGCAGACATTTCGTCGCGAAACACGGTCATCTCGACACGGCGAAATTGGGCGAAGGCGCACAGGATACGCGCCATACCAAACTGAAGCCCTTCGGAAGCCACGACGACAAACCGGCCGCGCAGCGCCTTGATCGTTCCCATGAAATCTGCAAACGCCTGGAGATCCGGCGTGGGTGGATCCGATGTCATGGCCCGTACGTCGATGAGGAAATCGTACTCTGGCTGGAACTGCTGGTCGTTCATGACGGTCAAAAGGACCTGCCGGCTGCTCTTGAGGTCTGTTTCCCCATGAGCTTCGATGCAGACAAGCTTGTCGGCCTGGTTGATCTGATACGTATACACTGCGCGATATGCTAGCCGAAATCGGGGCCGCTTGCTGCAAACGGTCGTCGCCGGTGTGTTGCTGATGCTGCAGCCATCGACGGGGCTCACCCAGGATCTCGGGCGCATTGGCTTGCCGCTGCTGGTCAGTGTTCCCACCGCTCCAATCCCGGTGCTCGCTGACGGCAACTTCCGCCTTGTGTACCAGCTGCATCTGACCAACACGAGCGCGAAGCCCGTGATGCTCACGCGCGTGGACGCGGCGGACGGCGTGAACGTCCGGCTAAAGCCGGACACTACGTACTGCGCGGAACTGGAAGCCGCGCGCTAAAAGGGGAATCGACCGCGCGGGCCTCTGCGGCCAGTTTGGTCTGAAATTCGTGAAGCTGTAGACGAGGATCACGATGAAGAAGATCGCGAACAGGTCGACCATCGAAAGTGCTTTCATGATCTGCCCTCGATGGGAACTGTACCACGAGGTCCGGCTAAAGCCGGACACTACGTACGCTTTGACTAAGGTCGCGGTTTCTGAATCTTGGAATGGACCTCGTTCACCATCATCAGGGCCGCCGACCCGTACCAGGGGTGCAGCTCCATCACGAGCTGGCCTGCCAGGATGGCGGGATCTGTTCTCGTCAGCGCTTCCGCTTCGGCGACAGTCGCCACGTCGAAGATGTAGATCCCCCGTAGCTCGCCGTTGTCTGCGAACGGTCCGGCCAGCACGAGCTTGCCCTCGGCCGCGAGCCGCCTGATGTTGGCGCGGTGCGCCGCTTGCAGCTTCTGCGCTTCGTCGCGCGGGCGTTCCCGATTCGGCCCGGCCTTGAGGAAGGCCATCACGTAGGTCCGCATGCCCTCATCGTCGGCCTTGAGCATTGCGGCCAGCGCGGCATCGTAGGGCGACTGCGCGAGGAGCGAAGCCGCCGACATCACCACCAGTACCAGGACTCGCATCGATCGCATCACATCGCTCCGGGCTCAGAGCTTCGTTGAACGCGCTGGGGATGTCAACAACGGCAGGGACGTCCGCACGTCCGGCGCAGAGAGACGAAGCGATGGGCTTCGCTCTCTGCGCCGTGGTCAGCTTAGAAGACGAACTTCAATCCGAACTGCAGCTGCCGCATCGGCACGGTGCCCCGGATCGAAGTGATCGTGCCGAACGCACCGCCACCGGGCTTCGGGATTCCGTTGTTCCCGGCGGCGGCCCAATCGCTCATGGCAAAGTTGGTATTGGGATCGGCGAAATTCGGCGTGTTCAACAGGTTGAACGCTTCGATTCGAAACTGAATGTACTTACTGCCGCCAAACTGGAAGTTCTTCAGCGCCGAGAAATCAATCGTAAACACTCCCGGACCGGTGAGCGTGGCGCGGCCCAGGTTGCCAAACGTGCCGAGCGCGGGCATTTGAAACGCGGAGACGTTGAACCAGGCGGCGGGGTTGGGGTTGTCCACGTCGGTGCTGACCCCGGGGACTGCGCTCGGACGATCGTAGCCATGCGCCGTCATCGATCGATCGACACTGTTCGTCACCGTGAGCGGGAATCCCGAAGATGCTCTCAACATGCCGGCGAGCTGCCACCCACCCGCCAGGAAGTCGAGCACACCACCCTGCGTCATGTACTTGCGCCCGGTACCGAAGGGCAGCTCGTAGAGGAACGACGTGGTTACCCGATGCCGAACGTCGAAGACAGAGCGCCCGTACTCGCACTCCCAGCAATCACCGTCCTGTGGCTTCAATGGTTCGCCGGGGCTGCGAAGCCCGCTGCCGTTATCCATGGACTTCGAAAACGTATAGGACACCAGACCTGAGAACCCCTTCGCCATCCGACGCGTGAGCTTCGCGGATACGCCGTTGTACGTCGAGTGGCCCACGCCGGCGATCAACTGCCAGTTTCCCAGCTCCGGGGCGGGAGCACGAGCAAGAATCGGCAGGCTCGTGCCGGGCTCTGGCTGATTCAGCGAGATGAACCGCTGCAGGTTGTGCCCGCGGCTGCCGAAGTACCCGATCTCCACGGCCGTGCTGCCGCCGATTTCCCGCTGAAAGTTGAGGAGGTACTGTTCGGCGTAGGGCGTGTGACGGTCGTATTCGTTGCCCAGCACTTGCGGTGCCGTGACACACACCTGGGGTGGCATCTTGACGCCGCACGGATTCGTCGCGCCGCCGTCATACGGCTGCGCGAGCGTCAGCGTCGAGCTTTGTGCGGTGATGCGCCCCTGGATGTTGCGGCTCATGTCGAAGACCGGATTGGTCGAATCCTGCGCGTAGAAAATGCCGTAACCGGTCCGCACCGTCGTCTTCGCCGACGGGCTCCACACCACGCCGATGCGAGGCGCGAAGTCGTCATGGTCGGGTTGGATCAATCGGTCTCCCAGGCGGCCGTCACGCGTGACGCAAATCGCCGGGTCGAAGCGGGTGGACACGTTCTCATAGGGGTCGCCGCTGCCGACCCGCACGAAACAGGGTTTGCCCTGCTGCGAAGACGTGCCGAAGCCGGGAGGGACCCAGATATTCATCATCTCGCCCTTCACGTCGGTCCAGGGCGGTGTGTATTCGTAACGCAGTCCAAGATCGAGCGTGATGTTTGGCCTGATCCGCCATGTATCCTGCACGAAGTACGATTGGCTTATCGTGCGGTACCAGCCTTCGCCGAGCGCGCCGGCGCTTCGCGTTCCTGAGATCATGCCGAGCATATAGTCGGCGAAGCCGTAACCCGTCGCAGGCCGGTCTTCGTTCAGCGAGCCCCGGATTTCCTGCGTGCCGATCATGTTGTAGTGATCGTTGCGGACCTCCGCACCCATCCTCATGGAATGATTGCCCTTGATCCACGAGACGTTGTCGATGAACTGAAAGATGTAATTGTTGCCGGTGAACGGCAGCGAGGGGTTATCGCCGAAGCCGCTGAACACGCCGCCGACGGACATGTTAGGAAGGCCCCAGCTAATCGGAGGAGGAATGAACAATCCGAGCCCGACTTCCTCGTGGACGTTACGCTTGTACTGCAGCTCCTGCGCCAGGTTGTTGTAGAACTTGGTCGTGCCGAAGCGGAATTCGTTGACAAGGCTGGGCGACAGCGTTCGCGTGTTGGAGACCATCGCCTGCTTGACGTTCGTCCCGACGACCTGTCCGTTGTCTTTGAGGTTCGGCGCGAGCACGTACTCATCGGTCCAGCTGTAGCGGCCGAACCAGGATGACTTCGAACTTTCAACGAAATCGACGCGCCCCGTGAACTGATCCTTGTCGGTCACGTGGTGCTGCAGCGCGAGGTAGTTTCGAACCAGTCCCGCACCGGGAATATTGGGCTCGGGATACCACTCCAGGAGCTTGATGGCGATGGGGTCCAACCGGTTCGCTGGAATCTGGTTGTTGGGGAACGGCTGTCGTGTCAGGGGATCGATTATCGTTACGCCGGCCCCGGAGAAGTCCCCTTTGCGCATCGCCACACTCGGCGTGCTGAACACGACCTCCTGCTGGTTGCGGAGTCGGAACCCTTCGAAGTTCGACATGAAGAACAACCTGTTCGCGCCGTTGTACAGCCCCGGAATCTGTACCGGTCCTCCGAGCGTGAAACCATACTGATTCCACTTGAACGGTGATGTTTTCGGCGTAACAGAGGTGAACTGATAGGGCGCGGCGTCGAACGCGTCATTACGGATGAACTCGAAGAGCGTCCCGTGATACTGGTTCGTGCCGCTCTTGGTGGAGACGTTGACCTGCGCCACCTCTCGCCCAAATTCCGCCGAGTACACTCCGGTCTGCACCTTGAATTCCTCGACGCTGTCGATTGAGGGCAGAAACGCATACGTGTTGAAGTTCACGTCCTGATTGACGATGCCGTCGAGCGTGTACTGGTTGTATTCGCGGCGTTGACCGGCCACCGCGAAATTCTGCGAGGAACGGTCGCCACCCTGCCTGCCGGAGGCGCCGCCACCGCCGCCGCCGGCCCAGTCTGAGCTCACGTTCGGACTGAGCGACACGAGATTGATGTAGTTGCGTCCGTTGAGCGGCAGCTCCACGATTTGCCGGTTTTCGATGACCGTTCCGATGGTGGCGTCCGCGGTGTTGATCAAGGGTGACGTGCCCGTCACCTCAACCGCCACCTCGACGGATCCGAGCTCCAGCGACGCGTCCAGACGGACGTTCTGCTGCACCTGCAGCTCGACGCCGTTGAAGATCTTGCTCTGGAACCCCTGCAGTTCCACCCTGACGCTGTAGAGTGCCGGGGAGCAGATTGGGGAAGCCGTAGCTGCCCGCCGAGTTGGTCTGCACTTCACGAACCGCGTTGGTCTGCGTGTTGGTGACCACGACCGTCGCCCCGACGAGCACGCCACCGCTTCCATCGGTGACCGAACCGGAAATTTGCCCGAAGGTCTGGGCAAAGGACGGCGGGGGTACGGCGACGAACAGACTCAGGATGAGTGCCCAGCCAAGTGGTCGAGACATGAGATCGCTCCTTTTCTGCCTCCGATTGCGTCTGCGAGAAACCGGCAACCCAAAAACACGGCGACAAAGACTCGAACGACGGCCCGAGGGGTTAAGCGACTGGAGTGTGTTGCAGAAAACTAGACCCGGACAGGAAGGATGTCAACTACTACGGCGAGTGCGGGCGTGTCCGAGAACCGCTACAGTGCCGATGGCGACGAGTGCCGCCGCCAGCACGTACGCCTCAACGTTGGGTGGATAGGTCCAGTAGCTCGAGAAGTCCCACAAATAAAACGAAGGGACGAAGGGGCGCAGCGAGACTGGAAACAGACTGTCGCGCAGGGCGAGGTCCTCTTCGAAGCGTGGAAACAGCAACGGGCTGATTGCCCAGCCATCTGAGACTGAGAAGAACCTGATACGCCAGCGACACGAAGACGGCGGGCCTGACGAAGCGGAGGAGCGCGGCCGGGAATTCTGCGATGGCAACTCCAATCGGGATCGCCCAGAGCCACTCTGCCGACCACGCGAAGCGTCCAACCGGTCCGCCGCCGCCCCACCGCGCCAGTTCCAGCGAGTTCGGCACGATCAACGACGCATACAGTGCAGACCAGCCGAGCGCATCCAGTGGCCGCCGCCAGGCGAACACGGGAAGGGCGGCGATGCCCGCGAGGAGCAGGGGATGCTGGAGGAACATGCCCTGGCTCTGATCGAAGTGAAGGCCGAGGAAGATCATCGCCGCGCGCGAAAACGGCGACGCGATCTCCCTGAGGCGGCGCGGCCCCAGCGGCGTGCCCACACCCCAGAGATGAAAGAGCGCCAGGCTCACGACGCCCACCAGCACGAGCCAGATGGCGTCGGCTTCGAGCTGGCTCGGGCGGCGGCCCTGCCGTCGATCCCGCCATCGGATGCCGAGACCCCAGAGGACGAGAACCGCGGTCGACGCGAGATACTTCGAGTTCAGCCACGGAAAGAGTCCCGCGGCGAGCCAGAAGAGCGACCAGCCTGCCGCGGTGCCGGGCCGTTCGCCCGCGTGAATCAGCCAAACGGCGAGACTTATGGCGAGCGTTCCGCCGACGAGATCCGGATAGATCTGCGATGCACCGAAGAGAAAGGGCAGGCACACTACGAGGCCAAGTGTCATCCAGGCGGCCGGCTCGATCGGAAGACGACGCGCCAGAAACCCGTACAGGGCGAGTGTGAGCATGCTCGCCGAGAGGCAAAGCATCAGCTTGGCGCCGACGATTCCACCGAGCCAGTACGGTCCTGCCAGCACGATCGCCAGACCGGCCCCGTGAAAAGGCGCCCACCGGTGTCTGACGATTCGGACGTGGGGGCTGAGTCCGTAAAAGATGTGGCTGTCGTAATTGTTGCGCGCGTAGGCGTTGCGTAAATCCAGGGTGCCGTCGTGGACGATGCTGTCGGCCATCACCAGGTAGTGGGGTTCGTCGCCGTGAAGCCCGAAGGGCTCGGGCCTGGCGAGATACACGCCCGCGGCAAGGGCGACAGAGATCGCGGCAAGCAGAAAGCCCGTCCGCGCGAGCGTGTATGGCTCAACGGTCGAACCGGTCGGAGTTTCAGCGTCCACTGGGGGCGCGCGAACTATAGCTCAGCCCGCCGCGTTACCGCCATCCCAGCTGAATGACCTCGAAGTCGTCGGCTTTCAGGCTGCGAAACGCCGGGTTCAGCTCGCCGTTGTTCCAGCGCCCGTCCATCGCGCCGGTGATGTACATGTCGCTGCCGTTGTCGGCGACGATGAGCCCGTAGGTCTGCATGGCCTGGAAGATGGCGCGGATGTACGAAGGGTAGCCCGAGAGGTTTTTCGAAGCCTTGAGCCTGAGACGGGCGCCCATCGGGAGCGCGCCCGAGCGGCTGCCGGCCGAATGCGACGCCGGCCACACGTGGCCGTTCGTCGCTCGCACGGTGACACGCAGCGCGTGAGTCACTCGCCCGCGGCGGGATTCGTCGTAGCGCACGAGTCCCGGCAGTATCGCGAGGCCGGCCGCATCGGCCGACGTCCAGCCTTCAGGACGTCGTCCGTTGGCCGAGAGATCGAAAATCGCGCCGGAGCCGGCTTCCCATCGTTCGCGGGCCGGATTCCAGTTGGCGGCATACAGCTCGTAGAGCACCCACTGATCGCGATCGACGATCAGCATGTGACGGTCGCCGTCCGATCCACCGCCAGGTACGCCTCCCTCGATGTAGTTCGGCTGGGTTTTGGCGACGTCGGGAATCGGATATCCCGTCTGACCACGAAATCCCGTATCGCTCTCGTCGCCGTAGGCGACGAACGCCACCGGCGTTCGTGTTTCGGTGCCGCCGACGCCCATGTACGGAATGCCGTAAGGCGGCGGTCCGAAATCGGGATGCAGCGTGCGATCGCGCCCGATGAAATCGATGTAGGCATTCGACTGCGCGTCGACGGGCGCCGAAGAGATGTCCTGGTTCCACCAGTTGCTCGACGGAAACAGCGCGCGCCCTCCGAAATCATCAGAGAGCTTGACCGTGCTGCGCGGCGGCGCCGGCGGAGTCGGTGGTGGTGGCGTGGGCGGTGGCGGCGTCGGCGGTCGGCGGCTTCGGCGTGCCCGGTGGTGAAGGTGCCGGCGGTGACGGTGGTGCCGGGTCCGGCCCTGGTGTCGGTGAGGGCGGCGCAGGCGGCTGCGGTGCGGGCGTGTCGCCGGTCGTCCCCTGAGCGGATGGGGCGATCGGCGTGACGGGTTCCTCGCCGTTGCATGCGGATATCAGCACGCCGGCAGCGGCGATCAGGCACACCAGAGGCGCGGCGGTCGCGCGGGACATGATCCACGCGGGAGAGCAACACCCATACCACCTCAAATTCCTGGACTTTTCGCCGCTGCGGACCGGCAAGACGCGGAACCGGCTAACAGGTTTGTTCCGCGTCTTCCCGCTTTGGCATGCGGCGTCAATTCAGATTGAACAGGACGGTCACGGTCATGATGACGGCCGTCGGCCTGCCGTTCAGCAGCGTCGGCGAGTAGGTCCACGCGCGTACCGCCTCGAGCGCCGCGGCGTCGAGCAACGGCACCGATTTCAGAACGCGCGCGTTGTCGACGCGGCCATCGACACCGATGACGGCTTCGATGATGACGATGCCCTTGACGCCGTTTCGTCGCGCAATTTCAGGGTACACGGGTGCGACATAGTGGATGCGTGCCGGGGGCTTGATGTCGCTGCTCAGTCGCACCGGTGCCGAAGGCTCAGCGTACGCCGGCGGCGGTCCCTCGACGACATTCTGCGCGACGCCGAAGCCACCGATCACATTTTCGAGACCCTGGGTCGCGATGGTGTCCTGCTGAAAAATCACGCCAGACGGATCGCCGATGGTGTCGGGCGCGACGAGCGGAACGCCGGGCTGTTGGGCTGCGATCGACGGCGGCGTGACGTCGCGGCGGACGGCCGGTGGCGGTGCCGGCACAACCGGCGTGAAGTCGCTGTTGATGTACTCGAGCGCGCGGCGCGGCATCGGCAGCACGTCGGTGGCGATGAGCGGCACGACGATGAGCACCGCGATGATCGCGGTGTGCACCAGGAACGAGAGGGGGAGTGTGTACCAACTGCTGCGAGCGCGTGCATGTGGAGACACCAATTCCTGAAACATGGTTCCGGGCATGTCGACCCCCTTCTGGCGTCAGTTGTTGTGTGTGACTGAAAGCTTAGACACCAGCACCGCGGAATCGGATCACGGGTAGAATGACGGTCCGGTTGAAGCTGAGCGCCCGGCTAAAGCCGGGCCCTACGTACTGAGGCGTGACGTACTAGCGCGCGGTCGAGCTCCGGCCCACGTGCTTGGGCGCACCCATCGCACCCGACGCACCTCTCGCACCGACGCACCTGTCGCACCTGTCGCACCTCCCGCACCTGACGCACCCTTCGCACCCAGTTCGGCCCAGCGCGAGAGCAGGATCGTTCCGGCGAGGATGAGAAACTCGTCAACCAGCGGAAGGGGATCGGGAATGATCATGTTCAGAAGAAACAGGGTGCCGCCGATACCAAGGATGGTGCGCGAGCCGAGCCGCGCGAGAATCGGGGAGAGCATCCGTTGAATCATCAAGCCCATACGTTCAGTGTGCCACGGTTGGCGTAGACTGTCTCCTGCCTTGAAAAAAATACTGCGTGGGTTGCAGATTGGCGTGGCCGTGCTGGCCATGCAGCCGGCGATGTCGGCCCTCACCGAGCAGATGACCGATCGCGACATCAGCAGCGCCCTCGCGGTGGCCACCGGTCCGGAAGCCGCGCGCACGCTCTTCCACGCCCCGTACATCCTGCCGGTCAAGGACGCCACGATCGAGCAGCTCGAGGTCATCACCGAATACCGGCGGTTCGTGCTCGCGGCCGAAGACGAGCTGAAAGCCGGAAACTGGATGATGGCGCGCGGCGGCTACGATCCGAAAGGCCGCTCGTTGAAGGATCTGCTCAAGCCGTCTGCCGGCCAGGTCTCGATTCGGGCGCGCCTGCGATTCCATCCCCAGAATTCCTACGTGATGCTTCCGATCTTCGACATCCTGCTCGGCGACCCGTCGTTGCTGGCTGTCAACGCGATCCGCACGCCGCACGTCGCGCCGTCGTCCATCGAGCGCAACGCGGGCGATTACATCTACGGTGCGACGATCGAGACATCCTTCAACGCGCTCTCCATCGCCGACAGGGTCTTGACGGTCAGGATCGTGTCCGATGGGAAGGAGTACGGGCGGGCGGCGGTCGATTTCGCCAGGCTCGAGTGACCGTCACGCAATGATTGAACGTCGGTCAGTCGCCTGACGGCGATTGTGCACGATTGATACGTCCTGCTCACGTCTGCCGCGCGTGCGGCTTTCGCCGCGCACCCAGCCCGCGGCCATCATCAAAATCGCGACCTGTGCGGGCAGATCGTAAATCTGGCCGAGCATCGACTTGTCAGAGGTGATTCC
This sequence comes from Vicinamibacterales bacterium, assembly GCA_963821395.1. Taxonomy (GTDB): domain Bacteria; phylum Acidobacteriota; class Vicinamibacteria; order Vicinamibacterales; family JAMQPK01; genus JAMQPK01. The sequence goes on along the minus strand of CAWGDY010000008.1, from coordinate 107,881 downwards.
CTCGACGGCAAGTGGTGGATGCTTGATGGTCACGACACGCACGGTTCGGCTCTTGCGAAAGGTCGTGAGCAAGTTCCATACCTCGACTGCACTTGTCGTGATTTGATGCAGTACGCTGAATTTTTTTGTCGAAAAGATCACGCGCCGTGCATACGTTGCGCGGTTCTGCTCAGACTGATTGTGCTAGCATCAATCCCGCGTTCGATCTCCCAGACGTCGATGGGAATCAAATCAGAAAAAACATTCGAAGACATCGTCGAGCGGCTCGTCGCGCTCGTCGGCCCGCAGCCGGCTGACGCACGGCGCGAAAGCGGACAGCTCACGAGCGTCCGGCCTCGAACCAAGCGGAAGAAAAGGACGCACAGCCGTCCTCGAAGACACCTTTCGTTCAAAAGAAGCGGTAACTGGCGAGCGTTTTGCTGATTCCTCTGTGGAAGGCAGGACGAAATGTCCGCTGTCTGTACACTTGAGGAGGAATGCATGAAGAGCCGAATCACATCGCTGGGCCTGCCAGCGGCATTACTGTCCGTGTCGCTGTTTGCAGCCTGTCAGAACACCGCGCGCGGCGTGGAGCAGGACACAGAGAAGAACACCGCGGCCGCACGAGAAGAAGCGCGCGACGCCAACGCTGAGGTGAAGCAGGAAGCGCGCGACGCCGGTCAGGCCATGGAACGGGCCGGTGATCGGGTTGCGCAGGAGACGAAGGACGCCACCCACTCGGTCGGCGCCACGCTCGACGCCGCCGCGCAGACGATGCAGATCAAGACGGCGCTGATCGACGCCGACAACCTCGACGCGAATGACATCAACGTCGACACCGACGCGGCGACCAAGACGGTCACCCTGAAGGGTCACGTGCCGACGGCGGCGCAGAAGGCGGCAGCCGAGCGCATCGCCAAGGAGAAGGCGCCCGACTACACCGTGTCGAACTTGTTGGAAATCCGCAAATAGACGACGATCGCTGGGTTCGAAAGTTCGCAAGGTTCATGGTCGTTGAGTTCGTGAGGTTCGTGATGGTCGAAGATCGAGTTCGAACCTGCCATCTCGCCATTAGCCATCCTGCCATGACGTGCGTCATGAGAGTTTGGCGGGAAGATTTGCGGCGCCACCTCGTTCAGGTACTTCCTCCAGACAATCCACGTGTGCGCACCTGGAGAGGTCTTGTACGTGTGCTTGATGCCCGCGGAGTTCAGGAAGTCTGACGTGCGCTTGGCGCCCGCCATCGCCCCGTCCTCGGTGCCGACGCCAATCCAGAACAACTTGAGTTGGGCGTTCACGTTCTTCGCGTTCGCAGCCACGTCGGCGAACGACTTTTCCACATTCTGGCCGCCGCCCGCGCTGAAGACCGCCAGCCGGCTGAACATGTCGAGATGCCTCGGCCCAATCGCGAGCGTCAAGCCGCCGCCCATCGACAATCCGGCCAGCGCACGGTTCTCGCGGTTGTCGCTCACGCGATAGCTGGCCTGGACGAACGGAATCAGATCGGTCAGCAGATCCTTTTCGAAGTCGGCGCGCTGCTTCTCGCCCGGAACCCCTGCGGTCCAGGGATAGGCGTACGCGAACGGCATGACGACCACCATCGGCGCGACTTTGCGCTCGGCGATGAGATTGTCGAGAATCAGATTCGCGCGGCCGAACTGGGTCCACACGGTCTCGTCGCCGTCGGCGCCGTGCAGAAGGTACAGCACGGGAAGGCCCTTGCCGGCTCGCTCGTAGTTGGGCGGTGTGTACACGAACGCGCGCCGCGTCGTGCCCGTCGTCCTGGACTGGTAGTAGCGGATTTCCACCTTCCCGTGCGGAACGGGCTTCACGTCGTAGAACATCGGGCTCGCGCCCGGGACGTCGACAACGCTCTCGATGAGGTTCGGACGGCTGTTGTACTTGACGACCGGGTTCCGCTGGTCGAGGTTATCGACGCCATCCACCGTGAAGTGGTACTCATAGATGTCCGGTTCGAGCGGTCCTACCGTGACGCTCCAGACGCCGTCGGCGCTCCTGGTCATGGCGGGTTCGCTCGTCAGGCACTCGCAGAACACGGTCACCTTCGATGCGTTCGGGGCGAGCACGCGGAACGTCACCCGGCGGTCGGCGGCCACTTCCGGTGAACGGACGGCCGGCGGCTGGGACGGTTGTTGAGCCTGGAGGGACACGGCGAGCGGCAGCAGCAGGAGCAGCGCGCGAAGTTTCATAGATCCTCCTCAGGAATGAGGGGTAGGTTACCATCCCATAGCCAAAATGACACAGTCTGTCACCCTTCGCCGTCTTCTTTACGTTCTCGCATGCCTCCTGCCCGTCTGGGCGGTGATCGCCTACTTCAGCGGCGGTGTCGGCTGGATGCTGGGTCCGATAAGGATTTCTTCGAGACAGCCGCTACGGCCACTGCTCATCGGGCTTGCGCTGGGCGGGTGGTACTTCTGGCAGTATTCGCGCGCCGATCGTGAAACCGACGGGCGATGGCTCATCGGCTGGGTTGCGAAAGCCACACCGGTCGTGCTTCCGGTCGTCGCGGTGCTCGCGTTTGTCCTCGGCGTGCATTTCGGCAGCTTCGCCGCGGCCGGCTCGGACTCGTACGGATACGTCAGCCAGGCCAGATCGTGGCTCTCCGGCACGCTGCGGTTGGCGCAGCCTCTGGTCGAGGAGTTCTCCTGGAAGAACCGCGAGTGGATGTTCTCGCCGCTCGGATACCGTCCGGCATCGCCGGACGGCACGATCGTGCCGACCTATCCGGCCGGATTCCCGATCGTGATGGCGCTCTTCCTCGCGATCTTCGGCGACAACGGACCCTACTATGTGGTTCCCGTTTTTGGGGCGCTGACGCTGGCGTTGACGTATCTGCTCGGAAAGGAAGCGACGGGCAGTCGCGGCACGGCGGCGCTTGCGGCGTTGCTGCTGATGGCGTCGCCGGTATTTCTGGCGCACCTTCTGCAGCCGATGTCCGATATTCCCGGGGCCGCAGGGTGGACGCTGGTGTGCTGGCTGGTGCTGAAGCAGCGCAGCATGGCGGCCGGCTGGGCGGCCGGCCTGACGCTCCTCATCCGCCCTAATCTCTTTCCGCTGGCGTTCCTCCCGGTGGTGGCGTGGCAGAAAGATCCCGAGACGCATCTGCTGCGATATGCCAAGGGCATCGCGCCGGCGCTGATCGCGATAATGGCGCTCAACACTTACCTGTACGACGGGCCGTTGACCTTCGGCTACGGAACCATTTTCGAGTCATATTCGGGGAGCAACCTGCCGGGGAATCTCTTCAACTACCTCCGCTGGCTCCTCGAGACGCAGACGCCGCTCATTCTGCTGGCCCTCGTGCCGACAATCCATCGTAATGCGCACCTGCGAGAGGTCTTGTACGTGTGCTTGATGCCCGCGGAGTTCAGGAAGTCTGATCGTGCGCTTGCGCCCGCCATCGCCCCGTCCTCGGTGCCGACGCCAATCCAGAACAACTTGAGTTGTGCGTTCACGTTCTTCGCGTTCGCCGCCACGTCCGCGAAGGACTTTTCCAGATTCTGGCCGCCGCCCGCGCTGAAGACCGCCAGCCGGCTGAACATGTCGAGATGCCTCGGCCCAATCGCGAGCGTCAGGCCGCCGCCCATCGACAACCCGGCCAGCGCACGGTTCTCGCGGCTGTCGCTCACGCGATAGTTGGCTTGGACGAACGGAATCAGATCGGTCAGCAGATCCTTTTCGAAATCGGCGCGCTGCTTCTCGCCCGGAACGCCCGCGGTCCAGGGATAGGCGTACGCGAACGGCATGACGACCACCATCGGCGCGGCTTTGCGCTCGGCGATGAGATTGTCGAGAATCAGATTCGCGCGGCCGAACTGGGTCCACACGGTCTCGTCGCCGTCGGCGCCGTGCAGAAGGTACAGCACGGGCAGCCCCTTGCCGGCTCGCTCGTAGTTGGGCGGCGTGTACACGAACGCGCGCCGCGTCGTACCCGTCGTCCTGGACTGGTAGTAGCGGATTTCCACCTTGCCGTGCGGAACGGGCTTCACGTCGTAGAACATCGGGCTCGGGCCCGGGACGTCGACCACGCTCTCGATGAGATTCGGACGGCTGTTGTACTTGACGACCGGGTTCCGCTGGTCGAGGTTATCGACGCCATCCACCGTGAAGTGGTACTCATAGATGTCCGGTTCGAGCGGTCCCACCGTGACGCTCCAGACGCCGTCGGCGCCCCTGGTCATGGCGGGTTCGCTCGTCAGGCACTCGCAGAACACGGTCACCTTCGACGCGTTCGGGGCGAGCACGCGGAACGTCACCCGGCGGTCGGCGGCCACTTCCGGTGAACGGACGGCCGGCGGCTGGGACGGTTGTTGAGCCTGGAGGGACACGGCGAGCGGCAGCAGCAGGAGCAGCGCGCGAAGCTTCATAGATCCTCCTCAGGAATGAGGGGTAGGTTACCATCCCATAGCCAAAATGACACAGTCTGTCACCCTTCGCCGTCTTCTTTACGTCCTCGCCTGCCTCCTGCCCGTCTGGGCCGTGATCGCCTACTTCAGCGGCGGAGTGGGCTGGATGCTGGGTCCCATACGGATTTCTTCGAGACAGCCGCTGCGGCCGCTGCTCATCGGGCTTGCGCTGGGCGGGTGGTACTTCTGGCAGTATTCGCGCGCCGATCGTGAAACGGACGGGCGATGGCTCATCGGCCGGGTTGCGAAAGCCGCGCCGGTCGTGCTTCCAGTGGTCGCGGTGCTCGCGTTCTTCCTCGGTGTGCATTTCGGAAGCTTCGCGGCGGCCGGCTCGGACTCGTACGGATATGTCAGCCAGGCCAGGTCGTGGCTCTCCGGCACGCTGCGGCTGGCGCAGCCTCTGGTCGAGGAGTTCTCCTGGAAGAACCGCGAGTGGATGTTCTCGCCGCTCGGGTACCGTCCGGCATCGCCGGACGGGACGATCGTGCCGACCTATCCGGCGGGATTCCCGATCGTGATGGCGCTCTTCCTCGCGATCTTCGGCGACAACGGACCTTTTTATGTGGTTCCCGTTTTTGGGGCGCTGACGCTGGCGCTGACCTACCTGCTCGGAAAAGAAGCCACGGGCAGTCGCGGCACGGCGGCGCTTGCGACGTTGCTGCTGATGGCGTCGCCGGTATTTCTGGCGCACCTTCTGCAGCCGATGTCCGATATTCCCGGGGCCGCGGGGTGGACGCTCGTGTGCTGGCTCGTGCTGAAGCAGCGCAGCATGGCGGCTGGCTGGGCGGCCGGCCTGACGCTCCTCATCCGTCCCAATCTCTTTCCGCTGGCGTTCCTGCCGGTGGTGGCGTGGCAGAAGGATCCCGAGACGCATCTGCTGCGATATGCCAAGGGCATCGCGCCCGCGCTGATCGCGATAATGGCGCTCAACACCTACCTGTACGACGGGCCGTTGACCTTCGGCTACGGAACCATCTTCGAGTCGTATTCGGTGAGCTCGCTGCCGGGCAATCTCTTCAACTATCTCCGCTGGCTTCTCGAGACGCAGACGCCGCTCATCCTGCTGGCCCTCGTGCCGCTCTTCGTGAAGGGAGCCCTTCGCGAACGCACTGCCGGCATGCCGCCGCGCGAGTGTCTGGGAGCGCTCATCGGGCTCACGTTCGTCTCATATCTGTTTTATGCGGTCTTCGACCACTGGTTCTATCTGCGATTCCTGCTGCCGGCCTATCCCGCGCTCTTCGTGTTGATGGCGGCATCCGTCGTCTGGGTGTCGCAACGGCTGCCTGTCGAGGTGCGCGTCACGGTCGTGGCGCTCATTTGTGCGGGTGATGATGGGGTTCGGTGTCAACGTCGCGCGATCACCGACATCTTCAACCTGGCCTAGCGAGCAGCGGCACATGCGTGCCGCCGCGGAAGTCGCGTCGCGCACGCCCGAAAAGCGGTCGTGCTCTCGGTGCAGCACAGCGGCAGCGTGCGGTACTACGCGCACCGCATGACGCTGCGCTACGACTGGCTGCCGGCCGATCAGCTCGATGCGGCGATTCGCGATCTGGCTGCGAAGGGCTATCCAACCTGTCTCGTCGTCGACGACTGGGAGCTGAAAGAATTCCAGGCGCGCTTTTCGCCCGACAGCCGGCTGGGGCTCTTGACTGGGCGCCCGTGGCGCGCGTGTCCGGCAATCCCAGAGGTGTTGATCTTCCAGATGCAGGACCCGGAACGCGTCGCGCAGCAATGAGAGAAAGTCGGGCTGGTGTTCCTTGCCTACTGCGTCATCACGATTGCGCTCTGACCTATCCGCTGGTCCTGCAGATCGGAACGGTGCTGCCGAACGATCCCGTCGACCCGCGCTGAACACCTGGATCCTCTGGTGGAACACGCAGACCGTGCCGTTCTCCGCGGCGTGGTGGAATGCCGCCTGCCTTCTACCCGGCGTCCGGCGTGCTGAGCTTCTCCGAGAACCTTCTCGGCCTCAGCCTCATCTCGACGCCGCTGTCGTGGCTCGGGCGCCGGACCGCAGACCGCGTACAACATCGTGTTCCTGCTCACGTTTCCGCTGAGCGCGATCGGCGCGTTTCTGCTGGTGCACGAGTTGACCGGCCGGCGCGACGCGGCGTTCGTCGCCGGCCTGTTCTTCGGATTCGCGCCCTATCGCATCGCGCACCTTCCGCAGATTCAGTCGCTGGCGTCGTTTCCGATGCCGTTTGCGCTGCTTGGCCTGCATCGCTATCTGCGCGATCCGCGGCCGCGATGGCTCGCGTTATTTGCCGGCGGGCTGGTTTCTGCAGGGCATCTGCAACGGCTACTACCTGCTGTTCTTCAGCGTGTTCGTGGGCCTCTGGATCCTGTGGTTTGCGAGCCCATGGACGAGGTGGCGCGAGTTTGCCGGCCGCGAGTGCGGCGTGGGCGCGGCGGTCGCGCTGATGCTGCCGCTGTTGCTGCGGTATCGTGCGATTCACGAGTCGTTCGGCTTCTCGCGCGATTTGGAAACGATTCGCGATTTCGGCGCCGACGTGGCGGCCCTGCTGCATGCGGCCGATCATCTGGCGCTTTGGGGGTCGCTGCGTGTGTACCGCGCGCCGAAGGCGAGCTGTTTCCGGGGCTGACGATCGTCCTGCTCGTCGTGGCCGGCGCGATCTTCGTGCGCGATCGCGAGCGGCCGGAGGTGCGCAGCTGGGCTGTGGCGCGGCGCATCCTGAGCGTGCTCGCGGTGGGCACCGCGCTGGTCTCGCTCAGCGCGGTCGTCATGGGCTCGTGGCGGCTCGAGCCGTTCGGCGTGCGTCTGCTCTCGGTGTCGAATCCGATCAAGCCGCTGACCTTCTCGCTGCTGCTTCTCCGCACGGCCTGGCGTTGACGAGTCCCGGGACTCCGGCGCGCGTACGCGGCACGCTCGGCGCTCGCGTTCTACGCGCTGGCGGGCTTCGTCATGTGGCTGTTCAGCCTCGGTCCGACGCCGACGCTGATGGGCAACCCGCTCATGTATCGCGGCCCCTATGCGCTGCTCATGTATCTGCCGGGATTCAACTCGCTGCGCGTGCCGGCCCGATTCTGGATGATCGACGACGCTGTGCCTGGCCGTCGTTGGAGCGATCGTCTTCGATCGCCTGGCCTCGAGGATTGGACGCAACAGGCTGGCGCTGGCCGCGTCGTCTCGATTTCGATCATGGCCGACACCTGGATGTGGGCCATGCCGCTGGCGGACACGCCGAAGACGTTCAAGGCGTTGGACTGTGCTGGGGACGCGAACAGGGCCGATCCTCGAGCTGCCGCTGGGATTCCCCTATCCCGACGTCTGCGGCGATGTACCGCCAGATGTCGCACAAACGGCCGGTCGTCAACGGCTACAGCGGATACTTTCCGCCGCACTATGCCGCGCTGAGGGTCGGGTTCACGTTGCGCGATCCCGACGTGCTGACATATCTGGCGGCCCACGGCGTCACCGACGTCATCGTCGATCGCGAGCCAGATCCGCAAGGACACTGGGATCGGTACGTCTCGTCACATCCGAACGCCCGCCTGATATGCACCGAAGGGCAGCAGTCGCTGTATCGCGTCACCCCCACCGAGTTGCCGGGCGCCGCCTCCACGCCCGGGCGGCCGTTGACGGTGGCCGTGATCAGGCCGAACGTCAACGACATGGCCGTCGCATCGATGATCGATCAGGACCGGACGACGCGGTGGGAGTCGGGCCCGCAGACCACGCGGACGGCTGTGGAGATCGATCTCGGCGCGGTGCGAACCGTGACGGGCATCGACACCTGGCTCGGACCATTCGTGGACGATTTTCCACGTGGCCTCGTCATCGAGGCGTCGGAAGACGGCACGACGTGGAAGGAAATCTGGCAGGGGCGGAAGCGCCGGGCTGGCGTTCGTGGCGGCCTTCGAGTCGCCACGGGATCTGCCGCTGAAATACCGGTTTCCGCCGACGCCCGCGCGGCTGCTGCGCATGCGGTTGACGAAAGATGACAAGATTTTCTACTGGTCGATTGCCGAACTGAGAGTGCTCGGGACCTGATATGCCAGAACCGGTAAAGACAGACCCGGAAAAGACCGACAAGCGAGCGGCGACGCCCGCTCGGACTCATCGTGGGCCTGGGCGCCCTCGGGCTGCTCCTCGTGCTGCTGTTCTTTCAGTCGAGCCCCAGCACCGACCTGCCGCCCGACCAGGGACCGCTCGGCATGGCGCTGGTGAGCAACATGATGACCAACGGCGTGCTCGTGGACTACGAGTGCGCGAAGACCACCGCGTGGGTCAACAGGGCCGTCTGGACGAAATACAATTTCGAGCAGCGCCGGAACATGCTCATCGGGCTCGCCACGGTCTGCGAGACGAAGCACGCGGGCTATCGCATCACGGTCGTGGACTACGACACGAAGCTCGAGATCGCGTCGTTCGACGGGAAAAGCGTGAAGATGGAATGAGCCGCCAGATTTCGATCAGACGCGCCACACCTGCCGACGTCTCGCTGATCCTGACGTTCATCCGCGAGCTCGCCGCCTACGAGAAGCTCGCGCACGAAGTGGTCGCGCGCGAAGAGGACTTTCACGAGGCGCTCTTCGGCGCGCATCCGGTCGTCGAAGCCGTCATCGCCAGCCTCGACGGCGAGCCCGTCGGCTACGCGCTGTTCTTCGCGAACTTCTCGACATTTCTGGGGAAGCCAGGTCTGTATCTGGAAGATCTGTACGTGCGGCCCGAGGCGCGAGGCCATGGCGCGGGCCGCGCGCTGCTCGAGCACCTCGCGCAGATCGCGGTCGAGCGGAACTGGGGCCGGTTCGAGTGGGCCGTGCTCGACTGGAACGAGCCTTCCATCAATTTCTACAAGAAGATGGGTGCGCGGGCGATGGACGAGTGGACGATCTTCAGAATGACAGGCGAAGCTTTGAAGAAGCTCGCATTGTGAGATTGGCAGATTGGTAGATTGGTAGATTAAGAGAGAGATTGATTAGACGATTGAGAAATTCACTGAAGGTACGGAATCTCCCAATCTGCCAATCTTCCAATCTGCCAATGGTGCGTCAGTCTATCCACCCTCCACCCACGACGACCGTCTCGGAATAGAACACGACAGCCTGTCCGGGCGTGATGGCGATCACCGGGTTGTCGAACTCGACCGCTGCGCGGGAGTGGTCGATGGCGCGAACCGTGGCGGGTGCGGGCTGATGGCGATGGCGAATTTGCGCAGTGACGCGTAGCGGAGCGACCGGAGGGGTACCGGCAATCCAGTTCACCTGCGAGGCGGTCAGGCTGGTGCGCTCGAGCTCGGCGCGCGGTCCAACGACGACGGTCTTTTCAGAAGGCCGCAGCTCGAGCACGTACAGCGGTTCCGCGGCGGCAATGCCAAGACCCTTGCGCTGGCCGACGGTAAACCGGTGGACTGCCGGCGTGGCGGCCGAGCACGGCGCCGGACTGGTTGACGATGGCGCCGCCGCCGTCGAGATCGCCGGTCTTCTTCTCGATGAACGCGGCGTAATCGCCGTCGGGGACGAAGCAGATCTCCTGGCTGTCGGGCTTGTCGGCAACCGGCAGGCCCAGGCGCCGGGCGATGTCGCGGACCTCGTCCTTCGAGAGGTGGCCGACCGGAAAGCTGGCCCGTGACAGCTGCTCCTGCGTGAGCGAGAAGAGGAAATAGGACTGATCCTTCGACGCATCCAGTCCGCGAGAGAGCACGTGCCGTCCGGTTTCGGGATCGATGCCGATGCGGGCGTAGTGGCCGGTCGCGACGAGTTCGGCTCCGTAGGCCATCGAGCGGTCGAGGAGGGTGGCGAACTTCAGATCGCTGTTGCAGTGCGCGCACGGAATCGGTGTGCGCCCGGCGACGTACTCGCCGACGAAATTGGACACGACCGTCCGCTGGAACTCGCGCTCGAAATTCACGATGTAGTGCGGAATGCCCAGGCGCCGGGCCACGCGGCCGGCATCGTGCAGGTCGTCGAGGCTGCAGCAGCTGCCGTAGCCGGCCTCGCCGCCGCTCTGATCGTACAGCTGCATGGACAGACCGATCACGTCGTGGCCCGCTTCGGCGAGAAGCGCCGCGGCCACCGACGAATCAACCCCGCCCGACATGGCGACAACTACTCTCATGGTTCTGGGTTCTAGGTTCTGGGTTCTAGGTTCTGGATCTTAGATTTTAGATTCTAGATTTTAGATTCGGGATTCACCGCGATCCCACCGCAGACAAGCTGCGGAGTTTCGTCACGACTCGCGGCAGGATCGAAATGACGTGATCGATCTGTTCCTCGGTGTTGCTGGCGCCCAGGCTGAAGCGGATGGAGTTCTGCGCGCGATGGCTCGACAGGTTCATCGCCTTCAGCACGTGGGACGGCTCGAGCGTACCAGAGGAGCACGCCGATCCGGTCGAGACCGCGATCCCTTCCAGGTCGAGCGCGATGAGCAACGACTCGGCCTCGATCCGATCGAAGCTGATGTTGGTGGTGTTGGGGACCCGCGCGTCGCGCGTGCCGTTCACCTCGGTGTGGGGCACCGACGACAGGATGCCGGTTTCCAGCCGATCGCGCAGCGCCGCCAACCGGCTGCCTTCGGACTCCATCTTCTTGCCGGCCTCGCCGGCCGCGACGCCCATGCCGACGATGCCCGCGACGTTCTCGGTGCCGGCCCTGCGGTTGCGTTCCTGCTTGCCGCCATGGATAAAGGGGGAGAGGCGGACCCCGCGCTTGACCCACAAGGCGCCGACGCCCTTGGGCCCGTAAAACTTATGGGCCGACATGGCCAGCAAATCGACCCCAAGCGCCCGCACGTTCACCGGAATCTTGCCCGCGCTCTGGACCGCGTCGGTGTGAAACAGGGCTCCGCGCTCGTGGGCGAGGCTTGCAAGCTTTGTCACGGGCTGGATGGTCCCGATTTCGTTGTTCGCGTGCATAATCGACACGAGCGCCGTGTCGTCGGTCAGGGCATCGCGCAACCGGTCGGGCGACAGGATGCCGCTCGCGTCGAGTGGCAGGATGGTGGTTTTCCACCCCCGCCGGGCCAGCGCCTTGAAGGTGTTGAGCACGGCTTCGTGCTCGATGCCGCAGGTAATCAGATGCTTCCGACCCGTCACCTCGAGGGCTTCGGCGACGCCCCGAATCGCGAAATTGTCGGCCTCGGTCCCTCCGCTCGTGAAGACGACCTCGGCCGGTTCGGCGCCGATGAGGCCGCCCACAGCGCTCCTGGCGGTGTCGATCGCAGCCTTTGCCTGCTGTCCATAGTAATGAACGCTCGATGCATTGCCGAAAAGACTGTGGAGCGCGTTGATCATCGCCTCGGCGGCCACGGCATCGACCGGGGTCGTGGCATTGTGATCGAGGTAGATGCGCATGTGCTTCGGCCATGTTAGCACAGCGAAGATGGCGCTAACTCAAAGGGAAATAAGGGCTAGACAGGTCGGGGACGCTCACCTATACTGGCGTACCCCCTCACGACCCGGGACCGCCTCGGGGTCTCCTGTCATAACCCGAATTGTTCGGGGAGGTCAGAATGTGGAAGCGTGACGAAGCAGTGCGACAACCGGCGCAACCGGCGGTGCCTACCAACGAAGCGGCTGCGGCGGCTCCTGCAGCAGCGAGCAGGCAGCCCGTCAGACAGGACACCTACAGGAGCCAGAACGCGAGGGACGTGGTGAACATCGGGAAATCGGTCGTCATTAAGGGTGAGTTAAACGGGAGCGAAGACCTGACCATCGAAGGCCATGTCGAGGGAAAAATCGAGCTCCGCGATCATGTGTTGACGATCGGGCCGAACGGCAAGATCAAGGCCGAACTGTTCGCCAAGTCCGTCGTCGTGCTGGGCGAGGTGATCGGGAACGTCAGCGCCACCGAGAAGGTCGACATCCGCGAGAACGGATCGGTCGAGGGTGATATCACCTCGCCGCGCGTCGCCATTGCTGAAGGTGCACACTTCCGCGGCAGCGTCGACATGGCCCAGAAGGCCAAGCAGGTTTCTTCGGGCCCGCGTCCGGCCGAAGTGAAGCCTCAGCCGGCTCCGCAGCCGGTCATGCAGCAGACGCCCAGCAGGCCCAGAAGGTGGGATAGTTGCTCTGGGATCTGCGCAATAAGGAACGAAACGAGGCGGCGGCTGCGGCCGCCGCCGTTTCAGACGCCGGCCAGCTGATTCCCACGAAGGTTCTACGCAAGTTCCTGGCGAGCCTGACGTCGCGGGAGTCGCCTGTACTGATGGACCTCGGTCCGGTGGTCGGCTCGAACGTGACGTTCCTCGGCGAACGCCTCGGGTGCAAGATCATCCTCGAAGATCTGTTCGCCGACGTCGAACGGCATCCGAAGGGGAGCGAGACACCCCTCCACGAGTATCTGAAGACGCGCTTGAAGCACATGCCCGAGAGCGTCGACGGCATCCTGTGCTGGAATCTGTTCGATTTCCTCGATCTCACATCCGCGCAGGTCCTGGCGTCGGCGTTGACCAAGATCCTGCGCACCGACGGCGCGCTCCTGTCCTTTTTTGCGACGATCGGCTCGAACGACGCGCGCTTCTCGAAGTACGTCATCCTCGGCGACGACTCCGTGCGGCAACGTCCGTATTCGACGACCGGGCGGAAACAGAACGCGCTGCCCAACCGCGACATCATCCGGATGTTCGAGGGGCTGAAGGTCGCCGAATCGTTTCTGCTGAAGAACAACGTACGCGAATTCCTCTTCAGAAAGATCCCGCAAACGCAGTGAAGCCCGCGAAAGCCGGTGACGCCGCTGATCTATGATGGGGACGAGCTATGGCTCGACCCGTCATCGCACTCCTGACGGACTTCGGCACCCGCGATCACTACGCCGGCACCATGAAAGCCGTCATCCTCGGGATCTGTCCCGAGGCGACGCTGGTCGACATCACGCACGACATCCCCGCGCACGACATGTTGACGGCCACGCTCGAGCTGGCTGCCAGCTATAAGTACTTTCCCACGGGCACGATCTTCCTGGTCGTCGTCGATCCGGGCGTCGGGTCGGCCCGGCGCGGCATCGCGGCCGACACCGGCGAGTACCGGTTCGTGGCCCCGGACAACGGCGTGTTGACGGCCGTGCTCAAGGAAACGCCCGCCCGGCGTGTCGTCGAGCTCACCGAGCGGCGATATGCCCGGGCCACCGTGAGCCGCACGTTCGAGGGCCGCGACCGCTTTGCGCCGGCGGCCGGGTGGCTGGCCAAGGGCATCGATTTGTCCGCGCTCGGGCGCTCGGCCGGCGCGATTCACCACATTGCGATTCCGGCTCCGCAGATTGCCGAGGATGTGCTGACCGGCGAAGTGCTGCGGGTCGATCGATTCGGCAATCTCGTCACGAACATCGATCGCAAGATGTTCGATAAATTCGCGAATGCCGACGGCATCGAGATATCCGCCGCGACCCATCGGATCGGGCGCGTCGTGGCCACCTATGCCGACGCGTCGGCCGACGAGGTCTGCGCGCTCTTCGGCAGCACCGATCACCTCGAGATCGCGGTCAACGCCGGCAACGCGAGCGATCGCCTCAACCTTTCCCGGGGCGCGCCGGTCACCATCCGAAAAACATAGGCAAGACCGACACGATGAACAAGAGATCAGGAGATCAGGAGTCTTTTTGATCAAAGTCTCTTAATCTCCTGATCTCCTGTTAGGATTTCACCCGATGAATTTCGATTTGAACGAAGAGCAGCGGCTCGTCGAGCAATCGACGCGCGAGTGGGCCGCAAAGGAAGTGGCGCCCCGCATCCAGCAACTCGATCGCGAGCACAGCTTCGATCGCGCGCTGTTTCCGAAGATGGCCGAGCTCGGACTGCTCGGCATCTCGGTGCCCGCCGAGTACGGCGGCGCGGGCATGGACTACATCAGCCTCGGCCTCGCGTGCGAAGAGCTGGAGTATGTCGACACCTCGCTGCGGGTGATTCTGTCGGTGCACGTCGGGCTCAACAGCCTGTCGTTGCTCGCCTGGGGTACTGAGGCGCAGAAGCAGACGTATCTGGTGCCGCAGGCGCAGGGGAAGCGCATCGCGACCTACGGGCTGACCGAGCCGTCGGCGGGCAGCGACGCGCGCGGCATTCAGTCGACGGCCGAGAAGCGGGGCGATCGCTACGTCCTGAACGGCGAGAAGATGTGGATCTCGCTCGCGGACGTCGCCGACACGTTCCTCGTGATCGCCTGGTCCGATCTGGAGAAGAAGCGTCAGAAGGATCCGTCGGGCCTGAGCGCCTTCATCGTCGAACGGGCGTTCAAGGGTTTTTCGAGCGGCACGCTGACGCACAAGTGGGGCATCCTCGCGGGCAACACCGGATTCTTCAAGATGGACGGCATGGAGGTGCCCGAGGAGAACCTCCTCGGCGAACCGGGCGAGGGCTTCAAGATTGCGATGTTCGCCCTCGATCAGGGGCGTCTCACCGTGGCCGCCGGCGCGACGGGATTGATTCGCGCGTGCCGCGACGCGAGCGCACGCTATGCGCGCGACCGCCGCGCCTTTGGCGTCGAGATCGGCCAGCACCAGCTCGTGAAGGAAATGATCGCGCAGATGGAGTCCGACTATCAGGCGTCGCGGCTGCTCTGGCTGCGATCGGCGTGGCTCAAGAACATCGGGCGGCGCAATACCAGAGAAACCGGGCTGGCCAAGTGGTTCGCGACGGTCTCATCCGAGCGCGCGGCCTCCGACGCCGTCCAGATTCACGGTGCGAACGGATACTCCGACGAGTATCCCGTGGGGCGCTACTACCGCAACGCGAAGGGCGCCGTGATCTACGAGGGCACGCGCGAGATTCACAAGCTGATGCAGGCCGATTACGTGCTCGGGTATCGCACCGACAGACCGGTGCGCTGTGAGCTTCCTGCCTATCGCTCATGATCCGGCTGCGGGTCGACCCTTGCGCCGCCGCGGCGGACGATCTCGTCGCGGCCGTCAGCGCACTGCACGGCGGAGGCCTCGTCGCGTTTCCCACCGAAACGTTCTACGGACTGGCCGCCGATCCCCGTGCGGCGTGGGCGGTGAAGAAGGTCTTCGCGCTCAAGGAGCGTGCGGCCGATCACCCGCTGCCGCTGATTGCCGCCAACGTCGAACAGATCGTCGACCACGTCGGCACCCTGACGCCGCTCGCGTGGCGCCTGGCGTCGCGGGCGTGGCCCGGCGCGCTGACGCTGATCATTCCCGCCTCGCCGCGATTGTCAGACGACGTACATCTCTCGACCGGCAAAGTCGCGGTGAGGGTTCCTGCCGATCGCGTGGCGCGGCTGCTTGCGGCCAGCGCCGGCCACGCGATTACGTCCACCAGCGCGAACATCTCGGGTGAACCGCCGCCATCGAATCCGGAAGATGTCGTGCGATCGCTCGGCGCACGCCTCGACGTGTTGATCGATGCCGGCCCGACGCCCGGCGGCCTTCCATCCACGATCGTCGATGCCACGGGCGAGGATCCCGTGCTGGTTCGAGCGGGCGCGATTGCGTGGGACCGCGTGCTAGAATTTTCGAGATTCTGATGCCATCACGCCACGTGTCGTCGAACGGCGAGCCGCGCGAACGAGCCGCGCTCGTCGGACTGGCGCTTCGACGTTCGAAGAAGACCGATGCGGAGCATTCGCTCGAGGAGCTCGCCGGGCTCGCGGCCGCGGCCGGTGCGACCGTCGTGCTGAAGATGATTCAGGAGCGTCCGACACCCGATCCGGCCACCTTCATCGGAAGCGGAAAGCTCGACGAGCTCGCCGCGGACTGCACCCGGTTCGAGGCCGACGTGGTGATCTTCGACAACGAGCTGTCGCCGGCACAGTTGCGGCAGATCGAAGGGCGGGTCGATCGCAAGGTGATCGATCGCACGCAGCTCATCCTCGACATCTTCGCGCGCCGCGCCCGGACGCGGGAAGGCAAATGGCAGGTCGAGCTCGCGCAGCTCAAGTATCTGCTGCCGCGGCTGGCCGGTTCGGGTACGGCGCTCTCGCGGCTCGGCGGCGGCATCGGGACACGTGGACCTGGCGAAACGAAGCTCGAAACCGATCGGCGCCGCATCCGGCAACGGATACATGCCATTTCCCGGGAGATCGACGCCATCCGGCAACGCCGCCGTCATTCCCGCATCCGGCGTCAGAAGGCGTCGGTGCCGCTCGTCGCGCTGGTGGGCTACACCAACGCGGGCAAGACGACGCTGTTCAATCTGTTGACGAAGGAATCGGCGGAAGCATCCAACGCCTTGTTCGTGACGCTCGATCCGCTGGTGCGCCAGGTGAGCCTGCCGGACCGGCGCCAGTTGCTGTTGTCGGATACGGTCGGCTTCATCGATCGGCTGCCGCATACGCTGGTGGCGGCGTTTCGGGCCACGCTCGAGCAGGTCGCCGAGGCCGATCTCGTGCTGCACGTCATCGATGCGGCGAGCCCCGATCGCGATCGCCACATGGACGCCGTCAGGCGGGTGCTCGAGGAAGTGGGCGCTGCGAACGTCCTTACGGTGAACGTCTTTAACAAGTGCGATCTGATCGAGCTTGGCGAAGCCGAGCGGCTTCAGCGCATGCATCCTGACGCGCTCTGTATCTCGGCGCTGAAGAAACGGGGCCGCAAAGAAATGATCGACGCGATCGCGCGGAAGCTCGAGCTGGACACCAGGCGGGTCACCCTCGAATTCGACGAAGGCAGTGCCGAGGATCGCGAGCAGATCGCGCGCGTGTACCGGCACGCCAGGGTCGTCAGCCACATCACCACCGGCGGTCGCGTGGCGATCGAGGCGGACGTGCCGCGGCGCGTGCTCGATCGCTTCAAAGCGGCAGGTGGAAGGTGAGGGACATTGCCATATTGGTGATTGACAATTGTCGATGTAATTGTCAATTGGCATTTCGCAATCGCCAATCAATGTCGGCAATCGTCAATCGAAAATTGCCAATGAGAGTACTGACGCTGTTCGTGCTTGCTGCCATGCTGGCCATCGGGTGTGGTCGCCCCGTCACACCTCCCGTGGTGACGGCGCCGCGCTTTCCCGACTACCTGATGCCGACGCTACCGGACGCGGATCCGCGGTTCGCGGGAGCCATCAAGGAGCATGACGATGCCTGGCGCTGGTTTCAGTCGGGCGATCTGTCGCGGGCCGAATCCGGATTCCAGGCCGTCCTGAAGAAATCGCCGCAGTTCTATCCGAGCGAGACGGCACTGGGCTACGTGGAGCTCGCCCGCAGGAACGCCGAGCCGGCATTGGAGCGGTTCGACCGTGTCCTGCAGTCCAACGCCAACTATGTGCCGGCGCTCGTGGGCCGTGGCGAGGCGCTGCTCGCGGCGTCGCGCGAGGCCGACGCCCTGGCGGCGTTCGAATCGGCGGTGAAGGTCGATCCACAGCTTCAGGCGATCGCTCGCCGGGTCGAAGTGCTGCGCGCGCGCGGCCTGCAGAACAACGTGGCGGCGGCCCGGGCGGCCGCGCAGGCGAACCGGCTCGACGAGGCGGCTCGGCTGTACGAACAGGCCATTGCCGCTTCGCCGGAGAGCGCCTTCCTCGTGCGGGATCTCGCCGACGTCGAGGCAAAGCAGGGAAAGACCGATGAGGCGCTCGCGCGATACCAGCGTGCGATTGCGATGGATCCGACCGACGCCGCGTCGAGAATCCACATCGGCGAGATTCTCGACGCCCGTGGCGACGTGGAAGGCGCCATGAAGATGTACACCGAGGCCAACGATCTCGAGCCCAGCGCGGATCTGCGCCGGCGGATGGCGGCCCTCGATGCACGCGTGGCCTATCTGAAGCTGCCCGCGGAATACCGCGCCATTCCCGACCAGTTGTCGATCACGCGCGGCGATCTGGCGTCGCTCGTCGCCATTCGCCTGGGCCCGCTGCTCGCCTCGGCGCCGGCGCAGGCCGTGGTCATCACCGACGCGCGCAGCCACTGGGCGGCAGACTGGATCATGGCAACCGCGAGCGCGGGCGTGATGGAGCCCTACGAGAATCACACGTTCCAGCCGGGCACGCCGCTGATGCGAAGCGATCTCGCCCAGGCCGTCGCCCGGATGCTGAAGATCGTCGCGTCCAACCGGCCTCAACTGCTGAAGGACTGGCAGAGCCGTCCGCAGAAAATGGCCGATGTCGGCGTCAGCAATCTGCACTATGCTGACGCGTCGCTCTCGGTGGCCGCGGGAATTCTTCCGTTGGCCGACGGCAGTCAGTTTCAGCTCTCGCGCCCGGTGAGCGGCGCAGAAGCGATCGACGCCGTCACCCGGATCGAGCGTCTTTACACCTCACCGAAATGAGCTTCCTGACGCCGGCGAACCAGCTCACCCTCACACGGGTGATGCTCGCGCCTGCCTTCGTCATTCTCACGGTCTACGGCTATTTCGGCTGGGCGCTCATCGTGTTCGCGGTGGCGGGACTGACCGATCTGTTCGATGGCCTTCTGGCGCGCAAGATGGGCAGCCGCACCAGCCTGGGCACCTGGCTCGACCCGATGGCCGACAAGCTCCTGATCGTGGCGACGGTGAGCGTGCTGACCGTGCCCGGGCTCGGCCTGGTGAACAAGCTTCCCGTGTGGCTGACGATTCTGATTATCAGCCGAGATCTGCTGATCGTGCTGACGGTGGCCGTCATCAACCTCGCGATCGGGCGCCGCGAGTTCCGGCCGTCGATCTACGGCAAGACTCGCCACGGCGACCTACATCGTCACCTGCGTCCTGATCATGTATTTCAACTACCTGCAGCGGACGTCGATCGTCGTGACCGTCGGCATCTACGCCTCCGCGGCCATTACGCTGATCTCAGGCTTTCACTACGTGTTCACGGTGACGAAGACGATCAATCAGAACTGAACCACGAAGACACGAAGACACGAAGAACACGAAGCCACGAAGTCAGGAGCACGAAGCTGCGACGTGTACGTTGCGCGACATCGCCTTGCGCCTGCCGACTTCCGACCTGCGCCTTGCGACCGAGAGTTCTTTGCCGCAGTTTGTTTGACCGGTAGCGCAGGGCTTCAGCCCTGCTGAGCCTGATCAGCGGTGGCACAGCGCTTTAGCGCTGGCGGGAACGCGAACGCATGCGCAGACAGATCAAGCAGTCGAGCGCCGGCGCGTCCGGAACGAGCCGTGCGATGTCCGCGCGACGAACACGCCGTGGATGCCCTGACCCGAGAAGGAAAGTCCGAACTACGACGTCACGAAGAGCACGACGAAACTGCGACGGTACGTCGCCTTGCGCCTGCCGACTTCCGACCTGCGCCTTGCGACCTACAGCCCCATCTTTCTCTTGAAGTAATCAATCGTCGTCACCAGGCCCTGCTCGAGCGCCACCTTCGGTTCCCATTTCAGCAGCGTGCGGGCTCTGGTGATGTCGGGCTGGCGGACTTTCGGGTCGTCCTCGGGCAGCTCCTGATACACGATCCTGCTCTTCGATCCCGTCATCTTGATGATGGTCCGCGCGATCCCCTCGATGGTCATCTCCTGCGGGTTGCCGATATTGACCGGGTCGTTCACGCTCGAGTTCATCAGGCGCACGATGCCGTCGACGAGATCGTCCACATAGCAGAAGCTGCGCGTCTGCGTGCCGTCGCCGAACACCGTGACGTCCTCGTTGAGGAGCGCCTGTGAGATGAAGGCCGGCACCGCGCGGCCGTCCTTGATGCGCATGCGCGGCCCGTAGGTGTTGAAGATCCGCACGATTTTCGTGTCGAGCCCGTGGTAGCGGTGATACGCCATCGTCATCGCCTCGGCGAAGCGCTTGGCTTCGTCGTAGACGCCGCGCGGGCCGATGGGGTTGACGTTGCCCCAGTAGGTTTCGGTCTGCGGATGCTCGAGCGGATCGCCATACACCTCGGACGTGGAAGCGAGCACGAACCGCGCGCGCTTCGACTTGGCCAGGCCCAGCGCCTTGTGGGTGCCGAGCGCGCCCACCTTCAGCGTCGGAATCGGCAGCTCGAGATAGTCGATCGGGCTGGCCGGACTCGCCCAGTGCAGCACGACATCGACCGGGCCGTCCACGTTGATGTAGTTGGTCACGTCGTGCTTGACGAACACGAAGTCGCGGCCGGCGAGATGCGCGATGTTGGCGAGATCGCCGGTGAGCAGATTGTCGACGCCGACGACCGAGCAGTCCTCGTCGAGCAGGGCCTCGGCCAGATGGGAGCCGATGAATCCGGCGGCTCCCGTAATCACGACGCGTTTTTTCATTGTTTACGCTTGTCTCTGCAGGACGCCGCGGAAGAGCGTCATCCACATGATCTTGAGATCGAGCGACACCGACCAGTTCTCGATGTAGTAGAGGTCGAACTCGATCCGTTTTTCGAGCGAGGTGTTGCCGCGCCACCCGTTGACCTGCGCCCAGCCGGTGATGCCGGCCTTCACCTTGTGCCGAAGCATGTACTGCGGGAAGCGATGCTTGAACTGGTCGACGAAGAACGGCCGCTCGGGACGCGGTCCGACGACCGACATGTCTCCGCGGAGCACGTTCCAGATCTGCGGCAGCTCGTCGAGGTCCCAACGCCGCAGGAGACGGCCCACCGGCGTGCACCGCGGATCGTCGTCACGGGCCCAGATGGGTCCGGTCACCTCTTCGGCGTCTTCCTTCATCGACCGGAACTTGTAGACCCAGAACGGCCGCCCGTCGAGTCCCATGCGTTCCTGGCGGTAGAACACGGGCCCCTGTGACGTCCACTTGATCAGGAGCGCGATGATGCCGCACGGAACGGCCAGCAGCATCGTGGCGACGCCGCTGATGCCGAGGTCGATCGTCCGCTTGATCACGGCATTCAAGCCCTGCAGCGGCACGTCGTGGATGTTGATGATCGGCACGCCGTCGAGATCCTCGAGACGCGCGCGGAGGGCGAGGAACTGCACCAGGTCGGGCACGACCTTGACGTCGACCATCTCGCGGCTGGTGCTCTCGATGAGGTCGAGCATCTTCACGTGCTCTTCGAGCGGCAGCGCCACGTACAGGTGGTCGACGTGCTCCTGGCGGATGATTTCGGGTGCATCGGCGAGCGTGCCCAGCAGAGGCAGCCCGCGATAGCCGAGGTGATCGCCGCCCGCGCGGTCGTCGACGAAGCCGACGATCTGATAACCGAGCTCGCGATGCTGCAGAATTTTTTCCGCGACGACGCGGCCGAGCTCGCCCGCGCCCGCGATCAGAATGCGTTTCAGGCCGAGGCCGGCTTTCCAGCGGCGCTCGAGCACCTCGCGTACGAACTCGCGCGAGCCGAACGTGAGCGCGATGTTGAAGACGAGGAACACCGCCCAGACGATGCGCGAGACCTGATACGCGCCGACCGCCTGCTCCTCGGGCGATGCGTGGTAGGCGTCGAAGTAGAGCGTCGAAACGACGCCGAGAATCACCGCGACGACGGTTCCGATGAACACGAGGAAAAAGTCGTCGACCCGCGAACGCCCTCGCCGCAGCTGGTAGACCCCTTGAAAGTGAAAGGCGAGCGGGACGAGCACGGCGATGAACGGCATCACCGAGACGTATTGCATGAACGGCGGATATCCGCGCGTGACCGGAATGAGCCCGCTCGAAAACCGGACGAGATAAGCCAGCCCGAACGCCGTGATGCCCAGCACGGCATCGGAGATGACGTAGAGCGCCACCAGAAGGCGTCCGTAGCGTCTAAGCATGGTACCCGGTGGCGCGGGGCATCGGCCCCGACAGGCTCTCGATGGTGGCCCGAATCGATTGCGCGAAGACGGTGCGATCGAACGTCATGGCGTGCTGCCGCATCGATGTCCGGATCGAAGCGAAGCTGCCGTGCGCGCGAGATGCCCGCGGCAAAGGCGGCCGGCGTGGATTCGTCGACGAGGACGCCGGTGACGCCGTCGATGACCGTCTCGAGCGCGCCGCCGCGGCCCAGCGCGACCACCGGCGTCCGGCACGCCTGCGCCTCGACCGGCACGATTCCGAAATCCTCCTCGCCGGGAAGCAGCACGGCCGCCGCGCGCCGATACTCGTCGCGTACGGCCTCGTCGGGCAGCGAGCCGAGAAACTGCACGTTGGCCCCCGCGCGCGTGGCGAGATCCATCAGCGCGCCGCGCTCAGGTCCGTTGCCGACGATACGAAGTGGCATGTTGGAGAGATGGCTGGCCTCGATGGCCACGTCGATGCGTTTATACGGAACGAGAGCCGACACAATCAGCAAAGAGTTTTCGCGAGCGACCGTGTCATCCGGGACGAAGAAGCCCGTATCGACGGGCGGATAGATGACGTCGGCGTCACGATTATAGTACCGACGGATCCGGCTGGCAACGTGTTGAGAGATGGCGACATAGTGGTCGACCCTGCCGGCCGTGGCGGCATCCCAGCGCGCCAGCGCGTCGAGCATGGGTTTCAAGGCCCGGTTTTTCAGGGCCCCGACCCGCCCTTCGCCGAAGTACGCGTCGAACTGGTCCCACGCATACCGCATCGGCGTAAAGCAGTAGCACAGGTGCCGCGCTCGGCCGGTCTTGACGACCGCCTTCGCGGCACAGTGGCTGGTACTGATCACGAGGTCGTACTGATCGAGATCGAACTGTTCGATCGCGGTCGGAAAGAGCGGGAGGCAGTAGCGATAAAAACGCCTGGCCCCCGGCAGCTTCTGCAGCACCGATGTGCGCGGACGCAGCCGCTCGATGACCGGTGACACCGATCCCGGCACGTGAAACAGCGTGATGAGATCGGCCGAAGGATAGGTCTCGCACAGAAGCTCGAGCACCTTCTCGCCGCCGCGCATGCCGGTGAGCCAGTCGTGTACCAGAACGATGTGTGGTGAGTCCCGCGTCACCGGAGCGGTGCGGTTCATGCCAGCACCTCGCCGTAGACCTCGCGCACGCGCTGCACCGAGCGCGCCCACGAAAACGCCTTCACGCGCTCGAGGCCCCGCTTGCTCAACTCCTCGCGAAGGTGCGTGCTTCGGAGGACGGTCAGGATGCCGTCGGCGATCGACTCGGCCTTGTACGGATCGACGAGCACCGCCGCGTCGCCGACGACCTCCGGCAGCGACGACACGTTCGACGTGACGACAGGCGTGCCGCTCGCCATGGCTTCGAGCGGCGGCAGACCGAAGCCTTCGTACAGCGACGGGAATACGAAGACGGCAGCAAGACGATAGAGGACCGCGAGCGTCGTCTGCGGCACGTAGCCGAGAAAGCGGACGTAGCGGTGGATGTCGTATTTGTGCACGGCGCGGCGCAGCGACTGCAGCTTGGAAATTTCGTCGCCGATGATGATGAGCTCGAGCTCCGAGCGTCCCTCCTTGCGGATCAGATGGAATGCCTCGATCAGCCGCTCGAGGTTCTTGTGCGGCTTGATATTCCCGACGTAGAGCAGGTACGAGTGGCTCAACTGGTACCGCTCGCGCATGTTGACGACGTGTTCCGGGCTCGGCGCCGCGCTGAACCGATCGTCGATGGCGTTGGGCGTCACGACGATCTTTTCAGGCGGCACATTGAAGAACTTCAGGATGTCGCGCTTGGATTGCTCCGACACCGTGAAGATGCGGTCGGACTTGTGGGCGGCCGTGTAGAGCGACGCCCGCGCGAACGCGTATCCCATGCGGTGGCGGAGATATTCCGGGAACATCAGGTGAATGCAGTCGTGAATGGTGACGACCGTTTTCGATGGCGTCAGCGCCGGCAGCACGTAGTGGGGCGCATGAAAGAGGTCCAGCCGCTGACGCTTCGCCGCGATCGGAATCGACACCTGTTCGGCGATGGAGTAGTTGCCCGAGCGATCGGACACGGCGCGGAAGTTCTCGCCGAGCGAGGCGGCCACGCCGGTATCGCCCGGGCGCGTGAAGAGCACGTACTCGGTCTGCCGGTCGATCGCCGCGAGCTCGCGAAGGAGATTCCGGATGTAGGTGCCGATGCCGAAGTCATGGAGCTTTCGCGCGTCTATGCCGATCCGCACGCTGTATCTTACGAAGCTCCGGAGCCTTCTCGGAGTCTGTCACCAAAGCCGGGCCAATCCATGCGATGCCGGCGCCGGATTTCACGCATCTGGCCGGGCAGCACCGACGCGCGGCGCGCGTTCTCCTGGGCGGCGGAGACGACCGTTCGCACCTCGGCCGCGAGATCTTCGAGCTCTCGAATCGCCGACGAGCAGGACCCGTCCGGCGCCGTGAGAGCCGCCCGTCCATCCCACAAGGCAAACCATTCCCGGTCGTAGCCCGGCGCGGTGCGCAAGGCGCAGTTGGCCTTGATTCGCTCCCAATACGAGTCGATCTGCGACGCCCGGCGTGCGACGCCCTCGACGATCTGCGTGTATTGCCGTGTGCCGTCTTCCCGGGCGGCGTCGGTCTCGGATCGCGCGCTGAATGAGGGCGCGAGCGGCTGGCTGGGCTGCGCCGACGAGGCGATTGGGCCGGACGGCGCGACCCCACCGCTCAACAGGCTGCGCGCATGATCGACCGCGACGGCGAAGCCGAGCGATTCGGCGGCGCCGGTGATTTTCATCGTGTTGATGCCGACCACCTGGCCGCTGCGGTTCAGCAGCGGACCGCCGCTGTTGCCGGGGTTGATTGCGGCATCCGTCTGCAGCATGACTGTCCGATCGGCACGGCGCACCGCGCTGATAATCCCCCGCGTCACGCTGTTCTGGAACACGCCGAGCGCGAGGCCGATGGCGATCACTTCCTGGCCGGGCCGTACCTCGTTGACCGTGCCGAGCGGCAGCACGGGCTGCGACGGCGGGCGCGCTATCGACGCGCACGATCGCGAGATCGTACTCCTGCGAAGTGGTCTCCACTCGTCCCGGCAGTGCCTGGCCGTTCGAGAGCCTGACGGTGACCATCGGGATGGTCTGCACCACGTGGCGATTGGTAATCACCGTTCGCGGCGCCGCGAAAAACCCGCTGCCGCGTCCCTGGCCGGCTTCGATCGAGACAATCGCGGGAATCGAACGGCTGACGACGTCTTCCAAGGCCACCGAATTGGGTGCGTTGGGCGCTGTCCGCCGTAGCGGGGCGAAGGCGGCGCGAAGGTGGATGCGTTGGGCTCGTCCGCCGAAGCCGATGGGCGCAGTCCGAGCGGAGGGCGGATGCGTCGGGCTTGTCCGCCGAAGCGACAGGCGCAGCCGGCGCGGAGGCGGATGCGCCGGCGCAGCTGGACTGTTTTTGACCGGAATCACCTGAAGCGCGACCAGCCCGCCGGCTGCCGCAATCGTGACGATCCCCAGCACGATCCACGGCAGCAGGCTCGAACGTGCCGCCGGTTCCGCAGGGCTGGTCCCATCGAGCGCCCCGGCCGGCAACACTTCCACCCTCGTCCCGCCGCAGCGGCAGATCTCCGTCTTGTTCGGCACACGCCGGCCGCACTCGGGACAGAGCCAGGAAAATTCGGGCATATACGGGCAAGAGCGAGAATCCGGTGGCTTCGCCCTTACCCTCGGTTATCGGCCGTTCGGCGCGGCAGCTTTCCTCGTAAGGCGAGGTACAACCACAGGATGGGCGCCCAGCCCGGATGGTGCTTCTGGTAGAACGCCAGCTGACTGCGGCGGTAGTGGTCCCGGGTGGCGGCGGGGCTGGCGCGCCACGACCGGCCGCGAAGGTGGACGATCTCGGCGGACGGCGTGAAGTACACCTTGCCGCCATTCGCGCGAACCGCCGCGCAGAAGTCCACGTCCTCGCAGTACATGAAGTACCGCTCGTCGAGCAACCCCGCGGCCTCGGCATGGCGCCGCCCCACGAGGAGACAGGCGGCTGTCACCCAATCGACTTCACGCACACGAGTCGTCTTTGCCTTCAGCGTCGCGGGCGACGCCAGCCGGACGAGCAGTTTCTGGCGCAGTTCGGCGAACGGCCCGATCATCCGGCCGAACGAAAGCTCGGGTTGACCGTTCGCATCGACGATTCTCGGACCGGCAACGGCCGCGCCTGGCAGCTCGCGCAACGCGCCGACGAGCTTGTCGATCGCGCCTTCGGGCACGATGGTGTCGCTGTTCAAGAAGCAGCACCAGTTCGCTCGAGGTCTGCCGGATTCCGGTGTTGTTGGCGCTCGAGAAACCGACGTTGCGATCGAGGGCGATGACACGAATGTCGGGCCACCCGGCTCGCACGGCCTCGACGCTGCCGTCGCCGGACGCGTTGTCGACGACGACGATTTCGTGCGGGATGCGGGGCGGATGCTGGCGGAGCGAGCGAATGCACCCCTCCAGATCCGCTTTCGTGTTGTGGCTCACGATGATGATCGCGAGATCGGTCACGCCACCGACTCCAGCGCCGCGAGCGTTTCGGCAGCGGCACGGGGCCACGAGTAACGCGCGAAGACACCAGGTGCGGCGTCCAATACGCCGCGCCGGACGGTTTCGTCGAACAACGCGCGCTCGAGCGCGCCGGTAATGGCGGAGTGATCTCCATTCCGGACGAACAACGCCGCATCGCCGCATACCTCGCGCGCGATATCGGTGTCGAAGAGCACCGGCGGCACGCCCGCGCTCAGCGCCTCGAGTGGCGGCAGGCCGAAGCCTTCATATTCGGACAGAAACGCGAACGCCCGCGCGCGGCCGTAAAGGGCCGTGAGCTCGGCGTCGGGCACGTAGTCACGAATCGACACCTGCGATCCAAGACCTTCGGCTGCGACGACAGCGGGGAGATCCTGGTGCGGGTACGTGCGGTTCTCGCCGACGATCTCGAGCCGCGCGTCAGTATGCCGCTTCGCGATCGGCTTGAAGGCGCGAATGAGATCCGGAAGGTGACGACGGTTCAGGACCGAGCCGACGAAGAGCACGAGCGGATCGCGTTGCAGCGCCGTCTGCAGGGGAAGCGTCACGGCGCCGGGATAAATGCGCCGCACGCGCTCGGGTGCGATGCTGAAGTACGACACGATTTCCCGCCGCGAGGCGTCCGAATCGGTCAGCACCAGGCGTGCGCGGCGGCTCGACCATCGCGTCAGCGTGCGTCGTCTCAAGCCTTCCTTCCAGCGGAACCATTCCGGATGGGCGACAAACGAGATGTCGTGCACGGTCAGCACGATGGGAATGTTCAAGCGGAGCGGCGCCGTGTAGGCCGGCGCGAAGAACACGTCGAGGCGATCCTGCCTGGCGGCGGCGGGCAGCGAAAGCTGCTCCCACGCGGCTCCCGCCGGGCCGGGCACGATTCGCAGTTCGCCATTGGCAATCGGCGTCGAGATGCTCTCGTTGGCGTAGAGGACGAACGTGTGCCGCGACGCCGTAACGTCGCCCGACCACTGGCCGAGCAGCCCCGACAGGTAACGGCCTACGCCAGTCGGCTTCCCGCAAAGCTCGCGGGCGTCAATGCCGATGCGCATCGGGGCTTTTGATCTTCGACTCGGAGCTCGACAGCCGGCGGGACTTCTGGCGGAAGCCGAGCACGGCGTTTTCATACGCGCGCCGTGTATCGCGCGCGGCCTGCGCCCAGGTGAAGTGGCGCGCGCGCGCCAGTCCGCGGGCCGCACACGTCTCCCTCAGGTTCCTGTCGCCAATCATTCGCTCCATCGCGGTCGCGATGCTTTCCGGATCCTCGGGTTCGACGAGAAGCCCTGCGTCGTCCACCACTTCGGGAAGCGCGCCGCGATTGGCCACGATCACGGGGACACCCGCGGCCATCGCTTCCAGGGCGGGTATGCCGAAGCCCTCGTCGAAGGAGGGCAGCACGAGGACTTGCGCATGCTTGTACAGCGACTCTCGCTGGTCCGGCGCGACGTACCCGCGATAGTCGACGTGTCCCGCGAGCGTGCGCCTCGTCCATCCCGTGGAGTGTCCCTGCGCCGTTCTCGCCGCTCCGCCCCGCAATCACCAGCTTTGGGGCGTGAGGCATGCGGGCGAGCAGCCGGCCGTAGGCCTTCAACAACCCGCCCACATTCTTTCGAGGTTCGAGCGTGCCGACAAACAGGATGTAGCCGCCGGCATCGACCGCGGCCGGCGGTGTGGCCCACTCTGGTGCGCCGTTCATGCTGACCGAGATGCGCCCGGCCGGCACGCCGAGCCGCTGCTGGACCTCTCCGGCGACGAAACGCGACACGACGATGATCGCATCGGCACGTTCGGCGTGCATCTTGACGAGGGCCGGGTAGTCGCGACGGATTTCCGCGGACGTGCGTTCGGGATGCGACAGGAAGTCGAGGTCGTGAATCGTGATCACCTGGGCCGCCGAACGTGACGGCAACAGCAACGGGTGCGGGGAGTGCGCCACGTCGTACTCGCCTCCGGCGATCGCCTCGACAGGGGGCCATTGGAGCCGGTGCCAGGCCAGGTTCAGGGCGCTCACGGGTATGCGCCGGTCCACCAGCCGGACCCGGGGGAGTTCGGCCGATATGTTGGCCGGAAGGCGATCCTTCCACGAGCTCGAAACCAGGGTGATTTCGTCGCCGCCCGTCCGCGCCAGCTCGCGTGCCACCTGGTGGATGTGTTCGCCCACGCCGGTGCGGGTCCGGAGTGCCGGCCGGTAGTCGATGACGATCCGCACGGGTCGCAGCCTATCACAACCCTATCACCCGTCATATCCTTTCGAGTCAATGGGTTGGAAGCATGTTCACTTTGTGCTAAAGTCGCCGGATTTGGGTCCGGGAGAAAAACGGTTCCGGGAACCGTTTTTCTGATCGATGGGCGAAAACGGTGTCCCGGAGCCATTTTCTGAGCGGAGCAGCGAGAGATGAAGATTGCGGTGGTCGGGTCGGGCTATGTGGGCCTGGTGCTGGGCGCGTGCCTGGCGGAAACCGGGAACGACGTCACCTGTATCGACAAGGATGCGGCGAAGGTCCGCACCCTGCGCCGGGGCATCATGCCCATCTACGAGCCCGGCCTCGAAGAGATGGTCAAGCGCAACCGGGCGGAGAAGCGGCTGGAGTTCACGACCGACCTGCCCCGTTCGGTTCGCGCGGCGAGCATCGTGTTCATCGCGGTTGGCACGCCGCAGCACGAAGACGGGTCGGCCGACCTGACGCACGTGCTCGGCGTCGCGCGCGAAATCGCGAAAGCGATGAACGGCTACAAAGTCATCGTCGACAAGAGCACGGTGCCGGTCGGCACGGCGCAGCGGGTGCGCGAGATTGTCGCCAGGGAAACCTCGCATCCCTTCAGCGTGGTCAGCAATCCGGAGTTCCTGAAGCAGGGCGCCGCGGTCGAGGACTTCCTGAAACCCGATCGCGTGGTCATTGGCGTCGACGACGATCGCGCCCAGAAGTTGATGATCGACCTCTACGGGCCCTACACGCGCACGGGCGCGCCCATCATGGTCATGGATACGGCGAGCGCCGAGATGTGCAAGTACGCGGCGAACTCGATCCTGGCCACGCGCATCTCGTTCATGAACGAGATCGCGAACGTCTGCGAGGCGTTCGGCGCCAACGTGGATCAGGTGCGCAAGGCCATCGGCGCCGATCGCCGCATCGGGTCGTCAGTTCCTGTTTCCGGGGATCGGTTTCGGCGGCAGCTGCTTCCCGAAGGACATCAAGGCGCTCATCAAGTTCTCCGGCGACACCGGCTACGACTTCCAGATCCTGAAGGCGGTCGATCGCGTCAATCAGGCGCAGAAGGTTCGATTCATCGCCAAGCTCGAACAGCATTTCGGCTCGCTCAAAGGGAAGACGATTGCCGTCTGGGGCCTGGCCTTCAAGCCGCGAACCGACGACATGCGCGAGGCGCCGGCCATCCCGCTCATCTTCCGGCTGCTCGAGGCCAAGGCGAAGGTGCAGGCGTTCGACCCGCAGGCGCAACCGGTCGCGAAAAAGATTTTCGGCAACAAGATCAAGCTGTGCACCAAGAACTACGACGCGCTCAAGGGTGCTGACGCGCTCGTGATTGCGACCGAGTGGAACGAATTCCGCGAGCCCGATTTCGCCCGGATGCGCAAGCTGCTGAAGACGCCTGTGATCTTCGACGGCCGGAATATCTACAGTCCGGAGCAGATGAAAGCTCAGGGATTCACGTACTATTCCGTCGGCAGGTAATGGCAGGCATCAAAGGGACGCTCACAGACCCGCTCCTCTCGGTCGTCATGCCCGTCTACAACGAGCGTGAGACGATCGAGGGCATGATCGCGCGCGTGCTGGCGGTTCCCGGCATCCGCATCGAGCTGATCGTCGTCGACGATGGATCGAAGGACGGCACGTCGGAGATCCTGCGCAACCTCCAGGACAGGTACCGGTTCAAGCTGCTCCAGAAGCCGAACGGCGGCAAGGGATCGGCCCTGCGCCTCGGGTTCAAGGAAGTGACGGGCGATCTCGTCGTCATTCAGGACGCCGATACGGAGTATTCGCCCGAGGAGTTTCCCGACCTCATCGAGCTCATCTGCCAGGGCCGCGCCGACGTGGTGTACGGATCGCGCTTTCTCGGCCGCCACCGGGTGTTCCTCTTCACGCACTACCTCGGGAACCTGTTCCTCACGTTCCTGACCAACGTCCTGTACAACACGATGCTGACCGACATGGAGACCTGCTATAAAGCCATGCGGGTCGAAGTGCTCCGGTCGTTCACGCTCGACAGCAATGGTTTCGGCATCGAGCCGGAGCTCACCGCGAAAATCTTCAAACGCGGGTATCGTGTATACGAAGTGCCTATCACCTATGATGGCCGAGGCTATGACGAAGGCAAGAAAATCACGTGGCGCGACGGGGTTGTCGCGCTGTGGGTGCTGCTGAAATATCGCTTTACCGAGTGAACTCGTTCTTCCGGCTCCTTCGGTACGCAAAGCCCTATCGGGTCCGCCTCGGCCTGGGCGGTTCTCGCAATGCTGGTCTATGCCGTAGCGTCGGCGCTGGTCGTGTACCTCATCCGGCCGATCCTCGACGAGCTGCTGCCGAATCAGCAGGGGCTGCGCACCATCGCGCTGTCGATCGTCGGCCTCTACTTCCTGAAAGGCCTCGGGTCGTATTTCTCCGGATATCTGATGGAGGATGTCGGTCAGCGGGTCGTGATGGACCTGCGCGATCGTCTCTACGGACACATCCTCGGCCAGTCGGCGAGCTTCTTTGCGCGGAACACGGTCGGACAACTGCTGTCGCGCGTGTCGAACGACGTGGGGCAGGTGCAGCGGGCGGTCTCGGAGACGGCCGGCGATCTCTCACGGGAATCGCTCGCGCTGGTCGGCTACGCCGCCATCCTCTTCTGGATCGACTGGCGGCTCGCCATGGTGTGCTTTACGGGCGCGCCGATCGTCGTCTATCCGCTGGTGCGGCTCGGGCAGCGCATCAGGCGGACGGCGCGGCGAAGCCAGGAAGCCCAGGAGCACATGTCGCACGTCGGCACCGAGACGTTCGCCGCTCACCGCATCGTGAAGGCCTTCGGCGCCGAGGAGCGCGAGGCGAGCCGTTTTCGCGAGGCGCTCAGGTATCTCTATCGCACCAACATGCGCGTCGTGCGTGCGCTCTCGGTGATGCCGCCGGCGATGGAGCTGCTCGGCGGCATTGGCATGGCGGCGGCGCTCTGGTACGGCAGCGAGCAGATTGCGGCAGGGCGGCTGACGGCCGGCGACTTCACCGCCTTCCTGGCGGCGCTTCTGATGATGTACGCGCCGGCGAAGAAGCTGAGCCGCGTGAACGCGAATATCCAGCAGGCGATTGCCGCCGCCGATCGCATTTTCGAGATGCTCGATACGCACACCGAGGTCGACGAGTCTCCAACGGCGCAACCCTTGCCGCCGTTTGCGTCGACGATCGAGTTCCGCGACGTGACGTTCGCATATGAGGACGTCCACCCTCGAGCCATTCTCCGGAACATCACCTTCAGGGTGCCGGCGGGGCAGATGGTGGCCATCGTCGGGCGGAGCGGCGCCGGCAAGACCACCCTCGTCAACCTGATTCCGCGCTTTTACGACGTCAGCGCCGGCATGATTACGATCGACGGGCGCGACATCCGCGACGTCACGCTCAAGTCGCTGCGGGCGCAGGTGGGCATCGTCACTCAGGAGACGGTGCTCTTCGACGACACGATCGCGAACAACATCGCGTACGGGTCCGTGCAGGCTACGCCGGCCGAGATTGAAGCCGTCGCCAGGGCGGCGCACGCGCACGAGTTCATCGCGGCGCTTCCGGACCGGTACCAGACGCGCATCGGCGAGCGGGGACAGAAATTGTCGGGTGGGCAACGCCAGCGTCTGGCCATCGCGCGCGCGCTGCTGAAGAACGCGCCGATCCTGATTCTCGACGAGGCGACCTCCGCGCTCGACGCCGAAGCCGAGCTGCTGGTCCAGGACGCGCTGGCGACGCTGATGCTGAACCGGACGTCGTTCGTCATCGCGCATCGTCTGTCGACGATCATGCGCGCCGATGCGATTATCGTGCTCGAGCGGGGCCGTATCGTCGAATTCGGCCGTCACGAAGACCTGCTGAGCCGCGAGGGCGTGTATGCGGCGCTGTATAAGATGCAGATGCTCGAGCCCAGGCGGGAACAAACAGAGACAGGGACACCAGCCATCGGCGTGCGGCGGATGGCGGGGCCCGCGACCAAACATGATTAAGAGCATGACGGGGTTCGCGTCCTCGACGAGAGAGTCGGACACGGCGACCATTACGGTCACCATCCGCGCCGTCAATCATCGCCACCTCGACCTGCAGCTGCGGGTGCCGCAGAGTCTCGCCGAGGCCGAGGCGCGTATCCGCGCGACCGTGCAGAAACGGATCGGCCGCGGCAGGGTCGAGCTCGCCGTCGCGGTTCAGTATCGCCACACGGCCAGCGTCGAAGTAGAGTTCAACGAGTCGCTGGCGGTGGCCCTGTCGGCCGCGCTCGAGACCGCGCGCAGTCGCGGCATCGTCCAGGGAGCGCTGACGCCCGGCGACCTGCTGAGGCTGCCCCAGGCGCTGGCGGTCCGCGAGCGGCCCGTGGAGCGCGACGCGGCCATGGTGGCGCAGCTGGTCGAAATGCTCGAGTCCGCCGTCGACGAAGCGGTGACGCAGCTCGACGGCATGCGAGGCACCGAAGGCGATCACCTGAATGCCGACCTGGAAGTGCGCCGCGCGCTCGTCGGCGGCATGCTCGAAGAAATCGCCGATGCGGCCGAGCAGGGCCGGCAGGAGCTGCAGGCGCGGCTCGCCGCGCGCGTGCAGGAGCTCACGGTCGACCTTGCGGCCGATCCCGCGCTCATCGCGCAGGAGATCGTGCGCGTCGCGTCGCGCTCGGACATCAGCGAGGAGATGGCGCGCTTCCGCGCGCACATCGCCCACTGGAAATCGCTCGCGGATTCGCCGGAGCCGTGCGGCCGCAAGCTCGATTTCCTGCTGCAGGAGATGAATCGCGAAGTCAACACCATCGGGTCGAAGGCCGACGGATTGCGCGTCTCGAACCTCGTCATCGCCGCAAAGGCGGAGCTCGAAAAGATGCGTGAACAGGTACAGAATGTCGAATAGGGCGAGCTAATTGCTGTTCATCGTCTCCGCCCCATCGGGCACGGGCAAGACAACGGTCGTCGAGCGATTGGTCAAAGTGACCGATCGCCTGAAGCTCTCACGCTCCTACACGTCACGCGCGCCGCGGAAGGACGAGGCCGACGGCGTGGACTATAATTTTGTGAGCCGCGAACGCTTCGAGGCGATGCTGGCCAACGGCGAGTTCCTCGAGTACGCCGACGTGTTCGGCAACTTCTATGGCACGCACGCGGGCGATACGGCGCGCTGCCTCGAGAGCGGGCACGACGTGGTGCTCGTCATCGACGTGCAGGGCGCGCGGAAGGTCCGGAAGACGGGCCTGCCGCACGTCGGCCATATTCGTGCTGCCGCCGTCGTACGACGTGCTCGAGAAACGGCTGCGCGGCCGCAGCAAGGACAGCGAAGACGCGATGCACCGGCGGCTGCAGGTGGCTCGCGACGAAGTCTCGGCGTTCAAGGAATACGACTACGTGGTGCTCAACGACGACCTCGATTCGTGCGTCGAGCGAATCAGGTCCATCGTGCTGGCCGAGCGCTCGAGGCTGGAGTGCATGAGGCCGAAAGCGGTCGAGATACTGAAGACGTTTCAGGGGTGACGACATGGCGATGATCGCGATTGGCGTGTGTGGCGGAATCGGCGCCTACAAGTCGGTCGAAGTCGTGCGCGGCCTCCAGAAGCAGGGGCACGACGTCGTCGCCGTCATGACGCGCGCCGCAAAGCAGTTCGTGGGCGAGCTCACCTTCGAGGCGATCACCCGGCACAAGGTGCTCACGAGCCAGTTCGAGCCCGGGGCGAATTCCGACATCGAGCACATCTCGCTGGCGTCGAGCATCGATCTGCTGCTCGTGGCGCCGGCCACCGCGAACATCATCGGCAAGTTTGCCAACGGCATCGCCGACGATTTCCTCACGTCGTTGTACCTGGCGACGAAGGCTCCTGTGCTGATCGCGCCCGCGATGAACACGAACATGCTCGAGCACGAGGCGGTGCAGCGGAACCTCGATACGCTTGCCAGACGCGGAACGTATTTCGTCGATCCCGGTGCCGGATACCTGGCCTGCGGATGGATTGGGAAGGGACGCCTCGCGGAGCCTGCCGATATCGTGACGGCGGCCGAGCAACTGCTGACGCCGTCCGGACCGCTGCGCGGCAAGCTGGTGGTGGTGACCGCCGGTCCGACGCGAGAGGCCGTGGATCCGGTTCGCTTCATCGGCAACCGATCGAGCGGGCGGATGGGATACGCGCTGGCGGGTGCGGCGCGCGCGCGTGGCGCCAGGGTCGTGCTGGTGAGCGGCCCGACGGAACTGACGCCGCCGGCTGGCGTCGAAGTCATACGCGTGACGACGGCGGCCGAGATGCGCGATGCCGTTGTCCCGCGCGCGGCGCAGGCCGACGTGGTCATCATGGCGGCCGCGGTTGCCGATTACACGCCATCCGATGCCGCGCCCAGGAAAATTCACAAGGAATCCGACACGCTGACGCTGACGCTCGTCCGCACGCCGGACATCCTGGCCGAGCTGGGCCGGCAGCGTGCCGGGAAGGGGCGGCCGATGCTCGTCGGGTTCGCGGCCGAAACCGATGACGTCGTCGCCGGCGCGCGACGCAAGCAGCGCGAAAAGGGCATCGATCTGGTCGTGGCCAACGACGTGTCGAGGACCGATATCGGCTTCGAGGTCGACGCCAACGAAGTCACCCTGGTGACGCCGTCGGGCGAGGAGACGCTGCCGCGTCAAACCAAGTCGGCGATCGCTCTGCAAATCGTGCAGCGCATCGAAACGCTTCTGCTCGCCGGTACCGCCGTCCGGACGCCATGACGATCAGTCGCGATGCGCTCGCCGAGCATCTGAAGTTGTTTGAAGAGCTCGGTGTCACCGGGTTCAGCAGGGACCCGGCGTGGGCGGCGAGGCAGGAGTCGCGAGGGTCCCGAGCAAGAGTCCAAGAGTCGGGGAGTCCAGAGAGGAGCCTCGGGAGTCCGGAGTCCGAGACGGAGCGCACCCAGGCTGAGCGCCATTCGCGAGGATATCGGCGATTGCACGCGGTGCAAGCTGTGCAGGCTCGGACGGAAACAGATTGTCTTTGGCGTCGGCAGCCCCACCGCCGATCTGATGTTCGTCGGCGAGGCGCCTGGACGCGACGAAGACATTCAGGGCATCCCGTTTGTCGGGCGGGCCGGGCAGAAGCTGACGCAAATCATCGAAGCCATCGGGCTGAAGCGCGACGACGTCTATATCGCGAACGTCATCAAGTGCCGCCCTCCAGAGAATCGCAATCCCGAACCCGACGAAGTGGCGCAGTGCGAGCCGTTCCTGTTTCGTCAGGTCGACACGATCAAGCCGAAGGTCATCGTGGCGCTCGGCACGTTCGCCGCGCGCTCGCTCCTGAAGACCATGGATCCGATTTCGCGCCTGCGCGGACGGGTGTACGACTACCGTGGCGCGAAGCTGGTGCCGACCTTCCATCCGGCGTATCTGCTCCGCAACCCGAGCTGCCGGCGCGAGGTGTGGGAGGACATGAAGAAGGTCCGTGCCCTCCTCAACGGCGAAACCGTGGCTTGATTCCGGTGCGGCTCGTCTCCGTTGCGGTTCCCGTTCCCTATCTCGACGTGCTCACCTACCTCGTGCCGGACGGCAGTCCGCCGCCACACCGCGGCGCCCGCGTGGTGGTGCCGCTCGGCAAACGCGTGGTCACTGGCATCGTCGTCAATCCGGATGTGACGCTCGAGGCGAACGAGACCGCGGCAGAGAAGATCAAGCCGCTCGTCGAAGTCATGGACGACGAGGCATTCCTGCCCGCGCCGGTGGTGGATCTCGCGTTGTGGGTGGCCGAGTACTACGCGTGCGGCGCAGGAGATGCCCTTGCCGCCGCCGTACCCTCGACACAGGCCTACCGAACGATTCGTTTCGCGACCTTGACGGCACAGGGGCACGACGACACGTTGTCGCTCGGCGGGCGTCAGAAAGAGGCCATCGAGCTGTTGCGTGGGCAACCTGCCGGCATGACCGTTCCCGATCTCAACGCACGCGGCATTTCGACCGATGTCCTGCAGAGGCTGGCCGCCAAAGGTCTTGTGACGTTCCGGCGCGAGCGCAGCGAGCGCGATCCGTTTGCCGGCGGCTCTGTGTCTGCCGTTGTCAACCGCCCTTCGGGCCGATTGCTGACAGCCGAGCAGGCGAGCGTGCTCGAGGCGCTCGGCGCGGCGGCCGCGATCGGTCAGTTCGCCGTGTTTCTTCTCCAGGGGGTCACCGGTTCCGGTAAAACCGAGGTGTATCTGCGGCTGGCCGAGATGGTTCTGGAACGGCGCAAATCCGTGCTGGTGCTGGTGCCGGAAATTGCGCTGACGCCCGCCGTGGCGTCGGCTTTTCGCGATGCGTTCGGCGACCGTGTGGCCGTGCAGCACAGCGGCCTGTCGGACGGCGAGCGATCGGATCAGTGGTACCGGATTCGCCGCGGGGAAGTGTCGGTTGTGGTCGGGACGCGGTCGGCGGTGTTTGCGCCGCTCGCGAACCTCGGGCTCATCATCGTGGACGAAGAGCACGACTCGTCGTTCAAGCAGGAAGAAACGCCACGCTACAACGGCCGGGACGTGGCGGTGATGCGCGGCAGAAACGAAGGCGCGCTCGTGGTGCTCGGCTCCGCGACACCGTCGCTCGAGAGCGGCCAGAACGCGTCGAGCGGCCGCTACACGCGCCTGGTGATGGAGCGGCGCGTGCAGGATCGTCCGCTTGCGGCGGTGTCGGTCGTCGACATGCGGCAGGAGTACGCCGAGCATGGGCCCGACGTGAT
The DNA here is from genome assembly GCA_963821395.1 of Vicinamibacterales bacterium. Classification (GTDB taxonomy): domain Bacteria; phylum Acidobacteriota; class Vicinamibacteria; order Vicinamibacterales; family JAMQPK01; genus JAMQPK01. The sequence continues at coordinate 70,504 of CAWGDY010000008.1, read as the reverse complement.
TCTCAGCGGTCCGTTGAAGGAGGGGATCGCGAAGCGTCTGGACGCACAACAGCAATCGCTCGTTCTCTTGAATCGCCGCGGCCTGGCCACGGCGGTGTTCTGCCGGCAATGCGGCGGCACGCTCGAGTGCCCGAACTGCAGCGTGTCGCTCGTCGTCCACACGGAGGGCCGGGAGCGTCATCGCGCCCGCTGTCACTACTGCAACTACGCGATGCTCGTGCCGAAGGCGTGCCCGGCGTGCAAGGGTCCGTATCTCGAGCGCAGGGGCTTCGGCACGGAAAAGGTCGCGCAGGAAATCGGGCGGCTGTGGCCCGCGGCGAAGATCGCGCGGCTCGATCGCGACACGGTGCGGCGCAAGGGCGCGGCGGCCGAAATCCTTCGATCGATGGCGGGCGGCGCCATCGACGTGCTCGTGGGAACGCAGATGATTGCGAAAGGCCATGATTTTCCGCGCGTGACGCTCGTGGGCGTCATCTCCGCCGATGTCGGGCTGGGGCTCGCCGACTTCAGGGCGGCGGAGCGCACGTTTCAGTTGCTGACCCAGGTGGCGGGACGAGCCGGACGCGGGACCGAGCGGGGCGAAGCCATCGTGCAGACGCTGTATCCGAACCACTACAGCATCAGCCACGCCACGCACCAGAACTACGCCGCGTTCTTCGCCGACGAGCTGAAATACCGGCAGGCGATGCGGTATCCACCGCTGACCGCGCTGGTGAATCTCATGGTGAAGGGAAGTGACGCGCGCGGGGCGCTCGGGGATGCGGCCACGCTGGCGCAGCACCTTCGCGCCCATGCCGATGCCGGCCGGTTCAGCGTGCTCGGGCCGGCGCCCGCGCCGGTCGCGAAGCTGCGCGGAGAATATCGTGCGCAGATTTTTCTGAAGGGCAGTCACCGCGCGAGCATGCGCGAAGCCGCGCTGGCGGCGGTTGCCGCCGAGCCGGAGTTGCGGCGGCGCGTGTCCATCGACATCGATCCTGTTTCGATTCTGTGAGCGGGCCGCTTTTCACGAAGCCGTCTCGCCGCGCCCTCGTGTGCTGGGCATCGCTCGCGGCGCTCAATCTGGCTGCGGGGGTCGTCGTGTCGTCGCAGCCTCATCGGCTGCTGGATCTGCAATCCGTCCAGGCATGGGGCCGCGACTGGCTCGTCGGCCGCGTGAACCTCTACCACCTGACGACGACGGCTGTTGACTATCCGCCGAATGCCATCGTGGTGCTCTCGCCGCTGGGATTGCTGCCGCTGGGCCTTGCACATCCCGTGTGGATGCTCCTGAACATTGGACTGCTGATACTTGCGCCGTATCTGGCCGCGCGTTTCTACAGACCGCACGATCCCTTCCGGGTCATCCTGCTGCCGGTATTGATGTTCCTCTGCTGGGGCGGCGTGAGGACGTTGACGCAGTTCACCGTCGCGGCGCTGGCGTGCAGCATGATGGCGTTGAGTATGGCGGATCGCCACCGGGTTGCCGGCGGCGCCTGGCTCGGCCTCGCGATGATGAAACCACAAGTGGCCGTGCCGGTCTTTCTCTGGAGCGTCTTCACCCGGCGCTGGATGCTGGTGTCGTCGTCGCTCGTGACCGCGGGAAGCCTGTTCGCGGTGTTCTGCGTCTGGTCCGAGAGCGATCCGGTCTTCGTGCTGGGCCGCTATGCCGCCATCTTGCTCATGCACCACACCGGCGATGCCATCCTGGCCGGTCTCAGCGAGTTCCGGCCCCTCATTGCCCAGCTGGCCGCCGACACGTCAGAAGTGGACGCGATTGCCGGGTCGATCGGTCTTGGCCTGCTGACCGGGATCTGTGTCGTTGGCGTGCAGGAAGGCGGTGCACACAGGCGAGTCCTGTACGCGGCGCCGCCGCTGGTCGCGCTGTGGTCGCTGATGACCTTCTACCACCTCACATACGGATTCGTGATTCTGCTGCCTGTTCTGATGTTGCTGGCGCTCGAAGATACCGAGCCGTCCCGGCTGCGGCGGACGCTGTTCTGGGTGCTTCAGCTCGGCATGATGTTCGACGTCCCCGGCCTGAGCCGTCGTGCCGGACTCGCGAACACCACGCTGTACACGAACGTGCTCATACACGTCGATCGCGCGCTCATGGTGGCACTGTTCGCAGGCCTGGTTGTTCTCGCGTGGCGCGAGCCGGTGACGGAGTGAGCTGAAATCGCTTCTCATGACGCAGAGGCGCAAAGGCGCTGAGAATGACGGCAACACGATGACGCGACGGCACGACGACGTGACGTGGCACGACTCGAGAGCGGTTTACCTCGCATTTCCTATCTACTGTGGATTCTGAGCTTCCGCCTGTTGTTCGTGGCTTTCTGTATATACTGAATAGGTGTTCGAGTGGAACCCGCGTTTGCTTATGGTTGCCTACACGCTCAGGAGAAGTGGCGATGCCGAAACGATCCGGCTCATCAGCGCGCGGCGCGCGAGTCGCAACGAACGCGCGACGTATGGCGCGAAGGATTAACTACTCGGACATTTCCCGCTCGTCGCCCGAGCAGCTCAGGGCGATGCGACGGGTAGGGCGACCTCCCCTTGGTGACGAACCACGTCAACTCATCGCGATCGGTGTCGATCCGGGCGTGCTCGAAGAGTTTCGCAAGGAGGCGCGGCGGAGGCATGTCGGCTACCAAACCCTGATCAACGAGGTCCTCGCGGAGCACGTCGGCAAAGACGTGGCGTAGCAAATCCTCGGGCCCAATCTCAGGACGGCGCTCCTCCACGGAACAGAAGCCGCGACGGCTCCAAGCCGATGTCAGCCTGCCGTTTCGCCGCCTTTCGGCCCGTAGAAAAACACCCAGACTGCAAAATCTGACGAAAATTCTTCGAACCGATGTGTCTGGCCGGCCGCAACAAACATGAACGAACCACCTTCGAATCGGCCGCCGTTCGGAACCATCGAAGAACATGCCCTTGCCCCGGACCACGACGTATACCTCATCCCGGTCGTGAGGTTGTTGTGGGTCCCGATCCTTTGGCGTGTACAGCTCGGCTGTGAGGGACCCGTGCGAGAAAACTGGGACGGCGAGATTGCCTTGAGGTGGAGGCCCCAGGAGCAATGCCTGATCTAGCCTGAATGTGGTTGTTTTCAATGTTGAATCTCAGGTAAGTCTGGCTGACGCTTCTTGGAGTACACCGGCGAGCGTCTTCGCAGCCAACGACGGCTGTTTCTGTCGCGATGTCGCCTGTGGCAACTCCAAAACTGGCGGGATGATAGCACCGAGCGGACAGGACTAAAGTCCTGTGCCACCGCAGAGCCAGTCATAAAGCCGGTTTCTAGAGATCGAGATATCAAAGGACTTTCACGAGCCGACGATGCGTGCGGATCGGAACAACTGGTCGGCGTTCTGCTCGATCACCTGCCGCAGGCGCGGCGGATAGTTCTTCTGCGTGTCGAGGAAACCTCTCACGGTCTCGGCGGCCGCCGGCGAGTTATGGGCCGCGAGCAGACTCCCCGTCCAGTTCAGCGGAAAGAAGATGTCGCCCGTGCGCTGAATCTCGCTCAGCAGCTCGAGGCCCGGCTGAATGTACCGTTCCGCGTGGTGACGGCGGAGCGGGTGACTGATGAAGGCCAGGCCGTCGACCACCCATCTTTCGCGCGCGCGGTTCTCGACGCGCGCGAGGCTCGCGAAGAACGCATCGCGCGCCGCCACGTCCGATGACAGCGCCGGCATGACGAACGCGAATCGGGCCTTGCGGTCGGGATTGGTGATGTTCCCGTGCTGCTCGTCCAGGATCCCGGCGCTTCCCTTGACGTCGCGAAGCGCCAGCTCCTGCGCCATGTCGATGTAGTCGTTCTCGGCGAAGGTGAGTCCTGGAATCGGCTCCCTTCGCCGCCACACGCGTTCGAGGTACGCGAGACCCTCGGGCGTCGTCACGATCTGACGGAACGCGCCGAAGTACGCCGACTTCAGCGACGTGGTCGCGGCCTGTTTCATACCGGCGCGCAGGACCTGCTCGAGCCGTGCCGCCACCGAGGTGCGCTCGGCATCCGTCAGGAACCGCCAGAAGCTCGTTCGGACGTAGCCGAGGATCCGTTCGGCCGTCTGCTCTTCGTGCTCTTCGGGCAGCGCGGCCAGCATGAGATCGAACAGCCGTCGAGGAGGGGTGCCCCCCTCGAGCATGTCGTCCCACAGCGTGACCCATACGGTGCCGCGCGTCAGGCTGTCGCCAATGGCCGGCAGGTGTGCCAGGAAGAACTGCCGGCTCGTGTCGTCCAGCCTGAACAGGCCGTAGCCGATGCCTTCGCTGTTCGGCAACACGTAGTGTGGAAGGGGCAGATCGCCGACGCGCGGCACGTCGACCGATGCCCCGTTCATCTTCAGCGTGGTGATGCGTGCGCCGTGGTCGTACCCCAGCGCCACCTGCAGTGTCTGGTTCCAGACGAGCGAGCGGCCGCGGGGATCGGACTGCGAGAACGCCAGGCGGGAGATCTTGCCGTCACGGCTCTCGAGCACCGTGTCGATCGTCGGACGTCCTGGCTCCTCGACCCAGACCCGGCTCCATGCCGCCAGGTCTTCGCTCGTGCGGCGGTCGAGCATCTCGATGAGATCCGTCCACGTCGCATTGGCGAACGCAAACCGGGTGAGGTATTCGCGCAGGCCGTCGCGCAGCTCGTCGGGCCCGAGCATCTGCTCGAGCTGCCGCATGACGACCGGAGCCTTCTGATAGATGATCGGCCCGTAGAGGCTGCCGGCCTCGCGGAGATTGTCGAGCTTCTGGCGGATGGGATTCGCGCCCGCGGTGCGATCGACTTCGTACGCCGCCGGGTAGTGCTGCAGGAAGAACCGCAGGTCGTGGTTGATGTTCGGGAACGTCGGGTCGACGATCTTCGCGGCCATGAAGTTCGCGAACACTTCCTTGAGCCAGACATCGTCGAACCACTTCATGGTGACGAGATCGCCGAACCACATGTGGGCGGTTTCGTGGGCGATGAGACTCGCGCGTCCAAGCCGCTGATTCTGGGTGGCCGTCTCGTCGAGAAACAGCGCCGGAGCGTTGTAGTAGATCGCGCCCGCGTGCTCCATGCCTCCGAACTGGAACGCCGGCAGCAGCACGAAATCGAGCTTGTCGAACGGGTACTTGCGATCCGTATAGCTCTCCAGCCACTCGAGCGCCTGCTGATGAAGATCGAAAATCGTCTCGCGATTGGCCGCGACCCTGGCCGGATCGGTCTCCCGGTGGTAAAGGTGGAAGGTGCGGCCGTTGCGCTCGCCGCGCTCGACGGAGAATCGGCCCGCGGCAAACCCGAAGAGGTAGGTCGGAAGCGCCTGCGTCTGGCCGAATCGAATCGTCGTCCGCTCCGCTGCCGCGTCGCGCCAGATTTCCGGCGCATTCGAGACGGCCGTCCAGGTGGACGGGACTTCGAGGGTGAGAGACAGCGAGCCCTTGATGTCGGGCTGATCGAAACACGGAAACGCCTGAGATGCGCGCGCCGGTACGAACAGCGAGTACAGGTACTCATCGTCGCGGTTCAGCGGGGCATCGCCGGCGATGAATGCGATATCGATGACGTTCTCGCCGCTCGTCACGAGATCGCCGGGAATGACCAGGTGGCCGTGTTCGGATCGGACCGGGACCGGACGGCCGTTTGCCTGAATCGAAGACACGCGCTCGGCCGGCTGCGCGAAATCCAGGATGACCGGCGCCCGCTCGGCCAGCCGGAGGCGAACGCCCAGCGTGCCGCGGATGGGTTCCTCTTTGCGCGGCGGGATGCTCAAGGACAACGTGTAACGCACGGCGCTGATGTTCGACGCCCGTTCGGTCGCGAGCGTTCGGGAAATCCCCTCAGTTGGCGGCGTCACGGTTAGAATGCGGGAACCCATACGTTGAACGAGCCACCACGCGGCCGGCACGCAGAGGGCGGCCACCGCCACGACCAGCCATTTCCGGGACATGTTCGGCCTGCCATGATATCAAGGGCGCCGCGATGGCACGCCTGCCACATGCGTGTGGCGCTTGCCGCCGCGGCTCTTGCCATTGGCGCCTGCGGCTTTCACGAGGCGCCCCGGCCGTCCGCCGTCCGCTTCATGATGGCGATTCCACAGGGGCGCGCGCTCGCGTCATTTGTGGTTTCCGCCGACGGCCGGTGGCTCGCCTATTCGGCCGAACGCGACGAAGACGGGCTGCGGCGTCTCTTCATTCGATCGGTGGCGGAGGGTGCCGCCAGCGACCGCGAGGTGCCGGGCACGATTGGCGCGAGCACCCCGTTCTTTTCTCCTGATGGATCAGCGGTTGCGTACTTCTCGCGTGGTGCGATCTGGCGAACGTCTACATCGGATGGCGGCGGTCCGCAGCGAATCGTCGCGGCGCCCTCGGATTCGGCTGGAGGCACGTGGACGGCCGACGGCCGCATCGTGTTTGCGCCGCTCGGCAATCAAGGCCTGATGGGAGTCCCCGCCGGCGGAGGGACCGCCGTGCCATTGACGACGCTCAACGGCGGTGATGGCGAGCTCGAGCATGGCTGGCCTCATGCACTCGCCGACGGCGCGCTGGTGTTCACGGTGTCCGAGCGCGGCCGCGACCCGCACCTCGAGGTGCTATCGACAGACGGCAAGCGCGAGCGCCTGCGGGTGCCGATCATCGGGCAGGCGCAGTTTGTCGAGACGGGCCATCTCGTGTACGGCTATCTCGGCAGCCTGATGGCGGTGAAGTTCGACGCTCAGGAACACACGATCTCCGACGTGCCCGTCCCCCTCGCGAAAGGGATTCAAACGGCGAACGGGTTCGGCGTGCTCGGCCGATCGGGATTCTCCGTCTCGCGGACGGGTACGCTCGCCTGGCTGCGGACATCGCCAGACGACGCGAGGAGCCGGCTCGTGCGGGTCGATCGCGACGGCAAAGTGTCGCCGCTCACCACATCGGCAGATGTGTTTCAAACACCGCGGCTTTCGCCGGATGGCCGGCGGATTGCGGTGGCGGTGAGGGACGGCGTCATGACGCGCGAAATCCGGGTGGCTGACGCGGCGAAGCCCGACCGCGTGATGCTGACCATCGCGGGAGGCGACAACCAGTCGCCGGCGTGGATGGACAATCGCCGCCTGACGTTCGGCTCGAATCGCGATGGGCTACAGAAAATCTACGTGCAGACGGTCGGCGGAAAGCGGGCGCCCGTGCCGCTATTTACCGCGGATGCGACAGTCGCGCGAAATCCGGCCAGCTGGTCGCGGCCGCCGCGCCTGCTGGCGTTCTACGAGATCGAGCCGGCACGCGCGCGCGACGTGGAGGTGTACCGCGTCGGAGAATCGGTCGCGCCGGTGGCGGCGACGACGGCCAACGAGCGATCGCCGAGCGTGTCGCCTGACGGGCGGTGGATTGCGTACGTCTCGGACACATCGGGCCGTGACGAGATTTACTCGACCCGGCTGGATCACGACGGCGAGGCGCGCCAACTGACCACGTCTGGCGCATCGGAGCCGCTCTGGACGCGCGAAGGGCTGTTCTACCGCGAAGGCGAAAGAATGATGCTTCGCGTGCTCGAGAAGGGCGTCCTGAGCGAACCAAGGCTGGTGTTCGAAGGCCACTTCGAGCGCGATCCCGGGTCGAATCTCGCGGCCTATGACATCGACGCGCAAGGACGCTTCATCATGTTGAAAAGCGCCCTGCGTCCGCCGGAGATTCGCATTGTCCAGAATTGGAGTGTGGAGCTCCCCTAGGTTCCAGTTCCGGTTCCTGTTCCGGTTCTGGTTCCGAGTTCTGTTCCGGTTCCAGGTTGTGTTCCACTTGCCACGGAGAATGTGTGTTGAAGGCTGTGGTCGCAGCCGATGTTCAAGCTATTGAGGAACTGAGATTCGGGTCCTGGGGTGTCCAACTCACGTATGGAGATGCGCCTTCTTACGCTCGCGTGTATGGTCGGTCTCATTGGACCGATTCGGCTTTCCGCAGCTTGCCCTGAGCCGCCGCCCCCATGCGAGGCCATGGCAAAAGCAGACGTCGTGTTTGTCGGCGAGGTGGTGGAGTTGAGCATCTTCATGAACACGAGCCAGCCTGAAGCCATCCATCAATACAGGTTCAACGTGATCGAACCGTTTAAGGCGTCAAACCCGGAGAACTGTGGGCCCTGTTCTATGCCGGGCTTGAAAAAGACTCATTTGTGATGGGAACTCGTTACTTGATCTTTGCAAATCGCCGCGCAACAGGAGCATTTGTCAGCGGTTGCTCGTTGACCCGACAGCTTCGCGGTCTGGACACTGGCGAATTGGGTTCACAACTTCGGGCATGTCCCAAGCAGACGCCTTGAACCGTAGTTTCTAAAGGTCGGCCCTGCGGAGCATTCAGGATGACCGAGGGCGCAGTTGATTTCGTATCCGGAAGGCTCTTGGGTTGACGTGGTTGCAGTGCAAATCCGTGCGCAGGCGGCCGTCACGTTACGCCTGACCGCGCGAGAAGCCTGAGGGCGCCGAGCGAGGATGAAAGGCGAAGTCAGTGTCCTCGCGTCGCGCGGACCGCTGCGGCATCGCAGCGCGGTCCGGCCCCGTAGCTTCGGATTTGCGATGCAGCCACGTCAACCCAAGAGCCTCGCGGGATTAGATGCCGCTACAAAATCAGAACCGGGAGCAGGAAGCGGTGTGCCTTAACGATCTTTTTCTGTCGCGAGCGCCCGGCTGCGTGCGCGGAGGTTGGGGCGCCTGACGCTGACGTCGGTTTTCTTGGGCGGGATGAGTCGAGCCGGGCGCAAGTACGTGATGCGATATTGGTTCGAGATTTCCGTGCCGAGCTGCCGCGCCTTCATGTCGAGGGCGCCTTGTGACAGGACTTCTTCGAAGCGTCCGCCGGTTTCCGACGTCCCTCGCGAGATGACGATTTCGCGCCCCTGCTCGCCGATGCCCGAGCCCATCTGCAGCACGAAGAGCGACGCGCCGCCCTCGCGGAAAAAGCGGAGCACCTCGGTGTACTGGCGGTAGCTCATCTCCGGACCGATGCCGGTGATGACGGCGATCGCCGAGCGCCACAGGGTGCGTTTGGCCAGCGCCTGCGACGTTTCCGCGATGCCGTCGAGCAGGTAGTTGCCGGCGTCGAACGCAAACATCTGATCGATGCTTTTCAGGAGCGGCGCGCGTTCGGTCGTGTAGCCGACCGCGATGGTGGGACGTTCGGCGAGCGTGATGAGCGCAAGCGGCACGCCGTCCCGGGTGGCCGTGACGAAGGCGGCCGCCGCCTTGCGCAACTGCGTCAGGCGCGGACGCATCACCGTGCTGTTATCGACGAGCAGCGCGATCTGGAGCGGGTCGTCGTCTTTGGCGACACGGACGATCTCGCGCGCGGCACCGTCTTCGCGCACGATGAAGTCCTTGATGGTGAGGTCGAGCACCGGCTCGCCGTCCCGGTCGACGACGCTCGCATAGACCGTCCGTTCGTCGGCCTGGCCGAATGCGGGCGGCGCGCTCAGCGCGATGGCAAGGAGCGCGACGGCGATCCGGAATGCCAGGCCGGCCATGGTGCCATCAGCTTCCCGTAGAAAATGAAAAAGGGCAAGCTCGCGAGTTACCGCGTGCCTGCCCTTGACTGCGCTGAATGCGTATGCCGTGAGTGCCGTTACCGTTTCCAGGTGTACAACATGCCGGCGTAGATGCGGTGTCCGCCGCGCACCGCTGACTGCGCGAAGAACTGCGGCGCGCCATCGTTCTCGTTGACGATGAGATACCGGTAATCGATGCGGAAGCCCCAGTTCGGCGCATCCGCTCCGCGGAACAGCTTGATGCCCCCACCGATGTTCTCGGCCAGGAAGAACTGCGTGCCCGTCGAATCGACGTCGTACCCGAACACCTTGGTCGGCACGCGCGGGGAAAGCATGACCTGGCCGATTCCGCCCGTCACATAAAAAGGCATTTGCTTGCCGCCGGCGCCACCGGGGAAGAACACGAGGTTCCCCGCATAGCTCCACACCGTCGGCATCTGGTTATGAATAATCGTCGTGTTGTTGTAGTCGACATCCTGCGCCCAGCCGACGCTGCCCGTGAATTCACCTTCGAACGCCACCATCTCTGAGAAGTAGTACGTCAGGCCGCCACCAGCGGTGTAGACGTTGAAGTTCGCTTCCTTGTTGTCGTCTCCGCCGACGAAGAACGTACCTCCGCCGGGGAAGCCGCCGATCTCGACTCTCCCAGCGCCGATCGTTGCATCCTGCGCCGACGCGAGAGAGCAACCGGCCAGCAGGACGAGCACGGCGAGGAAAGGCTTCGCCCCACGAATCATTAACATCCTCCTTCAGAGAATCGAGCGCGCACACTTTTTCCGGGGGAAAAAGTGCCAAGAGCATCTGCCACTTTTCGGACGGCGGGCAGTCTACCATAACTGGCCGGCGGGTTGTACTACCTGCCGCCAGCCAGTAAGTCCGTCGGTTCTATCGGGTTAGGGGTGAAACAGAGCACCAGCACGACCATCGCGGCCACGGCGAGCCAGATGCGCGTGCGATCGAGCGGCAGGTCTTCGTCGATCGTGCGCGGATGGCGCGGGCCCATCGCGAGCGTCATCGCGACGAGCAGAAACGTCCACACCAGCCAGCTCAGTGAGAAGTAGGTGAGCCCGATCGCGCCGGCGACGGCGCACAGCGTGACGACCGTGGAGCGCCGGCCGAGTACCGCGTACGAGATATGTCCGCCATCGAGCTGCCCGATCGGAAACAGATTCAATGCGGTGGCCAGCAGACCAAACCAGGCGGCGAAGGCCATCGGATGCAGATTCAGTGAATAACCATCGGGGACCGGTCCCCACGTCAGCCATGCCGCGGCTTTGAAGAGCAGCGGTTCGCCGAGGTGATAGCCGACGAGGTCGGGCGGCACGACGACGACGGGGGACATCGCGACGCCGAAGAACAGCGCGGGGACAGCAAAGGCAAAACCAGCCAGAGGCCCCGCGATGCCGATGTCGAACAGCATGCGCTTGGTCGGAATCGGTTCGCGAATCTTGATGAACGCGCCGAGCGTGCCGGTCAGCACGATCGGCATCGGAATGAAGAACGGCAGCGACGCGTCCACCTGATAGTATCGGCACGCGAGATAGTGACCCATCTCGTGCGCCCCAAGGATGAGCAGGATCGTTCCGCTGTACCAGAAGCCGTGTACGATCAGCCCGGGATGAAAGGTGACGCTCGTGCGGCCGAAGTCGGAGATGAAGCTCGCATAGGCATCGACGCCGGCCACTGTCGTGCTGGCAATCGTGGCGACCAGCAGCAACGCGTGCAACCCACGCCGGTCCTGAAACCTGCGCGGTGGCGTGACCGGGACGGGGAGCGGTGGCTCTCCCTCGACAGAGCTTGGGACGGGCGGAAACGGGTCGTGCACGCGTGGGGTACCGGCTAGCTGATATTCTGGAGATCTTTGCCGGGCTTGAAACGGATCGTCCGCCCCGGTGGGATGCGGACCTCCTTGCCGGTCCGTGGGTTGCGGCCGATCCCTCGTTTGCGCGGCTTCACCTGGAAGACCCCGAAGCCACGAAGCTCGATTCGTTCGCCACGCTGCATGGACAACCGCATCGCGTCGAATACCGCATCGACGGCCACTTCGGCCTTCACCTTGGTGATGTCGGCGATTTTCGAAACCTCGTTCACGATGTCGACTTTGATCATGCTTAGGCTCTCCTGCGGGGTGGTAAATATGTTAAGAAACAATCACTTACGCTGTCAAGGTATCGGCTAAGTTGGCTTTTGGCTTCAGTCATGCCATCAAAAGAGCTCCCCGCAGTCGTTTTGGTCGGTCGCCCGAATGTCGGGAAATCGACACTTTTTAACCGTGTTGCGGGCCGCCGCCGCGCGATCGTGGACGCGACGGCGGGCACGACGCGCGATGTCATCGAGCAGCCCGCGAACTGGCGCACCGTGCCATTTCTGCTGACCGACACGGCCGGCATGTTCGGCCGCAGCGAAGATCCGCTCCAGAAAATCGTGCACGATCACGGTCGGAAAGCGGTCTCGAATGCCGCCGTGTTCGTCTTTGTCGTCGACGGCCGCGAAGGACTGGTGCCCGCCGATCACGAAATTGCGAACGCGGTGCGCTCGACAGGACGGCCGGTGATCGTCGCGATCAACAAGACCGACGATCGGCGCGCGCAAGCCGGGGTGCTCGATTTCTACGAGCTGGGATTCGAGCCGGTGCTGGAGATTTCGGCCGAGCACGGGCTGGGCGTGGGCGACCTGCTCGACGAAGTCATCGAGCGGCTCCCGGCCAAGAGCGAGGAGCAGAAAGCCGAAGCGCCCGAGCCGCGCATCGCCATCGTCGGGCGTCCGAACGTGGGGAAGTCGTCGCTGGTCAACCGCATTCTTCGCGAAGAACGGATGCTCGTCAGCGAGCACGCGGGCACGACGCGCGATGCGGTCGACACCAGATTCCGCTGGCATCAGCGCCAGTTCCGCATCGTCGACACGGCCGGCATCAGAAAGCCGGGGCGCGTGGCGCGATCGGGAGCGGTCGAAGCCGTCAGCGTCCTGTCGGCCAAGCGCGCCATTGCCGACGCGGACGTCGTGGTGCTGGTCGTCGACGCCACGCTCGGTGCAGCCGATCAGGACGGCGCCATCGCGGGCGAGGCCGAGCGGGCGGGGCGCAGCGTGATTATCGCGGTGAACAAATGGGACCTGGTGAAGCACGAAGGGCAGGATTTTTCGAAGACCTTCGACGACAAGCTGCGGTTTCAGCTGAAATTCCTCGAGTATGCGCCCATCGTGCATCTGTCGGCGCTGACGGGGGAGCGGACGCCGAAGCTGCTCGAAGTGGTCGATCGGATTATGGTCGAGCGCACGCGGCGGGTGCCTACGCCCGAGCTGAACCGGTTCATTCAGGAGGTGACCGCTGCCCATCCCATGCCCAGCGGCAAGCGGGCCGTCCGCATCCTGTACGCCGCCCAGGTCGGCGTCGCGCCGCCGACGTTTGCCTTGTTCACGAACGTGCAGACCGAGCTGCATTTTTCGTACGAGCGCTTTCTGAAAAACCGGCTCCGCGAGAAATTCGGTTTCTCCGGGACGCCGATTCGCATTCAACTTCGGAAACGGAAACACTGAAGATCAACAAGAGATTAGGAGATTAGGAGAAATCTTTTTCAAAGGGATTCTCTTAATCTCTTCGTCTCCTGTTAGAACCCGAAGCGGCTCTCTTTTTCGCCTCCCAGATTCCACCGAAGGTGTTATACTGCCGCAACTTGCAGCAAACAGCCCTGTTTGTGGCCGACATCGAGATTCCCAACCGCGCGCTGTTCAAGTCGTCAGAAGTTTGCGAAATCGCGAGCGTGCAGCCGTACGTGCTGCGATCGTGGGAGTCCGAGTTTCCCGATCTTGGTGTCGCGAAAGCCGACGGCGGGCCGCGCATCTACCGGCGCGCCGACGTCCAGCGCGTGCTGCGCATCAAGCAGCTGGTCTTCAGCGATGGCCTTACGCTCGCGGGCGTCCGCCGGCGGATTGAGGAAGAAGCTCCCCCGTTGCTCGAAGACGCGACGGCCGCTCCGATCAAGGAACTGCTCGGCCGCAACGCCAAGCAGCGGCTTGTCGAAGTGAAGCGGGGCCTCATCGCGATTCTCGACATGCTGAACGCGCGTCCGGGAAACGGAAACGCGCCCGTCGTGCATGCGGTGGCGCGTCCGTCGGCGCCAGCTCGTTCGAGCTCGAAACCGAAGCCGCGCGCGAAGGCCGCGCCTGCCAAAGCCGCTCGGAAACGCCGCTAGGGTTCACAGGCAATGGTCACGGACCATCGCCGATTGCCCCACGACCTGCGCCCATCGCCTGTCGATGTCGTCCGTCGCCTGATGCTTGGAGTGCTGCTCCTTGGCATGACCGGGCTCGTCGCGGAACTGATGCTCCTCGCGCACTACGAAGATGCGCAGCAACTGATTCCGCTCGGGTTGCTCGGTCTGGGCATCGTGGGAGTTATCCTTGATCTCATCCTGTCGCGGCGCTGGACCCGCATGATCGTCCAGGCGCTCATGGCGCTCCTCATCGTCGCGGGACTGCTCGGCGTGTACTTTCACTATGCGGGCAGCCGGGAGTTTCAGCGCGAAATGGATCCTGCGATGACGGGGATGACGCTCGTCTGGCACGTCCTGCGGGCCAAATCGCCTCCCACCCTCGCACCCGGCGTCATGGTGCAGATGGGCATTCTCGGACTGGGTTACGCTTACTTGAGGAGAAGACTATGACACTTCGTTCATTGGCTGCCGTGCTCCTGGCTGCGGGGCTCATCTGGGCCAACACCGCATCCGCGCAGGTGGGCAAGTCGCAGGGGGTGGTTGACGTGAACACGGCCACCGAGCAGGCGTTGACGGCGATGCCGGGCATGACGGCGCCGGTTGTCAAGGCGCTGATGGCGGCACGGCCGTTCGCGAGCCCGGTGGAGCTCAACAAGTTTCTGCTCGGCCAGAAGCTGACGCAGGAACAGGCGAGCGCGTTTTATGGAAAGGCGTTCGTGCACGTGAACCTGAACACAGCGACCGCGGAAGAAATCATGTTGATTCCGGGAGCCGGCAAGCGGATGGCGCACGAGTTCGAGGAATACCGGCCGTGGCGCAACTGGGCGCAGTTCGAGAAGGAAATCGGCAAGTACGTCAATCAGCAGGAAGTGGCGCGGCTGGCGCAGTACGCGTTCATTCCCATCAACATCAACACGGCCAGCGACGCCGACATCCAGACGATCCCCGGCGTGGGCTCGCGCATGCTGCACGAGTTCAAGGAATATCGCCCCTGGAAGTCGATCGAGCACTTCCACAAGGAAATCGGTAAGTACGTGGACGACAAGGAAGTGCGGCGGCTGGCGAGGTACGTCGTGATTCAATAGCTCGCCGACTCCGGTCATTTTCCCCAGGACCGCGGGATAATCCGCGGTCCTGTCATCACATTGCCAGTTCCCACGCAGAATTCCGCACGACTTCGCACACCTGAACGCGCCTCCTGACGGCACGGCCGTTGCCATACGTGCACAAGAAGCTCGTCAAGGTTCGCGAGTGTTGAGCCATTGCGAGGCCGCGTGCCGGCGTGCGCAGGTTGACGAGCCCATCGCGTGGCCGTCGTCGGCGCCGGTCCCGCAGGGCTCGCGTGTGCTCACGATCTCGCCCTGATGGGGCACTCGGTGGTCGTGTTCGATGCGGCGCCCGTCGGCGGCGGGATGATGCGTCTGGGCATACCGGCGTACCGCTTGCCGCGCGAAGTACTCGATCGCGAGATCGCGTTCATCGAGTGTTCGTTGCAAGTACGATTCAATTCTGAGGACATCACCATGAAGAAGATGTCTCGAAGGACCCGTGGGCTCGTGGCGTTGACGGCGCTGCTACTGATCCTGGGTCCAGGTGCGGCGGCGCAGCGGGCGGGCGGCCCGCCCAATGAGTCGGAGCAGTTGCCCACCTTGACCGCTCCGGTGCGCATCGCCCCGGATTACACCATCAGAGCCATACAAACAGATGCGCCTGGCGCGAGCTATCCACGCGTGATCCAGCTTCAGCACTTCGCTGGGGAAAGGGGCAGATTCTGCTGACCTACGCCGGCAGCGGCGCGATGCCCGTCTACCGCAGTACCGACAACGGCGAGACATTTCAGCTCTTCTCCGAGTTGAAAGATCTGCGGGGGCAGCCGACGCTCTACGAACTGCCGGTGAGGATGGGTGAGTTTCCGGCCGGCACGGTTCTGGCCGCCGGCGGCTTCGTGCAGCAGGACCCGGCCAAGAGGATGCTGGCTGCCAACTACAGCACCGATGGCGGCAAGACCTGGCAGTATCTCAGCACGTTCGCGGAAGGCGGTCCCGGACGCTACGATCCCGCAGACCGGGCCGGGCTCTCGCTGCACCAGAACCCCGTCTTCGAGCCGTACTTCTACACCGATTCAAAGGGCAGGCTCGTCGTCTACTTTTCCGACGAACGCCACAAGCGGGATGGCTACAGCCAGTTGAACGGCCACAGGGTCTCGAGCGACGGCGGCCGGACGTGGGGCGATCTGGTCTACGACGTCGCGATTCCCGACGGGTTGACCCGACCGGGCATGGCGGTGGTCGCCCGGGCCAACAACGGCAAGTACTACATGACCTACGAAATGGTCAGCATGCCGGGATACGCCCTCGAGCCCCGCAGCAATCCGGTCTACTTCAAGGTCTCGGATGACGGCCTCAACTGGGGCGACCCCACACATCCCGGCACGCTCATCCAGGATCGGTGGCGTCAATTCCCTCAGGCGACGCCGTATGTCGTCTGGTCGCCGTGGCCTGCGCCGAACGGCACGCTCATCGTTTCGGCGCGAGCGATCATGCGGTTCGATCTCGGTCTGGTCGGCAACGGCATGATGATCAACCGCCATTACGGCGAGGGACTCTGGACGCTCATCGAGACGCCGATCCGCTACATCCCGAACCCGAGCGGGTACAGCCAGACAATGATCCCGCTGGGCGATGGGCGGGAGATCCTGCACTTCGTCCCGGTGGACGGCAGGATTCAGTACGCGAAGTTCAAGCTGCCCGACAAGTTGCCGGAGTATCCATGGCCCTTTGGGCAGGAGCGCAACAAATGAGGAAATTACTGATCATCCTGCCGCTCGTCGTCGTTGTGCCGTTGCTGGTGACCGCACAACAGGGCGCCGGGCTGCCGCAGAAGCCTGCGTATCTCGATCCGTCGGCGCCGCTCGAAACGCGAGTCGACGACCTGATCGGCCGGTTGACGCTCGCGGAAAAGATCTCGCTGCTCGGCACGACGGCGCCAGCCATCGAGCGGCTGAAGGTGCCGGTCATGAACGGTTGGAATCAGAGCCTGCACGGGATTGTGTGGACCCGGCCCACGACGATGTTTCCGGTGCCGATCAGCATGGCGGCAACCTGGAATCCCGAGCTTGTGCGCGAGGTCGCCGCTGCCATTGCAGACGAAGGAAGAGCCGTTCACAACTATTGGCCCACAGTGCCTGGCCGACGCGAACCGACTGGCGGTCAGGGACAGATGGTCACCGTGGCGGCGAATGGCGACAGGTTCCGGCACAACGGGCTCGTGTATCGGTCTCCAGTGATTAACATCAGCCGCGACCCGCGCTGGGGGAGGATCTGGGAGGCGTTCGGTGAGGATCCGTGGCTGACGTCGCGGATGGCAGTTGCGTACGTGAAAGGCACTCAGGGAGACCACCCGACATATCTGAAACTTGCCGCTACGCTCAAGCACTACGCCGTCAACAACGAAGAGCGCGATCGCCTCAAGATCGACGTCACCGTCAGCGAGCGGATGCTTCGAGAGTACTACCTGCCGCACTTCAAGGCGGGCATCGTCGAGGGCAAGGCGCAATCGATCATGTCCTCGTACAACTCCATCAACGGGACACCCGGGGCCGAAAACGAGTGGCTGCTGAAGACCGTCCTCCGCGACGAATGGAAGTTCGAGGGCTTCATCGTTCCGGACAGCGGGGCGGTCGAGCGGCTCGTCACCGGTCACAAGAGATACGCAACCGAGGAGGAAGCCGCTGCGAGAACCATCCTCGTGGGCAGCGATCTCGACAATTCTGCGTACGTCCGCCTCTTGCCGGCCGCGATCGAGCGCGGCCTGCTGACTGAGAAGCACGTCGATCGGGCGCTGGGAAGGGTCCTGAAGGTGAGATTCCGTCTGGGCGAGTTCGATCCTCCCGAGATGGTGCCGTACACCCGCATCACGAAAGATGTGATTGATTCGCCCGCTCACCGGCAGCTCGCGCGGCGTCTGGCTCAGGAATCCATCGTGCTGCTGACGAACAAGGACAGTTTTCTGCCGCTCGACAGAAGCAGGTTGAAGACGATCGGCGTCATCGGACCGTTTGCGAACGTTGCGCAGACCGGGCCGAACTACACAGGCCTCTACTCGGTGTTCGTCAAGCCGCTCGACGGCATCAGGAAGAAGGTCGGTCCGGCGACCAACGTGCTGTATGCGCGCGGCAGCGGCATTCTCGAGACCGACGATCCGGAAGCCAGCTATGCAGAGGCCGTGGCCGTTGCGAGGAAGGCTGACGTGGTCATCCTCTTCGTCGGCATCAACGAGATCCTCGAACGCGAGGGCATCGATCGGAACTATCTCAATCTGCCGCCGCCGCAACTCCAGCTCATCCGGCGCGTGATGGCGGTCAATCCGCGCAGCGTGGTCGTCATCCAGAACGGCGGCCCCGTCTCGCTCGCCGGTGGAGGCGGCGGATTTGGCGACCCGCCGCTCGAGCCGCTGGCGGTCCTCGACATGTTCTGGGCGGGGGAGGAAGGCGGCACGGCGATCGCGGACGTGCTGTTCGGCGACTACAACCCTGCCGGCCGGCTGCCGTACACGGTCTATCGATCGGCGCAGGACATTCCGCCGATGAAGGAGTACGACATCACCAAAGGGTTCACTTACATGTATTTCGAGGGTGAGCCCGACTACGTGTTCGGTCACGGCCTCAGCTACACGTCGTTCGACTACACAAACCTCAGGGTTTCCCACAAGGTTCCCGGCGGCGCGCTGGATGTCCTCATCGATGTTCGGAACAGCGGACGGCGCGCCGGTGACGAAGTCGTGCAGTTGTACGTGCGCGATGTCGAGGCCAGCGTGAAGCGGCCTGCAAAGCAGTTGATTGGGTTCGAGCGAATCAGCTTAAGACCTGGAGAAACGAAGACGGTCAGCTTCTCGATCTCGCCCGAGCGCCTGGCCTTCTGGGATGAGAATACGAAGGCGTGGATCGTCGAGCCCGGGGCGTTCGAGGTGATGGTCGGTGGCTCATCAGCGGACATTCGCCTCCAGGATCAGTTCCATTACCAGCGGTAGATCAAACGTCCCCAGAACGTGTTGGCCGTGTACGGCGTGTACAGGTAGCCCATGATCAGCGTCTGACCACGGGCGAGCTCCGGATTCGCCTCCGCGTCGAGCGTGAAGTCCTCGACCCAGTACCTGTTCGTACCAGTACCGAGAAGCCAACGCCGACACGTGACGTCAACGTGTAGATGAAATCAACCGTCCCACGGGCCAGGTCGCTCTTGACCAGCGGCAATTGTGTGGGGGGCGGCAACGTCGAGGGGATGACCACTTCCTCGGGCAACGTGCGGTCGACAACTGTACCGGTTGCGTACTCATACAGGGCGCGGGAGTGGTTGTAATCGAAGGCGAAATTGACCGTGAGCCGTTCTGCGATCTCGTTCAACCCCGTCGTGACGATCGCCGAATGCACGCGGTCGGTGCCGTCGGTCGACCAGTTTCTCCTCGGATCGATGAATTCCACGCCGGGGTTCGCCTGCCGCGAGCGTGACAGGGCGTTGTAGCGCTCGTAGGAATACGAGGCCCCGAGCGTGACGAGATCATTGGGCACACCGTCGAACCCGACTGAGTACACCCGATGCGAATTGTCGCGCAGTCCGAAGAGGCTCTCCGTCGGCGTGTTGGTGGCGGGTAGTTCCAGCCGATAGTCGTCCTTGCCGGCCGCAATCGAACCGTTCACCGACACCGTTGCGGCGGGTGTGATGGAAGCGACCAGCGTAATGCGGTCGCGGTCGCGCGGCGCAACGTCCATGTGGCGCATCCCGGGTTGTTCGCCGATGGCCGCCAGTTCGGCCTCGCCCTGCTCGATCCCTTCTCCACGTCTTTGCGAGTGCTCGTACTTCGTGCGGAGGGTCACCCAGCGGTTGCCGACCGAATCAAAAATCACCCGGAAGGTGTTGTCGGTCGTGGACTCGAAGATGCGATGGCTGCGTTCTTCCCCGATCCGTGAATAGCCGACGCCTGTTGTTGTGCCGCCTCTGGGTAGAAACTTGAAGTCGGCATCGAAGGTATGGCGCAGCACGCCGAACGGCTCTGTAGGCACGGGAGGCGAGACGGCCGACGGCGCGTTGTCGTACGAGATCCGCTCGGTCATGTCGAAGTGGGGCGTGCGATTGTCGTAGTCGTACGTCCGGAACTGCACGTTGATATCCGTGTTTCGCGTGGGCCGTGACACGTAACTGAGGTTCAGACCCAGCGTGCGCGCCTCACCACTCACCACGTTTCGCTCGAGCGGAGCTGCCGTGATGGCGGTGTTGATGGTCTGGGGCATCAGCGGATCCCCCGCATCCGTTAGCGACCCGACCGAGACGTAGGCGGTCGCCCGCGAGCGTTGCGGGAGTCTCACCGACGCCATTCCGTTGACCGAAAAGAAGGTGTTGTTTGGCGCGAGCGACGAACGGCCCCTCGACGGCGCCGTGGAGATGTCCACCGCTCTGAACGGGTTGTCGTATTCAGGCATCGTCGCGCGGTTCTGGAAGAACGAGCCGGAGTAGCCGGCCCGCAGCAGGATCCGGTTGCGGGAGAATTCAGCACCCGCATCGAAGTCCGTCAGCCGGTGATCGACAGGCGCCGGAAATTCGACGAGGCTGCTATGGCCGAAGCTTCCGCCATACGGCAGGTTGCCCTGACGATCCGTGTACTGGAGCTGCGTGCGCACGGTGAACTCCGGCGTGGCGAGATATTCAAAGCCTCCCTGTCCGATATGACGGCGCGAGCTGGTCTCGAACTGGATCGAGTTCTGGTCGAACAGTTGCTCGAGTGATGCGGGATTCGCCTGGACTTGGGCCTGAATGGCATTCGGGATGGTCAGCACGGGCTGGGGCTCGGTGAGATCCTCGACGAACAGCGTCCTGGTGGTGCGGCTGATGAGCATGGGGATCTGGTCCCACATCGCCCAGCCCTTGAACCTGCCGGGTCTGACGAAGTTTCCGGCAAAGCGCTGATCGGAGCGGCCGACGTTGTCGCCGGAGAAATCGAGGACCCAGGTGTTCACTTCACGGGTTGCCTGAATCCGCTGGAGGAACGCTCCGTCTCCCATGTCGCGGTACCGCTCGTAGCGCGCCGCGTCCCCCTTGGTCGTCGTTCCACGGACGCCGAAATCGATATTGCCGATCGCCGATCCCGGCGTCGGGACCTGCGCACTCGTCGCGACGGGAATGAGCGAGAGTGCTGCCGCTGTCAGAAGCCGCAAAATCCGCACGGGGCCCTCCTCGCTCATCGAATGAACCGTTGACCGCTTGGATGGTTCGACCCATGGATAGCCGAGTGGCACGACACGCAGGATCGTGCGAAGACGCGGGCGCTCGGGGTCGAACCGGCGCCCACCAGGGCCGCATCGTAGATGGTGCTGGGGTGTCGTGTGTGGACATGACACCGCTGACAGAGAATCGGGGGCTTGGCCACCAGCATGCGCTCGTTGGACGACCCATGCGGGTCGTGGCACGTCACGCAGCCATCGCGGGACGGCGGGTGCTCCCACAGGTACGGACCACGCTTGTCGGCGTGACAGGACGTGCACACCTCCGCAATGGAGTCACCCTTTCTCAGCAGGCGTACGTTTGTTGTGCCATGCACGTTGTGGCAGGTCGTGCACTCCATCTTGCCTTCCCTGAGCGGCATGTGACCCGAGCGGTCGAGCTTGCTGATCTTGTCGCGATGACAGGGGGCGCAGGTGGCGAACTGGTTCTTCGCCTTCAGCTGTTTGGTTTCTGACTTGTAGTTGTGGACGCTGTGACAGGTGGTGCACGTCAACCGGCGCGCGTCGTGCTGGCTGCCGTCCCACAATGCATGTTCGCCGCGATTGTGGCAGGTCGTGCACGTTGCGCTGACCTCCTCAGGAGGCATGCGGTTGAAATTCTTGACAGGATTGGCGGACGGATCGTCCACGTGCGCGCCTCCCGGGCCGTGACAGCTCTCGCACCCCTGCTTGGCCGCCGGCGATCGCGGGTCGGCGACACGGTGGTGAGGGCTGCCTTCATAGCCCTTCCGCTGTTCGTCGTGACACTCGAGGCATTTCGCTTCGCCGACGTAGGCCTGACTTCCCGTAGCAGGAGCCTGCGCGGCGGCCTGAGCGCTCGCCGGCTGCCGCTCCAACGGCGTCGGCGGACCGCCTGGTTGTTCCGGGGCGTTGACGAGCGCGCTCCCTGTCGCCGCCGCCCACATGATGAATCCCGCACACAACCACGCCGTGGGTCCAGCCTTTCTCAGGCGTCCGCTCATGGTCACGTCACCTTTCGGAGGGCGTTACACGTATCGAGAAACCACAGGCCGAAACATGCCAGGGACACAAACTGCACCTAGCCGGCGATCAAGCGGATGAGGCTGACCAGCACGGTCAGCGCAAACCCGACAATCATGGCCATGACCGCCAGACCGAACGCCATGGCGATGGCCGCGCCGGTCAGTTTGACCGCCGAATCCGCGAGCTCGCTCAAGTTCACCGGCTTGCTGATGTGTGCCCAGACGCCGCCAATCAGGGCGAGCAGTCCGACCAGCCCGATGACCACCCCCGCAGGAATCCATACGATCGATGCCACGAGGAACGTGCCGACGGCCATCAACGCGAATCCTGCGACGACCACCACCGCGTGGCCGAGTGGAGACTCACCCGCGGTCGGGGAGTAGTGCCGCTGAACGAACGTCTGAAGACTCATGAATCCTCCGGCGCCCGGCGACAGAGCAAGGTGTGTGCCCGCCGTTATGCGCCCGATGTTCGCGGGGTTATCGGCCTTACCGGCGGGAACAACGGGGGCTACGGCCCGGTGCGGCGTGCGAATTTCTTCACGGCAGCGGGGAATTTCACCCTGGGGGAATCAAGAAGAAATCCGCCGAACGCCGTGGCGATCGTGACGCGCGTCCGGGCACTGACCCGGAACATGCCTTGCACGGCCGTGCTCAGAGAGACCCGGGGAAGAAGAGAGGAGTGTGCAAATGACGAAGCGAATCATCGTCGTGGGGGCGATCTTCATGCTGGCGCTTGCGGCGGCACTTGCGGCCCAGGAGAAGCCGAAGATCGTCATGCAACCGCCAAAGCCGATCAGCGCGATCGATGGTCCAGGGATGTTTCAAGAGTACTGCGCAGCCTGCCACGGCAAGCAAGCCAGGGGTGACGGACCGGCCGCGGTCGCGCTGAAGACAGTGCCTGCGGACCTCACCCGCATCAGCGCGCGGAATGGCGGCAAGTTCCCGACCACCAAAGTGCGGCGTTATATCGAGGGACTGGACGAAATCGCCGCGCATGGCAATCGGGACATGCCCGTGTGGGGACAAGTGCTCCGTGGAAGCTCGGCCGATCGAGCCGACGTGCAGATCAGGGTGGAGAACCTTACCAAGTACATCGAGTCGTTGCAGCAGAAGTAGGCTGGATCGATCGGACTCGCCAAAGCCTCCGGCGAGTCCGATCGCTAGCTCGTGTAGCGCACCAGGGCCATGAAGCCCAGCTCCATGTGCAGCTGCTGATGGCAGTGGAACAGCGACGGTCCAGGATACGTGGCCGAAACATCGACCTCGACCTGCTGCCACGCGGGAACGACGATCACGTCCTTTCGAATGCCCGAACACGGCACGCCGGCATAACGAACGACGTCGAACGCATGCCGATGGAGGTGAATCGGATGGTGGTGGGCGCTCTGGTTGTCGAGTACCCACCGATAGCGGCGATTGGTTTCGACGCGGATGTCATCGGTCCGCGGATGCGATTTGTCATTGATGGTCCAGCGATGCGCGTCGGGTGTCGATCGAAAGACGAGCGACAGGCGGTTGGCCACTTCGTGCGTCGAGTCATCAGCGTGGCCAAACACGGTGTAGTCCCAGGGAATCGACTCGACAGGTTTCCACTGCGGCGCGCCGGTCTGTCCCGCGTACTCGACGACAATACCCATGCCCGCCGCGCGTTGCGCCGATTCCAGCTCTCCGAAGATCCAGATGCCAGGCTCGCTCATTTCGACGACGGCGTCGATGCGTTCACCGGGAGCAATGGCGAGGATTGGCACCGATCGAGGGCTTGGGACGGGATAGCCGTCGAGCGCCACGACGTGAAACAGATGTCCGGGCAACGCGAGACGATGGATGAGGGTGGCACTGGCGTTGAGAATGCGGAACAGCACGCGCTGACCCTGGCGCACGCGAACGGGCTCGCCGGCCCCCAGCATCCGGCCGTTGATCGACTGGAAGCGATACGCCACGTCAAGGGGGCCTTCGCGGGTGAGGCGTGGCTCCCACTCGTGCAGGAGAATCGGCACCTCGAGATCGTAAGCCCCCGGTTCGCCCCCCGACTCGACCACCATCAGACCGAACTGACCTGTATAGGTCGTACGCTTGAGGTCGCGCCCCGTCATGCCATGACTGTGGTACCACCGGGTGCCCGACGGTTCGGGCGTGAACACGTACCGCCGGTGTCCCCCTCTCGGCGGCACCGGTGGCGTGCCCTCTTCTCGCGCGCCGTCGACGTCGGATGGAATGTGCAGCCCATGCCAGTGCACCAACTCCTCGTCCTTCGTGTCGTTCCACACGTCGACGGTGAGCGGATGGCCCTGCCTCACTCGCAGCAGCGGGCCGGGCACCTGGCCGTTATATGCCAGCGTCCTCACGACGCGACGGGGGCCCAGTTCGACGGCTGTCTCGGCGATCCGCAGGCTGATGTCAGCCGGTCCGACAGGCGGAGCTTGAGCTGCCGCCGGCGAATCCATTCCGATGTGTTGCGCGCCGACAGTCCGGGCCGCCTGGCAGCAGCATCCGGCAAGCGTCAGCAGCTCGCGACGCGTCATCACTCAAGCCTAGCACGGCGATTGCTGTTGGGTTCGCGAGGTCCAGTGCGCGCGCTGTCAGCGGTACTGCTGGTTGCGTTCCTTGCAAGGGCGGCATCGGCCCAGACGACGGGCACGGTCATGGGTGTCCTCACCGATGCGACCGAAGGCGTGCTGCCGGGCGTATCGGTCGTCGTACGACATGTCGAGACCGGGTTGACCCGCACGACGGTCACCACCGACGAGGGCAGCTTCATCTTCTCCATTCTGCCGGTCGGTGCCTACGAGCTGCGGGCCGAGCGTCCGGGATTCAAGCCGCTCACGATGACCGGGATCGTGTTGACGGTTCACGAAACGGTGGTGATCAACGCGACGCTGGAAGTCGGGGCGATCACAGAGGACGTTCGCGTCGTCAGGGAACGATCGACGGTCAACACACGGAGCTCGGAGCTGAGCTACCTGGTTGCCAGCGAGAGCATCGAGCAGCTTCCGCTGAACGGCCGCAATTTCACCGACCTTGCGCTGCTGCAGCCGGGCATCACGCCGTTCCCTCACCGCGACGGAGGCTCGGTGGTTGCGCACGGGTTGGGGATGAGCGTCAACGGGCAGGATCCGCGCTCGAACGTGTACCTCCTCGACGGCACGCTGCAGAACGATTTCACGAACGGGCCCGCAGGCAGCGCCGCGGGCACCACCCTCGGCATGGAAACGATTCGCGAGTTCCGAATTGAGTCGAACGCGTATCAGGCGGAGTTCGGGCGGAACTTCGGCGGTCAGATCAGCGTGCTCACCAAGTCGGGCGCCAACGAGCTCAGCGGCAGCGCTTTCGAGTTCCATCGAAACGACGCGCTCGACGCGCGCAACTATTTCGATGCGGACCAGCAGCCCGATTTCACGCGCAACCAGTTTGGCGGGGTCCTCGGCGGGGCGATGCGGCGAAACCGCACATTCTTCTTCGTCGGTTATGAGGCGCTGGTAGAGGACCTGGGCCGCACCATTTCCACCATTGTTCCTGACGACAGCGCACGCAACGGGGTCCTCCCGACGGGCATCGTCGGCGTTCAGGCAGCGGTGCGCCCGTACCTCGACGCGTTTCCCCGCGCCAACGGTCCACAGATAGGAGGCGGATTGGCGGAATACACGTTTCCGTTTCGACAGACCATCACGGAGCATTTCGTGCAGGGTCGAATCGACCATCACGTGAGCGCCAGCCATCAGTTGTTCTCGCGCTACACGTTCGACGACGCGGATCAGTTCCTGCCAACCGACTTCCCGCAGTTTCCGAGAGCGTTCATGTCGCGAAACCAGTTCTTCACGCACGAGCATCGTCGTGTGCTGTCTGATCGGACGTTGGATACGTTGAGGTTCGGTTTCAGCCGGACGCGAATCGGGCAGCGGGTCGAAGCGAACCTGGAGCCGCCGCTTCCGGCTTTCGTGCCCGGCCGCGCGTTCATGGGCAGCATTGTGATCGGCGGCATCCCGAGCTTCGGACCGCAGACCTCCGCGGACGTGCAGCTGGCCCAGAACGTGTTCAGTGCGCAGTGGGACGCGACGCACTCGCGCGGCGCCCACATGTTCAAGACCGGTGCGCTCATCGAGCGCTATCAGGACGACATGTTCAACCCGACCTTCAGCCTCGGCATTTACAGGTTTGCGAATCTGGAGAGCTTTCTCAGGAACAGGCCCGCGTCGTTCGTGGGGTTGACCCCGGCCGCCGAGATGGATCGGTACTGGCGGTTTACGCTCGTCGGGGGCTACGCGCAGGACACCTACCAGGCGGCGAGGCACGTAACGGTAAATGGTGGTATTCGCTACGAATTCACGACGGTCCCGAGCGAGAAGTACGGCCGCGATGTCACGCTCCTCGCGCCGGACGATGCACAGCCGACCGTCGGAACGCTCTATCAGAATCCTACGCTGAAGAATCTGTCTCCACGAATGGGGATCGCATGGGATGTGACCGGCGATGGCAGAACGTCGCTGCGCGGTGGTTATGGTCTGTACTTCAATACCAACAACCAGCAGAACCTGATCGTGACCGTGACGAACCCGCCGTTCACGCCGAGGCCCGTGTTCAGCAATCCGGCGTTTCCCACCCCCGCGTTCGATCAGCCCTTCGTCAACTCCATCCGGCCGATTCAATACGAACTGGAATCGCCGAGGCTGCACATGTGGAATGCGAGTGTCCAGCGCGATGTCGGATGGCAAACGGTGCTGACGGTTGGTTATGCGGGATCCCGTGGCAGGCATCTCTTCAGAAGCAACGACGTCAATGTGGCGATTCCACAGATGCGCGCGGATGGAACCCCGTTTGTGCCAGCGGGCACTCCTCGAGCCAATCCCGCGTTCACGACGATTGAACTGAAGAGCAGTGACGGAGATTCGTGGTACAAGGCGCTGATCGTGGAGGCGCGCAGGCGGTGGACGCGAGGATTCAGCCTCCAGTCGTCGTACACGTTGTCGCGCGCCGAGGATACGACGCAGGCCTCGACGTTCTTCTCGGACTCGACAACGGGCACGACGAGCGCGTTTCCCGAGTTCGTGCCGGGCTACAACAGGGGATTGTCCGATTTCCACGCGACGCATAACTGGGTGGTCAATTTCACGTGGGAGCCGCCGTCTCGCGAGAGCGCCGCCCGATTCGAGCGCGCGGTGCTGGGGGGATGGCAGATCTCGGGAATCGGGAACCTCAGGAGCGGCAGCCCCCTGACGGTCTTCGTGCAGTCGAACCGATCGCGCTCGCTGTGGTTGCCGTCGCTGTCGCCCGGCGTCGGGCAGGATCGTCCAAGTTTCGCCCCCGGCTACGGTCCACAGAGCGCGGTGCTCGGACGTCCGGATCAGTGGTTCGATCCGGCCGCCTTCGTGCTGCAGGAGGCGGGAACATTCGGCAATACCGGTCGCGGCGCGTTCATCGGTCCCGACCTGCGGACCCTCGATCTTGCGTTCGTGAAAGTATCGCGCCCGGCGCGCGGCCGCGACGGCCGGCTGGAACTGCGGCTGGAGATCTTCAACGTCTTCAACCGCGTGAATTTTGGCCCTCCGGCGCTCGTGGCGTTCGCCGGCAGTGCCGACGGAGAGGCACCGCTTCCCTCGTTTGGACGCATCCGGACGACGGTCACATCTGCCCGGCAACTGCAGGTGGGCGTTCGCGTCGCGTTCTAGCGCCAGTTTCCACTTCCGTGTAGTACGTTGTGTCCGGCGTGTCGTACGTAGTGTCCGGCTTCAGCCGGACTTTCACGAGGTCCGCCTTCCGCCGTGGGGGAGACACGGGGTAGAATTCACTACGTCGGGATGTGGCGCAGCCTGGTAGCGCACTTGACTGGGGGTCAAGGGGTCGCAGGTTCGAATCCTGTCATCCCGACCATGTTTGACTGAGCCGGTTTGCACCGCGAAGACGAAGGGCGCTTTCGGGCGCCTTTTGGTTTTTCGGCAGCCCCGCATGCGTGAAATCCGGCCACTCGAAGGGCTGGCTTGCCTGCTCGTCAGCCTTACTGCCCGATTCTTGCTTCTCCCTTCGATGAACCTTTGTTGGTCCCCCTCACCAGTCTCGTCGGTGGGATCTCCGTTGTCGTCTCCGTCAGGTCGTCGGCACGGTCTTGAACGGACCCGCTGATGCTGGCCTCGCGTCTCGGATTGTTCATCAGTGCGAGGATCTCGTTTCGTGTGAGCGCGCGATTGTAGATACGAACATCATCCAGCGTGCCGCGCATGTAGTTCGAACCATCCGGGTTACGCCCGAGATTCAGCGGAACGTTTCCATTCATCGCTACCGCTCCGGTCTTCGCCGTAGAGCCGACTTCCACGCCGTTCAAGTACAGCCGCATGCGGGTGCCGTCATACGTGGCAGTGGCGTGATACCACGTGTTGAGCGGCAGGTTACCGCTCCGACCGACCAACGTCTTCGTGACGCCGTTCGTCTTCAATCGGAAGCGGAGCCGGTTCCCGGTGAGACCCAGCATCCAGTCGTGCGCCTGATCGGCCGTGCCCGTTGCCTTCGAGACGAATCGCTGGGCGACCGAGGATGTGAAGCTGCTCGTCCGCACCCATGTGGAGATGGTCAAGCCGGCGCCCGAGGCTTTGACGTTCGGAAGCGCGATGTAGTCGTTGGCTCCATCGAAGCTGACGCCGCCTGCGTGGCGTCCCGTCACCCACGCCGCCCCATTGACAAGCGTTGCGGGATACGCGCCGGTGGCGTCACTCGCAATGGTGCCTGCGCCGTCATCCAGGCGATAGTGCGCGACGAGGCCCGGTACAGAAGTAGAGCCGGAGTTGACGGTCACCGTGACTTCGTCGCTGGTGCTGAGCGCGCCATCCGACGCGGTCAGCCGCAGGACGTAGGTACCGGCCGCGCTGAAGCTCGCGTTCGTCGTTGCGGCGTTCGGGGCGCTGAACGTCACAGTCCCAGAGCCGCTGACACGCGTCCAGTTGAGCGTCAACGCTCCGGGGGGAGTCGGTTGTCCGTCATCGGATACCGTCGCAGTCAACGTCGTGCTGCTCGGCAGGGTAATCGACCGGTCCGCCCCGGAATTGACGGTCGGAGCCACGTTGGCGGCGGTCGCCACCGTCACCGTGAGCTCGTCCGCGGCGCTCAGGGCGCCGTCAGAGGGCGTCAGCCGCAGTACGTACGTGCCGGCCGCACTGAAGCTGGCGGTTGTGGTTGCCGCGCTGGGCTGATTGGGACCGATCCCTGGGTCGTTGGTAATCTGGGAGATCTCCGCCGGAGTGAGCGCTCGGTTGTAGACACGGACATCGTCGATGACGCCCTGGAAATAGTACCCATTGGAGCGACGCCCGATGTTCACGTTGATGTTCGGGACGACTTGAGCGGCCGGCACGAGCACTGTCCCCCCCATCAGGCCATTGTCGAGGACGCCATTGACGTAAATATCCAGGGTCCGAGCCGTCGCGTTGTAGACGCCCGCTACGTGATACCACGTGTTCAGCGCCCGCACCGTCGTGCTGTATCGCTGTACATGGCCTCCGCTTGAAGCGGCTATCGCGATAGCAAACGTGTGCGGTCCAGTGTCTGGGCTGGTTTTCAACTGCCAGCCGCTGGAATCGTTCGACTTGGCAATGATCTGCCCGTCGTCGGCCGGAACCCCCGTGGCGAAGACCCACGCGGCCCAGGTGGTACTGCCAGTGCTCTGCAGTGCCGCGGGATTGCCCAAATCGACGTAGGCGCTTGCTCCGTTGAACGAAAGGGCATTTCCATACCTGCCCGCCGCCGTCCACGTGGCTCCGACCAGCGTCCCCGTGATTCCATTGCGGGAGCTATCCACCGCCGTCGTGCCGCTTCCAGCGTTGAACGAATAGCCTGCGATGAGGCCCGTGGGACCGCCCGGTGCGGTCGGTGTTGTCGCACTGGCGGTATTGGAGTACGGCCCGAGGAGCGTCGCGGCGTCCCTCGCACGGACGCGGTACGAGTAACTGGTGGCGCTCGCCAGCCCGGTGTTGGTGTATGTGGTCGCCCCGGTGGTGGTCGCGATTTCGGCGAAGCTGCTGCAGCCGGCGCCCTGGCACCGCTCGATGCGGTAGCCGGTGACGCCGACGTTGTCGGTCGCGGCAGTCCAGCTCAGAGCGATCTGCGTGCCGCTCGGGGTCGCGGTCAGCCTGCCCGGGGCGGTCGGCGGCATCGTGTCGACGGCCGGCGGCGTCGTGGCGGTCGCGATGTTCGAGTAGGGGCCGAGCAACGTCGCGGCGTCGGTGGCACGGACGCGATAGGCATAGCTCGTCCCGGCCGTGAGGCCCGTGTTGGTATAGGCCGTCGCGCCGGTCGTCGTGGCGATCTGGGCAAAGCTGCTGCAGCCGGCGCCCGCGCACCGCTCGATGCGGTAGCCCGTCACGCCAACGTTGTCGGTGGCGGCGGTCCAACTCAAAGCGATCTGCGTGCCGGTCGGCGTCGCGGTCAGGTTGGTCGCTGCGGTCGGCGGCGTCGTGTCGCCCCGGGATGTAATGGCAAAGCTCATCTCGAGAGTCGCCGCCGGATTGTCGGGGGCGTCGGCCGTACTCGAGACATGGCGCGCCCACACTCGGATCGTGTAATTGGGATTCGCTGAAGTCGGCGTCCACGCGAAGCTGTTGCTCGTTGACCAGTTCCTGCCGACTGTTTGTGTTGTCCCGGTGACGATCCACCACTTGTATTGATACGGAGGAGTCCCGCCACTCGCAGTCGCTGAGAACGTAGTCGTCGTACCTGCAGGCTGAGGCGATGTCCTGTTCGCCGTCAGGTTCGTCACCGTGAGTGGTGATATCAGCGTTGCAGACACTTCAATCGAGTAGGGGCTGTTTCCCGCTGAGTTGTAGGCCTGAAGAACGAAGTAGTAGGTAGAACCGGCGAGGAGGTTGGTGAAGGTATAACTCGTGGTATTGCCGACATCAACGGAAGTTGTGTACTGGCCTGACGTCGTTCCGTAAGAGACGCGATATCCCCCGATGTCGGGTCCGGTATTGGGATCCCAGGCCAGCGTCACCGCCGCCCCTTCAGCCGTCGCCGCGATTCCAACAACCACGCATGCGATCCACATCGCACGCCTCAATCGTTCGACACACCCACCCATGCCTCGGCTCCATATCAAGCGCATGGGGGTGCGCGGATCGCTCAATAAGTTTTTCTATTGATCGGCAGCAACATCGCTGCCAGGGCGAATCGGTGCGGAGCCAGACCGGCAATCTTGAATGCGGTCAGGAAAACCCGAGGCGAGACCGTGCCGTCCTCAGAAAGATCGGACGATTTCAGGCGCCTATGACGGCAGTCCTTGCATGGAGGGAAGTTTCTTCGCGGATTTCTCCAGCACAGAAACAGGATTCATCGCCATGATCAGATCTGGACGCGACTGCCTAAGGCACTGGCGACGGCGCCCCAGATGATCAGTTTTTGTCCGGCGCTGACGACTTCGTAATTCGCTCCAGACGCGAGGCGTCCGGATCACGCGATCCGACCAATGATCGCGAGCGCAAACTCCTGAGGCCCCTTGGGGATGTTCGAGCCCATCACGTCGATGCGCCACTGGCCCGAGGTGGCTGATGCCACCTCCACCATCTCGACGTTGTTCGCCGAATCCAGGGTGACGCTGCCGGCCTGGCGCTGATTGCCAACGAAGCGCGTCCCATTGGGCGCCGTCACGATGAGGTTCAGGTTGTTCACGAGGGCCGCCCCGGGAAAGTCCGAGTACGCCAGCACAACACGAAGCGGCGCAGACCCGGACAGCGCAATCGTGCGGTGCCACTCCTCGCCCGTGCGAAGGCCGGGACCGACATTCTGCATTCGGAGTTTGCGGCTCTGCGAGGGCTTCAGCGCAGATGCCAGGTTGATCAGGCCGTAGCCTTGATGGTTGTCCACCAGGCGCGTGGGGCCCGGTGACGCGAGTCGCACCGTGCTCGCGATCAGCAGGGCTTTCACCAGAGCGGCCGTGGGGCCGCCGGCCACCTGTTTCTTGCGGATATGCTGTCGAAGAAGTCCAACGGCGCCGGCCGTGAGCGGCGTGGCCATGCTCGTGCCGCCCATGTGGAAATACAGACGGCTCTGCGGGAATGCGGCCCAGGCTGTGTTGTTGAGCGCGATCCGCGTCGAACGCGTGGAGAGGATGAACGTCCCCGGCGCCAACACCTCGGGCTTGAACCGTCCATCGGCGGTCGGCCCCCGGCTGCTGAACGCAACGATCTGACCGGGGTTGTCGGCCATGTTGCCGTTCTTGAACGGAGCGACGGGATAGTCATGCGGCCACCACTCGCCGTAGGTTTCCCCGTTGAACTCGGACCGGTCGTTCTCGCTCGCGCCCACCGTGATGCAATTCTTCGCGGTGCCCGGCGAGGTGACGCTCATGGGGTTGATGACGCCGTCGCCATCCTTGTCCGTGCCATCGTTTCCTGCCGCCACGAGGACGCACATATCCTTGTGCTGCCAGACAAACCGGTCGAGCTGTTCGCACTGGGCGTCATACGCTCCGGGATCGCCGCCACCCCACGAGTTTGAATGGATACGGGCCCCGCGCGTGTACGCGTCCTGCAGGAGCAGGGTGAGATCCGCAGGAATGCCGGCCAGCAGGAATCGACCGAATTCCGCTTCGTCGACCGGGTTCTTCCAATCGAGCTCCTGTTCGATCGCCTGAAAAATCAGCCGTGCTTTGTGTGACAGTCCGCGAATCCGTCCGGCCAGCCCTGGGAGCCCAACGCTGCTCTTGCCGTCGCCGAGCGCAGAACCCGCGACATGCGTGCCGTGACCGCTGTCGCGATCGCTCGGGCCGTCATCGGCGCCGGGGTTGTTGATATACGGCTTGAAATCGGGCGTGATCGGGAAACTTCTGATCGCGGCGATCCGGTCCCTGAAGTCCGGATGAATCGTCGTGGGATCGCCAGTGTCGAGGCCGGTATCACAGACGCAAATGGTCTCGCCGTCGCCCGACAGGTTGAAACCCGAGCCCATGACCACGGGAGCGCCCATGAGTCCGGCGGATACGTCGTTGCTCACGCGTTTGATGGCGCGCTCACGAATCTCCTGGACACCATGCACGGCCGCGAGCCGATCGATCTGCGCTTCGCGTGACGCTTCTGGCTTCTGACTTTCGACGATCAGAAGACGCTGGTCGTGTGGGCGATCGAGAATCGTGAATCCCAGCTTCTTCACCGACGAGAGTCCTTTGGACAGATCCTTCGGTCCGAAGAACTGCACTGTGTAGACGCCGCGCCGGACCTGTGTGCGAGGGACGCTGGCCTCGAGGGCGCTTGCCCGCCGCCCGCCTTCTGTTCGACGTCGAGTCGCAGAGGCCACACGGGCGCGATACGGCAGGTGGCCCACCCAGCGCACGACCGGGAGCGCCGCGACGGCCGCAAGGGCCTTCTTATCCATGCGGACCACGTACGCAAAGCCTGCGTATGGGACTCGAGGTTCGCCCCCTGCCTTCTTGACGTTCGTCAACCACCCCTTTTTGATGGGGCCGACGAACTGCACGATATAGTGATGGCGGCCCGGGCCAGGTGACTTGACCCCGGCGTACGCTCGGTGCGGGCGAGCGACGCCGCGGGCGGTGATCCGAGGCTGGCGCGTGTCGGCCATGGACTCGCCGATTGGAAGCTGGTATTGCTGGGTGATGTCCTCGACGAGGTGCGTCCGCGCGACGCGCTTCGCCAGCTGGTCGGCCACTTCGATGAGCGTGAACGCATCGTAATCCGCCAGCAGTCGGTGCTTCGTCGCGAGCTGCTTCCGTTCCTCGGCACTCCCGAACACTTTTAGTATGCGAGCCATGGCCTACTCCCTTCCGACCTGTGAAGCCTCCGGGACAGACGAATGCGGAGAGCGCATATCGTCGCCGTGCGCCGGGACAAACGAACGCCTGTTACATCGGTTAACGACAAATTGGTGAACAGCGAACAAGATGAAAATGATTCGGGGGGAGCGACAGCCCGCTGGACCTACAGCCGATTCTCACCTCAACGATCAGCTGTCGTCCAGCGAAAAAAAGTGCGCGAATCAAGCCGCAGGCACTTGTGTATACTTCCTCGTGTTGACTGGGGGTCGATCAGCCAATCTGCCCGTTCTCGTTGAGTGATTACCACCACCCAAGTCTTCTGGGTCGCCCTGTTCACCGCGGTCGCAACAGGGCTCGGCGCTCTTCCGGTCCTCTTTCTCAAGAACAGTGAGCCGCGCTGGCGGGGCATCGCTACCGCCACGGCGAGCGGCATGATGCTGTCGGCCTCGGTGTTCGCGCTGGCGGACGAAGCGCTGGGCCGCGGCGGTGCCGCGGAAGTCGTCGTCGGGATGCTCTCGGGCGCGCTGTTCTTCTCGTGGACCTCACGAGCCATCGAACAGCGTGGCTGGACGTTCGAAGGGTGGAGCTCGCGCAACTCCAAACAGGCCCTCCTGCTCCTGCTCACGCTCTTCGTGCACAGCATTCCGGAAGGCGCCGCCATCGGTGTGGGCTACGCCACCGGCGAGATCAGGTTCGGCTGGCTGCTGGCCGTGGCGATCGCGGTGCACAACATTCCCGAAGGCACCGCCGTCTCGCTGCCGCTGCGCGCCAACGGCGCGTCGGTGCTGAAGTGCATCTGGTATTCCATTCTGACGAGCATGCCGCAGCCCATCGTCGCGGTGCCGGCGTTTCTGCTCGTCTCGGTCTTTCAACCGCTGCTTCCGGCCAGCCTGGGCTTTGCCGGCGGCGCGATGATCTTCCTCGTGATTCAGGAGCTGCTGCCCGAAAGCTTCGCGCACTCGTCGCCGACCGAAGCGGCCTGGGGTGTGACCATCGGCCTGGTCGGCATGCTCGGCTTCATCGCCGCCATCGGCCTCTAGTGGCGGCGAACTAGAAACGAAAAACTAAAAACTAGAAACTAAAAACTGACAACGCCGTGGAAAACGGTGCCAGCGGTTGCCCGGTTGACAGCGGCGGAAGCGCCGCACTATGCTCGGTTTTCGTAATCGGAAAAGATAATCGAAAAGCGATGATACGGGGACCGATGAGCCGACGGACAGTGTGGTTGGTGCTCGTGAGCCTGGCGGTGCTCCCCGCGGGCGCGCGCGCGCAGGCGGGCGCCGCGCCAGCCGCGCCGCAGACGTTTTCGCTCGAGCAGGCGCTCCGCTACGCCCTCGATCATTACCCGACGGTGAAAGCCGCGCTCGAGCAGGTGAACGCCTCGACGGCGAACGTCGATGTCGCCCGGGCCGCCTACCTGCCGCGATTCGACGCCATCTGGCAGTCCAACCGCGCCACGGCCAACAACATCTTCGGACAGCTGCTGCCGCAGTCGGTCATTCCCTCGATCTCCGGACCCGTGCTGCCGTCGGCGTCGAACGACGCCGTCTGGGGGAGTGCGGCGGGCGGGCTGTTCTCGTGGGAGCCGTTCGATTTCGGCTTCCGCGGCGCAACCGTGCGCGAAGCGGAAGCCAGCCTCGTCCGCGCCCGCGCGGAGTCGGGACTGACGGTCCTGGCGGTACAGCATGCCGTCGGCGGCGCGTTCCTCAGCGTCGTCGGCGCCGAGCAGGCGGTGGCCGCCGCGGCCGCCGACGTGGAGCGACGGACCGTGCTCGCCCGTGCCGCCCGTGTGCTCGCGGACAATCAGCTGCGTCCGGGCGCAGAGTCGTCGCGCGCCGATGCCGAGCTCGCCGCTGCGCAAACGAGGGCGGTCCGCGCCCGCCAGGCGCTGGCCGTGGCGCGAGCGACGCTCGCGCAGGTGCTCGGCAGCGCCGATGGCGCCGTGGATGTGAACGCGGCGCCGCTCATCGACGCCGTGGCGCCCGTCACCGTTCAGTCGGCGCCTGCCGCGTCGCATCCGTTGGTGCAATCGGGGCAGGCGGCCGTCGACCTCGCGCGTGCGCGCGAGACGGTTCTGTCCAAGACGGACTGGCCAAAGTTGTACCTGCAGTCGAGCGTGTTCGCACGGGGCAGCGGTGCGAATCCCGACGGGCACTTCGATGGCGGCGCCGACGGACTGTGGCCCGAGCGCGCGAACTGGGCCGCGGGTGTGCAGGTGGTCTTTCCGAATCTGTTCGACTTCACCAGCCTGCGGGCGCGTAAGACGGTCGCCGGCGCGTTGACGCGTGCCGAAACCGCCCGCTATGACGAAGCGGTCCTCACCGTGACCGCGGAGCAGCGGACGGCCAGCGCGATGGTTGACGCCGCACGCGAAATTGCGCAGACCACGCCAATTCAACTCGCTGCGGCGCGGCAAAGCGAGGCCCAGGCGCGCGCCCGATACGAGGCGGGGCTGGCCAGCATCATCGAGGTGGCCGAGACGCAGAGCCTGCTCGCCGAGGCCGAATATCAGGATGCGATGGCGCGGGTGGACGTGTGGCGCGCGCTGCTCGGGCAGGCGGTTGCGCAGGGAAGCGTCGCCCCGTTCATCGAGTCGCTTGGCACGGCGGGAGTGCGGTAGCCATGTGGTTGATACGCGCGGCCCTTCGACGACCGATCACGGTGCTGGTCGCCGTCATCGCTGTCGCGCTGACGGCCGGGTTTGCCATCACCCGCATGCGCGCCGACATCTTTCCCGATCTCGATCTGCCGGTCATCTACGTGGCCCAGCCCTACGGCGGCATGAGCCCCGCGCAGATGGAGGGGTACATCACCTACTACTACGAGTACCACTTCCTGTACATCAACGGCATCGAGAGCGTCGAGTCGAAGTCGATTCAGAACACGTCGCTGCTGAAGCTGACGTTCCATCCCGGCACCGACATGGCCGAAGCGCTCGCGCAGACGATCGGCTACGTGAATCGCGCGCGCGCCTTCATGCCGCCCGGGACGGTGGGTCCCTTCATCATGCGTTTCGACGCCGGCACGGTGCCGGTCGGCTACCTCGTCTTTCGCAGCGACACGCGCAGCCTGGGCGAAATTCAGGATCTGGCGCTGAACCGCGTCAGGCCCCAGTTCGCCACGCTGCCGGGATTGACGTCTCCGCCTCCGTTCGGGGGCAGCCAGCGCACGATCGTGGTCCGCGTCGATCCCGACCGCCTGCGCTCCTACGGCATGTCCCCGGACGAAGTGATTCGCGCGGTGACGGCCGGCAACGTCATCATGCCGTCGGGCAGCGTCAACATCGGCGACGAGACGCGCATCTCGCCGATGAACTCCGTCGTCGGCACGATCGACGATCTCCTCGACCTGCCCATTCGGACGGGCGCCGGCACGCCGATCTCGATTCGCGACGTCGGCTCGGTGAGCGACAGCACCGATATTCCGACGGCGTACGCCCTGGTGAACGGCCGGCGCGCCGTCTACATTCCGGTCACCAAGCGCCCGAACGCGTCGACCTTGAGCGTCGTCAGCGAGGTCAAGGCGAACCTGGGCCGGTTCCAGGCGCTCGTCCCTGACGACATCACCGTTTCGTACGAGCTGGATCAATCCACGAACGTGTCGGCTGCGCTCGAGTCCGTGCTGCACGAGGCGATCCTCGGCGCGCTGCTGACCGGTCTGATGGTCCTGGTGTTCCTGCGCGACTGGCGGAGCTCGGCGATCGTCGTCGTCACGATCCCGTTTGCGCTGCTTGCCAGCGTCGTGGCGCTCTGGGCCGCAGGTCAGACGATCAACATCATGACCCTCGGCGGTCTGGCGCTGGCCGTCGGCATCCTCGTCGACGAAGCGACCGTGGCTATCGAGAACATCCACACGCATCTCGCGCGTGGGACGCCCGTCGCCCGCGCCGTGCTCGACGCCAGCGGCGAGGTGGTCGTGCCGAGGTTGCTGGCGATGCTGTCGGTTGTGGCGGTGTTCGTGCCGTCATTCTTCATGGCAGGCGTCTCACGCTCGCTCTTCGTGCCGCTGTCGCTCGCCGTGGGCTTCGCCATGGTCGCCTCGTTTCTGCTGTCCAGCTCGCTCGTGCCCGGTGCTGTCGATCTGGTGGCTCGGCGGGCGCGCCCGCGTCCAGACAGAGAAGGCGCACGCGGACGACTGGGTAGACGCGCTGCGCGCTCGTCTCGGCGCTTTATTGCACCGGCTGGCCCCGGCGCGGGGACCACTTGTCACCGCCTATGTTCTTGTGTCGCTTGGCGTCGTCGCGGCTGTCGGGCTGACGCTCGGCCGCGAGATCTTTCCGCCGAGCGGCGTCAACGCCTTTCAGCTTCGGTTCCGCGCTCCGGCCGGGACGAAGTTCGAGTCGACCGAACAACTGGCACGCGAGGTGCTCGACGTCATTCGCGACACGGCCGGCGCGGACCAGGTGGAGATTACCCTCGGATATGTCGGGGTGCAGCCTTCGTCGTATCCCATCAACACGATCTTTCTGTGGACGGGCGGTTCGCACGAAGGCGTGCTCCAGGTGGCGCTGCGGCCTGACGCGCCGCAGAAACTCGACCGAGCTTCAGGAAAAGCTTCGCACGGCGTTCCGGGATCGGTTTCCCGATGCGCAGTTCTCGTTCGAGCCCGGCGACATCGTCAGCCGCATCATGAATTTCGGCGCGCCCACACCGGTCGAGATCGCCGTGATGGGCCCCGACTTTGCCGCCAGCCGCGCGTTTGCGCTGAAGCTGCGCGACGAGCTGGCCCGGGTCTCTTCACTGCGAGACCTGCAGTTCGGCCAGACGCTCGACTACCCGGCGATTCAGGTGAACGTGAATCGCCAGCTGGCGGGACAGCTCGGCGTGACGATCGATCAAGTCGGCCGCTCGTTTGCCGCCGCGACGTCGTCCAGCCGCTTCGTTGCGCCGAACTACTGGGCCGATCCCCGAACAGGCATCGCGTTTCAGGTGCAGGTTCAGGTACCGCAGCCCCGAATGACCACGCTCGAGGATTTGCGGGTGGTTCCCGTGACCGCGGGTGGGACGGCCAAGCCGCTTCTCGGCGACCTGGCGCGCATCGAGAACGCCACGATTGTCGGCGAATACGACCGTGTGAACGGCCAGCGCATGGTGACGCTCACGGCGAACGTGTACGGGGAGGATCTTGGCCGGGCTGTCGATCGCGTCCACCAGGCGATCGGCCGCGCGGGCGATCCGCCTCGCGGTACGACCGTCGCAGTGCGTGGGCAGATCGCCGCAATGGAAGAGACGTTCAGGAACATCACGGCAGGGCTCCTGGTCGCGATCGTCGTCATCTTTCTGCTGCTCGCCGCGAACTTCCAGTCGCTTCGGCTGGCCTTCGTGGTGGTGTCGACCGTTCCCGCCGTGCTCGCGGGCGTCGTCGTGATCCTCCGCCTGACGTCCACGACGCTGAACGTGCAGTCGTTCATGGGGGCGATCATGGCGATTGGTGTGGCGGTCGCGAACGCCATCCTGCTCGTGACGTTTGCCGAGCAGGCGCGGCACCGCGGGGGATCGCCGCTGCGCGTGGCGATTGATGCCGCGCGTGCGCGGATGCGGCCGGTGCTGATGACCAGCGCCGCGATGATCGCCGGCATGGTTCCGATGGCGCTCGCCCTGGGCCAGGGGGCCGAAGCGACGGCGCCGCTCGGCCGGGCCGTGATCGGCGGGCTGGCGGCTGCGACGCTCGCCACCCTCGTCGTGCTGCCGTCGGTGTACTCGCTCGTGCAACAGTCGGCAGGCGTCATGTCACCCTCGCTCGATCCGGACGACCCGGACGGCAGATTCCGAACGCGTGTGGATGCGCTATGACCAGGTTGAAGAGAGCCGCGTTATCTCCGGGGTGGGCGATCACGATCGCGATCAATGTTGTGGCGGTGGTCTCGTGTGGAGGGACCGATCGTGCTACCGGCGGCGCGCCGGCCGCGGCTGCCGCAGGTTCTGTTGCGGTCGATATCGTGCGGGTCGTCCGGCAGCCGCTCGATGTTCAGCTGTCCCTTCCGGGTGAGCTGACCGCGTATCAATCGGTGGCGATCTTTTCCCGAGTCAGTGGTTTCGTGAAGACCGTCAGCGTGGACCGCGGATCGAGGGTGCAAGCCGGCGATCTGCTGGCGACCCTCGAGGCCCCCGAGCTTGTGGCGCAGCGGTCCGAGGCCCAGTCAAAGCTGCAGGGCGCCGAAGCACAGCTATCGGCAGCTCGAGCAAAGGCCGATGCGGACAGAAGCACGTTCGAGAGGCTGAAGGCCGCCTCTGCCAATCCCGGCGTGGTCGCCGGGAACGATGTCGTGATTGCGGAGAAAGCAGCGGACGCCAGCCGGAGCCAGGCGGCTGCGGCTGAGGGGAGTGTCGAAGCGGCACGCCAGGCGTTGAATGCCCTTCGCGACATGGAGGGTTACCTTCGTGTGTCGGCCCCGTTTGCCGGCGTGATAACCGAGCGCAACGTGCATCCGGGCGCGCTCGTCGGGCCATCGAGCGGCGGTGGGGGTGCCCTGCCGCTGGTGCGGCTCGTCGACACCGAGCGGCTTCGCCTTGTCGTGCCGGTTCCCGAAGCGTATGCGGCCGACCTGCAGACCGGCGTTCAGATTCCGTTCTCGGTTGCCGCCTATCCCGGGCAGAGCTTCACAGGCAGCCTGGCACGCATCGCCCGGGCAGTCGATGTGAGCACGCGCACCATGGCGGTGGAACTGGACGTGACGAACACAGACGATCGTCTCGCGCCCGGGACGTTCTGCCAGGTGCGGTGGCCGGTCCGCCGGCCGGAGCCATCGCTCTTCGTCCCGAGTGCCAGCGTCGCGGCGACGACGGACCGGACGTTCGTCATCCGCATCCGCGCGGGCAAGACGGAATGGGTAGATGTCAGAACCGGGCTCACCTCGGGCCCCCTGGTGGAAGTGTTCGGCGATTTGCAGGCGGGCGACGAAGTCGCGAGCCGCGGCACCGACGAGCTGCGTCCTGGAATCAGCGTGCGACCGCGCGATAGTAAGCCGCCTGCCTAGCGATCTGGTGTAGGTTTACAGCCGATGAGCGATCCACTGGTGCGTGAATTCCTGCTGGCGTTCTGGAAGATTCACATCCTCCATCACGCCGAGGAACAAGGCGTGTACGGGCAGTGGATGCTCGAGGAATTGCAGCGCCATGGATACCGATTGAGCCCCGGCACGCTTTATCCGCTGCTCGCCCGCATGGCTCGCCGTGGATGGCTGCGTTCAGTTGAACCAAAGAAATCACGCGATGCCCGCGTCTACCGGATCACGCCAGCGGGCGCAGAAGTCCTGAGGCGTTTGCGTGCGTCGCTCGACGAGCTGCAGCATGAAGTCGGGCATGCTCCGCCCCGACCGAAGGGCCGCGCGTCGTCTCGACCTGCCGCCGGGCGCACCCGCCGGTGACACGGGGATTTTCCCCAATCGCTGCTGAATAGTTCGCACGGTACTGGCTGCGCCGGTCGCTACGGCGCGAACCCCTGCGTTTTTCCAGCACTCCGTGCTCCACGCCGTTGGTACGGCTGTTGCGGTGCGCCCATCGCAGGAGGCCCTATGCCCAGTCAGCTGTTCAACGTTCTGTTCCTTTTGGCACTGTTCGTTCCGGCGGCGATGTACATCACCGGCGTGATCATCCTGATGGCGTCGCTCGTACTGAAACATTACCGCGCGACGGTGGTGCGCACGCACCACATCGAAGCGACAGCTCACTGAGCCCGGGGGGCACGGCATGAAGCTCGAGACGACGTACCTGGGACTTCGGCTGAAGAACCCGTTCATGCCGGGCGCCTCGCCTCTGGCAGACACGCTCGATACCGTCCTCGAGCTCGAGGATGCCGGAGCCTCTGCCATCGTGATGCGATCGCTCTTCGAAGAACAGGTACTGAGCGGCCGCTACGGGCTCCTGCACGCCTCGCGGATCGAGAGCGAGGCAGAGCTCGAGCTGGCCGCTCACTTCCCGATGGCCGACGAGTTCGCGCTGGCGCCCGACACCTATCTCGAGCAGTTGCGGCGTATCAAAGATCGAGTGTCGATTCCCGTCATCCCCTCCATTAACGGCACGACCACGGAACGATGGCTCGAATATGCGCGTCTCCTTCAAAAGGCGGGAGCTGATGCGATCGAGCTGAACTTCTACCACATTGCCACCGATCCGCTGGAGGACAGCACGCGGGTCGAGGCCCGGCTGCTCGACATCGTCGCCGTGCTAAAAGAAACACTCACGATTCCGATCGCCGTCAAGCTCTCGCCGTTCTATTCAGCGTTGCCGCATGTCGCCGCGCGGCTCGAAGCGATGGGTGCGCAGGGGCTCGTGCTGTTCAACCGGTTCTATCAACCGGACATCGATCCGGAAGAGCTCGAGGCCACGCCGACGATGGCGCTGTCGGCGTCGGGCGATCTGCTGCTTCGCCTTCGATGGCTCGCGATTCTCGCGCCAACCGTGCGCGGCTCGCTTGCCGTCACGGGCGGTATTCACCGGCCCATCGATGCCGTGAAAGCGGTGATGGCCGGCGCAGACGCCGTGCAGATCGTCTCGGCGCTGCTGCAGCACGGACCTCGCTATCTCAGCTACCTGCTGCATGGATTCCAGCAGTGGGGCGCCGAACACGGCTATGCGACCGTCGACCAGATGCGCGACAGGATGAACATCGCGCAGTGTGCCAGCCGGCAGGCGTTCGAGCGCGGCAGCTATCTGCGCGTGTTGCACTCGTGGCAGCGCGAGACGACCTGAGCGAAATCGACGTGACATGATTGCTGTCGGGGCGCTATCGTTTGTCGGTCACGTTTCGAATTCTCCGACGAACGATGTCACGTGCGAGGTGCTCCATGTCAGCCAGACAGATGCTCGTCGCCGCCGTGGTTGTGCTCCTGGCCGCAATGACGTCCGTCCCTCTCCGTTCCGCTGGTCCCTCGTTCCGGCCGGACGTCACGGTCTCCACCGCGAGTCTCGCCGGCTGGCACCCGATCGGATCTGCCGACTGGCGCGCAGAGGGCGGCGCGCTCGTGGGGAAGCCGAGCTCGAGCGGTGGTGGCTGGCTCGTCCTGGATAAATCCCTGCAGGACGTCGGCTTCTACGCATCGTTTCTGTGCGCCGCGGGATGCGAGACGGGTGTGCTGCTTCGCGCGGAGAAAACGGCGAATGGCCTGAAGGGCGTCTACGTTGCGCTCAACGAACAAGCGGTGACGTCCTACGGCGTCACGCTGGACGCCAACGGACGGATCCTTCAACGCACGCCGTTGAGGAGCGGGGGCGGTCAGATACGGATTGCACCGCCAGTCAGTGCCAATGCCCCCGCCGCCCCCGGCGCGACACCCCCACCCGCGCGCGGGACAGGCCCGGCTGCGACGCCGCCGCTGAGCCCGCCCGACACGAGCCTGAAACCCGGCGAGTGGAACACGATCGAGATTTATCTGGACGCAAACATCATCCGGCCATGGCTGAACGATGGCAACGAGCGCGGTGGCGTGGCAGACCTGGATGCGGGGCGCTTCGGCCCAATCGCGTTGTTCGTGGGTGGAACGGGCGAGGTCCGCTTCAAGGATGTCGCTTACAAGGATCTGAGCATGCAGGTCAGGACCACCGAGGAAGTGTCGAAGAGCTTCCGCATGCAGAAGCTGACGGACTTCTACTACGCATGGGGAGCCGGGGCCGCCGACATCGATCACGACAACGTGATCGACGTCGTCTCGGGACCGCACGTGTTCTATGGACCCGACTACACGCGCCGCAGCGAGATTTACCTTCAGCTCACGACCAACCCGTCGGACGCATTTACGACGGACGACTGGATGCAGTTTGTCAGCGACTTCACCGGCGACGGCTGGGCCGATGCGTTGAACTGCAGTTTCGCGGTCGATACCGGGTGCTGGCTGTACGTCAACCCGAAGCGCGATGGGCGCCGGTGGGACAAGCACCTCGTCGTGCCCACGTATCAAACGGAAATCGGCGTGTTGAGCGATCTTGATGGCGACGGCAGGCCCGAGCTGGTTTACGGCGCCGAGGGTCAGATGCGATACGCACGGCCGGACCCGGCCAATCCGACAGGAACGTGGATCATCCGCAATGTGTCCGAACGTGGGCTCGTGACCGCGCACGGCGTTGGTGCGGGCGACATCAACGGAGACGGCCGGCCCGACATCGTGAATCCATTCGGCTGGTGGGAGCAGCCGGCTCCCGGCAGCAACAAGGAGCTATGGGACTATCACCCCCAGGTGTTCACACGCTACAGACGCGGGATGGGGGGAAGCGTGATGGCGGTCTACGACGTCAACGGCGACGGCCGCAACGACGTCGTTACCGTGCTTGCCGCGCATGGATGGGGCATGGCGTGGTTCGAGCAGAAACGCAACGCCCAGGGCGCAGATCTCGTTCGACCGGCACATGATCATGGACGACCTGTGGACCAAGAACGCCGGCGGCGTCGCGTTC
Source organism: Vicinamibacterales bacterium (assembly GCA_963821395.1). Taxonomy (GTDB): domain Bacteria; phylum Acidobacteriota; class Vicinamibacteria; order Vicinamibacterales; family JAMQPK01; genus JAMQPK01. Next base: position 26,446 of record CAWGDY010000008.1, on the reverse strand, counting down.
TCACAGCCGCATGGATCCAATGTGGGCGATGTCAACGGCGACGGCATTCCGGACTTCATCGTCGGCAAACGGTACTGGTCGCATCGCGATACGTATCTCGATCCCGATCCGTACGGCGCGCCTGTGCTGTACTGGTTCAAAACGGTCCGCAATCCCAAGGCCCCTGGAGGCGCCGAGTTCGTACCTGAGTTGATCCACAACCGTTCGGGTACCGGATCGGACGTGTTGCCCGTTGACCTGAACAAGGACGGACGCCTCGACATCGTGACGGCGACCCGATTCGGGACGTTCATTTTCTGGAACACTGCTCCGGGCAGATAGAACGACGCATCGCGCGCCCTGGGGCTCCGAGACACTATTCGTTTTCGCGGCCGCATTTCAGGCCGCGCGCCATGAGCTCGGCTTTCTCTTCGAGCTCGACGGCCTCTCGGGAACAACACGTTGTTCTCGAGATGGACGTGCGTGTGCAGGTCTTTCTCGAATGCCTCGAGCTCGCGCAACACCAGGGCATAGGTGCTGCACGCATCGGCCGGTGTCTCGTACCCGTGCGTCAGCTCACGAATCACCTCGATGCCGTCGCCGGCTTCCTGGTGCTCGATCTCCATCATGCGAATCGGGTTCTGCACGGTGCCGAACATATCGGGTGGCGGCGACGTGTCATAGGCAATCGCCTCGGCCAGCGCCCGGATGTAAGGAAAGAGCACGCGTTCCTCCTTCATCATGTGGAGCGACAGTTCGTCGCCCACCTTCGAAAACTTCGCTTCGATGAATGAAAGTTCCGGATGCCTCGCGCCGTGCACCGTGGCGACCTTCGAGAGATGGTTCTGGATGGCGGGCATCGCGTCGCGCACGTACGCGTGGTGCTTCGAGAGGATGTAGTCGATGAGCGCGACCGGATCCTGCTCTGGCGCTTCGCGCGACGCCGGGTCGAGGGCCTCGAGCTCGGACGCCACACGTTCGACGCTGATTCCCCGCTTCTCGCAGCCTTCAGCAAGAGTGTGGGCTCCGCCGCAGCAGTAGTCGAGCCCGTAGCGATCGAGAATGGCCCCGGCGCGAAAATCGCGAGACACGATGTCGCCAAGAGTCGTGGTTTCCAGTTGCTGCCAGGTCATGCGTTGGGTCCTCCCACTGCCAGACTAGGGCGCGGCCGTGGAGCCTCCTATGACGTCGGTCATACGCCTGCCCGGCGGGCTTTTCACGGCTACAATTCGCGCATGCCCATTCCAAGCATCGAGGAAGCGGTCCGGCGCACGACGATGTTCAAGCGCCTGAACGAGAACGACCGGCAGCACCTGGCCCGGGTCTCGCGGCTGAAGGCGTATGCGAAGGGCGATCGGATCTTCGGCGAGGGGGATCCGTCGGAGTTCTTTTCGGTTGTCGTGAGCGGCCGGGTGAAAATCGTGAAGATGACGCCCGCCGGCAAAGACGTCATTCTCGAGATCTTTGCGACGGGCGATCCATTCGGTGCGGTGGCGGCCTACGAAGGGCGACCGTTTCCAGCGTCGGCGATCGCGCTCGAAGACACCGTGTGTCTTCTCACACCCCGAGGAGACTTTTTCTCGCTGCTCGAGCAGCACCCGTCGCTCGTGCGGGGGCTGCTGCTCGGGTTGACGCAGCGGCTCGTCGAGCTCACCAACCGGCTGACGGAAATGACAGGAGGCCGGGTGGAGGCCCGCTTCGCGCGCCTGTTCCTGAAGCTCGCCGACAACATCGGGCGGCGCGCGCCCGAGGGCACCATCATCCCCATGCCGTTGTCGCGTCAGGAACTGGCCGACCTGACCGGCACCACGATTGAGACCTGCATTCGCATCATGAGCCGGTGGGGCAAAGACGAGATCGTGCGGACCGACAAGGACAGCTTCGTGCTGCTCGACAAGCCCACGCTCGAGGAATTGGCTGCGAGCTGAGGATTAGGCGGGTGCCGTCGTCGCGGTCTTTCCGGTCGGCACGTAGGAGCACAACGGATCGGATCCAAACGGGTCGCCCCCGGTCGCGTAGGCTCGCGCTCGCGATCCGCCGCAGACATCGCGGAATGGACAGGCGCCGCAGCGGCCCTTGAACGAGTCGGTTCGTCTCAAGTCTCTGAAGAGTTGGGAATCCCGATACGTCCGCAGGGCACCATCCGTGCGGACGTTGCCGGCCGTCAGCGGAAGGAATCCGGAGGGTTGAATCTCGCCCGTGTGCGAGATGAACATGACACCGTTGCCGTCCCGGATCCCGAGCCCTCGCATCGTCGAACGACCGCCATGCGCAGACCCGCGATGTGCCGCGCCGCGCATGAGCTCGATACGCCGGTAATGCGGCGCCTCTGTCGTCGTAACGATTGGTCGTCCATGACCGAGATCCAGGGCCCAGTTCATCACCGCGTCGGCCTGAGCGGGCGTGATCTGACGAAGCGTCTGTCCACGTCCGGTACGAATGAGGAAGAAGAGGCTCCAGCGATCGGCGCCGAGGTACTCGACCACGCGATGAATCGCGGGGAGATCGGCGATGGTGTCGGCGGTGACCAGTGTGTTGATCTGCAGTGAAATGCCGGCTTTGATGATGTCGCGCCCGGCCCGAAGGGTCCGATCGAACGTCCCGGCGACGCCACGGAGCGCATCGTGCCGTGCCGGGGTGGAGCCATCGAGGCTCAGGGACATCGCGCCGATCCGGAGCGATGCGAGCGACGCGACAACACTGCTCGTCAGAAGCGGCGTGGCGCTGGGTGCCACGAGACAGGGCAGTCCGGCCTCGACCGTGTGCGTGACGATGTCAAAGAAGTCGCGGCGCTTCAGTGGGTCCCCACCAGTGAAGATGATCGTCGCCCGGCACTCCGCGGCGGCGAGCTCGTCGACGACGCGGGCGATCTCGGCCGCGCTCAACTCCCGTGGATCGCACGCGGCGTTGGCGCTGGCCCGGCAATGCGTACAGGCGAGATCGCATGCCCGGGTGAGCTCCCAGTAGATGCGCGTTGGTGCGGCGTCAAAACTGAATCGCATAGGTTCTCCAGCGGTAGCCAGCTCCGTGCCGGCAGGACAGCAAGCGTCGTGCCCGCTGAACGCGCGCCCGTAAACGCGCACTCACCAGGCACTGTGAAGGACCGCGCTCATCGAGTGGGGAAAAATCCGCTCTGTCGTGAATTTTTCCGCCTGGAAAGAAACGGAGCATTAGTTGGTTCCGCGGGCATCGACTGCGTTAGGATTTGTGCGGGAGGATTCGTTCGATGGGACAACTGTTTCGATGGGCTGCCGGTTTCGCCATCGTTGCGGCGGCATCGTCGGCGTCGGCACAAACGGCCGATCAGATCGCGCGAGGCATGAAGGTGTTCGGCGAGCAGAAGTGTTCGATGTGCCATTCGATTGCGGGAAAGGGAAATGCGAAGGGCGTGCTCGATAACGTGGGCGCAAAGCTGTCGGGCGCCGAGATGCGCGAGTGGCTCGTCGCTCCGGACGTCATGGGCAAGAAGGTGAACGCCGAGCGCAAACCGGCGATGAAGTCATTTGCGAAGCTCTCCAAAGAGGATCTGGATGGGCTCGTGGCGTACTTGCAGACGCTGAAATCCAAGTAGCTGAACCCATAGCGGATGCCTGCCCTCACACGTCGCCGTCTTCTCGATACGGTCCTCGGAACGGGCTTCGTCTCTACACTGGCCGCGATCGTCTACCCGGTCTGGCGCTACTTGATACCGCCGATCAGCGGAGAGCCGTCTACCCAGAGCGTCGTCGCGGGACAAGCCGGGCAGGTCAAGCCGAACTCGGGATTGATTTTCAAGTTCGGCAGCAAACCCGGGTTGCTGGTTCGCACGAAGGATGGGGAATTGAAGGCGTTCAGCGCCGTCTGCACTCATCTCGACTGTACCGTGCAGTTCAAGTCGGACACGTCGCAGATCTGGTGCGCGTGCCACAACGGGTTTTACGACCTGCAGGGGAACGTCGTCTCCGGTCCGCCGCCACGTCCTCTCGAGCGCCTGGTCGTCAATCAACGCGGCGATGAGATTGTCGTGTCGCGAGGCTGAGAGGGATATGCCGCCGATTCTCGACTGGATTGACCAGCGCCTCGACCTCGCCGATCTGCGGCGGTTCACGGCCGAAAAGAGCGTCCCGGTTCACGCCCAGAAAATCTGGTACTACCTTGGAGGCGTGACGCTGTTCCTGTTCGCGGTGCAGGTCGCGAGCGGCATTCTCCTGCTGCTCTATTACCGCCCGAGTGCGTCGGAAGCCTACGAGAGCGTGCAGTTCATCGTGACGCAGGTCGAATTCGGCTGGCTCGTGCGAAACGTGCACAGCTGGTCGGCCAACCTGCTCGTCCTCGCCGCATTTGCGCACCTGTTCAGCGTGTATTTCCTGAAGTCGTACCGCAAACCACGAGAGCTCACGTGGGTAAGCGGGGCGCTGCTGCTCTTCCTGATGCTGGGGTTCGGATTCAGCGGTTACCTGCTGCCGTGGAACGAGCTGGCGTTTTTCGCGACCAAGGTCGGGACCGGGATTGCCGGTGCGGTGCCCGTGATCGGACCGGGTCTGATGCGCTTTCTGCGCGGCGGCGAGGACGTGACCGGCGCGACGTTGTCGCGTTTTTACGCGCTTCACGTGGCGATTCTGCCCGCCGCGACCACGGCGCTCGTGATGCTGCACCTGCTCTTCGTCCAGCGGCAGGGGATGAGCGTGCCTATCAAGGAAGCGAGCCGCCTGCGCGCGGGCGGACAGGCCAGGCACATGCCGTTCGTTCCCGACTACGTCCTGCGCGACGTGCTGGTGTGGTACGTGGCCCTGGCTGTGCTGGCAGGGTTGGCCGCGTTCTATCCATGGGAGTTGGGACGCAAGGCCGATCCGTTCGCGGCGGTGCCGGCAGGCATCCGCCCGGAGTGGTACTTTCTGGCCGCTTTCCACACCCTGAAGATCCTGCCGAGTCATGTGCTGGGTATCGAAGGAGAGCAGCTGGGCGTGCTGGCGTTCGGCCTTGCGGCCATCCTTCTCGTCGCCGTGCCGTTTCTCGACTGGCGCTCAAGCCGCGACGAGTCGAGCCGAACGTTCACCGTACTCGGTGTGGCTGCACTGATCTATTTGATCGCTTTCACGATCATCGGATATCTGGCGTCGTGATGAAAGGATCTCTCGGGCCCATCGTCCTTGCTGCTGCCGTTGCCGGCGGTGCCGTCGCGCTTCCAGCGCTCGCCGCGGCTCAGTCGCGTGCCGATCAATGCGTGACATGTCATGCGTCGCTGCCCGAGTCGAGGCTGGCCGCGCCCGTTCGAGCGTTCTCCGGCGACGTGCATCAGGAGCGCAGCTTTGTCTGTGTCGACTGTCACGGCGGCGATCCGACCTCGCCAGACCGGGCCCAGGCACACAGCGCGGGACGCGGCTATCGCGGAAAACCTGCGGGCCAACAGGTCATCGCGACGTGCGCGCGTTGCCACAGCGACGCGACGTTCATGCACAAGTTTGCTCCGAGTCAGCGTGTCGACCAGGCGATTGAGTACGCCACCAGCGTGCATGGCAAGCGACTGGCTGCCGGCGACACGCGCGTTGCCACCTGCGTGTCGTGCCATGGCGCGCACGGCGTTCGACAGGTGCGCGACCCGCGCTCGCCCGCATACGCGACGAATGTGGCCGGCACGTGCGGGGCGTGCCATTCCTCGCCAGACCACATGAAGGGATATTCGCGCGCCGACGGGAGCGCGATTCCCACGACGCAGCGCACCGAGTACGAGCGCAGCGTGCACCACAGAGCGCTCGTGACGCAGAACGACATGTCGGCGCCCACGTGCAACGACTGCCATGGCAATCATGGCGCCGCGCCGCCGGGTGTGGGCTCGCTGACGACGGTCTGCGGTACCTGCCATGCCGTGTTTCAGGCGAAGTTCGCCTCGAGTGTGCACGGACAGATCTTCGAGAAGGCCTGCATCGAGTGCCATGGCAACCACGCGGTCGCAGAACCCGGTGAAGGTATGCTGGGCACGTCGAAGGCGTCGATCTGTGCGAACTGTCATGAGGACAAAGACGACCCCGGGTTTGTCGGTGCCACGAAAATGCGCGGGGCCGTGGATCGTCTCGTGAACGAAATCAATGCCAGCTCGGCCCTCATCGATGGTGTGAGGAATGCCGGGATGGAAGTGGGCGACCAGGATCTGGCGCTGAACGAGGCGCGTTCGAAGCTCGTGCTGGCGAGGACGGAAGTCCATGCATTCGATCCGGCAGCCCTCGACAAAGTCGTCACCGAGGGAACGGGCATTCTCGAGGGCGTCAACCGGGCTGGCGCCCAGGCGCTGAACGAACTCGCATACCGCCGGCGTGGCCTGTTCGTCTCGCTCGCCCTCATTCTGATCGTGGTGACCGCGCTCGGGCTCAAGATCCGGGATCTGGACCGGACGCGATAGGGCGATCGCCGGTCGGCGGATGTGTGGAACGGCAAACGGCGCGCAGAGGCTCGGGAAGCGTATGACGAGCGTCATAACGGCTGGTTGAGGAGCACGGCATGCTGTGTTCAGAGGACCTCCGATGCGCAAATTGCCGGCGTTCGATTTCGACCGTGCCCCGTTCCTTGTCATCTGGGAGATGACCCGTGCGTGCGCGCTCTCGTGCGTCCATTGCCGGGCCAATGCGATTCCCTGGCGCGATCCCCGTGAGTTGACGACGGAAGAGGGATTCCGGCTCATCGATCAGGTCGCTGCGTTCGGAGATCCGCCGCCGCTGTTTGTCCTGACCGGCGGCGATCCGATGCGCCGGCCCGATCTCGCCGAGCTTGTTCGCTATGCCGTCAGCAAGTCGCTCATTGTCGCGCTGACGCCGAGCGGGACGGCGGCGGTGACGCGCAGCAAGCTCGTGGAGTTGAAAGAGGCTGGTCTGTCGCGGATCGCCGTCAGCCTCGATGGTCCCGACGCGGACACACACGACGCGTTTCGCCGCGTGAATGGCTCCTACGACTGGACGATGAGAATCATCCGGACGGCCGAGGAGCTTGGTTTACCGCTCCAGATCAACACCACGGTCAGCCGCATCACGCTGCCGTCGCTGGAAGCGATGGCCCAGCGGGTGAAGAATTTTCACGTGGCGCTCTGGGCAGTGTTCTTTCTCGTGCGCACGGGCCGCGGTGCATCGATCGATCAGGTCTCACCCGATCAGTGCGAGCAGGTTCTCAACTGGTTGTACAACATATCGCTGACGGCGCCGTTCGGCATCAAGACGACCGAAGCGCCGCACTTCCACCGCGTTATCTGGCAGCGCGATCGTGAGCTGGGCCGCCATCTCGTTGCCGGGGCGCCACGGCGTCGGGCGCTCCTCCGCTCGCCGCGCAGCGTGACCGACGGAAACGGCTTCGTGTTCGTCGATCACCTTGGCGAAATCTATCCCAGCGGTTTCCTGCCCGTCTCCCGCGGCAACGCCAGGACGGGCGATCTCGCCGCCACCTATCGTGACGACGAGATCTTCCGGCGGCTGCGCGATGCCGATGCGCTGACGGGGAAGTGCGGCCGGTGTGAATTCCGAAAGATCTGCGGCGGCTCCAGAGCCCGGGCGTACGCCGCAACAGGATCGCTGGTGGCGTCCGATCCGTTGTGTACCTACGATCCTGGCCCCGTCGTCCAGCCGCCGATCACGATGCTGCCGCAGCAGCACGGCCCGGTGTTACGCTGAAAAAGTGGAGCCGCTCATCCGGTCGCGCCGGCTCGTTGCGCTCTACCTCTGGACCGCGCACGCCTCACTGGCGTGCGCGTTTCTCCTGACCGCCTGGAATCCCCTGGCGGTCGCCGGCTTCTTCTACCACGCGCGCATTGTCGCGATCGTTCATCTCGTCACGATCGGCTGGATCGCCATGTCGATTCTCGGCATGGCCTATCTCGTACTCCCGCTGGCATGCGGCGTGAGGCTTCCCGTCCGTCGTGGCGACTATGTCGCGTATTCGCTGGTCGTCATCGGTCTGGTCGGCATGGTTGCGCACTTCTGGATCGGCGAGTTCGGGGGGATGGCGTGGTCGGCGGCGACCGCGGCGCTGGGGATCCTGCATGTCGTCGCGCGTGTGGGCCTGGCCGTGCGCCGGGCAAAGGTGGCCGGCGCCGTGAAGCTTCATTTGTACTTCGCGACGGCCAATCTCGTGGGGGCGGTGACCATGGGCGTGCTGCTGGGATTCGACAAGGCGCACCCGTTTCTTCCCGGCTACGTGCTCTCGAACGTGTTCGCGCATGCGCACCTCGCTGCCGTGGGATGGGTCTTGATGACGGTCATGGGGCTGGGCTATCGGCTGCTTCCGATGGTGCTGCCCGCGGCAATGCCTTCGGGGCGCAGCCTGTATGCGAGCGCCATCCTGCTCGAGGTGGGGATTGCCGGTTTGTTGCTGTCGCTGACGATGCGCGGCAGTCTCACGCTCGTGTTCGCCCTGTTCATCGTCGCGGCGTTCCTCTGCTTCGGAGCGCACGTCCTCTGGATGGTCGCGCGCCCCCGGCGAGCACCACATCATCGAACACGCACTGACTTCGCCGTGCACCATCTCTGTGCGGCGGGTGCCTGCCTGCTGCTGGCGTGCGTGTGCGGTGTCACGCTTGCGTCGATCTCCGTGTCGGAGGCGGCGATGCGCGTCGCGCTCCTGTACGGGGTGCTTGGACTGCTTGGAGGCCTGGCACAGGCGGTTGTGGGATTCGAGCGGAGGCTGCTTCCGATGGCAGCGTCGTGCTGGGATCTCCAGGACAGCAGCGATGTGCCGCCGGTACCGAGGCGGCCGGTGGCGACAGCCCCGACGTTTCTCATGTGGTTCGTTGGTGTGCCGCTCCTGGCCGCCGGATTCTTCGTCAACGAGGCAGCCGTCCTCGCGTCAGGCGCCTGGCTCCTCTTCGCCGCAAGTCTCCTGATGTCGCTCGACTTGTTCCTGCTGCTGTCGCCCCGTCAAACACAATGGGCCGGCGTCCTTCGAAGACGGCCGGCCCTTTGACTACAGCCTTTCTAGTTTCTAGTTTCTAGATTCTAGTTTCTAGTTTCTAGTTTCTAGATTCTAGTACGGCACCCCATGTCCTTCGGTCTCTCCCTGGAACTGATACTCGACGAGACGATCGGGACCGGCCGGCGCCTTGACGAGTGTGGCTTCGAACTCCTTCACGCGCTCGCGATCTTGTGGCTTGCACATGAACGCGACGATCAGATCACCAGTTTCCTGGGTCTTCGCGTCGTAGCGGTACACCTTCGTGCACGCCTCTCCCCGCGCCATTCTTGCATCGTCGTGCTCGAACACGACCGGTCCCATCACCGCGGCGCCGGCGATGATGGTCGGCTTCATGAAACGGACGACTGCGGCTCTTCGCGTGGACGTGGCTCCCAGTGCTGTGACGGCCAGGATGACGATGAAGAACAATGCTCCGATGAAAACTGTCTTCCGCATACCACACCTCCGTGCCCCCAAATTCCGTCGTGTCCGCAGCTCTCATCAAGCATCGGGCATGCCAGACGTCGGGCATATGATCGCGATCATGCAGGACCACACAAACAACGGATAGGATTGGAGGGTGGGAAGTCTGGATCGCGAGAAGTTTCCCACGGCCGTGAAATTTTTCCGGAGGGTTGTGCGCGCTGAAGCACTTTGTCAAACGACGTGCGGCGCGATGAGCGGCACGCGATTTGCCACTGTAATGGAGAATATGAACTTGTCTCGAATTGTTTTGTCCGTTGCTGTCGTGGTGTGCTTCGCCGTTGGCAGCTCCGCAGAAGGCCTGCAGCCTGAGGGCTGGGACGCCAACTTCAAGCTTGCCGAGGCCGAAGATACGAACCCGGATCCGAAGATTGTCGAAATCAATCTCGAAGCGCGCGTCGCGTCGCTCGAGATCGTGCCCGGGGTGAAGACGGACGCGTGGACGTATAACGGCGGCGTGCCTGGACCGCTGATTCGGGTCCATCGCGGCGATCGGCTCATCGTCCATTTTTCCAACCGCCTGCCGCACTCCACAACCGTTCACTGGCATGGCGTGCAGGTGCCTATCGAGATGGACGGTGTGCCCGGTGTGTCTCAACCACCCGTGGAAACCGGTGGATCGTTCACGTATGACTTTGTGGTACCGGACGCCGGCTTGTTCTGGTATCACCCTCACGTAATGTCGGCGGCGCAGGTCGGGTTCGGTCTGTACGGTGCGCTGCTCGTCGAGGACCCTTCGGAGAACCTGGGGATTCCCGACCAGTTGGTCATGGTGCTCAGCGACATCGCGATCGAAGACAAGACGGGGGAGCTGCACTCGCCCGACAGCGGCGGTGTTCTGGGAGCCCTGTTCGGACGCGAGGGCAATCACGTGCTCGTCAACGGGCGCATTCGGCCAACGCTCGCGGTTCGCAGCGGCGCGCCGCAGCGCTGGCGCATCGTCAACTCGGCGAAGAGCCGCTACTTCCAGCTCCAGCTCGACAACCAGCAGTCGTTTCAGCTCATCGGGGTGGATGGCGGGTACCTGGAGTATTCGGTCGAGAAACCACTCATCGTGCTTGCACCGGGTGAGCGCGTGGACGTGCTGATTGCGCCGCAGGTCGAGGCGGGAAAGCCGCTCACGTTGATCAACATTCCGTTCGATCGGGGATTCGGCAGTGTCGAGTACAGGTCGTCCGACGATCTGATCGAATTGACGGCGTCTTCGCTGCCGCCCGTCCAGGCCGCCGTGCTCCCGAAGGTCACACGCGACATTCCCGCGCTCTCCGCCGAGGGAGCCAGGCCGGTCAGCATCGAGCTGGTGACGACGAACGAACACGGCGTGACGGCGTTCGATATCAAAGGCGGGCCGTTCTGGAAGGGAACCTCGATCGCTGCGTCACTCGGCGACATGCAGCTCTGGACGATCACCAACAAGGCCATCTGGGCCCACCCGATTCATCTCCACGGGTTCTTCTTTCAGGAAGTGGACGACAAAGGGCGTGCCAGTCAGTCCGCGTGCCTGGAAGGACACGATTCACGTGCCGGCGGACTCGACGAGACGGTTTCTCGTCAAGCTCGATCGGCCGGGTTCGTGGATGTACCACTGCCACATCCTCGACCACGCCGAAGCGGGCCTGATGAGCACGGTTGACGTCGGCGACACTGAAACGACGGCCGCGCATCATCAACACTGAGTCCTGAGAGTCGGACGAGTCTTCAGAGTCAGGAGAGAGTCGTCCAGGCCGAAAAAGAGTCGACTTAGTCGTCGATGCGGGCGAACAGGCCGCCGACGAGAATCGGAGAAGAACTACCAGGATTTAGCCGGGCTCGTGATTGCTCCGGACAGGACGGCTTTCCGGACGTCGTCGATGGTCTTCAGGCCGCCCGGCGCGGCGCCGCCCCACTCGAAGCGGGTCGCCTCTGGCGTCCAGTGAAACAGTACCACATGCCACGTGTGGGCGAACCCCCCGCGCTCGTAGTAAACGAGGCAATATTCGATCGTGCACCCCGCCGCGACCAGCCGGCGGATCGGCAGCTTCGGATTGACGATCGCGTTCGTGGCCTGAAACTCGGCGCCGGGCTCGGCGATGTCGAGTGTCTGGCTGCCGAACAACGTCTGCAGCTCGTGGCGGACGCCGAGCGGCAATCCTCTGATGGATGTGACAACCCCGAACCGCCCGTCCTTCACGTAGTTCCGCAGTGCCACGGGCAGTGGTCCCGGGGCCGCCTGGCTGCCGGCTATGACAGCCGGCCAGAAGCTCACGGCAATCGCGCAGAGAAGTCGTGTGTGACGCATTCCGACTATCGGTTCGGCAGAGCGTACCACAGCTCGGCGCGGCTAGTCGTCGATGCGGGCGAAGAGGCCGCCCACGAGAATCGCGGCTCCGAGCAGGCCAATGACGATGCCCGCCGGCAGCATGATCATCGTCACCCCAAGGCCCAGCCCGACGACCATCATCACGAATCCCAAGATGGTTGCGGCGATGTGACCCAGGATGCTTTCCGTCATTCTCACCCACGGACGATCCCACAGTTGTGCGCGTGCCATCGGTTACCCTCCGGCAGCAGCCACAGCAAGTGGCGTACCTACTGGAAAGCCGCGTTCGCCAAGAGGCGTTCACGCGCACGGATCGGCGTGCGGCATCAGGTGGGGAATAGTTCGGGGCCCGTGAATATTTCCGCACGAGCTACGGTCGACGGTAGAGCATGTATGAAAAGCGGCCGTGCAGCCAGGCTTCGCCTTTTCCGTCGTCGCGGCGTGTGTCGACCGATTCGTCGTGCACGTGCGCATAGTGTCCGCCAAGACGCGCGATCTCCTGGACCAGACGCTCGTTCGTCTTCGCCATGAGCTCGGCGTAGCAGCGATCCCACAGCTCGGTGCGATGAGCGATTGTGCCCGCGACGGGGCTGCTCGTGGCCTCGATCGTGTGCTCGGACATCAGCTCGGCATCGACCGGCGGCAGATCGCGGTGCCAGTAAACCTGGTTGTTGTTCCCGTTGCTGTGAGTGGTGCTCATACCCCTGCCACGTTCACAGATTGTGCCGTCGTGCTGATCTGCCACGCGTAGTGCGGCGCACCGCCGATGCACGACGTACCGGCGGGAAAATCCCCCAGTTTCCGGAAATATTCCGGCGCCAGGCTCCAGCGATCGTCGAAGTTCCCCGTTTCGCGGGCGAATCCCGCAGACGGCGCCCGGTACGCCGCTTGCCTCTGGACCAGGTATGTTGCGCCTCTCATATCGTCTCGCCCCACTCATCGTCGCGATTGCCGCGTCTGCGTGTTCATGGCTGCCGCCCGTGTCGCTGCAGGGCACTCCGGCCGATCTGGAGAGGCTCGCCGGTGAGTGGAGCGGCGAATACGAAAGCCCCGCGCTTGGCAGACGGGGCAGCATCGAGTTCAGGCTGACGGCCGGAACCAACGAGGCGCGCGGCGGGGTCGTCATGACTCCGCGCGGCCAGACGTTGCCCTATCAACACGAGCCATATCCGGAAGTGGAGCCCAGACAGGGAGACGTGTTCAGCAGCGCGGTGCTGTCGATCAAATTCGTCCGGGCGTCGAACGGATCCATCAGGGGCATGCTCGATCGGTACTGGGATCCGGACCGCGGCTGCTACGCGGTGACCGTCTTTCAAGGATTCATTGGCGAGGGTGTCACACGTGGCACGTTCACCACGACGTTCGATGCCGGGATGCGCGAGGCCAGCGGCACCTGGTGGATCGAAAAGCAATCAGCACGGAGGTAGTCATGGTGGAATCACGAGAGCACCGCGTGGAGCTTCGGTTCGTGCGCGGGTATGAATTCGTCGCAACATTCAAGGACGGTGAGGGCTTCGAGCCGCTCGTCTGCGACGAGCCGCCGCCTCTCGGCGAAGGATCCGGTCCCACCGCCGCCGCCGTGCTGGCAGCGGCCGTCGGGAACTGCCTGGCGGCCAGCTTCACTTTCTGCCTGCGCAAGGTGCGTCTCGAACCGGTTGATCTCTCGGCCCATGTCGTCGCGCACGTCGAACGCAACGAGCAGGGGCGCTTCAGGATCAGCGGGATCGACGTCGAGCTCGTTCCAGAGCTGCTCGAGAAGGACGCGGCGCGGCTGGATCGCTGCGAGCGTCTCTTCGAGGACTTCTGCGTCGTGACGGAGAGCGTGCGTCGCGGCATTCCCATCAACGTCAAAGTCGCGGCTCACGCCGAGCCCGCGCGGGTGAAGGAGTAGTCATGCCTACGATGAAGGCTGTCGTGTTTCGCGGTGAAGGACGTGTCGCGGTCGAGGAGGTCATGAAGCCCGTTCCCGGCCCAGGCGAGGCTGTCATCAAAATCACAGCGACGACCATTTGCGGCACCGATGTCCACATCGTTCGCGGAGAGTATCCAGTGAAACCGGGGACCGTGCTCGGCCACGAGCCGGTCGGCATCATTGACGAACTGGGCGCCGGACTCGACAAGTACTACCGCGTGGGCGAGCGCGTCATCGCTGGGGCGATTACCCCATGCGGCCAGTGCTTCTACTGCCTGAACGGCAGTCACTCGCAATGCGGCGGCCCGCTGGGTGGCTGGCGGTTCGGCAACACCATCAACGGCGCGTGGGCCGAGTACCTGCTCGTGCCCGACGCGCGCGCGAACCTCGCGACCATTCCCGCCGGGCTCGACGACGATCAGGTCTTGATGTGCCCCGACATTCTCTCGACGGGCCTGTCGGGCGTGGAAAGCGGTGGCGTCAAAGCTGGCGATGCGGTCGCGATCTTTGCGCAGGGCCCCATCGGGCTGTGCGCGACGCTGGGGGCGCGGCTGAGAGGTGCCGGTTTGATTGTGGCGATCGACACGTCGCCCGGTCGGCTCGACATATCCCGGCGCTTCGGTGCAACCGTCACGCTGAATGCCAACCACGTCGATCCGGTGGACGTGATCAAGCATCTTACCGACGGTCGCGGTGTCGACGTGGCGATCGAAGCACTGGGCAAGCAGGACACGTTTGAAGATGCCCTGCGAGCCACCCGTCCGGGCGGCACCCTCTCGAGTCTCGGTGTGTATTCGGGCAAGATCGTCGCGCCTTACGAGGCGTTCCACGCCGGCCTTGGCGATCAGAAGATCGTGACGACGCTCTGTCCGGGCGGCAAGGAGCGGATGCGCCGGCTCATGTCGCTCATCGAGCACAAGCGGCTCGACGTCTCGCCGCTCGTGACCCACCATTTCGCGCTCGAGGACATCACGGAGGCGCTCGACCTGTTCAGCCATCAGCGCGATAACGTGCTGAAAGTGGCGCTCTATCCCGATGCGTCCCGGTTGGGCTCCGCCCGTCTGGTCACCGACCGCCGCCGCCTGGAGTACGCCTGATGAGATCGGTCTTCGCGCTTCTGCTGATCGCGCACGGCATTGCCCACCTGGTGGGCTTTGTCGTGCCGTTCGGGCTGATGGCCAGCCGCGATCTCGCGGCGCGGACGACCATCTTCGGCGGCGCGTTGGAGGTGGGTGACGCCGGCGCCAAAGCCGTTGGCATCGTATGGCTGGCGCTTGCGCTTGCATTCTGTGCTTCAGGGGCGTCGGTGCTCGCCGGTTGGTGGGACGCCGTCTGGGTTGTGCGTCTGGCGGCCATCTCGCTGGTGTTCTGTCTGGTGGGATGGCCGGACGCACGCATCGGTCTCTTCGTGAACCTCGCGATCATCGTCGCGCTCTTCGCCATCCCCCAGCTCAGCGCCGCCTGAGCACGCTGACGTACGGCCATGAAACAGAAGATCAGAAGGTCAAAGATCAAGGAATCTTCTGATCTTCTGGTCTTCTGTGAGAAGACAAGCCCGGCTGAAGCGTGCTAACGCACTCTATGACTAGGTGCGAGGGACGGTAGTGACTCGCGCGCGGACGTCCACGATCTGACAGCCCCGGCCGGCATCGAGCACCATCACTGGATTGAACTCGAGCTCGGCGAGCTCGGGAATCTCGGACCCGAGGTACGCGATCTTCAGCAGCACCTCACAAATCGCGGCGATGTCGGCCACCGGATGGTTACGAAATCCGGCGAGCAGCGGAAAGCCGCGGACGCTCCGAATCATCTCGTCGGCATCGCGATCGGTGAGCGGGGCGATGCGGAACGCCACGTCCCGGAAGAGCTCCACGTGAATGCCTCCGAGGCCGAAGGCAACAAGGGGCCCGAACACCGGGTCCTGGGTCAGTCCGATCAGGACTTCAGTGGCGCCCGACAGCATCGGCTGGATGAGCACGCCATCGAGCTCGCCAATCGACGCGCGCGCGCCGGTCGTGAGCTCCTCGTACGCCTTCCGCACGGCCTGGTCGTTGCCCAGGTGCAGCTTCACCCCGCCAAGCTCGGTCTTGTGAAGCGCTTTCGCCGACACCATCTTGGCGACGACGGGAAAGCCGAATACGCGTGCGAGCGCCACGGCCTCGTCGGCGGAACGCACGATGACGCCCGGCGCGAGGCGGAGGTCTGCCGCCTGCATGAGCTGGTGCAGCTCGTCGTCGGTCAGCCACGTGTCGCCGCGCGCCTGCACGATCTCGCGGCACAGGTGCCGTGCTTGCTGGATGCGGGTTTCATCGAACGGCACGAACGTCCCCGGCGCAGCCGTTCGCCAGCTCGCGTACTCGGCCGCCTTTCCCAGGGCGCGCGCGGCCCGCTCGGGGAATTCGTAGACGGGCAGCGTTTCCTCGGCTGCGCGAAGCGGCTTCACCGCGGCAGACGCCATCGTGCACACGAGCACGGGCTTGTTGATCGCACCGCGCGCGCGCCCGTCAGCAACACCCTCTCCGATGGCGGCGAGGATGGCGGCCGTGCGGCTGCTGTCGATGGTCGTGTAGATCGCGATGACGGCGTCCACATCGTCGGCCGTCAGGAGCGCGCAGATCTTCTCTCGAAAGGCGTCGGCATCGGCCGATGCAATCAGGTCGCTCGGGTTCGGTGCCCCGGCGGCGGACGGCAGAACGTCCAGCCCGGCCGTCGTGCAGGCGTCTGCGGCAAGAATGCCCGGACCCCCGGCGTTGGTCACGATGGCCACGCGCCGTCCGCGTGGAAGGGGTTGAGAATCGAGACAGGCGGCGATATCGAACATCTCGTCGATCGTGTCTGCCCGGATGACGCCCGCCTGACGAAACAAGCCATCGACCGCGAGCTCGCTGGCAGCCAGCCCGGCCGTATGGCTCGCGGCGGCCCGTAGACCGGCGGCGGTGCGTCCCGACTTCACGACGACGATTGGCTTCGAACGGGAGACGCGCCGCGCAATCTGTCCGAACCTGCGCGGATTGCCGAACGACTCGAGATACAGCAGCAAGACCGATGTGGCCGGGTCCTGTTCTCCATACTGCAGGAGGTCGTTTCCGGAGATGTCCGCTTTGTTGCCGAGGCTGACAAACGTCGACAGCCCAATCTGCCGAGTCGCGGCGAGGTTCAGCACCGCGAGGCCAAGGCCTCCGCTCTGAGACGCCAGCGCAATGCGGCCCGCCGGTGGCAGCCGCTCGGCAAACGACGCGTTCAGGCCGATGCCCGATTCGGCGTTGATGACGCCCATGCAATTCGGCCCGACCATGCGCATGCCGTAACCGCGCACGCGCTCGACGAGCTCGGTCTGCAACTCGCGGCCGCGCGGGTCGGTTTCCGCGAACCCCGCCGAGATCACGACGATGCCCTTCACGCCGGCCGCGGCGCAGTCGTCGACGGCGGCAAGCACGTGCTCGCGGGGCACCGCGATGACCGCCAGGTCGACGCCGGCCGGAAGGTCGCGCGCGCTGGCGAAGGTCTTCGTGCCATGGAGGTCAAAACACGCGGGGTTGACGGCGTACGTCTTGCCCTTGAAACTCGAGACCAGCAGCGATTCGAACACGCGGCGGCCAAGGTTCGACGGGCGTTGCGAGACGCCCAGCACCGCGACAGCGGCCGGCCGCAGAATGGCTTTGAGCGATGCGATGGTCGCCTGACGCTCGCGTTCGTCGGCCGCGGCTGCGCGGGCCGGCGACGACTGCAGCGACAGCCGCACTTCCACGCACCCAGCCTCGGTGGTCGAGTGCTCCTGGAATCCGGAATCGCGGAAGACATCGAGCATTTCGAAGTTTTCGGGCAGCACGCTGGCGGAGAAGGATTCGAAGTTCTGCATGCGTCCGGCGCGCACGAGCTGTTCGAGGAGCGCCGTCGCAATGCCTTTCCCGTGTAAGGCGTCATCGACGGCGAACGCCACCTCTGCCGATCCGTGAGCGGAGGCAAAGTACGAGCCGACGCCGATGATCTGTGTCTGGTCGTTACGGCGGCGGCAGACGATCAGCGTGAGCGATTGGCTCGGATCGGCGCTGTCGCAGAGCCGCCCGATGAGGTCTTCAGAGGCGCCCGCCGCCCCGAGAAAGCGCAGGCGGCGGGAATTCGGCGAGAGCTCGTCGAAGAAGCGCCTCATGGCGGCGCGGTCGGCCGCGACGGCCGGACGAACGCCGGCCGTCGAGCCGTCGCGGAGCACGAGTCGCGACGTGGCAAACGTGGTCGAGAGCGTCGCGGCATTCATGGTCAACGCCGGACTCTTTCCACGGTCTGCAGCGCGTCGGGCAGGATGAACTCGTGTTCGGGATGCCGCACCGTGAGCACGGGGCAGGGTGCGATGCGGACGACCTTTTCGGCGACGCTGCCCATCACCAGGTGGTTGAACGCGCTGCGGCCGTGCGTACCCATGATGACGACATCGATGCCCGCCAGTTTCGCGTGGTTGGCGATTTCGACCGCGACGTTACGTCCCGTCCTGATGACCGTCACAGCTTTGAGCTGCTCCCTGTCTTCCCCGGTCACCAGACGATCGAGTTGCTTCTGCGCGGCGGCTTCCAGCTCGGCCTGCAGTCGCATCACATCGATGCCCGCTGTCTCGGGCCCCACCCAGAGCATCGGATTCTCGACGACGTGAAGGACGTGCAGCCGGGCGCCGAAAGTCCGCGCCAGCTCGCGTCCGTACGCGAGCGCGGTGGTCGAGGCCTCGCCGAAATCAGTGGCGACCAGAACATTGGCGATCTTGATCATGATGTTCTCCTGCCAGGATCACGAGCACACCCCGTGCCACGCTAAGAAAACGGTTCCGGGATCCCTTTTTCCAACCAGGGGAAACGGATCCCGGAACCGTTTCTGTCGCGCGGCGATGAAATTTCCCGAGGGGTGGGGGATCTTCCGCAGTCTCCAGCGGGGTCGGCGAATTGCGCCGTGATTCGCAGCCATTTTCTGGCGATTGGCGCCGGTACGGAAAATGCGTTCCCGATCGGCATGAACAGACTGAGTCGATGGTGCAGAACGTGGGGAGCGACCAAAGCTGAACTTCACCGCACCATGCTTGGCGATGATCAGGTGACGCTGCCGAGCTACGAATCGACACTCGGCGTCACCATCGACGCCGCGCCGGCGGACATCTGGCCCTGGCTGATGCAGATGGGCTACCAGCGCGGCGGTCTCTACAGCTACGACTGGCTCGATCGCCTTTTCGGATATCTCGATGGTCCCAGCGCCGATCGTATTCTGCCCGAGTGGCAGCGTCTCGCGGTTGGAGACGAAATTCCAATCGGGCGCAAGGGCGGATTTCCGGTGAGGGCGATCGAGCCGTACCGGTCGCTGGTCATGGCCGGCTGCGATCGCGACGTCGAGTGGAGCTGGGAGCTCGCGCTCACGCCCGTCGGCGCGGCGAAAACTCGTCTGGTTTCGCGCAATCGCGTCTGGGCCCGCCGCACGCTCCGCTCGAGGGCGACGATGCTTCTCATCGAGCCCGCGGCGTTCCTGATGACAAGGAAGATGCTGATGGGCCTCAAGCAACGTGCCGAGTCGATGCCGATGATGGAAAGAAAAGCCGCATGATCCCACAGTCTCGCGTCAAGGCGGACACCCGGGAACAAGCGCAACCGTTGCCGGGCGACGCGCTCATTCCGAATGCCGCCGACTCGTGGACGCACGCGACAACGCTGCGCTGTCGTGCCGACGCGGCGTGGCTGTGGCTCGTCCAGATGGGCGCCGAACGGGCGGGTTGGTACAGCTACGACTGGATCGACAACGGGAGGCAGCCAAGCGCGACAGACATCGTTCCAGAGTTGCAACGGCCCGCTGTCGGCTCGATTTTCCCGGCGCTTCCCGGCTGCAGGGACGGATTCGTGCTCCTGGAGAAAGAAGACAATCACTGGCTGGTCCTCGGCTGGCCCGACAAGCTTGGCGGGTACATCGTCACGTGGGCGTTCGTGCTCGAGGAGATCGGGCCCGAGCGCACGCGGCTTCTCGTTCGCGCGAGAGGCAGCGCCAATTACCGGTTCCGCCGGATGCCGCATGCCATGAGCCTCTGGTTGATGAAGCTCGTGCACTTCGTCATGGAACGAAAACAGTTAATCGAGATTGCGGCACGCACGGAGCGGCTGGCCTCGTAGAGAGGTGGCACATGCTCGACACGCACACGGCAAAACGGAGGGCGTACGGCGCTCTGGCGGCGCTCGGCGCAGCCACCGCCGGGTATGCCGCGATTGCCGGCGCCGCATGGCTGCGGTACGGACACGCCCCTCCTCCGGGAAATGGCGAGGGGGATGCGCTCCTCGATCTCTTCATGCCCGACTACGACGTCGTCGAGCGCCATCACATCGACGTGGACGCCCCGGCAGAGGCGACGTTCGGCGCATCGATGCGCATGAGCCTCGACGATTCGCCGATTATTCGCGCGATCTTCAAGGGGCGCGAGTTGATCCTTGGCGCGGAGCGGGACACGCGTTTCCGGTCGAAGAGCCTGGTCGAGACCACGCAGGCCCTCGGCTGGGTCGTGCTCGCCGAAGTGCCGGGACACGAACTCGTGATGGGCGCGGTGACCAAACCGTGGGAGCCGAACGTGGTCTTCCGCGGCGTGCCGTCCGACGAGTTCGCGGCGTTTGCCGAACCGGGCTACGTCAAGATCGTCTGGACGCTGCGCGCCGATGCCGTCGGTTCGAATGCGTCAATCGCCCGAACCGAGACGCGCGCGGTCGCGACCGATGGCGATGCGCGCCGCAAGTTCCGCTGGTACTGGGCGCGGTTCTCGCCGGGCATTGCCGTCATTCGCGAGATGGCTCAACGGCTGGTCAAGCAGGAAGCGGAACGGCAGGCGCGCGCGAGCGTGGATCAGCGCGGCAACGGCAGGTCGATGGAGACCATCGTGCCACCGGCCGGGGGCGCGTCTATCTGAATCGTGCCGCCGTGCGCCTCGATGACACGGCGCGCGATCGGCAGGCCCAGTCCCGTGCCTCGATGCTTGGTCGTGAAGAAGGCGTCGAACGCCTTCGCCCGCACGTCTTCTGCCATGCCCGGACCTTGATCGGCGATGGCCACAGAACAGCGCCCGTTCACCGTGGTGATGCTCACCTCGATGCGGCCCTTGTTCTCCATCGCCTGGGCCGCGTTCATCAGAATGTTCTGAAACACCACCTGCAGCATCTCGCGATCGCCGGAAATATCCGCGGCACCGCGAAGGGCGATCTCCACGTGCGACATCAGTGGATCGCGTTCGATCAGCGCGACGGTGTCGCCGAGCAGGGCGGCCAGGGCGACCGGTTCCTGGCGCAGCGCGCGCGGTCGCGCGAACATCAGCATGTCCTGCACGATGCGGTTCAGCGCGTCGAGGCGCGCGATGATGTCGACGAGCACGCCCCTGTCGCGCTGCTCTGCGGGCATGCGCGACGTAATCACCTGCAGCGCGCCGCGGATACCCGCAATCGGGTTCTTCACTTCGTGCGCCACGACCGCCGCCATTTCGCCAAGCTTCGCCAGTGATTTCTGCTCGGCGAGTCGATTCTCGAGGGAGACACGATCGCTGAGGTCGTGCAATATCCCCGTAAAGCTCCGTCGGCCTTCGGTGACCATCTCGCCAACCGACAGGTGGACGGGGAATGTGGTGCCGTCCTTGCGACGTCCCGTCACTTCGCGGCCGATGCCGATGATCTTCTGCTCGCCGGTGGCCAGATAGTGGTGGATGTAGCCGTCGTGGCGCTCGCGGTCGGGACTCGGCATCAGCATGCTGACGTTGCGGCCGAGCACTTCGGTCGGGCGGTAGCCGAACAGGCGCTCGGCCGAGGGGTTGAAGGCTTGAATCGTCCCTCGATCGTCGATCACGACGATGCCATCGACGGCCGATTCGACGATTGACCGCAACCGCTCTTCGCTCTTCCGGAGCGCCTCCTCGATTTCCACCCTGCGGCTGAGATCGTGAAGGATGCCGGTGAACGCCGGCCCGCCGTCGAGCTCCATGCGGCCGACCGACAGATGAAGCGGAAAGGTGCTCCCATCTTTGCGCCGGCCACGCACTTCGCGGTCCGTCCCGATGATGCGCGGGACGCCCGTTTCGAGGTAGCTGGCGAGATAGCGGTCGTGCTGTTCGCGGTCGGGGCTGGGCATCAGCACGTTGACGTTCTGACCGAGCACTTCGTCTGCCGGGTAACCGAACAACCGCTCGGCGGCCGGATTGAACGCCTTGATGAGCCCCCTGGCGTCGATCACGATGATGCCGTCGACGGCTGACTCGAAAATTGACTGGAGGATGGGTTCCATATGGCCCGAAACTTGAAGTGGGGTCGACCGAGAGTGGTGAGATGTTAACTTATGTGCCGGGATTCAGGCATTTACGGAATGGGTCGGGACCGAATATGGGGAATATTCACAGTCCTCTGAAAAATTTCCCACCCACAGTGCTAGTGGTGGATGATGAAGCGCTGATTCGGTGGTCGTTGGCCGAGGCGCTGGGCGAGCAAGGGTACGCGGTGACCGAGGCAGGCGATGCACGGATGGCCCTGGAGGCGGTGATGGAAGCGCCTGTGCCTTTCGACGTGGTCCTGCTGGATTTTCGCCTGCCTGATTCGGCGGACCTGCGGCTGCTCGAAAGAATGCGCCAGCTCACGCCGACCTCGCAGGTGATCATGATTACCGCTCACAACAGCCCCGAGCTCGCGCAAGGTGCGACCGCGCTCGGTGCGTATCGTGTCATCAGCAAGCCGTTCGAAGTGGACAGCCTCGCCGCGCTCGTCAAACAGGCGCGTGAGGACGCGTCCTAGAGCTCTCTAATCTGGAATACAACAGGACCCCTCATGATGAAGCCCACGATTCTCGTCGTCGATGATGAGCAGTTAATCCGCTGGTCGCTCGCCGATCGGCTGACGCAGGAAGGTTATCGGGTTGTTGAAGCCCAGACGGCCGCCGAGGCGCTCGAAAAGCACCACGACGGCGTGGATCTCGTGCTGCTCGACTACCGCCTGCCCGATGGAGACGGTCTGACGGTGCTCAAGAAGATCAAGGAAGCGAACCCCGAGACGCTCGTCATCCTGTTGACGGCCTTCTCGAGCGTCGACCTGGCGGTGGAAGCGATGAAAGCGGGCGCGTATCACTACGCGAACAAGCCGTTCAACCTGGACGAGATCGCGCTGCTCGTGGAGAAGGCGCTCGAAACGACGCGCCTGCGCCGGGAAGTGCGCACGCTGCGCGCGACGCAGGCTCAGCCGTACAGCTTCGACCGCATCGTCGGCGACAGTCGCTCGATTGCCGATCTCAAAGCGCTGCTGAAGAAGATTGCCGGCAGCCCGGCCTCGACCGTGCTGCTGACCGGCGAGAGCGGCACCGGCAAGGATCTCGCGGCGAAAGTGCTGCACTATGCGAGCGATCGTGCGGCCAAGCCGTTCATGAACATCACATGCTCGGCGCTGCCCGAGGCGCTGCTCGAGAGCGAGCTCTTCGGACACGAGCGCGGCGCGTTCACCGACGCGCGCCAGCAGAAGCGGGGCCTGTTCGAAATGGCCGACGGCGGAACGGTGTTTCTCGACGAAATTGGCGAGATGGTGCCGGGACTGCAGGCCAAGCTGCTCCGGTTTCTCGAGGAAAAGACCTTCAGGCGCGTCGGGGGCGCCGCCGACATCCGCGTCGATGTGCGTGTGGTGGCCGCGACCAATCGCAATCTCGAGCAGGAAGTGAAGCAGGGCAAGTTCAGGGAAGACCTCTACTATCGTCTCAACGTGCTTCCGATCGCGCTCCCGCCGCTGCGCGCGCGTGCCGATGACATTCCGCGGCTGGTGCACTACTTCATCGACGGCTTCAACAGCGAGTTCCGCAAGCGGGTGCGCCGCATCGCGCCCGAGACGATGAAACGGCTGCAGGCGTATGGATGGCCGGGGAACATCCGCGAGCTGCGGAACGCCATCGAGCGGGCGATGCTGCTCGTTGACGGCGACGAGCTGACCGACGCGGATTTTCCGCTCACGACTGGCGCGCCGCCGCGCCTCACCGAGGCCGTGCAGCTGCCGCCGCACGGCATCGACCTCGAGCAGCTCGAGCGGTCGCTCGTGGTCCAGGCGCTCGAGCGGAGCGGGTGGAACCAGACCCGCGCGGCGACGCTGCTCGGCGTCAACCGCGATCAGATTCGCTATCGCATCGAGAAATTCAAGCTGGAACGGATGACGCCGTCCAACTGAGTGCCGGGTCTGAAGAACAAGACCCGGCCTACACGTCCGTAAGACCCGGCCTACATGTCCGTAACACCCGGCCTACATGTCCGTAAGGACAGCGCGGGTCTTGCCTTCATATGCAAAGACGTAGGGCGGGTCTTGCTCTGTAGACCCGCCTATCACCGGGACAACGACGGCGGCAGGCCGCCGAAGTGGTACTCCACGTGGACGGTCACGGTGGCCACCGTGTAGGTGCGCCCGTCACGAACCGCCATCGTCGCGCCTACCGTCGGCCGAACCGCCAGCCGGTTGTTCCTGTACACGTCTGCGCCCGCCGCGGCAAAGAACGCGGGATCGTTGAACTGGTTCGTCGTGACGCCAGACATCCGTTCGCTGTAGAACGGCGGAATGTCGGTCGCGAGCTTCGGATTGAAGGACGCCGAATAGAGGCCGAATCCTCCTTCCACAAAGGGGGCAGCCGACAGAGAGTTGGCGAGGACCGCGCGGAGGCTGAGCCCGGCTGAGTACGCGGTCGATCCCGGCTGCTTGTCGAACCAGGTACCCGCAAATTCCAGCCCCATACGAGGCGTGATCTCCCAGCCGATGGCGGCGCCGATCGCAGCGCCGGCCTGATCGGACCCTCCAGCCATGCCCCCCGACATTGACAGCGTCGTGCAATGACTCCATTTGTGTGCCGGCAATTCGCTTTGCGCCCACGAGGGTGAGGTGAAGAAGAGCACGATCGAAACGATGAGGAGTGCGTGTGTTCGCATGGCGTTGACGCCTTCCACGTCTGCTTTACCTGCTGCCAAACGCGTGCCGTCGGCACTCTCACTCACGGTATGGCCGGGATGACCGCGACAGCCGAACGCATACGTGTCTCGTGGGAAAGTTCACCCGGGAATTGAAAAATTCCGCACGCGCGGGCACAAGTGCCAGAACTTCACGGGCTTTTCGTGAGCAAGGGAATTGCAGCGTTCAGCGGACGCAAGGAGTGTCTATGACGAATCAGTCTCATATCATCCGCACGCTCATGCTGGTCGCGGCGTTCAGCCTGGTGGTGGCGCCACGTGGGGCTGCCGCACAGACGACCGGTCACGGGCAGCACCAACAGCCGGCTCAGGCGCCCCACGAGATGAAGATGGGGCACATGTCGATGCCGGCCATGAACATGGACGAGATGGCCGCGAAGAACAAAGCGAATACCGAGCGCATCGCGACCCTCATGGCGCAGGTGAAGACCGCTACCGGCGACGCGAAGGTCGCCGCGATGGCGGAGGTGATCGCGATCATGGCCGACGAGCGCGCAGCGATGCAGGAGCACTGCGCGGCGATGCACGCGGCCATGCCCAAATGAGGACGTGCGGGTGCGTGCGGGCCCACGACAGGCGCCGGATTGTGCTGACCGGCGGGCCTGGAGCGGGGAAGACGGCGGTGCTCGAGCTCGTCCGCCAGCAATTCTGTACGCACGTCCATGTGCTGCCGGAGTCCGCCGGCATCGTCTTTGGCGGAGGGTTCCCACGTGGCGCCGCGCAGAGTCATCAGTGCGCGGTGCAGCGCGCGATCTACTTCGTTCAGCGCGAGCTCGAGCACATGGCCGACGGGACGAACGCCGCCATCGTGCTGTGCGATCGCGGCACCGTGGACGGCGCGGCGTACTGGCCGGGCCCGGATGACTTCTGGACCGCCCTGGGCACGACACGAGAGCGCGAGATGCGCCGCTACGAGGTGGTGATTCACCTGCGCACGCCGGCGTCGGGTGCGGGCTACAACAACGGCAATCCGCTGCGCACGGAAAACGCGGAAACGGCGGCGCAGATCGACCGGGCTCTCGAGGCGGTATGGAAGGGCCATCCGCGACGGTTCATCGTCCCGCCGTCGAGCGACTTTCTCGAGAAGGCATCGCGAACGATCGAGATTCTGAGGGCGGAAATGCCCGAGTGTTGCAGGGAGGTGGAGGATGAGAGTGCTGCTGGCCGTAGACAGCTCGAGCTGCGCTGACGCAGCCGTGCGGCAGGTCGCCGAGCGATTCGCGCCAGCCGATACGCAGGTGCGCGTCGTGCACGCCGTCGAATGGATGCGGGAAATGCCGTTGTGTCTGCAGTACGGCGAGGGCCCCACGGCCGGGCACGACGTTGTCGAGAGCCGCAACCGCAGCTTCGAACACGCACGATCACTGGTCGAGAAGGTTGCGGCGCAGCTTCAGCCGGTGGGGTTCAAGGTGAGCGTCTCGACCCCCGACGCAGAGCCGCGCCACGGAATCGTCGACGAGGCGCGCCGCTGGAAGGCCGATCTCATCGTCATCGGGTCGCACGGCCGCAGCGGCCTCGACAGGCTGCTGCTGGGTTCGGTCGCCGAAGGCGTTCTGCGTCATGCCCCCTGCTCGGTCGAGATCGTGCGCGAGCCGGTGGGGGCCTGAAGAATTGGCAGATTGGCAGATTGGTGGATTGGTAGATTAATGGATGCGGAAGTCGAGGACGATCTTCACGAGCACGTCCACTGGCGTGGTTCCCATGCGTCCCGGGTTGAATCGCCACTGCTGGACCGCGCGCACCGCTTCAATGTCCAGGCCGTCCGGGTCGAGCGATCGTTCGACGCGAATCGCCGAAGGGACCCCGCTGCAATCCACGACCACTTCCAGGATCACGGTTCCCTGAGTCTTCTTCCGCATGGCATCGGCCGTGTAGTTGGGGCGCACCTGTGTGATCAGCG
>CAWGDY010000007.1:0-132374 GCA_963821395.1 Vicinamibacterales bacterium | reverse complement strand
GGTTCCAGGAGTTTGCGGAGAAGTACACGGTCGATGCCGATACGGAATTTGATTTTGCGAAAGAGATGGAGGGCCTGCACTAGACCGTGACAAGACTCGCGGGCAAATGGCCAAAGGAACAGCCCGCAATTTATAGCGTTTTGGAAACAGGTAGCCGACGATCTGGCTGTGAAGTCTGGATTAGAAACCACGGTGAGTGGACAAGACGGGGAGGAGCGGCGCCGATAGGCTCGCACCATCGAGGACGAAGCCCGCACACTCATTCGCCGTGGCGTTGCCAATCGTAATTTGCGATGGCAAGGTGCCATTGGGCGGCAAGGCGTGGCACACGAAGCCCGTCACCGAAAGCAACGTTTCGGAGTCTGATACGGCAAGCCACGAATCCCGCAATCGGATTGAAGCTCGGCGAGTACATCGACATTGAAGCCGACTCGCCCGAAGAGGAGCAACTTGTCGCCAAACTCTTCGAGGGCTGCGACCCGCCCGTAACGCCGACGTATCGGAGCACCCGCGGCAAGCGTCGGATCTATCGAACCGACGAACGATTCCGCAGCACCGGGCGAGCCGTCGTCAACTTTACGAACGGCAGCGAAGCGAAGTTAGGTATTCGCATCGGTGCGAACGGCATGGCGGCACAATCCATCATTCCGCCATCGGCTGGGCGTGAATGGGAAGTGAGTTGGGACGATGTAGAACCGGCGGACCTGCCCGACGTGGTTGTACGTCGGATTTTGCAAGCCGTCGAACCGCCAAAATCTGTTGCGGCAAATTTGCCAGGAACAAAAACGGCGACGTTGACGAACACCTACTCGCCAAGATGCGACGCATCAAAGCGAAGCCGGGTGAACAGGACAGCTCGAAAAGATTGTTCGCGTTGGCGTGCCGATGCGTGGAACATGATGCCAGCGACGCCTACGGCGATTGCCACGATTCGCGCTTACGATTCCGAGCAACCGTTGGCGGCTGATTGGAGCGACGCCGATATTGTTCGCCGACTGCGTGACGCCGAACAGAAAAGTAGAACGTGGTTCGGCTGGCAAGGTGACGTTTCGGAACACAACCGATATGGGCAACGCCGAACGGTTCGCCGAACAGCATGGCGGCGACGTTCGATTCTGTCACCTGTGGAATAAGTGGCTCGCCTGGGACGGGCGACGTTGGGCGACCGACACCACGGGCGAGATTCCCCGACGTGCGAAACGAACGGCACGTTCGATATGGGCGGAAGCGGCACGGGCACCCAAGAAAGAGATGCGGGAACGGCTGGGGCAATGGGCATCGGCGAGCGAGAAGCGGGACAGACTGAACGCCATGATTGCACTTGGCGACAAGTGAACAACCGATTCCGATTGCGGTCGAGGCGTTGGACGCCGACCCGTATTTGTTCAACGTGCTGAACGGCACCATCGACTTGCGGACGGGCGAATTGCGTGAGCATCGGCGCGAAGACTATCTGACCAAACTTTGTCCGCTGGAATATCCGACCAGCGAGGGCATCGACCCCGACCTGTGGCTCGGATTTCTCGACCGCATTTTTGCCAGTAATGCTCCGCTGATTCGATTCGTTCAGCAGCTTATCGGCATGTCCCTCGTGGGCGAAGTGGTCGAGCACGTTTTGCCAATCTTCTACGGCGTGGGTGCGAACGGGAAAAGCGTTGCTCATTGAAACTGTCTGCGGGATGCTCGGTCCCGATTACGCGATGAACGCTCCGCCGGTTTGCTCATGGCAACGAAGGGTGACCGGCATCCGACCGAATTAGCGGACCTGCACGGCAAGCGATTCGTGGCGGCCGTCGAGACCGCGGACGGCGGGCGATTGTCCGAAGCGTTGGTGAAGGAATTGACGGGCGGCGATTCGATTCGAGCACGGCGGATGCGTGAGGACTTTTGGCAGTTTCGACCATCGCACACCGTCGTGCTGGCCACGAATCACAAGCCGACGATTCGAGGCACCGACCACGGGATATGGCGACGGATTCGACTAGTGCCGTTCACCGTAACGATCCCCGACGCCGAACAAGATAAGCAGCTCACCAGCAAGTTGCGGGCGGAGTGGCCCGCCATTCTGCGCTGGGCTGTTGCCGGCTGCATCGACTGGCAACGGAACGGACTTATTGGCACCGGATGAAGTGACCGACAGCGACCGACGACTACCGCAACGATATGGACGTGCTCGGCGAGTTCATTGAGGAGCGGTGCGTCCTGGGACGACGGTCGAGGCACGGGCGAAAGACCTTTCGCCGAATACAAGCGTTGGGCGGACGAGCGTGGCGAGTATGTCGAGACCCAAACGAAGTTCGGCACCCGCCTGGGCGAACGTGGATTCGCCAAACATCGGGGCCGGGACGGCATCGCGGTATCGTGGAATCGGCGTGCTGCCACCCGGCTGTGAACAGTGTGACATAGTTGTGAACCCATTTTCCCTATGAATCGCTACATACACGCACGAAGAGAGTTAACCGGAAAAGTGGTTCACAACCCTGCACACCCTGCACAACGTTGGCGGACAGCATGCCGCACCGATTGGCGACAGCACGACGCACCATCGCAACGAGTTCGATTTCAGCATTGCACTGGCCAATGCAGCGGCGCCCATCGACCAGCACAAGGCGACAGCACCGCGACAGACCGCAGTTGGCTTTGTACTGGTTCGAACAAGAGCGGCTGAAGTATGCGACGACAGAGGATCGGGCATGGTGACAGACGCATACCACCACGGAGGTGGGTCGGTCTTGGGGTGCATATCCCATGACCGTTGTGCACCAAGAGCAGATATTTGTTGCCATTCGTTTTCGGTACCACGTCGGAAAAAAAAATGAAACCGCCTGAACACCTCTCGCCTGAAGCAAAAGTTTGGTTCGCACAACTCGCCGCCAACTCATTTTGGGGCACCACGATCTTTTGGTTCTGCCAATCGGCCGCAGAAGCTGGGACCGAGTGCAGATGCCGCCGGATCCTGGCGGTTGAGGGGCTGACGTTCGTTGACAGCAATACGTTTTTTCGCGTCGCGTTTATCTACTCGTTACGAGTACATATATGCTATCGTCACCGGTCGTACGGACAGCAATGAGCAGAAAAGATCAAAAGGTGCTGATGCTGGCGCACCCCTTTCCGCCGCTGGCGGCATCGGGCTCGTTTCGCATGACCCGCTTCGCTCGCTACCTGCCTGAGTTCGGCTGGCAGCCACTCGTGCTTACCGTCGACATGGCCAGCGTTGACGGCGACTCGATTGATCAAAGTCTGGTCGATGACTTGCCTGATGGAGTAGTCATCCGCCGAAAGCGCGTTCTGAGACCGGTCGAGTCCGCGATCAGGCTCGCCAAACGGGTCGTGCCGTACCCATCGGCTAACGCAGGGCACGTCGATCCAGCGGCGTCGCAGGATTCTGAAGCCGCCACGCATGGCCGCTTGGGAGTGCTTCCACGACTTGGGAAAAAGTTCCGCGCCTTTGCCGATCATTTTGCCCTTCCCGACTCGGAAATCGGGTGGTTCTTCCCGGCGTTGCGTGGCGCGATGTCACTGGTGCGCGAGCACGGCCCCACGGTGATTTTTTCGAGCGGACCGCCGCACAGTAGCCACCTCGTAGTGCTGGCCCTCAAGCGCCTCACCGGCCTTCCGCTGGTGCTCGACTTCCGCGACCCCTGGTCTCGCCCGCAATGGGAAAAACCTCGCGACAATGCGATTCGCAGCGGCATAGACCGGCGTCTGGAGCACTGGTGTGTAAAGCGCGCCGACCGCGTCATTCTCAATACGTCGGACCTTTGCGACGAATTCGTGGCGACGTATCGCGACATGCGGCCGGACAAGTTTGTCGTGCTTCCCAACGGCTACGATCCGGAGATCGCACATCGAGTCGAGCAGATTCGCGCCACTGGGAAACGCGGCGCGGATCGTGTCGTGCGGTTGTGCCATCCCGGCTCAATTTACGGACGTCGCGATTTGCGGCCCCTGATTGTCGCGATCGAGCGGCTGTCGCGCGCTGGCTTTTCGGCCGTCTTAGACCAGGTCGGCTCTGTCGAACACCTTGAACGCACCCTTCGATTTGCGGAGCAGTTGGGAGTACGAGACCGCATCGTCCTTCACGGCAAGGTGTCCCATGTCGACACAATCCGGCACATGGCGGCGGCCGATATCTTCGTGATTTGTCAACCTGGCACTAGCCTTCAGGTTCCGGCCAAGCTGTTCGAAATGCTATCCTTTCGCAGACCGGTGCTAGCGCTGGCCGAGCCCGGGGGGCAACAGCACTGATCGTCGAGCAGTATCGATTGGGCGAGGTTGTGCGTCCTGACGACGATGATGCGATCGGTCGGGCCGTCCTCGTGCTCGCGGACAAACCTACGGAGTGCCTATTGGGAGACGGATGGCAACAGGCTATGTGCATGTTCAACGGTCGCGAGCTCACGGGCGAACTAGGTGCGCTTTTTGACGCGTGCACAGCACAGCACCCGCGAGGACGACATCCCAATATGGCCGCGGTCGGTCGTTAGAGCCATCCCGTTGCAGGCCGGAGAGAGAAACCCCCTCGCCGGGATTACATTGTCGTAAGGGTGGTCGCAGACATCTTGCTGATAGGTGCGTGGGCTATCTACCGTGTACCGTAACGCTTTAGCGCGCCGTGCAACGGGCGACGCACCTGTGCCTGAACGACGTGGCCGTGGAATGCCTCTTCTTCAGGGGCGTGAGCACAATTTGTCGCGACACAGGTCAACTCGCAGGGTCACGGAGGGGCTACGAGGCCCGATGGCTGAATCAAGACCAACGCCGGTCGCGTACCTCGTGGGAACGAGCTACAGCGGGTCAACAGCAATTGGCCATGTTTGTAGGTTGTTGTACATCTACTGGCTCAGTACGTATTGCTGATGACCGATCATCGACTTCGGTGAGCTGATCGCGACCTTGTGGGCATGCGCCCCGTAGGCGCCCTTGATCGCGGTCGTCTCGGTCAAATCGTTGAGCTGGGTGGCTGTCCCGTGGGCCACGATGTAGTCGATCTCATCCGGTGCGACGCCGGCATTGCGCATCGCCGAGGTCATCGCTCGCGTATCGGCCGCGACCGGTCGGATCCGGGGCGCTCATATGAAGGCGTCCGCGGTCAGCGCCCCCCCGATGATCTCCGCCAGCGGCGTCGCGCCCCGCGCCTGGGCGTGGGCCAGCAATTCCACGACGACGACCCCGGCACCTTCACCGAGGACGAAACCGTCGCGCGTCGCGTCGAAGGGCCGGGACGCGGTCGCCGGGTCGTCGTTGCGCTTCGACAGTGCGGTCATGTTCGAGAGGGCAGCGAGGCCCATCGGCCAGATGGGCGCCTCGGATCCGCCGGTCAGGACCACGTCGCAGTCGCCCGCCCGGATGAGTCGCAACGCGTCATGGAAGGCGATGACCGAGGTGGCGCACGCGCGCGACCTGGGTGATGACCGGGCCCGTCAGGCCGTACTCCATCGACAGCATGCAGGCCGCCATCGAGCCCGACGGGCCGGGACCGCGAACGGGCTCACGAAGCGCGGGCCCTTCTCGTCGTGGATGTGGGTGCCGTCGATGATCTGCTCGATCCCACCGCCACCCGTGTTGACCACGACGCCGACCCGGTCGCGCTGGTCCTGGTCGATCGCCGCGAAGTCGATCCCTAAATCCCGAACGGCCTCGATCCCGGCGCCCATCGCGAGCTGGATGAAGCGGCTCATGCGCCGGGCCATCTTCGCGTCCATGACGGTCGTCGGATCGAAGTCGAGGACCTCGGCCGCGATGCGGACCTCGAACGCCGAGGGGTCGAAGCGCTTGACGATGCGGGTACGGTAACCCCGGCAGAAGGTTCGACCAATAGGTCGGGAAATCGTTGCCGATCGGCATGACGGCCCCGAGGCCGGTCACGACCGCCCGGCGCGACGGATCCTGTTCAGGCAAGGGGGCTCCTCATGGGGACGACTGCGGCCCTGATTGTAGGGGCGGGCTGGACGTCAGTCCCCGTCATACCGCTTGAAGATCACCGCGCCGTTGTGGCCGCCGAGGCCGATGTTGTTCGAGAGGGCGTAGCGGATGGGCATCGCCTGGGTCTCGTCCGTCACCCACACGTCGCACTCGGGGTCGACATCGCGGAAATTGAGCGTCCCGGGGCGCATTGCTCGGCGACGGACATGACCGTCGCGAACGCCTCGAAGGCACCCGCGGCACCCATCATGTGGCCGGTCATCGACTTCGTCGCGCTGACGATGAGTGAGCGCCGGTCGCGCGCCGCACGGGAACCGAAGGTCGCCCAGATGGCTTCCGCCTCGCGCTTGTCGCCGAGCGGCGTCGAGGTGCCGTGCGGGTTGATCAGGTCGACTTCGTCGGCCGGCACGCCGCGCCGCTCGAGGGCCATCTTCATCGCCCGCGCCGAGCCGGCGCCGGCCTCGATCGGCTGGATCATGTCCAGCCGTCGGCCGCCGAACCGTAGCCGACGACCTCGGCGTAGATCTTCGCCCCGCGCGCCTTGGCCAATTCGAGGTCCTCGAGGAACAACGACCCTGCGCCCTCGCCGAGGACGAACCCGTCGCGCGTCATGTCGAACAGGCGTGAGACCGTCTCGGGACCCTCGCCGGGTCGCGGCATCCCCATCCCGCGCATGTTCGAGAAGCCGGCATGGCCGACTTCGAGGAGTGGCGCCTCGGTCGAGCCGCTGATGACCGCGATGCAGTCGCCACGGCGGATCGCTTCGGCCGCCTCGCCGACGTTGTGGGTCCCGGTCGCGCAGGCGGACACGACGCACATGTTGTGGCCGATGGCGCCGGTCTCGATCGCGATCATCCCGGAGCAACTGTCGGTCAGGGCGTTGGCGATGAAGGTCGGGGCGACCGTCCGAGGGCCGCGTTCCATCATCGAGACGTAGTTGTCGATCATCAGCGACTGGCCGCCGGCGCCCGACCCGAAGATGACCCCGACCTCGGTCCGGTTCTCGTCGGTGACCTCGAAGCCGGAATCGGCGAGCGCCTGCTTGGCCGCGGCGACCCCGAAATGCATGCTCGACTCGCTGCGTCGCGCGGCTTTTGCATCCATCCAGTCCGACGGGACGAAGTCGTGGACCTCGCCTACCGAGCACGGCTTCGAGGGGGTCAGGTCGAAGCGGGTGATCCGGCCGAGGCCGGAGACACCGTTGACGAGGCTGGCCCAGGCAGCGGCCGCGTGGCCCGACGGAGCTGATCACACCGAGGCCGGTGACGACCACGCGGCGATCGTAGTCGGGTCTGCGCACTTGGAACGTCCTCCTTGTCGCGTTGGGTCAGGCGGGCACGGTGGTGAGGGTGGCGAGACGGTCCGCCGATGCCGGATCGTCCGCGGCGACGACCTCCGCATCGGGAGCGATCCGCTTGATCAGGCCGCTGAGACCCGACCCGGACCGATCTCGACGAACGTCGTGACCCCCGACGCCACCATCCGTTCGACGATACGGATCCAGTCGACGCCGGCCGTGAGGTGTTCGACGAGTTCGGCCCGTCCGGCCTCGGCGGTGACGATCGAACGACCGTCCGCGTTGGCCAGCAGCGTGACCGTCGGGTCGTGGAAGTCGACGCCGGCGAGGGCGCTGCGCATGCCGTCGGCCGCCTCGGCCATCAACGGCGAATGCGCGGCGACTGATACCGGCAGGACGATCGCCCGCCGCGCGCCAGTCCCTGGCGAGTTCGGCGCCGGCTTCGATCGCGGCACGCTCACCCGAGACCACCACCTGCCCCGGGGCATTCCGATTGGCGACGACGAAGACACCGTGCGCCGACGCGGCCTCGACGAGCTCAGGGAGTCGGGCGTCATCGAGACCGATGATCGCGGCCATCGCACCATCGCGCCCCTGGCCGGATGCCTGCATCAGGCGGCCACGTTCGCGAACCAGGCGGACGCCGTCGGCGAGTCCGAGCGCGCCGGTCGCGACCAGCGCCGAGTACTGGCCCATCGAATGGCCGGCCGCGAAAGCCGGCAGCGGGGCCTCCACGCCTTCGGCCGCCCACCGCTCGCGCAGCGCCGCAAGGATCGCGATCGAGGTCGCCAGGATCGCCGGCTGGGCATGCTCCGTCAGGTCGAGTCGCTCGACGGTCCGTCCCAGGCGACCTGGCTGACCGACTCGCCGAGGGCCTCGTCCGCGGACGCGAAGACGGCCGCTGCGGCCGCGGAACGTTCGGCGAGATCGCGGCCCATCCCGACGGCCTGCGAGCCCTGACCCCGGGAAGACATAGGCAAACTGCTGCATGGCCGCAGGGTAGGCGGTCGATGGCGGCCCACGCACGACGACCATGCATGGTTGCATACGTTCCCCTCGTGGCCGTACCCTTTCTACCGTGTCCGACGACCGCCCTGTCCGCCCTTCGACGCGCCCCGCTCCACGACGCGCCATCGCACGCCAGTTCGAGGCGGACCTGTCCGCCCCGGTGCTGGCGGCCGGCAACCGGCTGCCGAACGTGCGCCAGATCAGTGAGCGCGTGGCGATGGGCCGGGCGCTGTGGCGGGAACTGGTCATCGGCTTTGCCGGCCAGCTCGGGGAGCTGCGGCTCGGCTTCACACAGCTGGCGGCGCTCTATGTGCTCGCCGATGGCAGCACGCTCACGATCGGCGAACTGGCCGAGTCCATCGGCCGCTCGCCATCGGCCACGAGTCGGCTGGTGGACGGCCTCGTCCGCCATCACCTGGTCGAGCACCACCAGGAGCCGATGCGCTTTTTTTTTTTTTTTTTTACTGGTAAGGTCCTATGCTCCGAGGCGAAGACGACGAAGGCGTGCCGGCTGGTGTTGACGGGATGTACTTCAAGGAGTTCAGCGCGCTCTCAGACTGGCAGCATCACGGCGAAGGGTTTGCAGCTCTTCAACCGGATGGCGCTTTCAGTGCCGACCGATCCGAAATATCTCGAGCGCGTGCGACGGTTTGCCGGTTTCTACATGGGCGAGGACCCCGACGCCCCGAACTACGATCCGAAGTACAACATCATCCGCAGCATGATGAACGGCAGCAAGGGACCCTTGCTACGCAAGGCGACGGCGATCGAGTGGGTCGGAGAGCCGTTCGACATGGTCGGGTTCGACGCGCTCCATGGCGAGCGCAACTTCGACGAGTTCGTCGCGCACTACCGGGAGTACCACGACGTCGTGGGCGATCACGCGCTGAACCTCGTCGCGACGACGCTTCCCGCGAATGCGTACTTCGCGACCGGCGACCAGAAGTACAAGAAGTGGGTGACCACCTACGTGGACGGGTGGCTCGAGCGGATGAAGCAGAACAACGGCATCATCCCGACGTTCGTCGATCTCGACGGAAAGGTGGGCGGACCGACCGGCAAGTGGTGGGGCAGCGCGTACGGCTGGGGGTTCAGTCCCGTCAATCCCGTGACCAACAAACGCGAAAATCGCAACCGCATGGAGCGTCCGATCATCGGCCTGAACAACGCGTTGCTGCTGACGGGCGATCAGAAGTATGTCGACGCCTGGCGCGACATGACGAACGCGATCAACGCGAATGCGCGGACGGTCGATGGCAAGACGCAATACCCCACGATGTATGGCCTCGACCTGACGGCCAATCCGAAGGCAACGAAAGCCGGATGGTACGGCTGGCGCGATCGCCCGTGGAACGTTGGGGCCCTCGAGGTGTGGTACTTCTCGCAGAAGCCGGCAGACCTCGAGCGCGTGACCCAGAATCCGTGGCTCGAGTACCTGCAGGGCCGCAATCCGGGTTTCCCCGAAACCGCGATGGCCGAGGATCTTGCGGAGATCAAGAAACGCGTCGAGGGGATCCGCAAGGATCAGTCGAAGTGGGACAAGCGCCTCGCCGATAACATGCTCGATCTGAATCCGGTGACGACAACCTCGCTGATCCAGTTGACGCAGGGAGGCCTCGAACCGGATAGACGAGGCAACCTCGTCAATTCGCGGCTGCGTTATTTCGACCCGGCCCGCAAGCGCGCGGGATTGCCCGAAGACGTCGGAGCGCTCATCTCGGAGATGAGCGATACCGGGACAGTCGTGACGCTGGTGAACCTGAACACGACGACGCCGCGCACGCTGGTCGTGCAGGGCGGGGCCTACGCCGAGCACGTCATCGAATCGGTTGACTGGAACGGCAAGACGATTCCCGTCGGCAAGCCCAACTTCACCGTGACCTTGAGCCCCGGGGCGGGCGGCAAGCTCTCGTTGAACATGAAGCGCTATGCCGGCGACGCGACGGTGAAGTTCCCATTCTGATGAGCCGGCAATTCCGATTCGTTGCGCTGGTCTGCATCGCGGTGTTCGCCTTCACGGCGATCACCGCGGTGCCCGCGCTCGCGCTGCTGGACGCGCACACGCCGGTCCAGGCGCTCTTCGGTATCGTCCGTCTGTCCGATCCGCTTGCGCCTCCCGACGTGATGGTGCCCACGGCACCGCTCGTCGATGTCCGCTCTCCACGCCCGCCGCCGCATTCTCAGTCTCTCTAAACCGTACGACTCTCTAAACCGTACATAGTGTCCGGCTATAGCCAGGCTATAGCCCGGCTATAGCCGGACAGAGGACGGCTTATGTCCTGGCGACATCGGCTCCGCACGATCTTCGTGTGCGCGATGCTGACACATGCGGCGTTTTTCGGGACTGCCATGCGTCCCGAGCAGATACAGGAACTGATGCAGACGATGAACAGGCCGAAGCTCGCTCACGTCATTCCAGACGAGAGCGAGAATGGGAAGGACAAGACGAAGTAACCTCGAAGTGTTCGCCGAACCCAAACGAACCCGACGAACCCAACGAACCTGACGAACCGACGAACCGACGAACTACTCGATCCAGATCGGTTCCGGCTGAACGGTGGGCTCCGGCGTCCGGCCTGGATCCGGCCGCCCGGAGCCTTCCAGCCGGCTGATGGCGCGAACGGACATGTCGTGATCGCAGACGATCTGGCAGGACAGCCTCACGCCGGACAGCCCACGCTGTTCGAGGCGTTCCTTTTCGGCCACCGTCCTGCGCGACGGTTCTCCGTCGATGAACTCCACCCGGCAGGTCGTGCAGCGGGCGTTGCCGCCGCATGCATGCAGAATATCGACCTTCGCGTCCTGCTCGATAGCGAGCACGAGGCGCTTGTTCTCGGCGACATCGAACGTTCCATACCCTTCAACGGTCAGTTTCGGCATGCGCCATTGTGTCACAGCGGTTCTGGGTGCTGGAGGATATACAATCAAGGGTTAACGTCCCACTTCATGACATCAACTTCAGATCCTGGCGCGTCTCAGACACATCAATCGGTTCAGAGCGAGCTCGAGCGCGAGGTGGCGCGCCGGCGAACCTTTGCCATCATCTCGCATCCGGACGCCGGCAAGACGACGCTCACCGAGAAGCTGCTGCTCTACGCCGGCGCCATCGAGCTCGCCGGCGCCGTTCGCGGCCGCAAGGATCGCCGTGCCGCGACGTCAGACTGGATGGAGCTCGAACAGCAGCGCGGCATTTCCATCACGTCGGCGGCGCTCGAGTTCGAGATTCAGGGCAGGCGCATGTCGCTGCTCGACACACCTGGCCACAAGGACTTCAGCGAAGACACCTACCGCGCCCTGATAGCCGCCGACAGCGTCGTCATGGTGATCGACGCGGCGAACGGCGTCGAGTCGCAGACGCGCAAGCTCTACGAGGTCTGCCATCGCCATCGGCTGCCGATCCTGACCTTCGTCAACAAGTTCGATCGCCCGGCGAAGGATCCCGCTGGCGCTGATGGACGACATCGAGACGACGCTCGGCATTGCGGCGGCGCCGGTGAACTGGCCGGTGGGCAACGCCGACGAGTTTCGGGGTGTGTACGACATCCAGCGGCAGACGCTGCACCTCTACGAGCGCGAAGCGCAGGGGCAGTATCGCGCGCCGGTCGATATCTCTGCCATCGACGTCCCGGAGCGCCCGTGCCGTTATCGGTGAAAACGTCTACGCGCATTTCCGCGAATCGCTCGACGTCATTCGATCGGCCGGCACGCACTTCGACGTCGACGAGTACCTGGCCGGCCTGCAGACGCCGGTGTTCTTCGGAAGCGCGCTTACCAACTTCGGCCTCGAGCCGTTTCTGCAGGCGCTGGTCGACCTGGCGCCGCCGCCGTCGGCCCGATCGAGCGATTCGGGTGTCGTCGATCCGACCGACGATCGCTTTACGGGCTTCGTCTTCAAGATTCAGGCGAACATGGATCCGCGCCACCGCGATCGCATCGCCTTCGTGCGCGTCTGTTCGGGCCGCTTCGAGAAGGACATGGTGCTGTCGAACAGCCGCGTGGGCAAACAGCTGCGGGCGTCGCGCGCGTACCGGTTCTTCGGTCGCGACCGCGAGACGATCGAGGTCGCGTACGCCGGCGACATTCTCGGGCTCGTCAATCCCGGCCAGTTCGCCATCGGCGACACGGTCCATACAGGTCAACCGCTCAAGTTCCTGGGCGTGCCCCGGTTTCCGGCCGAGCACTTCGGCCGCGTGCGCCTCAAGGACACGCGCTACAAGCAGTTCGACGAGGGCATGAAGCAGCTCGAAGAGGAAGGCCTGATGCAGGTGTTCTACACCGCGGCCGGCCGGCGCGAGCCGATTGTCGGCGTGGTCGGGCAGCTGCAGCTCGATGTCATTACGCAGCGCTTGCGCGGTGAGTACAACGTCGAGGTCGTCATCGAGCCGGCCACCTTCGCGGCCGCGCGATGGCTGGCCGATCCGGAGGCGAAGTTCACATTGGGCGGACAGGGGGCCATCGCGACCGATCGCCTGGAGCGAAAGATCATCCTGTTCAGCTCGCCCTGGGAGCTCGAGTACTTCACACGTCAGCACCCGGGCGTCGAGCTTCTCGCCGAGTCGCCGCAGGTTTCTCTTGCGTTGACCCGAATGGATCGTCCATGATTTCCTTTTCCGAAAATCAACAAGCAGTACGGCAAACAGGTGCTGTTCGTCGATGCGTCGTTCCAGCTCAACGAGGGCGAAAAAGTCGGTCTCGTGGGCCCGAACGGATCCGGCAAGACCACGTTGTTCCGCATGATTGTCGGCGAGGAGCAGCCGGACGAGGGTGAGGTGTCGCTTCCGCGCCGGGTGACGGTCGGCTACTTCCGGCAGGACGTCGAGGAGATGTCGGGCCGGTCGGTCCTCGACGAAGCGATTGCCGGAAGCGGGCGCCTGGGCGCGCTCCACCACGAGCTCGAGGAGCTTCAGCACGCGATGGCCGACCCGGCGAAGGCCGACGGGATGGACGCCGTGCTCGAGCGCTTCGGCGTGGTGCAGGAAGAATACGAGCACCTCGGCGGCTACGCGCTCGAGAGCCGCACGCGCGAGATCCTGCACGGCCTGGGGTTCGACGACGAGCGGATTGACGGCGACGTCGGTGCGCTGTCGGGCGGGTGGAAGATGCGCGTGGCGATGGCGCGCGTCCTCCTGGGCGAGCCCGACGTCCTGCTGATGGACGAGCCGACGAACCACCTCGACATCGAATCGATCATCTGGCTCGAGGAGTTCCTGAAGGCGCGCACCGGCAGCCTGCTGATGACCTCGCACGACCGCGAGTTCATGAACCGCATCGTCTCGAAGATTGCGGAGATCGACGCCGGCGAGATTACGGCCTACTCGGGCAACTACGACTTCTACGAGCGCGAGCGCGCCATCCGCGAGGTGAACCGCGAGGCGGCCTACGCGCGCCAGCAGGCGATGCTTGCCAAGGAACAGCGGTTCATCGATCGCTTTTCGGCTCACGCCGCGAAGGCTGCGCAGGTGCAGAGCCGTGTCAAGGCGCTCGACAAGATCGAGAAGATCGAGCTGCCGAAAAAACGCCGGATCGTAAAGTTCGATTTTCGACAGCCGCCGCGCTCGGGCGAGCAGGTCGTCGACGCTCGAACGCCTGTCGAAGCACTACGGCAGGCGTACGGTGCATCAGGATCTCAACCTGAACATCCGCCGCGGCGAACGCTGGTCGGTGATGGGGAAGAACGGCGCGGGCAAGTCCACGTTGTTGAAGATGGTGGCCGGCGCGATTCAGCCCGATGGGGGCACCGTCACGCTGGGCGCGAGCCTCAAGATGGGCTACTTCTCGCAGCAGGCGCTCGACGTGCTGGACCCCGATCTCACGATCGAGGAGCAGCTTCAGCGCGACTTTCCGCACGAGTCGATCGGGGTGCTGCGGAGTCTGGCCGGGGCGTTCCAGTTTTCAGGCGAGGACGTCGACAAGAAAATCCGGATGCTGTCGGGCGGCGAGAAGACGCGCCTCGTGATGGCCCGGATGCTGCTGAACCCGCCGAACTTCCTCGTGCTCGACGAGCCGACCAATCATCTCGATCTGGCAACCAAGGAAATGCTGCTCGACTCGCTCAGCGGCTTCGATGGCACGATGCTGTTCGTCTCTCACGATCGCGCGTTTCTGCGGGCGCTGAGCAATCGCGTGCTCGAGCTGGGAGGGGAGAGCGGCACCGAGACAGCGCCGCACGTCTATCCCGGGTCGTACGTCGAGTACGTCGAGCGGACCGGGCATGAGGCGCCCGGAGTACACCGATGAACCAGGGATTAGGGATTAGGGATTAGCTGAATCCCGCACGCTTGACTTTGGCGTGCCCACGCTCGATACTCCCATCGATAGACGATGGGAGCAACGAATCAGCCGCCCGATCTGCTTCCGGGAACACTAGACCTTCTGATCCTCCGCACGCTGCAGCGCGGGTCCAAGCACGGCTACGGCATCGCCCAGCATCTTCGTTCAGCTTCGAACGACGTTCTTCAGGTGGGGGAGAGCTCCCTGTACCCGGCGCTTCAGCGGTTGCTGCTGAACGGCTGGGTCCAGGCGGAGTGGGGCATGTCGGAGAACAACCGGCGCGCCCGCTACTACGAAATCACCGCGGCCGGTCGCAAGCGCCTGGCCGCCGAGCGTCAGGAATTCGACGAGCTCGTGCTCGCCATCCAGAAAGTGCTCAACGCCACGTAGAGGAGGCCGCGGTGCGCAAACTGCTTCGTCGCGTGTGGTACGTCGTCACTCAGCGCCGCCGCCAGGCGGACCTCAGCGAAGAGATGGCGTTCCATCGAGAGATGAAAGAGCGCGAGCTCTTAGGCGCAGGCCGCGCCGCCGACGAGGCCGCGGTCGAGGCGCGCCGGGCGTTGGGCAGCCTCGCGCTGGCGAAGGATGACGCTCGCGACGTGTGGCTTCCGCCCTGGCTGCAGAGCATCTCTCAAGACATTCGATTCGCTGCGCGCGTGCTCTCCAAGGATCTTCGATTCTCCGCGACCGTCGTGCTGGCGCTCGCGCTTGGCCTGGCGGTGAACGCGACCATCTTCACGATGGCGAATACGGCCCTTCTGCGACCGTTGCCGTTTGACGAAGCCGATCGGCTCGTGTCGGTCGGTACCCGCGACTCCCGGGGGAGGAATGGTGGTCTCTCATTCCGCGACTTCAGCGATTGGCGTTCCACCACGCCGTCGATTCCCGACATGGCCGCGTACGCCGGCGCGTCGGTCAATCTGAGCGACGAGCAGCAGGCGCCCGAACGCGTAAGGGGTGGGGCGTTCGTTTCGTGGAATACGTTCCGCCTCCTGCGGGTTCAGCCAGCTATCGGTCGCGACTTCGTCGCTGAAGACGATCGTCCGGGCGCGACGCCCGTGGTGATGCTCGGACACGGTTTGTGGCAGCGGCGCTACGGAGGCGACAGGTCGGCGGTGGGTTCGACCATCCGCGTGAACAACGTGCCGTCGCTCGTGGTCGGCATCATGCCGGAGCGTTTCGGATTCCCGTTTTCCGGCGATGTCTGGCAACCGCTCGCATTGGCTCCGTTGCTGCAGAACGCGCCGCCGGACCGGCCGAACTTGGAGGTCTTTGGCCGCCTGGCCGAAGGAACGACGATCGAGCACGCTCGCGCCGAGATCGAAGCGAAAGCCGCGCACGCCGCTGCCGGCCGCGCGAGCACGGATCGTGGTGTCACGTCGCGTGTCGAAGGGATGGAGAACTGGCGCGTGGTCAGCATGAAGCCTATTTTCACGATGATGATGGCCTTTGTCTTGTTTGTCCTGCTGATCGCCTGCGCGAATGTGGCGAATCTCTTGCTGGCACGGGCGGCCGGCCGCAGCCGCGAAATGGCGATCCGCGCCTCGCTTGGCGCGACGCGATGGCGCATCGTCCGGCAACTGCTCGTCGAATGCGGCATGCTGGCCTTAGTGGCTGGCGCTCTCGGTCTCGTGCTGTCCCTCTACGGCGTCAACTATCTGGGCGTGGCGTTTTCCGGACGGGAGATCGGTGCGCCTGCATCGGCTGCGGTCATGCCGTACTGGGTGGACTTGTCGATGGACGGGCTCGTGTTCCTGTTCGTGGGCGGGCTCTGTGTGCTGACGACACTCGTTTCGGGATTGGCGCCGGCTCTTCATGTGGTGAAAAGCAACCCGAACGATTTGTTGAAAGAAGGAGGCCGTGGTGGCGGAGCCGCGCTCCGCACGAGGCGGTGGACCGGCGGGTTCATGATTGCGCAGATCGCGCTGACGATCATCCTGCTCACCAGTGCCGGATTGATGCTGCGGACGTTCGTCACGTTGTATCGAACCGACCGCGTCATCGAGACGGCGGGTCTGGTGACGGCGCGCATTTCGCTCGCCGGGCCGAGGTACGCGGTCGCCGACGCCAAACGCCGTTTTATCGCGCAATTGATCCAGCGGCTTTCCGCGTCTCCCTTTCTGTCCGCCGCAGCGTTGACGTCGGCTATCCCGTTCGGTGGCGTGTTCTCGCCTCGCCGTCTGGCCGTGGAGGGAAAGAGCTTCTCGCAAGTCGACGATTTGCCGGAAGTTGGGTTCGTTCAGGCACACCTCGGCTATTTCGACGCTGTCGGTGTGCGGATGATTCGCGGGCGCGCCTTCCGAGCCGCTGACGCCGATGACGGAACGCGCGGCGTGGTGATCGATCAGCGTCTGGCACAGGCTCTGTTTCCGGGCCGCGATCCGCTCGGACAACGGATCCGGATCGTCGAAAGCCAGGGCGGGCAGGGCCCACCCGACTGGCGGACGATCGTGGGGATTGCGCCGGCGATTCCGTACAATCTCGGCCGGCCCGATGATGCCTTGCCGTTCGTGTTCGCGCCGTTTCTGGGAGACGCGGTTCCCGCGACACTGTCGATCCTCGTGCGCAGCCGATCCGATCTCGCTGGAACGATCTCGCTGTTGCGCGAGGAAGTGCGTGCGCTCGACCCCGACCTGCCCGTTTACTACGCGCAAACGATCGAGGACGTGTTCGCCGACGCCAGGTACTCAACTGAACTCCTCGGCGGGTGGTTTGGCGCGCTGGCGGTGCTCGCGATCGTACTGGCGGCGGTCGGTCTCTTCGCCATCACCGGTCATGCCGTCACGCAGCGCACTCAGGAGATCGGCGTGCGAATTGCGCTGGGTGCGCGCAGTCGGGAAGTGGTCTGGCTCTTCCTGCGAAGGACGCTCGTTCAGCTGGGATTCGGGATCGTCATCGGGATTGCGGGTGCGCTGGCCATGGGGAATGTGCTTCAAAACCTGATCGCGCGCACCGGCGCACGCGATCCGGTCACGCTTGTCGGTGTTACGGTGCTGCTCGCCGTGGTCGCGCTCCTGGCGACGCTTTTGCCTGCACGCCGCGCGACGAGAATTGATCCGATCGTGGCGCTGCGCTACGAATGACGACTCGAGC
This sequence comes from Vicinamibacterales bacterium, assembly GCA_963821395.1. Lineage (GTDB taxonomy): Bacteria > Acidobacteriota > Vicinamibacteria > Vicinamibacterales > JAMQPK01 > JAMQPK01. The sequence continues at coordinate 114,781 of CAWGDY010000007.1, read as the reverse complement.
GCTCTTCAGAAGGATGCAGCGGGTTGCAACAGTTGGGTTGGTGTTACTGCGGCGCGAAGCCGTGCGCAGGCGGCCGACATCCGACGCCTGACCGCGCGAGAAGCCTGAGGGAATCGAGCGAGGATGAATGGCGAACGTCAGTGTCCTCGCGTCGAACGGCCGCGGGCGGCCTCGCAGCGCGCGTCCGGCCCCGGAGCTTCGGATTCGCGCGGCAGCAACGCCAACCCAACTGTTGCGGTCCGAACACTATCCGGTCCGGCTAAAGCCGGACACTACGTACTAATTGAAAGCGCCAAGTTAGTCACTAGGGCTGCCGAGCGCTGACCAACGGAACGCGTGGGCTGGAGTCCAAGGTCGTAGCCGCACGTCGAACCGGGCAGGCTAAAGCCCTGCGCAACCGGACTGGGACCGCGGCGCTGATGGTGCGGCGTCGAAATTCAGGCGTATGAGAAGGCGAGTTTGTCGGCCGATACGCTGATCGTGACCGTTCCGCCATTCTCCAGCTTGCCGAAGAGAATTTCATCGGTCAGCGGGTCCCGTACCTCGCGCTGGATGATGCGCGAGAGCGGCCGCGCCCCCATCTTGGGGTCGTAGCCCTTCTTGGCGAGCCACGTGCGGGCCGACGGGTCGAGCGCGATGGCCACTTTCCGATCCTTCAACTGACTCTCGAGCTGCAGCACGAACTTCTCGACGATCGTCTCCATCGCCTCCGAGGAGAGCGCCTTGAAGGTGACGATCGCGTCGAGCCGGTTGCGGAATTCCGGGCTGAAAATCCGCTCGACAGCCGACTTGGCCTTGCCATCGGGTGCACCGTCGCCAAATCCGATCGAGCCGGCACTCATCTCGCGCGACCCGGCGTTCGACGTGAGGATGAGCACGGTATTGCGAAAGTCGGCTTTCCGCCCGCTGTTGTCGGTGAGCGTGGCGTGATCCATCACCTGCAGCAGGATGTTGTAGATGTCCTCGTGAGCCTTCTCGATTTCGTCGAGCAGGACGACGCTGTAGGGATGCGTCCGCACGGCATCGACGAGCTGGCCGCCTTGTTCGAAGCCGACGTAGCCAGGGGGCGCGCCGATGAGCCGCGCGACCGCGTGCTTCTCCATGTACTCGCTCATGTCGAACCGGATGAACTCGTTGCCGAGCTGCAGCGCCAGCTGCTTCGCCAGCTCGGTCTTGCCCACGCCGGTCGGGCCGGTAAACAGAAAGCATCCGGCCGGGCGCTCGGGGAGCGCCAGCCCGGCGCGCGAGCGCTTGATGGCCTGCGCGACCAGGTGCACGGCTTCGTGCTGTCCGAATACCACGCGCTCGAGCGACTCCTCGAGCGTGCGCAGGCGCTCGCGATCCGATGAGGACGCCTGACGCGCGGGAATCCGCGCCATCCGCGCGACGATGGTCTCGATGTCGGAGGCGTCGACGGTGACCGCTGAATTCTCGGCCGACACCGGGCCTGCCTTCAGGCGCGTGACCGCGCCCGCTTCGTCGATGACGTCGATTGCGCTGTCTGGCAGCCGGTAGTCTCGAAGGTGCCGCGCCGCCAGCTTGGCCGCGACTTCCAGACCCGCATCCGTGTAGGACACGTGATGATGCTCTTCGTAGCGGCTGCGCAAGCCCGAGAGGATGCGCACGGTCTCTTCGATGGACGGCTCGTCGATGGTGATCTTCTGCAGGCGGCGCGCCAGCGCGCGGTCACGTTCGATGTGCTTGAACTCCTCGAACGTCGTCGAGCCGATGACGCGCAGGTCGCCGGCCGTCAGCAGCGGCTTCAACATCGTCGCGAGATCCATGGTGCCGCCGGTGACCGCGCCGGCGCCGACCGTGGAATGGATCTCGTCGATGAAGAGAATGGCTTTGCGGCGCGCGCTCAGCGCGCGGACGACCGCCTTGAAGCGCTCTTCGAAGTCGCCGCGGAACCGCGAGCCCGCCAGCAGGGCGCCGGTGTCGAGCGCGTAGATCTCGGCATCCTTCAGTGCGTCCTGCACGTCGTCCGTGAGCAGACGAACGGCGAGGCCCTCGGCCATCGCGGTCTTGCCGACGCCGGCGTCGCCCACGAACACCGGGTTGTTCTTGCGGCGCCGGCTGAGTACTTCGATGGTTCGCTGAAGTTCCTCGCTGCGTCCGATTAACGGATCCAGAAGTCCGAGGCGGGCACGCGCGGTCAGGTTGACGCAGTACGCAGACAGCGGATCCTTGGCGGTCGCCGGTCCGGGCTCGCTCCCGGCGCCGAACCCGTCGCGCCCGTCTCCCACGTCGGGGTTGTTGTTGCCCCGATCGTCGGCGGCGATGGGCGTTTTCGAGATGCCGTGCGCCAGATACTCGAGCACGTCGAGGCGCGTGATGCCCTGTTCGGCCAGCAGCATGGCGGCCCGGGTTTGCGGCTGCTGCAGGATGGCGGCAATCAGGTCGCCGACTTGCGCCTCCTGCCGCTGCGCGCTCTGGACGTGGAGGACCGCGGCCTGCAGCGCCCGGCGGAAGGCCGTCGTCTGCTCGGGCTCGCGCTCCTGGCCGCGCGCGAGCGCCTCGACCGACGAATCCAGGCTGTCGCCGATCTTCTTGCGCAGCACGTGCAAATCGGCGCCGCAGGCACCCAGAATGCGCTCGCCATCCGGATCGTGTGCAAGCGCGAAAAGCAGGTGCTCGAGCGTGAGGTAGGCGTGGCGGCGCGAGACCGCCTCTCGGAACGCTATGTGCAGGACCACTTCAACGGCGGTGGAGAACATCAGGCTTCCTCTATCGTCGCACGCAAAGGATATCCGGCCTCACGGGAAAGTGAGGTGACTTTCTCGACTTTGGTCTCGGCCACTTCCCAGGTATAGACCCCCGCAAGGCCCCGGCCGTTGCGATGTACGTGCATCATGATGCCGTAGGCCTCGGCCGGCGATTTCTGGAACAGCGTCTCCAGAATCTGGAGGACGAATTCCATGGTCGTGTAGTCGTCGTTCAACAGGATCACGTTGAACAGCTTCGGATCCTGGTTCTGGATCTCGGTCCGTTCCTTGACGTCACCCTCGGTCTGGTCGTGGCGGCCCGACATGTCGAAAATGCTACCATGCCGAAAAACGAGCCACTGAAAACTGAAGACTGAAAACTGAAGACCGCGCGAAGTAGAAAACGGCCTACTCGAGTGTCACCTTCGAGAGTTCGCCGTCAGCGCTGCGCCACACGTTCGCGTTGTTCGCGTGGGCCCATTGCCTCGCGATTTGCATCGCGGTCGGAAAGTCGCTCAGGGCAAGCCGGTGCGGGTGCGGTACGACACTCAGTAGATGCCGTCCGTTTTCGGACGTAATCAGCACGTCTCCGTGGGCCGGTGTCTCGAACATCAGCACAACCCCAAACCGTTTCAAGATTGGTGCCGGATGCCCCCTTAGACGGCCGATGAGGGGTTCTGACTACAGGTTGGTCAACTCGGCGGGGAGGATGGCCTGGCAGTTCGGGCACGCGACCACGCGTCCCCGGCGGGGCAGCGTGGACGTGAAGTTCACCTGATCACGGAGCAACCGTACGGCCCTCAGGGACGAGACGGTCTCGCCGCAATGTGGGCACTTTACAGGCGTTTCCAGCCTGTACATCGCCTCGTATTTCTCAGGCTGCTCCATCGCCGATCCTATCGGCTCATACAAACACTTCCTTTACTTGAAGTTAGCTTCCCTGTCAAAATCGGCCGCAGCACACCGGCGGAGGCTGACATGACTGAGTCGAAGTTTGGCGCCTCGCTTGAGAAGTCCGGGGCCTCGCTGGAAACGACGAGCGATTTGGTCGATCGCGTCAAGCAGGGCGATCGTGACGCGCTGAATGTGCTCTTGTCCCGCCAGTTGCCCGTCCTGCGCCGTTGGGCGAGGGGGCGCCTGCCACGCGGAATGCGCGATCTCCGAGACACCGAGGACTTGGTTCAGGACACTGCCATCAGTCTGTTGAGGCAGATGGAGACGTTTGTTTCCCGGCATCCAGGGGCGCTTCAGGCATACCTGCGTCAGGCTGTGGTCAATCGCATCCGGGACGAAATTCGCCGGAGCGCGCGTTCGCCGGGGATCGGGGAACTCACCGAGCAGGAGAAAGATGGCGGCGCGTCGCCGCTCGACGAGGCTATCGGTGCGGAGGCCGTCCAGCGTTACGAAGCGGCGCTCGCGCGCCTGCGTGCCGAGGAGCGCGAGGTCATCATCGCCCGCGTCGAGATGGGCAACTCCTACGACGAGATCGCGCAGCTTCTCGGCAAACCCTCAGCCGACGCCGCGCGGATGGCCGTGCACCGTGCGCTCTTTCGGTTGGCTGAGGAAATGAAACGTGGAGGGTGAGTCCGATCGACTGATGAAGCTCGTGGAGTCGATCGCGGACGGAGCCGCGATGGACTGGGACGTCGCCGACGCGCACGCCAGCTCCTCCGAGCGCGAGCTCATTCAACATCTGCGCGTGCTCGCAAAGCTCGCCGGGCTGCATCGCAGCGATTCCGCGAGCGACGAAGACGCGGCTCATTCGGAACCACACGCCGACGTGCCCGCCGCGGCCCCCGACCCTCCGCCACTCGGTACATGGTCTCATCTGGAGTTACGCGAACGTCTCGGCAGCGGCACTTACGGCGAGGTGTACCGGGCGTTGGAACGCCCGCTCGATCGCGAAGTCGCGTTGAAGCTGTTGAAAAACCCTGCGAGCAGCCTCGACGATAACCAGATTGTCCATGAAGCTCGACTGCTGGCGCGCATCAATCATCCAAACGTCGTGCAGGTGTTCGGCGTCGCGGTGTCCGAACAGCGTGTCGGCTTGTGGATGCCCCTCATTCGAGGCGCAACGCTCGCCCAGCAACTTGCCCAGCACGGACCGTTCAGCGCGCAGGAGGCGACTGTCATCGGGATCGATCTCTGCAGCGCGCTGGCGGCGATTCACGAGAAAGGACTCATACACCGGGATATCAAGGCCCAGAACGTGATGCGTCAGGACGGGGGCGGCATCGTGTTGATGGATCTGGGCACGGGCCGCTACATCAATCGCGCCGATCGGGTGTCTGGTGACCTGATCGGGACCCCCATGTATCTCGCGCCGGAGATTTTTCAGGGTGAGGCGGCGAGCGTACTGAGCGACATCTACAGCCTCGGTGTGCTGCTTTACCATCTCGTCACCAACTCGTATCCGATCCAGGCCGCGACGGTCGAGGAACTGCAGGATCGGCTCGAGGCGGGGGCATGGGTGCGGCTCAGGGACGCGCGGCCGGATCTTCCCGCCGAGTTCATTCGCGTCGTCGAGCGCGCGATCAGCAGCGATCCGATGCGCCGGCACGCAAGCGCGGGAGCGCTCGAGCACGACCTCGAGCAGGCCCGCAGCGCGACGAAGTCGCCGGGTTCGATCCGGCGTCTACCTTCGCCTGTGGCGCCGGACGGCGACATCCAGTCGATTGCCGTGCTGCCGTTTCAAAACCTGGATCCCGACAAGCAGCTCGACTATTTTTGCGACGGGATTACCGAAGAGATCATCAACGCGCTTACCAGGATCAGGACCCTGCGCGTGGCCGCGCGGGATTCGGTGTTTCAACTGAAGGGCGCCGCAAAGGATGTGCGGCAAGTCGGGAACATTCTGAACGTTCAGGCGGTTCTCGGCGGCAGCGTTCGGGCCTCTCGCGATCGCGTGCGTATCATCACGCAGCTCAGCAGCGTAGAGACCGGTCATCAACTCTGGTCCGAGCGGTTCGATCGAACGATGGACGATGTGTTCGAAGTGCAGGACGACATCGCTCGAGCCGTGGTCAAGGCGCTGCAGGTGCAGCTCGGCGAGGATGCACTGGCGGCATCGCCGCCTACGCGGAATGCGGAAGCGTATCGACTGTACCTGCATGGCCGGTATCACTGGAACAAGCGAACCGAGGAGGCGCTCGCGCGAAGCGTCGAGTCGTTTGAGAAAGCCCTCGAGCTCGATCCGGGCTATGCGCAGGCGCTGGTCGGTCTCGCGGATGCGTATGTCAGCCTGGCGGTGTACGGTGTCAGGCCTCCGCACGAGGTGATGCCAAAGGCACGCTCGGCGGCTCAGCAGGTATCGCGGGCTGAGATGAATCCGCTGGGCTTCGCAACGCTTGGGTGTGTGAGCGCTCTGTACGACTGGGACTGGCGCGAGGCCGATCAGCTTTTTCGGCTGGCGCTCGCGGCGTTGCCCGAGCAGTCGACGGCACACCAATGGTATGCGGTGAACTGTCTCGTGCCGCGCGGGCGGTTTGCTGAAGCGGAAGCCGCGCTGGCGAAGGCACGCGACCTCGATCCGCTGTCTCTCGCGGTGGCGTCGAGCGCGGGGCTCGCCGCCTATTTTGCGCATCGTTTTGACGGCGCGATCGATGCGCTGTCGCGTGCGATCGATCTCGACAATCGCTTTGCGTTTGCGCATTTTGTCCTCGGACTCACCCGCGTCGAGATGGCGCAGTACGATGCAGCCACGGACGCCTTCAACACGGCTCTCGCCCTGTCGCCAGACAGCCCCGAGATTCTGGCGGGCCTGGGCTATGCCGCGGCCCGTTCTGGAAACATCGACCGCGCTCGCACCGTTCTGCACGAGCTCGAGCACGCGTCGAAGCGGCGCTATGTCTCGGCGTCGCTCCCGGCGCAGATTCATGCGGCGCTCGACGAGGTGGACGCTGCGCTCGTCTGCCTGACCAGAGCCATCGATGATCGGGCCGCCGACATCGCCTGGATGGGCGTGCGGCCGGTGTTCGATCGTCTCCGCGGCGAGGAACGGTTTTCAGGTCTGTGCGGGCGAATTGGCGTGGCGCCAGACGCCTGGCGTGTAGACGCGTAGTTTGGTTCGAGCGGGGCAAGTCCGCACATGATCAGATTCCGCAAGGCGGTAGTGCTCGGCATCCTCGTCGCGGCGCTCGGCCTCGCGCTGCGTCTCACGAGTATCGGCCTGCGGCTGGAAGAAGATATCGCGCTGCGATGGCTCTTCCTTGCGAGAGGTCCGGTGGCTCCTCCGCCGGAAGTAGCAATCGTCTCGATCGACAGGGTCTCTGCGCAACAGGCGGGTCTGGAGGCTGATGAGTGGCCGCCGCCTCGGCAGACGCACGCCCGCGTCGTCCGCGCACTGACTGATCACGGCGTCTCGGCCGTGGCCATGGACATCATCTTTGACACGAATCGATCGGACGTCGAAGACAATGACCTTGCTGACGCGATCTTGCGGTGCGGCAACGTCGTGCTGGTTCAGACGCTCGAAAGGCTGAAAGTTCCGGGGGCGGACATCGAGATCGAGCAGCTGCGAAGTCCAATCGACAAGCTTCAGAAGAGTGCGTTTGCGCTCGCGCCGTTTCCGCTGCCGGAAGGCCGAGAAGTTCAATTTTTCTGGCCGTTCTTCCCGACGAGCAGGGGCGAAATCCCGACCTTACCGGCTGTTGCCCTTCAGATCCACACGCTCGGCAGCCTCGGTAGTCTGCGCGCGTTGCTCGACCGGGCAGGAGGCTTGAACCTTCGGGAGCTGCCGTCTCAGATTTCTTCCGAGATCGACACGCGGCTGCTGATGCATGTGCTTCGACGGGAACTGGGACCGCGTCGTGACGGCGCAAGGCGGGCGCGCGCGTTGCTCGACGAAAACGAACGCGATAACACCGCGGCGACAGGCAGAACGCTGGCCGCTCTTCTGAATCTATACGAGTACGGTGGCAGATCGTATCTGAACTTTTATGGACCAGCCGGTACGATCGAGACGATTCCATTTCACAGGCTGCTCGAGAACGAACCAAATCTGGCCCTCAGTCTTGCTGGCAAGGTGGTGTTCGTGGGGGAGGGCGCATCCGAACTGATCACGAGCGCTCAACAACTGGACACCTACCGCACGGCGTATTCCACGAGTGACGGCGTCGATCTGAGTGGCGCCGAAATCAGCGCGACGGCGTTCGCAAACCTGCTTACGGGACGTGTCCTGAAGCCTGCGGGGTTTGTTGCATTGTCGGCCCTCCTTTTCGGCTTCAGTGTGCCGATTGCCGTGGTCGGTACGGCTCTTGCCAAGCGCGTACGGAATCGTCGTGGCCGCAGCTCTTGGAGTCGCATATTTTTCATCGGCGTTATTCCTCTTCGTGCAGTACTCGTTGTTGGTGCCGGTGGCGATCCCGCTGCTCGTGCAGCTGCCTGTCGGCCTGCTTGTCGGGCTGCTTGCGCGTTACCGTGACATCCGACGACAAGTGCCGATTGAAATCGATCCCTACGCAGAACAGCAGCTGTTTAAAGGCATCTGCCTGACAACCGATGTGAGCGGTTACACGGCGCTGGCGGCGCGGATTGAGCCAGCCAAACTCGGGCCACTGTTGGAGGAATACTTCGAAGTCATCCGCCGTGTCGTGACGTCAGGCGGGGGCATTGTCTGGGGACGCGGAGGTGACAGCAGCTTGTGTCTCTGGAGAGGAAGGACGCGCTCGCGACTCGCGATGAAAGCTCGGGTGTGGTTGGGGCGCGAGGGTGAGACGGACAAGGCCCTCCGCATGAGTGCTTGTCTTTCGGCGATTGAGCTCCGTGACGCAATTGAGAGCTTCAATGCCCGCCATCCACAGACGCACCAACTGCGCACCCGTATCGGGTTGGATGCGGGCGAGGTCGCGTTCGGGCTCGTCGGCGGTGAGCTCCAAGTCGTTGGGACTCCCCCGAATGCCGCCTCACGCATCCAGGAGCTCAACAAACGCCTCGCAACCCGCGTTCTCGCGTCGGCGGCCGTCGTGGCGGACCTGGAGCTCATGGTTCGTCCACTGGGATCCTTCACGCTCCCGGGAATACCGGACAGGGTCTCTATCTTTGAGATTCTTGGACCGCTCACGACGGCCAACGAGGAGGACCGATATCGGTGTGCGCAGTTTGCGGCCGCTTTGGCGTTGTACGAGACGCAGCAGTGGTCCGCAGCCGCGAGATCCTTTGACCAGTTGGCTGGAACCTACCCCGAAGACGGTCCGATCGACTACTACCGTGACCTGTGTGTCAAAAACATGGCGGCCACCGCTCGGGCAGACCGTTGATGCACACTCGTTCGTTCCGCCTTGTTGAGCGTTGATTTCCATGTAGGCGTTCTACCGACATGTGATATCAATGCCACGCCGCATGAAGGCTAGCCAGCTGAAGGCGCTTTCCATCGTGACGATGGGGTGTATGTTTTGGGGCACCCTGCCCTCGCGAGCCGATGCGCAGTGCGTTCAGCCGGCTGCACGAATCGTCCGCATCGCGAACGAAATCTTGCACAAAGCCGTATCCTCCGCCGAGTTCGTTCCTGCAGTGTTGAACCTCGATGTGTGCGAGGGCGACGCCATTCGCACGGGCGACCGCAGTCGAGCCACGATCGCCTTGCTCGACAACGGCGTGGTGCTAACCATCGACCAAAACACAGAATGGGTCGTTCGTCGACCTGCGGAGCGCGGCTCTTCGCTCATCGAGATCATCAGAGGAGCCATCTACTTCTTTACACATCAGCCGCTGTCGTTGGAGATACAGGCGCCGTTTGTCAATGCTGCAGTCAAAGAGTACCGAGTTCGTGGTCAGCGTGGCGCAGGATCGCACGCGCACGGACGTCAGCGTCATAGAGGGCGTGGTCGAACTCGTAGGCACCAGCGTGAAGGTCAACTTGACGCTGACGAGCAACCAGTCGGCGTTTGCGATTGCGGGGCAGGCGCCTCAGCGAATTGAAGTCCGTCCCCGTGATGCCGTTCAATGGGCGCTCTACTATCCACCGGTATTGCCGCTCGAGTCTTTTCAGCAACTGGACGAGACCCCCGAGGCGCAGCGCGACGCACGTTTTTTCATGCGGCGGGCCAGCGCGCTTCTGAGCGTCGGCCGCCTTGTCGAGGCTCGATCGGATATCGACCAGGCCATTCGCCTGAATCCGAGCGATGGGGACGGGTATGCACTGCGCGCGGTTGTGGCCGTCGCGCTGAACGAGCGTGACGTCGCATTGACGAATGGACGCGAAGCCGTGACTCGCAGTCCACAGTCAGCGGCCGCCCGCCTGGCGCTGTCATATGCGCTGCAGTCCAACTTCGAGCTCGAAGCGGCACGGGATGAGCTGTTGCAGGCGGTAATAGATCATCCCAAGGATGCCCTCGCGTGGGCCCGCCTTGCGGAGTTATGGCTGTCGCTCGGAGATCAGTCGCGCGCCCTGGACGCGGCCGAGAACGCCGCTGCTCTCGCCCCTACTCTGGCTCGCACACAGACGGTAGTCGGCTTTGCCAGGCTCGGCGAGGCACGGCTCGCTGAAGGGGCGCGCGCATTCGATGAGGCCATTCGGCTGGACTCGGGGGCGCCTCTTGCTCGTTTGGGCTCGGGACTTGCCAAGATTCGGCGAGGCGACCTTGCAGGTGGCCGCCGCGACATCGAGATAGCCGTGGCGTTGGATCCCGAGAGCGCCCTGATGCGCAGCTATCTTGGCAAGGCGCACTACGAAGAGAAGCGGGATGTCTTGGCCACTCGAGAGTTCGATCGCGCCGAGTCGCTCGACCGGCTGGACCCGACTCCGTTACTCTACCAGGCGATTCAGGACCAGTCGCTCAATCGACCGGTCGCAGCGCTCCGGAATCTCGAGCGTTCCATTGAGCTGAACGACCGTCGAGCCGTGTACCGTTCGCGACTGCTCCTCGATCAAGATCTGGCCGCGCGCGGCGCCAAGCTCAGTCGCGTTTACCGGGACCTCGGGTTCGAACAGGTGGCACTGGTCGAGGGGTGGAAATCACTCGACGTCGATCCATCGAACCATTCCGCGCATCGGTTGCTCTCCGACAACTATCTCTCATTGCCGTCGCATCAAATCGCGAGGGACAGCGAACTGCTGCAGTCTCAGCTGCTTCAGCCGGTGAATATCAACCCGGTTCAACCCCGGCTCGCCGACAACGGGTTGAACTTTCTTGACCAGATCGGCATCTCCGATGTCGGCGTCAGTGAGTACACGGGGCTCTTCGCGTCCAACGGATTGCGCATCCTCGCCGATGGCCTCGTCGGTACGCAGGCCACCGGCATCGGGAACGTGATCCTCTCGGGGATCTTCAATCGACTTTCATTCAGTGTGGGTCAGTTCTATTTCAATAGCGACGGAATCCGCGAGAACAACGATCTTTCCCAGAACATCTCGAATGTGTTCGTCCAGGGCGACGTTTCGAATGCGACGAGCCTCCAGTTGGAGTATCGACGCAGCGACAACGAACAGGGCGATCGGACGCTGCTTTTCGATCCCGGCTTCTTCAGGCCCAACTTTCGTTCAACCAGCGACATCGACTCGGTCCGGCTCGGCTTCCGTCAAAAACTCACACCAGGCGCGATGCTGATCGGCTCTTACGCCCACCGCAATCTGGAGAGCGATCTCGTGGCAGGGGATTTCACGGTCGCCAACGAGGACGGGGCCGACTTTCTCGAGTTGAGATACCTGCAGCGGTGGCGCGGTGCCAGTTTTACGGCCGGCTTTGGCTACTTCAATGGCGACGGAGTCGAACGACAGACCTTCGGTGAGGATTCGTTTCCGGAGCAGCCGCTCGATACCCGTCACCTGAACGGGTACGTTTACACGACCTTCAATCCCACGCGAAACGTTACAGTGTCAGGCGGACTCAGCGGAGACTCGCTGACCGACAGCTCTATCGGAGAGCGTCGTCAGGCCAACCCGAAGGTGGGGATCAGTTGGATGGTGACGCCTCGAACCACAATTCGATCCGCGGCGTTCCGGGCCTTGAACCGGACGCTCGTCAGCGGACAAACGATCGAACCGACTCAGGTCATCGGATTCAATCAGTTCTTTGACGACGGTGTCGGCGGCGGCTCGTGGCGGTACGGAGTCGCGGCCGATCAGATGCTCTGGGCGGGAGCGTATGCCGGCGCAGAGTACACGGTGAGAGATTTGACTTCGGTGGCATTCTCGCCGGTCACCGAGGATGTAGTCGAGGGCGACGTCGAGGAACGATTTGCGCGCGCATACGTGTACGCGACGTTGGCCGACACATTCGCGCTCAGCGCAGAGTACCAACATTCGCGCTTTTCCGATCCGGAGGGCGACAACCCGTTGCTTCTCCAGGAAGCGACGACCCACAAACTTCCGATTCAGCTCCGGTTTTTCGAGCCTCACGGACTCTTTGCCCGAATACGGGCGACCTATGTCAAACAAGAAGGCATCTTCAGAAATATCGACTTCGAGCTGTTTCCCGGGGAGGACGAATTTTGGACCGTGGATGTCTCGGCAGGTTATCGACTCCCGCGCCGTTTCGGCCTTGCCTCGATTGATATTCGGAACGTATTCGACAATGCGTTCAGGTTTCAGGATGCCAATCCCAACGATGCGGCGATCGTTCCGGGCCGACAGGTATTGGCCAGGCTCTCGTTCACGTTCTAGCGCTCACGTCAACAGTTCAACTCACGCCGACAGGAGGATCCGTATGCAGGGCGACCAGGTCACCAGGATCTACTCGACAGTCTCGTTCGATCGTGAAGGAAAGATCGTTGAAGTGCGTAACCAGCGCAACGAGGTCGCTCGCGAAGAATCGTATGGACAACGTAAGGTCGGTGACGACTGTCCCACAGGCCAGAGTAAGATCGAGGCCATCAAAATGGTCGAACTTGAGTACATCACGTGCGCGGACACGAAGGATCCTTGTTGGATCCACAATCCGGCGACGTGCAGGTGGTACAAAATTTGTCCTTGAGGGACGCGAGAAGTGGCCCGGATCTCGCCCGGGCCACTCTCATCGGGCGCCGCGGTCCTTTCGCGTGACACGTTTTTGGCGGGGAGCAAGTCGCCACGTCAGACGGCCGACAGGGCGATTCTCGAACAACTGCTGAACAGCGATCTCGTACGGCATGTCCCTCCGTCGTTCGGGAATGTGCACGAGCAGCCGCAGCTTGCTGCGCGATCTCACCGGGAGCAGTATCTCGCCCAGGGATCGTCGTCCATAGGGGTTCATCGGAATCAGGGCGGAGCGGCGCCGGCGGTGCATTTCTATTGCGTGAGGACCACGCATCCCTCCGTACATCAGTTGAGGGATCTCGAGAAGCACGCGTGAGCCCTCCGGCAACCCGGCGATGACGTCCAGCCTCATATAGCGCGCCTGATCCGGCGCTCCGGGGGCCATGAAGTCCAGGGCGACGAAATTGGCGGGGTCGCTGCCCTGCATCGGCTGGTTGTCCACGACATTAAAGTTGTGCCAGGTCACATTGTTGCTGCTGCGGATAAAGCGCTCGAAATTTGTCCAATCCATCAAGTCGGCTGGCGCTGGCGCGGGATCCGCGGCGTGCCCGACGAGCGCGATAAAGCAGTAGTGTCCGGTCGCCGGTATATCAATCGACGACCACACAATCGCATCTGATACCGTCAGGACTCTCCCAGAAGGAACGTTCGCAATGACGGTCTGACCGATTGGATGCCAGAGATCCGGCGTCACGAGAGTCGCCGGCGGCGACCAGTAGACTGCCGCGGTGACGTGTGCGGCATCCGAACCTCCTCTGTTCCTCACACGAACGTAGATATAGTTGTCTTGACCGGCTTCGGCCTGGCTTCCGAGCGTGACGCTGTTTTCTGTACCGCTGCCTTCACCGAATGTGAGCTGAGGACTGGGCTCGACCGCGGGAAGCAGAATGACATCCGGGCTTACGCTAATCACGTCGGTGTGCGGCTCACCCAGATCGCCGATGAAATCACGCACGTATACGTCTGAACCAACATTGAGTGCGGGTGTGTTGACGATGGCGGCGAGGTTCGGCATCACGCCAATCCCGTCGTTCGCTGGATCCTTTGAGGGCGTGCCCGTCGCTGGATCGCTCAGCAGGGCCCGTGTCTGCCAAGCGTCGAAGCGATAACCGAGACCGGCTTCCGCGAGACCCTGCACGACGAGCGCCGCACCGGCGATAATGGGCGCCGCTGCTGAAGTGCCGCTGAAGTTGGGGGTGTACGTGTTTGTGTCAAACGGAGGGCTGTTTGGCGAATCAGTGGTGACGACATTTTCCCCCCAGGCGTAACAGTCGATCCGGCTGCCGAAGTTCGTATAGATGAAGGGGGGGGCAGGTGGTGGCGCTGTTGCTGGCGCGTGAGGAGCCGCCGCAGTGGCGGCAGCCACCATGATGGCGCCGGAATCTCTAAAGTCCGCACTAGTGCGATTCAGCACCAGCCGACCGTTCGCATCAGCGAACGTATCCAGGTCGTTGCCTCCATTCCCCGCCGCTTCGACGACGGTGATCCCGAGCGCAGTAGCCAGGCGTATAACTTCAAATTCTGCCTCGACCACTTCGATGGGAACGGCGTACCACTCCTTTGCGCCGATCATAAGCACGTCGATCTGGGCTCCAATGAACAGCACCCCTCCGTATGGCAAAGCGTCGATTGCGGCCATAACCGCATCGGGTCTTGTTTTACCCGCGCCGTGGTAGGAGACGACGTTGACAGAGCCCACATTGGGCGCGATCCCGATGCACCCGACACCGTTTCCCAACGCGCAAATCTCGCCGAGCGCCGCGGTGCCGTGCGATCGCGACAAATCTCGGATGTCGCCGTAAAGCGGCGCCCCGATGCCATGACCAGCGAGATCCTCGTGCTTAAGCGTCCAGCCCCTCTCGAGATGGACGAGGTCCTGTCCAGTGCCGTCGCCACCTGCGAGCGGCCAGGTAAACTCGGCGTCAATTCCATCGGGCGCTGCGTCAAGATATCCCTGTGAAGGCCAATTGGGGTCGTTGCCGGGCACGAAGGGCTCGCTTCCTGGTGGATCGACATAGACCGACCGTACTGAACCCCAGCCGTCAAACTGATTCACGATCGCCCTTGCCTGAAGCTCGATCGGAAACTCAACCAGGCAGAACGATAGAAAGTTGGGCGGCCTGTACGCCGGGTCTCGGCGGCTCGCGAGTCTGACAAGCTCACCGAGCCTGTCGACCGAGACGGACGAGAACAGGCTCTTAATCGTGAGTTGAGAATGCACCTTGAGCAGTTGGCTCCATGGCCCGACCCTGAGCTTGTCGAGATGCTGGCCGACGTCAGTGACGTTGTAGGGAATGCTGACGTCTTCTCGGAATCGCACGATAATTCTGGGCTTCCATGATGCCTCCTCCCCCGCGGAGCCTCGGGCGGTTTGGCGCTCCCGTCCGGTCGGTTTGGCGAGCTTCTTGGCGGCCATTTGACATCTCCAGACTGTCTGTGCCGAAAAAGGAGCTCGAATCTAGCAGATTCCGCCGCGTCGTTTCTACGAATGTTGACGTGCATCGACTGGTTTCTTCATCAGGAATCGGGTTCTCCGGCGTTGCGCAAACCGTTGAAATAGGCTCGTTTCTCAGGCAAAATTGTCCAAGATGCACATTTGTGGGCGCGTCTCGATGTTGGTGGTGGGGGTGTCGGTTGGCGCCGCCCTCGCGCTGACAACGGCTCGTCCATCTGCCAGACAGGCGCCCCCTGCCGCGCAGTCGCAGCCGGCGTCTGCGCCGCAAGCTGTTCTCAGCAAATACTGCGTCACCTGCCATAACCAGAAAGCGCGCGTCGGCGGTCTTGCGCTCGACACCCTCGATGCGTCGAACCCTGGTCCGCATGCGGACGTCTGGGAGCGCGTCGTCGAGAAGCTGCGTGCCGGCTCGATGCCGCCGCCAGGCAGACCACGGCCGGACGCGGCGACATACCTGACGGTGGCGACCGAGCTCGAGGTCACGTTGGATCGTGCCTGGGCCGCTCATCCCGATCCCGGGCGCATCGGTGCGGTGCATCGCCTGAACAGAACCGAGTACGCCAACGCGATCCGCGATCTGTTCGGCCTCGACTCGGACAGTCTCGACGTGGTCTCGCAACTGCCCGGCGACGAAACCGCCGACGGCAGCTTCGACAACTTCGCCGACTCGCTGTCGATTTCTACCGCGCACCTCGAGCGCTACATGTCGGTGGCGCGACAGGTGACGCGCCTCGCGACCGCGCTGCCGCCTCCGCATCCCGCCGTCGAGATGTTCGAAATCCCGCTGCACGTCACGCAGGACGATCGGCAGCAGGAAGAGCTGCCGCTCGGGTCGCGCGGCGGCATCGCCGTGCGCTATCACTTCCCGGTGGACGGCGAATATCGCATCGTCGTCAAGCTGCAGCGCAACTATCAGGACTACCTGAAAGGGATGGGCTGGGAACAGCAGCTCGACGTGCGGCTGGACGGGAAGCTTCTGAAGAGATTTGCCGTCGGCGGAAAAGGGGAGGGACGCGCGGCCGCCGCGAGCTACGCGGGTGATGGCGAACCGGGATTTGCCGGCGCGCCCGAGTGGGAAAGGTACATGCAGCTCGACGGCGACGCGAACCTCGAAGTTCGCGTGCCCGTCACGGCCGGATCGCGCACAGTCGGCGTGTCGTTCGTCCGCGAGTTGTGGGAACCGGAAGGGTTGCCGCAGCCGCTGCAGCGCGGCCGGGTCATCACCAACGACGAAGTCTACATGGACTACGCCAACGTGGCGGCCGTGCAGATTGGCGGACCGTACAGCGCATCGGCCGTAGCCGGAACCCAGAACACCGGAAATCAGAACAAGGGAACCGGAACCCAGAACCGAGAACCCAGAACCGAGAACCGTGTTTTCACCTGCCGCCCGCGCGCTGCGTCAGAAGAGCGCGGTTGCGCCGAGAGGATCCTGTCCCGCCTCGCGCGGCTGGCCTATCGCCGCCCGGTCAACAAGGCCGACGTGCAGGTCCTGATGAGCTTCTTCGCCGAGGGACGCCGCACGGGCGGCAATTTCGAGAGCGGCGTGCAGTTCGCGCTCGAGCGGATGCTCGTCGATCCGGATTTTCTGCTGCGCGTGTATCGCGATCCGGCCGCGAGGCCACGGCGCGTCGGCGTGCAACCGGCGGCCAGCGTCGAGACCTATCGGCTATCGGACCTCGAGCTCGCGTCGCGTTTGTCGTTCTTCATCTGGTCGAGCATTCCAGACGATCAGCTGCTCACTCTGGCCGAGCAGCGCAAGCTTTCCGATTCGGCGGTCCTCGATCAGCAGGTGAAGCGCATGCTGGCCGACCCGCGCGCGATCGAAGCGCTGGTCGACGACTTTGCCGCGCAGTGGCTGAACCTGCGCCGGGTGGCCGAGGTCGTCGTCGATCCGGAGCGGTATCCGAATTACGACCTGACCTTGATGGAGTCGTTCAAGCAGGAGACCGAGCTGTTCGTGGCGAGCACGGTGCGCGAAGACCGCAGCGTGCTGGAACTGCTGAACGCCGACTACACGTTCGTGAACGAAAAGCTCGCGAGGCATTACGGGATTCCTGGCGTCTACGGCAGCCGTTTCCGCCGTGTGACCCTCGGCGACAAGAACCAGCGCGGCGGACTGCTGGCCCAGGGCGCGCTCCTGTCGACAACGTCGTATCCCGACAGGACGTCGCCCGTGCTCCGCGGAAAATTCCTGCTGAACAACATCTTCGGCCTGCAGATTTCGCCGCCGCCTGCGGGCGTCGACACGAACCTCGCGCCGGCCAAGCCGGGCGCGCTGCCGCCGACGATTCGCGAGCGACTGGCGCAGCACCGCACCAACCCGACCTGCGCGAGCTGTCATGGCGTCATCGATCCGCTGGGCTTCGCGCTCGAGAACTTCGACGTCATCGGCGCGTGGCGGACGATCGATGAGGCGGGAAAGCCCGTCGATGCCGTCGGCACGACGATGAGCGGGACGAATGTCGCGGGTTTGAGCGGGCTGCGTGCCCTGCTGCTCGAGCGGCCCGAGCAGTTCCCGCGCACGGTCACCGAGAAGTTGCTCGCCTACGCGCTCGGCCGGATGGTGCAACACTACGACCGGCCGGCCATCCGATCGATCGTGCGCGACGCGGCCGCCGAGAACTACAGCTGGTCGTCGTTGATTCGGGGAATCGTCAAGAGTCCGGCCTTCCAGATGCGGCGGACTGTTCCGGACGTTCGAAATGCCGGCGGACTTTAGCACACGTAGCGGTAGGGCGGGGCTTCAGCCCCGCTGAGGAGATCGCATGTTCCTGACCTCGAAGGCTCTTCCACGCCGAACGGTTCTCCGCGGACTGGGCGCCACGCTGGCGCTGCCGTTTCTCGATGCGATGTCGCCGGCGCTCGCGGCCGCGGTCCAGCGGAGGGCGGCCGGCAAGCCCGCGCACCGCTTCCTGGCGTTCTATACGCCGAACGGCATGGCGATGGAATACTGGTCGCCCAAGACCGAAGGCAGCGCCTTCGAGATGACGCCGATTCTCGAGCCGCTCGAGCCGTTCCGGAATCAGATGCTCGTGCTCTCGGGCATTCACGCCAACTGGGTGGCGATTCATGCCGGCGCGTCGGGCGCGTTCCTTACGGGGACGGCGCGCGGCGGCAAGACCGAGATCGAGATCTTTGCCGACACGTCGATGGATCAGCTGCTCGCGCGCCACTACTCCAGCGAGACGCAGATCGGGTCGCTCGAGATGGCGATCGATCGGCCGGCCAACGCCGGGGCGTGCACGGGCAACCTGAGCTGCGTGTACACACACACGCTGGCCTGGCGCAGCCCGACGCAGCCGCTGCCGATGGAATGGAACCCGCGCGCGGTGTTCGAGAAGCTCTTCGGCGACGCGGGCACCACCGATCGCGCGGCGCGCGAGGCACGGCTGCGGCAGCACAAGAGCATCCTGGATTCGGTCAACGAGAAACTGGCGTCGCTGCGTACCGAGCTCGGACCGCAGGATCAGGTGAGGGTGGAGCAGTACACCGAAGCCGTACGTGACGTCGAGCGCCGCATCCAGCGTGCCGAGCAGCAGGCCGATCTGGAGCTTCCCGAGATGGACCAGCCGCAGGGTGCGCCGCCGGTGTTCGAAGATCACCTGGCGCTGATGCTCGACCTGCAGTTGCTCGCGTTCCAGACCGATCTCACGCGCGTCATCTCGTTCATGATTGGCAAGGAACAGAGCGCGCGGCCGTATCCGCAGATCGGCGTGCCGGAAGCGCACCATCCGCTGTCGCACCACCAGGACAATCCGGAGATCATCGCGCACATGTCGAAGATCAACCGGTACCACGCCGAGTTGTTCTCGAAGTACCTCGGTCGCCTGCGTGCGACGCAGGACGGCGATGGCAATCTGCTCGACCATATGACGATTCTGTACGGCTGCGGCATCTCGAACAGCACGCGGCACTCGGGCGAGAACCTGCCGCTCCTCGTCCTCGGAGGCGGCGCAGGGAAGCTCAAGGGCGGACGGCATGTAAAGTTCACCGACAAGCCGTCGATGGCAAACCTCCTGGTGACGCTCATGGACAAGATGGATGTTCCAGTCGAGCGCATCGGTGGCAGCAACGGCAAAGTCAATCTGGATACGTTGTCGCTCTAGTTGGGTGCGACAGGTGCGGGAGGTGCGATGCGTGCGTTAGGTGCGAGCCGTGCGCTGGGTGCGTTAGGTGCGGCACTATTGCTCGCATTGCCCGTCTACGCCCAGGAAGGATCCGCACCAGCCGGCGACGGATCGACGCCGTTGCACTGGGCGGCATATCGCGACGACCTCGCGAAAGCCGATCAGCTGATTCGCGGCGGCGCGAACGTGAACGCGGCGAACGATCTGGGTGTGACGCCCCTCTGGGCCGCGAGCATCAACGGAAGCCCCGCGCTCGTGAAGCGTCTGCTCGATGCGGGCGCCAACCCCAACACCGCGCTCTTTTCGGGCGAGACGCCGCTGATGGTCGCCGCGCGATCGGGAAAAGCGGCGGCCGTGGAGTTGCTGCTCGCCAGGGGCGCGAACCCCAACGCGCGAGGCACGCGCGGGCAGACCGCGTTGATGTGGGCGGTGGCGCAGGGCCATGTGGATGTCGTCAAGCTGCTCGTCGCCGGTAAGGCAGACATCCACGCGAAAAGCGAAAGCTGGAGCCAGATGATGGCCGTGCCGCCGCACGGCCTTCCCGAGTACAACCGGATGATTCCGCACGGGGCCGATACCGCGCTCATGTTCGCGGCCCGGAACGGCGAGCTCGCGTCGGCGAAGGTGCTCGTCGATGCCGGTGCGAACGTCAACGACGAGGATGCGTGGGGCGTCAGCGCCACGACGCTGGCCGCGTTCTCGGGATTCGGAGAGCTGGCGCGGTACCTCCTCGACAAGGGCGCCGATCCGAACGCCGACAAAGCGGGCTTTACCGCGCTCCACTCCGCCATCATGCGGCGCGATGAGGCAACCGCGGAGCTCCTCCTGGCGAAGGGCGCCAATCCGAACGTGACGGTGAAAGTCTGGACACCGACGCGCCGCGCGTCCGACGATTTCCACTTCATGCCGGCGCTCGTCGACGCGACCCCGTACTGGCTGGCCGCACGGTTTACCGAGCCTGGCGTGATGCGCCTGCTCGCCAAACACGGTGCCGACACCAAGGTCGTCCACGAATCGAATTACGTGCAGGGCGAGGGCTACCAGAGGCGGCGTGACCGGACGACGGCGGTGATGGCCGCGCTGGGCATGGGCGGGGGCACCGCCTGGATCCCTGTCGATCGCGGCGAGCGCGATGCGCTCCTCGTCGAGACGGTGAAGCTGGCCGTCGAGCTGGGCGCCGATGTCAACGTCGCGAGCACCGACGGCCGTACGGCACTCGATTCGGCACGCGCGCAGAAACAGACGGCCGTCGTCGAGTTCCTCGAAAGCCGCGGCGCCGTCGGCAAGCCGGCCACGCAGGGCAGCCCGGCCGGCACCAAACCACCTACGCCGTAGCGCAGAGCGGTATCGCGTTTTCCACTTCGCTGCTGTCAGGTCTTGGGTTTTCAGTTGTCAGTTTTCAGTGGTTTTTCAACTGAGAACTGATGACTGACAATTGATGACTGAAAACCGCCACCCTCGCCGCATCCACCTACCTGCACACATCTGCGTGAGACGCCAGGTCGATCGGCTCACCCATTGGGGGAAAACGGCCGATGGGCTATCGTGTGTCTAGGATGGCGAGAGCCGAACCGAACGGGCCAATCGACGCGGCGCTTGCCGATCGTTTGTACCGAAAGGCCAAAGCGAAGCGCTGGCGCCTGCCGAAAGCGTCGTTCGTCACGACGCTCGAGGCCAGCTGCGCGAAGGCGCTTTCTGCCGGGGAGCGCGATCCGTCGGAGGTGTCGCGCTACCTCGAATCGCTCCATCTGGAGGATCTGGCGCTGGCCTGCGCCTGCGCGCTTGGCGACGGGACTGCCTGGGATCACTTCGTGCTCGAGATGCGTCCCGGCCTCTACCGGGCCGCCGACGCGCTGGACCCGTCCGGCGGGGCGCGCGAGCAGGCCGACTCGCTCTACGCCGATCTCTACGGCGTCGATGAGAAGGGCAGCTCGAAGAAGTCGCTGCTCAGGTACTTCCACGGCCGAAGCAGCCTCCCCACGTGGCTGCGTGCCGTGCTCGCGCAGCGCTACGTCGATCGGATTCGCATGACGCGCAAGATCGAGCCGCTTCCCGAAGAGATGCCAGCGCTTACACCGTTCGAGACCGTCGATTCCGAATGTCCGAAGTTTGTCGAGTTTCTCCGGTACCGCGCTCGAGCACGCGCTCGCCCAGCTCGAGCCGCGCGATCGGTTGCGGCTCGGGCTGTACTACGCGCAGCAGTTGACGCTGGCCGAAGCGGGACGGGTGCTGAAGGAACACGAAGCCACGGTGTCGCGGCAACTGGCGCGGACCCGCAAGGTGGTGAAGGACGAGGTTGAACGGCGGCTTCGGGGGGCCGGGTTGAACGACGATCAGGTGGCGCGGTGCTTCGAGTGCGCCAGCACCGACGCGGGCACGCTGAATCTTGAAGAGTTATTCGGTTCGCGCAAGGAATTGGCGCAGGATCGTTCTATATGAAGAAAGAACCTATGGAGGAGGCTGACCTCGATCGTGACGCGTGGCTCGGTCCGATGCTCCGGCAATCGCCGCTGGTGACATCCGAGGGCTGCTTCGACGCGGAGATCCTTGCCGCATGGGCCGACGGCGCGCTGGACGCCCGGAAGTCGTCAATCGTCGAGCTGCACGCGTCGAACTGCTCGCGCTGCATGGCCATGCTCGCGTCGATCGAGCGCACCAGGCCGGAAGTGGAAACACCGCCGGCGCGCGCGTGGGCCATCGGTTCGCTCCTGCGATGGGGCGTTCCGCTGACGGCCGCGGCGACCGCGATTGCGATTTGGGTGATGGTGCCGAATCGATCGCTCACGCGAATCGAGCCGATGGCGGACCGGCAGGATGCGTCGGCGCCTGCAGCCGCGCCAGCGCCGGCAATGCCGGCGCCGGAACCGGCGCCGAACCGCGAACAGGAGCAGTTCGCCCCGAAACTCGAGTCTCCGGCGGCACCGCAGGGACTGGACGCCGCCATCCCTCCACCGGCGATGACAGCCCCGACGACCGCGGACAAACAGGTCGCGGAGAGATCGTCGGAAGGTGCGCTGGCGCGCGAAAACGCCGAGCTCCGCGACGAGGAGAAGCGGCGTGAGCAATCGGCGCTCGAGGCAATGAGTGCGCGCGCGCGAACCCTTCAGGATCAGAATCAGGCGCCTGCGCCGCCGGCGACAAAGCCCGCCCCACCGCCTGCGGCCGCCGCCGCACCTGCTCCGGCGAACGAAACGGTCGCGATCGCGCCAGGCCGGCAAGCGGCTCTGGCCCAGGGCATCCCGTCGAGCGAATCGACCGCACCGTCGAATGCGCTGATTCGTTGGCGTGTCATGGCATGGGTGTCGGTGGAGCGCTCGATCGATGGGGGCAACACGTGGATCAAGACGGCGGTGCCGCCCGGCGTGGCCCCGAACTACACGCCAGCGCTGACGCTCGTCGCCATCCGGGCCGTCGACAGCCTTCGCGCCGTGGTGCAAACCTCCGACGGGACAGTGCTTTACACGACCAACGGCGGTGTGTCGTGGGAGCGCGTGCAAGGAAATTCCACGGCTCCGTTCTAAGGACAGGCGGGTAGAGCCCGCCGTTCAAAGGAGCCAGGAATGCTTGCACGAGCCGCTGTCATCGCTTTGTTTGTCGTCGCGGTTTTTGGATGGTCCGGCGCACCCAATCCCACAGTTGAACCGGTCCAGGCCGCTCCGGCGGGCGCCCAGGGCTCGACGACCCTGGACGATCAAGTCGACCTCAACGTTACCGTCTACAACTCCGATATCGCGCTCGTGCGCGACGTGCGGAACCTCGACCTGCCGCGAGGCACGTTCAACCTGAACTTCATGGACATCGCGGCCACGGTCAACCCCGCCACGGTGCTCTTCCGCTCGCTCAGCGAGCCATCGCGCGTGAGCGTGCTCGAACAGAACTACGAGTTCGACCTGCTCGAGCCCGACAAGCTGCTTCGCAAGTACGTCGGCCGCGACGTGACGCTCGTGCGCAGCCGCCAGGTCGATGGCACGACCGAAGAGGAAGAGGTGACGGCGCACCTGCTGAGCTACAACAACCAGCCGGTGTGGCGCATCGGCAAGGAGATCGTCACCGGCATGCACGCCGATCACATCCGTTTCCCCGAGCTGCCCGACACGCTCTACAGCCGGCCGACGTTGATCTGGACGCTCGACAACACAGGTGGCGCGCGCCATCGCGTCGAGGCGAAGTATCTGGCGGGCAAGCTCTCGTGGAACGCCGACTACGTGCTGACGGTGGCGCGAGACGACAAGGCCGGCGATATCGACGGCTGGGTGACGCTGACCAACGGCAGCGGCACGGCATTTCGTAATGCCAAGCTGCAGCTCGTGGCCGGCGATCTGAACCGCGTGCGCCAGAACATCGGCAAGATGCTGATGGCGGACGAGTCGATGGCCCGCCGGGAGGCGGCAGCCGCGCCGATGGCGCAGGAGGCCTTCTCCGAGTATCACCTCTACACGCTCGGCCGAAAGACGACGATCAACAACAACGAAACCAAGCAGGTCAGCATGCTCTCAGGCACCGGCTTCCCGGTCCAGAAGCGCTACGTCGTCAACGGGAATCAGTTCTACTACCACAACTTCGCGCGGCCCGGCGCGCCGATCAAGGACAACGTCGAGGTGTTCTACCAGTTCAAGAACGAAGAGAAGGGCGGTCTGGGGATACCGATGCCGGCGGGCACCGTGCGCGTGTATCAGTCCGATTCGAATGGCGGCGTGCAGTTCGTGGGCGAAGACCGCATCATGCACACGCCGAAGGACGAAGTGCTGAACCTGAAGATCGGCAACGCGTTCGACGTGGTCTGCGAGCGCAATCAGGTGGACTTCCAGAAGATCTCGACCAACGTCTACGAGGTCGAGTACGCGATTACGCTGCGCAACCGCAAGGCCACGCCGATTACCGTCGAAGTGAACGAGCCGATTGGCGCCGCCACGTGGCGCATGCTGAGCTCGTCACACAAGTGGATTAAGACCGCGGCGTTCGCGGCGCAGTTCACGGTGCCGGTCGAGGCGGGTGCTGAAGCGGTGCTGAAGTTCCGTATCCGCGTGAATGGCTGAAATCAACAGGAGACCAGGAGATTAGGAGACCAGGAGTTTCTTTTCCCGAAAGAAAAAGATTTCTCCTAATCTCCTAATCTCTTGTTTCCTTTTTAGTGGGAGACGCTGGTGACGTGCTCGCGGAGGAGGTCGCGGCCGAAGTCGCCGTTGAAGTCCCTCCAGACCGAATGCACGTGGTTGCCGTCGTTCTGCGTGTTGTCGAACTCGATCAGGAACGTCGGCCCCTGCACGCGGTAGTAGTGCTTCTTCCCGCGTTCGACTTCGCCCGCCCATGCGAACGAGATCTTGTCGAGCCCGGCCTTCTTGAGCGCTGCCATGCGGTCGGCGGCGATGTCGGGCGCCATTACCGCGACGTACGCGTCGACCACCTGCATCAGCATCTCACGCTGCCTGGGCTGAAGATCGGTGGCCGCGATGCCCGTCGGGGTGAGCGGGGAAATGTTGCTCTCGTTGCGCGTCACGATGTCGTTCGGCGCCGTGGCGTTGATGACGGCTTTGGTGCGCTGCGAGGCGTCGAGCGCCATGACGAGCGCGCGCGCCGGATCTTCTTCGAAGCCCAGAACTCGCAGCCCCTTCTTCGGGCCGTCTTTCACTTCGGCCGGATTCGATCCGAAGAAGTGCGGCGCGGCCGACACCATGTTGCCGCCCGCGACCGTGAAGTTCAGCGAGACGTGGTGCCCTTCGACCTTCCAGCCCCACGTGCCTTTCGCCGACGGGGTGCCGAAGACCCATACGAAGTACTTCAGCGGGTTGCGCTCGAGCTTGCCAGGGTTCGCGCCCGGCGGGTTCTCGATGAGGTTCAGGACGCTCTCGAGCTCCATGATGGACGACGCCGTCATGTAGCCCTTCTGGCTGAGACCGGTCTTCAGCAGGTTGTGCGCCGCCTGCCGCTGGGGCTCGGTCATCTTGTCGATCATCAGACCCACGCGCGGATGCATTTCCGTCGGGACGAACCCGAAGCGCTCGCGTTCTTTGACGTTGTCGAACGCGAAGTTCGCGGTCTGCTTCTGTTCGGCGGTCAGCGTCGAGAGAAACTTGTTGGCGGCATCGGCCATCGTCGCAGGCGAACGGTCGGCCGCATAAGTGGCCGCGATATAGGCCAGCACGCAGCAGAGCCACAAGACGACTCGACCGCCGGAGCGCGAAGCGCGAAGGTGGAGCCGGGCAGAACGGATTACACGCATGGGAGAATCCTTTCGAATTGTGCCGGGAAGAGTATCATAGCCCCAACCAATGACCCCACGGACCCCCTTTGTTTTCGCGGTACTGCTGGCCCTGGGCCTCGCGTCCGCGTGGCCCGCGGCCCAGGACGCGCGCGTGCCGTTTGTCTACGTCTCGGGCTATCGCCCGGAGATCACGATCTTCCGGCTCGACACGGCCGGCGGCAAGCTGATCCCCGCGGGCCGCTCGACCGATGTCGGGCAGGAGCCGTCGTTTCTCGCCTTTGACCCGGCGGCGAAATTTCTGTTTGCCGTCAACGAGACCGATCCGGGCCGCGTCCGATCGTTCGCCATCAATCAGTCGACGGGCGCGCTGACGCCGATCAACGACGTGCCCTCGATGGGCAGCATCACCGCGCACTTATCCACCGACAAGACCGGCCGGTGGCTGCTGGTGGCCAACTACGGCGATACCAAGCAGGGCACGATCGCGTCGATCCCGATCGGGCCCGACGGACGCCTGGGCGCCGCCGTCGACACCCGCGAGTTTGGTCTCGGCTCGATGGCGCACTACATCAGCACCGATCCGGGCAATCGCTTTGTCTTCGTTCCGCTGAAGGGCGGTCCGGCAACGGCGCAGCTCGTATTCGACGTGAACACGGGACGGTTCAAGCCGAACGTGCCGCCACAGGCCACGGCGGCACCAGGCGCCGGGCCCCGCCACATGGACTTTCATCCAAACGGCCGGTTCGCGTACGTGATTAACGAGCTCGATTTGACCATGAGCGCATTTGCCTACGATGCGAAGACCGGATTACTGCGCGAGCTTCAGGTGCTTCCGACCCTGCCGGCCGCAGCAGATAAGGTGGGCGCTTCGACGGCAGAAGTGCTGGTACATCGTTCGGGGCGATTCCTCTATGGTTCCAATCGCGGCCACAACAGCATCGTCATTTTCCGGCTCGGCGACGATGGGCGGATGACGCTCGTCGGCCACGAGTCGAGGACGATCAATCGGCCGCGGAACTTCACGATCGATCCCACGGGCACGCTGATGCTCGTCGCCAACCAGGACGGCGCGAGCGTCTCGATGTTCCGGATCGATCAGACAAAAGGCACGCTGGAGCTCGTCGGACCGCCGACGCCAGTGGGAGCCAATCCATCGTTTGTCGGCGTTGTCATGCTACCGGGTAAATAGGAGTCATCATGCGAAGAGTCATCACGTCCGTGCTGGTGGTGCTGGCCCTGGCCGCCACCGGGGCGAAGGCGCAGGCGCCTGCCGCGAAGGAAATCATCGTTATTGCGCCGGGCGTCATGCTGGTCGGGGGATTGCGCGATCTCGCCGCCGCTTATGAAAAGGAGACGGGCATCAAGGTCACCGTCCGCTCGAGCGGCATGGGGCGGATCGTCAACGACGTCAAGACGCTCGAACCTCCCTCTGACGTGATCTTCCTGCCGCACGAACTGATGAGCACGCTCTCGCTCGACGGCGGCGTCGCGAAATCGACCTTCACGCCGATCGGCCGTTCGGAGATGGGGCTCGCGGTTCCCGCGGGGGCGCCGCACCCGGATATCTCGACGGTGGAGAAGCTCGCGGCCGCGCTCAAGAGCGCGAAGGCCGTAATGCGCTCGAATCCCGCCGGCGGCAGCATGGTGGCGAGCGTGATTGAGAACAAAGTGATCAAGCGGCCGGAGTTTGCCGGCGTCAACAGTCCGGTGAGCACCAAGGGCGAAGGCGGCCAGGCGCTCGCGCGCGGCGAGGGCGACATGGCGATTCAGGCCATCTGCGAGATTCTGCCGTACAAGGAGATCTCGCTCGTGGGCCCGCTGCCACGCGATCTCGCGGCGTGGATTGATATGTCGACGGCCGTGTCGTCGCGATCGACCAGGGTGGACGAAGGGACGAAGTTCATCCGCTACCTGATGCGGCCGGAATCGACCGCGGTCTGGAAATCACGAGGAACACTGAGATTCGAATAGGGGTTCAGCGTTTTTCGACGCAGAGGCGCAAAGCCGCAAAGAATTTTCTTGAAATGCAGACTCTGCGTCTCTGCGGCTCTGCGTCGGAAGAGCGAACGATTGTTTCGGAAACGTGAGCCTGTGGGAGGGTGAGATGCGCGTTCTGCTTGTGGTGTTGCTCGTGCTTCCGACGGTGATCGCCGCTCAGGAGCAGGAGCGGGTCCTCTTTTACCCGAAGCCTATTAGTCGCGAGTACAAGGCGCCGATGAAGCCGGTGACGCGGCTCGCGGACCTGAAGGCGAAGAATCAGGGCAAGGCGACGTGGCGCGAGCCGATCATCAACGACGGCAACTCGGTGTCGTTCATGGTGCAGGAGCCGCCCGGCACGAAGCACGAACGCCACCTGTTTCCCGATTCGGCGTCCTGGTTCATCGTGCTCGACGGCGAAATCACGTTCGAGATCGAGAAGCCGGATCGGTCGTTCGAGGTCATCAACGCGACGCGAGGATCGTATGTGTTCGTCCCCGAGCGTTTGCTGCACTCGCTCGAGGTCGTCGGCAGCACGCCCGCGATTCGCTACGAGGTCACGTCGGGCCCGGCGTCTACCCCGGTGTACGAGAAACGCCCGGCACAACCCGCGAAGGGCGTCGAGTACATCCCGGTCACGCTGAGCAACGGCCTCAACCCGCTCGACGTCTACAACGAGGGCAACGGGGGCAAACCCTGGCCGCACCACGTGAACGTGTACGAGCTGGAAAAGCGGAACGCGACGAAGAAGAACTTCACGCAGGAAGCGATGCGCGCCAACCGCGCGCGCGGCAATTTCATCTGCGGCTACCGCCCCGCCACGTTCCCGACCGAGTCGGGCGATCGCGGGCACCTTCACACCGATACGGCCGAGTCATGGATCGTGATGCTCGGCGAGCTGCGGTGGGTGTTCGAAGGGGACGAGAAGACGGCCGTCGTCGCCAGGCAGGGTGACGTGCTGTACGCCGTCCCGGGCACGTTCCATTCGCCGCAGTTCTGGGGCAAGGAAGGATTGAACTGCCGGCTCACGCAGAGCACCATGCCGTCGCTCAATCACCTGTACGACCCGAAGAAGTAGCGCAGGGCTCAAGCCCTGCGCTACCGGTGACTTCGCCTCTTCGTGTCTTCGTGCCTTCGTGGTCTTGCCGTCGTGCCGTCGCGTCGTCGTGGTTGGTGTCTTCGGCTCTTCGTGGTTCACACGGCATCGGACAGCGACGTGAAGTTGAACTCGCGGATGCGCAGCGCGGGCATGTGGCGGCCGGCCGCGACGGCCTCGGAACGGCCGATGTCTTCCAGCCGGTTCAGCATCAGCAGCGGGCTCTCGTTCCAGCGCAGGTTCTTGACCGGGCGCGTGACCTTGCCTTTCTCAATCAGAAACGCGCCATCGCGCGTGAGCCCGGTAAAGAGCACCGTTCGCGGCTCGAGCGACCTGATGTAGAAGAAATGCGTCACCAGCACGCCGTGCTCGCATCCCGCGATCAGCTCCTCTGTGGATTTTGTTCCGCCCGTCAGCTTCAGGCCGGCGCCGGCAAACACCGACGCGCCGTTGTAGATGCCTTCGCCGGTCGGCTGGACGTTCTGCTTCTGCGCCCAGAAGCGCGAGTACGCCAGATGGCGCAGGACGCCTTTCTCGATCCACACCGTGCGGCGAATGGGGAGTCCTTCGACGTCGAACGGCACGCCGAGAAGATCCGGGTCCGCTGGATCGGTGTACAGCGTCACCCGCTCGTCGCAGACTTTCTCGCCGATTCGCGTGCCCCCGCCGGCTTTTGAGAAGGCGCTCCGTCCCTCGTCGGCGTTGCGCGCGTTGAGCGCGTTGGCCAGAAGCGGGACGAGATCGTTCACCGCCTGCGGCTCCAGGACGGCCGTATAGGGCCTGGCGTCGATGACCTGCGGGTTCCGGCTGGCCGACGCCTTCTGCGCGGCCATGCGCCCGATCGCGGTGGGATCGATGGCGCCCCAGTCGCGCGATCCGATGCTGGCCCAGCCGCTGCCGGTGCCGTCCGGCGTCCGCGCCGTCATCGAGAGATCCGCATCCGTGGTCCGGTGATAGGCAAACAGGCCTTTCGATGTGGCGACGGCGACTTCGACGGCGTGGACGTCGAGAAATCCCGCGGAAAAAATCTGCCCGCCGCCAGTACCTTGAACGGCGCGCTGGACGGCGCCTGCTCGTACGACCGGATTCAGGTTCGCGGTGTCTTCGATGTAGGCGTTGACGGCCGCATGCGCCTGCGGCCCGAGCTCGGGCATCAGCTCGGGATCGTCTGGAGAGAGGCGCGCGAGTTGAGCCGCGAGATCGACGGTTCGTTTCAGCGCCGCCTCATCCAGCACGTTGGTGGATGCGGCCGCGCGCTTCCGGCCAACGGTCACCGTGACCGTCACGGTGACGTTGGTCACGCCGCCAGAGGTGGTGATGCTGGCGTCGGCAAACCGAGTATTGCCGCCCCATTCGCTGGTGATGTTCACGCGGGTTTCGTCTGCCGCCTTGCTCAGCGCCAGCACGCGGTCGGCGAGCGCTCTGGCTTCGTCGCGCGTCATGACTTGCGCCCCGTATTGAGAATGGTGACGTTGCGGAACCGGCACGGCGGACATCCGTGGCTCACCGAGCTCACCTGCGACGGTTCGCCCTTGCCGTCGTTGAACGAACCGCCCAGCCAGTACGACGATTTGCCGCCGATCATGTCCATCGCGTTCCAGAACACCGGCGTGTTGCTCTGGTACGCGACGTCGCGCAACATGCCGGCAATCTTGCCGTTGCGCACCTCGTAGTACACCTGTCCTGAGAACTGGAAATTGTAGCGCTGGTTGTCGATCGACCACGACCCGCGGTTCTTGATGACGATGCCGCGGTCGGTGGCCGCGACGATGTCGTCGAGCGTGATGTCGCGCTCGCCTGGAAGCAGCGAGATGTTCGGCATGCGCTGAAACTGCACGGCGTTCCACGATTCGGCGAACGAACATCCGTGCGAGCGCCGGACGCCGGTCAGGTGTTCGATCCATTTCGCCTGCTCGCGCGTGGTCTGGTAGTCCTTGAACACGCCCTTCTCGATGATGAGCCACTGATCGGCGGCCACCCCCTCATCGTCCCAGGCCACGCGTGAGAGCGAGCTTTCCTGGGTGCGGTCGGCCTGTATGTTCATGAACTCCGGGCCGTAGCGCAGCTTGCCGATCGTTCTGTCGGGCGGGGCGACGAAGCTTGTGCCCGCGTAGTTGGCCTCCTGGCCAATCGCCCGGTCCAGCTCTGTCGGGTGGCCGATCGATTCGTGAATGGTCAGCCAGAGGTTTGTCGGGTCGAGGATGAGATCGTATTGACCGGCCTCGACGCTCTTTGCCGTGAGCTTCTCGGCCGCGATCGATGCCCAGCGCTCGGCGTTGCCCGGAATGTCGAGCGACTCGACGTACTCCCAGCCCTGTCCCCGTGGCGCCGTTTCGTGCTCGTAGGTCTGGAAATCTCCCGGTGCGGTGGCGGTGGCGCTGAAATACGGACCGACGCGGATGAACGTCTGCGTCACGTTGGTGCCTTCCGAGGTGACCAGCGTCTTTACCTCGCGCAGTAACTGGAACCCGGACGATACGAAGCGGACGCCTTTCACCCGGAGGGCGGCTTCGTTGGCTTTGAGGAGCAGGGCGATCTTCTCCTCGAGCGGCACCTCGAGTGGATCGCGCTTGACGGGTGTCATCCACGTGCCGGTGACGGATGCCGTTGGTGCAAGCTCGACAGGGTGGCGCTGCACGGCCCGTGCGGCGCGCGCAATCGCGACAGCTTCCTGAGCGGCCTTCTGCACGCCGGCGCGCGTCATCGTGCTGGTGGCGGCGAATCCCCAACACCCGTTGACGAGGGCGCGCACGCCAAGACCGTACGATTCCTCGTCTGACACGCCGCTCACCTGGCGCTCGCGAGTCTGAATGGTCTGGCGCCGGTAGCGCCCGACTCGCGCGTCGGCATACGTGGCGCCCGCGCCGCGAACGACGTTGAGAGCCTCGTTGGCCAGCTCGATCGTGAAGGGATCGGCCGCGGGCGCGGCAAGCGTCTGCGCCGCCGCGGGCCCGCCCAACCGGGTGGAGACGAGCGCGGCCGCCGCGGCCGCTGTTGTGCCGATGAAATCGCGTCTGGTCGGATTCGACATCAGGGCCTCATGGATGAGACGAAGATGCTAACCTAAGGCTTTGAGGTGCACGATGAGAAATCTCGCCGCGTTGCTGATGCTCGTCATGATAGCGGGAGTGACGGTGGTGGCGCATCATGGATGGGCCGGATATTCGGATCAGGAGTTCGAAATCACCGGGACGGTGGAGACGCCGGTGAAGCTGGCCGGGCCTCACGGCACGATGCAAATCAAAGCCGCGGACGGGCAGGTCTGGGACATCACGCTGGCTCCGCCGCCACGCGTTGAGAGCTCGGGGTTGCAGGCCACGACCATTCCCCTCGGCGCCAAGGTGACGATCCACGGTCATCGCCATCGCGATGCGAAGCGGTTCGAAGTGAAGACCGAGCGCGTCATGTACAACGGCAAGACGTACAACGTGTATCCAGATCGAAAGTAGTGCGCGACGCGTTCCATTGGGCCGAGCACTCTGCGCTTGGTGAGTTCATGCGTACGTCCAGCCTCTGGACGTACCCGGCCGTCAACCTGCTTCACGTGTTTGCCATCGGCGCGCTCTTCGGCGCGACGGTCATCCTCGACCTTCGGCTCATGGGTGTGTGGCGCAGCGTGCCGCTGGCATCGGTCACGAGAATCGCCGTCCCTGTCGCTGTCGTCGGCGTGTGTCTTGCCGTGCTCACGGGCGTGGCACTCTTTGTCACGCAGGCGACAGAGTACGTCGACAATCCATTTCTGTTCATCAAGTTTGCCGCGATTGCCGTGGGCATCGCGAACGCCGCGGCCGTTCGCACGCTGCCGGCGTGGCAGGCGCGGGGGCAGCGCGATCTCTCGCGCGAAGAGCATCGGCGTCTCGCGCTCGTGGGCGGCATCTCGCTCGTCGCGTGGATGGCCGCGATCTCTGCTGGACGTTTGATTGCCTACTGGTAGGTGGTGGGTGGTAGGTGGTGGGCGGTAGGTTGTAGGAGGTGATAGGGAAGTAGCAGAACTACCACCTACCACCTACCACCTACTACCCTACTACCTACTACCTACTACCTACCACCTACCACCTGGCTACACGAAATCAATCCTGAAGATATACCCGTGCGTCGGCGAGACGTCGTCCTGCCAGCCGGGGTGGATGCCGGCGTCGCTGCTGTAGAGGACGCCGTTGTACCACGCGAGGCCGTGCGGGTCGCTGTCGGTCCTGGCGAACTGCGCCGTCGAGAGCGTGCGGCCGGTGGCCGCGTCGTACTGAATCAACCCGGCAGTTCCGTCCTGCAGGCCGGTCACGAGCCAGATTGAGTTATCGCGGCGGTCGTACGCCATGCCGTGCGCGCGGGGCACGTTGTAGTTGATGAACATCTCGGGCTGCCACGTCTTGACGTCCACCCGCAGAATGCCGCGCATGCGAAGCGCCGCGATGTAAAGCTTCCCGTCGACGTATTCGATGCCGTGGCATCCACCGCCGTCTTCCTTCGGGCCCAGCGGAATCTGGCGGTGCGAGACCACCTTGCCGTTCATGTCGATTTCGAAGATGCCATTCGGCGCGCGATTCGCGGCCATCCACACGCGCCCGCCGCCGTAGGCAATGCCGCTGCTGTTCTTGGAGGGCGTCGGGATCGTTTTCAGCAGCTTGCCTTCCCAGTCGGTCAACACCGCGTTGTCTGACTTCTGTTCGGCAATCCACACGCCTTCGGGCGCGACGGCAATCCCGTTTGGGTACATCTCGGGGCTCTTGAAGAGCGCGACCGTCTTGATTTTCTTGACGGGAACAGGTTCCTGGGGTTTTCGGGTGCCTTCGCCGAGGAACGCCGAACCCTGACGCGCGGGCGCCGACTGTGCGCTGGCCAGACCTGTGCCCATCAAACCGATGCCGAGTGTTTCGAGGAACGCTCTTCGCTTCATCGCCTTGGCTCCTCTCCCGGGAAGACCGGAATGTCCGGGGACGCCCAATGGTAGCCGAACCCTCTAGTTTTTCGAAAAAATCAGGATGTGCTGCCTGGGCAGGCGGTCGTCGAGCCTCGAGAACAGAAACCCCTCGGCCTCGAGCTCGAGGCGCGCTTCGGCCACCGACATCTTGTGCTCGAACCGGATGGGCACCTGCGGATCTTCCTTGCGGTATTCGAGCAGCACCAGGCGCCCACCGGGCTTCAGCGCGGCGCGCAGGCCACGCAGCATCTTCTGCGGCTCGGAGAACTCATGATAGACGTCGACCATGATCGCGAGATCCAGGGATGAGGCGGGAAGCTTCGGATCGTCGACCGCGCCCTGCACGAGCGTCACGTTCGTCACACGTTCGCGGGCCAGCCGGGCGGTGAGCATCTTCAGCATCTCGGACTGGAGATCGCTGGCAAACACGCGGCCTGCGGGTCCGACGCGCGACGCCAGTCTGACGGTGAAGTAGCCCGATCCCGCGCCGACGTCGGCGACGGTCAGACCGGCGAGGCTTCCCAGCGCGTCGAGCGCTTTGTCGGGCTCCTCCTCGACGTCACGCTCTGACCGTTCCAGCCAGTCGGCTCCCTGCCAGCCCATGACGTTGGCAAACCGGCGGCCGGATACGGGATGGACGCCTGGCGCCGTCACGGTCTGCGCCAATGCGGTCGCGACGCCGACGGAAACGACGAGCACGGCGAGTGGCAACGGCCTCATGACGTGTCTGCTGACCTCCGCGTGTCGTTGTAGGGCCGACCTTCAGGTCGGCATCGAGTTTATACTTCCCGCCACGGACGGAGCCATGACGATCGACTACAGCGTGTATCGCAGGTCGGACTGCGGCGAGATGGCTGCGTTGCTCGGCGAAGTCTTCAGCGAACGCGATCCGCCGGCCGTAGCCACCGGTCTCACGTCGGCCGACTTCGAGCACTTCGTGCGTCTCTTGTGCCCGAAAGCGGCAGAAGAGGGGCTCTCGATTGTCGCTCGCGCGAGGGAGACCGGAGAGATGGTCGGGGCTCTCCTGGCCGAAGACTCCGCGTCGATCATGCCCGACGGAATGGACACGTTGAGCCCGAGGTTCGATCCGATCTTCGACATCCTCGGAAAGCTGGACGCCGAGTACCGCAAGGGTGAGCCCCCGCGGAAAGGGCAGTGCCTGCACCTGTTTCTGCTCGGTGTGGCGCGGACGCACGCCGGTCGCGGGATCGGTCACGGCCTGGTTGCGGCCTGTCTGAAGCATGCCGCCCCGCGGGGCTTTCACATCGCGGTGACGGAAGCGACCAACACCACCTCGCAGCACATCTTCCGCAAGCAGGGATTCGTCGAGCGCGTGCGAGGCTCATATCTGGATCACCGCTTCGACGACCGCGCCTACTTCGCCTCGATTGCCGAGGAACACATCGGGCCGATCCTGTTTGATAAGGCGCTGAGTAGTACGTCGTGTCCGGCTTTAGCCGGACCAATGAGGTTATCGACCAGCGGCCGGCAGTTGGGTCGCGTGGTGCTGCCCGCGAATCCGAAGCTCCGGGGCCGGACGCGCGCTGCGAGGCCGCCCGCGACCGCCCGACGCGAGGACACTGACTTCGCACTTCATCCTCGCTCGAGGCCCGTCAGGCTTCTCGCGCGGTCAGGCTGTGACCGTGTCGGCCGCCTGCGCACGGATTCGCGCTGCAGCACCACCAACCCAACCGCCACCGATGCGTCCGGCCGCTGCCGTTCCCGAACGAGTTGGCGCCTTTCAAAACCTCTGATGAACGGCTGTCGCCGGGCGGGGCCGCCCGGCGACAGGACCCGCTCACGTGTTTGAAACCGCTTAGCGAGGCCGAGGAACCTTGCGACCTCGGCGCTTCGGGGTGCCTGATAGGTGGCGGTGCGCCATCTCGAGGATCTCGCTTAGTTCGCCCAGCCCGATGACGCTCAGGCGCACCAGCACCACCGGGTAGCCCTCGTAGTGTTTGCGGAGGTAGTAGGTCTTCGGATCTTTGACGACGAGGAGATCGCGGTTCACGAATCCCACGTGCACGGCCAGCGAATCGGGGTCAGCCGCCTTGTTGGTCGTCATGCACGCCAGCATCTTTCCCCGCAGCTTCAGCGCAGGTGCGCCGTACATCGTGCTTTCCTCGACGCCGGGCAGGCCGAGCCCCAGCTCGCGCACAGGGTCGAACGCGTCCTTTCTGGTCCGCATGAGATCCTAGGTTATTCTTACCAATCTGCCAATCTGCCAATGGTGAGATGCACTACGATCTCCACCGCTATGAGAAAGGCCGCGCTCTCGGCCGTCGTCGCGTGCTGTCTTTCCGCGTCGGCGCTTGCCCACCCTGTCCCGTTCAGTTT
Source organism: Vicinamibacterales bacterium (assembly GCA_963821395.1). Classification (GTDB taxonomy): domain Bacteria; phylum Acidobacteriota; class Vicinamibacteria; order Vicinamibacterales; family JAMQPK01; genus JAMQPK01. Next base: position 79,009 of record CAWGDY010000007.1, on the reverse strand, counting down.
CATCGACGCGCGAATCGAGTCGGACGCGATCGACGTCACGGTCGTGGCACACATGTTCGACCTCGCCAACGATCTCAAGATTCAGCCGATCGAAGCACTGCTCGAACGCGACACGCTCGAGGCTCGGGCAGGCGCGCTCTTCCAGCTGCTCGATGCCCGCCTGCAGGTCCGGACCGACGGCCGCACGCTGACGCACTCGGCGTGGTCCGCCCCGGAAGCGCTGCCCGAGCGTCAATCGGTCCGCTTTCACACGCGCTACGCCCTCGACGGTCCAGTCGGCAGGGCAGACGTCGAGACACTGATGTTTCCCTACGACCCTCAGCACAAGACCTTCCTGAACGTGTACGAGAACGGCAACATCGCGGCCCAGGCCATTCTGGACAGAAACAAGACGACGTTTCACTACTTCATGGATAGCGAGCAGGGCGTGCGGGCGGTGGTGCGGAGCTTCGTGCAGGCGGGTGCGCGTCACTTTGTTCTTGGGTCGGACCATCTGATGTTTCTGGCGGGCCTGCTCCTTCTCGGCGGCACGCTCAGGCACCTTCTCATCGTCGTGGCGGCCTTTACCGTCGCGCACAGCACCACGCTGGCGCTGGCCGCCCTCAGGATGGTCATCCCCCCCGAGAACGCCATCGGACCGGCTATCGCGCTCAGTGTGGTGTATGTCGGGGCGGACAATCTGCTCGTGGGGGCGGGCGGCCGCGACACGCGGGCCTGGGTGGCGTTCGGCTTCGGCCTGATTCACGGGTTCGGGTTCGCCAGCGTACTGCGCGCGTTGGATTTGCCGAATCGGGCGCTTGGATGGGCCGTGTTCTCCTTTAATATAGGGGTCGAAATCGGGCAGCTCGCGATGGTGGTAGCCCTTGCGTGGCTGTTCGCGCGGGTTCGATTGCAGAGCGAGGCTGCCGGACGGCGGCTCGCGATGGCCGGTTCGGTGATCGTCATGCTGGCCGGCGTCTTGTGGTTCGTTCAACGGGTCTTCTTTTCTGGAGGCACGGCATGAAGCGCATCGTTCTTCTCACATCCTTGATCGCTGCCGGCGCGATGACCTACGTCGCCGCACAGCAGGGTGGGCAGAAGCCCATGGTGGTCGAAGTCGAAAAATTGAAAGACAACCTGTTCGTGCTGAAAGGCGGTGGCGGCAACACGACCGTGTTCGTGCAGTCCAACGGCATCACCGTCGTCGACACGAAAAACCCGGGATGGGGCGCGCCGATTCTGGCGAAGATCAAGGAGCTGAGCCCCAAGACCATCACGACCATCGTCAACACGCACACGCACGGCGACCACGTGAGCGGCAACGTCGAGTTCCCGACGACGGTCGACATCGTGGTGCAGGAGAACACCGCGGCGAACATGAAACAGATGCGTCCGGTTACCGGGCTCAGCAAGCCCGGCGCGCCGCCTGCGCCGAACATCTTCGAGCAGAACGGTGGAAAGGGGCTTCCGAAGCGCACCTTCAAGGATCGGATGACGATCGGCAAAGGGCCGGACCAGATCGATCTCTACTATTTCGGCCGCGGCCACACCAACGGTGACGCGTGGGTGCTTTTCCCGGCGCTGCGCGTGGTTTCGGCGGGCGACATCGTCTCGGGCAAGAACCTGCCGCTGCTCGACGCGAACAACGGTGGCAGCGGCCTCGAGATCGGCGACTCCATCGCGAAGGCGCACGCCACGCTCAGCAAGGTGGCCGACACGGTCGTCACCGGTCACAGCGTCAACATGAACATGACCGAGCTGATGGAATACGCCACGTTCAACCGCGAATTCGCCGATGCCATGCGGGCGGCCAAGAAGGGCGGTCAGGGCGTGGAGGAGGTCGTGAAAACCTGGAAGCAGCCGGCCAAGTATCAGGGTTATGCCGACGTCCAGGAAGCGCGACTGCGTTCGAACGCGCAGGTGATCTTCGACGAGATCAAATAGCTTTCCGGTGTTCCGGTTCCTGTTCCAGTTCCACGTTCGCGGTGGCGCCCCGATTCCGGTGCGCGTCTTTCTAGAAAAGACGGCGTACTCAGTCCAACGCCCACCACGAACCCGGAACCTGGAACAGGAACCGGAACCCTGGGAGTGTCCCTTTTGCACCATCAAGTCATGAATTGCTGGGTAATTTTGTGACAGCTCTTGACTTATCGAGTGGTCGTCCCTACTCTTGAGGTACCGCCCGCGCGCTGTCCATGAGCGTTCGGGTATCCCTGCCACTCCTAACATTCTTGTCGTGATGGGCCTCCGCCCCTCACGGCGGAGCTGAGAGCGCTATGCGCTTGAGCCGACGTCGACGTGTGTTGCTCGTCTATATGCTGGCATTTTGCCTGGCTGCCTCCAGCTTTTCGCTGGGCGCCTGGTATTCGCAGCGCCGTCTCGAGAAGAGAATCGCGGCGGCCATCGACGCGCAGAACGCGATGGCGACGGAGATAACGCACAACCTGTCGACCGAGATGGGCCTCATGCCCATCAGCATGCTGCGCGACCGCCGCAAGAGCTTCGTCGAGGTCAACGCCTACGACGAGTTCGGCGCCATGCGCTACAGCACCGCCGGCTATCTGGGCAATGGATACTTCATCACGGTCAAGCACGGCGTGATGTCGCTCAACGACAACCAGCAGCGAACGGCGTCGGTCAACATCCTCTACAAGGGCGAGGCGTTTCCCGTGACCGTTGTCGACAGCGGAACAGCCGACGCCGAGGTGCATCCGGGCGACTGGGCCATCATCAAGGTCGATGCGCCCATTCCAGACCTGCCTCCGCTAAGCCTCGACATGCGGTACAAGTACGAGTTCGCCGATCCGATCGTTCGGCTTGGCAACGACTACTCGAAGGGAATCATTCTCAGCACCGGCTACATCGGTCAGCGCACGGCGAACGGGCTCCTCACGTCGCTCACTGATGGACATCCCGGAGTGTCTGGAGGGGGAGTGCTGAACCGGTCGGGGAATCTCATCGGCATTCCGATTGGACGGATGGAAGCCGATTACCGCTTTTCGTTCATCCTGCCCTTGCGCGAAGAGATGTTCCGCAAGGTTCCATCGCTCTCAGCCGCCACAGTAGCAGCAGCGGTTGCGACCGGCGGATCGTAATCGGTCAGGCAGGGCTGAAGCCCTGCGCTACCGTTGCCATCTGCCATCTGCCATCTGATGCCATGACAGGTGTCTAACCCTTGCCTTCCAGGTAGGTATACCCGTGCAGGCCTTCTTCGAAGAACCGGATGAGGCGGCCTGACTCTTCGTAGTCGAGCCGTCCTGCCCTGACCGCCCCTTCGACGTCGCCGCGCAGTTTCGTGATGAGCGCCTCGCCATCGAACTGCACGTACTTCAGCACCTCGCGCACCGTATCGCCCTTGATGACGGCGTCGAGAATGACCGTGTTGTCGGCGTCCAGGCTGACGTGCACGGCGTGCGTATCGCCGTAGAGGTTGTGCAGGTCTCCGAGAATCTCCTGATACGCCCCGACCAGGAACACGCCCAGGTAGTACGGCGAGCCGTTGAACGTGTGGAGCGGCAGCGTGCGGCGCACATCGCGCCGGTCGATGAACTGATCGACCTTGCCGTCCGAGTCGCAGGTGATGTCGCCAAGCACGGCGTGCCGGGTCGGCTGCTCGTTGAGCCGGTGGATCGGCATGATGGGGAAGAGCTGCTTGATGGCCCAGCTGTCGGGCACCGACTGGAACAGCGAGAAGTTGCAGAAATAGGTGTCTGACAGCGATTCGTCGAGGTGCTGCAGGTCTTCGGGCACCTCGTCCATGGTCTTGACCAGCTTCTGCAGTTTCATGCAGATCGCCCAGTAGAGGCTCTCGGCCTGCGACCGCTGCTCGAGCGGGAGGTACCCGGTCGAGAACAGGTTGATGGCCATATCGAGCGCCTGCTGGGCGTCGTGGTAGCTCTCCAAAGCGTTGCGGGTCGTCAAGCTGCCGTAGGTCTCGATGAGGTCGACGACCGGGCGCTCCATTTCCGGAGTCGTGGCGGTTGGCACTTCGTCGTGCCCGAATCCGGTGGCGCCCAGGACGTTGAACACGAGCAGGCTGTGATGGGCGACTACCGCCCGGCCGCTCTCCGAGATGATGGTCGGGTGCGGCACCTTGGCTTCGTCGCACACGGCCTGCAAGTGGTAGACGACGTCGTTGGCGTATTCCTGCAGGGTGTAGTTGACGCTCGACTCGAAATTGGTCTGCGACCCGTCGTAGTCGACCCCCAGCCCGCCCCCCACATCCATATATTTGAGGCCGGCGCCCGCCTGGGCGAGCTCCACGTAGACGCGAGCCGCCTCGTTGAGGGCCCCTTTGACGATCCGGATATTCGGGATCTGGCTGCCGAGGTGGAAGTGGAGCAGCTGGAAGCAGTCTTCCATGCCGCGGGTCTTCAGCTCGTTGAGGCCCTGGAGAATCTCGGCCACCGTGAGGCCGAACTTCGAGCGGTAGCCCCCCGACGACTGCCAGCGGCCGCCGCCACGGGCGGCCAGCTTGACGCGCATGCCGATGGTGGGCCGGACGCCCACCCGCTCGGCGATCTCGAGAATCAGGTCGAGCTCGGTGTATTTCTCGACGACCGGGATGATTTTCCGGCCGATTTTCTGCGCCAGCATGGCCAGCTCGATGAACTCGGCGTCCTTGAAGCCGTTGCAGACGATCGGCGTGTCGTTGTCGGCGATCGAGACCACCGCGATGAGCTCGGGCTTCGACCCCGCCTCGAGGCCGAAGTTGAATGGCTTGCCGAAGTTGAAGACCTCCTCCACGACCTGGCGCTGCTGGTTCACCTTGATCGGGTAGACGCAGCAATATTTACCCGTATATTCGTGCTGCGTGATGGCCGACTGAAAGGCTTCGTGGATGTCCTGCAGCCGGTGCTGGAGGATGTCGCGGAATCGAATGAGCGTCGGAAGGTTGATGCCGCGGAGCTGGAGATGGTCGATCAGCTGCTTGAGGTCGATCGACCGGTGCGGCTCTTTCGTGGGGTGAATCTTGATGTGACCGTTATCGCCGACTGAAAAGTATCCCTGGCCCCACCGGGCAATCTCGTAGAGTTCAGCAGCATCGACCGTATTCCAGGCTTCCCCGACGTCATGAGCAGATCGAGTGGTGATCGGCTGATTCATCGTCTCACATGATACGCGAGTTTGCTGTTGTAAGATGCGGCAACTGAAATGAATTCGTCGTTGCTCGGTCGCCTGCCGCTCTTCGCCGAGGTCTCATCCGATGCGCTCGCGCGTCTCGAGCACCGGATGCGTCGTCGAGAGTTCGCGCCCCGCTCGGTGATCGTCCGAGAGGGAACTGCCGACGACTCGGCTTTCATCGTCTTATCGGGCCGAGTGGCCGTGCGCCGCAGGGATCCGGACACCGGCATCGACTTCCTGCTCGCGGAGCTCGGCGAAGGACAGATGTTCGGCGAGATGGCGCTGCTCACCCGGAAGCCGCGCACCGCGTCGGTCGTCGCGCTCGACGCGACGACGTGCGGCATCCTCGACCAGTCGGATTTCGATCAACTGCTGGCCGAGCAGCCGTCGGCCGCGCGGGCCATGATGGCGGCGCTGGCCGAGCGCCTCGACGCGGCGAACCGTCATATCGGTGTCGACTTTGTAAATTTGTCGCGCGTGAAGGTCGATCCTCGGGTCCTCCGCCTGCTGCCGCAGGCCATCGTGCACGAGCACAAGGTCGTCCCGATCTCGTTTGCTAACAATCGTTTGACGCTGGCGATGACCAACCCCTCGAACGTCGTCGCCTTCGACGACGTGCGCCGGGTCATCAAGGGCGTGCTCATCGAGCCGGCCGTCGTGACGGAGGAGGATTTCAAGCGGTTCATCACCACGACCTACCCTCAGCTGATGTCGCAGGACAACGACGGGACCACCACATCGAAGCCAGCGCCCGCCCGCGCGCCGGGCGCGCCTGCGGCCGGGGTAAAGCCGGCCGCGCCTGTTGGTGTGGACCTGCTCGAATCCGATCTGATCCGCGAGCTTCAACTGGCGGCCGATACCGACGAGCCGAAAGCCGAAACCAAGCAGGACTTGATGAGCGCATCGGAAGATGCGCCCATCATCAAGCTCGCCAACTCGATTCTCGGCCTGGCCATCAAGCAGGGGAGCAGCGATATCCACGTCGAGCCCATGGAGGGCGACGTTACCGTACGGTTCAGGATCGATGGCGTGCTCCAGGTGGTGCAGAAGCTCCCCAAGCGCGTCCAGCTGGGCCTGATCTCGCGATTCAAGATTCTCAGCCGCCTCGATATCGCCGAGAAGCGTCTGCCGCAGGACGGGCGCATCAGCGTCACCATGGACAGCAAGCCCATCGACTTTCGCGTGTCCACCGTGCCCGGCAAGTGGGGCGAGAAGGTGTGCATGCGCATTCTCGATCGGTCGAACACCACGCTCGGCCTCGACAAGCTGGTGTCGAATGCCGGGGTCCTGACGCTGATGCGCGAGATGATCGAGCAGCCCTACGGCATCATCTACGTGACCGGACCGACCGGGTCGGGCAAGACGACGACGTTGTATTCCGCGCTGGCCGAAATCAACGATCCCGGGGTGAACATCTCCACGGCGGAAGACCCGATCGAGTACGACCTGCCCGGCGTCACCCAGATTCAGGTGAGCTCGGCCATCGGGCTCACGTTCGCCAGCGTGCTTCGGGCGTTTCTCCGCCAGGATCCGGACATCCTGCTCGTGGGCGAGACGCGCGACAAGGAGACCGCCCACACCGCCGTAGAAGCCGCCCTGACGGGCCATCTCGTCTTCACGACGCTCCACACCAACAGCGCGGCGGTCGCCTTTACGCGGCTCCAGGAAATGGACGTGGAGCCGTTTCTGGTGTCGTCCTCGACCATCGGCGTCATCGCGCAGCGTCTTGCCCGCCGGCTCTGCCAGGACTGCAAGGAGCCCTATCCGGCCGACGCGAACATCGCGCGGTTCTGGGGGCTGCCAGAGGGCACGACGATATACAAGGGCCGAGGCTGCAGCAGCTGTGGCGGCAAGGGCGTACGGGGCCGGGTGGGCATCTACGAGGTGATGAAGGTGACGCCCCGCATTCGCGCGCTCGTCGGTAACGGCGCACGCTCGGAAGAGATCCACGCGGTGGCCATCGAGGAGGGGATGATCGACCTCAAGCGGTATGCCGCCTGGCTGCTCGCCCAGGGACTCACGACCGTGGAAGAAGTGACGAGCGTCGTGAGCGTCGATATCTGATGCGCGTTGCCATCGTCGGAGGCCCCGGAATCGGCAAGAGCACGCTGATCCGCCAGCTTGGCGACCTCTATCACAACGGGACTTACGGAGAGGGCGAAGAGGGCGTGTGGGACCGCCGCATGCTCGAAGACATCGCCGCCGGCCGGAACGCGGTGGGCGTCACCGAGTACTTTGCCCGCATCTACGACGCGAACTACCGCGATGCGGCCGAGCACGATCGGCCCGACCGGGTGATCTTCTTCGAGGGGGCGCGCATCACGCTCGAAGCGCACATGGCCGAGTACGCGGTCCAGGACCATCCGGCCCTTCAGCACGTGCTGTCCATCGGCGACTGGTGGAATCCCGAGAAGGTCATCGTGCTGACGTCGAGCGTGGACACGATCGAAAAGCACATCAGGCTGCGCAACCGTCCGCACGAGGCTGCCGAAAACATGGTGCGGCGTTTCCGCCTCATCGACGCCGAGTTCCGCCGGCTGGCGCCGGGCTACCCCAACACGGTCGTCGTCAACCGGGACGGGATGGAATTCCACACCCGCCAGGGCCTGACAGACATCATCAAGGCCGCGGGGCTTCCGATGTTCGGGGAAATACCATACAGATCATGATGGTTCGTGGGTCGTAGGTTCGTGGGTTCGTAAAGTTCGTAGGGTTCGTAAAGTTCGTAGGGTTCGTGGGTTCGTGGGGTTCGTGAGGTTCGTGAGGTTCGTAGGGTTCGGAGTGGTCGAAGCGGTAGCGCAGGGCTTCAGCCCTGCCCACCTTCTACTCATCCTTGCTATCTTCGCCGCCTCGGCCTGCGCCGCTCGCACAGGTCCGGTTATCGCCGCTCCCGCTGCGGAGCAGCTGTTCGCGACCGTCCAAGACGACCTGGCCCGCTTCGCGCAGCCTTCGAACCAGGCGCGACTCGATGCGCTCTCCGCGATGCTCAAAGCCCGCGGCATCCCGTTCGAGGTCGAGCCGTTCACCGTCGAGCCGCGCAAGAATGACCCGCGCACCGAGGGCCGCAACGTCGTCATCACCATTCGAGGACGGGAACCCGAGATCGTCATCGGCGCCCATTACGACGCCGTGCGGCTGCAGGATGGCACCCTCAGCAAAGGGGCCGTCGACAACGCCGCGTCCGTTCTGATTCTCGTCCACCTGGCGGAAACGTGGCAGAAGACACGCCCGGCGAGTCAGGTGCGCATCGTCTTTTTCGACATGGAAGAGCTGGGGCTGCTCGGCTCGGCCCGATACGCTCAGGACCACCGCGATCGGAAGACACGCGCGATGGTGAACCTCGACGTCAACGCCTTCGGCGACACGCTCATCTTCGGGCCGCGCTCGACCGCGAACGACGCGCTCTTCCAGGCGATGCGGGCAACCTGCGTCGACGTCGTCCGCGTCTGCGTCGAATTTCCGGCGATGCCGCCGAGTGACGACCTGAGCTTTCAGAAGGCAGGGATTCCCACGTTGTCTATCGCGGCGATGCCCGAACTGCAGGCGCACCAGCTCCTGCTTCTCATCAACGGGGGCAAGGAATCGGGGTTGCCGGAGGGTTTCAGGCCCCAGGTTCTGCGAACCATTCACACCGCGGCCGATACGCCGTCGCTCGCCGAGCCTCGCGCAATGGCGCAGGCATATCGAGCGGTGCTGAGCCTCGTCGGCCGCCTCGACCGCTGAACCACGAACCACGACGACACGACGACATAACCCCGAAGACACGACGACACGAAGAAGGCAGTACCTAGCGTCCGGCTTCAGCCCTGCCGTCCGACCCGTTCGTTGCCTATTTTGACTTCTTCAGACCACCCAGAAATTCGGCCGGTGTCTCGACCCGCATTCCGTAGCGGAGGGCGGCGAGGAAGTGCCGCCGGTTGTCGGTGATCACGACCGTCGCGCCCGCGGCGCGGGCCACCTCGGCAATGTGGGAATCGTAAATTCTGCCGCCCGCGACGCCGTCGCGGCCCGCCGCCTGCAGCATCGTTCCACGATCGCCCGCTGGCAGGTCGTGCACGGTCAGTCGCGAGAACACTTCCTCCTGGAGCAGCAGCGCGGCATCGGCTGGCGTCAGCCGAAACTCGGCCGGCAGCCTGGTTGCGACGGAAAAGAATTCCAGGCAGCAGTGCCATGCGGTGCCCACCTCGCCCAGTCGCTTTTCGGCGACGGCGTGCATCACTGACTGCGCAGGCGCGCTTTGCGGGCCGAAATCGACGAGCCCGGCCAGAAGCACGCTCGTGTCGAGGAACACCATCACGGCCAGCGGTTGCGCTCTTCCTCGATGAGCGACGCGATGTCGACGCGGGGACGCTCGGTTGCGGCGGCCGTCGGTCGTGCGACGAGACGGCGGCCGACTTTGACGAGGCGGGGACCTGGCGCGACGCGCGCGAGGCGAATGCCGAGCTCGTCTTCGGTAATGTCGAGCTCCGATCCAGGCGTCAGCCCGGCCCGCTCGCGCAGGGCCGCCGGAATCACTACCCGGCCTGCCTTGTCGATGGTAGATTTCATGCCATCAAAATACCATACGCGAGGGGCCTCTGAAAACAAAGAGCTTGCGCCTGTGGGTCCTGGCGTTGAGATAGCTACCGGATCCTGTCGCGGATGAAATCCCTTCCGCGGCCCACCTCGGCCACGTTTTTCAACGTCCCGACGACCGGGGTGAAGTCGAGAGCCGTGTCGAGGGAGCCGCCGAAGAACCCTTTGCGTTTGATGGCGGCGCCGAGCGTAAGGAGCGCGATGGCCGTTCCCAACCACGGAATCGCGCGGATGAGCTTTCGTGTGGCTCTACGTGCCGCGAACTCTCCGACCTGGCGGGTCATTCCCATACGTCAAGCGTGTGCAAGGGGTGTTCCGACTCTTGCCTGCCGACTCGACTTGCGCCTACCGACCTCCGACCTTCGCCTGGCGACCATTACGGCCGCGTGACGCGGACGCTGGCCGGAACGACAACAGGCAGCGTCGCCTTCCGGTCGATCCCGTATCGAACCGTGACATGGCTCGACGGACAGCAGAGCGCGTCTTTGTCGAGGTAGCGCGCAAATCCTGCCTGGATGGTATCGTCGGCGGCGAGACGAATCGCGCCGCCAACGCTGCCGTCGGTGCGCGACTCCATGGTCTGTGGCGACAGCGTTCCGGCAAGCCGCCCGTTGACGAACACGAACACGTTGAAGTTCATCGGCCGGCACATGCCGTCGGCGCCGGCAAGGCCGCCGATGATTTCGACGTCGCGATCGACGATCTGCTTATCGAACATCCGAAAGGGAACCCATCCAGCTTTCACCAGCGCACGCTCGCCGGCCGTCGTCTGGAGGAGCGGCAGATAGCTGCACCGTTTCGACAGCGCCGCGATGGACTCGTCTTCAGCAGGTTTCGGCGTGGGAATCGGCGCGCCCGGCTTGTTCCAGTTCGCGAGCGGCTTGTCGAGCCACGTGGGCGCCACCGCCGCCTGCGCTAGAAGCGTCGCACCAAACAACAACGCCAGTGCAATTGCCTTCATCGTCTGGAGCCTACCACCTACCACCTACCAGCTACCACCAACTATCCCGATCGTTCCACTTTCGGCAGCCAGAATCCCAGAACGCCAATCGCCGGCAGGAACGAGCACACGTGATAGACGACCGTAATGTTCGTACGGTCCGCGAGCGCGCCAAGCACGGCCGCGCCGACTCCGGCGATGCCGAAAGCAAAGCCGAAATACAGTCCGGCGATGGCGCCCACCCGGCCCGGCACCAGCTCCTGCGCAAAGACGATGATGGCCGAGAAGGCCGACGCGAGGATGAGGCCGATGACGATCGTCAGGAGGCGCGTCCAGAAAAGATTGGCGTAGGGCAGCGCCAGCGAAAACGGCAGCACGCCCAGAATCGACCCGAGAATCACCCGCCGCCGTCCGAAACGATCGCCGATGGGCCCGCCGAAAATCGTGCCCGCGGCCACCGCGCCCAGGAAGAAGAAGAGATGGACCTGCGCGCTGCGCACGGTCAGATTGAAGCGGTGGATGAGGTAGAAGGTGTAATAGCTGCCGAAGCTCGCGAGGTACACATACTTCGAGAAGAGCAGGCCGAGCAGCAACGCCAGAGCGACACGCGTCTGGTTGCGCGATAGTCCCGTCTGGTGCGTCACTACGGCGCCCCCGGTCCCGGTGAACGCGCTGGTTTGTCTGTACCAGTTTCCGACATTCCACAGAAACAGCATGCCGATGATCGCCATCAGCGAGAACCAGGCGATGCTGCTTCGTCCGTGGGGCAGCACGAAAAACGCTGCACAGAGAGGGCCGACGGCCGATCCGACGTTACCGCCAACTTGAAAGAATGCCTGTGCGAATCCGTGGCGTCCTCCCGAGGCCAGACGCGCGACGCGGGAAGATTCAGGATGAAACACCGCCGACCCGAGCCCGATGCAGGCGGACGCGGCGATGACGGCGCCGTAGGTCGGGCCAAAGGCAAGCAGCACCATGCCCGCCAGCGTGAAGGCCATGCCCGCTGCCAGCGAGTAGGGCAGCGGCCGCCGATCCGTATACACGCCGATCACCGGCTGCAGTACCGACGCGATGATCTGATTGACGAGCGTGATGATGCCGATCTGGCCGAAGCTCAGGCCAAAGGTCTGCTTCAGCAGCGGGTAGATCGAGGGCAGCAGCGACTGCATCAGATCGTTCAGCAGATGGCAGAAACTGAGGCTGGCGAGGATACGCGCGGAAAACTTCACTCGCTGATTCTAGTTGTAGTGAAAGCAGACCAAAAAGGCCTCGAAAACGACGGCACGCTCGTTGCTATCTCTAGAATCAACTGCGCTCGTCCCCACCTCACGGCGGACGGCAACTTCCATCCCCCACGACGGGAGGCGTTTTTTGCCTCCCCGCTCGCCCTTTTTCAGGAAGACGCCCATTTTCAGGAAAGACAACGACGCAGAGCCGCAGAGACGCCGAGGCCTCTGATCGAAAAGACTCCAGGTACGTGGAAAAAAGTTCTCGGCGCCTTTGCGCCTCTGCGTCGAATTCGTTTAGGTGAGTTGCGTTGGGTGCGCTAGGTGCGCGGGGTGCGAGAGGCCTCTTGCGCCGAAGCGATATGGAGGGAGCGCGAAGGCGGATGCGAGAGGTGCGAAGGTGCCGGCGCGTCGCACCTGACACACCTGACGCACCTGTCGCACCCAACGCACCCAGGTGCGGTTAATGGATCATCTTTAGCGACGGACCCAGCAATAACTCTCGTTCCGCATCGCTCGCCGGCCAGCGCGTCTCGCAGTCGACACACTGCCACGTCACCTCAAAGGCGATGTCGATGAGCACGATGGCTTCGTTGCAACGGCACCTGGGGCAGATCAACCGGTATTTGTCTAGTACTTCGCCGAGGGAGAGGCGTTTTTCCATGCCCAATTTGTCGGCGCTTACAGATCTGTACGGTAGTGCCCCACGACCAGTGCACAGGGCTGCACGCCATTGCACGTGGACGCCTGACGGCGGCCACGGCAGCTCGAAGGCGATATAGTTCCTTGATTTGATCCGGCAGCACTCCCAGCCATCCTCGAATACACAGTGGGGCGACCGCCTGCCGCGATGGTTGCTGATTCTGCCCGTTCTGGGCATCGCGCTCGTCGTGATCGCTTATGTGTACGGCATTCCCCTGGTCGCGGGCGAGATAGCCGACAGGCTGCCGCGATCGGTACGGGAGGCTCTGAGCCGCGAAACGATGCGGTCGCTCGACCAGGAGGTCTTTACGCCGAGCGCGCTGCCGCGCGAGCGGCAGCGGGCGATCGAGTCGGCGATCCGTCAGCTCAAGATGCCGGCCGGATCGACCGGTTCGTACCGCCTCGAGTTCCGGAAGAGCGAGGCCATCGGGGCCAACGCCATGGCGTTGCCGTCTGGGACCATCGTCGTGACCGACGGGCTGGTGGCGCTGGCCCAGGACGACCGCGAGATTCTCGGCGTGCTGGCGCACGAGGCGGGTCACGTCGAGGGCAACCACGGGTTGCGCGGGATTGTTCAGAGCTCGCTCATGGGCCTGGTGGTGGCCTGGATCGCCGGCGATGCCAGCGCGGTTGCACCCGCGGCCGCGGCGGCGCTGCTCGAGGCGAACTACTCGCGCGAGCTCGAGCGCGAAGCCGATGCGTTTGCGATTCAAGTGCTGAAGCTGAACGGCATTCCGCTCAGCCATCTCGCCGAGATCCTTCGGCGGCTCGAGAAGACGAGCGGCGCGTCCGGCACGCCGAGCGCGCTGCGGTACTTGTCAACGCATCCCGCAACCGAGGAACGCCTCGCACAGTTAACAGAGTAGGGCTCGGCTTCAGCCCTCAAAGCTCCACGTAATCCGCCTCGATGGTGTCCTCCGGTCGGGCGCCCAGCCGCTCGAGCAGCCTGGTAATGACGGCGGCTTTGTCCTCGGCGTCGCGCCGCGACCAGGTGCGCGATTTCACCTCGATGAAATATCCGTCGGCCTTCGGATTCATCAGACGATCGAGGTGCACGTAGAACTGCACGCCGCTGTACGCGACGAGCCAGCGTCGCCGATCCTTGTCCACGTCCCTCTCTCGTGATGGCTGGAAGTACTCGCGGTAGAAGCGCGGCGAGTGCATGGCGGGTGCGAAGAACCGCGATCGAAACAGCAACACCGAACCGAACGCGTGCTCGCGTGCCGGGCCCGTCAGGGTCAGCCGGGCGCGCGCATTGACGACCTGGTTGTCGGCATTGAGGAATTCGTCCTCCCGGTAGCGAAGGCGGCCCTGCTCGGGATCGCGGAAGAAGAAGTATTTGTCGTGCTGGTGGTAGTGCACCTGGCGGATGATCGCGATGTCGTCGCTCTCGAGCGCGCTGAGCACCGATGCTTCGGAGGCCAGGCGCGCCTTGACCTGGATCTCGAAGCTCTCCTGTTCGGCGGCGCCGCCGATCGCGATGAGCTTCTGCAGCACGCTCTGCTCCCGCTTGATGAGAAACGCGTCGATCCGCCGGGCCACGTCGGCCGCGCCCGACAGCAACTCCGCCTCATCGAGCGTCAGTAGCCGGCGGTCGCGCATCAGCCAGCGGCCGTCGCACATCACGTCGACGACGTCGGTCGACTTCGCGGCGTACACGATCTGCGAGTAGATGGCATTGGCGTCGCGCGCGAAGCGCGGCGTCGTGTGGGACCCGTCGAGATCGACGACGATGAGGTCCGCGCGCTTGCCGGGTTCGAGAGAGCCGGTGATGTCGCCGAGGTGCATCGCTCGCGCACCGAGGCGCGTGGCCATGGCGAGCGCCGTACGTGCGGGGATTGCAGTAGGATCGCCGCTCGTCCCCTTCGCCAGGAGGGCCGCCAGCCTCGTCTCCTCGAACATGTCGAGGTCGTTGTTCGACGCGGCCCCATCGGTGCCAATCCCGACATCGAGCCCCAGTTCGAGCATCTTCGCGACCGGTGCGACGCCCGACCCGAGCTTCAGATTGCTGGCAGGGTTGTGCGCGACACCGGCATGCGCGTCGCGCAACGTCCGGATTTCGCCCTCGTCCACGTGAACGCAGTGCGCCGCGAGAACTCGCGCATCGAACAGGCGCTGCTTTTTCGCCCATGGCACGACAGGCATGCCGTATTCCTTGCGCGCGCGCTCGACCTCGAGCGCCGTCTCCGCGAGATGCGTGTGCAGCGGAACGTCGAACTCGGTGGCCAGCTCGGCGCACGCGCGAAAGATTTCGGCCGTGCACGTATAGGGAGCATGCGGGGCGACGGAGGGCACGATCAGCGGATGCCCTTTCCATTTCTGGATGAAGGCGCGGGCCATCTCGAGCGCGTCCTCGTAGCTGGCGGCATCGGGCGTTGGAAATTTCAGGACGGTCTGCGCGCAGAGCGCGCGGACCCCCGCGGCGGCCGCCGCCTCGGCGACTGAGGCTTCGAAGTAGTACATGTCGGCGAAGCAGGTGGTCCCCGAGCGAATCATCTCGGCGCACGCCAGCCGGGTGCCGAGCGCGACGAAATCCGGCCGGACGAACTCGCGCTCTACCGGCATCATGTAGCCCATGAGCCAGACGTCGAGGCGAAGATCGTCGGCGAGACCGCGAAGCAGCGTCATCGGTGCGTGTGTGTGGGCGTTGACGAGGCCGGGCATGACGACGCGCCCGCCGCAGTCGATGCGCGTGACGGCCTCGAAGTGGCCGGCGATGTCGCCGACGGCGAGGATGCCGTTTCCCGCAATGGCGATCGAGCCCGGGCTGTGAATGGTGAACTGCTCGTCCATCGTGACGATGAGGGCGTTGGTGAGGAGCAGATCGCAGGGCTGGATGTTGTCCATCAGTTGGTCGGGGAGGGGTTGTTCAGGTGCGAGGCCGCGCCTTCGTGGCGACCTCGGCTCCGGGCGGTTCGCTGAAGGGCTCCATGGGGATGCGCTCGTAACGCACCTCGAGAATCTCCAGACGCTCCGCCCCACCAGGCGCGTGAAGGACCACGGAATCGCCGGGTCCGGACTTCATCAGCGCGCGCGCCAGCGGCGACACCCAGCTGAGGTAGTTGCGATCCAGATCGATCTCATCGAGGCCGACGATGCGCACCACGCGCTCGGTTCCAACGGCGTTGGCGTAGCGCACGGTCGCCCCGAAGAACACGTGCGTGGCCGCCCGTCCGGTTCTCGGAGCTTCCGGGTCGACCACTTGCGCGGCATCGATGCGTTTGGTGAGAAAGTGAATCCGCCGATCGATCTGGCGCAGCCGCCGTTTGCCGTACTGATAGTCGGCGTTTTCGCTGCGATCGCCGTTGCTCGCCGCCCAGGCCACCACCTGCGTCACCGCCGGCCGTTCTCTGGTGAGCAGAAACTTGTGCTCGTCCTTCAGCCGCTGCAGGCCGGTCGGCGTGATGTAATTCTTGACGCCCGCGAGCTGGGCGTCCGCGGCCTTGTCGGCGGCGTCGGCGCGATCGAGGTCTTCCTCTTCGCCGTCGGATTCCTTCGTAAATGCCTTGCTCATGGCCCTTTTCGAAAGAGGCTCTCGTAGACGAGCGGCTGATTCCGCTCCCACGGACGATAGTCGTTGCTGAAGTCGATGCGGTCGCCGACCGGTGGATGGCTGGCTCGCCATATCGGTGTACAGCCACCCCGGCCGGGGAACCGCCAGGTTCTCCTGCTGAAGCTTGACGAACGCCGTCGCCGCCGCGTGGTTGTCGCGCGTAATCTCCAGCCCGAATCTGTCCGCTTCGTGCTCGTGATAGCGGGTAAACCCCATTATCACGGGCGAAATCAGAAACAGGTAGGCGTTGAAGAGCAGAAGAATCAGCGGGAGGGCGGCCACATCGGACAGGTCGTCGAAGCCAAAGCGGGATCGATTGCGCCCGATCACCCAGCCGACCGTGCGATAGATCGCGTAGAGCGTCGCCATAATCAGAAGCGAGAAAAACACGACCATGCGCCACACGTGACCGAGCACGTAGTGACCCATCTCGTGGCCCATCACCACGAGCAGCTCGCGTTCGTCGAGCGCCGCGATGATCGTGTCCCACAGCACGATCCGCTTCGTGTCGCCGAAGCCGGTGACGTAGGCGTTCAACGCTTTCGTGTCCACGCTCTTGGCCACTTCGAACACGCGGCTGCCCTGAATGCCGGCCCGGTCGGCGAGCTCGAGAATGTTCGCTTCGAGCGTTTTGTTCTTCATGGGGCCGAACTTGTTGAAGAGCGGATCGATCCAGATCGGTGAAATCAGCGAGACGAACAGCAGGAATGGAACCATCAGCAGCCCGACATACAGCCACCAGCGGTGCGGGCTGCGGCGCAACAGCGCAAACGGCAGCCAGAGAAACGCGACGCCGAAGCAGATGCCGACAAAGAGTCCTTTGGCCGCATCGCCGAACCACTTGCCGAACGTCTGGTTCGACAGGCCGTACGCGTGCTCTCGAACGTACCCGGCGTAGTAGCTGAGTGGCAGATCGAGCACGAAGCCGATCGCGCTGAAGATGACGAAGTAGATAGCGATGACGAAGAACCGCCGCCGGCCGATTCGCTGCGCGACGTCGCGGATCCGGGCCGACAGACCCGTCCAGAGAAACGCGAGCGGCACGACCATGGACCAGAGAATGCTCACCATCCACAGGATGTTGCCGCTGCGATGGTAAGACAGCGCTTTCTCGCTGGGCTCCGGAACGGCGACGCGATCGTGTGCCGGCGGAGCGGGCGTCGATTGTGCCTGTACAGCCGCATGGAACAGCCCGCTTCCCCCCAGACAGATCATCACGACGAGAATGAGGCGCGCCATGAATGAATACACTACGTCAAACCCGGGCAGGGGCGCCAAAAGATCGATACATCACCGCGAGACCACACGGCGGTGCGTTAGACTGACGTCGGAGGGCCCATGATCCTACTCAGTGCGACGATGGCCGGGATGCTGGTTGTGGCAGCGGCGGCCGAGCAGGCCGCGGTGGTAATTGAGGCGCCAGATTCGCCGGTGAAAATCGGCAAGGCGACCGTGCTGACCGTCGCCGGAGATCCCCCCGTCGTGCTGTATTCAGCGACCAATCAGACCAGCGACGACCTCGAGCAGTTCACGGTCGAGGTCTTCATCTTCGATGCGAAGGGATTGCTCAAGACCCAGCAAATCGCGCCCGGACGGCGAACGCTGGAAGCCAAGACCACCAAATACTCCACGATCGTGCTCGACGGCGGCCCGGTCGATCCCGCCGGTTCCATCGTCATCGGCGTCAACGGGGCGCAGAAGGTGGGCAGTCCAGACATGTCGTGGAGCGCCTCCCTCCGACCGACGGCAGAGAAGGCCGTTCCACCGAAGAAACCCTAGAAACCCTGGACGGGCGGCTGATTCAAAACCGTCATCGACGACGGTTTTCTCCGTCGCAGATTCGCTTTTGAAAGTCAGAAATCGTCGGCGGGACGAATTCCCGAATGTTTTCGCTGGCATGTGGAATGCACGCCGTTTCACGACCCGCACATGGCTGTTTCCCCCCGCGTGATCGTCGCCCTGCCCGATGCCGGTGAATGTGAGACCGTCGGCGAGTGGCTCTCGGCCAATCACTTCGAGCCCGTTCGGCAGGGGAACGCTCGCACCGCGGCGCGGGAAATGCACGCGCGCGATTTTGATCTCCTGGTCGCAGACGTCGCTTTCGCCGTGCGCGACGGGCTCCTCAACGTGAGTCGTCAACGCAATCCGTCGACCGCCGCTGTTGTCATCGGCAACGACGCCGAGGTCGATCCGCGCATCAGCCGCCACGCCATGTACCTGGAGCGACCGCTCGACCGCGCCACACTCCTCTGTACGGTGATGATGGCAATCATGGAAGGGCGGCCGATTCGCCGGTCACCGCGAAAGATCGCAAACTGTTTCGAAGCCGTCGTGAACGATGTGCCGTCGCGCATCATTGACGCCAGCCATCATGGCCTGCTGCTCGAGATGCCGGGCCGTGGCCGATCTGATGTGCCAGTGCATTTCAACCTCCGCGTACCGTTGATCGGGGTCGCCGTGACGGTGCAGCGAGTCTGGGCGAGGCCGGCGACGGGGCTGGCAACGCCCGCGATGTGGTGCGGCCTCGCGTTGTCAACGAATCGCCCTGGAAACGAGCAAGGCTGGCGTGGATTCGTGGATATGCTGCCTGTCGTCGGCCGAGCCACGAGATAAGCGTTTTCCGATAGTACGTAGTGTCCGCCTTCAGGCGGACCGTCTGAAAGTCCGGCTAAAGCCGGACACTACGTAGTGACAACTACTTCTGCGACAAGAAATCGGCCGCGAGATGGGCTAACGTTCGAACGCCGAGCGGCAGCACGCCCTCGTCCACGTCGAACAACGGCGAGTGGTTGGCCGGCGCGGTGGCCGGATCCACACCCTTCCTGGTCGCCCCGAGAAAGACGAACAGCCCCGGCGCGCGCTGCGCGAAGAACGAAAAATCCTCGGCGGCCGTCACCAGCGCCTGTTCCGACACCATCTCCGCTCCGGCCACCCGGCGCAGGGTAGGAAGCATGGTGTCGGTCAGCTTCGAATCGTTGACGGTCACAGGGTAGAGCGGTGTGATCGTGACGGTGGCCTCGGCCCCGGCGCTGGCCGCGATCGACTGCGCCGTCAGCGTGATCCGGCGGTGCATGTCGCGCTGCACGGCGGCATCAAACGTCCGGATAGTGCCCTCGAGCTGCACCTCGTCGGGGATGATGTTGAACCGGACGCCGCCATGAACGCTGCCCACCGTGATAATCGACGGCGTCTTTGTCGCGTCGAGTTGCCGGCTGACGATGGTCTGAAGCCCGAGCACGATCTGCGACGTCACCACAATCGGATCCACACCGCCCCAGGGTAGCGCGCCGTGCGTCTGCTTTCCGCGCACGGCGATCCGCATCATGTCCGCGCTCGCCATCGTCGGGCCCGAGCGATACCCGATGCGTCCAACGTTGCCGCCACCCCACACGTGAAGACCGAACACGGCATCCGGTTTCGGATTGTCGAAGGCGCCTTCCTTGACCATCAGGGCCGCCCCGCCTTCCTCGCCGCTGGGCGCGCCTTCTTCGGCGGGCTGAAAGATGAACTTCACCGTGCCGGGCAGCTGATCCTTCATGCCGGCAAACAGTTCCGCCACGCCCATGAGAATGGCGACGTGATTGTCGTGGCCGCACGCGTGCATCACGCCGACCTCTTGCCCGTTGTAGGTCGCCTTCACCTTCGACGCAAACGGCAGGTTCACCAGTTCGGTGACGGGCAAGCCGTCCATGTCGGCTCGAAGCGCCACCACCTTGCCCGGCTTGCCGCCCTTCAGCACGCCGACAACGCCGGTGTGGGCGACGCCGATTCGCACTTCGATGCCGAGGCTTCGAAGATGGTCGGCCACCACCCTGGCCGTGCGCGTTTCACGATTGCCCAGCTCCGGATGCTGATGAAGATCGCGACGCCACCCAACCACCTTGTCGGCGACCTGTTGCGCGCGCCGGTCGATTTCCGCGGCCGTGGGACTCTGCGCGTGTAGATCGGTACTGAGAATCATGAGTAGAAAGGCGGCCCAGATATGTTTCTTCATCACAGATGTCATCCTTGGTTGCGGCGAGCCTAACATACTGGAAGCAGATGTAAGCTTGGCTGGCTGGCACCGGAGGTTTTGTGACGTTACCGCTGCGACGCGCCTGCCTGGTGGTTGGTGGAATCGGAATCTGTGCGTGTCTGGTGGATGCTCCCCGCGCCCAGCGTGCCGAACCCTGGAAGCGCCACACGATCGATGCCTCGTCGCTTGGCGCGGATGGGGTTCGCGCCGCCGATGTCAACGGCGACGGGGCCATGGATCTCGTCACCAGTTGGGAGCAGGGCGGACTGACGCGCGTCTACCTCGCAGATCGCCGCGGCCAGGGTGTTCCTGCGTGGAAGACGATCACCGCCGGCACATCGCCGGACGGGGAAGATGCGGTGTTCGTCGACGCCGATGGTGACGGCGACCTCGACGTCATCAGCTCTGCCGAAGGACGGGCGCGCCGCATCCTGGTGCACTGGGCGCCACCGGTTGCGAGCTACGCGCGCGAACAGGAATGGCAGACCGAAACGCTGTACGCCGACGGATCTCGGTGGATGTTCGCCGTTCCCATGGACGTCGATCGGCGGCGTGGTCCCGACCTCATCGTCGGCGGAAAAGACGAGGGGGCATCGATCGGGTGGCTCGAATCGCCGGCCAACCCGCGGCGTGTCACCGACTGGGCCTTTCATCGCCTGTCTGACGCCGGCTGGATCATGTCGCTCATCATCAAGGACATGAACAGTGACGGGTTTGCCGATGTCCTGGTGAGCGACCGCTTCGGTGCGATGGCTGGCGTCCGCTGGCTCGAAAATCCGGGCCCGGCATCGGGTGCGCTGAACGGACCCTGGACGAACCACTGGATCGGCGCTCGAGAGCGCTCGCCGATGTTCGTCGATGCCGGCGATCTCGACGGAGACGGCGTGGACGAGATCGTCGTCCCGCACTATCTGAAGGACGACTTCGGGCTGAGCATCTTCAAGCGATCGACCACGGAACGTACGGATTCGTGGGTCGAGCATAAGATCCCGTATCCAGCGCTCGCGGGGCGGCCGAAGTCCGTGGCGATTGGCGACATCGATCTCGACGGCAGGCGCGACCTCGTCCTCTCCGCTGAGCAGGCGACCAACGGCAAGCGTGGCATCGTGTGGCTTCGCTTTCGCGGTTCGCCCTATCAGGCCAACTGGGACGTGTTCGACCTGAGCGGTCCTGATGGCATCAAGTTCGATCTGAATCTTCTGCTCGATGTGGATGCGGACGGGGATCTCGACGTCATCAACAGCGAAGAGAACGACAATGCGCGCGACGGGAAGCCGGGGCTTGGCGTCGTCTGGTACGAGAATCCCACACGATGATATGTACGTAGGCCGGGTCCTATGGACCCGGCGGCGGGTCTAGAATACAAGACCCGCCCTGCACTCTATAAGGAGACTCTTCGATGAAACTCAGCAGGTCGATCGCAACCGTTGTTGGAGTGGGTCTGGTGCTGGCGATGTCGGGTCCTCAAGTCGCCGTGCAGGGGCAGGAGCAGCAGATCGAGGTGTGGACGCCGTTGCCGGTGAAGCCGAATCCCTTCGTCCCGCCGCACAAGGCGTGGACGAAGGTCTCGGAAGTCGTCGCAAAACACAAAGGCCAGCAGAACTGGTCGGAGCTCATCGTCGACGACAACCTCTTCCATGGCGAGTACATCTCGATGGCGCCGGGCGCGAAAACGCCGCGGCGCTTCCATCAGGACAACCGCGCATTCTGGATAGTGCAGGACGGGCAGATTCGCTTCACGATCGAGGGGCAGCAGCCCTTTGTGGCGACCAGGGGCTTCCTCGTGCAGGTGCCGAAGCGGCTGGTGTACAGCATGGAGACGATCGGCGACCGGCCGTCGCTGCGCTTCGAAGTGCTGATGGCGAACTCCCAGACGATGTACCCGGCCGATGAGACGCCGCCGGCTACTCCTGGAATCAGGTTCGAGAAGACGAAAGTCGCCAATAGCAAAGGCGCGTACGACGGCGCCAACGTGCCGTACATCGACTACAACCAGGTGATCGCCGGCAAGCCGTTGACCAAGAAGAACCCCACACAATTCGTCGGCGACGCCCACGATGGTGGCTATGTGAACGTCGGCATCGCGAATATTCTTCGCGGCGATCCGAAGACGCAGAAGCCCGCACCGCCCGGCGACAAGGGCCACCTGCACGTCACCGGTCCGGAGTTCTGGTTCATCCTCGAAGGGAAGATGGAGTGCACGATCGGTTCAGTGCCGACCTTCGTCGCCGATCAGGGAGACATCGTTTACGCGCCTGCGACCGTGTGGCACCAGCTGCGGTTTGCGGGCACCGAGATGGCGACGAGGCTCGCCGTCGTGGGCTACGCGTTTTCGCACGTGTTTCCAGGTGATGGAGGCGCCGACAGCGCGTTGCCGACAGCGATCGCTCCGACGAAGCGCTGAAGGCGCGCCACGCTCGACATACGGAGGAGCAGATGCGACTCCCTCTGGTCCTCGCGGCGTTGGTGGCGCTGTTCGCACCTCCGATAGCCTCCGCCGAGTGGCTCTCGCTGCGATCCGATCACTTCCAGGTCATCGGCGAGGTTGGCGAGGGCGATCTTCGGAACGTCGCGCTGAAATTCGAGCAGTTCCGCGACGTCATCAGTCAGTTGAATCCGGCGATGCTCGGTGACGGCAGCGCGCCCCTGTCGTCATCCTTGTCTTCAAGGACAGAAACGCCTTCACGCCGTTCATGCCGGTGATGGGCTTTAGCCTGGCTTTAGCCGGACCTTCGCACGGTCCGCCTAAAGGCGCACACTACCTACAGTTCTCACGAGCGACACGGGACGATGAGATTGAACGTCGACAGCTGAACGGCTTCGCCGTTCTGGTTGAGCGTCGCGGCGCGGACGGTCATCACTCCGCGCAGAGGATTCGAGCTCGACCGCCGGATATTGAGCACTTCCGACTCGACATGCAGTGTGTCGCCTGGCCGCACCGGCTTTGGCCACCGGCCCTCGAAACCGAGTCCAATCATGCCGCCGACGGGAACGAAGTCACTTTCGACCAGCAGCTTCATGGTGAGCGCGGCGGTGTGCCAGCCGCTGGCGGCAAGTCCCTTGAAAATACTGTCCTCGGCGAGAGCCTCGTCGAGGTGGAACGGCTGGGGATCGAAATCCGCGGCGAACCGCTTGATCTCTTCTGCAGTGATCTGCCGATCTCGTGTGCGGAAGGTCTGCCCGACTGTGAAGTCTTCCAGATAACGCTCGATTGCGGTGGAATCGCTCATGGTCGCACGGTCTGTCATCAGTCTTCAGTCGTCAGTTCTCAGTCGTCAGTGTTCCTTGATAAAGGTTCCGGGATCCGTTTTCGCGGCAAGCTCACGAAAACGGATCCCGGAACCATTTACTGAAAACTGAGAACTGAAAACTGACGACTGAACCCCGCTATTTCTCCGCCGGCACGTCGGTCTGGAAGTAATGGACCTGACCTTCCTTGCTCCGCGGTGTCATCGCCATGCGGATGCTCTTGCCGGTGTTGGGGCAACTGGTCGCGCGGTGCCAGCGTTCTTCATTGGCATTGATCACGTCGCCCAACTCGCCATGCACCACCCCGACGCCGGAGATGAGCGCACACACATTGCCGTACACGTTCACCCAGAGCTCCACCATGTTGGCGTGCCAGTGGCCCCAGTTGGTGGCGGGCGGTAGTTCCTTGAGAGGCATTCCGAGGTTCAAGTTCGATGAGGTATGGCCGTCGTACAGGAAGCGCTGGCCCGTGCGCGTCGAATCGCCATACTCCGTCACGTTGAAGAACGGCACGTTGAACGAGTCGTAGCCGCCGGTCGAGGTGATCTTGGTCTTGATGTACTTGTAGCCGGGAATCGGCGTCGGCGTTTCGCTTTCCGGATACGACGGCACCTGCCCGGTGGGCGTGTTGCGATAGTAGACGACCGGCTCGGCGCCGACGGTCTCCATGCAGTACGACAGGCGTGGCGCCACGTTGAACGCCCACCCTTTGGACAGAACTTTCGGCTCCTGACCGTCGATGGTCATCTTCACGGATCCGCTATAGACCCAGCCGAAGACGCGGTCGTCGGCGTAGAACACGCACTTGGCCTTGTCGCCCGGCGCCATCTGCACGTAGCGGCCGTCGAAGTCGCGCGTCAGCACCACTTTCTCTTCCCAGCGCGCGTGTCCCTGATGCTTCTTGAGGATGTCGGCGATATGCCAGATCGGCTTGTTGACGCCGGTGTAAGGCGTCTCCGGATCTTTCTGCGCCGCCCAGACCGTGCGTTCCGGACCGTTTTCAGCGCCAGGCTGAGACCACCAGTTCGTCTGCGGGCCACGAGCGGGCGGCGTTGGCGGGGGCGGGGCAGGGGCCGGCGTTTGGGCCCAGGCGGGCGCCGCGCCCAAAACCATGGCCAGTGCGACCAACGTGTTGAGTAATTTCACGGAAGCCTCCCTTGTTTCGGGCAGTATACCGCCGACGCACCTGCCTTGGCGGGACTTGATTAAGGTGCGTGGGAAATGGCCGCGGGAGGCATGCCACGACTCGCGAGGGTCTTGTCCCGAAGACCGGGCCTCATCCCTCGCGAGCCGACCTTCACCGAGGGCTAGCGACTGACAACCGGACTCGACTCCGCCTGAGCAGGCGAGGGAACCATCTTCCTGTTGTTGTACCGCCACCGCTCTACTTCCTGCGCCGCCATCGACTCGAGACAGCGTCGCGGATTTGCGTCATCGAGGCACCAGCTCCGCATCTGACTCGAATCAGCGGCGACCTGGCTGAGGAAATGCCGTTCAACCAGGCGCTGAAAACACTCGATGGATTCGCCGACGTTCACCTTTCGAGAGCATCGGGTGGCGCCCCGCGGATGCTTCGCGATCACCATTTCCGTCAGTTCTCTGGCGTCCGTCTGCCAGGCACGACGCACGGTGGCCGTGAGGCTGTACCGATTCGGATCGACATCGGGACTTCCCGAGTTCTGACCCAGGCACGGGGACACCGACAGCGCGACGACGGCGCATGCAACAGCGAGTTTCAGCAACATGGCTAGTTTCCCCCTCGCGTATGCGTGATAGCACAAATAGTGCCCCGCTCTTGATTCGCAGCGTGTTGTGTGAATCGCGCAGTACAGGCGAGTTTTTCGACATGTCGTCCTATCTCAACGATACCGCATCACAGTAATATTTTCCGCTCGAGAAAACTTTACTGACGAGTCACGCGACGCGCGCGAGATCCAACGCGCGACTCAATCGAGATTGGCAGACTTCTCGCTCGTGCGATGCACATCGGAAGTCATCTCACTGGTAGACTTCCACTCGAACAGCGAACGTTTCCCAGTTTGAGGAATGGATCGACCGAGACCGGGATCGGGAGCACGAATTCAGTCCACAATCGCCTGGGACTTCGAGGCTCGGGCCCCGCTTGACGGCGTGGCGGAAATGAAGTGTTAATCTACCCGTCATCATCCGAAAGACCCGCCGTGTCCCTAAGTCCTGGAGGTCGCCACATGAAACGATTCGTGGTTGCTTGTGTCACCCTTGCCGGCGTCCTCTCACTGGCTCCACTGATCCCGCTGGTCGTTGACGCGCAACAACCCCCAGCGACCCAGCGCCCGGAGCTCGCCATCCTGTACACCGTCGACGGCTTCAGCGACAAGGCGCCGGGGCGGGTGAAGCTCCCGAATCTCGAGGCGCTGATGGCGCAGGGCGCCTATTTTCGTCAGAACTGGACCGTCCAGACGGCCGACCCTTCCAACGGCTTCCCACCGAGTCCGTGGGCGCAGAACGGTTACACGTCCTCGATTCCGAATGTGGTGCAGATGTCCGGCACGGCGATGATCCTGCCGGGCAAGCAGAAGTACGTCCAGGACTCGTTCTTCCCGCTCAAGATCACGGCGCACGTGGTGAACGAGATCAGCTATCGCTCCCTCGACGGCAGTTTCCACTACACGGCACAGGCGGGCGGGACCGGGATGCGTTCGGCCGGCTACAAGGTGGGAAACGACAAGACGTTGTTCTGGGCGACGACGTTTCTTCGTGAAGTCGATCCCACGTTCATGTGGATTCACATGCAGGACACCGGCGTGGCCGCCGGCGAGAGCCGCAACGCGCCTGCGGGATCGCCCTACAAAGACAACATCTGGGGCGAGGGTTCGCCGTACATCAAGGCGTTGCAGCAGCAGGACGTGTATCTGGGCCAGTTCATCGATGCGCTGAAGAAGAGCGGCAAGTGGGAGAAGACCGTGATGTTCATCACCGGCGATCATGGCGAGCAGACCGCGGGGGGGCATCCCGCGAACGTCCCGGAAGCCTGGACGATGCCGCTCGTGATGGTGGGCCCCGGTATCAAGAAGGGCGTCACCTTCGACTATACGGAGTCGATCGATACCGTGCCCACGCTCTGCTACCTGATGGGCGTGAACCCGCCGCTCAACGCGGACGGGCGGATTCTGGCCGAAGCATTGGTCAACCCGCCGGCCAACGTGCCGCCGCGCCAGCAGAAGATCAAGGAGATCAATCTTCTTCTGCTCGACATCGAAAACGCGCTCGCGAAACTGACGGCCGCGCCGGGCGCCGCACCCGCGCGTGGAGGACAGGGACGATTTTCCGCGCTGCGTCAGGCCCAGCAGGATTACTTCGATATCGAGCGCATCCTCGAGTGGCACCAGTTCGGCACCTACGATCGCTTCATCGCGCACCACAAAGAGTTGCTGGCGCGCCTGAAGACCATGTCGCCGAAGTAACTGCGTCTTCCCGAAGGATTCAGCCGCATGTCGAGATTGGCCATTGCCGTCGGCGCTCTGAGCCTGGTCGTCGCGGCGCACAGTGACGCGAGGCAGAGAGGAAACATGCGCCCGGAACGCGTGCCCGATGCTGGCGTCGTCAACGGTGTCCCGCAGGGCATGTTCGTGGGCCGCAGTCTCCTGAGCGGCCGCGCCGTGTGCCTCCTCTTCTTGAGTAGCGGCCGCGTCACTCGCGTCATTCCCGAAGGCGGTCTGGAGAACTTCGACTGGGCAGCGCACCTGGCCGCTCATGTTGGCGATTCGGGGCGCTGGGAGATGCGTGGCAATCAGCTGGCCATCGCGTGGGGAGACGGTGGGGTGCACCAGGGCCCGTTGACGGTGCGGCCGGAGGGGATCGAGTTTTACGGAAAGCGCTACACGAAACCGGTCTCCGTTCCGTTGACGGCGATCGCGGGCCAATGGGAATCCGCACGCGGAACGGCGCTCGCCGGTGGCTCGGGAGTCAATGTCGTCAGCGCGCTCGTCATCCAGCCTGATGGCCGCTATCAATGGATGAGTACGACGGGTGGCACCGTGGCAGGACGCGCCACGGCGACCGAAGCGACCATGAGGGGAACCGTGACGGTCAAGGGGTTGACCATCGTCTTCACGCCCGACAAGGGCGCCGCGACATCTCATACGTTCCTGCCGGTCGCAGGCTCACCGACGAGTGCCTTCAGCGTGGACGCGGACATGTTCACGCGACGTGAGTGATCTTTCGCGGAGGAAACGATGAAATCCACACGCTTTGCCGGGTTGCTCGTGATGGCGTTGGCGGGCGCGTTTCAGGTGACGCGCGCTCCGGTCGGCTCGTTGGGCACCGTCGCCGCACAGGCGGCGCAGGCGCCGATGTTCGAAGTCGATCCCTTCTGGCCGAAGCCGCTGCCCAACCACTGGGTCACCGGTTCGACCATCGGCCTCTCCGTCGATGCGCAGGACAACGTCTGGACGATCCACCGGCCAGACACGGTCGAAGCCAACTTCAAGGCGGCCGACCTGAAGGCAAATCAGGCCGTAGACGACGAGGTTCAGCCGGGACAGCCGGCGCGTGTGAGCGCCACGGATCCGATCGGGGCCTGCTGTAAGGTCGCGCCGCCGGTCCTCGTCTACGACCAGGCCGGGACGCTCGTGAAATCGTGGGGAGGTCCTGGCAAAGGGTACGACTGGCCCGACAGCAACCACGGCATCACCGTCGATCACAAAGGGAACGTATGGCTTGGCGGCAACGGGCAGAAGGACACACAGATCCTCAAGTTCACGAACGACGGGCGATTCCTGCTGCAGATAGGGAAGCACGGCGTGCACAACGGCAGCAACGATGTGCAGAACTTCTGGCAGCCGACGAAGATCTTCGCCGATCCGTCGGCGAACGAAGTGTACGTGTCAGACGGCTACGGGAACCGGCGCGTCATCGTCTTCGACGCCGATACGGGCGCGTACAAACGGCACTGGGGCGCCTACGGCAACAAACCGGACGACGTGAAGATGCCGCCGTACAATCCGAAGGCCCCTCCATCGAAGCAGTTCAGCACGATGCACTGCGTCATCGTCTCGAACGACGGGTTCGTGTACGCCTGCGACCGCGTGAACGACCGCATCCAGGTGTTCCGGAAGGACGGCACGTTCGTCAAGGAAGCGTTCATCGATCGGATGACGTACCGGTCTGGGTCGGTGTGGGACATGACCTTCTCGCGCGATCCGCAGCAGACCTACATCTACGCCGCGAACGGCGTAGACGAGAAGATCAACGTGCTGCTTCGCAGTTCGCTCGAGGTGCTGACGTCATTCGGCGATGGCGGACGGCAGCCCGGACAGTTCTTCGGTGTCCATAATCTGGCGACCGACTCGAAAGGGAATCTGTACGCGACGGAAACCTACACCGGGGCCAGGGTGCAACGGTTCCTGTTCAAGGGCGTGAAGCCGGTGACGCGGAAGGATCAGGGCGTCCCCTGGCCGCAGGCCGGGCGTTGAGCCGTCGATCGAACGCTTGGCGGCGATTCGTTGTCGCGGCGGCACTCCTTGCCGCCACGTGTGCGGCGCCTGGCGAACGCCGGAACACGCCGCCCGCACCCGCCGAATCCCGCCCGCCGAACATCGTCATGGTGCTCGTCGATGACATGCGCTGGGATGAGATGCGGGTGGCCGGCCATCCGTTCATCGACACGCCGAACATGGACCGGCTCGCGCGCGAAGGGGCACGGTTCACGAACGCATTCGCGACAACGCCACTCTGCTCTCCCAGCCGGGCGGGCTTTCTCACGGGGCAATACCCGCACACCAACGGCATCATCGACAACACCGCTCGACCAAGCCATAACCTGCGCGTGTTCCCGTTGGAGCTTCAGCGCGCCGGCTACCGCACGGGCTTCTTCGGCAAATGGCACATGGGCAACGACGACAGCCCTCGGCCGGGATTCGATCACTGGGTCGCCATGCCCGGACAAGGGGAAGCGGTCGACCCTTCACTGAATGTCGACGGCGAGCGGGTGCACGCGAAGGGCTACACGACCGACCTGCTCACAGACTACGTAGAGCGGTTCATGGACGGTCCTTCGGATCGCCCGTTCCTCGTGTACCTGGCTCACAAGGCGATCCATCCCAACGTGATTCAGCGTGACGATGGGAGTCTGGTGCCGATTCCAGGACAGCCCGGCGGTTTTGTGGCCGCGGATCGCCACCGCGGCCGCTACATCGGCCGCACGATGCCTCGGCGGGCGAGCGCGTTCAAGCCACCGCTTGGAAAGCCCGCGCTGCTTCGCCAGATTGACCGGCTTCCTCCGCTTGGTCCGAAGACCGCGACATCCGATGAGGAGATCAGAGGCCGTCTGGAGATGTTGCTTGGCGTCGACGACAGCCTGGGGCGGATCCTCGCAGCGCTGGAGCGCAAGGGCGTGCTGAACAACACGATGGTCGTATTCACCAGCGATCACGGATATTTCTACGGCGAGCACGGACTCAACGAAGAGCGGCGTCTGGCGTACGAAGAGACGATCCGAATTCCGCTCGTCATCCGCTATCCACCGTTAGCGGTCGCGGGCTCGACGCCGTCCGAGATCGTCTTGAATCTCGACATCGCCCCGACTCTGCTCGAGGTGGCCGGACTCCAACCCGGCGCTGAAATCCAGGGGCGCTCCCTTGTGCCGGTATTCAAGAAGAAGGCACAAGCGTGGCGCACGTCGTTCCTCATCGAGTACTTCACCGACACCGTATTTCCGCGCATTCGAAACATGGGCTATGTGGCAGTCCGAACCTGGCGGCACAAGTACATCAAGTATCGCGAGCTTGAGGGCATGGACGAGCTCTACAATCTCGATGAGGATCCCAACGAGGAGACGAACGTCATTGACCGTTCGGATGCACGTGAGACCCTTCAGCACATGCAGGCCGAGCTGCGGCGTCTGATGGATGAGACCCGGTACGCCGCGCCCGCGCCTGCGAATCCGGCGCCGTAGCAGGCGCCGGTCCCGCGAAATCCCGCGCCCGAAAACTCGCGCACGCCTCGAAAGCCGGATGGACCGACGAGCGCTGCAGGGCTTGTGATATCGATGGCGAGGGGCCTCATAGGTGTTGTGTGCTCCGAGCTGAAGACACAACAGTGCTGTTGTGTTAGTCAACAGATGTGTTGTATCCTCCCAGAGTGACGAGCGCCGAGTTCAAGCGCTGGCTCGCCCGGCAGGGCTGCAGGTTTGAACCTGGTCGCGGTGGACATCTCACGGTGTGGCGTGACGGCCGTTTCTCGGTTCTGCCCATGCATGGGAAGAACAAGGAACTCGGCACCGGCCTCGTGAATGTTTCCGGACAGAGACCCTCACCCGATGTGCGCGTGCGACCATCGGCGGTGGGGCAGGAGGCGGCGATGGCCAGGCTGACGTATCCGGTGATCCTTCAAAAGGATGACAACGACACGTATCTCGTTCGATTTCCAGATTTCCCAGAAGCCGTCACATACGGTCGCACCAAGAGAGACGCACTCGAGCACGCCCTGGACGCCCTGGCCACCGCGATCGACGCGTATATCAGCGACCGACGCGATATTCCAAAACCATCTGCGGCGACGGCGAAACAGGAGACCGTGACGTTGCCCCTGCTCATGGGCACTAAGGTGACGCTCTATCAGAGCATGCGCGATCAGCGCATCGGCAAGGCGGAACTTGCACGCCGGCTTGACGTCCATTTACCCCAGATCGATCGGCTGCTCAACGTGCGCCACAGCTCACAGCTCGGCCAGTTGGAGTCGGCTTTTGAGGCACTTGGTCAGCAAATCGATATGGTGGTCGTGACTACGATACCGAGACCGCGGCCAGCAAAGGTGCGCAGTGCGCATTCAACGAATGCAACGCACGCGGCAAGCCACCGCCGGCAGGTACGCTGAGTGTCTTCCATAGATCGCTCGGCAGTTGGCAGGAGGCTCAATAACGCCAGCCGACGCCCATTTGTATCTGGCTCACGATGGGACCGTCGACACCTCCGCAGCTGAATCGATACTGAAGGCGCCCGACAAATCGTCGAACTGGAATGTCCATCTCTATGCCCGCTATGA
The DNA here is from genome assembly GCA_963821395.1 of Vicinamibacterales bacterium. Taxonomy (GTDB): domain Bacteria; phylum Acidobacteriota; class Vicinamibacteria; order Vicinamibacterales; family JAMQPK01; genus JAMQPK01. The sequence goes on along the minus strand of CAWGDY010000007.1, from coordinate 47,624 downwards.
GCGCTCCCGTCGGGCCTTCGCCCGACACTTCTCTCTGAATCACACCGCCTCCGACCAGGTAATGGAAGACCTCGGGGCGGTCTGTCATTTCAATCCGTCGCAAAGCCGCCACGCCGAGCACCCAGGTCTCCGGGCTTCGAGAAGCGTCGACGTTCGGGTTCCACTTGCCGCGTCCAAAATCGACCCATCCGCCATATGAACCGTTTGTGGTGCCGCCAGCATTTTCGCTCGTCGTTCCCTGAACCCCTGCCGTGATACCCACGCTGCCCCTCAACGTAACGTTGGCAGAGCAGAGACCGGTGCCAGGAAAACGGTGACGGTGACGCCGAGAACCAGCATGATGGGTCGCCGAATATCCATCGCCTCCCATCACTGGTATGCGAATTTGGCGTCTCGGCTGTCTCAGAAAGCCTGTCCCGGTTCTTCACAGTTGGGGGCACCCGGCTTCGGCTGAGGGAGAGCCGATCTAGAAACGCATAGAGGGCGAGAGAGGATAAACCCGAAAACTTCAATCGCGTCTTCTGTCGTATCGATAAGCGATAAAAATATATTGCAATACGGTCTCTGCTTATCGTAAAACGATAATACAAAGGTGGACGTATGAAGGCGATGGGTAACCGTTCTGTCTCGTCGTTCCTGGCCGTGCTCATCAGTGTGGGCTTCTACATGATGGCCGTCGTGTTGGTATTGATGCTCGGTCTGGCGTCGTTACCGCTCTTCACCGATGTTTCCCATGTTTCCAATGCAGAGATGAGCATCCCGGTCTCATTCCGCGTGGAGACCGGAGCACTACGCTTCGCAGCCCCATCGCCGAGCATCGCGAAAGCGGACATCCGCGATGCGCACGGATCGGGAACGCTACGATTTCCACCACCGAGCGGGATGGTCCTCACGACCACAGCACTGCTCGCCGCGCTCTACATGGCGATTGGGCTGTGGGTGCTGGTACAGCTTCGTGCCGTCTTCCGGACGCTTCGTGATGGCCGCCCGTTTGTCGCCGCCAATGCGATGCGCATCCGGTGGATAGGCTACGCCGTCATCCTCGGGGAAGTCGTGCAGTCGCTGGTGCTCTTCGGTGGAAACGCCTATGCGAGGACGCACGTTGCCGCCGACGTTCTGCGGTTCGACGCATGGCCCAGGATCGATGTTTTCGCGATCGTCCATGGCCTGATCATCCTGGTGATTGCGGAGGTCTTCAGGGCCGGCGCCCGTCTCGATGAAGACCAGTCGCTGACGATCTGAGGCCGCATGTCCATCCGCATCAAGCTCGATCACCTGCTCCTCGACCGGCGGCTCACGCTAACGGACCTGGCCGATCGCATTGGCATCACGATCGCGAACCTGTCGGTGCTGAAGACGAACAAGGCGCGCGCCATCCGCTTGTCCACGCTCGAGGCGTTGTGCCGGGAACTCGACTGCCAGCCGGGTGATCTGCTCGAGTGGACCGCTGACGAAGCGACTACAAAAGATCGTCCAGCGAGGAAGGCAGCCGGCGGCTGAGCGACCTGCGCTAGGATGCTCACGACGTGACCCTCATGCGCCCTCTGTCCATTCGTTCACGTACCTCGATCGCTCTGGGTGCGCTCATCCTTTCGATGAGCGCTGCCATCGGCGCCGAGCCTCTTACCAGCATCCCCAATCCGCGCTCCCGCGACGGCACGTGGGTGACCGACATGCCCGGGATGCTGCGCGCTGACACGATCGCGCGGCTCAACTCCACCATCAGCGACCTCGAACGAACGAACGGCGCCGAGATGGCTGTCGTCGTGGTCGGATCGCTCGATGGCCTGTCAATCGAGGAAGCCGCGAACAAACTGTTCGACCTCTGGGGCATCGGAAAAAAGAAGAACGACAACGGGCTGCTGTTGCTGTGGTCTACCGGCGACCGCCGCGTCCGCGTCGAGGTCGGATATGGGCTCGAGGGTGTTCTTCCCGACGCCAAGACCGGCGCGATTCTCGATGCCTACGTGATTCCGAAGTTCAAGTCGAGCGAGTTCGATGAAGGTCTGCTTGCCGGCGTCGATGCGCTTGCGAGCGTGGTCCGCAACGAGCCCGTCGAGTTGCCCTCTTCGGGGAGCGAGTCCTACGAGAACGGTTCGTGGAGCATCAGTACTCTATTGATGAGTCTGCTGGGTGCGCTTCCGTTTGGCCTGGGCTCGATCGTCGGGTTTCGGAAGTGGCGGAGACACCGGCGCCGCCGGTGCCCGGCGTGTCAGACGCCGATGGTCTGCCTCGCCGAGGCGGAGGACGATGCGCTGATCGAGAAGGGGCAACAGGCCGAGGAGCGGGTCGGGAGCGTTGATTACGACGTGTGGAAGTGCGGGGCCTGTTCGCATCATTTCACGCTGCGGTACCCAAAATGGTTCAGCAGCTACGCGAAGTGTCCGCAGTGTCACAACCGCACGAAATCGTCCACGCAGACGGTCATCAAGCAGGCGACGACGACCAGCAGCGGCAGCGCGCGGGTCGTGGAGCAGTGCGCGTTCTGCAGCTTCAGTCGAGAGTACTCGAAGGTCCTTCCGCGCATCCAGTCGAGCTCTTCTTCGTCGAGCGGGTCGTCGAGCAGCGGCTCGAGCAGCTTCGGCGGCGGCAGCTCGGGCGGTGGCGGCGCCAGCAGGGGATATTAGGCGCAGTGCTCATTCGACGAATGTCGCGCGAAGAGGTGTCTCCTCCTCAGTTGTCGCCTGTCGTGGCGAAGTTGGCAATCGGGAACTCGCCGTACGATCCGTTCCCGTCGGGCAAAAGGATCTTGCCGCTCCGGTTGAACCTCCGCATCAGTCGCGATTTGATCTCGACGTGGTTCTGGATGTATTCGGGAGAACCCTGCTCCGGGTACAGGTGGGTCTCGGCCTGGCCGATGGCCATGTCGGCTCCTGAGGCGACTTGCGCCGTATCCAGATTCGGGCTCGAGACCGCCTCGATCATCTTTGCGGGATCGTTGTCTTCGCTCTGAATCTTTGCCATTTTTTCGAAGATGAGCGTGCCATGCAGGCGCTCGTGCTCACTCACCGCGTCGCGAAGGGTACTGATGTCGGCGTACCCCTGCTTGATGTTCCGGCTCGACAGCGCGGAGTTGGCCGCGAGGTTCTGATTGATCTGCGCCAGCCGCTTGATCCGGAGCGTGCTGCTGCCCACGTACGCCCAGTTGTCGAACGGACCGTTCGGGTCGCTCAGCGACGTCACGGTGTATCCCTCTCCCATCCATGAACGGCCGGCATGCAGCGCGTGCCCGGGGTTGCTGTCGAGCGCGCAGATGTTTTTCCCGAACAGCAGGTCTGTCTGGAGCTGGCCCGATTGCGCCCTGATGAGCGGCCAGTTGCCACTGAACGTGGTTTGCTGGGCGGAATCGACGGAGGTCTTCCATCCGTTGGGGCCTCGCGGCGTCACCTTGACGAGCACCGTCTTGGTGTCTCTGCTCCGGCCGTCGGTGACGGTCAACCTCACGGTAAGCGAGCACAGGAATTTGGTGGGAGCCTTCGGTCCCGTCTTCTGTGCGCCGGGGTTGCCGATGGTGCCTTCCGGACACGCCTGCCTCGCGACCGCGGCAAACACCGCCTCGTCGTCCGCGTTTGACGAATGATGCGGCGGATCCAGGGCGTCCTTCGGGGCCGGCTCGAACGTCCACGTGTAGGTCAGACACTTTCCCTTGGACTTGGTCCCGTCCAGCGTCACGGTGCCCGCCCGCTCGACCTGATAGGGACCTCCGGGATCGGCGACCACCGGCGGCCTCTTATCGTTGTAAGTCATACGGCAGTCTTCGCCCGCCGCCGGTGGCGGCGGGGCCTGCCCAAGTGAATGGCTGGCTTGATTGGCGGCGTATGCCGCGGCTCCCACGGCCAGAAGGGCGGCCATCATCAAGCCGCTGAACTTCGCCATCGTGCCCTTCGGCATGTTGCCACTCTGTTGGAGAAGCCCGTTGTATTGACCCTGCAGCGCGGCCTGCGCCTGTGCGGCGGCCGCGACGGCGCCCTGTTCGGCAGCCAGCGCGGGTTCGGCGATACCGGCAGCGGCGATAACGCCGCCCAGTTCCTCGAACTGCGAATCGCGCTGGCGCGAGACGGCCACCTCCTCGGCGCGGAGCTGGTTGGCCTTCCTGCCAATGTCGGCGAGCGCTTGTTTCGAGGCGTCGCTCGCCTGCGTGCGATCCGCACGAATGCGATTCAGGTCGGCCTGCAGCGGGGCGATCTCGGCCTCGAGCCGCTCGACCTCACGCGCGGCAATCGATCCTGCCTCGGCGGACCGTGTCTGAGTCGCTTCGAGCTGCGGCAGCTCGGCCGCGAGCGCCGCGAGGCGCGCTTCGGTCTCGGCGCGATTGAACGACGGGGCGTTCTCCGTCTCCGGCCGGCTGAGCGCGGTTTGCAACGATTGCTGCTCTTGCTGCACCTGCGCCTGCCGGCGGCGGGCGTCCTGGATCTGCCGTTGACTGTCGGCCGCGGCTTTCTGCTGTCCGGCAAGCTGGGAATCGAGCGGGGTCTTCCTGGCGATCACCTCCTGCTCGAGGCCGGTGAACCGGGTGGCGTCGGCGTCGCGCTGCTGCTCCAGCTTCTTCCTGTCCTCCTCGAGGACGCCGAGCTGCGATTGCAGCTGTCCGCCCTTCGCCTGGGTCTCGTTGAATCGCGACATCAGTTCGTCGCCGGCCGGTCCGGTGACGCCGGCTTCCACCGCGCGTTTGCCGAGCGCCCGGAGAGCGGCGGCCTGCGTTCGGCCCGCGGCCTTGATCTGCCTGCTCAGCGACATGCGTTGAAACTTGCGGCCGATTTCACGGAACCCGTCCTGCAACACTGTCATGGCCATCTGCGTTCCTCTCGTTTCCGCGCAACGCGTGTCAGCCCGTGCTCCGCCCAGTACACGTTCGGCCGCACAGCCAGGGCCCGACGATACTGAGACTCGGCCTTATCGAGATCTCCCTGTAGCTCGTACCCGTAAGCGAGGTTCACGTGCGCACGCGGGTTTGTCGCGTTCTTCGCGACGGCGTCCTCCCACAGGGCGATCTCGCTCTGATACTGGGTATTGCGATGCCATGTGCCCGCGGCCGCGGCGCACACGACCACGGAGGCTGCGGCCGCACACAAGGACCTCGCGACGTGCCCGACACCCTGCCGTGCCAGCGCGGCGGCGAATGCCGACACGGCAAGCGCGACACCGACCATCGGCAAGTACAGCAGCCGATCCGACGCAGGATCCGACCGCACGAAAATGACGTGCGTGGGAAACAGCGCCACGACGAGCCACACGATTCCCGCGGCCATGGCGCCCGGACCCGTGCGCAGCCCGATTGCGGCGACGAGGCAGGCCAGCGCGACGATCAGCAGATCGGTGAATCCTGCCGCGCGGCGTCCGGGATCGATGCTGATCGTCCACGGCGACACGAGAAACTTCGCCAATCCGGCGAGCCCTTCGACACGGCGGGCGATACAGCTCTCGTCTCGCGGCTCGTCGTCGTTGAAGCAGAAACCCAGGCCGACGCGCTGCTCGATCTTTCCTGTTGAAGTCGTCGAGAGTTGTCCGGACGCCGCTGCTTCAGCAAGCAGGCTGCGGTACCCTGGGTGAACCATCATGCCGCCGACTAGCACCACGGCCATCATCACCTGCGGCGCGGCCACCCTGACGCTGTCTCGCACGGTGATCCCCTCGTTGAACACGAGCCAGCCGATCCAGATCGCCGGGTAGACCAGCGCGATTTCTTTCGATCCGACGGCGAGCGCGAACGCGCCGAGGGACACCGCCGTGCGGCGGATCGTCCGCGTTTCGAGTCCACGCATGGCGGCAAGATGTGCGACGAGCAGCCAGCACGTCATCAGCGACGTCGCGCGGCCGGACACGTACGTGACGGCGCCCGTCTGTGCGGGGTGCAGCAGGAAGATCGCGGTGCCTGCCGCGGCGATCCAGGAACGCCGGTCTGCGAGCGGCACCGTCCGTGCGATGACGAGGTACACGAGCGCGCCGTTCACGAGGTGCAGCGCGATGTTCACGAGATGAAAGGCGACCGGGTTCGCGCCCGTCGTGCCTAGGTTGGCGGCAAATGTCAGCAGCGCGACCGGGCGGCGCTGCCAGAGATCGAACGGATCCAGGCGGTGGTTCTGAAGGATCCAGGGATAGTCGTCGAAGACGAAGACGCCCCACAGCGCCGGCAGATAGACGACCAGCGCGACGACGAGCGGCGCCAGGAGCCACTCGTTGGCCAGGAGAGCGATCCAGGATCGCGTGTATCGCGGCAGCATTGTCGGGTGGGTTGGATTGCTGCACCGGAGGCCGTCGCCACGGCGCGCGGGTGATTATGGCTCAGGTCTGGGCCGAAGCGTCGCGACGTATAGAGAAGAAGATCGTGTTGCCCGCGCCCAGCCTTCGGGCGCAGAATGCGCACATGAAGAAGGCACTCTTCGTCATCGTGGCTTTGGTGCTGACGCTCCTTGCCGGGCGCGGAATTCTGGCACAGTCGACCGCAACACCGGCACAGACGTCCACAGCGCTGCCGGCGTTCGAGCTCGACAAAACGTGGCCGCCGAAACTTCCCAACGGATGGGTGATGGGGCAGATGTCGTCGGTCGCGATCGACAAGCGCGATCACGTCTGGCTTCTACACCGTCCACGCTTCATCCCCGCGGATCAGAGCGCGCATCGCGCGCCTCCCGTGCTCGAATTCGACGCGGCGGGGCAATTCGTTCAGGGTTGGGGCGGACAGGGAGCCGGCTACGAGTGGCCCGAGAACGAACACGGCATCTTCGTCGACGACAAAGACGTCGTCTGGATTGGCGGCCAGGCGGGAACGGGCGCGGGCGTCGTCAAGTACAGGAAGGTCGCCAACCAGCGTGTGCCCGTCGACGACGACATGCTGCTCAAGTTCACGACGGCAGGAAAGTTCCTGCAGCAGATCGGCCGGCAGAATGCCAGCACTGGAAACCAGGACACGAAGAATCTGAAAGAGCCTGCCGATCTTGTGATTTACCCGAAAACCAACGAAGCGTTCATCGCCGACGGGTATGGAAATCGCCGCGTGATCGTGCTGGATGCCGATACCGGCGCGTTCAAGCGCATGTGGGGCGCCTTCGGGAATGTTCCGGTCGATGCGACACCCTCGCCGTTGCGGCCTGGCCTTTCGGGTTTCGCGGAACCAGGGCCTGCAACACCACCGCCCGCCGGCGCGGCGGCGACACCAGCGCCAGCCAGAACGCCTCCAGGTCCTCAACAATTCGGCGGTCCCGTTCACGCGATTCGCGTCTCGAACGACGGCTTCGTCTACGTCGCCGATCGCAGTAACGGGAGAGTGCAGGTGTTCACGCTGCAGGGCAAATACGTGAACCAGCTGTTCACGGGTGGCTCACCAGGCGGTCTCGCCCTGTCGCCGGACAAAGATCAGCAGTTCTTGTATGTCGGAGAGGGCAATCAGATTCTGATCGTGAATCGAAAGACGCTCGCCGTCCTGGCCAACGACCGCTTCGGCGCGCGAGGAACCGTTCGGCCTCACCAGCTGGCGATCGATTCGAAGGGCAACGTCTACACCGCAGAGCTCGACTACGGCACGCAGCGATTCGCCTTCAAGGGTGTGCCTGGTCAGAAGCCGTAAAGTCCGGGCGCCGGAGCCGTTACTGCACGGCGAGCGTTGCCAGAAGACGCTGTGCCTGAACGTTGGCGTGATTCACCTCGAACGACCCAGACGACGATTGAAGGAGACACTGCTGCGAGCCTTGGCTGTAGGCGCCGAGCAGTAACACCTTCACTGTGTGTCCACGGTCGTCCGGAAAGATTGTTGTGCCCGGAGACGTAGGGCTGCCGCACGCCGACAGGACGAGGAGCACGGCGAGATACGGCAGATGTCGTGACATACGTCGCGTCTCTACTTCGAGCCCGCTCCCTCTCGTGCTTCCTTCAGCTCGGGCGCATCGGCGTCGGTATGGCGCCAATTGTCGAGCAGGCGACGTAGGCCTCCGCTGCCCCCTGGTTATCACCGGCGGCGCGGCGCGCACGCGCGAGACCGAGCAGTGCGTTGCTGCGATTGGGTGTGAGCTGCAGCGCTCGCTCGTACGCGGCGATGGCCTCTCGCGGCCGTCCGGCCTTCAGCCGCGCCTGTCCCAGCAGCTCCTCGACGCGCAGCGTCGACGGCGGTCCGACCGGCGCGCGCGACGGCGGGGACGGATCGGCAAGAAGCGTGTTGAGATTCGCCGCCGGCTTGCCGCCGATGTAGGTCAGAAGCTCCGCGTGGAGCAGCGCCGCACGGAGCGACGGGCCGCTGGCATCGCCCGCCGGCAGTTCTGCAATCTGCTTACGCAGGGCCTCGATCGCGGTCGCCCCTCGACCGCACATCACCGCGGCGATCGCCGCGCGATACGACGCCATCATGCTGAACGTCCGTTCGCGATCCGACACGCCTTGCTGCGGCAGCGTCACCGCGCTCCGCTCATTGCATACCGCCCCGGACCAGTCGCCCGTCGTCGCGGCGTGCTGGAACTCGAGGAACCAGACGATATAGCGCGCATCGGCGTAGTTCGCTGGAGAGATCGACACTGGCCAATGCTTCCCGCGCCGTGTCGATCGTCTCGCGCGACTTGCGATAGCGGCCCGATTGCAGGTATCCATACTGCAGCCAGGTCAGCGAGTGAAAGTCCAGGTCGGCATTCGAGAGCTTGCGCGCGGTTACACCAGCACGGGATGCCGCCCACGCTCGCTCGTTGGACGCGACCGTATCGCTCCAGAGACCGAGCGCCACGAAAATGTGCGAGGGCATGTGGAGCGCGTGTTCGGATTCCGGAGCGATTTCCGCATAGCGTCGCGCGGCGTCGAGTCCCACGGGGGGCCCGCTCCGGATCGTCGGTGGCGTGAATCAGATAGTGCGCGCCGCCTGGATGCCTGGGGTCTGCCGTGAAGACACGTTGCGCGAAGGTGACGGCATCGTTGCGAGCGATCTGGCGCTGGTCCGGCGGAAGCGGCCGACATACTGCACGAACAAGCAGCGCGAGCGACGTGAACGCTGCGGCGTCGATGTCGTCCGGATATCGTCCGGTCACACCACGCATCGCGTCGGCGAAGCCCCGAACGCGCATCGACTGCGCGCCGTCCGCGAAGAGCGCCTCGACCGCGGCGCCATACGCCTGCTCACGAGCCGTCTTTGCTCTCGCGAGCCGCGCGTCACGCGACGGAGCCAGCCGGTTCAACGCCCGCCGCGCGGCGTCCACATCTTCCTGGCCCCAGAGCAGGTGACTGTAGGTTACCGCCTCTGCCCAGTAGGCCATGGCGAAGGCGGGATCCGCCGCTTGTGCGGCCCGAAACGCCTCCGCGGCTTCGTCGTACTCGAAGCTGTGAAGCAACGCCAGCCCGCGCAGGAAAGGGGCTTGAGCCGCGTCAGCGCCTGAGTTGGCGAAGGTTACCGTTCCAAGTCGGGACGCGTCGCCTCCAGCGCCATGCGAGTGAATCTCCTGTGCCTGGGACACCACCACGGTCGCCAGAATCGCGGCCAGACCGATCACCAGACTCAACGTCGCACGCATCATGACTCTCCTGACATTTCCGATTTGATGAGCCTTGGTCGGTCGCATCCTACACCAACGAGACACGCTTCGGTCTTGATCCCTCGTGCCGAGCTTCGGGGCGATAATCGACCGGAATGCTGCCCGCCCGTTCTGCGGGCGTCGCTGCGGGGAAGACGATCGCGGGAACGATCTCGGTCATCACAAAATAGCATCGACGCCATGACCGACTGGTTCGCCCGCCCAGTGCTTCATGTCTCGAGCGCTCTCAATCAGGAACACTGCGAGGGGTCTGACAACGACTTGGCATACTTTGATGATGAGACCTTGGGGCCGCCACTCGTGGAGGCGCCGCCGGTCGGGCATCCGCTGCGATTCACCGTCATCGCCCACGGCGATCGGTCGGCGCTAGGGCCGATCTCTGGCGAGCGGATCGATCGGCTGGTCGCGCGGACGCCGCTGGCGCGCGGCGACCACGTGCTCGAACTCGGCTGCGGCAAGGGCGATCTGCTCGCGCGGTTGTTGTCCCGCTGGCCGGAGGCCACGGCCGAGGGTTTCGACCGCAACCCGTGGTTCCTCGCCGCGGCTCGCGCGGCGGCCGAGCGGGCCGGTGTCGCCCGTCGGGTGTCGCTCATCGAGACTGATGCGCCAGGGGAGCGTGTGGCGGACCGGTCGGTGGCGATGGGCATCGCGATTGGCGCGAGCGGGATTCTCGGCCATCACGCGGCGACGGTGACCGGTCTCGCGCGTGCGGTCCGGCCGGGCGGCGTCGTACTGTTCGGGGACGGCGTCTGGCTCCGCGAGCCGTTGTCCTCGGGGCTGGCGTCGTTCGGGATGACCCGGGACGAGCTGCCCGACGGGCCTGACGGGTTCGCGGGGCTCGGGGTGGAGGCCGGTCTCGAAGTGCTCGACGTCGAGATCGTCGACGCGGTCGAGTGGGACACGTACGAGGACTCGTACGTTGGCGCGATCGAGCGTTGGGCGGCGGCGAACCCGTTCGACCCTGAGGCTGAGGCCTTCCTGGCACGCGCGCAACTCTTCCGTTCGTCGTACGCCGAGTGGCGGCGGGATGCGTTGGGCTTCGCAGTCGCGCGATTCCGGGTGCGGGATTAAATGAGGTGACCCCGATGCCCGCCTATGATCGATCACATCGGACGGATCCTGATATTCCGAAACCTGATCGCCCCGCCCCTGATCCGGGGCCGTTTGCCTGAAGGGCGATCGTCCCACTGGTAAACAGTTCGTTCCTGGCATCAACCGTCGTTTTCCCGTTTAACTTGACGACGATTCTGCTGCCCTCGAGCATGATCTCGTAGGAGTTCCATTTGCCCGCCGTTTGAAACCGCTCGGGCAAGGTGGTTTGCACCTCGTTCACGCTGCCCGTCGGCCACGATGCGTGCGGGTCATAGATGTTGACCTCGTAACAGGTTTTCGACGACAGGCTCGCGTTCAGGTCCGAAGGACAGCGGACGAAAACGGCGCTGTTCATCGTGTCGTCGGCCCAGAAGTCGGCCTTCAGCTCGAAATTCTGGTAGGTGGTGATCGTTCTGAGAATCCCCGGCGCTGTTCCGCGGGAAATGATCATCCCGTCCTCGACGGACCATACGGCCTGCCCGCTCGGCTGCCACCCCGCCAACGATCGTCCGTCGAACAGGAGCGTCCAGCCCGCAGCCCGTTCGGCCGGTGTCAGCGCATTGGCCGCGCTCCCACCCGCGACGACCGGCGTCTGGAACCGCGCCGCACTGCGTGTGTCTCGCGAACCGGAAGACCCCGGGATTGACGACTGGACCTGCACGGGCAGGCTGAACCAGAACGCCACGAAGAGTGCGGCGGCGCATCGGAGCGGAGTTATCACGCGCTCCTCCTATGAACGAATGGCTGACGGAGAAAGACCAGGACGTTTCGTATACCGGATGGCCGTGAACGTGTCAAGGATTCTGGTTTGGCCAGGCGCGAACGAGCGTAGTATTCGCCTATGAGACACCGATTTGCGACCGAAGTCGGAGTGCTGGCGGCGCTCATCGTGTGGGCGCCATGGGCGATGGCGCCCGACGCGGGCCAGACCCCGGCGTCGGCGAACACGAAGGGCACAACGAAGACGGAGACAACGCCGCGTACCGCATGGGGCGACCCAGACCTGCAGGGCGTCTGGTCGTATGCCAGTCTGACGCCCCTCGAACGGCCTGCCGCGGTCGCCGGCAGAGAGTTTTTTACGCCCGAGGAAGCCGCCGCACGGGAGGCGGAAGCGGCGGTGGATGTACCCCTTACACCGGGCGACCCGGGTACCTATAACGCGGTCTGGTGGGATCGTGGCAAAGTCGCTTCGAGTCTTCGAACATCGCTGATCGTCGATCCGCCCGATGGCAGACTTCCCGTGACCGCGGAAACGCAGCAGAGAATCGTGGCGCAAGAGGAGTACGCGCGCGCGCACCCCGCTGATTCGTGGTTGGACCGAACCGCCTGGGATCGGTGCATCACGTACCACGGTGTGCCGCCAATCTCGACGGGCTACAACAACACGTATCAGATTGTTCAGACCCCTGGCTACGTGGCGATTCTCGTCGAGAACATTCACGATGTCCGCCTCATCCCGCTCGATGGGCGCCCGCGTCTCGGCGACAGCATCCGCCAGTGGAACGGGGATTCGCGCGGTCATTGGGAGGGGAAGACCCTGGTGGTCGAGACCACCAACTACAGCGACAACACGCAGCTGCGATTTCCCTCGTCGCGACACACGCGTGCGGTCGAACGCTTCACACGTGTCGCCGACAATGTTATCGACTATCAGTTCACGATCGACGACCCGACGGTGTACACCAGGCCGTGGACGGCCGTTCGTCCAATGACAAGCCTGCCGAACTACCGGATCTATGAGTACGCGTGTCATGAGGGGAATTACGCCATGAGTGGCATTCTCGCCGGCGCTCGCGCCGAAGAGAAGGCTGCCGAGGAAGCCGCGAACAAGAACGGCGCTGGAAAGTAAGGCTCGCGTCGGCGAGCTCGAATGTTGCCACCGGTCCGCGCACTTAGGAGGTATGAGCATGAGAACCCTGCTGTCGGTTGTCTTTCTTTCGCTGGTGATGGTTTCCGCGGCACTCGGGCAGAGCCTCAAGTGCGACACTTCGCAGTACAAAGCGAGCAACGGCCTTACGGCCGCCATCGACCAGGACGCGCTCGTCGTCACCTGGGCGGGTCAGGGAGGCAGCGAAGTGCGAGCGCGGTACGCCATTCAGAATGGCCAGCCCATGGTTCGCGAGCTGGCGGTCCGGAAACAGGGTGGCCAGTGGGCGACGCTCGGTCAGAATCTCACGCCGGAGTACCACGTCGTGAGCGGACTGCGCCGGATGTCAAGCGACCATGTCGGCGCGTTTCCCGCGGCCGGCATCCCATTAACGCCGGAAGTGGTCGCGAAAAACCGTTGGTACGCGTTCCACGATGCGCCGCTCGAGGTTCCAGGACGAACGGACCGTACCCAGATGCCTCCGCTGCCACGCAACCCCGAAGAGATCCGCCGTGCGGACTCAACGTTCCAGACAACCGGCTGCACCGTGAAAACCGATGGCGCTCGTCTCGAGGTGACGTTCCCGGGTCTGTCGATGGGGATTTTCTCTGGCAGCCTCCAGTTCACCGCGTATCGCGGTACCAACCTGCTCCGCATGGATGCGGTGGCCAAGACCGAAGAGCCATTTGTGGCTTACAAGTACGATGCGGGCCTGAAGGGCTTTTCGACCGACCTGATGACACGGGTAACCTGGAGGGATCTCGGCGACGGTCATCAGCAATACCAGTTCGGCGGGCCAAAGAACGACACGATGGTGCCGCTGAAAGCCAAGTACAGGACGCTCGTCGCCGAGGGTAAAGGTGGTTCGCTCGCAACGTTTCCGCCGCCGCACAAATTTTTCTGGGCGCGCGAGATCCATCGCAACCAGGGGTACGTCTGGTACCGAAAGGACTCGGACAAACAGTTCGGCATGGGTGTACGGCAGGCTGAACACGAAGAATCGACTCTACCGGGCGAGATAGATGATTTCGCGCTCTACAACGCGCCTCCCGGCACGGTGCAGCGGATGGGGATGTACTTCTACGCGAGTCCCGACGCGGGCGAGCCAACGCGGCAGTCGGTGCTGGCGTTCACGCACGCGGATACCTACCTGCCGCTGGCGGGCTACAAGACGTTTACGAACCACTGGCATCTCCGATTCACCGAACGCGTGAGAGCGACCGGGTCGTTGGACACGCCGCTCCCGGATGTCGTGGCCATGAAATCGCTCGGACTCAACATCGTCGGGCTGAGCGATTTTCATGGGGATATGCACGGCAACGATCCCGGTGCGTTGCGGTTCAAAGACCAGAAGGACTACGCCGAAGCGGCCCGACGCGCATCCGACAAGGACTTCCTCGTGCTGCCGTGGGAAGAGCCGAGCATGTACTTCGGTGGGCACTACAACATCGCGTTTCCGAAGAACGTGTACTTTTCGAGAGTCCGGAAAGAGGGACAGCCGTTCACCGAGAACGATCCGGTGTATGGCAAGGTCTATCACATCGGCAGCTCAGACGACGTGCTGCGCATGCTGACCGCCGAAAACGGCTACTGGTACACATCGCACCCGCGCACCAAGAACTCGGCGGGCCAGCCCGACGTCTACTGGGACAAGCCGTTCGCCAGGAGCGACACCTTCCTGGGCCTCGACTTCACGCAGGCGATGGGAGTTGATTTGTCGGAGAAGCGGATGTCCGAGTGGCGCAGCTTCGACGCCACAGACACCATGAACAACTTGAACGCGACCTCGGGGCTGAAGCCGAAGTATCTGATCCCCGACATCGACACCTACGTGCAGGGACCGGAAGACAATCTCTATTCCGGATACCAGACGGCGTATCTGAAGCTCGATCGGGTTCCGGGGCCCGACGAAGACTGGACGCCGGTCCTGAAGGCCTTGCGCGACGGGGACTTCTTCGTGACGACAGGAGAGATTCTGATCAAGAAGTTCGCGGTCGAAGGCTCGGGAAACACGCGGACGATCTCGGCCGACGTGGATTGGACGTTTCCGCTCGAGTTCGTCGAGGTCGTCTGGGGCGACGGCAAGAAGATCGACCGTCAGATTATTTCCGCGACCGACCTGCCGGGGTTTGGCAGCAAGCACTTCTCGATTCCGTTCGACCCGACCGGGAAATCGTGGGTACGATTTGCGGTGTGGGATTCAGCCGGCAACGCAGGCTTTGTCAATGCCGTCTGGCTGAACCCGGTGAAGCGCACCACCAATTAGATGTGGGGCTGATATGACGAGGCCGGGTTACCGGCCCGGCCTCGAACCACCACTCCGTTCGCCGCCCAATTTCCGAAACCGCCACTAACCGATCCGAATGTGGTCGATTCAACGTGGTTATTTCTCTCACTCATTCCCGCCGGCATTGGATTCGTACTCATGGGAGAAGGAGAGAGACTAGCGGAGCCACCTTGCTCAATGTATTTGGCTTCCAGCGAGATTTGGTGGAACGTGACAGAGTACAGCGAGCACACATCGGCTCCGGGAGGGTTTACGCACCTAATGTCAGCGAACACAGTCGGCATCGGCATCCTCGGCTTTGGCGGCTTCGCCATGTTCGCCGCGCAGCAGTTCGCGCAGGTGCCCGGGGCCGCGCTGCGGTGCATTGCAGGCACCCGTCGCGAAGCGTCGCTCGCCTGCGCCGCGCGGTTCGGTCTTGCGGACGTGGAACGCGCGGAGGTGTTGTTGGCGATGCCCGATGTGCAGCTCGTCTACATTGCCACCCCGCCATTTCTCCACTACGAGCAGGCGAGAGCCGCTCTTCACGCCGGCAAGCACGTCATCGTCGAGAAGCCCCTGGCGATCACGATGGAGCAGGCCGACGAGATCGTGTCCGTCGCGCGAGACACGCGGCGCCTCCTCGTCACCAATTTGATGCAGCGCTACAACCCGCTCTTCGCGCAAATCAAAGCGCTCGTGGACTCGAAGGTTCTCGGCGACGTGCTGCGCGGAACGTTCGAGAACTATGCCTGCGACGAAGGGCTCGAGCCGGACCACTGGTTCTGGGACCGGACCAAAAGCGGCGGGATCTTCATCGAGCACGGCGTGCATTTCTTCGATATGTTCGCGGGCTGGCTCGGCGGCGGGACGGTCGAATCGGCAGGACGTGTGCTGCGCCCCGGATCGGGGATTGAAGAGCAGGTGTACTGCACCGCTCGCTACGGCGACGTGCCCGTGACCTACTACCATGGCTTTACGCAGGCGGGCAGGATGGACCGTCAGGAGCTGCGTCTGCTCTTCGAGCGTGGAGACGTGACGCTGCGGGAGTGGATTCCCACGCAGGCCGTCGTGCGTACGGCTCTGGATGAAGGCGCGACCCGTGCGCTCGCGGCGATCTTTCCAGGTGCGCGCATCGACGTGGAGCAGCTCTACGCCCCGTCGGAGCGGGCGTTCCGTGCGCGTCACAAGGCCTACGAGGCCTATCAGCGCATCACCTTGACGTCACCGCCAGCCTCGAAGATGACCGTCTATGGCGATCTGCTGCGCGCCATGCTCGCCGATCAGCTCGCCTTCATCGCCGATCCCTCTCACCCGCGGCTGATTGCAGAAGACAACGGTCGCGAGTCACTTCGGATGAGCGTCCGAGCCACCCAGCTCGCCACGTCGTCGTGAGTCGCGATTTCCTCCACCACGGGTATTCGACGCTCTATGTCCTGAATGGGACAGCCGTGTGGTCGCCCCGTACGCCACTATGTAAGAGAAAGCGGAGCGGAATGTTTTCCGAACGTTGATCGCGAGCAGAAAGGCACATACCAATGACGGGATCGATTCGAACGTTACGAGTTGACAAGGGATTCGGGTTCATCAAGGACGATGCGGGGAAGGAGTACTTTTTTCACGGGAGCGCCGTGTATGGCGAAGGCCTCGAGAATCTGAAGGAGGGCGACGGCGTGGAATTCGACGTGGGCGAAGGGCCGAAGGGTCCGCGGGCCGAGAACGTCCGGCGCACAACGACCTGACGGGACTGACGTGAACCCCGGTAGATGTCCTCATGCTTGCCCAGCGAAGGCTGGCGTCGCCCCGAGCCCGAACTAGTCCAACGGTTCGAGCTTGACGATCGACGCCCCGTGGTTGTTGCCAACCCAGAATGTGACCGGGTTGGTGCGGTTGTCCACCCACACGCGACGCACGTTGGTCTGACGAGGCAGCAGGTACTCGATCATCCGGCCGGTGTCGGGGTTCAGCCGAACGATCCGGTCGTTGTATTCGTTGCCGGCCCAGGCCTCGCCGGTGCGATCGGCGATCACGTCGTAGGGCCAGCCGGGCGTCTTCGGCTGCCACTCCTTGAACTGCTGCGTCCTTGTATCGAACATGCCGATGCGATCGCCGCGGTTCTCGCCGAACCAGAGCCGCTCCAGGCTGTCCATCATGCCGCGGCGCGGCCCCGACCCCTTCGTCGGAGTCTTGAAACGGGTGATCGCGCCGGTCTTCGCGTCGATGCGGCCCACCTCTTCGGCGCCAAGCGGGAGGTACCAGCCATTGTTGTCCTTGTCCGGAATCACGTCGTAGACGTTGGGGCGCGGGATCTCGAACGGCGAGAACACCTCGAACTGGCCGCTCTTCACGTCCAGCCGCAGAATGGTGTAGGTGCCCGCGTCCTGCAGCCACACCTTGCCGTCGACCTTGTGGCGGCCCGGACTGACCTGGTTGATCTGCACGTGATCGCCATTGAGGTGCGGCGGCAGGCTCCACACCTGGAATTTCTCCGTCCTGGTGTCGAACCTGGCGACGCCGCCCTGGAACTGCAGCGCCAGCCACAGGTTCTCGTCCTCGTCGAAGCGCATCCCGAGGATGCCCTTCGGTGCGGCGGGCTTCAGGGTCGGCACAGTGAATTCGGCAATCGCGCCGGTCGCCGGGTCCATCTTGCCGATGATCTGCTCGCCGAATGCGGCGTACCACACGGTTCCCTTCGAGTCCACGATCACGTCGTGCGGCTGCCGCGTGCGCGCGGGCAGGTCGTACTCGGTATAGACGACACGCGTCGCCGCACCGCTCGGCCGCGGAAACGTCTTGAACGAATAGTTCCACTGCGTGCCCGTGCCGAGGTTCAGCGTGCTCAGATACTCGGCCTGCGTGCGCCAGGTCTGCAACTGCTGCTCTCGAGACACGGCCCCCGGCCCGATCCGCGGGGCGGGCGTGCGCTGCACCATCAACGGAAACGCGAGCGGCGGGTAACCGGCCATCCGCTCAACGACCTTGGTAAACGATTCGGCGCTGTGCTTCGAGTTCGTGACCAGCGCCAGCGTGTGGCAGTGGGCGCAGTTGCGCACCGACGCCTTCTGCTGGTCGGTGCCGGGGAAGCTGGCAAGCCACTCCGAGTTGGTGAGCTGGGCCGCCAGAGTGTGCGCCTTGCGCAGCGTGAGGTCTGCCGTGGTGGTGCCGGACGCCGCCACGGTCGCCGTCGCATCGCTCGCCAGGTCGTAGCCGATCGCACGAATCGACACGGCGTAGCTGCCTGGTTCCAGCCGGGCACGCGGGAACTGGTAGCGCCCGTCGCTACCGGTGACGACCGTGGTCGCGCGCTTCGCTCCCACCTGCTTGACGGTGACGAGCACACCTTCCATGGCTGGCTCGTCGGCCGATGACACGACGCCGGTGAGCGCGGACGGCGCGCCACTCTGTGACTGGGCCAGTGTGGTGGAAGAAGGGTCGAGCGCCAGGACCGCGAGCAGCGAGGCGGCCGGCACAAGCAACCACGAGCGGGCGTTCATGGTGACCTCCTGTGCGCGGGCGGCGAGGCCGGCGCGCGCCTAGCTTAACCGATCCGAATGTGGCAGAGGTTCAACACAAACAACTCCTGAATCAGCCGCGGCAGGTGTAAGGTGCTCTCTTGATGTCTGTCGATCCAACGTGGTTATTCCTCTCGCTCATTCCCAGCGGCATTGGATTCGTACTCATGGTTTACGGGAAGAAACAAACACGTTGGCCGCATATTGTTGCCGGACTGTTGCTCATGGTCTATCCGTATTTCGCGACGAGCACAGCGTCGCTTGTCCTCGTTGGAGCGGGGATCGGTGTGATGCTCTGGTATGCGGTCACGCGGCTCGACTGGTGAACAGTGGAATGTCAAGTTACTTCGGCTTCGCGGCGGCTTCTTCGATCCGCGCCCCTTTGAGCGTGCCGATCATGCTTTCGTAATTCCCCTCATGACACGCGAACTCGTATAGCGGCTCCTGGCTCCTTGTCAGGGGAAACCCCGCCGTCCAGGGTCTGGCCCATGTCTTCGGATCTGTGACGGTGAATTGATAGTCAATCGTGTCTCGATCGACGCGCGTGAAACGCTCCACCAGCTGCAGGTTCTCGCCGGCGCCGCGGAAGTTCCTCTCGTCGGTGAAATTGACGGTTTCGATGACCAGCGTGTTGCCCTCCCAGTGACCGCGCGCGTCGCCCATCCATCGATGTATCTCGTGCCCCACACGCGGTTGCCCGTTCATTGGCACGATGCGAACGTCGTGAATCATCTCGTTGACGATCGCGACATCGTCAGGGGTCTGAAGGAGCTGAACGTTGTTGTTGTAAGGGCCGGGAAGCATCGGCGGGCCTGCCGATCCAAACCAGATGCATCGTTCCTGGAGCGATCGGTCCTCCCAGGAATCGGCGGGACCTCGCCCACGCCGCGATTCTGCGCGCGCGGCTGCGCGTTGCCGGGCTTCCGGAGTCAACGGGGGAAGTCGTCCATCGGCCGGGTCGGTGATCAAAGACGTCCGCCTGGCTTTCATGACCTTCGATCCGGAGTCCCACCACTCCCGATCGCCCGTTGAAAGAGTGGCGATCCGCTCCTTGAGCGTCTGCTCTTCGAAGGCCGCCGCTTCCTGCTCCGTCAGAACGTCTTTCCCCGAGAGCTCCTTGGGCCGCTCCAATGGTGTCAAGTTGGCGAAGTTCCAGGTTCCCTGGAGATCTGGATCGCCCCAGACCGTGTGCGGCAGCCTCCACGTTTGAGCCTGGCCTTCGAGGGCGATGGGGGCCAGCGAGGAGATCGCGATGGACGTCGTGAGCACACCGAGCGCCTGCCAGCCGCACGAAAGGCGGCGACCGTATCGATCAGGCATTCCGGCATCTTACGCCTGTTGCGGGCTGTCCGCCGAGCAGAGCCGGTCTTCCGGCCGAAAGACGCATGGGCTTATCCACATTTGGCTCGTCACTTTCATGCACTACGATTTGGGCTATTCCGACGATGAAACGTGCCGGCCAGAGCCGATTGAGAATCCCTTCGGCCCGAAAGTATTACCTATGTGCTCGGAATAAACTGTCACCCATGTGACCGGAATAGACCCGTGAGGTGTCGCGTCCCCAACGGGTAGTGCGCGCTTTTTCTCAAGCGAACTACGGCGGTCACTACGGAAAGCGGCCTGAGATTTTGTGCGTCGGTCCGTATTACGCGGGAACGCTCAACGACTCCAGGCGTTCCAACGTGTCCGGGTACTTTCGTACCAGCCTGATCAGCGCCGAAGCCTGCTCGTTGGGTTTGCTGCGTCCCTGCTCCCAGCGTTCGAGCGTCCGCGGGTTCACGCCGATCTTGAATGCGAATACCTGTCGCGACATCCTGAGCGCTTCTCGCGTTTCCCGAACGAAATCCGGATCCACGGCGGGAACGGTGATGGGTTCCACCTGGTGAGTCCGTAGCGTCACGCGCCCCTTGCGATGATCGCGCATCGCGTGGACGCCAGACATGAGTTCGCGAAACAGGCTGCGTCGCTTCGTTGTCTTCCGTGGCTTTCGACTCCCGGCCATCGTCTAATCCTTCCGTCTCGCTTTACGCTTCCGGCGTTCCCGGTTCTCTCTTTCGATTGCCGCCTTCAGAAGCCGCTTTTCGGCTGGGCTGAGATCCCTTGCCGCGTCCTTGTCGTAGATGGTCATCAGCCAGATTTGCGAATCCGCAAGCAGAGAGTAGTAGATGACGCGAAGCCCGCCGCGCTTTCCCTTGCTCCGTCTCGTGTCGGCCCAGCGCAGCTTGCGAAAGCCGCCGGTACCGGGAATCACGTCGCCGGCGCCGGGATCGCGGCTCAACGTCTGTTGAAGGTCGCGATACTCGTCGTCGGTGAGGAAATCAGGGAGGAGCTGCGTGAAGAGCGGCGCCTCAATGAACTCCACGTCCAATCATACGCAATTTGCGTATGTTCGTCAACGTTGCCCGCCCCCGACCCTGTCAATGTGCGGGCGCGCCAGGATCACGCCGTACCTCTGGCTGCATTTCTTGAAGGCTTCGGCGTGAAGGGTGTGAGTTTGATGCGACTACGGTTTGTGGCTTGGCTCATGCGAAGGTTGGGCTGACTTGCCGAGCCGAAGTTCGAAAAGCGGTGGCGTCCCCAACGGGATTCGAACCCGTGTTTCAGCCTTGAAAGGGCCGTGTCCTAGGCCTCTGGACGATGGGGACGCACGGAGGGCGAATTACAGCCCATCATCTTAGCATGCAGGCGCGATGAAGGTCGGTGAGCTACGGCCGAGCCGTCTGCCGTGACATCGCCGGCCGATTCTTGCGGTATGAGTTCTTCACCGCGATCCTCCCGTCGCGAAACGTGAAAAGGTCGCAGCCGGTGACCTCGATGTACTGACCGTCTTTCCGCGTGCCGGTAAACGTCCATTCCGACACCCCGCGCGTGCCGGTGACGAAATGCCGGGCGTTGCCCCAGTGCGCGTCGGGAAATGTCGTCGAACACGGACGCGTACGCGGCGCGGACGGCTTGAGGGCCTTCGCTGCGCTCGCCGTCGGCGTCAGGACCCGCCGAGGCTTGGAACACACAGTCATCCGTCATCATCGACATCAGCGCGTCGAGATCGTGCCGGTTCCACGCCTCGGCGAAACGGTCGAGGAGTGCGATCAACTCATCGTGGGACATAGCGCGGCCTCAGTCATGCTCCAGCTTCAACACCTTGGCGTTCACCGTATCCGCGATGTAGATGGTCTTCTGATCCGGCGTGACCACCAGATAGTGCGCTTCGCCGATCAGGTTCGACGTCGCGCCCTCCGCATCCCGCCCGCCCTTGCCAAGCCAGCCGGTGATGGCGCCGTTGTCGTCGAGCGACGCGATCATCCCGTCCATCCCCGAGGACATCCAGATGTGCCCCTTCGCGTCGACGAACAAGCCGCTCGTCAACATGGGCTGCTGAATTTCACGCAGCGGACTGAGATTGGTGTCGAGCACGAGAATCTTCCGCACCTGCCGATCGGTGACCCACAGCTCTCCCTTCGGCGTGACGATCACACCATGAATAGTGGGATACGTCCCGTCAGCGTGGGGAAGCCCGCGGCTCGTGATGTACTTACCGTTCTTGTCGAACTTGAACACCCGCGGATCGGACCCCTGCGTCACCGGCGGCGTGGCGGTCTCGTAGGTCGCGCAGTAGGTGCAGTCGGGCGGCGAGGACGTGCCGCCATGACCCTGTACGACATAGAAATTGTCGTCCTTGTCGAACGCGACGTCCATGGGCTGGTTGAACATCCCATTCCACTTCGTCTCGTCCCACTTGGCGACTTCGCCGCGCGTGCCCACGGTCATCAGCGGCTCGCCGTTCGGCTTCAGCTTCCACACCACGTTCAGAAAGGCGTCGAGAATCCAGATGTTGCCGTCGCGATCGACCCGCAGCGCGTGCGGGTTGATGGCGATGTTGGGGTTGAACGTGCGGAGCAGTTTCCCCTGCGCGTCGTACTCCAGCATCGTCATGACGGGGTTCCGGTTGAACACCAGCAGGTGCCCCTGCGGCGTCAACGCCACGCCCGACACGTTGCCAAATTTCTGCCCGGGCATCGGGGCCGGCTGGGTCACGAAGTGGTACGGCAGCGCCGGCGCCTTGGGCGGTTGGAGATTGGGCGTGGCGCGCGGCGGAACGATGTGCGGATCGTTGCGGCTGGCCCGCCGATTCTGACCCGGCTGCGCAGGGGCCGGCGTGTCCTGCGCCGTGACGGCGGTGACAAGCAACATCGACAGAAGGCCGAGCGCGATGAGTGGTTTCATCTAGCTTTCTCCATTGTCCTGGCTGGTCCGGCGCCTGCCGGCGCGACCGCGATCCCAATGATGCCGCTCCGCTCGATGGTCGTGCGCAGAAATCCCGACGTCCGGATGTCGTCGATGAACTGATTGACGGCTTTTAGATCGTCCTCAGCGCCTTTCGGCACGATGATGGTCTGCTCGACGCCGTACAGGTCGTCCTTCAATAGACGCAGTCCGGGCGCGTTTCGAAGGGCCTCGGTCAATCGCTGGCGGTTCGTGCCGAAGGCGTCCCACTCTTTGTTCAGCACACCCTGGAGGCCCTCGGTGCCCGCGGCTTCGGAGATTTCGACAAGTTGAGCCTGCTTCAGCGTGCGCGCCAGATACAGGGCCATCGAGTCCGCGCGCCGGGCGGCGATCTTCTGATTCGGCCGGTCGATCTCCTTCACGGACTGAAGCGGCGAATCCTGACGGACGACGAACGTCTGCAGCACCAGCACGAACGGCTGGGAGAAGAGGATAGGCCCTTCGCGCTCGGGGTTGTAGGCGACCAGCCCGATGTCGGCGTCGCCGTTTCGCACGGCATCGATGACGTTCTGCGGTGTCTGGACGCCGATCAGGGTGACGTCCACGCCACGCCGGCGGGCGAATTCCCGTGCGAGCTCGACGGCCGGCCCGCCAATGGCGCCGGTGACCGGATCCTTCACGGTCATCGCGGGATTGGCCGCAAGAAACGCGGCGCGGAGGGTACGCGATTGACCGGGAGCGGTCTGCGCTCCGGCATGTGAGCTCGCAATGAATAGCGCCGCCAGGAGACACAGCGAGGGCACGCGCACGAAGCCTCCTCAGGAAGGGCCCACTATAGCGGATTCAAGCTCGCCTCGTAGTTTGAAAGAGCTTGCTGGCTGATACCACGTCGCGTTAGTCTCCTGGTTTTTGAGAGGTGTCGCGTATGGCTCTCGCGTTCTACTTCGCGCCCAAGACCCCGATGTCCGCCAGCCAGTACGACGAATGCATCAAGCGTTTGCAGAAAGCCGGAGCCGGTCACCCGCGCGGGCGTGTCTACCACGCCTGTTTTGGTACCCCCGACAGCCTTGCCGTGTTCGATGTGTGGACGTCGCAGGCGGCGTTTGAGGCCTTCGGCAAGGTACTGATGCCCATCATGCAGCAGATTGGCGGAGATCCCGGACAGCCCAGCGTGATGCCCGTCCACAATGTGATCATGCCGCCACCGACGAGACCGGCGGTCAAGAAATCCGCACCCAGGAAACGATCGACGGCACGGAAGAGCAAAGCTCGCCGCTCGGTCAACAAGCGGTAACGAGTAGGAAAGGAGTCTTCGATGGCGATTAACTCCGCAAAAGTCATTGCCGGCGGCCTCCTGGCAGGGTTTGTCATGAACGTCCTCGACATGACGTGGAACTACACAGTTCTTGCCGCCGACATGAAGGCCATGGTCGATCAGTTGCACCTGAACCCGGCCGTCATGACGGATTTTTCGTATGCGATTCCATGGATTGTCGTGGACTTCGTGCTCGGCCTCGTCATCGTGTGGAACTACGCGGCGATGCGTCCGAGGTTGGGCCCCGGGCCTAAGACCGCGATCCTCGCGGGACTCGTGCCGTACGTCGCCGTGACTGCGGTCCTGTGTGGCTTTACCGCGATGGGCGTGTTTAATCAGGCGATGATGGTCAAGGGGTCTGCGTTTGCGCTCATCACCACGCTCGCCGGCAGCCTTGCGGGCGCGTGGGCGTACAGGGAGTAGTCATGCACAGGCATCTGGCGATGCCGCATCCGGCATGGCGTAACGATACCAAACGGCCGCCGATGTGATTGACCTTTCGGATCGGATGTAATACAGTATGTAATACAGGAGAGGACGCGTGGCTACTCGGACGGTCAGACTCGACGACGAAGCGGAAGCAGCGCTCCAGCAGATTCGCAAAGCCACAGGGTTGCCGATTTCTGAGGCGCTGAAGCAGGGCCTGCGGGCTCTGAGGCAACGCGTTGTTCAGGAAGGGGAGCGGACACCGTACGATGTGTTTCGGCAGTTCGATCTCGGTCCAGGCGGCTACGCGAGCGCGCCCTCTACGGACACGCGTCGTGGTGTCGGGGACGCGCTCCGCCGGAAGTTGCATCGATGATTCTGGTCGATACATGGCCGCTCGTCGCCTTGTTCGATCCGCAGGACGCGCAGCACGCCAGATGCGTGAGGATACTCAAGGGGATCCGCGAGCCGATCATCACCACGATCCCCGTGCTGACTGAAGCGTTTCACATGCTCGGTCCGGCGAGCATCGGGTCAGATCGTCTGAGAGAGTTCATCGAAGGCGACGGACTGTCGGTGTGGTTCTTCGACCGAACCGCACTCACCCGCGCGTTCGAGTTGATGGAGCGGTACGCCGATCATCCCATGGATCTCGCGGACGCGTCGCTCGTGGTCGCCGCCGAGTGCCTGAGCACTCGACGGGTGTTTACCATCGATCGGAAGGACTTCGAGACCTACAAAGCGCGTCGGGGACACCGCCATCAGGCGATGGAGATTGTTGATCGAGAGTAATCCCGTCTATGCTCTTGATTACGTTCCAGATTCCAGATTCCAGATTCTAGATTCTAGATTCGTGTATCTCCTACGGCTGCAACAGCGGCAGGCTGCTGAGCGGCGGGGGAGGCGGCAGCGCCTGCAGGAACGCGTACACGTCGGCGACGTCCTGATCGGACATGACTTTCTGTTTATAAGGCGGCATCTCGCCTCTCGGCGAGCGCAGATATCTCAGAAACGCCTGGAAGGGAATCGGCCTCGGTCCCAGCCGTGGCCCTTGCGTGCCACCCTGCGCTTGTTCGCTGTGGCACTGATAGCAGCCGATCCTCCCGAACAGCGTTTTGCCTTTGACGGCGTTTCCAACCGGCGCCGCGACTGATTTCTCCGCTGGCGGCGCGGCCTGGGTCTGTGCGGCGGCCGGAGCCGACGACAGCGCCGCGATCGCCGCGAGCGAGACTCCAACCGCCGCCGCGCGCCATGGTCTCCGCGTCATCATCATCATTTGTCGTCTCTCAACGCGCCTGCGTGACGATATCCACGAGCGCCGGCTCGCCACGCTTCACCACCGCCAGGGCGCGCGCAATCGCCGGACCGACCTCCTTTGGATCGGTGATGGGCCCCTCGGCGTGCACGCCCAGTCCCTGCGCGAGCTTCGAGAAGTCGATGTTGGGATCGGAGAGCATCGCGCCGATCTGACCGCGATCGACACCGCGACTGCGCCGGTTGCACATGCGCTGCACGTGCATTACTTCCATGTGGTACGCGCGGTTGTTGTTCATGATGCTCAAGAGCGGAATCTTGTGGTGCGCGGCGGTCCACAGCACGCCGGGCGCGTACATGAGATCGCCGTCGGTCTGAATGGCCACCGACAACCGCCCGTGCCGCTTGTTGGCGAGCGCAGCACCGACCGACGCAGGCGCGCCGTATCCGATTCCGCCGCCGCCGGCATCGCCCAGCCAGTGATAGGGCTTATTGAAATCCCACAGCCGCCTGGGCCAGCCGCCACCATCGCTGTAGTAGCTCGACACCAGCGACCAGTCCTCGTGCTTGATCTGCGCCCAGAGTTCCGCACACAGGCGAGCAGTGCTCACCGGGCTCGCGTCCCAGGCGTACGAGGCCGCGAGCCGCGCGCGTTCGAGCGCGGCGCGTCTGGCCTCCGCCAACCGCCCCCCACGCTCTTCGAAGACACGGCGGCGGTCGCCGGTGACGAGCCGCTTCACCGCTTCGGTGAGCGCCGGGAGTGTTGCCTCTCCGTCGGCGGCGATGGCGAGGTCAACCTCCGCCATGCGACGGAAGTCCTGATAGTTCGACCGGACATACAGCTCGCCGGTTGTGATGGTGACGAGCTTGGCGCCCGGCTTGGTCAGCGGCCGCTGGGTGCGATGCTGCTGATCTCGTATCGCGTTGACGGTGCCCCAGAAGTCTGTCACCTCGAAGCCAACGACGATGTCCGCTGCGGCGATGACGGCGTTCGCCCGTTCCGATTGATTGAGAGGATGGAGCGAGGGGAAGTTCATCCGCCCGCCCTTGTCGATGACGGCAGCCTGCAGGGTCTCGGCAAGCTCGACCAGCAGCGGCATCGCGGCGGGAGTCCGTGCGAGCCGGTCGGCGACCAGCACCGGGTTTTCGGCGGCGACCAGCAGCCGCGCCAGCTCCGCCACGGCGGCCGCGTCACCTTGAGGAGCCGTCGGCATCGTGAGTTTCGGAATCGAGAGCTGGCCGCGATCCTTGATACCGTCCTCTTGAAGCGGGCCGTCGGCGACGATCACCACCGGCGCCATCGGCGGCGTCATGCCGATCCGGTATGCGCGCACCGCCGATTCGGCGAAGTGGCCGAGCGACCATGGCGTGTCGTCCCACTTCGTGTAGTCGCGAACCATCGCCGCGACATCCTGCGCGCCGTGGTACCACTCGGCGCCGCGACGGGTCGCGGCATCGCCGTAGTTGCCCAGGATGATGTACACGGGCACGCGATCGCACCACGCGTTGTAGATCGCCATCGCCGCGTGCTGCAGACCCACGGTGCCGTGCGCCATGACGGCCAGCGGCTTGCCGTCGATCTTGAAGTAGCCGTGGCCCATCGCGACAGACGACTCTTCGTGGCAGCAGGTGATGAGCTCGGGCTTCTGATTGCCGCCGTAGTTGATGACCGATTCGTGGAGACCGCGAAAACTCGAGCCGGGATTAGCGCAGATGTACTCGAACCCGAGCGACTTGATGACGTCCACCATGAAGTCGGACCCGGCGCTGTCTGTCGTGAGCCCGTCGTCTTCCAGCGGCGGTGTCGCTTCGGCGGCCGCGGTCATGACGGGCGTGGCTGGCGGGCGCCCGGTCTCGGGTGGGGTCGCTTGCTGAGCACTGACGACATTAGCCGGGGCCATGAGTGTGGCCGCGCCCACCATCGCACCGCTTTGCAGAAACCGCCGCCGCGCGATGGATGCCGGTTTGGGTTGCTTCGATCGCGCCACGGCGCCACCTCTATCTTTCGAATGTCAGCTGATTTTGGAAAACAGTAAGGGAGGATGGTCGCGGAGTCAACAGAAGTGGCACAATGAGCGCCCGACGATCATATGGCCGGCATGTGAGGTTCGCGCTCTCGAGTCTCGTGCTGATGGTCACTGCTGTTGCGGCGCCCGCTGCGGCACAGCCCGCCTACCAGCACCTCCGGATCATCGCGCCCGCAGCTCCGGGCGGCGGATGGGATCAGACCGCCCGCGTCATGCAGCAGGTACTGCAGCGCGCGGGCATCGTTCACACGTCTTCTGTTGAAAATATTCCCGGCGCGGCCGGCACGATCGGCCTCGCCCGGTTCATCGGCGCCGAGCGTGGCAACGGCGACGTCGTCATGGTCTCCGGTCTGATCATGCTCGGCGCCATCGTGACGCACGCATCGCCGGTGACGCTGGCCGAGGTCACGCCGATTGCGCGGCTGACAGGCGAATACGAAGTCATCGTCGTGCCCGCGGCGTCGCCGTTCCGATCGCTCGACGATCTCATCCGGGCTTTCAGGGAACGGCCCGAGTCGATTTCATGGGGAGGCGGATCGGCGGGTGGGACCGATCAGATGCTGGCCGGACTCCTGGCTGATGCCGTCGGCGTGTCGCCGCGGCGCGTGAACTACATCGCGTTCTCTGGTGGCGGCGAATCGATGTCGGCCATTCTCGGCGGACAGGTGTCGGCCGGTATCAACGGCCTGGCAGAGTTCGCTCCGCAGATTGCCGCGGGCACCGTGCGTGCCCTCGGCATCTCGAGCGGCGAGCGGTTGCGTGGCGTTCCGATCCCGACGCTGCGCGAGCAGAGTGTCAACGTCGAGCTCGAGAACTGGCGCTCGCTCGTTGCGCCGCCCGGTATCAGTTCTGTCGATCGACAGCGTCTCGAGAGGGCCGTCGAGACCATGGTGCGGTCGGCCGAATGGCGTCAGGAGCTCGATCGCTATCGCTGGATCGATCGGTATCTGGCCGGCGGCGAGTTTACCCGGTTCGCTCAATCTGAAGACCAGCGCGTGCACGCCATTCTCACCAAGCTTGGGTTGGGATCGGGTGAAACGACACCACGCACCGCCGGTGTCTATCCCGTGCTGGTGCTCGCTGGTCTCCTGTTTTGTGTGGGGGCAGCGGTGCTGGAGACGGTTCGAGCGCGCGCAGCACTGCCGAAGACCAGCGACCAGGAACGCTGGACCATGGACCCTGGGCGACGGGGACCGGCCGCACTAATTGCTGTGGGAATGGCTCTCGACCTGGTGCTGATGGAACAGGCCGGATTCGTGCTGGCGTCGGCAGCGCTCTTCTGGCTGACGGCGCGGGCGTTCGACCGCCAGCATCCTGGACGCGATGCGCTGTTCGCGCTCGCAGTCTCGACCAGCGCGTATCTTCTGTTTGTCCGCGTGCTCAACGTGACGCTGCCCGCAGGCGTCTTCGCGCGTTGGTTCTGAGCGCCAGCGCTCCATGGACACACTGCACGCGCTCAGCCAGGGATTTGCCAGCGCGCTCACGCTGCCACACCTCGCGTGGGCGTTGGCCGGCGTCACGCTTGGCACTGCCGTCGGCGTGCTTCCGGGCATTGGCCCGGCGCTGACGGTCGCGCTGCTGCTGCCGGCGACATTCACGCTCGAACCCACGAGCGCGTTCATCATGTTCGCCGGCATCTACTACGGCGCGATGTACGGCGGGTCTACGACCAGCATCCTGCTGAATACTCCGGGCGAGACGGCATCGATCGTCACCGCCATCGACGGCCACATGATGGCGCGCCAGGGCCGCGGGGCGGCGGCGCTGACGACCGCGGCCATCGGATCGTTCGTGGCAGGCACGCTCGCCACGCTCGCGCTGGCGTTCTTCGCACCGCCGCTGGCGTCGTTTGCGCTGCGCTTCGGTCCAGCGGAGTATTTCGCGCTGGCGGTTGTCGCCTTCACCACCGTATCGGTGCTGCTCGGCTCGTCGATCGCCCGAGGGCTCTTCAGCCTCTTTCTGGGCCTGGCGCTGGGATTGGTCGGCATCGACCAGCTGACCGGCGAGGCGCGGTTCTCGTTCGGGATCTCGCAACTGCTCGATGGCATCGACGTCGTCATCTTCGTCATCGGACTGTTTGCGGTGGGGGAGACCCTGTTTCAGGCCTGGCGTCATGGCCGCGATGAGATGGAGGTCGTCACGCTGCACGACTTCACAGGCATGAGCGACGAGGACTGGAAGCGATCGTGGAAGCCATGGCTGCGCGGAACGGCGATCGGCTTCCCATTGGGCGTGCTGCCGTGCGGCGGCTCGGTGATCCCGACATTCCTTTCTTATATGGTCGAGAAGCGGCTGAGTCGCGAGCCCGAACGATTCGGGCACGGCGCCATCGAAGGCGTGGCCGGCCCCGAGGCCGCCAACAACGCGGCGGCCGCCGGCGTGCTGGTTCCGCTGCTCACGCTCGGTCTTCCCTCGTCTGCGACGGCGGCGATTATGCTCGCGGCGTTTCAACAGTACGGCCTTCAGCCGGGGCCGCTGCTGTTCGCCTCGCGGCCCGACCTCGTCTGGACGCTGATTGCCAGCCTGTTCATCGGCAACGTGATGCTGCTCGTCCTGAACCTGCCGCTCGCCGGTGTGTGGGCGCGCGTCATGCTGGTGCCCAGGCGGCTGCTCTTCGCGACTATCCTCGTGCTGGCGTCGCTCGGCGCGTACAGCCTCAACCGATCGGTACTCGATCTGGGCGTGTTGTACGTAATTGGACTCTTTGGTTGTGTGATGCGCGCGCACGACGTGCCGATGGCGCCGGCGGTGATCGGTCTGATTCTCGGACCGATGGCCGAGCAGCAGTTCCGCCGGGCCGTGGCGATCAGCGAAGGCGATCTCTCGGTCTTCGTCACGCGGCCGATCAGCGCCGCCCTCCTGGTTGTCGCCGTCGCGGTGCTTGCGGCGCCTCGCATGCTCGCACGATGGATGCCGCCGCGCGGGGAGACGTAGGGCGGGTCTTGCCTTGAAGACCCGCCAGGATTGCCGGGTCTGGAGAACAGACCCGGCCTACAATTGGCTTCCGTGCAGGACATCTACGACGTTGCGGTACTCGGCGGCGGCAACGCCGGCCTCTGCGCCGCGCTGACCGCACGCGAAGCCGGCGCCCGCGTCATTGTCGTCGAGAGCGCGCCCCGCCATTTCCGCGGAGGAAACAGCCGTCACACGCGCAACCTCCGGTGCATGCACACCGGGCCCAGCCACCTGCTGACCGACTCGTACTCTGAAGACGAGTTTGTCTCAGACCTGCTTCGGGTCAGCGGGGGTGAGACCGACGAAGCGCTCGCGCGTCTCGTCGTTCGCGGATCGGCAGGCTGTCCCGAATGGATGCGGCGATTCGGTGTCCGTTTTCAATCGTCCCTGCGCGGCACGCTGCATCTGGCTCGCACCAACGCCTTCTTTCTGGGCGGCGGCAAGGCACTCTTGAACAGCTATTACGCCGCCGCGGAACGTCTCGGGATTCGGATCGTGTACGACGCCGAGGTCATTGGCCTCGAGCTGGTCGATGGACAGTTCCGCGCCGCCACTGTGCAGACCGGCGGCCGCGATCGAACGATCAGCGCGAGGGCCGCTGTGATGGCGACGGGTGGGTTCGAGTCGAATCTCGACTGGCTGCGCGAGATCTGGGGCGACGCGGCGGCCAACTTCATCATCCGCGGAACGCCGTACAACAAGGGCAGGCTTCTCAGGCTGATGCTCGACGCCGGCGCGCAGTCGGTCGGCGACGCGCGGGAGTGTCACGCGGTCGCCGTCGATGCCCGTGCGCCGAAGTTCGACGGCGGCATCGTCACGCGGCTCGACTGCCTCTCGCTCGGCATCGTCGTCAACAAACATGCCGAACGATTCTCGGACGAGGGCGAGGATTTCTGGCCGAAACGCTACGCCATCTGGGGAACGCTCGTGGCCCGGCAGCCGGATCAGATTGCGTTTTCGATCGTCGATGCCAAGGCGGCCGGCCAGTTCATGCCGTCGGTGTTTCCGCCCAGGGCGGCGACGTCCATCAGAGAGCTGGCGACGCAGCTGAACCTGCCGCCCGAGAAGCTCGAGGCGACGGTTGACGCGTTCAATCGGGCTGTACGGCCAGGATCGTTCAACCACGCCGTCCTCGACGACTGCAGGACCGTCGGCGCCAACCCTGAGAAGACGCACTGGGCGCAGCGCATCGATCAGCCTCCGTACTGGGGGTACCCGCTCCGCCCTGGGATCACCTTTACCTATCTTGGTCTGAAGGTGAACGAGCGCGCGCAGGTGCTGATGAGTGGAGGAGAACCCGCGCACAACATTTGTGCGGCCGGGGAAATCATGGCGGGGAACATCCTTCGGAAGGGGTACGTCGCCGGCGTCGGTATGACCATCGGCACCGTGTTCGGCCGCATCGCCGGCGAGGAGGCTGCGCGGCATGCCGCACGCTGACCCGATCGCACACGGCGAACATGTGATGACCGTCTGCAATGCGTGCCGGTACTGCGAGCAGTTCTGCCCGGTGTTTCCTGCGATGGAAAGCCGCGTGACGTTTGCGGAAGCAGATCTGGCGTATCTGGCGAACCTGTGCCACAACTGCGGCGAGTGTCTTTACGCCTGCCAGTACGCGCCGCCGCACGAGTTCGGCATCAACGTGCCGAGGACGCTGGCGGAGATTCGCGGACATTCGTACGAGGCGTATTGCTGGCCGTCTTTCCTGGCGAGTGCCTTCAGGCGACACAGCCTGCTGACCGGTCTCACTCTCGCCGCTGGATTGATGGCGGTCATGTTCGCCGCTGCCGTGATGGTGAACGAGGGCGTGTTCCCTCGACCCGTCGGGCCCGGCGACTTCTACGCCGTCCTTCCGCATGGCTTCATGGTCGGTCTCTTCGGCGCTGTTTTTCTGTTCGTCGTTGCGGCGATTGGAATCGGAGGCGTCCGGTTCTGGCGGGATGTGCGGGGCGCCACTGCGCAAGAGCTGCGCCCGGCCGACGTCGGCCGCGCGCTCCGCGATGTGCTGACGCTTCGGCACCTGCAGGGTGGCGGCGTTGATTGCACGTCGGCTGAGGAACAGCGCGCACCGTTACGGCGCTGGTTCCACCACTGCACGTTCTACGGGTTCCTGCTGTGCTTTGCGTCCACGTCGGTGGCGGCTGTGTACCACACGGTGTTCGGATGGCTGGCGCCGTACCCGTCCGGCAGCCTTCCCGTGCTTCTCGGGATGGCGGGCGGCGCAGGATTACTCATCGGGCCGGCCGGGCTCCTGATTCTGCGAGGACGCCGAGACCCCGCGCTCGGCGATCCAGGCCAGCGCGGCATGGACGAGTCGTTCGTCGCGCTGCTGCTCCTCACCAGCCTGACCGGATTCCTCCTGCTGGCGCTTCGAGACCGTGCGATCATGAGCGCGCTTCTCGTCGTGCACCTCGGCGCGGTGCTCGCACTCTTCGTAACACTGCCTTACGGGAAATTCGTTCACGGCATCTATCGAACGGCTGCGCTCGTCAATTACGCGATGGAGAGCCGGCGCGCCAATAACGATACGTGGCGCGACGCGAGATGAGTACGCGCCCATCGGGCCACTACCCGATCGAACGCCGCCCCGGTGAAATTGAGCGGTTGTACCTGCAAGGTGCCGCAATGGCGCCCGACACCGAGGTGATGTTGAACCGCATCGGCGTGAGCGAGGGCTGGTCGTGCCTCGACCTCGGGTGCGGCCCCCGGGGCATCACCGATCTGTTGAGCATCAGAGTGGGCGCCAGCGGACGCGTGGTCGGTCTCGACATGGATGAGCAGTTTCTCGAGATCGCGCGCGCTGGCGCACCGAATAATGTGGAATTCCGCCAGGGCGACGCCTATGGGTCGGACCTGCCGGCCGGCAGCTTCGACCTCGTCCACATGCGATTCGTTGCGAGCACCGCCGGCGAGCACGAGCGTCTACTGAAGGAGGCAATCCGCCTGGTGCGTCCAGGTGGCATCGTCGCTCTGCAGGAACCGGATGGCTCGAGTCTCAACTGTCATCCGCCGCATCCCGCCTGGGACCGATTGAAGGCAGCGCTTCTCGGTGCATTCAGCGGCGTGGGCGCAGATCTGCAATTGGGGAAGCGGCTCTACGCTATCGTTCGGCAAACGGGTCTGGAAGACGTGCAGTATCGGCCGTTCGTCATCGGCGTCCGCTCGGGGGACCCCATGGCCGACTACCTTCCGTCAACCGTTGAATCCTTGCGCGGCACGATCGTCGCGCGTGGGTATTTGGGCGAACACGAGTTCTCTGACGTGATCGAAGAATGCCGCGACCATTTGCGCAAGCCCCACACATCATTCACCATGTACACGGTTGCACAGGTATGGGGCCGAAGGGCGTAGTGGTGAGCAAATTACGAATCGTCTTCCGCGCTCTTGAAGAAGCATTGAGTTTCGGCGGGCGATGCCCCATAGTGTGCGCATGCAGAAGCATCTTCTCGACCGCCGCGACTTCCTGATCCAGATGTCGGCCGTTGGCGCAGCCGTGCGAGGCTTTGGTTCCGCCGCCCCGGCGGATGCCGCACCCGGTGCCGTCACCTACGATCCCGCAGCCAGGCTGGAGATCGCGGTCAGCGAAGTCGAGCTTCGCCGCAATCAGGCTGGACGGATGCTGATGGCCCGAATCTATCGGCCAAATGGTGCAGGGCCGTTCCCGACTGTCCTCGATCTCCATGGCGGCGCCTGGAACGCCAAAGATCGCCGCGCGGAAGAGCCAATGGATCGGGCGTTGGCCGCGAGCGGCGTCCTCGTCGTGGCGATCGACATGACGCTGGCGCCCGAGGCGCCGTATCCGGCGTGCGTGCAGGACGCCAACTACGCCGTGCGCTGGCTCAAATCGAAGGCGGCCTCCTGGAACGGCGATCCTTCGAAGATCGGCATCTACGGCAGCTCGAGCGGGGGCCACGTGGCCGAGCTTCTGGCGATGCGCCCGGGCGACGCACGCTACAACTCGATTCCGCTGCCAGAGGCGCCCAAGGTTGACGCGAGGGTGGCGTACGTCGCGATGCGTTCGCCGATCAGCGATCCGTTTGCGCGGTTCCAGAATGCAGAAAGACTGAAGCGCGACCCGATGATCGCCAACCACACGACGTTCTTCAAACCGTGGGAAACGATCCACGAGAGCAATCCGCAAGAAATTCTCGAGCGCCACGAGAAGGTGACGCTCGTGCCGATGCTCATCATGCAGGGAGCGCTCGACGACAACATGCTCCCGGCCATTCAAGAGAAATTCGCGAAGACCTACAAGGCCGCAGGCGGCCAGTGCGACTACCAGCTCTTCGAGGGCAGCCCGCACGAATGGGTGGCCCAGCCAGGGCCGCAGACAGACCGCGCGCGCGACATGGTCAAGGCGTTCATCGCGCGGCAGATGAACGCTACGTCAGGTTCATCGCACTGAACATCGCCAGCCGCTGTTCCCGAATCGGATCGTTCACGACCGTGCTCTGATTGTTGAACACCATCGTCGGACGGTTCGCCGCGTCGAACGCCGGCCAGCGGGGCAGCTTCGGCGTATTGGGATCCCCGTTCCGCGCGAAGGCAATCCACGCGTCACTCACTTTGTCGGCGAGCGCCGGTGCGTCTGGACTGGTGGCCGTCAACCGGGCGACCTTGACTGTGTCCCACGCAAACGGGATTTCGATCGTGTGTGGCGACTTCAGCCGGCCGCCCTCGATCGGCGATTCCCAGCAGAAGTAATACAGGTACACGGGCGCGGCGCCGAGCGCCGCGCGCCGTTCGGCGATTTTCATGATCGGGGCCCCGTATGCGTGATCGCTCGCGATGAGAAAGTAGATGTCGGACGCTGACGCACCGGGATTCGCTCTGCGATAGACATCGATCACGCGATCGGCGCCGGCGCCGAGAAGTGTCCGAATGCGCCCGCGCATGCCCTCGTCAGTCTGAGAAAACAACGCCGCATCGCCTCTCGATGTCAACTCCGTGCGGGTCGAGCCGATCATGACGGGCACGTTCGCCGACACCGCGGACGCCGTGGGATGGAACGGATGCGACGGGAGTGCCTTGCCGTCCACCGTTGGAGAGAAGCCCATCGTCATCTGATCGACTTTCATGGTGCGCACGACCGCGAAATAGGCGCTCATGATCTTGTCCACCGGGAGAGTCTGCAGATCGCGCACCCGCGACTTGTTCAGCCCGAGCTTTGCCATCAGCGCGTCGGCGACACGCGTGGCGTCGGCGATTTCGACGAGCCGAATGGACGGACCGCTCTCGATGATGGCCCGGTGGAAGAGTCCCTTGGCCGACGGCATCGTGAGCAGCGTGTTCACTTTGCGCCCGCCGCCCGACTGCCCGAAGATGGTGACCATGTTCGGGTCGCCGCCGAACTGGGCGATGTTGTCGCGCACCCACTTGAGGGCGTGCACGATGTCGAGCATCCCCACGTCTCCCGACTGCGCGAAATCGGCGCCGCCGAGCTCGGCAAGATAGGTGAACCCGAGCACGTTGATCCGGTGATTAATGGTGACGATGACCACGTCGCCACGCCGCGCGAGGTTCGTTCCGTCGGTGATGGGTGACGATCCCGATCCGCTGGAAAAGCCGCCGCCGTGGCACCACAGCATCACGGGTCTCTTCCGCCCGTCGTTCACCGCCGGTGTCCAGACATTCAGCACCAGGCAGTCTTCGCTCTCTGCCGTGAGACCCGCTCCGGCGACCGCGAGATCGGATGTGACGACGGGTGCGCCCGGCTCGCGCTGCGGGGCGCTCGGTCCGTACTCCAGCGCATCGCGCACGCCGGTCCACCTGGCTGGGTTGACGGGCGGCATGAAACGATTTTTTCCCGCGGTGCTCGCGCCATACGGGATGCCCTTGAAGGTTTTGATCCCTTCGTTGTCGATTCCGCGAATCCTGCCGAATGCGGTGTCGGCCGTGACGAAGCGAGCCTGGGCCCACGCGCTTCCGAGAAAGGCCGACCTGAAGGTCGGCACGACGTACACCGTGCCCGATGCTGCCAGGACGGATGCCTGCACGAGAAATTCACGGCGGGTTCGTTTCACCATGAGACGCTCCTCTCGCCGATCGTCCATCGTCTGGATGGTCTACTTAAGTTGCGGCGGAACGGGTAGCTCGACGCCCTGCATCCACTCCTGATACTTCCGATTCGCGACGCTGCGCCTCGACGCGCGCAAGCCCGCCAGCACGCGCCGCGCGATACGGCGATCGGGCGAGTCCGCGTCCTGGCGCGCGACGTCCAGGAGCGACGTCACGATCGGCTGCAGGCTCGCGAGCGCCGCGTCAGCCGCTTCCGGCCAGTTCAACTGCCGCACCAGCGAGTCGACTTCGTTCTGCACCCGTAGCTCACGCGCATCTTCGGCATCTTCCGCGCTCATTGCGGCCGCGACGTCGTGGCGCGCTTCGAGCGCGGCGGCCGACGCGACAACGGGAGCGACGTCGCGGAGACCCTCGAAATCGGCCGCAACCCGCTTCAATTCCCGCAGTTTCAACACGCCGTCAGGCTGCGCGTCGGCATGCGCCATTCGTTTCGAGAAGAGGCCGGCAACGAACGTGTCGTCGTGCGAGCGGAGGCCGCGCTTGATAGCCTGAATTTCCATCCACTCGACACCACTGGTCGCCACTTCGACGGGCAGCCACGTGTGGCCGCCTTCGAAAATCTCGACACGATGCGGGCTCGTCATCAGCCGGTCGAGCGTGCGCATCTCGCGGTAGTTGAAGTCTTCGGTGCCGGCGCTGCCGAAGATGGGAAAGCGCTCGGATCTGTGGAAGGCCGTCGAGTACCCCGCGCTCGAGGCAAAGACCCCGGCGATCTCGGGTGAGTTCTGCGCGACCATGATCGCCACGCGCCCGCCGCCCGACATGCCGGCCGTGTACATCCGTTTGAGATCGATGGGGAAGCGCTGCTTGACGTCGGCGCTCATCGCCGCCGCCGCGTCGAGCCCCACGTTCCACGGCCCGTTCCGCGAGTTGTTCGAGCCGGCCACGACGTAGCCGTACTTCTCGGCGGCATCGCGATAGCGCTCGACGCCCTCGCGGCCGCCGCCCCCGCCGTCGAAGGCAAAAATGACCGGCCACTGGCGCGAAGGCGTGAAGTACGAAGGGAGGTAGAGCGCGTAGTGCTGGGACTCGTCCTGCCGGCACCGGACATCGTCGATGATCGTGCCGCGGGGCAAATCCTGCATGTCCGGACACTATGGCCCTGATTCGGTTCGCGAGGCAAGGCGTTCCACTATAATTGCGCCGCCCCCGTGGCTCTGATTTCCGGCACTCGGCTGGGCCCGTACGAGATCTCCACTCAAATCGGCAAGGGCGGGATGGGTGAGGTCTATCGCGCGCTCGATCCCAACCTCGGGCGTCAGGTCGCCATCAAGGTTCTGCCCGACACGTTCGCCCGTGACCCCGAACGGCTGGCGCGCTTCGAGCGTGAGGCGAAGACGCTTGCCGCCCTGAACCATTCCAACATCGCGCAGATTTACGGGCTGGAGAAAGCGGACGGCGTCCGCGCGCTCGTGATGGAGCTGGTCGAAGGCTCAACGCTTGCGGAGCGCATCGCGCAGGGCCCGATTCCGGTGAACGAGGCGCTGGCCATCGCCAGGCAGATCGCCGAAGCGCTCGAAGCGGCGCACGAGCTCGGCATCGTTCATCGGGATCTGAAGCCGGCCAACATCAAAGTTCGACCTGACGGCACGGTGAAGGTGCTGGACTTCGGCCTGGCAAAGGCGATGGACACAGCCGGATCCACGGGGTCGGCCCCGGGTGCGCCCGGTCATCCTTCCGCTCTCTCGATGTCGCCGACCATCACGTCGCCGGCGCTTCTCACCGGTGCCGGCATCATCCTGGGTACCGCCTCGTACATGAGTCCGGAGCAGGCGCGCGGCAAGGCCGTGGACAAGCGCTCGGACGTGTGGGCCTTCGGTTGCGTGCTTTACGAGATGCTGACCGGCCGGCGCGCCTTCGCCGGAGACGACGTGACCGATGTCCTCGCACGTGTGCTCGAACGGGATGTCGACCTCGGCGCCATTCCCGCGTCCGTTCCGCCGGCGGTCCATCGTCTGTTGCGCCGCTGTCTGGCGAAGGACCCGCGCCAGCGCCTTTCAGGCATCGACGCGGCTCGTCTGGAAATCGACGATGCCCTGACGGCGCGTCCGGAAATCGCGCGCGCCGCACCGACGGGCTCACGGCCGTGGTGGGAACGCGCGGCGTGGGCTCGCCGCTGTCGTTGGCGCTGCGGCGGTCGCGGGTGGTGCGGCGTACTGCACGTCGTCCCTTGCCTGCGCCGCCTCCTGAAGTGCGCTTCGAGATACCCGTCACGCAGATGCGCTTCCTCAGCGACATCGCGATATCGCCAGACGGACGCCGCGTCGCGTTCGCGGCGGCGACGCCGAGCGGCCGCGACGGCATCTGGGTTCGCGAGCTCGATGCCCCCACCGCGCGGCTGCTGGCCGGTACCGAGAATACCGTGCCGCAGTCCATGTCGCCGGCCTGGTCTCCCGACAGCCGATATCTCGTCTTTGCCGCGGATGGAAATCTGAAGAAGGTCGACGTCACGGGCGGGCCGCCGCAAACGCTCACCGCGCTTGGCGGCCAGATTGGCGGGGCGACGTGGAATCGCGACAACGTCATCATCTTCGCCAGCAACGATCACGGCCTGCGCAGAATCTCGGCGTCCGGCGGCGAGGTGAGTGTGGTCAGCGAACGCGACACGTCGCTCGAGGAGATCTTTCACGACAACCCCGTGTTCCTTCCCGATGGAAGGCACTTCCTGTATCTCGCCTGGAGCAACGCGAAACCGGAGAATCGCGCGATCTTCATCGGCTCGCTCGATTCGCCATCACGCACACGGCTGATGACCGCCGAATCGAACGCGGCGTACAGCCAGGGGCGTCTGCTGTTTCTCCGTGGCGATACGCTCGTGGCACAACCCTTCGATCCAGAAGGTCGGCAGTTCACCGGCGAGGCCGTGGCGCTCGGCGTGCGGGTGGCCAAGGTCGCCCAGGAGGTTGGTGCGTTTTCGGTGTCCGACACCGGTACGCTCATCTACCGCGAGCCGGGCACCGGCGCACCCACTCGACAGTTTCTGTGGATGGATCGCAGCGGCAAGACAGTCAAAGCCGCAGATGCCGAGTTTCCCATGGCCCCCGGCATGAAGTTGTCGCCGAGCGGCAAGCAGATCGCGTTCATAGAAGGGATTCCTCCCGACATCTTTCTCTACGACCTCGATCGCCACGTCAAGACGAGGCTGACGACCAACCCCGCAGTCGACCACAGCCCTGTGTGGTCGCCAGACGGCAGCAGGGTGGTGTTTGATTCGCATCGCACCGATCCAGGTGAGTAGCTGGTGAGGGGGCCGGTCTGTTCGAAAAGCCCTCGAATGGAGCGACCGCGGAGCAGCCGATTCTCGATCGTGAGAACGGCGTCCAGCACTCGCCGCGCGACTGGTCAAGCGACGGGAGTGTGCTCATCTTTGCCAGGCAGGGGCAGAACGGGCGCTGGAATCTGTGGGGGCTTCCGCTGACCGGCAACCGCAAACCGTTTCCGTATCGCAACGGCGACTTCAGCGAAAACGAAGCATCGTTGTCGCCCAGCGGCCGGTTCCTCGCATTCACGTCGAACGAGTCGGGCAGGAACGAGGTCATCGTGCAGCCGTTTCCCGATCCCAGTCGCGGCCGCTGGCAGATTTCCACCGAGGGCGGTTCGGCCCCGCGATGGCGCCGCGACGGGCGGGAGCTCTACTACCTCGACTTGAAGGGACGTCTCATCGGCGTGTCCGTAACCACGGTTCCCGACTTCAGCGTTCAGCAGACGACGCTGACGATCCAGACGCCGGTGCAGCTCCCGGTGCAAGTCGGCGGTGTGGGGTTTCCGTACGATGTGGCGCCCGATGGACAACGCTTCCTGCTCACGGTGCCCGTCACGGGCATCACCGCGACGCCCATCAGCGTGCGCGTGAATTGGTCGGTTCTCGCGGGTAATTAGAAGTCCCAAAGCGATGACTGGCGCAGCTAAAGCTGCGCCCTGCCGAGCCCCGGTAGTGCGCGACTTCAGTCGCGCCGACGTGTCCGCGTGTCCGACTGAGAACTGATGACTGACAACTGAAGACTGATAACTACTGGCCCAGGCTGCGAAGGATGCTGTCGGTCACCGCCGCCGCCAGGATTTCATAGCCTTCCTGCGTGTAGTGCGTACCGTCAGGCGCCATCACCTTTTCCCTGCCGCGGGTTTCGACCAGCGTGTGCAGATCGTCGATCGGCACGCGAGCCTGTTTCATCACCGAAACCGCTGCGACGTTGTACTTCTGCACGTCGGCCTCGAAGCGGTCGAACCCGGCCTTTCGCTGCGCGTGCAGCTTATCGATGATCGGGGTCGTCGTTCCGAATACGACGATGGCCTTCGTTTCCTTGCGAATGCGATCGAGGATGGCCTTCAGGTTCTTCTCGTAATCGGCGAGCGGAACCTGGTAGCCCTTGTCCGTCAGCTTCAGATCGTGGAGGCCGGCGTTCAGGTGAACGACGGCGGGCTTCTCCTTGATGACCCATTCGTCGAGGTTTCTGAGGACGTTGCCGCTGTCCTCGCCGTTCGGCTTCGCACTGACGACGATCGCCTTACCGTCGAGCAGCTTTGCCACAATCGGGGCGTAGCCCATGCGGATGGAATCGCCGACGAGGACGACCCTGGGCAGCGGCTTCTCCTGGGCAGCGGCGCTCGCGACCATCATCCCGACGAGGATCGCAGCCGAGCAGCGGATAAGCATCGTGGTTCCTCTCCTTTGCGGGTGCCGACATGATAGCGCCTCCCGGTTGTGTGGTATAACGTCCGCTTCGAGTCAAATTCAGCGTTTTTCGCGGAATCGTCAACACCGTTGAGAGGTGATTCCATGGAAATCAAACGAAGAGAATTTCTGGCGACCGGTCTCGCGTTGAACCTCGGTGCGGCGGCGTCTGCGCTGGCTCAGCAGGGTGGGGCGCCCGAAGGCGGCCGCGGGGCGCGCGGCGGCGGTGGTGGCGGGGGTCGCGGGTCCGTCCCGAATCGGACGGTCAAGACGACGCGGATGTTCAAGTCGCCCGGCATGTATCCCAACGCGCTCGCCGTCATGACCGACGCGCCGGGAGGTTTGTGGATCGGCCAGCAGAAGATCACGGCGTCGAATTCGAAGACGTACAACCTTCCCGTGTTGCCCGACCCCGACGAGGCGGCGTGGCTGGTCGATTGGAACGGCAAGCTGGTGAAGACGGTCATGACCAAGGCGCGCAACACCTCCGGCATGGCGTACGGAGGCGGCTGTGTGTGGATGGGCGCGAACTCCGAGCCCTTCGGCATCTTCCAGGTCGACATGAACTCGAAGCAGATTACCCACCGCCAGATTCCGCTCAGCATCGACGGCAGCGGCAGCGGCTGCCATGGCGTGAAGTGGCACAACGGCAAGCTCTGGATTGCGGCCCTGCGCCTGGGCGGCATCCTGCGTGTCGATCCGACGACGTGGGTGCCCGAAGTCCTCATCCGTGCGAGCTCGGAAGAGCGGCCTCGCCTGCACGACGTGGCGTTCGACAACGAGGGCAATATCTGGGTCGTGACCGGCAACAACAGCACCAAATACGAAGAGGGAAGAGCCGGCCTGAACAAGTACGACGGCAAGACCGGCCAGCTCGTGATGACCGCCGAGTTTGCGCCCGGATCGTGCGACCCGCACGGGCTGGCGTGGCACGACGGCAAGCTCATCAGCTGCGATGCCGGCATCCACCCCGGATGGAAGGGGCTGGAAAGCCCGCACAGCGGGTATATCTTCAGCATCGAGATGGCGTAGAACCGCCTACGAAGCGTCGCGCCTGCGCGCATTATCCCGGAGGCGGCTCCGCTATGGTGGAGCCGCCTCGGTAATCTCCGCGACACACGATTGGCGAAGCGATTTGCCATCAACCACTTACGCGAGCGCCGGAATTCCGCTCCATCTGGCCCCCCTCTTGCGACGTGCCGTCCGTTTGCCATTTTCAAAGGGAGGAAAAACATGATGATCCGCTCCGCAGGTACTCAATTGATGCTCGCCCTCGCCGTTGCCGCGTTCGTCGCCACCGCCGTGCCCGTCGGTGCACAGAAACCGGTCACGCAGGGCGCATCCGTCAGCGAAAGCTTCACCATCACCGCCATCGACTACAAGTCCCGGATCGTCACCTTGCGCGATGCCAAGGGTGAGTCCGACACGATGTACTGCGGACCCGAGGTGACGCGCTTCGACGCGCTCAAGGTCGGCGACAAGGTCACTTTCCGCTACTACGAGTCGGTGGTCTACGCGATCCAGAAGCCCGGTACGGCGAAGCCTGGCGCGGCGGCGGCCACGGGCGGCCTCGTGCGGACGCCTGGAGAGAAGCCGGGCGGAACGCTCTCGCAGCAGATGACCGCGACGGTCACCGTGAATGCGATCGACACGAAGGTCCCGTCGGTCACGATTACGGCAGCCGATGGCGCGAAGATGTCGTTCAAGGTGGAGAACCCGAAAAACCTCGAAGGCGTGAAGGTTGGCGACAAGGTCGACATCACGTACACCCAGGCCCTGGTCGTCAGCGTCGAGTAGGTGTGTCATAGCCTCTCGATGGCTCCGTTCGGGCATGGTTGTGTTGGCGTCGCTGACGCTGACGCCCGAACGAGCCTTATGCCAGGCGCCGGCCGACCCCGCGGCTGAACAGCAAGCCGACCTCGTCCGCACCATGGACGTGGTCGACCTGATTCGCAGGCTGCGCCACAAGGACCCGCCGCCACCGCCGGCGCCTGACGATCGGCCGAAGATGCGCGCGATCGCGCCGGTGATCGGCGCGAAGCCATCGAGCGGGGCCATTGTGGGTGTGGCCGGGAACGTCGCGTTCTTCCGCGGCGAGCCCTCGACGACGCGCATCTCGTCGAACGTCGTCAGCGCAACGGTCACGAGCAAGAAACAGGCGGGCATTAACGCCCACACCACGATGTACGGGGGCGACGACCGCTGGCTGTTCGAAGGGGACTACCGGTTTCAGTGGACCTCTCAGGAAACCTTTGGACTGGGCACGAGCACCAGCTCGCCGACCGGCGAGCTCGCGAAATTCGATTTCTACCGGCTCTATCAATCACTCTACCGCCGCCTGCGCCCGCATCTGTTCGCAGGTGGCGGCCTGTACTTCGACAGCCACACGGACGTCAGGCCCGGCGAAGACGCGGAAGACAGCTGGCCGCAATCGCCGTACTACCTTTACAGCACCACGAACGGCCTTCCGCTCGACACCCAGATGTCGGTCGGGCCGAGCGTCGAGATCATGTGGGACACCCGCGACAGCTTCATCAACCCTGGTCGCGGCTGGCTCGCGCGCGCAGGCTATCGTGTGCACATCGACGGGCTGCTGGGCGGCAGCTCGAGCTGGGAGAAGATCAATCTCGATCTGCGCAGCTACGCGCCGCTCTCACCGGATCGCCGGCACAAGCTTGCGGTGTGGGCGTACGCAGACCTCGTCGTTGACGGCGTGGCGCCCTATTTCGATCTGCCAACGACCGCCGGCGATTCGTACGGCCGTTCGGGACGCGGCTATGCCGAGGGGCACTTTCGCGGAGAGAAGCTCGCGTTCCTCGAGCTCGAATATCGCGGCCCGCTGACGCGCAACGATCTTCTTGGTGTCGTGGCATTCTTCAACACGACGACGATTTCCAACCATCAGGAGGGCGAGCGTCTCTTCGACAACTTCG
The DNA here is from genome assembly GCA_963821395.1 of Vicinamibacterales bacterium. GTDB lineage: Bacteria > Acidobacteriota > Vicinamibacteria > Vicinamibacterales > JAMQPK01 > JAMQPK01. Next base: position 3,503 of record CAWGDY010000007.1, on the reverse strand, counting down.
CTCCAGGCGGAGGAGCGGGATTGCGACTGCTCCTCAACAAACGATCGAAAACCAATCTCGCGTTCGACGTCGGGTTCGGCGAAAGTGGAAACCACGGCATTTACTTGACGGTCCAGGAAGCCTTCTGACGGGTGCCACGGGCCGGCATCTCCGCTTTCAACTCTGCACGTTCACTGTTCAACTTCCGCACAATTTCACACGTCAACCGCCGCTGCTTTAGGGTCCGTGTCCTAAACGCCGCGCCAAGTTGGGTTTAAGGACGCCCTCCAGAACGGCATTTCGGTCTGTCATTTGCACTAAGGCAGCGGTCACCTCAATGGAACAAAGCGCGAAAGTGCTCGTTGTGGATGATTACGAACCGAATGCGAAGGGCATGCGCGACCTGCTCGTCGCGGCAGGCCACTCTGTGCGCGTCGCGTACAACGGCGTCGACGCGCTGCAGGTTGCGTCGGAAGAGCCGCCCGACCTGATCGTGCTCGACGTGGTGATGCCCGGAATGTCCGGCGTGGAAGTCTGCCGCGAACTGAAGGCGCGCAGCCTGACGCGGTTGACGCCGGTTGTGCTGGTCACCGGCAATTCGGAGCACACGTACCGCCTCGACGGACTCGAGGCCGGCGCCGACGACTTCATCAAAAAGCCGCTCGACATTCCCGAGTTCCGCACGCGAGTTCGCTCGCTTCTCCGCATGAAGCGCCTGACCGACGAGCTGGAATCGACCGAAGCGATCGTCTCGATGCTCGGACAGATCGTCGAGGCGCGCGATCCGTACACGGAAGGGCATTGCGAGCGTCTTGCCGCCTATGCGACCGGTCTTGGCGCCGCGCTGGGATTGTCCGACTTCGATCTCGACACGCTGAATCGCGGGGCGGTCCTGCACGACGTGGGAAAAATCGGCATTACCGACGGAGTGCTGCTCAAGCCTGGTACGCTGACCGCCGAAGAACTGATGCTGATGAGACAGCACCCCGTGATTGGCGACAGCCTGTGCCGCACCGTGCGATCGCTCGAACGCGTGCGGCCGATCGTCCGTTCGCACCACGAACGGGAAGATGGGCGCGGATATCCAGATGGCCTTCGCCACGGAGAAATCCCGCTGCTCGCCCAGATTGTCGGCGTCGTCGATGTCTTCGACGCGCTGACGACGAACCGCCCGTACCGGAAGTCGATGACGACGCAGGCCGCGTACGACATCATGCTCGGGGACGCGGCCTCCGGCTGGTGTCCCAGGGACCTCGTCGTCACTTTTGTCGAGCTTCACCGCAGCGGGCAGTTCGAGAAAGTCACGGGAAGCCCGGCTTGCGTGAAGCACACACCGTAATAAATCCCCGATTTTCGACTACACTTATCAGCCTACACATACCAATGCGGGCGGGGGTGTTCCGGAGGGCATGATGCTGTCACGAACTCTCGGCGCCATCCTGATCGTTCTGGTCACCATGTCGCCGGCCGCCGCCGAGGTCGTGCGGATCGAGGTTCGGTCGCGGGCCGACCTCGTGGAATGGGAAGCCGTTCGGCGCGACCGGGCCCTATGAAAAACTGATGGGCCGCATCTACTTCGAAGTAGACCCTTTCAACGACGCCAACAAGATCATCACCGACATCGACAAGGCCCCGAGAAACGCGCGCGGACGTGTGGAGTTCTCGGCGGACTTCTATCTGATCAAGCCGAAAGAGATCGGGCGCGGCAACGGCACCGTGCTGTACAGAGGTCTCGAATCGCGGCGGCAAGGGCATGCTCGGCTTCTACAACCACGCCGACGGAGCCTGGATCCCGCGACGGACGCGCACATGGGCGACGGCTTCCTCATGAAGCAGGGCTTCACGCTGCTGTGGGTGGGGTGGCAATTCGATCCGCCGATGCGTGACGGCCTCGTCCATGTCTATCCGCCGATTGCCACCAACAACGGGTCGCCGCTCGTGGGCATCGTCCGCAGCGAGGTGATCGTCGCGAAACCGCGTTCGACGCGTCGCTCGCCGATCGCGACCACACCGCGTATCCCGTGGCCGACGCGAACGACCCGGCCAACACCTTGAGCGTGCGCGACACGATCGAGGGCTCGCGCCGCTTCATCCCGAGGAGCGACTGGAAGTTCGCGCGTCTCACGGATGGAAAGGTCGTGCCGACCTGACGCGCGTGTATCTCAACGGCGGCTTCCAGCCCGGCAAGATCTATGAAGTCGTTTACAAATCGCAGAATCCGCCCGTCGTGGGCGTGGGTCCCGCGGCCGTGCGCGACGTGATCTCTCACCTGAAATACGCGTCGGCCGATCCGCTGTCGATTCCGGCAGGGTCGATCCAGCGCGCGATTGAGGCGGTGTCTCAGAGCGGGCGCTTCCTGAGGACGTACCTGTACTATGGGTTCAACGAAGACGAGGGGCGCCGCAAGGTGTTCGACGGCGTCATGGCGCACGTCGCGCCGGCGCCGGCCGCGGCAGCTTCAACCTGCGCTTCGCGCAGGCTTCACGCGACGGCCATCCGTTCCTGAACAAGTTCTACCCGACCGACATCTTCCCGTTCGCGGACCTCGCGCAGACGAACCCGAAGACGGGGGAGAAGGACGGGCTGCTGCTGCGCGTGAAGCCCGGTTCACGCCGACGGATCTTCTCCACGATTCGTCGTACGGTGCTGGGGCCGTGCGGCGTCGCTGATTCACACCAGCATCAACGGCAAACACCATGCCCCACTGTCCACAACACGCGCATCTACATGTTCAGCGAGCAGACCGCACGGTCCTGCGCCCTTTCGCGACGGCGGCATCGGCAGCGTCGAACATGCGAGAACGACTACCGCTGGTCGATGCGCGCGCTCCTGCTGTCGATCAATCGCTGGATCAAGCAGGCGCGGCGCCGCCGGCGAGCCGGTCTCCAGGATTGCCGACAACACGCTGGTCCAGCTCGATTCGCTGAAGTTCCGTCGCTCGACGGCGTCGGCAGACCATACAAAGCGCACAAGGCCTACGCGCGTGTTCAACGTTGCTCACGACTTCGCGTCGAAGGCATCGTCAGCGTGCAATTCGCCCATGAACGAGGCGTTCCATCCTCGTGCCCCAGGTGGATGCCGACGGCGACGAGCTGGCCGGCTGAAGATGCCGGACGAAGTCGCAGTACCGCTGGCGACCTACACAGGCTGGAACTCTCTTCAACGCCGAATCGGGTCCACGACCTACTGTCGACATTGCAAGATCATCTATCCCACTGTCCGGACGGTGCCGATCGCGAGCGCCGAAGGTCCGCGCCCATCGATCGAAGAGCATACCCAACGAAACAGCGGATATCTCGACCGCGTCGCCGCGGCGGCCGGGACCTCCGTGCCAGCAGGGCTATCTGCTCGACAAGAACGTCGCCACGCTCGTCCAGCACGCCGACGCGCAGTCGAGCCGTTGACGCCCGACGCGGCGCGTCGAGCCACTTCTCGACCGTGATATGCTCACTTACGGGATTCTGCTAGTGCTCTGCACTTTCTGGTCGAACGAGATTCTTCCCTGACTCGCTCCAGCCAAGCTC